>NZ_BQYM01000009.1 GCF_026008515.1 Hoyosella levis
GCGGAGAACAAGCTGCCGGGCGAGATCTCGGGCGGGATGCGCAAGCGCGCGGGCCTCGCGCGGTCGCTGGTGCTCAACCCGGAGGTCCTGCTGTGCGATGAGCCGGACTCGGGCCTCGATCCGGTGCGCACGGCGTACCTGAGCCAGCTGATCCTCGATATCAACGCGCAGATCGATTGCACGGTGCTGATCGTGACGCACAACATCAACATGGCGCGGACGGTGCCGGACAACCTGGGGATGCTCTTCCGCAAGCAGCTGGTGATGTTCGGTCCGCGCGAGGTGCTGCTGACCTCGGACGAGCCGGTGGTGGGGCAGTTCCTCAATGGCCGCAAGCTTGGCCCGATCGGCATGTCGGAGGAGAAGGACGAGGCGCAGCGCGCGGCGGAGGAGGCGATGGCCGCGGCCGGGCACGCGGATGGGTCGCCGGACGAGGATGTGCGGGGGATCGTGCCGCAGATCCGGCCGACGCCGGGGATGCCGGTGCGGCAGGGCGAGATCCGTCGTCGCGAGCGGGTGAAGGCGATCGTCGATGAGCTGCCGCCGCAGGCGCAGCGGGCGATCCGCAAGGAGCTCGAGGAGCACGAGGCGTCGGAGCATGAGGCGTCGGAGCGTGAGGCGGCGGAGCGTGCGGGGAGCAACCAATGACAAGCGCAGTGCGCGATAACAAGGTGACCAAGGCCGCAGGGAGCATGCTCCGCCAGGCCGGCCTGATCTTCCAGCTATTCGTCGACGTCATCCGCAACACGTTCCGTCGTCCGTTCCAGACCCGCGAGTTCATCGAGCAGGCCTGGTTCATCGCGAACGTGACGATCCTTCCGACCGCGCTGGTGGCGATCCCGTTCGGCGCGATCGTCTCGCTGCAGACGGGCTCGCTGATCCGCCAGCTCGGTGCAGAGGGCTTTGTTGGTTCCGCGAGCGCCCTGGCCGTCATCCAGCAGGGCGCGCCGCTGGTGACCGCTTTGCTCGTAGCGGGCGCTGCTGGTTCCGCCGTGACCGCGGACCTGGGATCACGCACCATCCGCGAGGAGATCGACGCGATGAGGGTGCTGGGCATCGATCCCGTCCAGCGCCTCGTGGTGCCGCGCGTGCTGGCGATGATCCTCGTCGCCATGCTGCTCAACGGTCTCGTGGCCGTGGTGGGCGTCGGCGGTGGCTACATCTTCAACGTCATGCTGCAGAACGGCACGCCAGGTACCTACGTCGCCTCGTTCTCCGCGCTCGCGCAGTTGCCCGACCTCTGGATCGGCGAGATCAAGGGCATGGTGTTCGGTGTGATCGCAGGCGTGATCGCTGCCTACAAGGGCCTCAACCCCAAGGGTGGCCCAAAGGGCGTGGGCGACGCAGTGAACGAGGGCGTCGTCGTCACATTCTTGCTGCTGTTCTTCGCGAACTTCATCCTCACCGCTGTGTACATCCAGATCATCCCGCCGAAGGGGGCGTAAGGCATGACGGCAACCAAGGGCCGCCTCGATGTCATGGGGCGGCGTGCGAAGAAAGTCGCCAAGGCACCCCTCAACACGCTCGAGGACCTGGGCGGGCAGCTGTCGTTCTACGGTCGCGCGATTGCCTGGATCCCCGCTGCTACCAAGAAGTACCCGAAGGAGGTGACCCGGCTGCTCGCCGAGGTGACCTTCGGCACCGGTGGCCTCGCGGTCATCCTGGGCACCTTCGGCGTCATCATCGCGATGTCCGCGTTCACCGGCGTGGTCGTGGGCATGCAGGGCTACGCATCGCTCGACCAGATCGGCGCCTCGGTGCTGACGGGCTTCATCGCGGCGTACATCAATACCCGCGAGGTGGCGCCGATCATCGCGGCGCTGGCACTGTCCTCCACGGTCGGCTGCGGCTTCACTGCCCAGCTCGGCGCGATGCGCATCTCCGAGGAGATCGACGCCGTGGAGGTCATGGCAGTACCGAGCCTGCCGTTCCTCGTCACGACCCGCATCGTGGCTGGCTTCATCGCGGTCATCCCGCTGTATATCGTTGGCCTGCTCGCCTCGTACTTCGCCTCGCGATCCATCAACGTGTACCTCAATGGCCAGTCGACTGGCTCGTACGACCACTACTTCAACCTGTTCCTGCCCCCAGAGGACGTGTTGTGGTCGTTCGGCAAGGTGTTGATCTTTGCGTTCGTGCTCATCATGGTGCACTGCTACTACGGGTATAACGCCAGTGGCGGCCCGGCAGGCGTCGGCGTGGCCGTCGGCACCTCGGTGCGTACGGTTATCGTCACCGTCGCCATCCTTGACTTCTTCCTGAGCCTCGCCATCTGGGGCACGACTACCACAGTGAGGGTTGCCGGATGAGTGCTGTACCCAGCAAGAACAGGCTGCGCATCATCGGAGTCATCTTCATCGCGCTGATCCTGGCGTTCGTGCTGTTCACCACGCTGACCTTCATGAAGGTCTTCAAGCCGGTCGCTATGGTGACCGTGGTTGTCGACACGCTCGGCAACTCGCTCAGCGAGCAGGCTGATGTCAAGATCAAAGGTGTGAACGTGGGCGAGGTGCGCAGCACTAGCATCGGCCCGGATAGCCAGGCGCGAATCGAGATCGCCATCGATGCGGACAAGGTGTCGTACGTCCCGGAGAACGTGACGGCGCGAATCGCTCCCAAGACGCTCTTCGGCGAGCGCTACGTTGCACTGATCATGCCGGAGGTACCGACCGGGGATAATATCCAGGCGGGCGCGGTCATCCCCGAGGCGACCCAGGGCAGCGTCATCGACGCGTCGCGCATGTACGACGTGTTCCACGATCTGCTCACTGCCGTGCCACCCGCGGACCTCGCCGTCACCCTTGGATCTCTCAACCAGGCGTTCAGCGGCCGGGGTGACAAGCTCGGTGCCATGATCGACCGCTTCCAGGAGATGGCCACCAGCATCAATACGGAGCAGCCCAACCTCGAGGCAACAGTGCGGGACTTCGCGACATTCGCGGATACCTACTCCGACGCGCTGCCCGATCTGATCAACGCGCTCGATACTTTCCGCACCACCAACCAGACGATCATCGAGGAACGCTCCAACGTTGATGCGATGCTGGTGTCGCTGACCCGTTCGTCGAACCAGCTCGCTGACTTCCTCAACACCAACGGCGATAACATCATCACCATCGCCGCGGACTCAAGGGAGACCCTGGAGATGCTTGCCCGGTACTCGCCGGCCTATGGATGCGCCATCGGCTATTTCGCTGACGTCGAGCCTCGGCTCGACCGCGCGTTCGGCGCCGGCGTCGCGGAACGCGGCCAAGGGCTCAACATGACGGTGGAGATCGCGAATCCGCGCGGACGCTACCTGCCCAACCAGGACGAGCCACGCCTCTTTGATGACCGTGGCCCAGTCTGCTACCAAGCGGTACCGCCGGGCCAGGGCAACTTCGGCCAGTACCCGGGAGGCGCCATCAATGACGGCACCTATCCGGTGCCTTCGCGCAACCCCGGGCCACAGAACGTGCAGGAACTCCCGAATCCGCTGGCCAGCGTCGTGAGCACGAGCGGTGTTGACCTTGCTGGATCCCCGGCGGAACGCGATGCACTGAGCGTCATCTACAGCCAGGGCACCGGAATCGCGCCCGACGACATCCCAGGATGGACCACCATGATCGGAGCACCAGTACTGCGCGGGGCGGAGGTGAGCATCCGATGAAGAGCCTCGCCGCACCCCTGATCAAGCTCATTGTCTTTGCCATAGTCACGATCCTGGCCGTGTCAGTGCTCGCGGTAGCCGTCTCGAACTACCTGCCCACCTCGGGCGCGAAATACACCGCCCGCTTCAGCGACGTCACCTCCCTGAGCGTCGGTGACGAGGTCCGAATCGCTGGCGTGCGCGTCGGCGCGGTCACCGCCATCAGCCTCTTGCCCCAGGGCGCCGACCGTGACATCGCCGAGGTCGAGTTCCAGTTGCAGGAGGGCATGCAAGTTCCAGCCAACGTCGATGCCGCCATCCGGTACCGCCACTTGGCCGGCCAGCGATACCTGCTGCTGACCAGGGGTACGACCGGGGACGAGAGCGAGATGCTGGAATCGGGTGATGTGATCCCGCTCGAGCGGACAACGGAGGCGGTCAACCTGACCGTCCTGTTCAACGGCTTCCGGCCATTGTTCGAGACCCTCGACCCGGCAGACATCAACCGGCTCGCGGACCAGATCATCCAGATCTTCCAGGGCGAGCGGACCACTGTCACCCAGCTCGTCGCGAATGTCGGCACTCTCACCAATGCGATCGCCGATAAGGACCAGGTCATCGGCGCCGTCATCACGAACCTGAACTCAGTGCTCGAGCGGGTCAATGAGCACGACGAGGACATCAAGGAGATGGTGACCTCCCTCGACATCCTGGTGAGCGGCCTCGCGGAAGACCGCGGAACGATCGGCAGCGCTGTCGACTCGCTCTCGGTTCTCACCACGGAGCTGAGCGCGCTTCTCGAATCCTCCCGCCCGTCCATCCAGGGCACAGTCGGCGGCGTCGAGCAGCTTGCGAGCAACCTCAACGAGGGAAGCGGCCAGGTCGAGTCCGCGCTGCAGAACCTGCCGGTCAAGCTCGAGCGCGTGGGCAAGTCCGCTTCGCTGGGTTCCTGGTTCTCCATCTACCTCTGCGGGCTCGACATCATGCTCGGACCGGGCGCGCCCTCCACGGTTAGTGTTCCCGGTGGAATCCCGCGGCTGAACCAGCCGATTTACACCAACGTGGCGCAACGCTGCCAACCTGGGGGTATCCAGTGACCTTGCACCGAAATCCCTCGATCACCGGCTTCATCGGTGTCATTGTCATCCTGGCAGCCACGGCATCGGCCTTCTTCCTTACTGATGTTCCGCTGTACGGGCAGGCCCAGCACTACACTGCCGAGTTCAGCGAGACCGCCGGCATGGACGTCGGCGCAGAGGTCCGCGTAGCGGGCGTCAAGGTCGGTGAGGTGACTGACATGACGCTCGAGGGCGACCGCGTTGCCGTCGGGCTCCGCATCGAGGACACCTGGATCGGCGACCGCACGGAGGCCTCGATCCAGATCAAGACCGTGCTGGGACAGAAGTACGTGTCGCTGGAACCGCGCGGCACCGAGGCACTTGATCCTGGGGTGCGGATCCCGCTGGAACGTACGACCGCTCCCTACGACGTCATCCCCGCGTTCTCCGATGCGGCCGAGACGCTGGGCGAAATCGATATGGAGCAGTCAGCCGAAGCCTTCCGGACCCTCTCGGACAGCTTCGCCGACACCCCCGAGCACATGCGCAACGCCATCGATGGGGTCACGCGGCTCTCGCAGACGATCTCCGACCGCGATGAGGAACTGGTGCGGCTCCTTGATCAGACTCGGGAGACCACGCAGATCTTCGCGGACCGCAACGAGGAGTTCAGCCGCTTGATCACCAATGCGGGCCTGCTTCTGCAGGAGCTCAACATCCGGCGCGAGGCGATCTCGATCCTCCTCCGGTCGAGCCAGGATCTCTCCACCGAGCTGACCGGCCTCGTCGAGGACAACGAGGCCCAGATGGGGCCTGCGCTGGAACAGCTGCAGGGCGTCACCGACATCCTCGTGCGCAACCAGGAAGCGCTCCAGCGCGGCGTGAACCTGCTCGCGCCGTTCTACCGGGTCTTCGCGGACACCCTCGGAAACGGACGCTGGTTCGATATCGCCATCGTCAATCTCACACCGCCGGGGTTGCCCGAGGTCCCAGGCATTCGTGCCCCGATCAACACCGAGGGAGTTAACTGATGGCCAAGAAAGGCATCGGAGTAATCGCGGGCGCCCTGGTGCTGCTGCTCCTCGCTGGGACCATCATCTGGTGGTTCTTCTTCCGGCCCGGGCTGCAGATCACCACGCATTTCCCGACGACCGTGGGCATCTACAGCGGAACCAAGGTGCGTGTGCTGGGCATGGAGGTCGGCAAGGTCTCGAGCGTCACTCCCGTGGGCGACGAGGTGCGCGTGGAGATGAATATCAACCGGGGAGTGAAGATCCCTGCAGATGCGTTCGCGCTGCAGATGACCCCCTCGCTCATCTCGGATCGCTTCATCCAGCTCTCGCCCGCCTACTCGGGCGGCCCGGAACTCGAAGGCGACGATGCGGAGATCCCGCGGGAACGCGCGCGGGTTCCCGTCGAGGTCGATGAGATCTACCGGTCCATCGCCGAGTTCACCGAGGCCATGGGCTCGGATGGGGCGAACAAGGACGGGGCACTGTCCGAGTTCATCGACACCTCCCATGCAAACCTCGTCGGCAATGGCCAAGCACTCGGCGAATCGATCACCGAGCTCGCCGAGGCGTCGCGGACGTTCGCGAATGGCAGCGAGGACTTCTTCGGTACGATCCGCAACTTGCAGGAACTGACAACCGCGCTCGCCGAGAACGACACACAGGTGCGCAACTTCAACACCCAGATGGCAATCTTCACCGACTATCTCGCCGGCGAGCGGGAAAATGTCGGTGCCGCGATCAACCAGCTTTCCTTCACGCTCGACGATGTCGCGCGCTTCGTCAACGACAATCGCGAGGCGCTCTCATCCAACGCGGATGGCCTTGCCCAGGTGACATCGCGGTTGACGCAGGAGACAGACGCTCTCAGTGAGATCCTGGTGACGGCGCCGCTCGCGATCAGCAACCTCGCGAATGCCTACGATGCGGAATCAGGCACGCTAGCTGCCCGCCTCAACCTGCTTGAACTGCAGGATCTCGGTGGGTCCGTCTGCGGCCTGATCGACGTGCAGCGCCTGTACCCGCAGAACGAGCGCTTCTCGGAACTGGGTGAGCAGATGGCACCGATCCTCCAGCAATGCGATGCTCTCGCCGAGCAGCTGAACGCCGGTGTGCGGAGCCCCGGTGTGGTGCTGCCGCTGGGAATCATGAGCAACCAGCTCATCCAGAACGCTGGCCCGGTCCCTGGCACCGTTCCAGGTGTCCAGGCACCCATCGACCTTACTGATGTCGAACGCTCACTGGTTGGAGGTGGACGGTGATCAATCCGTCAAGGAGCAATGCTCCACGGACCAGCAATGCAAAGCCATGGCGTCGACCAGGTCGATTGGCCACCCTGGTCATCAGCCTGGCCGCCGTTGGGACCACCACCACCGGTTGCATGCTGGAGGACGGCATCTACTCGCTTCCGCTGCCCGGTGGCGCGGACCTCGGATCTGATCCGATCAACGTGACCGCCGAGTTCGACCAGGTGCCCGAGGTGTTCCCCGATACCATGGTGAAGGTCAATGGCGTCAACGTGGGAATGGTCGATGACGTCTCGCTAAGCGACGGTGGGTGGAACGCGATCATCGAGATGAGACTGCGGGATGGCCTTCAGCTGCCCGTGAACTCGCTGATCTCCATCCAGCAGACCGCATTGCTCGGTGAGAAGTTCGTCGCCATCGAGCCACCGGAGTCGGATAGAGCTTCGGAAGTGATCGAGGACGGGCACTACATCCCCCCGGACAACAGCCGTGTCCAGATCGAGATCGAGGACCTCTTCGGTGCGCTGTCACTGCTGCTCAACGGTGGTGGCGTCGCGCAGATCCAACCGATCCTCGACGAGCTCGAGAAGGCGCTGGGAGGCCGGGAGCCCCAGGTCAAGTCGCTCCTGCAGGAAACCAACACCCTCGTCAACAGCCTCAACAACCAGCGCGGGGAGATCCAGCGCGCCCTCGACAACCTCGAGGTCATGTCAGCGCGGCTCGATACGCAGCGCGACCAGATCAGCGCGATCGCGGAGGAGATCCCACGCGGCACCCAGATCCTCGCCGAGCAGACTCCGCAGCTGATCGAGGCTCTCCGCCAGATCGAGGCCATGAGCACCATCGGCTCGGATGTGATCACCACGGTCCGGGAGGATCTGGTCGCCGATCTGCGAGCGCTGCGCCCGATCGTCCAGGCACTCGCCAACACGGGCGCGGACTTGCCGGCTTCGCTCTCCATCCTGCCGACATACCCGTTCCCGGATAGCGCGATCGACGTCTTCTATGCGGGAGCGGTCAACGGGTGGGTATCTGTGGATCTCCAACTCGCCGATACCCTGGAGAACCTGGGTGTCGGGCAGCCGCCGCCGCAGTACGTGGCCCCATACGGCCAGCCGCAGCCGGTCATTGACCCGAGCAACCCCTACGTCAACGGGAACGGTCCGGTGCCAGGACCGGGGACCGCGCCGCTGATCCCGCTGGGCAACTTGTTGCCCGCGCGCGCGCCGGCGGCGTCGCCACTCGGACAGTTCCAGGAACTCCTCGACACCTTGGGGGTCGGCCAGCCATGATGTCACGCTTCGTCAAGATCCAGCTAGTCATGTTCGTGGTGATCGCCGTCGTGGGCGTCGTGTTCGTCGGCGCCAAGTACGCGCGGTTGCACACTCTGCTTGGCTTCGGTGAGTACTCCGTGTATGTGGAGATGACTCAGGAAGGTGGCACTGGCGGTATCTTCCCGCTCGCTGAGGTCACCTACCGCGGCACTCCAATCGGTGTGGTCGGCGAGCAGGAGCCCATCGAAGGGGGCACGCGTGTGGAACTGCTGGTCCGTACCGGCGCCCCCGAGATCCCTGCCTCGTCCCGTGCGGTTGTAGCGAACCGATCTGCCGCCGGCGAGCAGTACATGGATCTCCGCGCCGATACCGACGAAGGCCCCTTCCTGGAAGAGGGTGACGTGATCCCATTCGAGAGGAGCTCCGCGCCGGTCCGTGTCGACAGGCTGCTCGATGGATTGTATGACTTGTCGCAATCGATCCCGCTGGAGAAGTTCCGCGAGGTCGTCGAGGAGACCGCCCTTGTATTCCATGGCCGGGGCGAGGATCTCGGCACGGTCATTGACTCGTTCGACACCTTCTCGGAGGAAGCGAACGAGAACATGCCCGAGGTGCTGCAGTTCCTCCGCGATGGCAGCATTTTCTTGCGCACCCAAGCCGAGCAGCAGAACGAGATCCGCTCGTTCTCTAGTGACCTCGGATTGATCACCGACCAGCTGCAGCAGAGCGACCAGGACATCCGGCGCATCATCGGCACCGCGACGAGCGCGAGCGAAGCTGTCAGCGCGCTGCTCGATCGGGGTGGACCGTCGCTGACCCGGATCCTGAGCGATACGGCTCCGATCGCCGAGGTGCTCGGCGAGCGGGGCACCTACCTGCAGCCGGTGCTCCAGGCATTGCCCGCCCTCGGTGCCGCCGCCTACACCGTCGCGCCCAACGATGGGACGGCGCACTTCGGGCTTGTCTTCGAGCTGAACAACCCACCGGCGTGCACGGTCGGCTACGAGGGCACCTATGAGCGGATGCCCGACGGCCCGACCATCGATGCGGTGTACAACGGCACGCACGCGGACTGGGAATGGGACACCACGGTCGGCTGCCGCACTCCGCAGGGGAGTCCGACGGGTGTGCGTAGCTCCAACAAGATGATCTATGCCGATCCCGACACGGTCCAGCCGTGGGACCGGCAGCCGAAGGTTGCTCCGGATACGGCGAACCTCAATCCGTTCGCCGAGCAGACGGCACAGCTGCTCGACATCCTCGACGGCGACTAGCACGACAGCATCTAGTGGGGCCCGGGCATTGACTGGGCCCCACTAGATGTGTGTTTGCTTGCGGTTTCCTGAGAACCGCATGGGATTTTCGGGACAGGCACATGGCGAAGGTACGGTGAACGCGTGAGTGAGAACCAAGGCACACAGTCCGAGAAGACGGCGGATAAGCCGCAGCGCCGCAGCGGTGCGACGATCGCCCTTGGGGTTATCGCAGTACTGCTGATCGGAGCGATCGCATGGCTCGCCTGGGTGTGGTGGGGAGTAGTCGACGGACGGGGCGTGGCTGCGGAACGTGATCAGGTGCTGACCGCCGCCCATGGAGCAGTTGTCACGATGAACTCGCTCGATGGCGATGATCCGGAGAGGACGCTCGACGAGATCCGCTCCGTGATCACCGGTGACGAGATCAATGAGCAGATCGACCAGGCCGAGGAGGCACTCCTTGGCCGCGAGACCGAGGGCCGTCGCATCACCGTCGAGGTCACCGACATCGCGCTCGAGTCATTCGATGCCGAAGCCGGCACGGCCGAGGTGTTCGCCGTGCTGAACCAGACCGCGGAGCGCCCCGATACGGGCAATGTCGTCCAGCGGGTCATCGCTGGCATGACGATGACCGAGGTCGACGGGAAGTGGCTGGTCTCGGCGTCCGACTACGTGGCGCTTTCCACGCCAATCGTGGGCGGCCCGGCCGCTGAGAATGGGCAGGGCGCGAACCCAGCTCCCGAGGGAGAGGCCCCAGCTCCGGAAGGGGAGGCCCCAGCTCCGGAGGGCGCGGGCGAGGCGCCGCTGCCCGAGGAGAACGCAGGGGAGGGCGAGTGAGCCTGCTCGCGATCGCTGACCGTGGCGCGCTGAGCACGAGCACGCCTGACAGCCGCATATTCATCGAGGGAGAGTAGTCATCATGGCGCGACGCAATGCCGCGGGCGGGCAACGGCCGGAACGTGGTCGCCGCCCACCGATCGCTGGTCACAATCGCTCCAGGGCCGAGCAGCAAGCGGAAGCCCCGGACGCAGGATCAACTGGGGGTGGCGCAGACCAAACAGCAGCCGGTGCCAATGATGGGAACACCGTCGCTCGGCAGGGCGCGCCACGCTGGCTTATCGTGCTCGTTGTGGTGCTCGCTCTGGTGGCGGCGCTCGCCACTGGAGTGCTGATCGGGACTCGGGGCGTAGGTGCCCTCGCTGGCGGTAGCTCTGCCGCGGAAAGCGGAGCCGAGAACCGAGCTTTCGTGGATACGGCGGCGACGCAAGAGGTCAAGCGAACTGCAGTCGAGGCCGTCGAGGCGATCTTCAGCTACAGCCACGAGACCCTCGACGAGGATTTCGACACCGCGCGCGGGTACCTGACCGAATCCATGCGCGAGAACTACGATTCCACTATCAGCGTCACCGAGGAGGTGGCGCTGCAGCTGGGCGCGGTCGTGGAGACCACGGTCCCGAGGGCTGGAGTCGTGTCCCTGGGCAACGACGAGGCCGAGGTCCTGGTGCTGACCGCGGTGAGCACCGTGCGGTCCGATGGCGCGGCTGATCAAGCTTCGGGTCCATTGCGATTGGAGCTGGTCAAGGTCGACGGGGAGTGGCTCGTCGATGCGATCATCGAGCGGTAGGGGTCACATTCGGTGGGGCTGCGTTATCGCCTCTGATTGGGTACGATCTCGTTAGACAGTCGGTAGTGCCTGGTTTGCGCTTTTCGTGTACCAGCAGTACTTCGTGGCTGTGAGAGCGTCGGGCCTAGCCGGACGCTCCGGGATGCGGCCTGTCGACGCGACTTGACAAGTGTCGACTATTTTTGCGTGGGATTCGACATCTCAGTCCCAATCGTCTATCGTTGGACGTTGCGCTGGCTGCCTCCTGTACACCACTCGTCCCTCGATCGTGCTTCGTCTCGTCTGATCGTGAGTTGAGGGGTTCGTTCGGGTTGCCTCCAGCGGACTCAATCACTCAGCAAAGCAGACGAAAGCGTTTGCCGTCCGCGAGCCGGGCGGCGCGCGTGAGGTGCTGGAAGGACGCATCTTGGCAGTCTCCCGCCAGACCAGTTCAGTGGCCGGCATTCCCGGAGCTCCGAATAGGGTCTCCTTCGCGAAGATTCGCGAACCCCTCGAAGTCCCTGGGTTGCTTGACCTTCAGTTGGATTCGTTCGAATGGTTGATCGGCGCGGAAAGCTGGCGCGAGCGCGCAGCTTCCCGCGGCGAGGACGCCACCGCCAGCGGTCTTGAATACGTGCTTTCGGAAATCTCTCCCATCGAGGACTTCGCGTCCTCGATGTCGTTGTCCTTCACTGATCCGCGCTTCGACGAGGTCAAGGCCTCCGTCGAGGAGTGCAAGGAAAAGGACATGACCTACGCGGCGCCGTTGTTCGTCACCGCGGAGTTCATCAACAACGAGACCGGCGAGATCAAGAGCCAGACGGTCTTCATGGGCGATTTCCCCATGATGACCAACAAGGGAACCTTTGTCATCAATGGCACCGAGCGTGTCGTGGTGTCCCAGTTGGTGCGCTCGCCGGGTGTCTACTTCGACAAGACCCGCGATAAGTCCACCGAGAAGGACCTCTACAGCGTCAAGGTGATCCCGAGCCGGGGTGCCTGGCTCGAGTTCGATATCGATAAGCGCGACACCGTGGGTGTCCGGATCGACCGCAAGCGCCGCCAGCCCGTCACGGTTCTCCTCAAGGCACGTGGCTGGACCAACGAGCAGATCCGCGAGCGCTTCGGCTTCTCCGAGATCATGATGTCGACGCTGGAGAAGGACAACACCGCCGGCACCGACGACGCCTTGCTCGATATCTATCGCAAGCTGCGCCCGGGCGAGCCTCCGACGAAGGAGGGAGCCGAGAGCCTCCTTGATAGCCTGTTCTTCAAGGACAAGCGCTATGACCTCGCGCGGGTGGGCCGGTACAAGGTCAACAAGAAGCTTGGCCTGGCCATTGATCCGGCCGCGACGACGCTGACCGATGAGGACATCGTCTCCACCATCGAGTACCTCGTTCGTCTGCACTCCGGCGAAACGCTGATGACCAGCGTCAACGACGTCGAGGTGACGGTCCGCACCGATGATATCGATCACTTCGGCAACCGTCGCCTGCGCACGGTCGGCGAGCTGATCCAGAATCAGATCCGTGTCGGCCTGTCCCGCATGGAGCGTGTGGTCCGCGAGCGCATGACGACCCAGGACGTCGAGGCGATCACTCCGCAGACCCTGATCAACATCCGGCCCGTGGTTGCTGCCATCAAGGAGTTCTTCGGAACCTCCCAGCTGTCGCAGTTCATGGACCAGAACAACCCTCTGTCCGGCCTGACGCATAAGCGACGCCTGTCAGCGCTGGGCCCCGGTGGCCTCTCCCGCGAGCGCGCTGGACTGGAAGTCCGTGACGTCCACCCCTCGCACTACGGCCGCATGTGCCCGATCGAGACCCCGGAAGGCCCGAACATTGGCCTGATCGGATCGCTGTCGGTCTATGCGCGGGTCAACCCGTTCGGCTTCATCGAAACGCCGTACCGCAAGGTCGAGGGTGGCATCGTCACCGACGAGATCCGCTACCTCACCGCTGATGAGGAGGATCGCTTCAACATCGCGCAGGCGAACTCTCCGATTGATGCGCAGGGCCGGTTCGTCGATGAGCAGGTCCTGGTGCGCCCGCCGGCGACGAGCGACTCCGAGGTGGAGTTCGTCGCGGCGGTCGAGGTCCAGTACATGGATGTCTCGCCCCGGCAGATGGTCTCCGCGGCGACCGCGATGATCCCGTTCCTCGAGCACGACGACGCCAACCGCGCGCTGATGGGCGCGAACATGCAGCGCCAGGCTGTCCCGCTGCTGCGCAGCGAGGCACCACTGGTCGGCACCGGCATGGAGCTGCGCGCCGCCTATGACTCGGGCGACGTGATCCTCACCGACAAGGCTGGCGTGGTCGAGGAGGTCTCGGCCGACTTCATCACGATCATGGCCGACGACGGCACCCGGCGCACCTACCAGCTGCGCAAGTTCAGTCGCTCGAACCAGGGCACCTGCATCAACCAGCGCCCTGTCGTCGATGAGGGCCAGCGCGTCGAGATCGGACAGGTCATCGGCGATGGCCCCTGCACCGATCAGGGCGAGATGGCGCTCGGCAAGAACCTGCTCGTGGCGGTCATGCCGTGGGAGGGCCACAACTACGAGGACGCGATCATCATCTCGCAGCGCCTCGTGGAGGAGGACACCTTCACCTCGATCCAGATCGAGGAGCACGAGATCGATGCTCGCGACACCAAGCTTGGTGCCGAGGAGATCACTCGCGACATCCCGAACGTCGCCGACGAGGTCCTTGCTGATCTCGACGACCGGGGCATCGTGCGCATCGGCGCGGAGGTCCGCGATGGTGACGTCCTCGTCGGCAAGGTCACCCCGAAGGGCGAGACCGAGCTGACCCCCGAGGAGCGCCTGCTCCGTGCGATCTTCGGCGAGAAGGCCAAGGAAGTTCGTGACACCTCGCTGCGCGTGCCGCACGGCGAGACCGGCAAGGTCATCGGTGTCCGGGTCTTCTCCCGCGAGGACAACGACGATCTCCCTCCAGGTGTCAATGAGCTCGTGCGCGTGTACGTGGCGCAGAAGCGCAAGATCCAGGATGGCGACAAGCTCGCCGGTCGTCACGGCAACAAGGGCGTCATCGGCAAGATCCTCCCCACCGAGGACATGCCATTCCTCGCCGACGGCACCCCGGTCGACATCATCCTCAACACCCACGGCGTGCCACGCCGAATGAACATCGGCCAGGTCCTCGAGTCGCATCTCGGCTGGATCGCGAAGTCCGGCTGGAAGGTCGACGTCGCGAACGGCATGCCCGAGTGGGCAGAGAAGCTGCCCCAGGAAGTCCTGGAGGCACAGCCCGACACGCGCACCGCCACCCCGGTTTTCGATGGTGCGAAGGAGGACGAGCTCGCAGGCCTGCTCGGATCCACCCTGCCCAACCGTGATGGCGAGCGCATGGTGGAAGCGAACGGCAAGGCGCAATTGCTCGATGGTCGCTCGGGCGAGCCGTTCCCGTACCCGGTGGCGGTTGGCTACATGTACATCCTGAAGCTGCACCACATGGTCGACGACAAGATCCACGCGCGCTCGACCGGCCCGTACTCGATGATCACCCAGCAGCCGCTCGGCGGCAAGGCACAGTTCGGCGGCCAGCGCTTCGGTGAGATGGAGTGCTGGGCGATGCAGGCCTACGGTGCTGCCTACACGCTGCAGGAGCTGCTCACCATCAAGTCGGATGACGTGGTGGGCCGCGTCAAGGTGTACGAGGCGATCGTCAAGGGCGAGAACATCCCCGAGCCAGGCATCCCTGAGTCGTTCAAGGTGCTGCTCAAGGAGCTGCAGTCGCTCTGCCTCAATGTCGAGGTCCTGTCCTCCGATGGTGCCGCGATCTCGATGCACGACACTGACGACGATGACATCGAGCGCACCGCCGCTAGTTTCGGGATGAACAGCCGCGCGATCTGATGGGAGCGATTGCCACCGCATCCTCGGATGCGGTGGCGCTCCGGCGCCCGTCGCGAACACGCGTCTTGGTGCCTTAGCTGAACAAGGTATTGCAGTCCGGCCTCGCAGGCCGGGGAACGTATCCAGCCTGCGAGGCCAATAACCCTTACGGGGAAAGGAAGTTACGTGCTAGACGTCAACTTCTTCGATGAACTCCGCATCAGCCTGGCCACCGCGGACGACATCAGGGCCTGGTCGCACGGTGAGGTCAAGAAGCCTGAGACGATCAACTACCGCACCCTCAAGCCCGAGAAGGACGGACTCTTCTGCGAGAAGATCTTCGGACCCACCCGGGACTGGGAATGCTATTGCGGCAAGTACAAGCGCGTCCGCTTCAAGGGCATCATCTGTGAGCGCTGCGGTGTCGAGGTAACCCGCGCCAAGGTGCGGCGCGAGCGCATGGGGCACATTGCCCTGGCCGCGCCCGTCACTCACATCTGGTACTTCAAGGGCGTGCCAAGTCGTCTCGGCTACCTGCTCGACCTCGCGCCGAAGGATCTTGAGAAGATCATCTA
This sequence comes from Hoyosella levis, assembly GCF_026008515.1. Taxonomy (GTDB): domain Bacteria; phylum Actinomycetota; class Actinomycetes; order Mycobacteriales; family Mycobacteriaceae; genus Lolliginicoccus; species Lolliginicoccus levis. The sequence continues at coordinate 15,514 of NZ_BQYM01000009.1, forward strand.
CTTCGCCGCGTACGTCATCACCCACGTCGAGGACGAGCTGCGCCACAACGAGCTCTCCACGCTCGAGGCGCAGATGAACGTCGAGAAGAAGGGCGTGGCCGACCAGCGCGACGCCGATCTCGCCGAGCGCGCGCAGAAGCTCGAGACCGACCTGGCCGAGCTCGAGGCCGAGGGCGCCAAGGCTGATATCCGCAAGAAGGTCAAGGACGGCGCGGAGCGCGAGATGCGCCAGATCCGTGACCGCGCGCAGCGCGAGATCGATCGGCTCGAGGAGATCTGGACCGTCTTCACCAAGATGGCGCCCAAGCAGCTCATCGTCGACGAGCTGATCTACCGCGAGCTCGAGGACCGCTACGGCCAGTACTTCGAGGGCGGGATGGGCGCCGAGGCCATTCAGAAGCTGCTCGAGTCCTTCGATGTCAGCGGGGAGGCCGAGATCCTGCGCGAGATCATCCGCAGCGGCAAGGGCCAGAAGAAGATCCGTGCCCTCAAGCGGCTGAAGGTCGTGGCCGCGTTCCAGTCAACGGGCAACTCGCCCGGTGGCATGGTTCTCGACGCTGTCCCGGTGATCCCGCCGGAGCTGCGCCCGATGGTGCAGCTCGACGGTGGCCGGTTCGCCACCTCGGACCTGAACGACCTGTACCGGCGCGTCATCAACCGCAACAACCGGTTGAAGCGGCTGATCGATCTCGGTGCCCCCGAGATCATCGTCGCCAACGAAAAGCGCATGCTGCAGGAATCCGTGGACGCGCTGTTCGACAATGGTCGCCGCGGCCGTCCCGTGACCGGCCCGGGCAACCGGCCGTTGAAGTCGCTGTCGGACCTCCTCAAGGGCAAGCAGGGCCGGTTCCGCCAGAACCTGCTCGGCAAGCGTGTCGACTACTCGGGCCGCTCGGTGATTGTGGTCGGTCCGCAGCTCAAGCTGCACCAGTGCGGCCTGCCCAAGCTGATGGCCCTCGAGCTGTTCAAGCCGTTCGTGATGAAGCGGCTCGTGGACCTCAACCATGCGCAGAACATCAAGGCTGCCAAGCGCGCGGTCGAGCGCCAGCGCACGCAGGTGTGGGAGGTCCTCGAAGAGGTCATCTCCGAGCATCCCGTGATGCTCAACCGTGCGCCCACGCTGCACCGGCTTGGCATCCAGGCGTTCGAGCCGATCCTCGTCGAGGGCAAGGCCATCCAGCTCCACCCGCTCGTGTGCGAGGCGTTCAACGCTGACTTCGACGGTGACCAGATGGCCGTCCACCTGCCACTGTCCTCGGAGGCGCAGGCCGAGGCGCGCGTGCTGATGCTGTCGTCGAACAACATCCTCTCGCCCGCATCCGGCCGCCCGCTCGCCATGCCACGACTCGACATGGTGACCGGTCTCTACCACCTCACCCGCCTCGTGGAGGATGGCAAGGGCCAGCACACGGCAGCCACGAAGGATTCGCCGGAGCGGGGCGTGTACGCGTCACCGTCCGAGGCGATCATGGCGTTCGATCGTGGCGAGATCGGCCTGCAGTCGATGGTCAGGATTCGCCTCAACCACCGCCGTCCCACCAAGGACGACGAGCGCGAGCTGTTCCCCGAGGGCTGGAAGCACGGCGATGCGTGGATCGCTACCACGACCCTTGGCCGGGTCCTGTTCAACGATCTGCTGCCGCGCGACTACTACTTCGTCAATGACGTGATGCCGAAGAAGCGCCAGGCCGTGATCATCAACGATCTCGCCGAGCGCTATCCGATGATCGTTGTCGCGCAGACCGTCGACAAGCTCAAGGACGCGGGATTCTACTGGGCCACCCGTTCCGGCGTGACGGTTGCCATGTCCGACGTGCTCGTGCCGCCGGACAAGGCGCAGATCCTCGCGGTCTACGACCAGAAGGCAGCGAACCTCGAGAAGATGTACCAGCGGGGCAAGCTGTCGTCCGATGAGCGTCACGACGGCCTCGTCGAGATCTGGAAGCAGGCCACCGATGAGGTCGGCAAGGCGCTCGAGGCGTACTACCCGGATGACAACCCGATCCCGATGATCGTGAAGTCCGGAGCTGCGGGCAACATGACGCAGATCCGGTCGCTGGCGGGCATGAAGGGCCTGGTGACCAACCCGAAGGGTGAGTTCATCTCGCAGCCGATCAAGTCCTCGTTCCGCGAGGGACTGACCGTTCTCGAGTACTTCATCAACACCCACGGTGCCCGCAAGGGTCTCGCCGACACCGCGCTGCGCACGGCGGACTCGGGCTACCTGACCCGTCGTCTCGTGGACGTCTCCCAGGACGTCATCGTGCGCGAGGTCGACTGCGGCACCTCCCGCGGCCTGGAGATCCCGATCGCGGAGCGCACGCAGGACGGCAGCCTGGTCCAGGTCGAGCATGTCGAGACCAGCGCCTACGCCCGCACGCTCGCGGCGGACGCGCTCGACGCGGACGGCACTGTCGTTGTCGAGCGTGGGCATGATCTTGGCGATCCGGCGATCGAGAAGCTCATCGAGTCTGGCATCACCAAGGTGAAGGTGCGCTCGGTTCTTACCTGCACCACCGCCACCGGTGTCTGCGCGATGTGCTACGGCCGCTCGATGGCCACTGGCCAGCTCGTGGACATCGGCGAGGCCGTCGGTATCGTCGCGGCCCAGTCGATCGGTGAGCCTGGCACGCAGCTGACGATGCGTACCTTCCACCAGGGTGGCGTCGGTGATGACATCACTGGCGGCCTGCCGCGTGTGCAGGAACTGTTCGAGGCCCGCGTGCCGAAGAGCCGGACGCCGATCGCGGAGTCCGCCGGTACCGTGCGCATCGAGGACGATGACCGCTTCTTCAAGATCATCGTCACTCCTGATGATGGCAGCGACGAGGTGCACATCGACAAGCTGCCCAAGCGGCAGGGCCTCGCCCGGTTCAAGCATGCCGATGGCGTGGAGCGCATCCTCACCAATGGTGATCGTGTCGAGCTCGGGCAGGAACTGCTCGAGGGCTCTGCCGATCCGCACGAGGTGCTCCGTGTCCTCGGGCCCCGCAAGGTGCAGATCCACCTCGTCAATGAGGTGCAGGAGGTGTACCGGTCGCAGGGCGTGTCGATCCACGACAAGCACATCGAGGTGATCATCCGCCAGATGCTGCGTCGCGTCACCATCATCGATTCGGGTTCCACCGAGTTCCTGCCCGGCTCGCTCGTCGAGCGCGCCGAGTTCGAGTCGGAGAACCGTCGCGTGGTGTCCGAGGGTGGCGAGCCGGCTTCGGGCCGCGCGGTGCTCATGGGTATCACCAAGGCATCGCTGGCCACTGATTCGTGGCTGTCCGCGGCCTCCTTCCAGGAGACCACCCGGGTGCTGACCGATGCGGCGATCAACCGTCGCAGCGACAAGCTCATCGGTCTGAAGGAGAACGTGATCATCGGCAAGCTGATCCCGGCCGGCACTGGCATCGCCCAGTACCGGGACATCCAGGTGCAGCCGACCGAGGAGGCGCGCGAGGCGGCGTTCGCTGTCACCTCGTACGAGGACACGTACTTCAGCCCCGACGCGTTCGGCACCAGCTCTGGTGTTGCGGTTCCGCTCGATGACTTCGGCGGATTCCAGGACATGCGCTAGTAGCGAGGCATAACAGCGATGCCCGCTCCCGGATCATCCGGGAGCGGGCATCGCTGTTTCGTGGGCTTGGGGATGGCAGGTAGCCCGGTTCATCCGCCGATCCGCAGGAAGCGGCTAGGCGAGGGGAGCGACCCCGGCCTGCGCGTTGGTCTTTCCGTCGACGATGAACCACGTGGTGAAGGATTTCTCGTCCTCGCGGATCGCGAGCTCCACCTCGGCATCGGGAGGGATGGGAGCGAGGTACTCGATGACGGTGCGCGTGGGGACCGCCTGCAGCTCGGGGCGGCGGTGCAGCAGCTCCTCGATGGCCTGGAGGTAGATGCTGTTGTTGACGTGGCCGAGCAGATCGATGTCCACGGCCCGGATGGGGAACGCGGCGCGGGTGTCGCCCTCGAGGGGTGTCTCGGTTATCCAGGACCGCCACCGCAGTCGCTGCGTCTCAGCGGTGGAGCCGAGCAGCTGCTCGAAGCAGTCCGTGATGCGAGTGGGCATTCCGGAGGTGGGGCTGATGTTGATCCAGAATCCCTCGGTCTCGATGAGGCCTCCGGAGGGGGTGGAGAGCCGGACCCGCATCGTGCACCAGCGGCTAGAGATGCCGGAGCACCAGCGCTCGACGGTGACGGTGTCAGGGAACTCGATGGGCTCGATGATGTCGATGACGGTACGGCGGACTACCCAGATGGGGTGATCGCCGCGTGCCTTCACGTGGTCGAGGTGATCGAAGCCAGCATCCTGCAGGTAGCGCGCGATGCCGTCGCGGCGGAGCGCCTTGTTGCGGTCGACGTCGCCGGCGCGGACTGGCCAGGACGTGCGGAATACGTGCGGGCTGTCGGGGAGCGGGGCCAGGCGTGCGTCGAACATGGATTCCTCAAGGTCGTGCGTGGTCAGCGCGGGACGTGGAAAGTGACGAGGGTACAGGAACCGGGTACGAGCTTGTCCCAGTCGTGCTCCGTGGTGAGCACCGCGAGGGCAGAGGTGGGGTACTTGGCGCGGATGCGCGCCGCGGCCTCGCCGGTGTCATTGGCGGCGAGGGAGAGGGTGGTGTCGGGGATGCCAGGCCAGTGGCCGATGACGAGCAGGGTGCGGATGCTGGGCTCGACGAGCCCGATCTCCTCGGTGATGGATTGCGCGTCGGCGCCGTAGAGCTCGGGAACGAAGGTGACAGGGGCGTCGACCCCGCTGGCGGCGAGGGTGTCGCGAGTCCGGCGCGCGGTGGAGCAGAGCACCAGGTCGATGCTCGGAGCGTGCTCGCGGAGCCAGTCGCCGCCGAGCGCGGCCTCGCGCTCGCCGCGGTCGGCGAGGGGGCGGTCATGGTCGCTTGTTGCCGGCGGGTAGGCGGATTTGCCGTGGCGCAGGAAGATCAGGGTGCGTCCGGTGTCCATGGTGAGCAACCGTAGTGCTGCTCGTGGACTCGGAGCGGGGGAGCGGCGCGGACGTATCCGGATCGTGCTCAAACCGTATGCCTGCTGGGCCGCGGCTGGTGGGAGTGTGGGTGGCAGTGTCGAGAGCGGGGATTCTCAGGCAACACACACGTAAAAAGAATCATGCATGCTTGCTTCTTTATCCCCGAGCTGTCACTCTTGTCTCACATAACTCGGCAGATCCGGAAGCGAGCCCATGTCCGATCCCACCCGTCTTGTATCCCAGGTCGTTGACGACCTCGACGCAGAGGGCGAAGCCCTCGAGTCCCTTGTCGCGAGCCTTCCTCCCGAGCAATGGTCGCTCCCGACCCCGGCCGAGGGCTGGACCATCGCCCACCAGGTCGGCCACCTCGCTTGGACCGATGCCGCCTCTGTCAAGGCCGCTACTGATCCCGAGGCGTTCCAGCAACTCGTCACCGAAGCCTGGAGCAATCCTACGGGCTTCGTCGACGAAGCCGCTGAGGAATGGGCGCGCATCCCTCCCGCGCAATTGCTCGAGACCTGGCGCGCGGGCCGGCACGAGCTCTCCGAGGCCCTGCGAGCAGTCGAGCCCGGCAACAAGATCCCCTGGTTCGGCCCGCCGATGAACCCGGTGTCCATGGCCAGCGCGCGCATCATGGAGACCTGGGCGCACGGCCTCGACATCGCCGACACCATCGGCGCAGCTCCAGAGCCCACCGCGCGCATCAAGCACGTCGCCCACATCGGCGTCCGGGCCCGTGACTTCGCCTACGCGCTCAACCAGCTCACCCCTCCCGCCGAGCCGTTCCGCGTCGAGCTCGTCGCCCCGGACGGCGCTACCTGGACGTGGGGCCCCGAGGATGCCGCGCAGCGCGTCACCGGGACAGCGCTCGACTTCTGCTACCTCGTCACCCAGCGCCGCAACATCGCGGACGTCGACCTGAGCGCCGAGGGCGAGGACGCGCGCCACTGGCTCGGGATCGCACAGGCCTTCGCGGGCCCTCCCGGCAATGGCAGGCCGCCCGCAAGCAGCCAGTAGGCCACATCCATGACTCCGTCGCACACCTGAAGCAACAAGGACTCCACATGCCACAACCCACCATGATCAGGGTCGGAAACTGCTCCGGCTTCTACGGCGACCGCATCTCTGCCATGCGCGAGATGCTCGAGGGCGGCGACCTCGACTACCTCACCGGCGACTACCTCGCTGAGCTCACCATGCTCATCCTTGGCCGCGACCGCATGAAGGACCAGAGCCTCGGCTACGCCAAGACCTTCCTCCGGCAGGTCGAGGACACCCTCGGGCTCGCGCTCGAGCAAGGCGTCAAGATCGTCACCAACGCCGGCGGGCTCAACCCGGCAGGCCTCGTCGACAAGATCCAGGAGTTCGCCAAGGCACAGGGCCTCACCGCGCGCATCGCCCACGTCGAGGGCGATGACCTGCGCGAGCGGGCCGAGGAGCTCGGGCTAGGCACCCCGTTGACCGCCAACGCCTACCTCGGTGCCTTCGGCATCGCCGAATGCCTGAACGCCGGCGCGGATATCGTCGTCACCGGCCGTGTCACCGATGCGTCCGTCATCGTCGCCCCCGCCATCGCCGAGTTCGGCTGGGGCCGCACGGACTTCGATCAGCTCGCGGGCGCCGTTGCCGCGGGGCACATCATCGAGTGCGGGACCCAGGCCACGGGCGGCAACTACTCGTTCTTCACCGAGATCCCCGACCTCGGCCGACCCGGTTTCCCCATCGCCGAGATCCACCCCGATGGCAGCAGCGTCATCACCAAGCACGAGGGCACCGGCGGCGAGGTCAGCGTCGGCACCGTCACCGCGCAGCTGCTCTACGAGATCTCCGGCGCGCGCTACGCAGGGCCTGACGTGACCACCCGCATGGACAGCATCGAGCTCTCCCAGGACGGCCCTGATCGTGTGCGCGTCAGCGGCGTGAAGGGCGAGGCTCCGCCGCCAGACCTCAAGGTCTCCCTGAACACACTGGGCGGGTTCCGCAACCAGATGGAGTTCATCGTCACCGGCCTCGACCGCGAGCAGAAGGTCGAGCTCGCCAAGTCCCAGCTCGAGTCCTGGCTGACCAAGCGTCCCACCGAGCTGCGCTGGGAATACTCCGGCACGGCGAAGGAGGATGCCGAGACCGAGGAGCAAGCCACCTCGCTGCTGCGCTGCATCGTCAAGGATCCCGACCCGAAGGTCGTGGGCCGGGCATTCACCAGCGTCGCCGTCGAGCTTGCCCTCGCAAGCTACGCCGGCTTCACCTTCACCTCCCCGCCCGGCAGCGCCCAGCCCTACGGGCTGTTCACGCCCGGCTACGCCCCGCAGGACAAGGTGCCCCACATCGCGGTCCTGCCCGACGGCACCCGCGTCGATATCCCCGCGCCCGAGCAGGTGCAGGCCCTCGCTGACGCGGACGAGCCTGCCCTGCCCGAGCCCATCGAGCCCGGCGAGACACGCTCCGCCCCGCTCGGCCTCGTCGCTGGCGCGCGCAGCGGCGACAAGGGTGGCAGTGCCAACATCGGCGTCTGGGCCCGCAGCGACGAGGCCTGGGCCTGGCTCGCCCACGCCCTCACTGTCGAGGAGCTCAAGCGGTTGTTGCCGGAGGCCAAGGACCTCGAGGTCAAGCGCTACGCGCTGCCGAAGCTTCGTGCCGTGAACTTCGTCATCGAGGGCATCCTCGGCCAGGGCGTCGCTTCCCAGGCCCGCTTCGACCCCCAGGCAAAGGGACTCGGAGAATGGCTCCGCTCCCGCCACATGGACATCCCCGTCTCCCTCCTCCCCGCATGACCTCACCCCGGAAGGGAAACCCAGCATGACCTCTGCAGGAACATGGCCGACCCGCGCACTGTGGGAGAGCCCCGAAAGGCTCGAGCTCCGCAAGACGGTGCGCCGTTTCGCCGAGCAACACATCCTCCCGTACCAGGAGCAGTGGGAGCGCGACGGCGAGCTGCCGCGCGAGCTCCACAAGAAGGCCGGTGACATCGGCCTGCTCGGAGCAGGATTCCCCGAGGAGGTCGGCGGCGGCGGTGGCAACCTCATCGACGCCATGATCGTCGCCGAGGAGATCTGCTACGCCGGCGCCCCCGGTGGCCTGCTCGCCTCCCTCTTCACCCACGGCATCGCCCTGCCACACATGGCTACCGCTGGCGATCCCGACCACATCGCCAAGTGGGTCCGCCCCACCCTCGACGGTGACCTCATCGGATCCCTCGCCATCACCGAGCCCGGCGGCGGCTCCGACGTCGCGAGCATGCGCACCACCGCCCGCCGGGAGGGCGACGAGTTCGTCATCAACGGCTCCAAGACCTTCATCACCTCCGCGGTGCGGGCCGACTTCGTCGTCACCGTCTGTCGCACGGGCGACAAGGGCCAGCTCTCGCTCATCGTCGTCGAGAAGGGCACCCCGGGCTTCACCGTGGCGCGCAAGCTCGACAAGATGGGCTGGCTCTGCTCGGATACCGCCGAGCTGCACTACGACGACGTGCGCGTGCCTGCTGCCAACCTCATCGGCGACGAGCACAGCGGCTTCCAGCAGCTCGCCCAGGGCTTCGTCACCGAGCGTGCCGCCCTCGCCGTGCAGGGCTACGCCAGCGCCCAGCGCTGCCTCGACCTGTCGGTGCAGTGGTGCCGCGACCGCGAGACCTTCGGTCGGCCACTCATCAGCCGCCAGACCGTGCAGGCCACCCTCTCCGAGATGGCCCGCAAGATCGACGTGGCCCGCGTCTACAGCCGCCAGCTCATCGAGCGCTTCACCTTCGGCGACGGCGACCTGATCGCCGAGATGTGCTTCGCGAAGAACACCGCGGTGGAGACCGGCGAGTGGGTCGCCAACCAGGCAGTGCAGCTCTTCGGCGGCATGGGCTACATGCGGGAGAGCGAAGTAGAACGGCAATACCGAGACATGCGCCTCCTCGGCATCGGGGGCGGCACCAACGAGATCCTTACCGGCCTGGCCGCGAAGCGATTGGGGTTCAAGGCATGACCACTCTGAAATCCACCCTCGACACCTCCTCCGAGGAGTTCGCTGGCGCCCGCGAGGCGATGCTGGCCAAGCTCCAGGAGGTCGAGGCCGAGTACGACAAGGCCCTCTCCGGCGGCGGCGAGGACAAGATGGCGCGCCACCGCAAGCGTGGCAAGCTCACTGCCCGCGAGCGCATCGAGCTGCTCATCGACCCGGATTCCGCGTTCCTCGAGCTGTGCCCGCTCGCGGCCTGGGGCAGTGACTTCCATGTCGGCGCGAGCCTCGTCATCGGCATCGGTGTCGTCAGCGGCGTCGAGTGCCTCATCGTCGCCAACGATCCCACCGTCAAGGGCGGCACCTCGAACCCGTGGACGCTCAAGAAGTCGTTCCGCGCCAACGAGGTCGCCTTCCAGAACCGGCTTCCCGTCATCTCCCTCGTCGAGTCCGGTGGCGCTGACCTGCCCACGCAGAAGGAAGTCTTCATCCCCGGCGGCAAGATGTTCCGGGACCTCACCCGCGCCTCCGCGGCGGGCATCCCCACCATCTCGCTGGTGTTTGGCAACTCCACCGCCGGTGGCGCCTACATCCCCGGCATGTCCGACCACGTGGTGATGATCAAGGAGCAGTCGAAGGTCTTCCTCGGCGGCCCGCCCCTGGTGAAGATGGCCACCGGCGAGGAATCCGATGACGAGTCCCTCGGCGGCGCGGACATGCACGCCCGCGTGTCCGGCCTCGCCGATTACTACGCCATCGATGAGCCCGACGCCATCCGCATCGGCCGCGACATCGTCTCCCGCCTCAACTGGCACAAGAAGGGCCCTGAGCCGCGCGCCGACTACGCCGACCCGCTCTATGACTCCGAGGACCTGCTCGGCGTGGTCCCCAGCGACCTGAAGATCCCCTTCGACCCGCGCGAGGTCATCGCCCGCGTCGTCGATGGCTCCGAGTTCGACGAGTTCAAGCCGCTCTACGGCACGTCGCTGGTCACCGGCTGGGCGCAGCTGCACGGCTACCCCGTGGGCATCCTCGCCAACGCCCGGGGCATCCTGTTCAGCGAGGAATCGCAGAAGGCGACGCAGTTCATCCAGCTCGCCAACCGGGCCAACACCCCGCTGCTGTTCCTCCACAACACCACCGGCTACATGGTCGGCAAGGAGTACGAGCAGAACGGCATCATCAAGCACGGATCGATGATGATCAACGCCGTCTCCAACTCGAAGGTCCCGCACATCTCGCTGCTCATGGGCGCCTCCTACGGAGCCGGCCACTACGGCATGTGCGGCCGCGCCTACGACCCCCGCTTCCTCTTCGCCTGGCCGAGCGCCAAGTCCGCCGTGATGGGCGCCCAGCAGCTCGCCGGCGTCATCTCGCTGGTCATGAGGGCGGGAGCCGAGGCCAAGGGCAAGCCGTTCGACGAGGAATTCGACAAGAACATGCGCGCCATGGTCGAGGCACAGATCGAGGCCGAGTCGCTGCCGATGTTCCTCTCCGGCCGGCTCTTCGACGACGGTGTGATCGACCCGCGCGACACCCGCACCATCCTGGGCCTATGCCTCTCCGCTATCCACACCGAAGCGGTCGAGGGCACGGACAACTTCGGCGTCTTCCGGATGTGAGTGGACCGACATGAACGCTCAGACAGGAACAAGCATGCAAGCCATCACCAATGTCCTCGTGGCCAACCGCGGGGAGATCGCCCGCCGCGTCTTCTCCACCTGCCGCCGTGCCGGCATCGGCACCGTAGCGGTCTTCTCCGACGCTGACGCCCACGCCCCGCACGTTCTCGAGGCCGATGCCGCGGTGCACCTGCCCGGCAACACCCCGGGCGAGACCTACCTGCGGGCCGACAAGATCATCGAAGCCGCTCAGTCGGCCGGGGCGGACGCCATCCACCCCGGCTACGGCTTCCTCTCCGAGAACGCCGACTTCGCGCGCGCCGTGATCGACGCCGGGCTCATCTGGATCGGCCCGCCCGTCAAGGCCATCGAGCTGATGGGCTCCAAGGTCGAGTCCAAGCGCATGATGGATGACGCGGGCGTGCCCGTGCTCAAGAAGCTCGATCCCGCCACGGTCACCGAGGCCGAGCTGCCCGTTCTCATCAAGGCCTCCGCGGGCGGCGGCGGGCGCGGCATGCGCATCGTGCGCAAGCTCGCCGACCTCAACGACCAGATCGAGGCGGCGCAGCGCGAGGCCGGATCCGCCTTCGGCGATCCGACCGTGTTCTGCGAGCGCTACCTCGAGACGGGCCGCCACATCGAGGTGCAGGTCATGGCCGACCAGCACGGCGACGTGTGGTCGGTGGGGGAGCGCGAATGCTCCATCCAGCGCCGCCACCAGAAGGTCGTCGAGGAAGCACCCTCGCCGCTCGTCGAGAAGATCGACGGCATGCGCGATCGGCTCTTCGAGGCAGCCCAGCTCGCCGCCAAGGCCATCGACTACGTCGGTGCCGGAACGGTCGAGTTCCTCGCGGACGAATCAGGCCACTTCTTCTTCCTGGAGATGAACACGCGCCTGCAGGTCGAGCACCCCGTCACCGAGAACACCACGGGGCTCGACCTCGTGCAGATGCAGCTCGACGTCGCCGCGGGCGCGCCCCTGCCTGCCGAGCAGCCGGGCATGCGCGGCCACTCCATCGAGGTGCGTCTCTACGCCGAGGATCCCGCGCAGGAATGGCAGCCCCAGTCCGGCACCGTCCACCACATCGACGTGCCCGGCACCCGCAACGCCTTCGAGGTGCTCACCGAGACCGGTGTGCGGCTCGATTCCGGCGTGGAGGACGGCTCAGTGGTCAGCGTGTTCTACGACCCGATGCTGGCCAAGGTCATCTCCTTCGCGCCCACCCGCTACCAGGCCGCGCAGGTGCTTGCCACGGGCCTGGCCGGAATGCGGCTGCACGGCCTTGTCACCAACCGCGACCTGCTGGTGAACATCCTGCGGCACCCGGCCTTCCTCGCCGGCGATACCGATACGGCGTTCTTCGACAAGCACGGGCTCGATACCCTCTCCACGCCCATCGCGTCCGCGGAGGCCGTGTCCCTCTCGGCGATCGCCGCTGCCCTCGCCGATGCCGAGCTTGCCCGCGCCGGAGCGCGCGTGCAGCCGCGCATCCCGTCGGGCTGGCGCAACATGCCCTCGCAGGCCCAGCGCCGCGACTACGAGCACGGCGACGAGACCCTCGAGGTCGAGTACCGGTTCTCCCGCAACGGCGTCATCGTGCCCGGCCATGAGGGCATCACGGTCGTCAGCACCTCCCCGGACCTGGTGGTCATCGATGTGGCCGCGGTGCGCCGCCGGTTCTCCATCGCTCGCTACGGGACGATGCGGTGCGTCGACTCCCCGCTCGGGCATGCCACCTTCACCGCCAAGCCACGGTTCATCGACCCGTCCGCGGCAGTGGCCGCTGGCTCGCTTCTCGCCCCCATGCCCGGCTCGGTCATCCGGGTCGCGGCATCGGTCGGTGACACCGTCACCGCGGGCCAGCCGATCCTCTGGCTCGAGGCCATGAAGATGGAGCACACCATCGCCGCCCCCGTCGATGGCGTGGTCACCGAGCTCAATGTCCAAGCAGGCCAGCAAGTCGACGTCGGCACCATCCTTGCCGTCGTCAGCGACGAAACCACCGAAAGCGAGTAGAACAATGTCGTTCATCGAGACCGAGGAGCAGCAAGAGCTCCGCAAGGCCGTCTCCGAGCTTGGCCACAAGTACGGCTGGAAGTACCTGCTGGAGAAGGCAAAGAACGGCGAGAAGACCACCGAGCTGTGGGAGGAAGCGGGCAAGCTCGGCTTCCTCGGCGTGAACCTGCCCGAGGAGTACGGCGGCGGCGGGGCTGGCATGTACGAGCTGTCCCTCGTCCTCGAGGAGCTCTCCGCGGCCGGTGCTGGCCTGCTCATGATGGTCGTCTCCCCGGCCATCTGCGGAACCATCATCAGCCGGTACGGCACCGACGAGCAGAAGCAGACATGGCTGCCCGGGATCGCCGACGGCTCGATCACCATGGCGTTCGGCATCACCGAGCCCGATGCCGGATCGAACTCGCACAACATCATCACCACCGCGCGGCGGGATGGCGATGAGTGGATCCTCAACGGGCGCAAGACCTACATCTCGGGCGTCGACCAGGCGCAGGCGGTGCTGATCGTCTCGCGCATGGAGGACTCCAAGACCGGCAAGCTCAAGCCTGCGCTGTTCATCGTCCCCACCGATGCGCCGAACTTCGAGTACCAGGTCATCGAGATGGGCATGCGCAGCCCCGAGAAGCAGTTCTCGCTGTTCATCGACGACGTCCGGCTGCCCGCCGATGCGCTCGTCGGCTCCGAGGACGCGGCACTGATGCAGTTGTTCGCCGGCCTGAACCCCGAGCGGATCATGGCCTCGGCCATGGCCCTCGGAACCGCCCGGTACGCGCTCGACAAGGCAACGGCATACGCCAAGGAGCGCCAGGTCTTCAAGGCCCCCATCGGCGCGCACCAGGCGATCGCGCACCCTCTCGCGCAGTGCTACGTCGAGATCGAGCTGGCCAGGCTCGCGATGCAGAAGGCCGCGTTCCTCTACGACAACGGTGACGACTGGGGCGCCGCCTCCGCCGCGAACATGGCGAAGTACGCCGCCGGCGAAGCGGGCGTGAAGACTGTCGACCAGGCAGTGCACACCCATGGCGGCAACGGCCTCGCCGTCGAGTACGGGCTCGTCGACCTGCTTGCTGCCTCGCGCCTGATGCGCATCGCGCCGGTCAGCCGCGAGATGATCCTCAACTTCATCGCCCAGGCCAACCTCGGCCTGCCCAAGTCCTACTAGGCACACGACCAAGGGGGCGGGCGGCGCATCACGTGCTGGCCGCCCCCTTGCTTCACCTCCCGAAGGAGCACTGCACCATGAGCGACACCCAGCTCGTCACCTACTCGATCGACGGCGGCGTGGCGACACTCACCCTCGACTCGCCCCACAACCGCAATGCCCTCTCCACCAAGCTCGTCCAGCAGCTCCAGGACAGCCTCGATGCCGCGGCCTCGGATGAGGCCGTGCGCGCGATCATCCTGACCCACACGGGCGGGACCTTCTGCGCCGGAGCGGACCTCTCGGAGGCGGCCTCCACCGACGGCCAGCCGCTCGACCCGCAGGAGGTAGCGAAGCTGCGCACCAGCCAGATGCGCGACCTCCTGCGCTCCATCGTGGCCCACCCCAAGCCCATCCTCGGGCAGATCGACGGCCACGTCCGCGCCGGAGGCATGGGCCTCGTCGGCGCCTGCGACTTCGTCGTGGCCGGCCCCGCGTGCACGTTCGCGCTCACCGAGGCCAAGCTCGGTCTCGCCCCCTCCATCATCTCGCTGACGCTGCTGCCCAAGCTCACCGCGCGGGCAGCGTCCCGGTACTTCCTCACCGGCGAGAAGTTCGGGCCCGACGTCGCCGAGCAGATCGGGCTCGTCACCATTGCTGCCGAGGATCCCGCTGCCGTCGCGCGGGACCTGTGCGCCGAGCTGCTCAAGGCCTCGCCGCAGGGCCTCGCGGAGACCAAGTCGCTCACTACCGACGTCGTGCTTGCTGGCTTCGAGGAGCGGGGCGACGCGCTTGCCGCGATGTCCGCGCGCTTGTTCGCCTCCGAGGAAGCACGCGAGGGCATGATCGCCTTCCTGCAGCGCCGGTCCCCGCGGTGGGCCGAGCCCACGGTACGGTCTACCGAGTGACCATCCGCGAGCCCCAGCAGGAACGTAGCCGCGCGACGCACCAGCGACTGCTCGAAGCCACCATCGAATGCCTCGCCGAGCGCGGCTGGGCAGGCACCACGGTCGGCGTCGTCGCGCAGCGAGCCGGAGTGTCGCGCGGCGCGATCCAGCACCATTTCCCCACTCGCGAGGACCTGATCACCTCGGCGCTCGAGCACATGTTCGACCGTCGCATGCATGAGGTCCGCATCGCCGCGGAAGGGCTTCCACGCGGCGAGCGCCGGATCGAATCGATCGTGGTGCGGCTGACGGACTATTTCACCGGAGTGGTGTTCAAGGCAGCGCTGCAGGTCTGGACTGCCGCGGCCGCGGACCCGGTCCTGCGGGAGCGGATCGTGCCGCTCGAGCTGAAGTTCGGGCGCACCGTGCATGCCGTCGCGATCGAGCTGCTCGAGGCCGATGACAGCGATCCGACAACCCATCGCCTGGTGCAGGCCACCCTGGACATGGGGCGCGGGCTCGGCCTGGCAGATGTGCTCACCGACGATTCGCGGCGGCGCTCCGAGATCGTCAAGGCCTGGGCCGCGCACCTCTCCGAGGCCCTCGCGCCTGCCCGGACCGATGGCGCTCCTGCGGACACGCGCGCGCCGCGCGAGTAGCATGCGAAGTCGTGGAGGCTAGGTCATTGCCAGGGGCGCGCGGGATGCTCGCCGTCGGTGCGGCCTCCCTCGCCCTCCTGGTCCCGGCATGCTCCGGAGGAGAGGCGAGCGACGACGCTCCCGCGGGCGCGAGCAACGCCGAGGGCACCGTGCTGCGCGAGCCCGGCTTGTTCTTCGGGGAGTGCGGCGGAATATCCAGCGATGAGCTGATGGCCCTCACCGGCATCCGTGGCGTGCGCCTGCAGGAACGCAACTCGGTGGGCTGCCGCTGGGAATCGGGCTTCCTCGGTCCGCATGCCTCCTTCTCCTGGTACCGGGGCAGTCCCATCGGGCGCGAGCGCGCCGTCGTCGAGCTATCCGGCCGCGGGGTGCGCGATGTCTCGGTCGACGGCCCGGCGGGGGAGCTCAGCGGATTCGCGGGGTGGGGCAGCTTCATCTGCGAGGTCTCCATCCAGTCCAACTCCGACTTCTTCGTCTGGTCCGTGGTCTTCGCGGAGGAGCTTTCCGACGACGAGATGTGCCGGCGCGTGCTCGCGCTCGCGGAAGCGACGGTGAACAGTGCGGAGCCATGAGCAACGGCCGCCAGCCCGCTTCCCCGGCCGCCTTGCCGTCGCGGTGGCCGCGGCCGCGGCGCTACTGGCCGGATTGACAGGATGCGGCCAGGACGAGCCAGTCGCCGATCCCGCCGAGGATCAAGCGCCCTCGCTCGGGGGCACGTCCAACGAGGAGTTCCGCAACCTGCTCGATGAATGCCTCGTGGTGCCACCGGACCAGATCGTCGAGGTATTCGATGCCCAGGCGCTCGACAACACCTTCTACGGCGCGATCTGCCGCTTCACCGTCCTCGGCGCCGCCGTGCCCACCAGCGTGACGCTGGCGTGGTTCGAGAACTCCTCTCTCTGGCACGAGCGCCGCGCGACCGAGCGGCTCGGGTACGACATCGAGAACGCCACCGTCGCGGGCCAGGGCGGGTTCATCGTGCGGATCCCCGATGATCCCGCTGCCTGCGGAGTGGCCACCCGGGCGGGGGAGGGAGGTACGCTCATCTGGTGGGTGCATCCCCATTCACGCTCGGGAGGCGATGGCTGCGCGGCGGCGATGGAGCTTGCTGAGCTGACCGTGCGGACCCACTTCTAGGGTCGCGCGCGGTGGAAGCGAACGCCTGCTTAGCCGGCGGCGTTTGACCAGTGCTAGTGAGGTTTTGACCTCGACAGCATGTTGGATGTATTGTTGCCGGTCGTGCCCGATGCATCCGGGTGTAGCACAATCCTGAGCGTGGCGAACTAGCCATACCGAGCTCCTGCGTGATCGAAGCAGGCGGTATCGCGATCGCCATTTTGTAGCGCAATCGCAGTTCAGGAGGGTGACACTCCCGACCTCGGGGTAGCGGGACCGGGCCTTGCGGCCTGGTTCGCCCGGAAAGAATTACAACGTTCCCGCTCTTGACCATGAGAGTTAGAAGCACCAGAGGAAAGCCGGTCTATGCCCACCATTCAGCAGCTGGTCCGTAAGGGGCGCCGCGACAAGGTCGCCAAGACCAAGACCGCGGCCCTGAAGGGAAGCCCCCAGCGTCGAGGTGTGTGCACGCGTGTGTACACCACCACCCCAAAGAAGCCGAACTCAGCGCTGCGAAAGGTGGCTCGTGTTCGCCTGACCAGCCAGATCGAGGTCACGGCCTACATCCCCGGTGAGGGGCACAACCTTCAGGAGCACTCGATGGTGCTCGTGCGTGGCGGTCGTGTGAAGGACCTTCCGGGTGTCCGTTACAAGATCATTCGTGGTTCGCTCGATACGCAGGGCGTGAAGAACCGCAAGCAAGCGCGCAGCCGCTACGGCGCCAAGAAGGAGAAGAGCTAATGCCACGCAAGGGCCCAGCCCCGAAGCGTCCCCTGGTCGCGGATCCGGTCTACGGTTCGCCGCTGGTCACCCAGCTGGTGAACAAGGTGCTCCTCGATGGAAAGAAGTCCATCGCCGAGAGCATCGTCTACCAGGCGCTGGAGCTTGCCCGGGAGCGCACCGGTACCGATCCGGTGATCACCCTCAAGCGCGCGCTCGATAACGTCCGCCCCGCCCTTGAGGTGCGCAGCCGCCGTGTTGGTGGCGCCACCTACCAGGTGCCGGTGGATGTTCGTCCGGCCCGTGCCACCACGCTCGCCATGCGCTGGCTGGTCACGTTCTCCCGCGCCCGTCGCGAGAAGACGATGGTCGAGCGACTGGCGAACGAGATCCTGGATGCCAGCAATGGCCTGGGAGCTGCCGTCAAGCGTCGCGAGGACACGCACAAGATGGCCGACGCCAACAAGGCATTCGCCCACTACCGTTGGTGATTGGCCGCGGGCGCCGCGTGCAACGCACGAGGTGCCCGCAACAGTCCTGTCCTGGCTGGCTAGAGTATCCAGGACAGGGTGATGAGCTTCTAGTCGGCGGCGGAACAGCTGCCCGATGAGGTTTCCGCACAAGACGACACGAGACGAGCGGGGAAGATTCCAGTGGCACTTGACGTGCTGACCGACCTGAACCGGGTCCGCAACATCGGCATCATGGCACACATCGATGCCGGTAAGACCACCACCACCGAGCGGATTCTGTTCTACACCGGCATTAACTACAAGATCGGTGAGACGCACGAGGGTGCGTCGACGATGGACTGGATGGCGCAGGAGCAGGAGCGGGGTATCACCATTACCTCGGCAGCCACCACCTGCTACTGGAACGACAACCAGATCAACATCATCGACACCCCCGGCCACGTTGACTTCACGGTAGAGGTCGAGCGCTCGCTGCGCGTGCTCGACGGCGCCGTGGCTGTCTTCGATGGCAAGGAGGGCGTCGAGCCGCAGTCCGAGCAGGTGTGGCGCCAGGCCGATAAGTACGACGTGCCGCGTATCTGCTTCGTCAACAAGATGGACAAGCTCGGTGCTGATTTCTACTTCACCGTGCAGACCATCAAGGACCGCCTTGGCGCCAAGCCATTGGTCCTCCAGCTGCCGATCGGCGCGGAGAACGATTTCGCTGGCGTCGTTGATCTCATCGAGCAGCGTGCCATCATCTGGCACGACAAGGACGCCGACGGGAACGACACCAAGGGCCAGGTCTTCGAGGTCATCGACATCCCCGAGGATCTCGCGGAGAAGGCCGAGCAGTACCGGCAGGAGCTCATCGAGGCCGTCGCTGAGTCCGACGAGGCGCTTCTCGAGAAGTTCTTCGGCGGCGAGGAGCTGACCGTCGACGAGATCAAGGGCGCGATCCGCAAGCTCACGATCAACGGCGAGGCCTACCCCGTCCTGTGCGGCTCGGCATTCAAGAACAAGGGCGTCCAGCCCATGCTCGATGCCGTGATCGACTTCCTCCCGTCGCCGCTCGACGTGCCGTCGATCGAGGGCCACCCGCCCGGCGATGAGGAGACTGTCCTCGAGCGCAAGCCCAACTCCGACGAGCCTTTTGCCGGCCTCGCGTTCAAGGTTGCCTCGCACCCGTTCTTCGGCAAGCTCACCTACGTCCGGGTGTACTCGGGCAAGCTCGATTCGGGCGCCCCGGTGCTCAACTCGACGAAGGGCAAGAAGGAGCGCGTCGGCAAGCTGTTCCAGATGCACGCGAACAAGGAGAACCCTGTTCCGAGCGCATCGGTCGGCCACATCTACGCGTTCATCGGACTGAAGGACACCACCACTGGTGACACCCTGTGCGATGCGAGCTCGCCGATCATCCTCGAGTCGATGTCGTTCCCCGATCCCGTGATCGAGGTGGCCATCGAGCCGAAGACCAAGTCCGACCAGGAAAAGCTCAGCACTGCGATCCAGAAGCTCGCCGAGGAAGACCCGACATTCAAGGTCCACCTCGACGACGAGACCGGCCAGACCGTCATCGGCGGCATGGGCGAGCTTCACCTCGACATCCTTGTCGATCGCATGAAGCGTGAATTCAAGGTCGAGGCGAACGTGGGCAAGCCCCAGGTCGCGTACCGCGAGACCATTCGCGGTACTGTCGACAAGCACGAGTTCACCCACAAGAAGCAGACCGGTGGATCCGGACAGTTCGCGCGCGTCATCATCAAGCTCGAGCCGTTCCACGGCGAAGAGGGCGAGCACTACGCGTTCGTGAGCGCTGTCACCGGTGGGCGTGTGCCGAGGGAGTACATTCCCTCGGTGGACGCTGGTGCCCAGGACGCCATGCAGTACGGCGTGCTGGCTGGCTATCCGTTGACCGACATCAAGGTCACGCTCCTCGACGGTGCGTACCATGAGGTCGACTCCTCGGAAATGGCCTTCAAGATCGCCGGTTCCCAGGCCCTCAAGGAAGCTGTCCGCAAGGCACAGCCGGTGATCCTCGAGCCGCTCATGGCGGTCGAGGTCATCACTCCCGAGGACTACATGGGTGATGTCATCGGTGACCTGAACTCCCGACGTGGCCAGATCCAGGCCATGGAGGAGCGCAGCGGCGCGCGTGTCGTCAAGGCAAGCGTTCCGCTGTCGGAGATGTTCGGCTACGTCGGCGACCTCCGGTCGAAGACACAAGGCCGGGCGAACTACTCGATGGTGTTCCATTCCTACGCCGAGGTTCCCGCGAACGTGGCGAAGGAAATCATCGCGAAAGCCACCGGCGAGTAATTCACTCACCGCCGACCATAGGTAGTATCTCCGGGTAGTAGCTTCCTAGGAGCCGCTTCTCTGGTAGTCGGCAGACCACCTCGTTAGAACAACCGCACTGCTGCAAATCGCAAGCACCAATCAGTCCAGGAGGCCATAAAGTGGCGAAGGCGAAGTTCGAGCGGACCAAGCCGCACGTCAACATCGGCACCATCGGTCACGTTGACCACGGCAAGACCACCCTCACCGCTGCTATCACCAAGGTTCTTCACGATACCTTCCCCGAACTCAACAAGAGCTTCGCTTTCGATGAGATCGACAAGGCTCCTGAAGAGAAGCAGCGCGGTATCACCATCAACATCTCGCATGTCGAGTACCAGACGGAGAAGCGTCACTACGCTCACGTCGACGCACCCGGCCACGCCGACTACATCAAGAACATGATCACCGGCGCAGCGCAGATGGATGGTGCAATCCTCGTGGTTGCCGCGACCGACGGCCCGATGCCGCAGACCCGTGAGCACGTGCTGCTCGCCCGTCAGGTTGGCGTTCCGTACATCCTTGTCGCGCTGAACAAGTCCGACATGGTCGACGACGAGGAAATCCTCGAGCTCGTCGAGATGGAGGTGCGCGAGCTCCTCTCCTCGCAGGAGTTCGACGGTGACAACGCTCCCGTCGTCCAGGTGTCCGCTCTCAAGGCGCTCGAGGGCGACCCCGAGTGGGCCAAGAAGATCGTGGAGCTCATGGAGGCGGTCGACGCTTCCATCCCCGATCCCGAGCGCGAGACCGAGAAGCCGTTCCTCATGCCTGTCGAGGACGTCTTCACCATCACCGGCCGCGGCACCGTGGTCACCGGCCGCATCGAGCGTGGCAAGGTCAACGTGAACGAGGAAGTCGAGATCGTCGGCATCCGCGAGAAGTCCACGAAGACCACCGTCACCGGCATCGAGATGTTCCGCAAGCTTCTTGACTACGGCGAGGCTGGCGACAACGTCGGCCTGCTGCTCCGTGGCATCAAGCGCGAGGACGTCGAGCGTGGCCAGGTTGTTGTGAAGCCGGGCTCGACCACCCCGCACACCGAGTTCGAGGGCCAGGCCTACATCCTGGCCAAGGACGAGGGCGGACGGCACACCCCGTTCTTCAACAACTACCGTCCTCAGTTCTACTTCCGCACCACCGACGTCACCGGTGTGGTTACCCTGCCTGAGGGCACCGAGATGGTCATGCCCGGTGACAACACCGACATGTTCGTCAAGCTCATCCAGCCTGTCGCCATGGATGAGGGCCTCCGCTTCGCGATCCGTGAAGGTGGCCGCACCGTGGGTGCCGGCCGCGTCACCAAGATCGTCAAGTGATCTGACGCCGTTTCAGGCATAAGGCGCTTGCTTCCTCGTGAAGCAGGCGCCTTCTGCCTTGGGCTAGTCCACGAATCGCCTGTCCGCCTCCGCGGGCAGGCGATTCGACATTTGCCGGTCGTCCGCGCGCCTTGCACCGCGCCCGCGCGGATCGACGCTTGGATCTGCCCGGGCCTGTGTGAGAGCAAATGCTCACGTGAGCAACAACACTCGTTTCGGGCGACAACTGTAGGCCCGCCCCTTGGCCGAGCAGGGATTGCGGGGTGCGGCGCAAGGGGCGAGCCACCCGCTCAACCGGCACAGTGGAATGTTTCCTCGCTGTTGCCGGGCATCCCACCCCGCGATGCCACTACTATGACGAAGTGATTCCCTGACCAAAGGCAGGCCTAGTGGCGTAACGAATTGTGCGACAAGACGATGATTGTGCAGGGGGAGCCGAGAACCGCGCCGTGCCGCGCATCGACGAGATGCTAGGTCGGCCAGCACGGATCCAGCGGATCCGGCAGTACCCAGGAGCTGCCAGGCAGCGAGAGTTGGTCCCGCGCGCGCGGGTGGATATGGAGTGGATGCGTGAGCCAGACTGAGACGCCCGGGAACGAACCGAACGTCGCTCGGGACAGCGGCCCCCGCCCATTTCCGCTCTCCGCGGCCCAGTACAGCATGTGGATGTCGCAGCAACTGGACCCGGAAACGCCCGTCAACATCGCGATGTACGTGGAGATCCGCGGCGAGGTCGATCACGCGCGCCTCGAGGAGGCCACCCTGCGGGCCGGTGCGGACATCGGCTCCGGCTACCTGCGCATCATCGACACCGATGAGGGGCCACGGCAGATCGTGGACCTCAGCCTGAGCCAGTCCGTCGATCTGGTCGACCTCTCCGACCGCGCCAACCCCACGGCATCCGCGTGGGAGTGGATGGAGCGGGAGTACTCCACCCCGCTGGACTTCGCCAAGGAGCGGCTCGCGCGGTCCGCATTGATCAAGCTGGGCGCGGATCACTACATCTGGTACATGCGCCTGCACCACATCGGTATCGATGGCTTTGGCGGCATGAACATGCTGCTGCGCATCGCCGAGGTCTACTCGGCACTATCCGAGGGCACGGAGCCACGCGAGATCCGGACCAACTCGCTCGAGTCGATCTATGAATCGGAGATCGCGTACAAGGAATCGAAGAGGTTCCGCGACGACCGGGAGTTCTGGACCGAGTACGTCCGGGACCTTCCCGAGAAGATCACCCTGGCGCTCCGGTCCGCTCCGGCCGCGCCCGTCAGCCTGGTGCGGTCCGAGCCCGTGAGCGAGCGGACGGACGCGCTGATCGCGGAGACAGCGGCGGAGCGGTACCGCAAGTCGTTCGCCCCAGCAGTGCTCGCGGCATTCGGGGCCTACCTGTCGCGCGTGAGCGGGCGCGATGAGATCGCGCTGAGCTTCCCGGTAAGTGGCCGTGTCACGAAGTTCATGCAGGCCTCCGGTGGCATGGTGTCGAATGTCGTGCCCATGCGGATCGCGGTGCCGCGCGGCGCGACGCCGCAGGAGCTCATGGATGCGGTGAGCGCCCAGATCACCAAGACGTTGCGGCACCAGCGGTATCGGTACGAGGACCTGCGACGCGACATGGGGATGGTGTCGGCGGACCGGGAGTTCTTCGGGCCAACGGTGAACATCATGATGTTCCAGCCCGAGGTGCGCCTGGGCGACGTCGTGGGCCGGCTGGGCGTGCTCAGCACTGGACCCGTCGAGGATCTCTCGCTGAACCTCTATCCAGCGTCCGGCGGCGGCCAGATCCAGGTTGATTTCGAGGCGAACCCGGGGCGGTACAGCGAGGACGAGCTGGCGCGGCACCATCAGCGCTTCATGCGGTTCCTGGACGCGTTCGTCGCGGCGGAGCCCGGAACCCCGATCGAGCAGATCGATCTTCTCGATGAGCCCGAGCAGTGTGCGCTCGAGAGCTGGTCGTGGGGCCCGGCGGCGGAAGCCGATCCCAGCGCCCTGGCGCGCGACATCGCTGGAGTGCTGGAAAGGGCTGCCGGGGATCCGGTAGCAGGCTCGGCCACAGCCGTCGTCTCGGACGACATCGCGGTCACCTACAGCGAGCTCGCCCGCGCGGTCGCGGTCATCGCGGGACGCCTGCGCGAAGCCGGCGTGGGCGCGGATGACGTGGTGGCCCTCGCGCTCCCTCGTTCGCCCGAGTGGATCGCCGCGATGGTCGCCTCGTGGATGGTGGGCGCGGCCTACGCGCCCGTGGATCCCGCATTCCCGGCCGAGCGGCTCGAGGCCGTGCTCGCCGATACCGGCGCTCGGGCCGTCGCCTGCCTGGCCGGCTGGACGCAGGGAAGCGTCGTCCCGGACGCGCAGCGTGTTGTGTGCGATGTCGCGACGATGGCGGCCGCGGATCCCGTGCCGATGCGCCCGGGCGACGCCTGGAGCGACCCGCTCGCTGGGCAGCGCACCGCCTACATCATCTCGACCTCCGGCTCGACGGGGCGCCCCAAGCCCACGGTGGTGCCGATGGCGGGCGTGGCCAACACCGTGCAGTGGTACCGGCAGGAGACTGCCCTGGTCGAGGGAGAGGGCGTGCTCATCGCCTCCGCTCCTGGCTTCGACCTCACCCAGAAGAACGTGTGGGCCGCGGTCGCGGGTGGCGCCACGATCGTGCTGGCGCGCGATGGCTTCGATCCCGCCGATATCCTGCCCGCGATCCGGGACAACGGCGTGGTGCTGGCGAACATGTCGCCCAGCGCCTTCGAGGCGCTGGTCGATGCGGATACCGACGATGTGTTGCTCGGAGTGCGTACGGTGTTCCTCGGTGGCGAGGCGATCAGGCCGCGACCAGTTGCTGGACTGCTCGCCGCAGGCGTGCGGATCGTCAATAGCTATGGCCCCACCGAGGCCTCGGATGTGGTGTCGTTCGCGACGATGTCGGAGGCCGACGAGGTCTCGGTGCCGATCGGCCATCCGGTTCCCAATATCGGGCTGCATGTGCTCGACGGGGCCCTGCGCCCCGTGCCGATCGGTGTCCCGGGCGAGCTGTATGTCGGCGGGACCGGTGTGGGCCGGGGGTATGGCGGCCAGCTGCCGTTGACCGCGCAGCGCTTCGTGGCCAGCCCGTTCGGCGAGCCGGGGTCGCGCATGTATCGCACCGGGGATCTGGTGCGGTGGCGCGCGGACGGCGAGCTCGAGTACATCGGTCGCACAGATTTCCAGGTGAAGCTGCGCGGCTTCCGCATCGAGCTCGGCGAGATCGAGCAGGCACTGCTCGGGCATCCCTCAGTGGGCCAGGCAGCGGCGCTGGTGCAGCGGACCGAGGGCAAGCCGGATCGGTTGGTCGGCTATGCCGTTGCCGCGCAGGGCGAGACGATCGACGAGGGCGATGTCCTCCAGCATGTATCCGGTTTCCTGCCGGGCTACATGGTCCCCGCGGTGCTGATGGTTCTCGATGAGATGCCGTTGAGCGCGAGTGGCAAGATCGACCGCAAGTCGCTTCCCGAACCGGATTTCGGCGCGATGGTTTCCTCGACCAGGGAGCCGACGAACGAGACCGAGCGAATCCTGGCAGGAATCCTCGCGGATGTCCTGGGGCTGCCCGCGATTGGTCTCGATGACTCGTTCTTCGCGCTCGGCGGCGACAGCATCATGTCCATCAATGTGGTCTCGCGCGCCAAGGCCGCGGGCCTGCACATCACGCCACGGGATGTGTTCGAGAGGCGCACCGTCGCGGCCCTGGCCCAGGTGGCTGTGCCGTCCGACGACGCGAGCCGCGTCGTGCTCGAGGAGCTTGACGGTGGCGGGATCGGCGATGCGCCGCTCACCCCGGTGATGCACTGGATGCTGGAGCGGGGCGGGGACCACGCCCAGTACTCGCAGGCAGCGCTGCTGGCCCTGCCCGCGGGCATCGACGAGGACGGGGTCGCCCGGACCCTCCAGGCCATCCTTGACCACCATGACCTGCTGCGCGTCCGGGTCTCGCACAGGGGGCTCTCCGTTCCCCCCGCGGGCTCGGTGATGGCTACTGATCTGATCACTCGCGTGCGGACCCAGGAGGAGCCGGGATCCGACACGTTCGCGCAGGCCGTCTCCGCCTCGCTGGACGCCGCTTCGGAACGTCTCGACCCGGCAGCGGGGCGCATGCTGCAAGCCGTGTGGTTCGATCTGGGCAGCAAGGCCGAGGGCCGGATCCTGCTGGTCATCCACCATGTCGCGATCGATGGTGTCTCCTGGCGGGTGCTGGTGCCAGACCTCATCGCGGCGTGGGCGGCCATCAGCGCCGGCGAGCAGCCAGCCTTGCAGCCGGTGGGCACGTCATTCCGTCGCTGGGCGCACGGCCTCGAGGAGCAGGTGCCCTCGCGGGAGCCGGAGCTGCCGCTGTGGGAGGACATGCTCAGCGGTAGCGAGCCGTTGCTCGGTTCCCGGCCGTTCGACCGGGACCGCGACCTCAATCGCACCCTCGGGAGGGTCACCTTCGAGCTGCCCACCGATGTCACCGACGCGCTGCTGACGCGCGTGCCCGAGGTGGTGCGCGGCGGCGTCGATGACGGCCTGCTCGCGGCGCTGGTGCTGGCGCTGGCGAAGTGGCGTGGTGCTGCCACGCCGCTGATCGGGCTGGAGGGGCATGGCCGGGAGGCTGCCGCTGTGCCGGGCGCGGAGCTCGACCGCACCGTGGGATGGTTCACGACGATCACGCCGGTGCGGTTCGACGCCTCCGGCGTGGACCTCGATAGCGCGTTCTCGGGCGGGAAGGCCATGGGCGAGGCGCTCAAGGCCGTCAAGGAGCAGCTGCGTTCGATCCCGGACCGGGGCATCGGCTTCGGCATGCTTCGCTACCTGCATCCCGATGGCGCCGCTCGGCTCGGGGAGGGTCCAGCGCCACAGGTGATGTTCAACTACCTCGGTCGCTTCGTCACCGGTGAGATCCCCGACGAGGTCCGTGATCTCGGCTGGGTTCCCTCCGATGACACCGATGACCTGATGTTCACCTTCGCGCCCGGCATGGCCGCGCCCGGCGTGCTCGACATCACCGCGATGATCGCCCCCGCGGAGGACGGGCAGGTGCTCAAGGTCGCGGTGCTGTACCCGGAGGGGCTGCTCGATGACCGCGCTGCCCATGAGTTCGTGGGCCATTGGAGCCGGGCTCTCGGCGCGCTCGGCGACTACGCGTCCGGTCCCGGCGCGGGCGGGCTCACGCCGTCCGACGTCGCGATGGTCGATATCGATCAGGCGACCATCGACGGCATCGAGCGGCACTACCCGTCGCTCGAGGACATCTGGCCGCTGTCGCCCCTGCAGGCCGGCATGTTGTTCCATGCCGTGCTTGCCGAGGACAGCGTCGACGCCTACATGGTGCAGCTCGTGCTGCATGCCCGTGGAACCGTGGATGTCGAGCGCCTCGAGCGTGCCGCCAATGCGGTCATCGCCCGGCACGCGAACCTGCGCGCCGCGTTCATCACCACCTCGGACGGGGACTCGCTGCAGCTCATCCTCGGCGAGTCCAGCATCTCCATCAGGACGCTTGATGTGAGCGATGCCGCCGATCCCGCCGCCGCGGTATCGGATTTCCTCGCGCGGGATCGCGAGCATCGCTTCGACATGGCTCGCGCGCCGCTGGTGCGGATCACCGTGCTGGCCATCGCGCCGGGCGAGCATCGCATCGTGCTCACCAATCACCACATCCTCATGGATGGCTGGTCCACCCCGCTCTATCTGCGGGACCTGATCATGGTGTACGCCGCTGCCGGTGACGCCTCGGCGCTGCCATCGGCCCGCTCGTACAAGGACTACCTGCAATGGGTGCGCCGGCAGGACGCCACCGAGTCCCTCGCTGCATGGCGCGGCGCCCTCGCTGGCCTCGACGAGCCGACCACCCTGGTGCCGCTCGAGCGTGCCCGCAAGCATGATGCTCCCTCCCGCGAGCTCGTCCATGGCTTCAGCGACACGTTCACCCACCGGGTGGTGCGCGTGGCACGCGAGCTCGGGGTCACGGTCAACACCGTCGTGCAGGCGGCCTGGGGGATCGTGCTCGCCACCGAGACGACGCGCGATGATGTCGTTTTCGGTGCGACGGTGTCCGGGCGACCGCCCGAGCTCGACGGTGTCGAGGACATGATCGGCTTGTTCATCAATACGTTGCCAGTGCGGCTGCGCCTCGACCCGGGCGAGACGTTCGCTGGCATGCTCGCGCGGTTGCAGGGCGAGCAGGCTGATCTGCTCGAGCACCACTACGTGCAGCTCGCCGAGATCCAGGGCGAGGCTGGCGAGGGCGCGCTGTTCGACACCCTGACCGTCTTCGAGTCCTATCCGGTGGATCGGGCAGGCCTCGGCGAGGGCCATGCGGTCGCCGGCATGAGCATCGTCGACATCGAGGGCATCGACGCCGCGCACTACCCGGTCACGGTGATCATCCATGCCGAGCCGGAGCTGCGCCTCATCGTCAAGTTCTTCCCGGATCTTCTCGCGCCGGAGCGCATGTCGGCGCTGATGCAGCGCATGGTGCGCACGCTCGCCCGCATCGTCGAGCAGCCCGAGACGCGGCTCGCGGACTTCGATGTGCTGACCGATACGGAGCGGGAGCACCTCGCTCCGGTGCACGGCGCCCCGGGGGAGCCGCCGCTCGCGCTCCCGGACCTGCTGGCCGCTACCGCTGCGGACGCGGCAAGCACCACCGCGATCATCGACCGGCACCGGGAGCTCGACTACGCGGAGCTCGATGCCCGCTCGTCCCGGCTGGCCCGCTACCTCATCGAGCTCGGCGTCGGGCCGGAGAAGTTTGTCGCGCTGGGCATGTCCAGGTCGGTCGAATCGCTGATCGGGGTGTGGGCGGTCGCCAAGTCCGGTGGCGCGTTCGTGCCGGTGGACCCGAGCTACCCGACTGATCGCATCGAGCACATGCTGCGTGATTCCTCCGCGCGCATCGGCCTCACCGTTGCGGGCGAGCATGGTGGGCTACCCGCCACCACCGAGTGGATCGTGCTGGATGATCCGCAGGTCGCCGCGCGCATCGACAGCTTCTCCGATGCCCCCGTCAGTGATCGGGACCGCCGCCAGCCAGTGCGCATCGCCAATACGGCATACATGATCTACACCTCGGGCTCCACCGGTCTGCCCAAGGGCGTCGTGGTGACGCATCGGGGCATGGCGAACTTCGCGGCCGAGCAGAGCGACCGGTACGCGGTGACGCATGACTCGCGGGTGCTGCACTTCTCCTCGCCGAGCTTCGACGCCTCGGTGCTCGAGTACCTGCTCGCCTTCGGGACCGGTGCGACGATGGTGGTCGTGCCGCCCGGTACGTTCGGTGGCGACGAGCTCGCCGAGGTGATCCGCGAGCACCAGGCCACCCATGCGTTCATCACCCCGGCCGCCCTCGCGTCGGTGGATCCGGCGGGACTCGATTCGTTCCAGCATGTCGTGGCTGGCGGCGAGGCCGTCCCCGCCGAGCTGGTGGCCCGCTGGGCACCAGGGCGGCGCATGTACAACGGCTATGGGCCGACCGAGACCACGATCATGGTGATGATCTCCCAGCCCATGTCCGCCGGGCAGGATGTCGTCACCATTGGCCCACCGATCCGTGGCACCCGCGCGATGGTGCTCGATTCGCGGCTGCGACCCGTGCCGGTCGGTGTTGCCGGCGAGCTGTATGTCGCGGGCATGGGCGAGGCCCGTGGCTACCACGACCGCCGCGCGCTGACCGCGGAGCGATTCGTCGCCGACCCCTACGGGCAGTCTGGCGATCGGATGTACCGCACCGGCGACCTGGTGCGGTGGACGACGAGCGGTCCCTCCGGCGAGCTGGAGATCGAGTACCTCGGGCGCACGGACTTCCAGGTGAAGGTGCGGGGCTTCCGCATCGAGCTCGGCGAGATCGACGGGGCCCTCGCCAGGCATCCTGACGTGGACTTCGCCGTCACCCTCGGCAACACCGGGGAGAGTGGCATTACCCGGCTCGTGGCGTACGCCAAGCCCGTCGCGGGGGCAACGCTGGATCCGCAGGAGCTCGCGGCATTCGTCGGCGAGACACTGCCCTCGCACATGGTGCCGTCCGCGATCATCGTGCTCGACGAGATCCCCCTCACCGTCAACGGCAAGCTCGATCGCCGGGGCCTCCCGGAGCCCGTGTTCACCTCGGACGAGGACACCTACGTCGAGCCATCCACCTCCGCGGAGCAGGCGATCGCGGGCATCTTTGCCGGTGTCCTTGGCCTCGACCGGGTCGGCGTGCACGATAGTTTCTTCGATCTCGGTGGCAACTCGTTGTCGGCCACCCGCGTCGTCGCGCGCATCAAGAATGCCTTCGACGCTCAGCTTGGCGTTCGGGATCTGTTCGAATCACCAACCGTGGCTTCGCTCGCCGCCCGGATGGATGGTGCTGCGAGCGCCCCCGATGCCGCGCTGGTCGCCCGGCCCCGCCCGGAGCGGCTGCCGCTGTCCCTCGCGCAGCAGGGCCTGTGGTTCATCAATCAGTACGACCCCTCGTCGGGGATCTACAACATCGCGTTCGGCGTGGACCTGGCTGGCCAGCTCGATGTCACCGCCATGCAGCAGGCGATGCGCGACGTGCTCGAGCGGCACGAGGCACTGCGCACCGTGTTCCCCGCTGATACCCAGGGCGCGCACCAGGTGATCCTTCCGATGGAGGAGACGGAGATCGAGATCGACGTCACCGATGTCGAGGCGCCCGCGGAGCCAGGCTCGTCCTTCGCCGGCCCGGCAGAGGGGCCGGCCATCGAGTTCGTCTCGCGCGGCTTCGATGTGCGCGGGGACCTACCGATCCGGGCGCGGATCTTCCGCATGGCGCCCGAGCGCCACTTCCTCGCCATCGTCGTGCACCACATCGTGGCGGACGGTGGCTCCATGCCGCCCTTGGCCAGCGACCTCATGTATGCCTATTCATGCCGCGCCGATGGTGCCGCGCCGCAGTGGGAGCCACTGCCGGTGCAGTACGCCGACTATGCGCTGTGGCAGCGCGAGGTGCTCGGTGACGAGGCCGATCCGGGCAGCGTGGTGGCGCGGCAGCTCGAGCACTGGTCCTCCACGCTGCGTGGCATTCCCCAATTGCTTCCCCTGCCCACCGACTACCCGCGCCCCGCGACGCAGTCGATGCGTGGCGAGACGGTGCGGTTCGGCATCGAGGCGGACGTGCACCGGCGCCTCGCGGAGCTCGCGCGCGAGCACAACGCGACCGTGTTCATGGTCGCTCACGCGGCTCTCGCCGTGCTGCTCGCGCGGTTGTCGGGAACCTCTGACATCGTGATCGGCACGCCGGTCGCCGGTCGTGGCGAGGAAGCCCTCGAGCAGCTCGCCGGCATGTTCGTCAACACGCTGGCGCTGCGTGCCCAGGTCAACCCGGACGCGACGTTCGCGGAGCTGCTCGCGGAGGTGTGGGAGCAGGATCTCGCGGCCTTCAACAACGCCGATGTGCCGTTCGAGCGGGTCGTGCGCGAGATCGGCGTGGATCGCGCCGCGGGCCACTCGCCGCTGTTCCAGGTGATGCTGGCGTTCCAGAACACTGATCCGGTTCGCTTCGCGCTGAGCGGGCTCGACGTGGTCGCCGATGGGCTCGATATCAACACCGCCAAGTACGACCTGCTCCTCACCCTTGAGGAGATCCACTCCGAGCGGGGCGAGCCGGGCGGCATCAAGGCGCACCTCACCTACGCGACGGACCTGTTCGAGCGCCAGACGATCGAGCAATACTGCGAGCGCTACGCCCGCGTCCTCGAGGCGGTCATCGACAATCCCGGCATCGCGGTGGGCGACATCAACCTGTTGTCCAGCGAGGAGCAGGGCCTCTTCACGACCGGGCCGCAGCCGACAGGCCGCTTGCAGCAGCGGGTGGAGCAGGCCTTGGCCAAGGAGCCCGATGGCGCTGCGTTCGTCGTCGATGGCATGCGCGTGTCCTACCAGCAGGTCCAGGACCGGGCCCAGGTGGTCGCTGACCGCATCGGCGAGGAACGCATCCACGATGACGGTCATTACGCGCTCGCGCTGCTGACCTTTGCCACCGGCGCTTCCGATGACGACGCGGCCATGAGGCTGATCGATCGGCTCGTGCCCGTGCTCGACGCGGTCGCCGGGGATACGGCGCTCGCGCTCGGCGCGCTCGGGCAGAACCTCGATCTTGGCGTGGCCGGGAGCCGCGGAGGCTGGAACGATACGGCCCACCAGGTTCCAGAGACGAACCTCGCGGAGATGTTCGCGCGGCAGGCCGCCACGACGCCTGATCTGCCCGCCCTCGCTTACCGGCAGCGGTCGCTGACGTATGCGGAGCTCGATGCATGGTCCAGCCAGCTCGCGCGGCACCTCATCGGCCTCGGGGTCGGGCCCGAATCGCGGGTCGCCCTGGTGATGCGCCGGTCCCTGGAGATGGTGGTCGGCATGTACGCCATCATCAAGGCCGGTGGTGCCTACGTGCCGGTGGACCCCGACCATCCCGCGGAACGCATCGACTGGGTGCTGGGATCCTCGCGACCGGTGTGCGTGGTCACGACCACCCGTGACCGCGTGCCGCTCGCCGAGGGCGTCACCGTGCTCGAGCTCGACCGGCTCGATACCAGCAGCCTCGATGCCGGGCCGGTCACGGATGAGGACCGGGTCGCGCCGTTGTCGGCGGACAACATCGCCTACATCATCTACACCTCCGGCTCCACCGGCAATCCCAAGGGCGTGGCCGTCTCGCACCGGGCCATCGCCAACCGCCTGCTGTGGATGCAGCACGAGTACCAGCTCGCCCCCAACGATGCCGTGCTGCAGAAGACCCCGTTCACCTTCGACGTGTCGGTCTGGGAGTTCTTCTGGCCCTTGCAGATCGGCGCCCGCCTGGTCGTGGCGCTGCCCGATGGGCATCGCGATCCGGCGTACCTGACCGAGCTGATCGAGCACGAACGCATCACTGTCCTGCACTTCGTGCCGTCGATGCTCGCGGTGTTCGTGGCAGCGGCGACCGAGAGCGGCTGGCATGATCGCATCGCCACGCTGCGCATGGTCTTCGCCAGCGGCGAGGCGCTCGCCCCCGCCACCGCGGCGGGCCTCGCGGAGCTCTCCGGAGCGGCGCTGCACAATCTCTACGGCCCCACCGAGGCTGCCGTGGACGTCACCTACCACCAGTACACCGCGGAGGACACGGTCACCGTGCCGATCGGCGCGCCCGTGTGGAACACCCAGGTGTATGTGCTCGATAACCGGCTCTCGCCCGTGCCGATCGGCGTGCATGGCGAGCTGTACCTCGCCGGCATCCAGCTGGCTCGCGGCTATGTCGGTCAGTCGGGCCTGAGCGCGGACCGGTTCATCGCGAACCCCTTCGGAGCCACCGGGGAGCGGATGTACCGCACCGGCGACCTCGTGCGGTGGCGCAAGGACGGCGAGATCGAGTACATCGGCCGCACCGACTTCCAGGTGAAGCTGCGCGGCCTGCGCATCGAGCTCGGCGAGATCGAGGCTGTCCTCCAGGCGCAGGATGGCGTGGACCAGGTCGTGGTCGTGCTGCATCGCGATCCCGCCGCGGGGGACCAGCTCGTTGGCTATGTCACCCCCAAGGCCGGCGCGGACCTGCACGTCGAGCAGTTGCGGCGCGGCGCCGCCGAGCGGCTGCCCGAGTACATGGTGCCGCGCGTGATCATGGTGCTCGACGAGTTCCCGCTCAGCGTCAATGGCAAGCTCGACCGCAAGGCCCTGCCCGAGCCCGAGCGCAGCACCGGCACTGATGTTCATGCCGCGCCCTCTGGCCCGGTGGAGGAGATCATCGCGGGCATCTTCACCGAGGTCACCAACCATGAGCGCGTGGGCGCGACGGTGTCGTTCTTCGATCTCGGTGGCAACTCGCTGTCGGCCACGCTGGTGACCACCCGCATCAACGAGGCCTTCGGCTGCGATCTCAACCTGCGCGACCTGTTCGAGTCGCCCACGGTCGCAGGACTGGCCGCGCTCGTCGAGCACCAGGGCGCCCGCGGCGCTACCCGGCCCAAGCTGGTCCGGCAGCCACGCGAGGGCCACATCCCGCTGTCGCTGGCCCAGCAGCGCCTCTGGTTCCTCAACCGCTACGATTCCGCGTCCGCGGTGTACAACATGCCGCTCGTGCTGCGGCTCTCGGGCAAGCTGTATGTATCTGCCCTGCAGGAAGCCCTGCATGACGTCGTGGGCAGGCACGAGTCCCTGCGCACCGTGTTCCCCATGCACCAGGGCGAGGCCACCCAGGTGATCCTGCCGGCCAACAAGGTCGACATCGATGTCTCGCCCGTTGATGTCGCGGGCCCCGGCGCGCTCGAGCGCGAGCTGTTCACCCTCGCCTCGGTCGGGTTCGATGTCACCGCGGAACCGCCGATCCGGGCCGCATTGCTGCGCACCGCGCCCGACGAGCACACCCTCCTCGTGGTCGTCCACCACATCGCGGCGGACGGGGCATCGCTCGGCCCGCTCGCGAAGGATCTCGTCACCGCCTACAAGGCGCGCGCCAACGACGACTCCCCGTCCTGGGAACCACTGCCCGTGCAGTACGCCGACTATGCGATGTGGCAGCGCGAGCTGCTCGGGTCCGAGAACGATCCCGAGTCGGTCGCCGGCCGGCAGATCGCGTTCTGGCGCGAGACCCTCGCCGGCCTCCCCGAGGTGCTCGAGCTGCCCACGGACCGGCCGCGCCCGCCCGCCCAATCGCAGCGGGGCGCGACGTTCGCGTTCACCATCCCCGCCGAGGTGCAGGCTGGCCTGCAGGAGCTCGCGCGGGAGAAGCGCACCACCATCTTCATGGTCGTGCACGCGGCGTTCGCGACGCTCCTCTCGCGGCTGTCCGGCTCCGACGATGTCGCGATCGGCACCCCCGTCGCGGGGCGTGGCGAGCGCGCGCTCGACCCGCTTGTCGGAATGTTCGTCAACACGCTGGTCCTGCGTGCCCACGTGGATCCGGCCACCCCGTTCGACGAGCTCCTCGCCTCGGTTCGCGAGCGTGACCTCGCCGCGTTCACCCAGGCCGATGTTCCGTTCGAGCAGCTTGTCGATTCACTGCGGCCCACCCGCTCCAGCGCGCACGCGCCGCTGTTCCAGGTGGTCCTCGCGTTCCAGAACACCGATCCGATCGCGTTCGATCTCGACGGCATCGCGGCCGAGCTGCGCACGGTCGATGTGCACACCACCAAGTTCGATCTGATGCTCGACCTGTCCGAGCAGACCGACGAGTCCGGTGCTCCCGCAGGCATGCGCGGGCACTTCGTGTATGCCACCGATCTGTTCGACGAGGCCACGATCGTCGGTTTCGCCGACCGGTTCGTGCAGGTGCTCTCCGCGGTGATCGAGGATCCGCAGCGGCCCGTGGGCGATATCGAGATCGTCAGTGATGCCGAGCGGGCAGCCATCGTCCCGGTGCGCGGCGGTGCTGCCCCGGAGCCGATGCTGCTGCCTGGCATCCTCGCGCGCGCGGCGGCCGAGGATCCCGCCGCCACGGCCGTGATCGCCGGTGACCGCGAGCTCACTTACGAGCAGCTTGATCGCCAGTCCTCGATGCTCGCCCGCGTGCTCCTCGGCCGTGGCGTGCGCACCGGTCATGTGGTGGCGCTCGCGATGCCGCGCTCGATCGAGATGATCGAGGCGATCTGGGCAGTGGCGAAGACTGGCGCGGCGTACGTGCCTGTGGATCCCGCCTACCCGGAGGATCGCATCGCGCACATGATCTCGGACTCGGGCGCGACGGCGGGCCTTGTCCTCGCCGCGGACCGTTCCGCGCTGCCCACGGGCATCGACTGGATCAGCATCGACGACCCCGGCTTCCGGGACGGTCTCGGCACCATGCCGGACGGACCGGTCACCGATGCCGAGCGCGGCCCCATCGAGGTCAGCTCCGCCGCGTACATGATCTACACCTCGGGCTCCACGGGCCTTCCCAAGGGTGTAGTGGTCACCCATCGCGGGCTCTCGGCGGTCGTGGCCGAGCAGATCGATGCGTTCGGGCTCACCCGTGGCTCCCGCGTGCTTCAGGTGGCCTCGCCATCCTTCGACGCCTCGGTGTTCGAGCTGCTCATGGCGTTCGGCCCCGCAGCGACCCTCGTGGTGGTGCCGGGCGGTGGCCGCGACGCGGCCGGTTCCGTCGGCCAGGTGCTGCGTGACCAGCACGTCACGCATTGCGTGATCACCCCATCGGTGCTCGCCTCGCTCGATCCCGGCGAGCTGACCGATATCGAGACGCTGCTCGTGGCGGGCGAGGCATGCCCGCCCGAGCTGGTGGCGCAGTGGGCGCCCGGGCGCCGCATGCTCAACCTGTATGGCCCGACCGAATCGACGATCTGGTCCACCGCGAGCGCCCCCATGCAGCCGGGGCAGCCCGTGGACATCGGCCGCCCCATCACGGGCACCGATGTGCTGGTGCTCGATAACCGCCTCCGCCCGGTCCCCGTGGGAGTGGCCGGCGAGATGTACCTCGCGGGCGCGGGGCTCGCGCGGGGCTACCACCATCGCAATGGGCTCACTGCCGCCCGCTTCGTCGCGGATCCGTTCGGTGCGCCGGGAGAGCGGCTCTACCGCACTGGCGATCTGG
This sequence comes from Hoyosella levis, assembly GCF_026008515.1. GTDB lineage: Bacteria > Actinomycetota > Actinomycetes > Mycobacteriales > Mycobacteriaceae > Lolliginicoccus > Lolliginicoccus levis. The sequence continues at coordinate 51,195 of NZ_BQYM01000009.1, forward strand.
TGCGCTGGAAGCACGACCACACCCTCGAGTACCTCGGCCGCACCGATTTCCAGGTGAAGCTGCGCGGCCTGCGCATCGAGCTCGGCGAGATCGAGGCAGCCCTCGCCCGGCACGCCGCCGTCAGCCAGGCCGTGGCGACGGTCTACCGCGATGCCCATGTCGGCGACGTGCTCGTCGCCTACGTCGTCGCAGCCAGCGGGGACGCGCGGCTCGATACCGAGGAGCTGCGCGCGCACGTCGGCGAGGACCTGCCGGCATACATGGTGCCGCAGGTCATCATGGTTCTCGACGCGATTCCCGTCACCGTCAATGGCAAGGCGGACCGCAAGGCCCTCCCGGACCCCGACCTCGCGCTGCTGCAGCAGGAGTTCCGGGCGCCAGCATCGGTGATGGAGGAGATCATCGCTGGCATCTTCAGCGAGATCACGGGGCGCGAGCGCGTTGGCGCGGACGACAATTTCTTCGACATCGGCGGCAACTCGCTGTCCGCCACCCGGGTGGCTGCCCGGGCCAGCGAGGCCACGGGCCGCGAGATCGGTGTGCGCGAGCTGTTCGACGCGCCCACCGTCGCTGAGTTCTCTGCCGCGGTGGAGTCCGCGACCACCGGTACCACCCGGCCGCCGCTCGAGCCTCTTCCGGAGGGCACCACGGCTCCGCTGTCCCTCGCGCAGAACCGCATGCTCGCGCTCAACCAGCTCGACCCGGGCTCCCCGGCGTACAACATCCCGCTGATGCTGCGGCTCACCGGCACGCTCGACGCTGACGCGATGTCCGCTGCCATGCACGATGTCATCAATCGCCATGAGGTCCTGCGCACGACCTACCCCGAGGTCGACGGCGAGCATGTTCTCTCGGTCACGCCGGCGCGGGAGATCCCCACCAGCCTCGTCGCCGTCGACGTGGCGGGGGAGGAGCAGCTCCTCGCTCGTGTCACTGACCTCGCCACCACCGGTTTCGACGTCACGCGGGATGCGCCCGTGCGCACCGCGCTGTTCCGGCTTGCCGAGGACCAGCACGTCCTCGTGCTCGTGGTGCATCACATCGCGGCCGACGGCGAATCGCTCGCGCCGCTCGCCCGGGACGTGATGATCGCCTACTCGGCGCGAGCCGAGGACCATGAGCCTGGCTGGGCGCCGCTCGCCGTGCAGTACTCGGACTTCGCCGCGTGGCAGCGCGACCTGCTCGGCTCCGAGGATGACCCGGCGTCGCTGCTCTCGACCCAGATCGCCTATTGGCGGAACGCCCTTGCCGATCTGCCAGAGCTCATCGAGCTGCCCACTGATCGGCCGCGGCCGGCCGTGATGTCCCAGCGCGGCGCCCAGCACGAGCTCGCGCTCGACGCCGGGGTGCAGCAGCGCATCATGGATCTCGCGCGGCGCCACAACGCGACCCCCTTCATGGTGGTCCATGCGGCGCTCGCGATCCTGTTGTCGCGGTTGTCGGGGGAGAACGATGTCCCCATTGGCACCCCGGTGGCCGGGCGTGGCGATCGCAAGCTCGACGATGTCGTTGGCATGTTCGTCAACACCCTGGTGCTGCGCACCGGGATCGCTTCCGGGCAGCGCTTCGTGGACTTCCTCGACGAGGTGCGGCGTTCGGATATCGCGGCGTTCACCCACACCGACGTGCCGTTCGAGAAGCTCGTCGAGGTACTCGACCCGGCACGCTCGCGGGCGCACGCGCCACTGTTCCAGGTGCTGTTCACCTTCCAGAACAGCAGCTCGCCCCGATTCGAGCTGCCCGGCCTCGCGGTGGAGCCGATCGAGGTGGATACCCACACCGTGAAGTTCGACCTCGATATCGCGGTGATCCAGCAGTGGACGGACAATACTGTCCCGGCCGGCATGCGCGTGGTGCTCACCTACGCCACCGATCTGTTCGACGAATCGACCGTCGCGACCTTCGGCAAGCGCTTCGCCACGCTCCTCGGCAGCGTGCTCGAAGCGCCCGAGGCAGCCATCCGGGACCAGCAATGGATCGACGGCCCCGAGCTCGATCAGGTAGCCCTGCTGGGCCGCGGTGACCGGCGTGCCACGATGGAGACCAGCCCGCTGTACCGGTTCCGCCAGCAGTGCGCCGCGACGCCTGACGCGGCTGCTGTCCGGGACGGCAGCCTCGTCCTTACCTACCGGCAGCTTGATGCGGCCTCCACCCAGCTCGGCGAGGACCTTGCCCGCGCGGGAGCGGGGCCCGACGATGTGGTCGCGCTGCTGCTGCCCCGCTCGGCCCAATGGGTCGTCGCGATGCTCGCCGCATGGAAGGCCGGCGCCGCCTACGCGCCGATCGACCCGAAGTTCCCCGAGGACCGTCTCGCCGCCGTGCTCGCCGACACCCAGGCCATTGCCGCTGTCGTCGCGGGCCCGGGCCCCTGGGACACCCTGATGGGCGAGGGCACCGTGTTCACGCTCGACGAGCGCATCGCCGAGGCGCCACCGGTCGCGACGGCGTTGCCCGACCGCTGGACCGAGCCCGGATCCGGCGACCGCATCGGCTATGTCATCTCCACCTCCGGCTCCACCGGCAGGCCCAAGCCCACGCTGGTGCCGATGGCGGGAATCGCCAACACCCTCGAGTGGTACCTCGACGCCTCCGCGGTGGACGCCGGCGATGGCGTGCTGATCGCCTCCTCGCCCGGCTTCGACCTGACCCAGAAGAACGTATGGGTGGCACTCTCCGCGGGAGCGACGATCGTCATCGCGGAGGACCCGTTCGATCCGGCGAGCATCCTGCAATCCATCACGGGCACGTCCGTGGCGCTGGCAAACATGTCGCCAAGCGCGTTCGAGGCGCTGGCCGAGACCGACGACACCGGAGTGCTCGCGAGCCTGCGGGCCGTCTTCCTCGGCGGCGAGGCGATCCGCCGCAAGCCGATCGCCGCGCTGCTTGATGCAGGCGTGCGCTTCTACAACAGCTATGGGCCCACCGAGGCTTCCGATGTCGTCTCCTGGGCACCAGTGGAGCCCGGGGCGGACGGGAACACCCCGATCGGCGAGCCCATCCCCAATATCGACCTGTTCGTCCTTGACCGCGACTTGCGGCCCGTGCCCCACGGCGTCGGTGGCGAGCTGTACGTGGCTGGCATCGGCGTGGGACGCGGCTACGGCGGCATGACCGCCCTCACCGCGCAACGCTTCGTCGCGAGCCCGTTCGGCAAGCCGGGCGCGCGCATGTACCGCACCGGCGACCTCGCCCGGTGGACCACCGAAGGGCAGCTCGAGTACCTCGGCCGCACCGACTTCCAGGTGAAGCTGCGGGGCTTCCGCATCGAGCTCGGCGAGATCGAGGCCGTGCTGGCCGCGGACCCAGCCATCAGCAAGGCGCACGTGCAGGTCTATCACGATGCCCATGCAGGTGATCAGCTCGTCGCCTACCTCGTGCCGGTCGCGGGAGCCACCCCCGACCGCGATGAGCTGCGCGCCCACGCGTCCTCGAGCCTGCCGCCGTACATGGTCCCGGCCGCGATCGAGCTGCTGTCCGAGTTCCCCCTCACCGCCAGCGGCAAGCTCGACCGCAGGCGGCTGCCCGCGCCGCAGCTCGCCACTGCTATCACCGGCGAGCATGTAGCCCCCACCAACCCGGTGGAGGAAGCGATCGCAGCCGTGTTCGCCGAGGTCCTCGGCGTGCCGGAGGTGTCGATCACCGCGCCGTTCTTCGACCTCGGCGGCAACTCGCTGGGCGGGATGAAAGCCGTTGCCCGCATCAGCAGCAGCCTCGGCGTGAAGGTGCGCCTCCATGACCTGTTCGACGCGCCCACCGTCGCCGAGCTCGCGGTCCGTGTCGAGCACGCCCATGCCCTGCGGGGCGGCGGGCAGCCGCTCGCCCCGGTCGATCCGCGACCCGAGCACATCCCGCTGTCCCTCGCGCAGCAACGCATGTGGCTGATCAACCGGTTCGATCCCGCATCATCGGCGTACAACATGCCGTTGATCGTGCGGCTCTCCGGCGACCTGGATGCCAAGGCGCTCGCGCAGGCCGTCGCGGATGTCATCGAGCGCCACGAGACCCTGCGCACCATGTTCCCCGAGGGGCCCGAGGGGCCGGAGCAGCGCATCATGCCTGCCCGCGATACCACCATCGATCTCGCGGTGCAGGACGTCGCCGAGGACGAGGCGATCGCGCGCATCACCACGCTCGTGGGGCGCGGATTCGATGTGACCCGGGAAGTGCCGCTGCGCAGCGCGCTCCTGCGGATCGCCCCGACCGAGCACGTGCTGGTCATCGTCGTCCACCACATCATCGGTGACGGTGAATCCATGACACCCATGGCCAGGGACGTGATGATCGCCTACGCCGCGCGGTCCGCCGAGGATATCCCCGGCTGGGAACCGCTCGAGGTGCAGTACGCGGACTTCTCCATCTGGCAGCGCCGCGAGCTTGGCGATGCCAGCACTCCCGGAACGCTGGCGGCCGAGCAGCTCGACTACTGGCGCGATAGCCTCGCCGGGCTGCCCGCCCTGCTCGATATCCCCACCGACCGGCCCCGCCCGGCCACCGCCGGTTCCGAGGCCGGGACCGTCTCGTTCCAGATCGCGGCCGGCACCCACCAGGGCCTCGCCGGGCTGGCGCAGGAGCAGAACGCATCCCTATTCATGGTGCTGCACGCCGCTTTCGCCGCGACGCTAGCCCGGATCACCGGGACCAGCGACATCGCTGTCGGCTCACCCATTGCCGGCCGCGGCGAGGCCGTGCTCGACGATCTCATTGGTATGTTCGTCAACACCCTGGTGCTGCGCACCGAGGCCGACCCGGACATCACGTTCCAGGACTTCCTTCGAGAAGTCCGTCGGGCGGACCTCGCCGCGTTCGAGCATGCGGACATCCCGTTCGAGCAGATCGTCGAGGCGGTCGGGGCAGGTGGCTCCCACGCGCACGCCCCGCTCGTGCAGGTGGTCATCAGCTTGCTCAACCCGCAGCTTGGCACCCTTGAGCTGCCCGGGCTGATCGTGAGCCCGTTCGAGGGCGCGAGCGAGTCCGCGAAGTTCGACGTGCTGCTCACCCTCGAGCAACGGTTCACCGACGAGCATGCGCACGACGGGATCGCCGGCACGATCGTGTACCGCACCGACATCTTCGACGCTGCATCGATGGAGCGCCTCGGGCGCAGGTTCGAGCGTGTCGTCGATGCTGTCCTCGCCGATACCTCGGTGATCCTCGGCGATATCGACATCACCGACGCCGATGAGGCCAGCAGCATCGTCCAGGGTGGCGCGCCTGCCAGCGGGAAGCCCCGCACCGATAGCAGCGGTGGCCTCGTCGGCGGTGATCCGGCCGAGCCGGAGACGCTTGCCCAGATCCTCGCCCGTGGCGCCGAGGCGGATCCCGCCGCGACCGCGATCATCGCGGAAGCCAAGAACGTCACGTACATGAACCTCGACAAGCGATCCTCCCGGCTCGCTCGGCTGCTCATTCGCAACGGTGCGGCACCAGAGACGACCGTTGCCGTCGTCCTGCCGGTTTCCACCGAGCTTGTCGTCGCGATCTGGGCAGTCGCCAAGTCCGGGGCCGCGATCCGCATCATCGAGCCCGCTGGGGCCGCCGAAGCCCTCGCGGGATTCACCGGGGTCGTGGTCTCGACCAGCGAGCACGACGCGGGCGCAAGCTCCACCCGCATCGACCTCGACGATGCGGCGACCAAGGCGCAGCTCAAGACGCTGCCGCCGACACCGATCTCGTTCTACGACCGGTCCGGCATCCTGCGCACCACCAACACGGCCTACCTGGTCCCGGCGGGGGCGGGGACGCTCGCGGAGATGCCGCACACTGGTATCGCCTCGGCGCTCGCGGACCTTCGCGACTGGACCCAGGTAGCCGATGCGCCCAGCGTTGTGGTCACCGGGCCAACCGATCCGGCCTGGACCGTCCTCGAGATCGCTCTCGCTGCCTCCGCCAGCCTCCCCGTGGACGTGACGGGAGCAGCAGAAGGCGGTGGAATCCGCCTGGCTTCCAGTGGGCTGGAAGCTCGCGGCATGGAAGGCGAGGCGATCATCACCGGGCCTGCCGCGCCGATCGCTGCGCGAGTCGTGCCAGGCGACGCCACAGCGGAGATCACGCCGGCCCGGGGAACGAGCTGGCTTGTCCTTGATGAGGCATTGAGCCCCGTTGATCCTGGGACGGAAGGCGAGCTCTACGTCGCCGGTGCAGCGCTGGCACGTTGCTGCCAGAACGATCCCGCTACTACTGCCATGACGTTCGTTGCTGATCCCAGCGGGGAGGCAGGGGGCCGCATGCACCGGTCCGGGGCGGGCGCGCGCTGGATCAGCGGAAGCACCGTTTCCTGGAGCGGCAGCGAGGCGTAGCGGGCGGCGATTCGCGAGCCTCCACCCTCTCCGCGGGCGCAACGAGAAGCGTTGCGCCCGCGTCGCTCGGGGTGGTCTGTGATCTGGGCCACCTATGCCTGGTTAGCATGTAAAGACGTTGTGTTTCTTTTGCTCACCATCGGCGCCCGGATCAGGGCGGCGTTGCACCGTAGTTAGGGCTATTAATGACTTCACCGACAGCATCCCGCCAGCAGCTCTTGCCTCAGTTGATGGCGGCGGCGGTGGAGGTGGATCCGTCGGGTCCGGCGCTGGTGCTGGGTGATCGGCAGGTGTCGTATGTGAATCTGGACAAGCGGTCGTCGCGGCTGGCGCGGTTGCTGGTGTCGCGGGGGGTGGGCCCGGAGTCGCGGGTGGTGGTGGCGCTGCCGCGGTCGGTGGAGTCGGTGGTGTCGGTGTGGGGCGTGGCGAAGGCGGGCGGGGCGTTCGTGCCGGTGGATCCGTCGGCGCCGGGCGAGCGGGTCGCTCATATCGTGGAGGACTCGGGCGCGGTGGTGGGCATCACCACGGCCGGGCATGTGGGGGCGCTGCCGGGGTCGGTGGAGTGGGTGGTGCTCGATGACGAGGGGGTCAGGGCGGAGCTGAAGGGGCTTTCCCCGGCGCCGGTGTCGTACCTGGACCGGCTGGGGGTGGTGCGCCCGGAGAGCGTGGCGTATGTGATCTTCACCTCGGGGTCGACGGGGCGGCCGAAGGGGGTGGAGGTCACGCATGCGGGGCTGGCGGCGCTGGCGGCGGAGCAGCGGGAGCGGTTCGGGCTGCGGGCGGGGGCGCGAGTGCTGCATTTCGCTTCGCCGGTCTTCGATGCGTCGGTGCTGGAGCTGTTGATGATGGTGCCGGTGGGGGCGGTGATGGTGATCGCTCCGGCGGGGATGTATGGCGGCGAGGAGCTGGCGGGGTATTTGCGCGAGCAGGGGGTGACGCATGCGTTCGTCACCCCGGCGGCGCTGGCGACGGTGGATCCGGGGGGCCTGGATGCGCTGGAGACGGTGGTGGTGGGCGGGGAGGCGTGCCCGCCGGAGCTGGTGGAGCAGTGGGCGCGGGGGCGCCGGATGGTCAATGCGTATGGGCCGACCGAGGCGACGGTGGTCACGACGATGGCGGGGCCGCTGGTGGCGGGGGAGCCGGTGTCGATCGGTTCGCCGGTGCGGGGGTTCACGGTGATGGTGCTGGATGCGCGGTTGCGGCCGGTGCCGGAGGGCGTGGCGGGGGAGCTGTATATCGCGGGGCCGGGCGTGGCGCGGGGGTACGCGGGCCGGTGGGGGTTGTCGGCGGAGCGTTTCGTGGCGTGCCCGTTCGCGGGGGCGGGGGCGCGGATGTATCGGTCGGGCGATGTGGTGCGCTGGGTGGGTACTGGCCGGGGGCGGGAGCTGGTGTACCAGGGGCGGTCGGATTTCCAGGTGAAGGTGCGTGGGTACCGGATCGAGCCGGGGGAGATCGATGCGGTGGTGCGGGGCCTGGAGGGGGTGGGGTTCGCGTTGACGGTGGCGCGGGAGAACCCTGCGGGCGAGAGCATGCTGGTGACGTATGTGCAGGCGGCGGGGGGTGGTGTGCTCGAGGGGGAGCGGGTGCGCGAGCAGGCGGCGGGGGTGCTGCCGTCGTACATGGTGCCGTCGGTGGTGGTGGTGATCGATGAGGTGCCGTTGACGGCGCAGGGGAAGGTGGATCGGCGGGCGTTGCCGTTGCCTGAGCTGGGGGCGGAGCGGGAGTTCGTGGCGCCGGGCAGTGCGTCGGAGGAGGTGGTGGCGTCGATCTTCGCGGGTGTGCTGGGTGTGGAGCGGGTGAGTGTGGGGGATTCGTTCTTCGAGCTGGGCGGCAACTCCCTGATGGGCACGCAGGTGATCGCGCGCGCGAACGAGGCGCTCGGCGCGGACCTGATCGTGCGGGAGCTGTTCGAGCATCCCACCGTGGCGAAGCTCGCTGCCCGCATCGACGAGGCCGGCGCAAGCAGCGCGGCTGTTCCGCTGGTGGCACAGGAACGGCCCGACCATGTCCCGGTCTCGCTCGCCCAGCGGCGCCTGTGGTTCATCAACCAGTACGACGTCACGTCCTCGGCTTACAACATCCCGCTCGTGCTCACCCTCACCGGCGAGCTCGACCGCTACGCGCTGCGCGACGCGTTCCGCGACGTGGTGGAACGCCATGAATCCCTGCGCACCGTCTTTCCCTCCTACCGGGACCAGCCCGCGCAGGTGATCCTGCCGATGCACGAGGTCACCGCTGGCCTGGAGTTCATCGACACCACCCCGCAGGCAGTCACGGGGCTCGCCGCCGAGTTCGCCGGACGTGGCTTCGACGTCACGCGCGACGAACCGGTCCGGGCAGCACTGTTCCGCCTCAGCGAGACCGAGCATGTGCTCGCGGTCGTCATGCACCACATCGTCGCCGACGGATTCTCGCTCTCGCCGCTCGCCACCGACGTCATGGTCGCGTATTCGGCCCGGGCCAACGGCGACGAGCCCGCCTGGGAACCGCTGGAGGTGCAGTACGCGGACTTCGCGATCTGGCAGCGCGAGGTGCTCGGCGACGAGACCGACCCCGAATCGATCGCCTACCAGCAGGAGCAGTACTGGAAGCGCCAGCTCGCCGATGTGCCCGAGGTCCTTGACCTGCCCACTGACCGGCCCCGGCCAGCCGCGCAATCCCTGCGCGGCGCTACCCGCTTCCACGAGATCCCGGCGGACCTGTACGCGCGGCTCGGCCATATCGCTGCGCGGCATGGAGCCACGCCCTTCATGGTGATCCACAGCGCGCTCGCGGTGCTGCTCGCCAAGCTCTCCGGCACCACCGACATCACGATCGGCACGCCGGTGGCGGGCCGTGGTGCCCGCGCCCTCGATCCACTCGTCGGCATGTTCGTCAATACCCTCGTGCTGCGCACCTCCGTGGAGGGCACGAGCACGTTCGGTGGACTGCTCGAGCACGCCCGCGAGGTTGATCTCGCCGCGCTGTCCAATGCAGATGTGCCCTTCGAGCGGCTCGTCGAACTGCTCGACCTCGAGCGATCCACCGCGCACGCCCCACTGTTCCAGGTGCTGCTGACGTTCCAGAACCAGCAGCGGCCCCGGTTCGAGCTCGGTGGGCTCACCATCGAGGGATTCGATGCCGAGGTCGATTCCGCGAAGTTCGACCTGAGCGTGACCGTCGTGGATCGCCTCGATGACGAGACCATGGACGCGCCCCGCCAGCTGATCATCAACTACGCCACCGACTTGTTCGAGGCGGCCACCATCGACGCGATCGCGGACCGGTTCCTGCGCGTGCTCGCCACCGTGGCCAGCGACGAGTCGCTGCCCCTGCACGCGCTGCAGATCCTCGACTCCCGCGAGCTCGAGGCCATCGAGCAGGCGGCGCGCGGGGAAGCGCGCGAGACAAGCCCGGCGACCGTGCTGCGTGATTTCCGCGCTCGCGCGCGGCAGCAGCCTAGCGCTCCAGCGATCGCCGGAGCAGGCACGCTCACCTACGCGCAGCTCGACGAATGGTCCTCGGGCCTCGCCGCCACCCTGGTGCAGCTCGGCGTGGGGCCCGATGATGTTGTCGCGGTGGCGCTCCCGCGCGGCGCGGAATGGATCGTCGGACTGCTAGCGACATGGAAGGCCGGGGCGGCCTACGCGCCGGTCGATCCAGCGTTCCCGCTCGACCGGCTGCAGGCCGTGCTCGACGACACCGGCGCCGCTGCCGTGCTGGCCCTGCCCGGTTGGGAGCACGCGGATGCGCTGGAGGGCACCGCGCTGATCCTGCTCGACGGCGAGCGCGGCGAGGCCGCATCGCTGCCCGACGATCCCTGGGCGGATCCGGTCGCGGGACAGCGCCTCGGCTACGTCATCTCCACCTCGGGATCCACCGGCCGGCCCAAGCCCACCCTGGTGCCCATGGCCGGTATCGCCAACACCGTGGCCTGGTATCGCGATCATGTGCAGCTCGCCCCCGGTGACGGGGTGCTCGTCGCGTCCTCACCAGGGTTCGATCTCACCCAGAAGAACATCTGGGCCGCCCTGGCATCCGGGGCGACCCTCGTCCTCGCTGCGGACGGGTTCGACCCCGAGGACATCCTCCCGCAGGTCGCCGAGCAGCGCGTTGTGCTCGCCAACATGTCGCCGAGCGCGTTCGAGGCCCTCGCCGATGCCGATAGCACCGGTGTGCTCGGTGGCGTGCGCTTCGTCTTCCTCGGCGGCGAGGCCGTGCGCGCCAAGCCGCTGCGCGAGCTGCTCGCGCGCGGGGTGCGCATCGTCAACAGCTATGGCCCCACCGAGGCCTCCGACGTCGTGGCGTTCCATGCGCTCGACGCGGAGCAGGCCATGCCCGTCCCGATCGGGCGCCCCACGCCGGGCACGGAACTGCTGGTCCTTGACCGCGACCTCAACCACGTGCCGAACGGTGTCAGCGGGGAGCTGTACGTCGGCGGCATCGGTGTCGGGCGCGGCTACGGCAAGCTCCCTGCCCTCACCGCGGCACGGTTCGTGGCTAATCCCTTCGGCGAGCCGGGCAGCCGCTTGTATCGCACCGGCGACCTGGTGCGGCGCATGCACGGCGGGGACCTCGACTACATCGGGCGCACGGATTTCCAGGTCAAGCTGCGCGGCTTCCGCATCGAGCTTGGCGAGATCGAGGCCGTGCTCGTCGATCACTCCTGGGTCGCGCAGGCGACCGTCGTGCTCAATCGTGCCGGCGCGGATCGCCTGGTCGCCTACATCGTGGCTGCCCATGCGGCCGCGGGCCAGGACGAGGACGCGATCATCGCTGAGGTGCTCGTCCACGCTAGCGACAAGCTCCCTGCCTACATGGTCCCGTCGGCAGTCATCGTCCTGCCTGCCCTGCCACTGACCGCGAGCGGGAAGGTCGACCGCAAGGCCCTTCCCGATCCCGATTTCGCAGCCAGGTCGACGGCCTCGCGGCTTCCCGCGACGCCAACGGAGGAGATCCTCGCCCGCTTGTTCGCCGAGACGCTCGGGCTGCCAGAAGTGGGCGTGGACGATTCCTTCTTCGCCCTCGGCGGTGACAGCATCATGTCCATCAACGTGGTCTCCCGCGCTCGCTCGGCCGGGCTGGTCATCTCCCCGAAGGACGTCTTCGAGCATCGCACGGTCGCGCGGCTCGCCGTGGCGGCGGAGACCGCAGCGGCCAGCGAGGCACCTGCGGTGCTCGAGGAGCTTCCCGGCGGTGGCGTGGGCAGCATGCCGCTGAGCCCCATCATCGAGTGGATGATCGAGCGGGGTGGCACCATGGGCCGCTACTCCCAGTCGTCCCTGCTGACCCTGCCCACCGGCATCGACGAGGCCGGGCTGCACACCACCCTGCAAGCCGTGCTCGATCACCATGATCTGCTGCGCGCCCGCATCGACGCGGACTCGGGCGAGATGATCGCTGCCCGGCCAGGCGCGATCGATGCCGCATCGCTCGTCCAGCGCATCAGCGTCGATGCCGCCGCGACGCCCCCGGGCACGGACGCGTTCGCTGAGCTCACCCAGAAAGCCCTCGAGGACGCTGCGGGGCGGCTCGATCCCGAGTCGGGGGTCATGCTACAAGCCGTGTGGCTCGACCTCGGCCCCGAGGCGCCGGGCCGGCTCCGCCTCGTCATCCACCACTCCGTCATGGACGGCGTGTCCTGGCGCATCATCATTCCCGACCTCGCCACTGCTTGGGCGCAGATCAGCACCGGGCAGCGGGTGGAGCTGCAGCCCGTGGGCACCTCGTTCCGCCGCTGGGTCCACGGCCTCGCCGAGAACGCCACCGGGCGCGAGCGCGAGATCGCGTTCTGGAAGGGCGTAGTCGACCGCACCGATCCAGCGCTCGGCGAGCGCCCCTTCGATCCCGCGATCGATGTCAACGCCACCATCGAGCAGGCCACGTTCGAGCTGCCCGCCGACCTCACCGAGTCCCTGCTCACGCGGGTACCGGAGGCCTACCGGGGCAGCGTCAACCACGGGTTGCTGGCCTCGCTCTCGCTGGCCCTCGCGCATTGGCTCGGCACCGACCAGGCTCCGCTGATCGGGCTGGAGGGCCACGGCCGCGAGGAGTCCGCGGTCCCGGGCTCCGAGCTCGGCCGCACCCTCGGCTGGTTCACCACCGTCGTGCCCGTGCGCATCGACCTCGCGGGCATCAACGCCCAATCCGCCCTCCAGCCGGGTGCCGCGGTCGACGAAGCCATCAAGCGCATGAAGGAGCACCTGCTCGCCATGCCCGATAGCGGCATCGGCTACGGCATGCTGCGCTACCTCGACGAGGCGGGCCGCGCGGAGCTCGCCCCCTACCCGCAGCCGAAGGTGATGTTCAACTACCTCGGTCGCTCGGGCACTGGCGAGATCCCCGAGGAGCTCCGGGACCTCGGGTGGCTGCCCAGTGCCGATGGCGGCGAGAAGGGATACTCGCTCAGCCCTGACATGGCCGCGCCCGGCGCGCTCGACATCACCTCGATGGTCACCGAGACACCGGACGGCCCCCGGCTGAAGGTTCTGGTCCTCTACCCATCCACGCTCCTCGGCGCCGACGAGGTGGCGCGGTTCGTCGAATCCTGGCAAGCCACCCTCGCCGCGGTGGCCCGCCATGCGCTGGAGATCGAGCACGCGGGCCTCACCCCGTCCGATGTGGCGATCGCCCACGTCGACCAGGCGTCCATCGAGGTGCTGGAAGCGGACTACCCCGCGCTGTCCGACATCTGGCCGCTCTCCCCGCTGCAGGGGGGCATGCTGTTCCACGCGGTGCTCGCTGAGGAATCCGTCGACGCCTACATGGTGCAGCTCGTCCTCGACCTCGAGGGCACGGTCGATGCTGGGCGCATGCAGCGTGCCCTGCAGGCCCTGCTCGACCGCTACCCGAACCTCCGCGTCGCTTTCGCCAGCGATCGGCATGGTGCTCCGCTGCAGGTGGTCGATGATTCGGCGACCGCGCGGCTCGCGACGTTCGATGTCTCGGCGGAAGCGGACCCGGAGGCCGCGCTGCGCCAGATCCTGGCCGAGGACAAGGCCGTCCGGTTCGATATGGCCACAGCGCCCCTGATGCGGTTCGCGCTTGTTGATCTTGGTGGAGGCAAGCACCGGCTGATCCTCACCAACCACCACATCCTCATGGATGGGTGGTCCACGCCGCTGATGCTCAAGGACATCCTCACCCTCTACGTCCTCGACGGCGACCCCACCCACCTGCCCGCGGCCGGGAGCTACCGGGACTTCCTGGCATGGCTCGATTCGCAGGACAAGCAGAAGTCACTGCGTGCCTGGCAGGCAGCGTTCGAGGGGGCCGACGAGCCCACCACGATGGCGCCACTGGACCGGGCTCGCGAGCACGAGGTGAGCTCCCGCGAGATCGCCCACTCCTTCACCGAGGAAGAGACCCAGCAACTGCAAGCCGTGGCCCGGGAGCTGGGCGTCACCCTCAACACCGCGGTCCAGGCCGCGTGGGCGATGGTGCTCGCTGCCCAGGCGGCCCGCCCCGACGTCACCTTCGGAGCGACCGTCTCGGGCCGGCCACCCCAGCTCGCCGGCGTCGAGACCATGATCGGCCTGTTCATCAACACCGTGCCGGTGCGGGTCACCCTCGATCCGCGCGAGACCCTCGCCGAGCTGCTCGGGCGCATCCAGTCCGAGCAGGCCGAGCTGCTTGACCACCACTACCTGCAGCTCGCCGACATCCAGCGCGCCGTGGGCGCGGGAGCACAGTTCGATACGCTCACCGCGTTCGAGTCGTACCCCGTGGACCAGGCGGGGCTGACGAGCGACACGGATCTCGCGGGCATGCGCGTCACCGGTTTCGACGGCGAGGATGCCGCTCACTATCCGATCGGCGTGGTCGCCTCGGTGGATACCCAGCTGCACGTCCGGTTCAAGTTCTTCCCTGACCTGTTCGACGAGCAGCACATCGCGGCGCTGCGCGACCGGGCCATCCGGATCCTCGATCAGATCCGCACCGATGCCACGGTGCGCTACGGGCAGCTCGACGTGCTCACTCCGAACGAGATCGCCAGCCTCGCGCCCGTACCGGGCGGTGCCGCGCCGGAGCCGGTGCTGCTGCGGGAGATCCTGGCCGCGGCAGTGCGCGACCCTGCCGCGCAAGCCGTCGCCAGCGAAGGCGCCGTCCTCTCCTACGGCGAGCTCGATGCGCGCTCCAACCAGCTCGCGCGGCACCTCATCGCGCAGGGCGTGGGCCCGGAGTCCGTCGTCGCGCTCGGCATCGCCCGATCCCTCGAGTCCGTGCTCGGCATCTGGGCGATCGCGAAGACCGGGGCCGCCTACCTGCCCATCGATCCCGCCTATCCGAGCGACCGCATCGAGCACATGCTGCGTGACTCCGATGCCACCCATGGCCTCGCCACCAGCGCCTCGAGCAATGCGCTGCCCGGGCTCGTGGACTGGATCGTCCTCGATGATCCAGGCACCATCGATTCCCTCGCCGGAATTGCCGACGGCTCGATCGAGGAGCACGAGCTGCTCTCGGCGACCCATGCGGACCAGGCCGCCTACATGATCTACACCTCGGGATCGACAGGCCTGCCCAAGGGCGTGGTGGTCACCCACCGCGGCCTCTCCAGCCTCGTCGCCGCCCAGCAGCAGCACATCGGAGTCGATTCCGCATCGCGGGTGCTGCACTTCGCCTCCCCGAGCTTCGACGCCTCCGTGTTCGAGATGCTGATGGCCTTCGGGGCCGCCGGGACCGTGGTCATCGCGCCTCCCGGCACCCACGGTGGTGACGAGCTCGAGACGGTCCTGCGCGAGCAGCGCGTCACCCATGCGTTCATCACTCCTGCCGCGCTGCGCACCCTCGACCCGCAGCAAGCCCCCGATCTCCGCGCCATCACCACCGGTGGCGAGGCCTGCCCGCCCGAGGTGGTGGAGCGCTGGGCGCCCACCCGCGTGATGCTCAACCTCTACGGCCCCTCCGAGGCGACGATCTGGTCCACCACGAGCGCTCCCATGCGCCCGGGCCATCCCATCGATATCGGCGGGCCCATCACGGGCACCGATGCCCTCGTGCTCGATTCCCGGTTGCGCCCTGCGCCATTCGGGGCGCCCGGCGAGCTGTACGTCAGCGGGCCCATCCTCGCGCGCGGCTACCGCGGCCGCCGGGGCCTCACCGCCGAGCGGTTCGTCGCCAGCCCCTTCGGCCCGGCCGGCGCGCGCATGTATCGCACCGGCGACCTCGTGCGCTGGAAGCACAACGAGGACGGAGCGCAGGTCCTCGAGTTCATCGGGCGCACCGACTTCCAGGTGAAGGTGCGCGGCTACCGCATCGAGCTCGGCGAGATCGACGCCGCGTTCTCCGCGCACCCCGAGGTCGAGTTCGCGCTCACCGTCGGGCACAAGCGCGCCAGCACCGGCCAGACCGTGCTGGTCACCTATGTCTTGCTCCGGCCAGGCAGTGCCGCCGATGCCGCGGCGCTCTCGGCGTACGTGGGGGAGTCACTGCCCGAGTACATGGTCCCGGCTTCGATCACCCTCATCGACGAGGTGCCGGTCGCGCCGACCGGCAAGGTCGACCGCAAGGCGCTGCCCGAGCCCGTGTTCGAGTCCAGCCGGTACATCGCTCCCCGCAACGAGACCGAGGAAGCGCTCGCCGAGGTGTTCGCCGAGGTGCTGGGAATGGACCAGGTCAGCGTCACGGACTCGTTCTTCGCGCTCGGCGGCGACAGCATCGTCTCCATCCAGCTCGTCGCCCGCGCCAAGGCGGCCGGATACTCCATCCGCGCCCGCGATGTGTTCGAGCGCAAGACCGTCGCCGGGCTCGCGGAGGTAGCGCAGCGCGCCAGTGACGCGCCAGCACTGCTCGAGGAGCTGCCCGGCGGCGGGACCGGGACCGCGCCCGCGCTGCCGATCATGCACTGGCTCGTCGAGCACGTCGGACCACGCGGCACGTACGACCGCTTCCAGCAGTCGCTCCTGCTCACCGTCCCCAGCGAGCTCTCCCGCGAACAGCTCGAGGACGTCATCCAGGCGCTGCTCGATCACCACGATGCGCTGCGCGGCCAGTTCCAGCGCGACGGTGGCCAGCCGCTGCTCGAGCTCCTGCCCGCAGGCTCCATCAAGGCCGCGGACATCCTCGCGGAACGGACCGTCGATGCCGACGTGCTCGACGATCCCGAGCAGCGCGAAGCCACGATCCTCGCCGAGTTCGACGCCGCCGTCGCGCGCCTCGACCCCGCCCGCGGGGTGATGGCACGATTCGTGTGGCTGCACGCGCCCGGGCGAGCCGGACGGCTGATCGTGGCGATCCACCACCTCGCGGTCGATGGCGTCTCCTGGCGCGTGCTGCTGCCAGACCTCGCCACCGCGGGCACCCAGGCACTGCAGGGGGACCCGATCACGCTGCCACCCGTCGGCACGTCCCTGCGCCGCTGGGCGCACGGCCTCGCCGAGCGCGCCGCCGACCAGGAGATCCAGGACTCGCTGGAGACCTGGCACGCCATCGCGGCAACCCCCGACCCGCTGCTCGGGTCCCGTGCGCTCGACCCCGTCGTGGACACAATGTCCACGGTGCGACGGGTCGAGGTCGAGCTCGACAGCGGCTCCACCGAAGCGCTGCTGACAACCCTGCCCGCCGCGTACCGGGGCGGCGTCAACGATGGCCTCCTCGCTGGCCTCGCGCTCGCCGTCCGGCAGTGGCGCGCCCGGCGGGGAACCAGCACGCCTCAGGTCCTCGTCACGCTCGAGGGACATGGGCGCGAGGAGGAGCTCGTGCCGGGAGCTGATCTCGGCCGCACCGTCGGCTGGTTCACCAGCATGTATCCGATCCAGCTCGATACCAGCGCGGTGGCCGATGAGCACCTGGGTGACATCGAGCGGCTCGGCCCGGCGATCAAGTCGGTCAAGGAGCACCTGCTCGGCGTGCCGCACAAGGGGCTCAGCTACGGGATGCTGCGCTACCTCGATCCGGCGGAGGCCACCGTGCTCTCCGGGGCGCCCGAGCCGCAGATAGCGTTCAACTACCTCGGCAGGTTTGGCACCACCGACGGCGCAGGGGCCACGGAGATCCCGTGGCTGCCCGACGGCAGCGTCGAACTGGTCGCGGACGTCGATGACACCATGCCGGCCACCTCGGTGCTCAGCATCGGAGCCACCGTCACCGACAAGCCAACCGGCTCCATCCTGAAGGCCTCCTTCAACTATGCCTCGGGCGTGCTCGACGAAGCAGAGGCCCAGGAGCTCGCCGACCTGTGGATCAGCGCGCTCCAGTCCCTGGCCCAGCACGCTGGCTCCGCGACCGCTGGCGGCCGGACCCCGTCGGACCTGCAACTCGTGGATCTCACGCAGTCCCAGGTGGAAACGCTCGAGCGCCGCTACCCGGCGCTCGCCGACGTATGGCCGCTCACCCCGCTGCAGGGCGGGCTGCTCTTCCACGCGCTGCTCGTGGGCGAGGACACGGACGTCTACACCACGCCCACCCGCATCAGGCTCGGTGGCGTTGTCGACCCCGTCCGGATGCGGCGCGCCGGGCAGAAGCTCCTCGACCGGCACCCCAACCTGAGGTCCGCGTTCGTGCACGACACCTCGGGCAACGCCATCCAGGTCATCGAGGACAATGTCGCGCTGCCCTGGTCCTTCACGGACCTGCGCGAGCAGGATGCGATGACCGCCCGTGATGGCCTCGACCGCATCGCTGAAGCGGACTTCGCCGCTGGCTTCGCGATGGAGCAGGCACCGCTGCTGCGGATGCATCTCGTATCCCTGCCGGAGGACGAGCACGAGCTGCTCATCACCAACCATCACGTGCTCCTCGACGGATGGTCGATGCCGCTGCTGCTCAAGGAGCTCATCACGCTCTACGTGCTCGACGGGGACGACACCCACATGCCCGCGGCCCGCTCATACCGGGATTTCCTGGCCTGGCTCCGCGAGCAGGACCTCGACGCTTCGCGCGCGGTGTGGGCCGAGGCGCTCGCCGGGCTCGACGAGCCAACCCTGGTGGCACCGAACGCTGCCGAGACCGGGCTCGGCACACCCCATGCCGTGACCATCGACATGTCGCCCGAGCGCTCCGAGGCCCTCGGCCGGCTTGGCAGCGAGCTGGGCGTGACGCTGAACACGCTGGTGCAGGTGGCGTGGGGCATCGTGCTGGGCCGGCAGCTCGGCCGCGACGATGTCGTGTTCGGGGCGACGGTCTCGGGCCGCCCCCCGCAGCTGCCGGGGGTGGAGGAGATGATCGGCCTGTTCATCAACACCCTCCCCGTGCGGATCCGCGTCGACGAGGACGAGCCGATCCGTGACCTCCTCGCGCGCGTGCAGCGGGAGCAGAGCGAACTCCTCGATCACCAGTTCCTCGGCCTCACCGATATCCAGCAGGCCGCGGGCCCGGGGGCCGGGTTCGACACCCTCGCGGTCTTCGAGTCCTACCCCGTCGACAAGGCCGGCGATAGTGATACCGACCTCGCCGGGATGCGACTGCTCGGCGCCTCTGGGTCCGATGCCACCCACTACCCCTTCACGCTGCTCGCGTTCGCCGAGCCCGACCTTCGGCTCAAGCTCAACTACTTCGCCTCGATCACCGACGAGCCCGCAGCGCGGGCATTGCTCGACCGTGTCGTGCGTGTCCTTGATGCGTTCGCGGGGGATGTGTCGGCGCGGGTGGGGTCGGTGGATCTGTTGACGGCGTCGGAGCGGGAGCTGGTGCTGGGGGGCTGGCAGGTTCCGGGTTCGGGGTGCGGGCGGACCCTGGTGGAGTGGTTCGAGGAGCGGGCCGGGCTGGTGCCGGGCCGGGTGGCGGTGCGCGCGGGCGGGGTGTCGTTGACGTATGCGCAGCTCGATGGGCGGGCGAACCAGCTCGCGCGGCTGCTGGTCGATCGTGGTGCCGGGCCGGATGTGCTGGTGGGGGTGGCGACGTCGCGGTCGGTGGAGCTGGTGGTGGCGATCCTGGGGGTGCTCAAGTCGGGGGCGGGCTATGTGCCGGTGGATGTGTCGTACCCGGCGGAGCGGATCGCCTACACCCTCGGTGATGCGCGCCCGGTGGTGGTGGTGACGACGGTGGATGTGGCCGAGGGGCTGCGGGCGTCGATCGCGGAGGGCGCGGCGGTGCTGGCGGGGCAGGGCGTGGACGTGCCCGCGAGCGCTCAGGTGGTGGTTCTCGATGGGGACGATGCGCGCGGGGAGCTCGGGGGGCTGTCCGGTGGGCCGCTGGGGGCCCGGGAGCGGGGCGGTGTGCTGCGCGCGGGCAATGTCGCGTATGTCATCTACACGTCGGGGTCGACGGGCCGGCCGAAGGGCGTGGCGGTGACCCATGGGACGGTGACGACGCTGATGGCCAATACGGCGGGGCTGTTCGAGTTCTCCGCTGAGGATGTGTGGTCGTTGTTCCACTCGTATGCGTTCGACTTCTCGGTGTGGGAGATGTGGGGGGCGCTGCTGCATGGGGGCGCCGTGGTGGTGGTGGACTACTACACGTCGCGCTCGCCGGCGGGGTTCCTCGAGCTGCTCGAGCGGGAGGGGGTGACGGTGCTCAGCCAGACGCCGACGGCGTTCTACCAGTTGATCGAGGCGGACCGGGCGCGCGGGGAGCAGGCGGCCACGGCTGGCGAGGCTGGCGGGGCTGGTGCTGGGCTGGCGCTGCGGTATGTGGTCTTCGGCGGGGAGGCGCTGGACCTGTCGCAGCTGGGGCGCTGGTATGCCCGCCACGGCGAGGGCGCGCCGCGGCTGGTCAACATGTATGGCATCACCGAGACGACGGTGCATGTGACCCACCGGGAGCTTGATCGGGCGTTCGCGGCGTCGGCGTCGGCGTCGGTGATCGGGCGGGGCATCCCGGGCCTGCGGGTGTATGTGCTGGATGCGCGGTTGCGGCCGGTGCCGCCGGGGGTGGCGGGGGAGCTGTATGTGGCGGGGCCGCAGCTGGCGCGTGGGTATGCGGGGCGGGCGGACCTGTCGTTCGCGCGGTTCGTGGCGTGCCCGTTCGGGTCGCCGGGGGAGCGGATGTACCGGACCGGTGATGTGGGGCGGTGGGGCGTCGAGGGGGAGCTGGAGTATTTCGGGCGGTCGGACTCGCAGGTGCAGCTGCGGGGGTTCCGCATCGAGCTCGGGGAGGTCGAGGCGGTGCTGGGCCGGTGCGCGGGGGTGGCGCGGGCGGTGGTGCTGGTGCGTGGTCATGAGGTGCTGGGGGAGCGCTTGGTGGGGTATGTGGTGGCGGAGTCGGGGGCCGTGGTGGAGGAGGCTGCGGTGCTGGCGGAGGCGGGGGCGCGCTTGCCGGTGCATATGGTGCCGTCGGCGGTGGTGGTGCTGGATGGGTTGCCGTTGACGGGGAACGGGAAGCTTGATCGGGCTGCCTTGCCCGAACCCGGCACCGGCGCAGTGGTGGAGGAGTACATCGAGCCGCAAGGCGTGACCGAGCAGATCGTTGCCGGCGTGCTCGCTGAGGCGCTGGGCATCGACCGGGTGGGCCGCACGGATAGCTTCCTGCGCCTCGGTGGAAACTCGCTGGTCGCGGTGCGCGTCGCCGGCCTGCTCACCGACGCCATGGACAAGCCCGTGGAGCTGCGGGATGTACTGCTCGCGGAATCCGTTGCCGACCTCGCTGTGCGTATCGAGCAGGGCGGGACGGCTACCGCGGCCGACCCCATGTCGGTCATCTACCCGATCCGGCCCGAGGGCGACCAGGCCCCGGTTTTCGCGATCCATCCGATCGTGGGTCTTGCCTGGTGCTACACCAGCCTAGGCGGCCTGCTTCCCGAGGGAGTGCCGGTCTACGGCGTGCAATCACCAGCGGCGTCGGAACCCGGATTTGTGCCCCCCGAGTCGATCGAGGAGCTCGCGGCGCGGTACGTCACCGAGATCCGCAGGATCCGGCCCGAGGGGCCCTACCGGCTGCTGGGCTGGTCGCTGGGTGGTGTGATCGCGCACGCCATGGCGGTGCAGTTGCAAGAAGCCGGGCTGCAGGTCGAGCTGCTGGTCATGCTTGACTCGTTCGCCGGTGATGCCGGTGCCGCAGTGGAATCGGGCGAGGTCACTGTTGCCGACGTCGTTGGTGGATTCGGGGTGTCCGGAGGCGACATCGAAGCCTCGGGCATCACCTCGGTGACCGAGTTGATCGACGCTGTCGACGGGCATGTCCCCGTTCCCCGCCAAGCGATCGAGAAGCTGATCGAGGTGGCCGAGGCATCAGCGGCGGCGATGCGCCGCTACGAGCCGCGGCAGTTCCAGGGCGACCTGGTCCACTTCACCGCCGCGCGGGATCGGGCCGACAAGGACGCGGCCGCGAGGTCCTGGCAGCACGCCGTCTCGGGCGAGGTAATCGCCTCGGGCGTGGATGCCACGCACTGGGAGATGACCACCGCGCCCGTTCTGGAAATCGTCGCGCGTGAGGTCGCGGAGCGCCTCTGATCGCCCCATCATAGCGGCGGCGCCGGTGCGGGATTCTCGCACTGGCGCCGCCGTTTTTGCTGATCAGAAGCACGATAACAACGCGTGCCTGGATCGTGACCTGTTCGTGCGGTGGAATACAGCTTCCCGAGATCCTGCCGCATTACTGTTCACCACAGATGGTTCACAGGTGATCCGAGTAGAAGGTGGCGGGCAGGCAGTCATCAGCAGTGTGGCCAAGAAGCTGATCCGAGCAACAAATAGGTAGGTTAGCGAGTGGAAGACGAAGCGCGAGCGCGGCAGCGTCCTTGCCTCCAGCCTGCCTGGGGCGCGCCAGCCCACCGCGAAACAGCCAGGGAGAGGCCAGCTAGCCGTCCGGGCAGTCCGCAGGATGCCAACGGAATGCTGCGCAAGGCGGTCGACGGCTATGGGCTCGACGATGCGACCATTGTGCTGCTCGCCGCAGCAGTGGAGGCGCTGCTCGAGGAGGGCGCCAAGGGGCATGTCCTCGCCATGCGCCTGCGCTCCATGCTTGCCCAGTTGCTCACTCGTGGCGCCGATGAGTCCGCGCCCGCGCACGTCCCGGGATCACTGACCCATGTGGTGGTGCAGTTGTTCGAGGAGCGCGCCCGGGTCCATGCGGCAGAGGATAGCTACGATCATTCGGGGTCGCGCGCCGCGGCCTCGATGTGAGACCGCCGCGCCCCGGAAGTCTTCGATTTCAGGGTTCTGTGGCATTTGGCAAAGCGGACTGGACATAATCCTGTGGCACAGTGTGGCGCGTTCAGTCCTGTGCATGCGTAGCGGCTACTGCATGATGAATTCAGCGCGGTGATAGTGACAACCAGTAGCTGCGGTGCTCTACTAGACCGATGAAGCTGAGTGTCGTCGTTCCCGCGTTCAACGAGGAAGATGCCATCAAGCCGTGCCTCGAGGCGCTGGTCTCCCAGCGCGAGGTGCCGCACGAGATCATCGTTGTCGACAATGCGTCAACCGACGGCACGGCCGCCGCGGTAAGCAGCTTCCAGAAGACGAGCTCCGTACCGATCAAGCTTGTCCATGAACCTGTCCCAGGGGTTGCCGCTGCCCGGAACCGCGGCTTCACGGAAGCGACGGGCGAGATCATCGCCCGTATCGATGCGGATACCCGCGTCGAGCCCGAGTGGTCGAGCGCGATAGTCGAGTTCTTCGCGGGGGAGGGCGCGGGCTTTGATGCAGTGGTCGGGCCGATCGACAAATATGATGCTCCGCTGCGTGGCCTCGACAGAGCAGGAATGGCGGTCATCACCCGGATCGCGACGATGCGGGGAGGCGCGGAACCGCAGGTGCGCCAGGTGAGCAGTCTCATCGGGTGCAACATGGCGATCACGCCGCAGGCCTGGCGCGAGATCAAGGACGACGTCAGCCTCTCCCGCGAGAAGTGGGACGACACTGATGTCTCGCTTCTCCTGGGCAAGACGGGGAAGCGGATCGCTTTTGTGCCCGGAATGAGAGCAGGGATCTCTGGACGCCGGGGCCGCACCTCCCGCAAGGCGTTCTGGCGCTACAGCGCGAGCCTGCCACGCACATTGCACATGCACGGCCGGCACTGGGAAGCCCGGGCCAGCTGGATCACTGTGTGGATCATCCGGACGATGTACCTGCTCGTGTGGATCCCC
This sequence comes from Hoyosella levis, assembly GCF_026008515.1. GTDB lineage: Bacteria > Actinomycetota > Actinomycetes > Mycobacteriales > Mycobacteriaceae > Lolliginicoccus > Lolliginicoccus levis. The sequence continues at coordinate 74,436 of NZ_BQYM01000009.1, forward strand.
AACCGGGCCTACGATCCCGCCACCGAGCAGTACTCCTGGTCACGCCTGCGAGCGGGCTCGGAGCACCGCGCCCATCCTGGCGGCGCGCAGTAGCGGCAAATTCTTCTGCATTCCTGTGGGGAAATTGGGAGAATTATGTGGGGCGTAGCAGTTTGTCTACACGATGGACGTCAGCGTAGTAATACCCGCATTCAATGAGCAAGACTCCATCGAGCCGTGCCTGCGGGCATTGATCGACAACGGCCCGGCCATAGCGGAGATCATTGTGGTGGACAATAATTCCACCGACGCGACCGCAAATATCGTGGGGCGGATTGCCGACGGCGAGCCTCGAATACGTCTGGTGCATGAAACGACGCCGGGCACCGCTGCGGCCCGGAACAGGGGTTTTGCCGAGGCCAGCGGCGATATAATCGCTCGTATCGATGCCGACACCCGTGTCGAAGAGGGATGGGCGCGGGCGATCGTGGAGTTCTTCGCGGGGGAAGGCGTGGGCTTCGACGCCGCTGTTGGGGCGATCGAGAAATACGATGCCCCGCTGCGAGGCATCAATCGGGCCGGGATGGCGCTGATAGCCCGAGTCTCTACGACGAGGAGCGAGCCGGGCAGCGATATCCGCGAGGTGAACAATGTAGTCGGCAGCAACATGGCGATCGCGCAAGAGGCATGGGACACGATCAAGGCGCAGGTGTCGCACGCACCAGGAATCTGGGAAGACGTCGATGTCTCGCTGCTCCTGGGCGCTACGGGCCAAAGGATCGCGTATCTGCCCGGCATGCGGGCGGGAGTGTCAGGTAGGCGAGGTCGCACCTCCAGGCAGGCCTTCTGGCGCTACAGCGCGAGCCTGCCACGCACCCTGCACCTGCATGGTCGGCACTGGGAGGCTAGGGCGAGCTGGATCACGGTTGGGATCATGCGGGCGTTCTACGTGCTGGCGTGGGTGCCCAACCGTGCCTATGACCCCGATTCGGGGCGCTACTCGTGGTCGCGCCTGCGCACGGGGTCCGAGCATCGTGCTCATCCGGGAGGCGAGCGCGAGCCCGCGGCCGGCACGTAGGCGGCTTGGATCAATCAATGCAGCGGCGCGGCAGGATTCACCTGCCGCGCCGCTCCGTTTGGCTCGCCCTGGAACCCTAGCCCGCTGCGGACTTCCGGTATCCGCGGATGGCGGGGACGGCGAACAACACGACGAAACCACCGGACCAGAGCGCGCAGTACATCAACGGGGTCATGTAGTCGCCGCCCGTTGCGAGCGCCCGCATCGTATCCACCGCGCGGGTGATCGGCTGGTTCTCCACGAACGGATGCGCCCAGTCCGGGAACGCGTCCACCTCGGTGAAGCCCGAGCTGAAGAACATGCCGATCATCATGAACAGGCTCAGCGCCGCGACGATCGCCTGGCTTGTTGTCGCGAGCGCCGCCGCAGTGGCAAGCGTGGCGAAGCCTATCCCGAACATCAAAGGGATGGACATGAACGCGAAGAACGCCCCCACGCTCTGGAATGTCAATCCAAGTGGCAAGGCGACAACAACGATGAGCAGCGTTGTCAGCACGATCCGGGCGCTCTCGGCGAGCAATCGTCCTGTGAGGTCGGCCCCCCGGTTGATCGGCAGCGCCCAGTAGCGGCTGAGGATGCCGTTCTCGCGTTCCTGCATCGCGAGCACCACCCCAGCTAGCGCGCCCGACATCGCCGCTACCAGCGCCATCAGCGGAGCGAAGCGGAATACCGCGGCCTGGCCCGAGAAGCGCTCGATCGTATCGCCCATCACGAGGCGCAGCATCAGCAGCATGATTGCCGGGTAGACGACAGCCTGCACCATGGTGAACGGGTCTCGAGACCACACGATCAGGAGGCGCTTGGCCATGAGCAGACTCTGCCTGGCCCACGCGCTCACCGATGACTCTGGCGCGGAGTGAGTGAGCTCTGGAAAGAGCACCACGGGCGAACTGGGTGAATCGTCTATCGCTGGTGTAGTCACGCTCTGATCACTTCCTTCTCGCGCTTGCCCATATCGCGAACGCAGCGAACAGGACGAGCAGCCCGCCACCCCAGAGGGCTGTCGGCAGCATGATGTCGCGCGTTGTCTCGCCATCCGCTAGCTGCCGCAGCGCCTCGGTGAAAATCGAGACGGGCTGATTGCGAACGAATGGGCGTACGAACTCGGGGAAGCCGCTCTCGGGGATGAACCCGGTGGACATCATGCCGAAGATCAAGGTTGGGAGGGTCAGTGCCTGGGTCACGGCGCGCGGATTCGCGGACCAGGTGCCTAGCCCGTCGGCAGCAAGCATCAGGGCCAAGCTGATCAGCAGGGCGAAAACGAGGAAGCCCGTGGTCTCGATCCATGTTCCCTCGAACCGGAAATGGATCAAGTGGCCGTAGGCAAGGGCCGCCGCCAGGGTCAGGGTGGATCGGACCATGTTCGCCGATATGCGGGACCAGAGCGGAACCATGCGGGGAATGGGCATCGTCGCGAACCGCTTGGTAATGCCGTCCGCCGCATCCTTCGCGGCCCGCAGTGCCGCTTGGGTCATGGTCAGCGCGACCGCACCGAGAGCAATGAGCGGAACCACGAACTGGCCGTAGTTGTCCAGCCCGCCTCCGCCGAAGTACGTCGCCGTCTCCATCATCTTGCGCAGCGGCACGTAGTAGGCGAGCGAGAAGAGCGCGGGAGTCACGAGAGCGACGATGAAGTCGCCGTTGCGCGTCATCTCGCGCAGCGCCCGGCTATTGAGCGCGGCCCACTGCCGCAACTGGCTCGGCTTGGCCAGCGCGGTGCTCGAGGACTCGAGCGGGAGGTCGATGGTGCCAACCGTCATGGGCGCGTGGCCTCCTTGCTGCCGTGCCCGGTCAGCGACAGGAACACGTCGTCGAGCGACGGGCGCCGCAGCGCGATGTCGGCGAGCTCGATGTTCTCCATGTCGAGGCGCCGCAGTACCTCGCTGAGCGTGGCTGGGCCGTTGCTCGCTGGCAGCGCGAGCCGATCAGCGTCGGGCTGGATCTCGGGCAGTGGCGCATCCTGCGGGTAGAGGTCCGCGAGCAATGCCTGGATCTTTGCCAGGTGCGCGGGATTGAGCGGCACGACCTCGCAGTAGGAGCCACCCGTGCGCTTCTTGAGCTCGTCCGCGGTGCCCTCGGCGATGACCGTGCCCTTGTCGATCACGATGATGTTGTCACTGAGGATGTCAGCCTCTTCGAGGTACTGCGTTGTCAGCAGCACGGTGATGCCCTCGTTCTTCAACGACTGCACCAGTGACCACACGGCCTGCCGGCTGCGGGGGTCGAGCCCCGTGGTGGGCTCGTCGAGGAACACGACCTCGGGCCGGGTCACCAGCCCGCAAGCGATATCGATGCGCCTGCGCATGCCGCCGGAGTAGCCGCCCACGCGCCGGTTCCCGGCGTAGACGAGATCGAATGCCTCGAGGAGCTGCTGGGCGCGGGACTTCGAATCCGCGCGGTTGAGCCCCATCAGCCGTCCGAACAGCTGAAGGTTCTCCCGGCCGGTGAGGCTCGCGTCGAGCGCGGCGTACTGCCCCGTCAGCATGATCGATCGGCGGACCTCGGCGGCCTGCTCGACAACATCGAATCCCGCGACCCAGGCCTTGCCGAAATCGGGTTGCTGCAATGTCGAGAGCACGCTCACCATAGTGGTCTTGCCCGCGCCATTAGGGCCGAGCACCCCCAGCACGGTGCCCTTGGGCACGGAGAAACTGATGCCACTCAAGGCAGTAACGTCGCCGAAGGTCTTGACAACATCGTCGACAACCACCGCAGTCTCCGGCGATGAGCGCATCAATACTCCTGTAAATGTCAGGTGCGGTACGGAACGTCACCCGGTTCGGGGTAGTCCTCGCACCTCACCAGGGTTTCCGGCTGGTGCACGCCTTGGCTCGACCTGCCACGTTCCCCGGCGATGGGTTCACCATGGAGCGCGAGCACAGTATTTTGTTCGAGCAGGCCCGGGCCAATCGTAGCCCTTTACGAACACGCTACCGGTAGAGAGCGCCGGAATCCCCGCGAAGAAAGGCAATCATGCCCAGCGTCACACTCAATGGCATCACACTGAACTATCGCCTCCACGGCCACGGGCCGCTAGTGGTGATGATCATGGGAACTGCCAGCCCGGGAAGGGTTTGGGAGATGTATCAGGTCCCTGCGCTCGTTGGTGCGGGCTTCAGCGTGGCGACCTTCGAGAACCGGGGCATCGCGCCGAGCAGCGAGTGCCCGGACGGATTTGGCATCAATGACATGGTGGGGGATGTAGCGGCGCTGATCGAGCACCTCGGGAAAGGCCCCGCGCACGTCGTAGGGACGTCGCTGGGTGCCCGGATCGCCCAGGAGCTTGCCTTGTCCCGCCCCGAGCTCGTGCGCAGCGCCGTCTTTCTCACGGCGCACGGCAGGGTCGACCCCGTGATCAAGGCGCTGTCACGGGGCGAGGCCGAGATGCATGACCGCGGGATCGAGCTGCCCGCCTCGTACTTCTCCGCGGTCAACGCCATTATGAATCTCTCGCCGACGACACTGCGCAAGGACATGGACGCGGCCGATTGGCTAGCGATCATCGAGTACTCGCATGCACCAGCGACTGCGGGCGTGCGGGCGCAGCTCGCCCTGTCGGAGTTCCCGGACCGGCTCCAGGCGTACCGCGCGATCACTACCCCGGTGCTTGCTGTTGGCTATCAGGATGACCGCTTGATCCCGCCGCATCTCGCGAGGGAGGTCGCGGACGCGATTCCGGGGGCGCGGTATCTCGAGGTGGCGGACGCGGGGCACTACGGTGCCCTCGAGCGCCCCGACGAGGTGAACAAGATCCTCCTCGAATGGTTGCGTGCCTTCTAGCCCTCGGGGCATGGCATCGCGCCGCCGCGTCGAGCCGTCGCGGGCCTGGATAGGCTCGCTACGGATGCGGTACTGTCCAGCGGCGGGGGAGCGGTCGTTGCTCGCAGTGCCGCGCCATCAATCCCGTGGCGAAACCGGAAACTGACGACAAGGGTGGCAATCGTGACCGAACCTCGTGCGCTCGTGCTGTGGAACAAGCTGAACAAGAACATCGTCGGGCGCTTGGCCTTCTCGGCCGGAGTCTGGGCCAAGGCTCCCTACTTCGTGACGGTCGTGCCGGTCGTCCGGAGCGCCGAGCCTGGCCGGGTCGTGATGTCCGCGCCCAAGTGGCCGGGCGTGCACAATCACATCGGCACGTTCCATGCGATCGCCGCGTGCAACCTCGCGGAGGCGGCAATGGGCGTCCTCATGGAGGTCACCGTGCCACCGTCGCATCAGTGGATCCCGAAGGGCATGTCCGTCGAGTACTTGCGCAAGGCGCCCTCGGGACTGACCGCGACGGCCCAGATCGAGATCCCCGACTTTGCGACGATCACTGATGGGCAGGACGTGGTGGTTCCCGTGGCACTGACGGACAAGGATGGCAACGAGGTCGTCCACGCGGACATCACGACCTGGGTGCGGCCACGAGGCTGATCCAGGCAAGCACGTTTCGCCTGGTGACTGGAGCTCTGGGCAACGATTTGGCCCTGGCGACCAATTGAGGCATACTGTTCGGGTTGCCTTGGACTGGCACGAATCCGCTGGCGCCCTGCGCTTGTGGTGACTGCTTGGACTGGGCATGCCTCATGACCGGTGGCTAGAGGTGAGCTTGCAATCGACAGGATTGTCGTGGCGAGCGTGCCGATGGCTGCTGGGAGCAATAGCAAACCAAGACCATGTGCCCACTTGGGCGCGACTGGTCCGGCATGCGGTCGTCTCAGCGACCGCATGAGAAGCGAGAGGGCGACACGCCCGACCGCGTGGACCGGTGAACCATGACAGGTGAACAGCGGCGACGGATCGGGCTTTGATCCTGTTGCAGGCCGCGGCTTCGCATGTCATGGCCGTTTGCGCGGAGGCTGGGAATGCTCAGCGCAAGCATCGAAGGGGTGGCGGAAAAGCCACAACATCGAAGGTGTGGTCGACGTGGCCACAGCGACAGCGGCAAGAAAAGGACACAAGCGTGGCGGGACAAAAGATCCGCATCAGGCTCAAGGCCTACGACCATGAGGCGATTGATGCGTCAGCGCGCAAGATCGTCGAGACCGTGACCCGGACGGGCGCTCGGGTCGTTGGCCCGGTGCCGTTGCCGACCGAGAAGAACGTATATTGCGTCATCCGCTCGCCGCACAAGTACAAGGACTCGCGCGAGCACTTCGAGATGCGCACGCACAAGCGCCTCATTGACATCCTCGACCCGACGCCGAAGACAGTCGATGCGCTCATGCGCATCGACCTCCCGGCAAGCGTCGACGTCAACATTCAGTGATCGCGGCGGAGACAGGACCGATGGCTAAGCAGAATGAAGCAACGAACAAGGGCATCCTGGGCAACAAGCTCGGCATGACCCAGGTCTTCGATGACCGCAACCGGGTTGTGCCCGTGACGGTCGTCAAGGCCGGGCCATGCGTTGTGGCCGGGGTGCGGACCGAAGAGCGCGACGGCTACAACGCCGTTCAGCTCGCATACGGGGCGATCGACCCCCGCAAGGTGAGCAAGCCGGTCGCCGGCCAGTTCACCAAGGCAGGCGCCACGCCTCGCCGCCACATCGTCGAGCTCCGCGTTGCCGATCCCTCGCAGTTCGAGATCGGCCAGGAAGTCACTGCTGATGTCTTCGCCGACGGCGCGTTCGTCGACGTCACCGGCATCAGCAAGGGCAAGGGCTACGCCGGCGTCATGAAGCGCCACGGCTTCCGCGGCCAGGGCGCCTCCCACGGCACCCAGGCAGTGCACCGTCGCCCGGGCTCCATCGGCGGCTGCGCCACGCCTGGACGCGTGTTCAAGGGCATGCGCATGGCTGGCCGGATGGGCAACGAGAAGGTGACGACCCAGAACCTCAAGGTCCACAAGGTGGACTCCGAGGCCGGGCTGCTCCTCATCAAGGGCGCCATCCCCGGACGCAAGGGCGGTCTCGTTGTTGTGAAGACCGCAGTGAAGGGCGGCGAGTAATCATGGCAAGCGCAACCAACACCGGAACGACCAAGCTGACCCTCGACGTGCGCACCCCGGACGGTGCCACCAGCGGAACCGTTGACCTGCCCGCCGAGCTCTTCGACGCGCCGATCAACATGCCGCTGATGCACCAGGTAGTCATCGCGCAGCTCGCGGCGGCTCGCCAGGGCACGCACTCGACCAAGACGCGGGCCGAGGTCAGCGGCGGTGGCAAGAAGCCATACCGCCAGAAGGGCACTGGCCGGGCGCGCCAGGGCTCCACCCGCGCCCCGCAGTTCGTCGGCGGTGGCACGGTGCACGGCCCCAAGCCGCGCGACTACAGCCAGCGCACGCCCAAGAAGATGATCGCGGGAGCACTGCGCAGCGCGCTCTCCGACCGCGCACGCAACGAGCGCATCCAGGTCCTCACCGAGCTCGTCCCCGGGCAGAAGCCCTCCACCAGGGCCGTGAAGGACCTGCTCGCCACCCTGAGCAGCCGGAACAAGTTCCTGGTCGTGCTTGGACGTGACGATCTGGCGGCATGGAAGAGCATCAGCAACCTGGACAATGCTCACCCCATCGCTCCCGATCAGCTCAACACCTATGACGTGCTCAACAGCGAAGACCTGATCTTCACCGTCGAGGCACTTCACACGTTCATCGCCGCCCGCACGGGTGCCAGCACAGGGGAGGAGTCGAAGTGAACGTCTCGCAGACACTCACTGATCCGCGTGACATCATCCTCGCGCCGGTGATCTCCGAGAAGTCCTACGGACTGATCGAGGAAAGCACCTACACCTTCCTGGTGCATCCCGATGCGAACAAGACGCAGATCAAGATTGCCATCGAGAAGATCTTTGGCGTCAAGGTCGTCAGCGTCAACACCGCGAACCGCCAGGGCAAGCGCAAGCGCACCCGCCTCGGTTTTGGCAAGCGCAAGGACACCAAGCGGGCCTTCGTCACCCTCACGGCCGACAGCAAGCCCATCGAGCTCTTCGGAGGTCCGGTCGTCTAGCGCTCAGCGTGACAATCGGAACTGACGAAACAAAGAGGACGAGAGACTCATGGCAATCCGCAAGTACAAGCCCACATCCCCGGGTCGCCGGGGATCGAGTGTGGCTGACTTCTCCGAGATCACCCGATCCACCCCGGAGAAGTCCCTGATCAAGCCGCTGCATGGTCATGGAGGCCGCAACGCGCACGGACGCATCACCACCCGTCACAAGGGTGGTGGCCACAAGCGCGCCTACCGTGTCATCGATTTCCGCCGCGCGGACAAGGATGGCGTCAACGCCAAGGTCGCGCACATCGAGTACGACCCCAACCGCACAGCGCGCATCGCGCTGCTGCACTACCTCGACGGTGAGAAGCGCTACATCATCGCTCCCGCCAAGCTCAAGCAGGGCGACATCGTCGAGTCCGGACCAGGTGCCGACATCAAGCCCGGCAACAACCTGCCGCTGCGCAACATCCCCACGGGTACGGTTGTGCACGCGATCGAGCTCCGCCCCGGTGGCGGCGCGAAGATCGCCCGCAGCGCAGGCTCCTCGGTCCAGCTCGTCGCCAAGGACGGCCCCTACGCCCAGCTGCGCATGCCATCCGGCGAGATCCGCAACGTCGACGCGCGATGCCGCGCTTCGGTGGGCGAGGTCGGCAATGCCGAGCACGCCAACATCAACTGGGGCAAGGCCGGCCGCATGAGGTGGAAGGGCAAGCGCCCGACCGTCCGAGGCGTCGTCATGAACCCGGTAGACCACCCACACGGTGGTGGCGAGGGCAAGACCAGCGGTGGGCGCCACCCGGTCAGCCCATGGGGCAAGCCCGAAGGGCGGACCCGTCGTCGCAAGGAGAGCGATCGCCTGATCGTTCGTCGTCGCCGCACAGGCAAGAAGCGCTAGGAGGGAGTGAAAGATGCCGCGCAGCCTAAAGAAGGGCCCGTTCGTCGATGACCACCTCCTCGCAAAGGTGGACGTTCAGAACGAAAAGGGTACAAAGCAGGTCATCAAGACCTGGTCACGTCGCTCGACCATCCTTCCAGACTTCATCGGACATACGTTTGCCGTCCACGATGGTCGCAAGCACGTCCCGGTGTTCGTCTCGGAGAACATGGTTGGCCACAAGCTCGGAGAGTTCGCGCCGACCCGGACGTTCAAGAGCCACATCAAGGAAGACCGGAAGAGCAAGCGCCGATGAGCAACAACAACACCGCGACCGCGAACCCGACCGCTCGGGCAACGGCTCGCTACGTGCGTGTGACCCCGATGAAGGCTCGGCGAGTCGTCGACCTCATCCGTGGCCGGGACGCAGCCGATGCACTCACCGTGCTGAAGTTCGCGCCCCAGGCCGCCAGCGAGCCGGTCGCGAAGGTGCTCGCTAGCGCAGTAGCCAACGCCGAGAACAACCTGAGCCTTGATCCACGCACCCTGGTGGTCTCCGAGGCCTACGTCAACGAGGGCCCAACCCTGAAGCGGTTCCAGCCGCGTGCCCAGGGCCGGGCCTTCCGGATCCGCAAGCGCACCAGCCACATCACCGTCGTTGTGGAGAGCCTGCCGTCCAAGGCCGAAGGAAACCGTAACCGCCGGAAGGGAGCTCAGTAGTGGGCCAGAAGATCAACCCGCACGGCTTCCGCCTCGGCATCACCACCGACTGGAAGTCGCGCTGGTACGCCGATAAGCAGTACGCCGAATACGTCAAGGAAGATGTCGCGATCCGCAAGCTCCTCAAGTCGGGGCTCGAGCGCGCAGGCATCTCCAAGGTCGAGATCGAGCGCACCCGCGATCGCGTCCGCGTCGACATCCACACCGCGCGCCCCGGCATCGTGATCGGTCGCCGCGGCACCGAGGCCGACCGCATCCGCGCCCAGCTCGAGAAGCTGACCAGCAAGCAGGTCCAGCTCAACATCCTCGAGGTCAAGAACGCTGACGCCGACGCGCAGCTCGTCGCTCAGGGAATCGCGGAGCAGCTTTCCAACCGTGTCGCGTTCCGTCGTGCCATGCGCAAGGCGATCCAGTCGGCAATGCGCAACCCGAACGTCAAGGGCATCCGGGTGCAGTGCTCGGGCCGCCTGGGTGGCGCCGAGATGTCGCGCTCGGAGTTCTACCGCGAGGGCCGCGTGCCCCTGCACACCCTCCGTGCGGACATCGACTATGGCCTGCACGAGGCCAAGACCACCTTCGGCCGCATCGGTGTGAAGGTCTGGATCTACAAGGGCGATGTTGTTGGCGGACGCCGCGAGGCCGACGTCGTCATCCCGGGCAGCGATGATCGCCGGCCCCGTCGCGAGCGCCCAGCCCGTCCCCGCCGCGGCGGAACGGGCGGCGCCTCTGACGCGGGCAAGCAGACCGCCGATGCCACCGCGACGGCTGGAGCCGCAGCGGGCGAGCAGAACAAGGAGGCCTGACGATGCTGATCCCACGCAGGGTGAAACACCGTAAGCAGCACAAGCCGAAGCGCACTGGGCTCGCCAAGGGCGGCACCCAGGTGGTGTTCGGTGACTACGGTATCCAGGCGCTCGAGCCCGCTTACCTGACCAACCGGCAGATCGAGTCCGCGCGTATCGCCATCAACCGGCACATCCGCCGTGGCGGTCGCGTCTGGATCAACGTCTTCCCGGACCGGCCACTCACCAAGAAGCCTGCCGAGACCCGCATGGGTTCCGGCAAGGGCTCTCCCGAGTGGTGGGTCGCGAACATCAAGCCAGGTCGTGTGATGTTCGAAATGACATACCCCAACGAGGAGGTGGCTCGCGAGGCCCTGCGCCGCGCGATCCACAAGCTCCCCATGAAATGCAGGATCGTGACGAGGGAGGGACAGTTCTGATGGCTACAGGGACAAAGGCCTCAGAGCTTCGTGAACTCAACCAGGAAGAGCTCGTTGAGCGGCTCCGCGAAGCTAAGGAAGAGCTCTTCAACCTGCGTTTCCAGATGGCAACGGGCCAGCTCGACAACAACCGTCGGCTGGGCACGGTGCGCAAGGAGATCGCGCGGATCTACACCGTGCTGCGCGAGCGCGAGCTCGGCCTTGCCGCCGGACCAGAGGCAGACACGGCTGGTGACGCAGCATGAGTGAGGACAAGGCAGTGGAAACAACCGCCGCAGAAGCGCAGCAGGAGCGCAACCAGCGCAAGACGCGTATCGGTTACGTCGTCTCCGACAAGATGCAGAAGACCATCGTCGTGGAGCTCGAGGATCGCGTGAAGCACCCTCTCTACGGTAAGGTCATCCGGCGCACCAGCAGGGTTAAGGCCCATGACGAGAACGGGACCGCCGGTATCGGCGACCGCGTGCTCCTGATGGAGACCCGCCCGCTGTCGGCTACCAAGCATTGGCGCCTCGTGGAGATCCTCGAGAAGGCCAAGTGATTTATCGGCGGGTCCCTGCGAACCAAGCAGGGACCCGCCGTGGACCAGGCGTGCACAGGTCGGAAATCTGGCACGCATCAATCCAGGTTCAGGAGTGAACAACAGTGATCCAGCAGGAATCGCGACTCCGCGTCGCCGATAACACCGGGGCCAGGGAAATCCTGTGCATCCGCGTGCTCGGTGGCTCGGGTCGTCGCTACGCAGGGATCGGCGACGTCATTGTCGCCACCGTCAAGGAAGCCATCCCCGGCGGCAACGTCAAGCGTGGCGACGTGGTCAAGGCCGTCATCGTCCGGACCTCCAAGGAACGGCGCCGTCCCGATGGCTCGTACATCCGGTTCGACGAGAACGCGGCGGTGATCCTCAAGAACGCCACGGATCCTCGTGGCACGCGCATCTTCGGCCCGGTTGGCCGCGAGCTCCGCGACAAGAAGTTCATGAAGATCGTCTCGCTGGCGCCGGAGGTGCTGTGATGAAGGTACGCAAGGGCGACACAGTCCTGGTCGTGTCCGGCAAGGACAAGGGAGCCAAGGGCAAGGTCATCGAGGCCTACCCGAAGCGCCACAAGGTCCTCGTCGAGGGCGTCAACCGGATGAAGAAGCACACCCCCGTCTCCGCCAACCAGCGGGGCGCGCAGTCCGGCGGCATCGTGACCCAGGAAGCGCCGATCCATGTCTCCAACGTCATGGTCATCGATGCGGACGGGAGCCCCTCCCGCATCGGCTACCGGCGTGACGAGGAGTCCGGCAAGAAGGTCCGGATCTCCCGCAAGACCGGGAAGGACATCTGAACATGACCTCTGTGGAGAACAAGATCCAGCCGCGCCTCAAGACCCGCTACCGGGCCGAGATCCGCGACGCGCTCAACCAGCAATTCGACTATGCCAACGTCATGCAGATCCCTGGCGTCGTCAAGGTCGTTGTCAACATGGGTGTCGGTGATGCAGCTCGCGATGGCAAGCTCATCAACGGTGCCGTCCGCGACCTCGCACTGATCACCGGGCAGAAGCCCGAGGTCCGCAAGGCGCGCAAGTCGATCGCCCAGTTCAAGCTCCGCGAGGGCATGCCCATCGGTGCTCGCGCTACCCTGCGCGGCGACCGCATGTGGGAGTTCCTCGACCGGCTGGTCACCATCGCGCTGCCCCGTATCCGGGACTTCCGTGGCCTGTCCCCGAAGCAGTTCGACGGCAACGGCAACTACACGTTCGGCCTCAACGAGCAGTCCATGTTCCACGAGATCGACATTGATTCGATCGATCGTCCCCGCGGCATGAACATCACCGTGGTGACGACGGCCACCAACGATGAGGAAGGGCGCGCGCTGCTGCGCGAGCTCGGCTTCCCGTTCAAAGAGAACTGATACCAGGGGCTAGCGCCCAGGCGTGGACATGGCCTAGCGGTGATCCTCGGGGCAGCGAGAGCCGCCCCGGGGATCCGCAAGGTTTAGTCCTCACCACACACCCACTTCCACTTCGCTGTAGGCCCAGAGGGAACCGCGGCGAGAAAGGTGAACAGGTCACCTCCATGACCATGACCGATCCGGTCGCAGACATGCTGACACGTCTGCGCAATGCAAACTCGGCATTCCACGACACCGTGGCCATGCCGCATTCGAAGCTCAAGGCGAACATCGCCGAGATCCTCAAGCGCGAGGGCTACATCGCCGACTACCGCAGCGAGCCCGCTCGCATCGGGCAGACACTCGTGCTCGAGCTGAAGTTCGGCCCGAGCCGGGAGCGCTCCATCGCGGGCCTCCGTCGCGTGTCGAAGCCAGGGCTGCGCGTGTACGCGAAGTCCACCAACCTGCCGAAGGTGCTTGGCGGCCTGGGCGTGGCTATCATCTCCACGTCCTCGGGCCTGGTCACCGACCGTCAGGCTGCGACTCAAAAGGTAGGCGGGGAAGTCCTCGCCTACGTCTGGTGAGGGAGGCCACGTCATGTCACGCATTGGAAAGCACCCAGTTGCCGTCCCCTCCGGCGTCGATGTCACCATCGATGGCCAGGACGTCGTAGTAAAGGGCCCCAAGGGCACCCTGTCGCTCACCGTCAGCCAGCCGATCTCGGTCGCTCGCGGCGAAAGCGGCACCATCGAGGTCTCGCGCCCTGATGAGGAGCGCAAGAGCCGTTCCCTGCACGGCCTGTCCCGCACCTTGATCAAGAACATGGTCGTAGGCGTCACCGAGGGCTACACCGCCAACATGGAGATCCATGGTGTCGGCTATCGCGTGCAGCAGAAGGGCCAGAACCTCGAGTTCGCGCTCGGCTACAGCCACCCGGTCCCCGTCGAGGCTCCCGAAGGCATCACGTTCAAGGTCGAGACCCCCACCAAGTTCTCGATCTCCGGCATCAACAAGCAGCAGGTCGGGCAGATTGCCTCGAACATCCGCCGCTTGCGTCGCCCCGATCCCTACAAGGGCAAGGGAATCCGCTACGCCGGTGAGCAGATCCGTCGCAAGGAAGGAAAGACGGGTAAGTGACCATGAGCCAGACATCGAACTCAGCATCCAACAAGCCCACCAAGCGCACCCCGCTTGGAACCGACGCCTCCACCCAGCGGCGCATCTCCCGGGCACGCCGTCACTTCCGGCTCCGCAAGAAGGTCTCCGGCACGCCGGACCGGCCTCGCCTTGCAGTGCACCGCTCCGCGCGGCACATCCACGTCCAGGTCATCAACGACATCGACGGCCGCACCCTGGCCGCTGCTTCCAGCATGGAAGACGATGTCCGCGCGATCGAGGGCGACAAGTCAGCACGCAGCGCCAAGGTTGGTGCTCTCATCGCTGAGCGCGCCAAGGACGCCGGCATCGACGCTGTGGTGTTCGATCGCGGTGGCCACGACTACCACGGCAGGATTGCCGCGCTAGCCGACGCAGCACGTGAAGGTGGCCTGAACTTCTAATGATGACCACCACCAGCAACACCCCAGAACGTACGAACGGAAGGAAAGCCTGATGCCGGGACGTGGTCGGCGCGACGGCGGAAGCGGACCCGCCGCGAACAACAACCCAAGCGGCGGCGGGGACAACGACCGCCGCGATCGCCGCGATCGCCGCGATAACAACCGCGGTGGCGCAGCGGCCGAGAAGTCCAACCACCTCGAGCGCGTGGTCACCATCAACCGTGTCGCCAAGGTCGTCAAGGGCGGACGGCGGTTCAGCTTCACCGCGCTCGTCGTCGTCGGCGACGGCAATGGCGTTGTCGGTGTGGGCTATGGCAAGGCCAAGGAAGTTCCCTCGGCCATCCAGAAGGGTGTCGAGGAAGCGCGCAAGAACTTCTTCCGCGTTCCCCTCATCGGTGGCACCATCACTCACCCCGTCCAGGGAGAGGCAGCCGCGGGAGTCGTTCTCCTGCGTCCCGCTAGCCCTGGTACCGGTGTGATCGCCGGTGGCGCGGTGCGCGCGGTCCTCGAGTGCGCGGGCATCCACGACATCCTGTCCAAGTCGCTTGGTAGCGACAACGCCATCAACGTCGTGCACGCGACCGTTGCCGCGCTCAAGCAGCTGCAGCGTCCCGAGGAAGTCGCTGCTCGCCGCGGCCTCCCCATCGAGGACGTTGCTCCTGCTGGCATGCTCCGTGCACGCGCAGCGCAGGAGGCATAGCAATGGCCGAACTGAAGATCACCCAGGTGCGCAGCACCATCGGTGCCAACCACAAGCAGCGCGAGAGCATCCGCACGCTCGGTCTCAAGCGGATCCGCCACACGGTCGTCCGCGAGGACAGCCCGCAGGTCAAGGGTCTTGTTCATCGGGTGCGGCACCTCGTCACCGTTGAGGAGGTCTAGATCCATGACCATCAAACTGCACCATCTTCGCCCCGCTGAAGGGTCGAAGAAGGACAAGATGCGCGTCGGTCGAGGCGAAGGCTCCAAGGGCAAGACCGCGGGCCGTGGCACCAAGGGCACGAAGGCGCGCAAGCAGGTTCCCGTGACCTTCGAGGGCGGGCAGATGCCGCTGCACATGCGGCTGCCCAAGCTGAAGGGCTTCAAGAACCGCTTCCGCACCGAGTACCAGCCCCTCAATGTCGGCGACATCGCCCGCTTGTTCCCCGAGGGTGGCGCTCTCGGCGTCGATGACTTCGTCCAGGCCGGGCTCGTCCGCAAGAACGAGCTCGTCAAGGTCCTCGGCGAGGGCGACATCACGGTGGCCGTGCAGGTCACTGCGCACAAGTTCTCCGGCTCCGCCAAGGAGAAGATCACCGCAGCTGGTGGCACCGCTACCGAGCTGTGACGGTCGAGACACCGCACCGCATGACCGAGAGGCCGTGAAGGAAACCCCTTGACGGCCTCTCGGCGTGTCCGCGCCGGGCAGCATCCCATGCGGACCCTGTAGCCGCAGCGGTGCGCGGCCTCGCGCGTCCGGGGGGAGATCCCCGGAAGCTGTTAGAGTTGACCCGAATCGACAGGCCAAGCCGGACTTGTGCCTGCCCTATCCCGCCAAGCCAGGAGGATCGTTGCTCTCCGCCTTCGTAACGGCCATCAGGACACCAGACCTGAGGCGGAAGATTCTCTTCACGCTGTGGATCATTGTCCTCTATCGCCTCGGAGCACAGGTCCCGTCTCCTGGCGTGGACTTCGCCAACATCAGGGTGTGCGTCGAGCAGGCCACCGGGGGAGACGCTGCGGGCCTGTACTCGCTCGTCAACCTGTTCTCCGGCGGCGCGCTGCTCCAGCTCTCGGTATTCGCCATCGGCGTGATCCCGTACATCACGGCCAGCATCATCGTGCAACTGCTGACCGTAGTGATCCCGAAGTTCGAGCAGCTGCGCAAGGAAGGCCCATCAGGGCAGGCCAAGATGACGCAGTACACCCGCTACCTGTCAGTGGCGCTCGCGCTGCTCCAGGCCACGGGCATCGCGGCGCTCGCGCGTAGCGGGCAGCTGCTCCAGTGCGAGCTGCCCATCATCGCGGACGACAGCGTCTTCGGGCTCTTCGTCCTAGTCCTCACCATGACCGCGGGCGCCACGCTGCTGATGTGGTTCGGCGAGCTCGTCACCGAGAAGGGCGTCGGCAATGGCATGTCCTTGCTGATCTTCGCGGGCATCGCAGCGATGCTCCCGGTGGAGGGACGCAATATCCTCCAGAGCCGAGGTGGCGTCACCTTCGCGCTCGTCTGCATCGCGGCCGCGGTCATCATCACGGGCGTGGTGTTCGTCGAGCAGGGCCAGCGTCGCATCCCCGTGCAGTACGCCAAGCGGATGGTGGGGCGCCGCATGTACGGCGGAACCTCGACCTACTTGCCGCTGAAGGTCAACCAGGCCGGCGTCATCCCGGTGATCTTCGCATCGTCGTTGCTCTACATGCCGTTCCTCGTGGTCCAGTTGACGGTGGGCCAGGAGGAGCCACCGGCCTGGCAGCGGTTCATGACCGAGCACTTGATGAATCCGAGCAGCCCGGTCTATATCGTCGTGTACTTCGCGCTGATCATGTTCTTCACGTTCTTCTACGTGTCGATCACCTTCAACCCGGAGGACCGGGCCGAGGAGATGAAGAAGTACGGTGGCTTCATCCCCGGGATCCGCCCCGGCCGCCCGACCGCGGAGTACTTGCAGTACGTGCTCAATCGCATCACCCTCCCTGGCTCGATCTATCTCGGTACGATTGCAGTCTTGCCGAACGTGTTCCTCAACGCGGGCAGCGGTGGTGACTTGCAGAGCATTCCATTCGGTGGCTCGGCCGTCCTCATCATGGTCGTCGTGGCGCTCGATACGGTAAGGCAGATCGAAAGCCAGTTGATGCAGCGAAACTACGAAGGGTTCCTGAAGTGAGAATTGTCCTGCTAGGCCCCCCCGGAGCGGGCAAAGGCACGCAAGCCGCCATCCTGTCCGAGAAGCTCGGAGTCCCGCATATCTCCACTGGCGATCTGTTCCGCGCGAACATCGGCCAGGGAACCCCGCTCGGCCTCGAGGCCAAGGAGTACACGGACTCGGGCAAGCTCGTTCCCAGCGATATCACCAACCGGATGGTCGAGCAGCGCATCGAGGAACCCGATGCGGCCAACGGGTTCCTCCTCGACGGCTACCCCCGCACGGTTGATCAGGCCGAGGCGCTCGAGCGAATCCTCGCTGATCATGGCACCAAGCTCGACGCCGTCGTCTCCTTCGTCGTTGACGAGGAGGTCGTGGTCGCGCGCATGCTCGAGCGCGGCCGCGCGGACGACAACGAGGATGTCATCCGGACCCGCCTGCATGTTTACCGCGATGAGACCGCCCCGCTGCTCGAGCACTACGCGGACATCGTGAAGACGGTCGATGGCATCGGCGAGATCGAAGAGATCAACGCTCGCGCCATGAAGGCTCTTGGCAAGTGATCGCGTGCGGCTGAGGCGACGCAAGGTCGTGCCATTCCGCACGGCTGGTGAGCTCGAGGCAATGGACGCGGCGGGCGCTGTGGTAGGTCGCGCGCTCGTCGCTGTCCGCGATGCCGCCCGGCCAGGCGTGACGACGAAGGAACTCAATGAGGTCGCGCATGCCGTGATCCGCGAGGCCGGGGCCGTACCGTCCTTCCTGGGGTACCACGGCTTCACCGGATCGATCTGCGCGTCTGTCAACGAAGAGGTCGTCCACGGGATCCCGGGGGAGCGCGTGCTCAAGGCCGGCGACCTCGTGTCGATCGACTGCGGCGCGATCCTCGACGGTTGGCATGGGGATTCTGCCTGGACCTTCGGGGTCGGCGAGCTATCGAAGCCGGATGCCGACCTCAGCGAGGCCACGCGGCTCACCCTCGAAGCGGGCATCGCCGCGATGGTTCCTGGCAACAGGTTGACCGATGTGTCTCATGCCCTCGAGCTGGGGACCCGCGCGATGGAGCGAAAGCACGGCCGCAGCTACGGCATCGTTGATGGCTACGGTGGACACGCCATCGGGCGCGAGATGCACCTCGACCCGTTCCTGCCCAATGAGGGACCCGGAGGGAAGGGCCCCGAGCTGGTAGTCGGGTCGGTGCTCGCGATCGAGCCGATGCTGACGCTGGGGACGGTTGACACTCTCGTTCTTGATGATGACTGGACGGTTGTCACGGCGGATGGCACGCGCGCTGCCCATTGGGAGCACACCGTCGCGGTCACCGAGGACGGTCCGCGGATCCTGACGCAGCGGCCGCAATAGCACCTCGAGGCGCGATCGCGGTGGTTGCCGCGAGCCCAGGATTTTGATGTGCGACGAACTGTTGCGTACTATTGTGCGTTGGTGCCTCGAGCACCTGCACAGATCGCACAACAAGGTAGACGAATGGGCCGGGGTGAGCTCTGCCCGGGAACGCGGAGGATATGGCTAAGAAAGACGGCGCCATCGAGGTCGAGGGGCGTGTGATCGAACCACTTCCCAACGCGATGTTCCGCGTGGAGCTCGAAAACGGTCACAAGGTTCTCGCGCACATCAGTGGGAAGATGCGCCAGCACTACATCAGGATCCTCCCCGAGGACCGTGTCGTGGTGGAGCTTTCTCCCTACGATCTGTCACGGGGACGGATCGTCTACCGCTACAAGTAGCTTCCGACGATCCAGCGGAGCACTCCGCTGGAATCGGGCCGGAATTCCCGTGGGTCCCCGGCATGATGGCCTAGCAGCCAGATCGCCCCGGCCTCGCGGGCCACAATAAAGAAGGCCTCCCAGCACCACGTGCCCGATACGCGGGCACGCTCCCCCGGAACGGAGGCCGGGGCCTGGTTTCCATCCATACGGGTGGAGGACCGGGACGGGCTGGGAGAAGACCTCCGCAACCGAGAGGAAAACGCCGCATGGCACGGCTCGTAGGCGTCGATCTACCGCGCGACAAGCGCATGGAGATCGCGCTCACCTATATCTACGGCATTGGCCGTACGAGCTCGCAGAAGATCCTTGAGGGAACCGGCATCAGCCCGGACCTTCGCACCAAGGATCTGACCGACGAGCACATCGCAACGCTCCGCGAGTTCATCGAGCGGGAGTTCAAGATCGAGGGCGACCTGCGTCGCGAGGTGCAGGCGAGCATTCGCCGCAAGATGGAGATCGGCTGCTACCAGGGACTTCGTCACCGGCGTGGCCTTCCTGTTCGCGGTCAGCGCACCAAGACCAACGCGCGCACCCGGAAGGGCCCCAAGAAGACGATCGCCGGCAAGAAGAAGGCAAGGTAAGACATGCCCCCCAAGTCACGAGTCGCTGGCGGAAAGAAGGGTCAGAAGACCCGCCGCCGCGAAAAGAAGAACATCGCTCACGGACACGCTCACATCAAGAGCACCTTCAACAACACCATCGTGTCGATCACCGACCCGCTGGGCAACGTTATTTCCTGGGCCTCGTCGGGCCACGTCGGGTTCAAGGGCTCCCGCAAGTCCACCCCGTTCGCCGCGCAGCTCGCAGCGGAGAACGCTGCCCGCAAGGCGCAGGAGCACGGCATGAAGAAGGTCGATGTGTTCGTCAAGGGCCCAGGCTCCGGTCGTGAGACCGCGATCCGCTCGCTGCAGGCAGCGGGCCTCGAGGTCGGGACGATCTCCGATGTCACTCCTCAGCCGCACAACGGCTGCCGTCCGCCCAAGCGCCGCCGGGTCTAGCAGGAAAGGGAAGGTCAGAAAATGGCACGTTATACCGGTCCTGTAACCCGCAAGTCGCGTCGGCTCAGGGTGGATCTTGTTGGTGGCGACCAGGCGTTCGAGCGTCGTCCGTACCCGCCCGGCCAGCACGGCCGCGCGCGGATCAAGGAGAGCGAGTACCTGCTCCAGCTGCAGGAGAAGCAGAAGGCCCGCTTCACCTACGGTGTGATGGAGAAGCAGTTCCGCCTCTACTACCAGGAGGCAGTGCGCAAGTCCGGCAAGACCGGCGAGAACTTGCTGCGCATCCTGGAAACCCGCCTCGACAGCGTTGTGTACCGCGCAGGATTCGCGCGCACCCGCCGCCAGGCACGCCAGCTCGTGACCCACGGTCACTTCATGGTGAACAACCAGCGCGTGGACGTTCCGAGCTACCGCGTCTCGCAGTACGACATCATCGATGTCCGTCCGCAGTCGCGGGAGACCGTTCCGTTCCAGCTCGCCAAGGAGCTCATCGCTGAGCGCCAGGCACCGAGCTGGATGCAGGTCGTCCCGTCGAAGCTTCGCATCCTGATCCACAAGACTCCGGATCGCGAGCAGATCGATGTGGCACTGCAGGAACAGCTCATCGTCGAGTACTACTCGAAGTAATCACTGCCGAGGGTGCCCGGTCATCGGGCACCCTCGCTTCCCCGTCGCTGGCATCAAATAGCGGATGCCCTAGGAGGACAACGCACACATGCTCATCTCACAGCGCCCCGAGCTCGACGAAGACGTCGTTGCGGAAAACCGCTCGCGATTCGTCATCGAGCCTCTCGAGCCGGGCTTCGGCTACACCCTCGGCAACTCGCTGCGTCGTACGCTGCTCTCGTCCATCCCGGGCGCGGCAGTGACGAGCATCCGGATCGAGGGCGTGCTCCACGAGTTCACCACGGTTCCCGGGGTCAAGGAAGATGTCACCGAGATCATCCTGAACCTCAAGAACCTCGTGGTCAGCTCCGAGGAGGACGAGCCGGTCACGATGTACGTGCGCAAGCAGGGGCCCGGCGCGGTCACTGCTGGCGATATCGTGCCGCCGGCCGGGGTCGAGGTGCACAACCCCGACCTGCACATCGCGACGCTCAATGACAAGGGCCACCTGGAGATCGAGCTGATCGTCGAGCGTGGACGCGGCTACGTGCCCGCCCTGCAGAACAAGCTCACCGGAGCCGAGATCGGCCGGATCCCGATGGATGCCATCTATTCGCCGGTTCTCAAGGTGACCTACAAGGTCGAGGCGACCCGAGTGGAGCAGCGTACCGACTTCGACAGGCTTGTCGTCGATGTCGAGACGAAGAACTCCATCAGCCCCCGCGATGCCGTGGCCTCCGCAGGCACGACCCTCGTGGAGCTGTTCGGCCTGTGCCGCGAGCTCAACATCGAGTCCGAAGGCATCGAGATCGGCCCCTCCCCGCAGGAGGCCGACCACATCGCTGCCTACGCGATGCCGATCGAGCAGCTCGACCTGACCGTGCGTTCGTACAACTGCCTCAAGCGCGAGGGCGTCCACACCGTGGGCGAGCTCGTGAGCCGCACCGAGTCAGACCTTCTCGACATCCGCAACTTTGGCCAGAAGTCCATCGACGAGGTCAAGGTCAAGCTCCACACCCTCGGACTGTCCCTCAAGGACAGCCCCGGACCGTTCGACCCGTCCGCAGTGTCAGGCTACGACGCGGCGACCGGAACGTGGAGCGATAGCGACGCCGACGGTGAGTACATCGAGCAGGACTACGTAGAACCGGAAACCGAACAGCTTTAATCACACCTCACCCGGCCTTGGTGGACATGCCAGGACGGGCGATCCCAGAGGAGCATCACCATGCCCAAGCCCACCAAGGGGCCGCGCCTTGGCGGCTCTGCGTCGCATCAGAAGCTGATGCTGGCGAACCTCGCCACGTCACTGTTCGAGCACGGCCGCATCACCACCACCGAGGCCAAGGCTCGTCGGCTTCGCCCGCTCGCCGAGAAGCTCGTCACCCATGCCAGGAAGGGTGACCTGCACCATCGTCGCGAGGCCTTCAAGACCATCCGCGACAAGGACGTTCTCCACAAGCTCTTCGCGGAGATCGGTCCTCACTTCGCCGAGCGCGATGGTGGCTACACCCGCATCGTCAAGACACTGCCACGCAAGGGCGACAACGCCCCCATGGCCGTGATCGAGCTGATCCAGGAGCAGACCGCCACCTCCGAGGCTGACCGCGCTCGCCGCGTCGCTGCCTCGCAGGCCGCTGCCCCCGAGGCATCGGAAGCTCCCGCCGAGGAGAACCCGGTGGCCGAGGTCGTGGACGCCGCCAGCGATGCTGAAGAGGACAAGGCCGAGGACATCGTCGACGCCGTGGAGGATCAGAACGCCACCGCCGCCGATGCCAACGAAGCCGATGAGGCCAAGAAAGACTGACCTGCATGTCATCTGGCACGCACCAGGATGTAGAGCCCGCCAGCCCCACCGGGGACGGCGGGCTCTCGCCTATTACCAGGATTCGCCTCGGCGTCGCCTACGACGGCACAGGCTTCGCAGGGTGGGCACCGCAGCGGGACCAGCGCACTGTCGCCGGTGTCATCGAGGACGCGCTGAGCACCATCCACCGGGTACCCGTCGTGCTGACCTGCGCAGGCCGGACCGACGCGGGAGTGCACGCCACCGGGCAGGTCGCTCACGCCGACCTGCCCACCGAGAAGCTGCCTGATGATCCGGCAAGGCTCGTGCGGCGCCTCGCGCGCATGCTGCCCCGCGACGTTCGTGTCACCAGCATCGCGCCCGCGCCGGAAGGCTTCGATGCGAGGTTCTCCGCGCTGCGCCGCCACTACGTGTATCGCATCACCACCGCGCCGCATGGAGCGAGCCCACTGGCCCGTGATGTCCTCGCCTGGCCGCGCGAGGTCGATACCGGACTCATAGCCGAGGCCGCCGCAGGCCTCGAGGGACTGCACGACTTTGCTGCGTTCTGCCGACGCAGGGAGGGCGCGACCACGGTGCGGCACCTGCAGCGCCTCGAATGGCGCCACATAGCGCCGCACCAGCACGAGGTGCATGTCACCGCGGATGCGTTCTGCTGGTCGATGGTGCGCAGCCTCGTCGGCGCGCTGCTCGCGGTAGGGGAGGGGCGCCGCGCCCCGTCCTGGACCGCGGGCCTGCTGGAGCTGCGGGAGAGATCAAGCGCTGTGTCGGTCGCGCCCGCGCATGGACTCACCCTCGTGGGCGTGGACTATCCGCCCGATGACGCGATGCGGGCCCGTGCGGAGCTCACCCGGCAGGTGCGTGAGCCGCTCGGGCAGCGATGCTGCGAGTGACGTAGTCGGTCTCCTCCGGGATCGCCACCGCCGTGAGATCAACATGGCGGGATCCCACCACGAGACGCAACCGCTGGGGCGCCTGCGGCGACTGCACGATGTGCACATCAGGCTCGACCAGTGAATCCTCCGTGCGGTCCTGCCGTGCCGTGTCCTCCACGGCGAGGATGGTCGTGCCCACGGGGGCGGGGACAGTGGGCTCGCGGCCGTCGAGGGCGAGGAGCAGGGGATCGCTAGGGCGAGGCTCCTGCCATTCCTTGTCGGCGAACGCGATCTGCCCCTCGTTCCCCAGGTCGACGAGGGCCTGCCACGAGTGCGGGCGGTCGGTTGCGATGCGTACTTGCGCGCCGGTCGCGGCGGCACGGAGGACGACCTGCTGGGCGAGCGCGAGCTGGCCCGTTACCCGGACATTGGTCCCGGCGCGGGAAGCTACCGGAATGCTGATGGCTCGATCATGCTGATCGACGCCAACGAGCTGCCCGCATCCGGTGACCGGTACGCGCAGCGTGGCGAGGTCCTCCCGGGTTGCGTGCAGGATCCCGTCCCGGCCGACGATGTCCTTCGCGGCGTATCCGCTGCCAGGAACCAGGGCTTGGGCCGCGAGCGCGCGCTGGCCGGTCGTCGAGATCGTCCGCGGGAACCGGGGAAGGCCGCTAGCGGAGACCGCATGGCCAATGACTCCGTGGATCTCGAAGATGGGAGCCCCCGAGGCGGGGTTGCCCGCGGCCTCGCCGGGGCGCAGCGACAGCGCTAGTGCTGACTCGGGGGCGGCGGGCTGCCAGGCACGCAGCAGGTGATCGGTGGTGAGGGCTCCCGGCTGGATTCCAGCAGTGCGGTCCATCGGAGCAAGATCGGCGCGCAGCCCGGCAAGGGTCGCGCCGGTGCACCGCACGGTACCGAGCCCCTCGGCGCGCAGCATCCGCTGCAGGCGTCGTGCTGCGATATCGAGCGCCTGCCGGGTACCCCGCGCTCCGCCGCCGCGCCGAGCAACAGCATCGCGCTGCGCGAAGGGATCGAGCCGCAGCACGATCCAGGCACGGCGGTGGGCGGCGACGGGCAGCGCGCTCAGGATGCGGCCGTAGGCGTTGCCGAGGGGATGGCCGGGGGCGCTCGAGCTTCCGCGAATGATCACATCGATGCCGCTCAGCGTGATGTCGTACTGGGCCAGCGCGTCGGCGAGCACCGCGAGCGGGACCGGGGCCGCGCCTGCGTGGGAACCGGGACTGGCGGCGGTGGGCGCGAGCGGCGCGCTGGTGACCTCGAGCACCGCGCACGCGTCCCCGCCCGGATACAGCACCACGTCGTGCCCGATCAGCGATGGTGCTTCGATGCTCGCGCCACGCTGGCCGCTCAGCAGGGCCAGCCAGGTGGTGATGTGGCGGCCGCGTATCCGCAGGAGCAGCAGGGCGGCGGTGAGCGCCGTAGCGATCATGACGGCTTGTGGCTGCCAGCCGAAGATGATCCCGGCCGCCGCGACGGCAACGGCGCTGGCTTGTGCCAGGATGACCGCATCGATCGGCCATCGCTGCATGGCGCGCATGATGATTGAATCCATTTTTCCCCCAGTTATCGCAGTAGCGAGCGCGCGGCGTGGCTGTAGTTGTGGTGCGGGCTCGCTTACAGAACCCCGTAATGGAATTTCGCCCCCCGGCGATCTATTATCAGGAGTGCGCGCCCCTCATGGGGGAATTATCGAGGGTCGCGCATGATTCGCGCAAGTCCAGGGGGAATTATGGCGGGTCAAGTGACCACGCGTACGCAAGTGAGTGGATATCGCTTTCATCTCAAGCGGATGGATCATGCGCTGGTCCGGGGTGATGCACGAATGCTGGCGGACCCTATCCGGTCGCAGAATCGCGCGCTCGCAGTGGGGCTGGTCCTCGCGGTGCTGGGCCTCGCGGCATGTGGAGTCCTCGCGGTCCTCAAGCCGCTCGACAAGCTCTCGGGCTCGTTGATCGTGGTGGGGCGCGATACGCAAGGCGTCTATGTGCGGATGGATGACACTTTCCATCCGGTGACGAATCTCGCGTCTGCCAGGCTCATCATCGGCTCGGGCGACGAGGCCGCGGTGATCAACGAGGATGAGCTCGCGGAGTACCCTCGTGGCCCGTTGCTCGGCATCCTCGGGGTTCCGGCAGTGCATGCGGCAAGCTCGGAGGGGGAGTCCTGGGCGGTGTGCGACACCATGACGGGCAAGGGGAGCGCCGCGGCGGTGCGCACCGCGGTGATCGTCGGTGCGCAGGATCATGCGCTCGTCCAGCACGGCGCGCGCCGCGCGGTTCTCGTGCAGGCGGAAGGGAAGCACTACTTGTTGCACTCGGGCCGACGGTCCCGCGTGGATCTCGACGATCGAGAGGTCGTGCTCGCGCTCGGTCTCGACGGCGTGCGGCCACGGTTGATCAGCGCGGCGCTGCTCGCCAGTATCCCCGAGGCCCCGGCGCTCGCTCCGCCCGTGATCGCCGGGCGTGGCGAGCAACCGGGCTTCGCTGCGGCCGGGCGCCAGGTCGGAGAGGTATTCAAGGTGCATCAGGCGGGGGAGACGCAGTACTACGTCGTGCTGCAGGACGGTGTGCAGCAGGTCGGGGAAGCTGTCGCTGACCTGGTCCGGTTCACCGATTCGCTGGGCGCGGGCGCGATCCCGGTGGTGACGCCGGATGTGCTGAGCGGACTCCCCTCGGTGCAGGAGCTGCCGGTGGGCACCTACCCTCGGAGCGCGCCGGAAATGGTCGATGGCAGTGACGTGCTGTGCGCGGGGTGGAGCGTGTCCGCCCAGGGCGATCGCGCGCGGATCATGTCGGGTGCCGAGCCCCCGGTGGCCCCGGGAGCGAGGATGATCACGCGCATCGGCGAGGCTGTCGCCGGAGAGCTTCGCGCCGACGAGGTCTACGTGCCGCCGGGCGCTGGCCGCTACGTGTATCCGGTCGTCGCCGCGGGCAGCGAGCTTCCTGCCGGTGCACGCTCCGCGTTGCCGCACTATGTGGCCGACACAGGCATTCGGTACGGCATCCCTACTGGTGAGGACGCGGAGGCGCTGGGGGTGGCGGTGGAGCCGTCGCCGGTGCCGTGGGCAGTGCTGCGGCTGCTGGAGCCGGGGCCCGCGCTATCGCAGGAGAACGCGTTGATGGCACATGGTGGCGTCCCGGACGCGAGCGCTCGCTAGCAGGAAGCTCGCGAAAGCAGCGGAACGAGGCGCGCGGATATTGCCGACCAGGATTCTTCCTCGTCGGCAATTCCCGTTCTTCGCCAGCAATACCCGTGAATGCATCGGGGCGCGCAGAATACGAATGCACTAGGTGTGCGGTTCGCGCTTCCGTGGGTACCGCCCGGATTTATTCGCGACGACGCCCGGCGACGAGAAGCGCAATAGAGGTTGCCATGACAATCCCGAAAGCCGTGACCGCGGCAATGGTCCCGGCTTGCCCCTCCGAATCGGTCCCGATCGACGGAGCCGCCATGGGCTGGGCTGGCTTCCCCCGGTAGGAAGCCTTCTCGACAGTGGCTGACCGATCCTCGAGCTCCGCGGTGACAGCCGCGACTGGGTCGACGATCCCATGCCCGACGGTCGGGCTCCACCCCTCGGCAGGGGCATGCGCGGTCGCCAGGATCCGGTCGATCACCTCGCGCGCGGCGAGCTCGGGGAACCGTTCCCGGACCAAGGCGGCGGTGCCGGCCACAAAAGGTGCCGCGTAGCTGGTGCCCGCGATCTCGGCGAGCTGGACGGAGCCCGTCTCGTCCTGGTGCGCGATCGAATCCGAGAGGCCGTCGGAGGCCGGGTCGAGGGAGATGATCCCTTCGCCTGGAGCGGCGATATCGACCCAGGGACCATTGAGGGTGAAAGCCGAGGGAGCGCCATTGGTGTCGACCGCAGCGACGGCCAGCACGTAGTCGTCGTACCAGGCAGGTGTCGCTATCGTGCCGAACGCATCCCAGTTCGGCAGGCCGCCATCGTGCGGGCTCGCCGCCGGGTTGTGCTTGCACGGGCCTTGCTCGGTCGCGTTTCCCGCGGCCGCGACGACGACGACATCCCGGACATCCACGGCATAGCGCAGCGCGGCACCAAGCGCCCGGTCCTCGAGGGCCAGCCTCGCTGGGGCGCAGGCGACCTCGGAGATATTGATGACCGTTGCGCCGAGGTCAGCCGCCCGGCGCACGGCCATGGCCAGGGTCATCACGGTGCCGGTGGAGTTCTCGGACTTGTAGCTATTCTCGTCGGAGCGGGCGGATTGCCCGAACTTGAGGCTGGACTGGCGGATCGACAGGATTGTCGCATCGGGCGCGACCCCGGAGAAGGAGTCGGTCGGGCTGCTGGTCGCGGCGACGATGCCGGCGACGAGCGTGCCATGGGCGTCGCAATCCTCGGTGCCGTCCCCAGTGCCCACGAAGTCGCCGCCAGCGATGAGCCCGGGCAGCCGCGGATGCGGGCTGACGCCGGTATCGATGACCGCCACGATCTGTCCACGACCGCGGGCGAAGGGCCACGCGGACTCGTAGCGCAGGGACTGGGCCGCATGGGCCAGCGCCGCGGGATCGAGGTCCTTGCTCGCGGCGCCCGCGGTGCAGGTGAACCGCTGCGTGGTTGGCTCGAGCGGGGCAGCGGGCGCGCCCGGGGGCAGGAACGCATCGTCGACCGCGGGTGGCTGGGCCGTCACGGTGCCGGTCCCGACAACGAGCGCGAGACCAAGTCCAGCGAGGGAGATGCCAAGCCGGCTACTGGTTGCTGACGGCGCGGGCATCACAGCCCCCGTACGTAGCTGAACAGGTCGAGGGCCCATAGCCCGGCCGGCACCGCGAGCGCGAGCATCAGGTACTCCAGCAACTCGACGAGGCGGTATTGCACGGGCGTGTAGGTGCCGCCCGGCAGCATGGCTCCCACGATGAAGGTGCCGATCAGCAGGGCGAGCGCCACGACGACGGTGGCGGTGGTGGGCACCAGTGGGGACCACGCCGCCCCCACCATGGCCGTGGTGGCTACCAGGGCGCCCGTGCTCGCGATGATCACTGCCGGGACGGTGCGCGCGATTCCGCGGCCACGTAGCAGGAACGCGGATGCGATCACGGCGAGAAGCGCGAGCTTCGCGTATCCGCGGGGATCGTCGGTCGTCGCGAGGTGGAAGGCCGTCACGGTGGCCGCGCCCGCGCTCAGCGCGAGTATCGCGGCGAGCAGGCCATCGAGATAGCGGTAGGCCACGACTGTGCGGGTCTCGACGTCCGCGGTCGCGGTGGCGGGATCGCTGGCGAGACCTGGCGCGTCGCCTGCCGGATCGGCCAGCGATAGGGACATGCCGGGCGAGGGCACGGGGGGCAGCGGGAGCCGAGCGAGCGCCACCGAGAGCCGTGGGGCGAGGGCGGCGGCGAACGGGCTGGCGGCGAGGAAGGCCATAGCGCCGTGGACCGGGGTCACGTCAGTGATCATCAGGAGGATCGTGCCAAGCGCGACAAAGGCGGCGATGGTCGCCAGGGAGGTCTGGATATGCGCGGTCTCCGGGGCCTGGCGGGCCGCTATGACCATCAGGCACAGCGTGTAGATCGCGGCGATGAGCGCGTGGGGAGCGCCGGGGCCGCCGGGGACGAGTTGCCCCAGCACCCCGGCGACCAGTGGCACGGTCGCGATGAGAAGGCTCGTCGTGGCCCAGGGTGATCGCGTGCCCTTGCCCAGCAGCGCGAGCGTGATCAGCGCCGGTATCGCGAGCAGCACGATGCTCGCGAGCGCGAGATGCGTTCCCGCGGGAGCGCGGAGCATGGAGACCGCTGCGACGAGGGCAGCGACGACGAGCAGGAGGCACGTGATGGGGTGGGCCCTACCGGCGGCCCAGCTCGACGATTGGCTGCTGGAGTAGCTCGCTACCGCGTCGATGACATCGTCGGACAGCACCGACGGAGGCGCCTGCTCGGCGGGGCTGAGCAGCAGCAGCTCGCCGTTGCGGATGCCA
The DNA here is from genome assembly GCF_026008515.1 of Hoyosella levis. Taxonomy (GTDB): domain Bacteria; phylum Actinomycetota; class Actinomycetes; order Mycobacteriales; family Mycobacteriaceae; genus Lolliginicoccus; species Lolliginicoccus levis. Next base: position 103,524 of record NZ_BQYM01000009.1, read on the forward strand.
AGGCGTCCCAGCGAGTGGTTGAGATCGAGCGGCTCGCCGCCAATGCGCGCGACGGTCCATCCACCGCCAGGCTGCCGCTCGGTGTCGTCACCGGCGGCCGTGAGCTCCACGAGCCGGGGCATGAGCAGGATCAGCGGCACAGTGTCAGGCAGGGCGATGTCGATCTGCCGCGTGGGCGAGACCACACAGATGTGGCAGAGCGATGGCGCATCGCTGGTACCGAGCTTTTCCTGCGACAGATCGTTCACGCGAGTTCCCCCCGGAATTCGTGGCGCCCGGCGGCGATGCGAGAAGGCCACCGAGCGTGCTTGTGCTAGTGCGCTTTCCGGTTCCCATACCGGTGGCGCGAGATGGTTCCGAGCACTGGGATACCCCCATCGTCAGTGCTTGGACCCCTCCCAGTATGTGCTGGATCGGTGAGTTTGGAAAGTCGTAGAGGAGGTTTGCGATGCTAGAGTACTTGTGCGTCCCGGGTCGCCCCGGGAGCGAACTGGCGCGGTGCAAGCTTGCCGCGCCACGTGCCCGCTTGGGGGAGTGGGGCACGTAAAAGCCTGTTCACAGGGGGGAAACGCGATGAGCATCGTGCATGTTGTTCGTGGCCGCCGCAGCGAGGCGCCGATCATGCCGGGCGGTGAGCTCGGTCTCAGCACTCCACCGGAGCTGCCCCGGTCCGTGCCGGGCAACATGGTGCAGAAGCTGCTGCCCGTGGTGATGGTGCTCGCGATGATCGGCATGGTCGCGCTGATGTTCTCCTCGGGGATGGCGCGCAACCCGATGATGCTGATGTTCCCGGTCATGATGGCCGTGTCGATGGTCGGCATGCTCGCTAGCTCGGGCGGACGGGGCGGAACGAGCACCGCGGAGCTCAATGAGCAGCGCAAGGACTACCTGCGCTATCTCGGTGATGCCCGCACCGACGTCGTTGATGCGGCGTCCCGCCAGCGCGCGGCCGTTGAATGGCATCATCCTGCGCCCGAGGGACTGTGGTGCCTCGCGGGCAGCCACCGCATGTGGGAACGCTCGGTGGATGACGACGAGTACCTCTCCGCGCGCATCGGTATCGGCGCGCAGCGCCTCGCGTTGTCCCTCGTGCCACCGGAGACTGGCCCCACCGAGGATCTCGAGCCGATCTCGGTGATCGCGCTGCGCCGCTTCGTGCGAACCCATTCCATCGTGCCTGACCTGCCGGTGGCCTTGTCCATGCGCGGATTCGCCGCCATCACCATGCGGGGCGCCACGGGCAGCCGCACCGAGGACGCGCGCTCGGTCGTGCGCGCGATGGCCTGCCAGCTTGCCTTTTTCCACGGTCCTGACGACCTTCGCATGGTCGTCATCTGCGGCGATGCCGAGCTTCCCGAATGGGAGTGGGCCAAGTGGCTGCCCCACGCCGAGCACCCGCGCCGCCGCGACATCGCGGGCCCGGAGCGGATGATCTATCCCAGCCTGCACGATGCCGCGGAGCGGCTGGCCCCGGTCCTCGAGGGCCGGTCGCGGTTCGTCCGCGGTGCCCCGGCCACGGCAGGCCAGCCGCACGTGCTGATCGTTGTCGATGGAGGCATCGTCGATGGCGATGAGCCACTGATTGCTGGCGACGGCATGGATGGCGTGACCATCGTCGACCTGGATGGGGCGGCAGCCGCCCTGTCCGATCGCCACGGGATATCGCTCCTCGTGGACGGGGGCCAGATCGGCGCCGAAGGCCCGAGCGGGCCGGAGATGTTCGCTCGCGCTGACCAGCTGGGCCTTGGCGTGGCGCGCATGACAACGATGGCCCTGTCGCCCTACCGCATCGCGGCCCCCGGCACCGTGCACAGCGCGCAGGACCCGACCGCCGCGGGACTGCCCGATTGGGCAACGATGATCGGTGCCGGTGATGTGGCACGCTTCGATCCCGGTGCCATGTGGCGCCCGCGCCGCGGGCGTGACCGCCTGCGCGTGCCGGTGGGGCATGGCGAGGACGGCAGCGTCATCGAGCTCGACCTCAAGGAATCCGCGGAGAACGGCATGGGCCCGCATGGCTTGTGCGTCGGCGCCACCGGATCCGGCAAGTCCGAGTTCCTGCGCACGCTCGTCCTGGGCCTGGTCGCCACGCATTCGCCCGAATCCCTCAATCTTGTCCTCGTGGACTTCAAGGGCGGTGCCACGTTCCTTGGCCTCGAGGGCGCCCCGCATGTTGCCGCGATCATCACCAACCTCGCCGATGAGATCACCATGGTCGACCGGATGCGTGACGCTCTCGAGGGCGAGATGAACCGTCGCCAGCAGGTGCTCCGCTCCGCGGGCAACTTCGCCAGCGTCGCCGAGTACGAGCGTGCCCGGCACAACGGTGCCGCGCTCGATCCGATGCCGGCGTTGTTCATCGTCGTCGATGAGTTCTCCGAGCTGCTCAGCCAGAAGCCTGACTTCGCCGACCTCTTCGTCATGATCGGCAGGCTCGGCCGGTCGCTGCACATGCACCTGCTGCTCGCCAGCCAGCGGCTCGAGGAAGGTCGGCTGCGTGGCCTGGAGAGCCACCTGTCCTACCGGATCGGCCTGAAGACGTTCTCCGCGCAGGAGTCCCGCTCGGTGCTTGGCGTCCCTGATGCCTACCACTTGCCGCCCGTTCCCGGTGCTGGCTACCTGAAGGTGGATTCCGCCGAGCCGCAGCGCTTCAACGCCTCCTATGTCTCCGGTGGCTACGTCCCGCCCGCCACTGTCGAGGATGCCGCGGTGGCCAGCGGCACGGGGGAACTGCGCGTGGTTCCCTTCACCGCGCGGCCCTCCGATCCGGAGCCGGCGCAGGAACAGGCAAACGCTCCCGCGCGTCCGCGCCCGGCGCCCACCGCGATGCAACGCACTGTGCTCGACCTGGTGCTCTCCGCGGTGCGTGGTCGCGGGCCCCATGCCCATGAGGTGTGGCTGCCTCCGCTCGCCACATCGCCCACGGTGGGCCAGCTTGTTCCGCCCGCCCAGCGCATCCCCCGCGAGGGAGCTGGGGGTGGCGCGCTGCGCGTGCCCATCGGCATCATCGATCGCCCCTATGACCAGCGCCGCGATCCACTTGTCATCGATGTGTCAGCCAGCCAGGGCAATATTGTTGTCGTAGGTGGCCCGCAGAGCGGCAAGTCCACGACGATCCGCACCATCATCATGGCGCTCGCCGCGACCCACACCCCGCGCGAGACGCAGTTCTATTGCCTGGACTTTGGTGGCGGCTCCCTCGCCGGGCTCGCCCAGGTGCCGCATGTCGGCTCCGTCGCGAGCAGGCTGGAGCCGGACCGGATCCGTCGCACCGTCGCCGAGGTCACCACGGTGATGCGGCACCGCGAGAAGCTGTTCCAGCGGCTTGGCATCTCCTCGATGTCCGAGTACCGCCGGGCCCGGGACCAGCAGCGCGACACCGGCTGGCACAGCATCGACGATGCACCATTCGGCGATGTCTTCCTCGTTGTCGACGGCTGGCAAACCGTCCGCCAGGAGTTCGAGGAGCTCGAGGCCGCCATCGGTGCCCTCGCCACGCAGGGCCTGTCGTTCGGCGTGCATGTCATCGCCAGCGCCTCCCGGTGGACGGACTTCCGGGCCGGGACCAAGGACCAGCTCGGGACGCGCATCGAGCTGCGCCTGGGCGACGCCAATGATTCGGAGATGAACCGAAAAGCTGCCTTGCTCGTGCCCGAGGGACAGCCCGGGCGCGGCATCACCCGGGAGGGCCTGCACATGCTGATCGCGGTGCCCACGTTCCTTCCTCCAGCGGATCCGCACGACCTCACCGATGGTGTCGGCGCGGCAGTACGGGAACTCCGCGAGCGGGCGGGCGACCGGGCGGCTCCGCCGGTGCGGATGCTGCCCGCGCAGTTCTCCCGGGATGAGCTCGACCTGCAGGCCAATGCCAGCAACCCGCTGTCGATCCCGATCGGCATCAACGAGGCGGAGCTACGCACCGTATCGGTGGATTTTTCCTCGCAGTCGCACCTCGTGGTTTTCGCGGATTCCGAGTCCGGCAAGACCGCCCTCCTGCGGTCGCTCTGCGAGGGCATCATGGAGCGAAACACGCCCCAGCAGGCGAAGATCCTGCTCGCGGACTTCCGTCGCACCATGCTCGGCGTGGTCGAGACGAATCACCTCGCCGGGTACGCGGTCTCGGCCGCGAACCTGCAGGACCTGATCGGCGAGCTCGGCGCGTTCCTGCGCGATCGCCTACCCGGTCCTGGCACCACCCAGCAGCAGCTGCGGGACCGTTCCTGGTGGTCGGGGCCCGAGGTGTTCGTGATCGTTGATGACTACGACCTCGTCGCGACCAACGGCGGCAACCCGCTCTCGGGCCTGCTCGACCTGCTGCCCCAGGCGAAGGACGTGGGCCTGCACCTGATCATCGCCCGGCGCACAGGTGGTGCCTCGCGAGCGTTGTTCGAGCCGGTAATGGCATCGCTGCGCGATCTCAACCCGATGGGGCTGGTCATGAATGGCAGCCGCGACGAGGGCGCGTTGATCGGCTCGGTGCGGCCCAGTGAGCAGCCTCCCGGCCGCGGCGTGATGATCACTCGCGGTGGCGGAGAGCAGCGGGTCCAGCTCGCGTGGACCCCGCCGCTGTGACGATCCCTGGCGCGGCGAACCCGAACGAGGCGACCCCGGGCCAGCGAATCATCGTGATCGGGCCCGGGCGCATCACCTGGCGCGAGCGCGGCCGGATCGTGCGCCGACCGACCATGGTCAGGCTGCGCGGCAGCGCCATCGTCGTGGGAAACGAGCACGATGGCGAGGAAGCCGGGCCCGCGCCGACCGAGGCCGAGCTGCTCGATGCCGAGCCCGACCCATTCGAGTTCCTCGATGATCCGGTGCTGGCGTTCGCTTCGGCGACCGTCCCGATGCCGACAGTCCTGGATGCGCTCGCGCTGCACGCCCGGCTGGATGCGCGCGAGCCAACCGACACGCTGGTCATCGTGCACCCGACGTGGTGGCCGTCGGCGCATCGCCGTGCCCTGGCCTCCGCGATGCGCCGCTACGGGAGCGTGGTGCAGCTCGTGAGCGCTGCGGTGGCCTGCGCGGCGGACCGCACGAGGCGCTATCCGGGCGAGAGCCGGCTCGTGGTCGTTGAGCACGATCCGCTCCGGCACGTGGAGACGGTCCTCGACATCGAGTCGTTCCCGCCGAGGGTGCTCGCGACGAGCATCCACGATCCCGGTGCTGCACCGGCTCGCGCTACCAGGGCGGGTCCATCGATCCCGCACCACGATTCCTCGGTGACCGCTACGGACGAGTGCCTGCTCGACGGCGCGGCTGCGCTCCTGCCCGGCACGTACCTGAAGCACCCTCCGGCAGCGTGGGGCAGCAGAGGTGGCGATCTGCCCCGGGCGCGACCGCGGCCGCCACGGGAATCCAGTCCGGCTCGTCGCGGTAGCTTCGTGCTGGTGCTGGCGTGCGCCCTGGCGCTCCTCGGCGGTGCCGCGCTGCTCCTGGCCGTGATCGGGGAGAACGATGCCCACGATCTGAGCCTGTCCAGCGCGCCCGTATCCAGTGGCCCCGCAACGACCTCCGCCGCCGAGGCTCCAGGATCGGACCACGGTGCTGATGCCACCATCGGTGATCTCCAGATCACGCTGCCGACGGGCTGGGGGATGGGCTGGAGCGATTTCGCGGACCACCACGATCCGGGTGGGTTCCTGGCGGAGCTGCTGCCGTTCGACCATTCCGATGAGCGGCGGATCCTGATCGCGCGGCGCGGCCCCGGCTCCGGCATCGAGCAACAGGGGATTGCTGGCGCGGTCACGCGACTCGTGGACTCCGACCCGCAGCTCGGGCACGCTTCGGTCGGCGAGACCGGGGCGGAGGCCGCCTACCGAGAGGTGCTGGTCGACGCCCGTGGCGCAGAGCGGGGCAGCGTGACGTGGTTCGTCGTCCTGGTGGGCGGCAAGCAGGCCAATATCGGGTGCGAGTCGAGCGGGGCCGCTGCCGCGGCGGACTCGGCGTTCTCGGAGTGCCTGGGTGTCGTCAGGACGGTGCGACACGTGGGCTAGCCCCGGCAATTTCATCTGTGAGCCAGATCACTTCTCGCTGTCCATGCAGCTCAAGGCGCATTTATCAGAAAGAACATCGAGGGCGTCGGATATTTCTCGAAGATTTCTTGCCCGAGCGGAACCAAACCGGGATCCATCGCGTCAGACATTAGCGAACCCGGAGAATGCGACCGCGGCAGTGCTAGGGCCAGGTATCGATCACGCCGGGTCCATCGGAACTAGGGGAGGGAACCCATGAGCAACAACTTGACGACCACCACCGCGGACATGAACGCCGCCGCCAACCATGTCAAGCAGGTCAGCGAGGATGTGAGCGCCCAGCTCAACGCGCTCCACGCCAAGATCGCCAACGTCGAGGGCGCGTGGCGCGGCCAGGCCAAGGGTGCGTTCGGCTCGCTCATCAGCCGCTGGGACGCCGAGGCGGTCAAGCTCAACACTGCGCTCTCGGCGATCAGCGATGCCATCCGGGAGAGCGGCCGCAAGTACGACGGCGCCGAGGTTGCCAACGCCAGCTCGCTCAACAATGTCGGCGGTCTCCTGAACATGTCCTAGGCGCTGGGGCCGTCTCGAGCCGGCAGCGTCCCGCCCCTGCACTGTGTGTCAACGGTGCTGCACCACTTCTGCGACCTCACAAGGAAGAACGTCATGTCTGATCAGATCAAGTACAACTTCGGGCAGATCGAGGCGCTCCGCGCCGATCTCGCTACCTCTGCCGCCAACCTCGACAACACGCTCAACGATCTCAAGGGCTATGTGTCGAGCCTCGCGGCATCCTGGGACAGCAACGCCTCCGCGAACTACCAGGCGCAGCAGCGCCGGTGGGACGATGCCGCGCTGAACCTCAAGCTCATCCTCGACGCTGTGGGCCGGGCCGTGGGCGACGGCAATGACCAGATGCGGGACGCCGAGCGTGCCGCCGCGCAGCAGTGGGCATGATTCCCCGATAGCTGCCCGCTGCGAGCAGCCCCGATGGAAGGAGAGGTCCATCGGGGCTGCTTTCATATTTGACCAGCGGAAATGATTCGCGGTAGAGTACCGCCTCGGCATGTAGCACAGAGGGGTCCCCGGGTCTCAACCGGCCGCCGGGTCCGGCCCCGCTACGCCGCTTGGCCGGCAGCAATACGAATAAGACGAGGTAGAACCGTGCCTACGTACAGCCCCAAGGCTGGCGACGTCACGCGCACCTGGTACGTCATTGACGCTACCGATCTGGTGCTCGGACGGCTCGCAGTCCAGGCCGCGACCATTCTCCGCGGCAAGCACAAGCCCACATACGCACCGAACTTCGACGGTGGTGACTATGTCATCATCGTCAACGCCGAGAAGGTCGCCCTCACCGGCAACAAGCGTGACAACAAGCTGGTCTACCGCCACTCCGGCTTCCCCGGCGGCCTGAAGTCCCGCACCATCGGCGAGGCGCTCGCGACGCGCCCCGAGCGTGTGGTGGAGAAGGCCATCGTTGGCATGATCCCGAAGAACAAGCTGGGCAGCCAGATCGCGACGAAGCTCAAGGTCTACGCGGGCCCCGAGCATCCGCACTCCGGCCAGAACCCCATCCCGTTCGAGATCAAGCAGGTGGCCCAGTGACCACACCGGAGGAGCAGGACGTGACCACGCCTGAATACGAGAACGTAGACGAAGGCATCGTCGCCGAGGAGTCCGCGGAGATGGTCGTCACCGAGGACGTCGCCGAGGATCTCGTCGACGAAGGCTTCACCACCGAGTCCGAGCCCGAGGCCGCGGCCCCCATCATCCTTGACCGCCCCGTGCAGACCGTGGGCCGGCGCAAGGAAGCCGTGGTTCGGGTGCGCCTGACCCCCGGCGACGGCCAGTTCACGCTGAACGGGCGCAGCCTCGAGGAGTACTTCCCCAACAAGGTGCACCAGCAGCTCATCAAGGCACCGCTGGTGCTCGTTGAGCGCGATGGCGCGTTCAACATCCACGCCCGCCTCCATGGCGGCGGCCCCTCGGGCCAGGCTGGCGCGCTGCGCCTCGCCATCGCTCGTGCCCTGATCGACGTCACCCCGGATGATCGGCCCGCCCTCAAGAAGGCTGGCTTCCTCACCCGTGACGCGCGTGCCACCGAGCGCAAGAAGTACGGCCTCAAGAAGGCCCGCAAGGCGCCTCAGTACTCGAAGCGCTGATCGAGCGATACGTGCTGGCGATCCATTGCCGCACGTGATCGTGAGCAGGCCCGGACCGCACAGGTCCGGGCCTGCTCCCGTTTCGCGCACCATGCCGCTGCCTGCGATCCCGGAAGCGGGGCGGGGACACCGGGCAAGTGACACCGGGCCGTCGTGGAGCCCAACCGGACAAGATAATGCGATAGTTGACGTCGACGACGTGGAAGGGAAGTGAACGGGCGGATGAGTCGACTATTCGGAACCGACGGAGTGCGGGGGCTCGCCAACGCTGATCTCACCGTGGAGCTCGCCGTATCAGTGGCCAGCGCCGCCGCCGGAGTCCTCGCGCGTAGCGCGGAAGCCCCCTCCTGCTCGCGGTCGCTCGCCATCGTTGGCCGCGATCCCCGAGCCAGCGGCGAGATGCTCGAGGCCGCCGTCACCGCAGGACTCGCGGCGGCAGGCGTTGATGTGGTGCGCGTTGGTGTGCTGCCCACCCCAGCCGTCGCCTACCTGACCGCGGCATATGATGCCGCCCTCGGCATCATGATCTCCGCCTCGCACAACCCCATGCCAGACAACGGCATCAAGATCTTCGGGCCCGGCGGTCGCAAGCTGCCCGACGATATCGAGGATCAGATCGAGACAGCCATCGCCGAAGGCACCACTGAGCGCCCCACCGGCAGTCATATCGGCCGCATCACCGATGCCCCCGATGCCCAGGACCGCTACCTCGCGCATCTCGCCACCACCATCTCCACTCCCCTCGAGGGCATCACCGTGGTGGTCGATTGCGCGCACGGTGCCGCATCGAGCACAGCGCCTGCGGCCTACGCCGCCGCCGGTGCCACGGTCATCGCGATCAACAACGAGCCCACCGGGCTGAACATCAACGAGGGCTGTGGCTCCACCCATCTGACGATGCTCCAGGACGCTGTCGTCGAGCATCAGGCCGATATCGGGCTCGCGCACGACGGGGACGCCGACCGCTGCCTCGCCGTGGACGGCCACGGACACATCGTCGATGGCGATGCCATCATGGCGGTTCTCGCCATCGCCATGCGCGATGCTGGCGAGCTCAGCGAGGACACCCTAGTCGCGACCGTGATGAGCAACCTGGGCCTGCACATCGCCATGCAGGGCGAGGGCATCACTGTGCGCACTACCGGGGTGGGCGACCGCTATGTCCTCGAGGAGCTCAAGTCCGGTGACTACAGCCTCGGCGGCGAGCAGTCCGGCCACATCGTCATGCCGGAATATGGCACCACGGGCGATGGCCTGCTCACCGGGCTGCGCCTGATGGCCCGCATCGCCGAGACGGGCAAGCCCCTCAGCGAGCTCGCTGGGGTCATGGAGATCCTCCCGCAGGTGCTCATCAACGTGCGGGTCCGGGACAAGAACGCGGCGACCCGCGACATCCTGGTCCAGGCCGCTGTGGCCGACGCCGAGCAGGACCTGGGCGAGCGCGGACGCGTCCTCCTGCGCCCCTCGGGCACCGAGCAGCTCGTTCGCGTCATGGTGGAATCCACCACGGCGGAGCACGCGCAGCGCGTCGCGGAGCAGCTCGCAGAGGTTGTTTCCAGCGTGTAGGGACCTGGCCTGGTGGGCCAGTCGGTTACATGGTGGGCCGAGGCTCTGGTGGGCCGGTCGGTCTAGCCGCAAACGCGATAGAAGCTGCAGGAATCCCAGGTCGGCTTCTATCGCGTTTGACGTTTTCCGGTGCTTTTGCAGAATCACCGCCCAGCCGCCCAGCCGCCCAGCCGCATGCAGCACCTCGGCGAAGAATCTCTGGCAGCAGGGGAACCATGGGGGCTTCTGCTGCGTCCTACTCATTGGGCCGGGAATCCCGGTCGCGATGAGGCAAGGAGCAGCACATGCAGCAACCCGACAAGACCGAGGAGCCCGGCAGTGATGCCCAGCTGCGCGGGCAGCTCGCAAGCGCCGCGCGCCTGGCCTCGGGAGCAGCTGCGCTGGCCCGCGGCATCGAGCCACGTTCCGCGCCGCTCGACGACGCCTGGGAATCCTGGACGAACGCTCTCGGCGCCTGGGCGCGCCTCCGGGAGATGTCAGCGGCAAGCGCGGATGCTGCGCTGGAGCGCATCACGGACGCCGACGCGGACTGGGCAACGAGCATCTCCCGGTGTGGCCACCAGCTCAACTGGGATGCATCGTGATCGAGGTGCCCGAGGGCTCGGCGGTGTCCGCGGCCGATCTCCGGGAAAAGCACCATGTGCCGATCTCGGTGCTGGCAACGCTGCTCGGGCTGCTGCGCGAGGCCGCGCTGGCCGTCCCGGACCCGGGGATGCTCGCCAGGATCGACGAGGTGTGGCCAGGGCTGCTCCACGATGCCGACGACCTGGATCTCGCCGCCTGGGCCGCATGCGCTGTCGTCGCCGGGCGCGTTGCCGACCTCGGCGCGACCGTGGCGGAGGAGGACCGCGAGGCCAGCAGGCTGCCTGGCATCACCATCGAGGCAGGGGCATGGCTGGCCGCCGCTCACCGGGAATCCGGCGATATCGCTGATCACGCACACGGTGTCGCCGAAGCATTCGCCACGGCAACCGAGCAAGTCAGTGAGGCCCTCATTGCGCTGTTCGGTGCAGTGTCCAGGATCGCTGAGGCCTGGCCCGCCGAGATCATGGGCGAGGACATCCCCGATGTGATCCTCCGCTTGTTGCAGGGCGGCTTCCCGGCTCCGGCGGACTGGATGCGCGCGCATGCTCTACCGCGCGGCGCCGAGATCGTGGAGCAGCTACGCCAAGCGCGACAGGAATTCCAGGACGCTCGCGAGCTCGGCACCCTCCTGATCAAGGCCACGCTGCTCGAGTCGCCGGTCTCTCCGCCGAGGGCGTCGACGACTCACAACATGCCCGCTGCTCCCGCGCCGGATCTTTCGGTGCCCACTGCTCCTGCGCCCACTGCTCCTGTTCCGGACATGGAAGAACCTCCCGGCGCTCGTGCCAGCATGCTTGATCTGCCAGCTCAGGCCGATGAGCTCCCGGCGCCAGTTCCCGTGCCATCCGAGCCGCCTCTACCGGAACCACTGCGGCCCACTGCCGAGAGGGGACGTGCCGCATCGGCCAGCGAGAGGGGCGCGGGGGAGCAGCTAGCCGAGGATCCCAGCCTTGCGGGGCTGCTCAGCCGGGCCAGCGAGTTCGGTTCGCGACGGCGTTCCCGGTAGCTCGACGGGAGGCAGGGACAGGATCTCGTCGAACTCGTCCTCAGGCAGCATGCGCAGGGCGGGGTCGACCACGAGCGTCCCCTTGATCTCGGTAGAGGGGTCCGCGAACGCCGCGTAGTTCTTGTCGCCCGCTACTTGGTGCAGGAGGTAGCCAGTGAGCAGCGCCCGGCTGATGGCCTGGGTCTTCTTCTCAGCCTTGCCGAGGCCGAACCAGCTGGAGATGCGGTGTCCCTCGATGAGGCCCGCGCTGGAGGATTGCTCGATGGTGCGAAGGAGCGCCTCGCCCTGCCAGCTCTCGGCCAGCGAGCGCGCATTGCTCGTCAAGGACTTCAGCTCGGCAGCGAGGATGAGCGCCGGCATGGAGAGCTGCTCGGCGGCCTTTTCCGGGGATGGGCTGACAGTGCTGGGGAAGAGCGACGCGACCGCTGCCACCGGGTTGTCCTTGCGGCGTTGCGCGGCGAGCACCGCGGCGCCCGCGCCAAAGCCATGGCCGACGAAGCCGAGCTTGCTGGGCTTGACGCTGATCTGGCCCGGCCCGAGGCGCACGTCGGTAGCGATGGAGAGGGCGGTATCGAGATCCGCGGCGAGGTTCAGGGCGGAGGGCACCACGCCACGTTCCGTGGACGGTGCGACGACCACGAATCCCCACGATGCGAGGTGCTTGAGCGTTGTGAGGTAGCGCTCCGGGCTGGTCAGCCAGTGGTGCCCGAATGCCACGGCAGGAAGGTTGAATCCTTCCTCGGGGGCGAGCACCAGGCCAGGCATGCCCGCGATGGCGAGATCGCCGCGCAGCACGCGGTGCGGTCCGCGGCGCGACAGCTGGGCTACGAGCTTCTTCGGGTTAGTGGCCACGTCCACGACGTTAGCGGATGGGCGCGCTGTCGTCGCGCAATCGGATGCCAAACCGCTCGGCCGCGCCCGCCAAGGGCCCATGTGGTGCGGGTCATAGGCATTTTCCTGCGGAAACGCCGGAGGTGCGGAAGTCGCGGTGATTCATCAGTAGGCTGTGTTCCTATGTGTGGGATTGTCGGGTATGTCGGTCACCGGCAAGCGCTGGACGTTGTCGTCGAGGCGCTTCGCCGGATGGAGTACCGCGGATATGATTCATCGGGCATCGCTGTCCTGGATGGCAGCGGGGGACTGGCGATCGAGAAGCGAGCAGGTCGGCTCGCCAATCTCGAGGCAGCGCTCGACGAGGATGGGCGGGATTCCTTCAAGGGCGTCGCGGGCATGGGGCATACCCGCTGGGCGACCCATGGCCGTCCGACGGATCGCAATGCCCACCCGCACCGAGATGTGGACCAGCGCATCGCCGTAGTCCACAACGGCATCATCGAGAACTTCGGGCCGTTGCGCGCCGAGCTCGAGGATGCAGGCGTGGACCTGCTCAGCGATACCGACACCGAGGTCACGGTGCACCTCGTCGCTCGCGCCTATGCCGAGGGCGACACCGCTGGTGATTTCGAGGCGAGCACGCTGAAGGTGCTGCGCCGCCTCGAGGGCGCCTTCACGCTGCTGTTCACCCATGCCGATCACCCGGGCACGATCATCGCGGCCCGCCGTTCCACACCGCTGGTGGTGGGCGTGGGACAGAACGAGATGTTCCTCGGCTCGGATGTCGCCGCGTTCATCGAGCACACGCGGGAGGCGATCGAGCTCGGGCAGGACAATGTCGTCATCATCACCGCGGATGACTACCGCATCCTTGACTTCGATGGCGAGCCTGTGGAGGGTCGCCCGTTCCACATCGACTGGGATCTCGCGGCAGCGGAAAAAGGCGGGCATGACTTCTTCATGCTCAAGGAGATCGAGGAGCAGCCGCTCGCGGTCGCCGACACCCTGCGCGGTCACTTCACCAACGGCCGGATCGTGCTCGATGAGCAGCGCCTGACCGATCAGGACCTCCGCGATATCGACAAGGTCTTCGTGGTGGCCTGCGGATCCGCATACCACTCGGGCCTCGTCGCCAAGTACGCCATCGAGCATTGGGCGCGCCTGCCCGTGGAAGTGGAGCTCGCGAGCGAGTTCCGCTACCGGGATCCGGTGCTTGATCGCTCGACGCTGGTCGTGGCGATCTCGCAGTCCGGCGAGACCGCGGACACGCTCGAAGCGGTGCGCCACGCGCGCGAGCAGAAGGCGCGTGTGCTCGCGGTCTGCAATACCAATGGCTCGCAGATCCCCCGGGAATCCGACGCGGTCCTCTACACGCGGGCAGGACCGGAGATCGGCGTCGCGTCGACGAAGGCGTTCCTCGCGCAGGTCGCGGCGAACTACCTCGTTGGCCTTGCCCTCGCGCAAGCACGCGGCACCAAGTATCCCGACGAGGTGGCGCGCGAGTTCGCCGAGCTCGCCTCCATGCCGGAGCTCATCGAGAAGCTGATCGGGCAGGCAGAGTCAGTGCGCGAGCTCGCCCGGGACATGGCGAGCAAGTCCACGATCCTGTTCCTCGGCCGCCACGTGGGCTACCCAGTGGCGCTCGAGGGCGCGCTCAAGCTCAAGGAGCTGGCATACATCCATGCCGAGGGCTTCGCGGCTGGCGAGCTCAAGCATGGCCCGATCGCGCTGATCGAGGACGAGCTGCCCGTGATCGTGGTGATGCCGTCGCCAAAGGGCCGCGCTGTGCTGCACTCGAAGATGCTGTCGAACATCCGCGAGATCCAGGCGCGTGGCGCGCGGACCATCGTCATCGCGGAAGAGGGCGACGAGACGGTCAAGCCCTTCGCCGACCATCTCATCGAGATCCCGGCCTCCCCGACGCTGCTGCAGCCACTGTTGTCGACGGTGCCGCTGCAGATCTTCGCCGCCCAGGTGGCGCAGACCCGTGGCTACGACGTGGACAAGCCGCGCAACCTCGCCAAGTCCGTCACCGTCGAGTAGCTGCTCGTGCCGCTCGGTTACTTCACGGTCGCCGAGATCCGCGCGGCGGAGTCGGCGTTGTTCGCGCGCGTCGCGGACGGGGTCCCCATGCGTCGTGCCGCATGGGGGCTTGCCACGATCGTCGCGCGCGAGCTGCACTCGCGTACCGGGGCCATCGCGGGACGCCATGTCGGCCTGCTCGTGGGCAGTGGTGACAACGGCGGAGATGCCTTGTGGGCCGGGGCTTTCCTGCGAAAGCGAGGCGTGGCCGTGGAAGCGGTCCTGCTCTCGCCGGATCGCGCGCACCCAGCCGGGCTCGCGGCGCTGCGTGCAGCGGGCGGCCGGATCGTGCCCCGGCTAGGGGAGCCCGATCTTGTGCTCGATGGCATCGTCGGCATCTCGGGGCATGGGTCCCTCCGCCCCGCGGCTGCCGAGCATGTGGCTGGCATCCGGTCACCGATCATCGCGGTGGACCTGCCCAGCGGCGTGGACCCAGGCAGCGGCGCCGTGCCGGGCCCCGCCGTGCGGGCGGCGCTCACAGTGACATTCGGCGCGCGCAAGCCCGTCCATGCCCTCGCTGGGGAGTCGTGCGGCGCGATCGAGGTCGTCGACATCGGCCTGGAGCTGCCCCCGCCGTCGCTGGCCGAGCTCACCGACGGCGAGGTAGGTGCCCGCTGGCCGGTTCCTGGTCCGCGCGATCACAAGTACACGCTTGGCGTCACCGGGGTGCTCGCCGGATCGGCCCGCTACCGGGGGGCGGCGCTCCTCGCCGCCGGCGGCGCGATCAGCAGCAAGTCCGGCATGGTCCGCTGCTTCGGCGCGGCCGCGTCCGCTGTCGTGGAGCGCTACCCGGAAGCGATCGTGTCCGACGACCTGCCTGATCCCGGCTCGGCTGGCTCCCCGCGCATCGATGGCTGGGTCGCAGGACCCGGGATGGGCACCAGCGAGCAGGCCCGAAGTGATCTGGAGGCCGTGCTGCAGCGCGATGCGCCCACGGTTGTCGATGCCGACGGCATCACCTTGCTCGCCGCCGATGCCAGCCTCCTGCGAGGCCGCCAAGCACCACTCGTGCTGACGCCCCATGACGGCGAGCTCACGAGGCTCACCGGGCAGCCGGTGGGGGAGGACCGCATCGCTGCGGCGACCGAGGCATCACGCCGCTATGGCGCCACGGTCCTGCTCAAGGGCCATGCCACGATCGTGGCCACCGCGGGCTCGGTGCCGCTGGTGGTGCGCGCGCGCTCCTCCTGGGCAGCCACGCCCGGCACCGGCGACATCCTTGCCGGAATGATTGGCGCGCTCGTCTCGGCCGGAATCCCACCGCACGAGGCCGCCGCGATGGCAGCCCATGCGCACGCTCGTGCGGCGCGCATCGCAGCAGGTGGCGGACCTGCCGATGGTGGCCCGATCTCGGCGAGCCACTTGCTCGCCGCGGTGCCGTCCGCTATCCGTGCCCTGCGCTCGGCGCGGTGATGCAGGTGGCAGCCGGCCTGCCTTGGTGAGCGGCGCGATAGGCGGGAGCGGTGACCAGCACGGCGCGAAGTGGCAGGATCGTAGCCGTGAGCAATCCACAGTTCGAAGCCGCGGTCGACCTCGGCGCGATCGCGCACAACACCCGGATCCTGCGTGAGTGTGCTGGTCCGGCCGATGTGATGGTCGTGGTCAAGGCCGATGGCTATGGGCACGGCGCGGTACCGGTAGCGCGGGCCGCTCTCGCCGCGGGCGCCACTGAACTGGGCGTGGCCACGGTCCAGGAGGCCGTCGAGCTGCGCGAGGCCGGGATCAGCGCGCCGATCAGCTGCTGGCTGCACGCGCCCGATGCCGATTTCGCGCCCGCTCTGGCACACCGCATCACGATTGGCGTGTCCTCCTCGCGGCACCTCGCCGCTGTCCTGTCCGCCGCTGATGCCGCCGGCACGCAGGCCAAGGTGGCGGTGAAGGTCGATTCGGGGCTAAACCGCAACGGAGTCTCCCCCCGCGAGTGGCCGGCGCTGCGCGACCTGCTGGCCAAGGCCGTCGTGGACGAGAGCGTGGTGGTGCAGTCGTTCTTCACGCATCTCGCGCACGCGGACGAGCCCGAGCACCCCGTGATCGATGCGCAGGCCGAGCGCTTCCGCGAGACGGTCGCCGATGCTCGGGCGAGCGGCATCGATCCTGGCCGCTTGCATGTCGCCAACTCGGCAGCAACGATGACCCGGCCGGATCTGCGCTTCGACATGGTGCGTCCTGGGATCGCCCTGTACGGGTTGTCGCCGGTGCCGGACCGGGGCCAGATGGGGCTGCGGCCCGCTATGACCGTCACCGCACGGATCGCCCTGGTCAAGGACGTTGCCGCGGGCGAGGGTGTCTCCTACGGGCATGTGTGGACCGCGCCGAGGGATACCACCGTGGGACTGATCCCGGCCGGTTATGCCGACGGGATTCCCCGCAACCTGACGGGACGCTTCGAGGTGCTCGTGGGCGGGCGGCGCCGCCCCGCGGTCGGACGGGTCTGCATGGACCAGTTCGTGATCGATCTCGGTCCCGGGGAGATCTCGGTCGCGGAGGGGGACGAGGCGGTGCTGTTCGGCGCGGGCGATGACGGCGCGCCGATCGCGCAGGACTGGGCCGATGAGCTCGGAACGATTCATTATGAAGTGGTGACTGGAATCAAGGGGCGGGTGGCGCGCACGTATCGCGATCCGGAAGGCGTGGGCATCCATGGCAGCGCCTGAGCGGCAGCAGATCTCGGCGGAGGGGCGGGCACGGCGGCGGCAGCCCACCGGATCGCGGAGGCGGGCGGCGGCATCGCCTCGCGCCCGGAGTCGCGCGGAGGACCCGGTGGCAGCTGCTAGTGCTCCTGCGAGCGCGGCGCGGCGCTCGTTCGACCACGACTTCCGGCTGATGCAGACCGATCGGGCGAGCTTTGTCGTCACCGACGATCAGTTGCTGCTCAACGTCCGCGAGGTCGGTCCGCCTGATGCTCCGGTGACCGTGGTGTTCGCGCACGGGTTCTGCCTGCACATGGGTGCCTGGCATTTCCAGCGGGTGGACATCGAGCGGATGTTCGGGCCGCGGGTGCGCATGGTCTTCTACGATCAGCGCGGGCACGGCCAGTCCGGCATGCCGTCCTCGGAGTCGTCCACGATCCCGCAGCTAGGACGTGATCTCGCGGCGGTGCTGCGCGCCAAGGCGCCCGAGGGGCCGGTCATCCTTGTTGGCCATTCGATGGGCGGCATGACGGTGCTGGCTTTCGCGCGGCAGTTCCCCGAGATCGTCCGCGATCGGGTCATCGGCGTGGGGCTCGTGGCGACAGCGGCGAGCGGGCTCTCCGAGGCCGGGGTCGCGCGGATGCTCGATACCCCTGCGGTCAAGGCTGCCCAGCTCGCGGTCAAGGCAGCGCCGGCGATGATCCAGCAGAGCCGCGACGCCATCCGGCCGTTGCTGTCGCCGATCCTGAAGGTCACCTCCTACGGTGATCGGCGCGTGCCTCCCGAGGTAGCCCGGTTCTCCGAGCAGATGACCAACGAGACGAACCTGCTCACGATGGTCAACTTCCTCGTCGCGCTCGAGAAGCATGACGAGTCGCTCGCGCTGCCGATCCTCAAGCCCGTCCCGGCTGCGGTGATCTGCGGCGACGGCGATATGGTGACGCCGTTCCGAAACTCGGTGGCGATCGCGGAAGCGCTTCCGCATGCCGAGCTGCTCCGTGTGCCAAAAGCAGGCCACATGGTGGAGATGGAGCGTCCCCAGGTGGTCAGTGAAGCCCTGGAGCGACTGATCAACCGGTCGTTCGAGCATGCCCGATCCGAAAGGTCCCTTGCCGGTGTATTCAGAGCAGTTGCCGACCGTTCAGGACACCGAGGCGTTTGGTCGGCGGTTGGCGGCTGGGCTCGCCGCCGGTGATGTGGTGCTGCTCTCGGGGCCGCTCGGTGCGGGCAAGACCGCGCTGGCCCGCGGGATCGCTGCGGGACTAGGCGTGCAGGGCACGGTGAGCTCGCCCACGTTCATCATCGCCCGCGAGCATCGTGCGGGAGCTAGCCGCCCAGGCGGGCTACCGCCGGTGGAGATGGTCCATGCCGACCTCTACCGGCTGGTGGGCGATGCCGAGCGTGCCCACGATGCGCACCTCGCGCTCGACGAGCTCGATGCCCTTGATCTCGATACCGAGCTCGAGGATGCGGTGCTCGTGGTCGAGTGGGGCGAGGGGCTCGCCGAGCGGCTCGTTGACCGCTACCTGTGGGTGCAGCTAGACCGCGACCGCGAGGACGAGACGAGGGAAGCGCGCTGGGAATGGGTGGACGGCGCCTGAGCGCGCAGCGGTCCATCCCCGATCAGCGGGTCGGCAATGCCCGGTCCTGTCGGTATCCTCGGTAATCGTGCTTGTTCTCGCCGTTGATACCTCCACTCCCGCTGTCACCGCGGGAGTAGTGCAGCTCGACCCGCAGCGATGGGAGCCGACCGAGCTCGCGCGCCGCGTGACCGTCAACGCTCGCGCGCACGCCGAGGTGCTCACCCCGAGCATCGCGGAATGCCTGGAATCCGCTGGCCTCGGCTTCGCGGACCTCGATGCCGTGGTGGTGGGAACAGGTCCTGGTCCCTTCACGGGCCTGCGGGTCGGCATGGTCACCGGAGCCGCGCTGGCCGACGCCCTGGGCATCCCCGCGCACGGCGTGTGTAGCCTTGATGCCATCGCGGCGCAGTGCCAGCCCAGCATCCTCACGGCTGAGGGCCAGCCCAGCATCCTCACGGCAGAGGGCCAGCCCAGCGCCCTTCCGGCTGCGGGCGAGACCGGGGCCGAGGAGCTGCTCGTGGTCACCGATGCGCGGCGCCGCGAGATCTACTGGGCCCGCTATCGCGGTGGCGAGCGCATCGATGGCCCCGCGGTGAGCAAGCCTGCTGACGTCCGGCTGGACGGTGCGACCCATGTCGCGGGATCGCCGGCGCACGCCGCTCTGTTCGATGCCCCTGTCCTCGGGGTAGCTAGCCCCACGCCGATCGGGCTGGTGGCGGCCTCCGCGACGTTGCGCGCGGGGACGGCTCCAGGACCGCTCGTGCCGCTCTACCTGCGCCGACCGGACGCGACCGAGCCAAGCGCGATGAAGAACCCGCCGGGGACGTGGCGCTATGGTGCCTGAGCCCGTGTCCGGCGCTGCCGATCTGCGGCCGCTCGCCCCAGCGGATGCACCGGCGTGCGCGCGGCTGGAGAAGCTGCTGTTCGCCTACGACAATCCCTGGCCAGCCTGGGCGTTCGCCCAGGAGCTCCGGGACCGCAACAATCACTACGTCGCGGCCGACCTCGGCGGCGAGCTGGTCGGCTACGCGGGTATCGCGCTGCTCGGCGCGAGCCGGGATCCGGAGAACGAGGTCCATACCATCGCGGTGGCTCCCGAGCACCAGGGCAAAGGCATCGGCCGCCTGCTCCTCGCGGATATCCTGGCCGTCGCTGACCTCCATGGTGGACCGACATTCTTGGATGTGCGCACGGACAATGCCGCGGCGCAGGGCCTGTATCGCAGCGTGGGGTTCGAGGTCATTGGCTTGCGCAAGCGCTACTACCAGCCGAGTGGTGCCGATGCCTTTGTGATGAAGCGGGAAGGGGCCGACCATGCCTGACTGGGGCAGCCGGGAGACGATCAACGTGCTGGGGCTCGAGAGCTCCTGCGACGAGACGGGCGTGGGCATCGCGTCGGTGGTACTGCGCGGCGAGAACGAGGGCATGGTGACGTTGCTGGCCGATGAGGTGGCATCGAGCGTGGATGAGCACGCGCGGTTTGGCGGCGTGGTGCCGGAGATCGCCTCGCGGGCGCACCTCGAGGCCGTGGTGCCGACGATGCGGCGGGCCCTGGCAGCCGCGGGCATCGAGCGGCCCGATGCGGTGGCCGTGACGATCGGGCCTGGGCTCGCGGGCGCGCTGCTCGTGGGTGCCGCTGCGGCGAAGGCGTACGCGGCGGCGTGGGGAGTGCCGTTCTATGCCATCAACCACCTGGGTGGCCACGTCGCGGTCGATGCGCTGGAGCACGGCCCGCTGCCCCCGTGCGTGGCGCTTCTGGTCTCGGGCGGCCATACGAGCCTGTTGCATGTGCATTCGCTCGCGGAGCCGATGGTCGAGCTGGGCTCGACCGTCGATGATGCGGCAGGGGAGGCGTATGACAAGGTCGCGCGCCTGCTCGGACTGGGCTATCCCGGCGGGCCCGTGGTGGATGAGCTCGCGCGCGGCGGTGATCCGCGGTCGATCAGCTTCCCGCGGGGGATGACCGGGCCGCGGGATGAGCGTCATGGATTCTCGTTCTCGGGCCTGAAGACAGCGGTGGCCCGGCATCTGGAGTCGGCGCACCGGCGGGGCGAGCCGATCGATCGGGCGGATGTGGCGGCCTCCTTCCAGGAGGCCGTGGCGGATGTGCTGTCGATGAAGCTGGTGCGCGCCGCGGGCGATATGGGTGTTGGCACGGTGGTCATCAGTGGGGGAGTCGCAGCGAACTCCCGGCTGCGCGCTCTCGCGGAGGAGCGATGCGCGGCCGCGGGGCTGGAGCTGCGGATCCCGCGGCCGCGGTTGTGCACGGACAACGGGGCCATGATCGCGTCGCTGGGCGCGCACCTGATCGCTGCCGGAGCGGAGCCGTCTAGCTTGCTGGTAGCGACCGATCCCGCGCTCTCAGTGCAGGTGAGCCAGGTATCCGGCCCTGGTCCCGGGCAGGCCGTGGCGGTGTAGTGGTTGGTGCGCGCGTTCCGTTCGCTGCAAGCTAACGACATTCATCCACGCCTGCCTTGAGTGCTAGCACTCTCGTGTATAGAGTGCTAGGTGACGCAGAATTGGTCCCGGCACCCGCGACGACGGGGCTCGAAGACGTGTCGCGAATCGTAGAACGAACCGAGCTGCCCGCAACGGGCGGGCATCACACCCAATAACGTGGAGGGTTCAACGTGGCGAGCGTGAACATCAAGCCGCTCGAGGACAAGATCCTCGTCCAGACGAACGAAGCGGAGACGACTACTGCTTCCGGTCTGGTCATCCCAGATACCGCCAAGGAGAAGCCTCAGGAAGGCACCGTCATCGCAGTGGGCCCCGGCCGCTGGGACGATGCGGGCGCCAAGCGCATCCCCCTGGATGTGCAGGAAGGCGATGTCGTCATCTACAGCAAGTACGGTGGCACCGAGATCAAGTACGCCGGCGAGGAGTACCTCATTCTCTCGGCCCGCGACATTCTCGCTGTCGTGTCCAAGTGACACACGTTCACTGAAGATGTGACCCCCTTGTGCGAGCCCCGGAGCCGAGGCCAGTCAGGCCATGGTCGCCGGGGCTTCGCATTTTCCCAAGAGCTGGCGGGCGCGGGCACCGTGCCGACGCGCAGCCGGCCAGTTGAGGAGCATTGATACCAACTATGTCCAAGCAGATCAAGTTCCACGATGACGCTCGCCGCGCGCTCGAGCGTGGCGTCGACGCGCTCGCCGATGCCGTCAAGGTCACCCTCGGCCCGCGCGGTCGCAATGTTGTTCTTGCCAAGGCCTTCGGCGGCCCCGTGGTCACCAATGACGGTGTGACCATCGCCAAGGAGATCGACCTCGAGGATCCCTTCGAGAACCTTGGTGCCCAGCTCGTCAAGGCCGTCGCTATCAAGACCAACGATGTCGCGGGCGACGGCACCACCACCGCAACGGTCCTCGCGCAGGCCATCATCAGCGCCGGGATCCGCAATGTCGCTGCCGGCGCTGGCCCCATGGCGCTCGGCAAGGGCATCGCCAAGGCCGCGGAGGCAGTCGCCGAGCACCTCGTCAAGGTCGCGACCCCGGTCGAGGGCGAGTCCGCCATCGCGCAGGTCGCCACCGTCTCGTCCCGCGACGAGGAGATCGGCGATCTCGTGGCGCGCGCGATGACCCGGGTCGGCGTGGATGGCGTCGTCACCGTCGAGGAGTCCTCCTCCCTGCTCACCGACCTCCATGTCACCGAGGGCGTGCAGTTCGACAAGGGCTACCTGTCGCCGTACTTCCTCACGGATATCGAGGCGCAGGAAGCGGTTCTCGAGGATGTGCAGATCCTGCTCAGCCGCGAGAAGATCAGCTCGCTGCCGGACTTCCTGCCGCTGCTCGAGAAGATCGCGGAATCCGGCAAGCCCGTCCTGATCATCTCTGAGGATGTCGATGGCGAGCCGCTGTCGACCCTCGTGGTCAACTCGGTGCGCAAGACGCTCAAGGCCGTGGCGGTCAAGGCCCCGTTCTTCGGCGATCGCCGCAAGGCATTCCTCGACGATCTCGCGATCGTCACCGGAGCGCAGGTCATCAACCCCGAGGTCGGTCTCACCCTCAAGGAAGCCGGGCTCGATGTGCTCGGCCACGCCCGTCGCGTCGTGGTGACCAAGGACAACACCACCATCGTCGATGGTTCCGGCTCCGATGAAGCCATCGCGGATCGGGCGGTGCAGCTGCGCCGCGAGATCGAGCAGGCCGACTCCGACTGGGACCGGGAGAAGCTCGAGGAGCGGCTCGCCAAGCTCGCCGGAGGCATTGCTGTCATCCGCGTCGGTGCCGCGACCGAGACCGAGCTGCGCGAGCGCAAGCATCGCGTCGATGACGCTGTTCATGCGGCAAAGGCTGCTGTCGAGGAAGGCATCGTGCCTGGCGGTGGCAGCGCCCTCGTCCAGGCGCGCGTGGCCCTTGCCAATGATCTCGGGCTCGAGGGCGACGAGGCAACCGGTGTGCGGGTCGTCCGCGAGGCTCTCAGTGCCCCGCTGTACTGGATCGCGCGCAACGCGGGCCTCGACGGTGCTGTCGTCAGTTCGAAGGTCGAGGAGCTCGGGGTCGGTGAGGGCTTCAACGCCGCCACCCTGACCTACGGCAACCTCGTCGAGCAGGGTGTCATCGATCCGGTCAAGGTCACCCGCAACGCTGTCATCAACGCGGCATCTGTTTCTCGGATGGTCCTCACCACGGAGAGCGCTGTCGTGGACAAGCCCGAAGAGGCCGAGGACGAGCACGGCCACGGCCACTCCCACTGATCACTGGCACTGATCTCGGGCCGCTCGGCTCTGCATGAAGCCCGCTCGGCTCTGCATGAAGCACAGGGTGCCAGCACCATTGATGGTGCTGGCACCCTTGTTGCTGGATAGGGTGGCGCTACGCGATGTTGCGGGACTGCTTCATCCTCAGGTGGTGCAGCCTCTCGGACTCGGACATGCCGCCCCAGATGCCGTAGGGCTCCCCGACGGTCAAGGCGTGCTCCCGGCATTGCGCTAGCACGGGGCATCGGTAGCACAGCGCCTTGGCGCGGAGCTCGCGCTCGTGCCGCGCTCGTCCACGCTCGCCATCGGGATGGAAGAAGACCGACGAGTCCACCCCGCGGCAGAGGCCGTGCCGCTGCCAATCCCAATGATCGATGATCGGCCCAGGGAGCTGGTGGGGCTGCGGCATATCTTCTCCTTTGTCCTGCATGTCCGAATTAGGATCGGAAAGAATTCCCCTATGAAGCGGCAAGAATAGTTTGGGGTCGATCAGGCATCACCTTATGTGCTGCAAAGAAAAACCGTCAACCCTCCGGGTCGCGCGACGTCATCAATGCTGGTATCTCCAGTAGGGGAAACCGAGGAGCTTGCGACGTCGCCTCACGCTCGTCGCGGGACTCTAGCATGTAATCCCAGTTCAAACGTGTAATGTGTGACTGGCGCCGCAACCTCATCGAGGGGCGGGCGGGGTGGCCTCGCCTTGGTGGATGGAAAACGCTTGACCAAAATCACATACCGCCTCGAACATTCAAGCGTGGTAATAGTTTCATCTAGTTTAAAATTTGTTTACCGAAGTGTGAACGTATGGCGTGGGATCCCGCTGGGCGGTGCATCCGAATCTCGGGGAAGGAGTGCTGCATGGAGCTGCTCGATGCGTGGACGCGGGCCGTGGACCTGGGAGCCCGTGGGCGCTACGCGGCGGCCCGGCGGCTGCTCGAGGACATCGAGCGCGCGGCTGCTCCATCCCCGGCCCTGCCCAGCGGGATAGCGGTGCGATCGCTCGCCCTGAGCACGGCCGCATCGCTCGATCGCCAGCTCGGCCACTACCGGCGCGCGGCGGTGCACGACGGTGCCGCGGCGCGGATCGCGATATCGGCGGATCGCGGCGCCCTCTCGGTGGCCCCCGCTGGTCTCGCGGATGAGGCCTGGTGCGACGCGATGACCGGGCTCGCGGCGGATATGCTCGGATCTTTCCGGATGAGCACGGTGGACGTCCTGCTCGCCCGCGTGCAGGAGCGGCTGGACGGGATCCCGTCCGGGGCGCTCTGGCGGCAGCGTGTGCGGCTCTCCTGGGTACGGGCCGAGCGGGCGCTGTTCTCCGGAACCGGGGCGTCCATTGTCGACGTCGCGCGCGCTGCGGTGCGGCTGTCGGTGGAGGCTGGATCGGAGCGGCATCGCATCAAGTCGGAGCTCATCCTGGCCGCAGCGCTCGGCGCGGGCGGGCAAGCAGCGGAATCGCTGGAGCTCGGCGCGCGGTGCCATCGGGATGCCGCGGCCGCTGGCCTGCTGCCGCTTGCCTGGGCCGCGGCGATGCTGCTCTCGAGCGACCCTGCCCCCGAGCGGTCACGATGGTGGCAGGAGCGTGCCGCTGAGGGAAGGCTGGCCATGGAGCGGAGAGGCGGGAGGTTCGCATGAGCGGGCTGCAGATGGGTGACAGGAAGCTCGTTGTCGGCGGCTGCCGGTATTGTCGTATGGATACCAATGACACGCTGGCAACCCAAGGGTGCGACCTCGACGTATGACTAAAGCACACAAGCTGGTCCCCGGCGGGGACACACCTGGAGAAGGTGCGCGCGATTCAGGGGACTCGCGTGTAACACCTGCTCCTCATCATGCGATGACACTGTCAGATGAGGAGCTCACGCTTGCCGTCGCTGCAGCCAGCAAAGGCGACAGGAAGGCTCTCTCGACTGTTTTGGAGACGATCCGTCCCCCGGTGTTCCGCTATTGCCGGGCTCGGATCGGATTGGGAGAGCGCGGGAACGTATCCGCCGACGATGTGGCGCAGGAGGTGTGCATGGCCGTCATGACAGCCCTTCCCCGGTATCGGGACCAGGGGCGCCCGTTCATGTCGTTCGTCTATGGCATCGCTGCCCACAAGGTCGCGGACGCGCACCGCGGAACAGCGCGGAACCGGCAGGACCCGACAGCCGATATGCCAGATTTCGCCTCATCCGCAGAGGGGCCCGAGGATCACGCGTTGCTCGGTGAATCCTCCCGGCGGGTGCAGGAACTCCTGGACTCTCTCTCGCCAGAGCAGCGGGAAATACTCATCCTCCGCGTCATCGAGGGCGTTTCGGCCGCCGAGGCCGCGGAGATCGTAGGCAGTACCGCTGGTGCCGTGCGCGTGGCACAGCATCGTGCTCTGGCAAAGCTGAAGAAATCAATGGGGAGAGTAGGTGACATCGATGGCTAGGCGCAATGACGACGGCACGACCGGCGACCGCGTCGGCCGCGATCCAGAGGACCTGTCACAGGGGGTTGGCCAGGGCGAGGAAGCATCGATACCGGATATTGGCGATCTGCTCGCCGATGACGCGTTCCTCGACGCGCTCGCCCGGGGCATCGAGCAGGACACTGCGTCGGAGGACGCACTGTCCGGGGACACTGCCGCGCTTGCTGGACTTCTCGGGGACTGGCGGAACGACATCATGTCGGCACCACTTCCGCCCGCCCCGTCACTCGATGAGGTCGAGGCCGCGATGCAGCGTGCCGCTGGCCCGGCTGCCGTGGCTTCGGCCAAGCCCGGCCAGGGCGGGCCTGGTAGGCGTTCTACCCGGTGGCTCTCGTCCGTCGCTGGCGTTGCTGCGGCCGCCGCAGTGGTCCTCGGAGGGCTTGCTGTGGTCTCGCAGAACGCGCAGCCAGGCGATCCGCTCTGGGGCTTCCGCCAGCAGATCCACGGCTCGAGCGAAACCACGGTGATGGTCGCGGGCCTGTGGAACGAGCTCGAGCAGGCGGAGCGCGCGCTCGAATCGGGGGACATGGCCCAGGTGCAACGCATCCTGAGCGAGGTAGCACCACGGATAGGCCAGCTTCAGGGGTCGGACCAGGACACGCTGACCAGCAAGTTCCAGCAACTCAGCGAGAACCTGCAGCAGAATCCGAGAGACCTTGACCGGATTCTCGACATGCCCCGTCCCGCTGCTCCCGCAGCGACCTCGGACGAGGAGACCAGCGAGCCACCACGAGGGCAGCTCCCGACTGGTGTCGTGATCCCCGGACTGCCAACCGATTTTCCGACCAACTTCCCGACCCAGCTGCCCACTGGGTTGCCGGTACCGGA
This sequence comes from Hoyosella levis, assembly GCF_026008515.1. Classification (GTDB taxonomy): domain Bacteria; phylum Actinomycetota; class Actinomycetes; order Mycobacteriales; family Mycobacteriaceae; genus Lolliginicoccus; species Lolliginicoccus levis. Next base: position 129,932 of record NZ_BQYM01000009.1, read on the forward strand.
TTTCACGGTTGATCCGGAAGTGCTCTTGAACAACCCGTGGAACCCGGGCCCGGAAGCTTCGGCGACACCTGGAGCGAGCCAGCCGCCGGCTACCACGACGGGGCAGGACGGCACGAGCACTGCGCCGACCACAACGGGGACGCCTTCCACGACGACGGGGAAGGAGACGCCGGGGAAGACGACGGCAGGGGCAACCACGGGAGCCAGCTCGGCACCGAGCTCGACGACCACAAGTGTTCGCCCGACGTCACCCCGTGCCTCCGCTACCACTGCTGGGGCGCCGGTTCCTGATGACATCCAGGTAGAGCTCGACGATGTGGCGACCTCGACCAGCGAGGCTGCACCCGATGGGCCCGCCGATGGACCCGGAGGACAGGTCACTGTTCCCGGCGTCCCCGGTTCCTAGAAGCTCTGCACACACGAACAAGGCCCCTGCTCGGATATCAATCCCGAGCAGGGGCCTTGTTCGTGTGCTGTAGCGAACGAGGCGCGTGGCGAATACTGGCCACCACGCTCGCGGCCTATCCAGTGGGAGACACATGGGCAAGCAGGCAGCGGGTCGCGCGATCGGTCGCCCGCTGCCTGTCACATGTCGCTGCCGCCCTGGATCCAGGAACGGTAGATGCCGCGATGCTGTGGCGACACGTCGCTCATCACGCCATCCGCATAGCCGCGGCAATAATCCCACGTGACATAGGCGTCGGGGTTCGGATCGAAGGCAGGCTCGTGGGGACGGACAGTCCCATCCTCGAGCAGCTGCAGGAGATTCGCGCGCAGCATGTCCCAGTCGTGGAAGTGATCGCGCTGGCAGTCCTCGCAAAGCACCACGAGCCCGCGGATGCCGCGATGCGCTAGCAAGGCCTCGTACACAGCGAGATCCTGCAGGTCTTCCTCGATGGCCATGCGTTCGTGCGGGTCGAGTGGCTGCCCCGGCTCCATCGAGTCGAGGGCCGAAGCAGGGTCCTGCGGATCGTCGGCGAACGGATCCGGCGGTAAACCAGGTGGTAGATGATCGCGCACGAGTTCTACCGTACTGAGTGTGAGGGGCTCTCCGCCACCGGTTCGCCCGTCAAACCAGGATATTGGGTGCAAAAAGTTGACCATGCACGGCCCATGGCGGCCCCCGGCAGCCGGAGGGATTGGTCACCGGGCTGGGCGGTGTGCGCTGGGAGGCCCAGCCCGGTAGTCGCTATCCTGCCAGCCGGACCCGTGGGCGGGGCCGTGCGTGCGCTGGGAATACGCTGTGGATTCCCTGAGTTGTGCGGAGCAGTGGCCACCGCTCCGGCGGCCCTATCGTGGCCGCGGGCCTGGGCCGGGTTAGCTTCCGGGCCGTGTTTTGCCTACGCTGTGATGATTCGGTGGGGAACCAGCAAGTTAGGAAGGTCGCTCGGCATGACCAGCTCTGCACCACGTGCTTTCACGGGCGGGGATGATCCCGGCAAGATCGCGATGCTAGGGCTCACGTATGACGATGTGCTGCTGCTGCCCGCGGCCTCGGACGTCATCCCCAGCCAGGTCGATACCTCGAGCCAGCTGACCAAGCGGATCCGGTTGAACGTGCCGCTCGTCAGCTCAGCGATGGACACCGTCACCGAGGCGCGCATGGCCATCGCCATGGCCCGCGCGGGAGGCATGGGGGTACTGCATCGCAACCTCTCTGCCGAGGCGCAGGCCGCGCAGGTCGAGACAGTGAAGCGATCCGAGGCCGGAATGGTGACCGATCCGGTCACGTGCGGCCCCGATGACACGCTCGCCGAGGTCGATGCCAAGTGCGCGCGGTTCCGCATCTCGGGATTGCCCGTGGTCGATGCCAACGGCATGCTGCTGGGCATCGTGACGAACCGCGACATGCGGTTCGAGGTGGACCAGTCGCAGCGCGCGGCCGATGTCATGACCCGGATGCCCCTGGTGACTGCTCGCGAGGGCGTCACCGCCGAGGCCGCGCTCGGGCTGCTGCGCCGCCACAAGGTGGAGAAGCTGCCGATCGTCGACGGGCAGGGCAAGCTGCGCGGGCTGATCACCGTGAAGGACTTCGTCAAGACGGAGCAGCACCCCTATGCCACCAAGGACACCGATGGCAGGTTGCTCGTCGGTGCCGCGGTGGGCGTGGGCGATGATGCCTGGTCACGCTCGATGCAACTCGTCGACGCTGGGTCCGACGTGCTCATTGTCGATACCGCGCACGCGCACAACCAGCGCGTGCTCGAGATGGTCTCGCGGTTGAAGCGGGAAGTCGGCGAGAACGTCGAGATCATCGGCGGCAACGTGGCTACCCGGGAAGCCGCCCAGGCGCTCGTGGACGCGGGCGCGGACGCGGTGAAGGTGGGTGTGGGCCCCGGCTCGATCTGCACCACCCGTGTCGTGGCGGGAGTCGGTGCGCCGCAGGTGACCGCGATCCTCGAGGCTGTATCGGTGTGCCGCCCGGCCGGCGTCCCCGTGATCGCTGATGGCGGGCTCCAGTTCTCCGGCGACATCGCCAAGGCGCTCGCGGCCGGTGCCTCGACCGCGATGCTGGGCTCCTTGCTCGCCGGTACGGCGGAATCGCCGGGCGAGCTGATCTTCGTCAACGGCAAGCAGTTCAAGAGCTACCGCGGCATGGGCTCGCTCTCTGCCATGCAGGGCCGCGGCCAGTCCGGGGAAGCCCGCAGCTTCTCGAAGGATCGCTACTTCCAGGATGATGTGCTCTCCGAGGACAAGCTCGTCCCCGAGGGCATCGAAGGCCGGGTCCCGTACCGCGGTCCGCTCGGCACGGTCATCCACCAGCTCGTTGGTGGGCTTCGCGCCGCCATGGGCTACACCGGATCGGGAACGATCGAGCACCTGCAGGATGCGCGGTTCGTGCAGATCACCACAGCGGGCCTGAAGGAAAGCCACCCGCACGACATCACCATGACCGTCGAGGCGCCGAACTACACTGCTCGCTAGAGCCTCCACTGGGCCGATGGGTCGCAGCGATTCCACAGCGGCCCGGCCATGCGAGCGCAGCACGCCCATCGGTTCGGGCAACGAGCACGGACACAGCAGAGAAGGGAACGCGGGTGCAGGACCACGTAGAGATCGGCATGGGGCGTTCCGCGCGACGTACCTACGAGCTCGCGGATATCAACATCGTTCCCTCCCGCCGGACCCGGTCCGCCAAGGAGGTGTCCACGGCCTGGCAGCTCGATGCCTACAAGTTCGAGATGCCCGTGCTGGCGCACCCGACCGATGCCGTGGTCTCGCCCAGCATGGCGATCGAGCTCGGCAAGCGCGGCGGGCTCGGCGTGCTCAACGCGGAAGGCCTGTGGGGGCGCCACGCGGATGTCGACGCGCGCCTCTCGGAGGTTGTCGGCCTCGCTGACGATGAGGTCCATCCCACCAAGGCGATCCGCAAGCTCCAGGAGCTGCACGCGGCGCCCATCAAGACAGGCTTGCTCGGTGCCGCGGTCGCACAGGTCCGCGATGTCGGCATCACCACGGCAGTGCGGGTGAGCCCGCAGAACGCCCGGTGGCTCACCCCCGTTCTCCTCGAGGCCGGTATCGACCTCCTCGTCATCCAGGGCACGATCATCTCGGCCGAGCATGTGTCCACCAACGAGCCGCTGAACCTCAAGCGGTTCATCGCCGAGCTTGATGTCCCTGTTGTTGCTGGCGGGGTCAGCGACCATCGCACCGCGCTGCACCTGATGCGCACTGGCGCTGCCGGAGTGATCGTGGGCTATGGCGCATCCGCGGCGACCACCACGCGCGAGGTCCTGGGCATTGGCGTGCCGATGGCGACAGCGATCGCGGATGCCGCCGCGGCCCGGCGGGAGTACCTCGACGAGACCGGTGGCCGCTACGTGCACGTCATCGCCGACGGGGACCTGCATTCCTCCAGCGACGTCGCCAAGGCCATTGGCTGCGGCGCGGACGCTGTCGCGCTGGGCTCGCTGCTCGCGGCAGCGCGCGAGGCGCCCGGCATGGGCTGGTACTGGCCATCCGTGGCCGCCCATCCCTCGATGCCACGTGGGACCATCGCGCGCTTCTATGACAAGGGCGAGCAAGCGCCGCTCGACAATGTCCTCAATGGGCCCTCGCACGACCCATTCGGTTCCACCAACATCGTGGGCGGGCTGCGCCGGGCCATGGCCAAGGCCGGATACTCGGACCTGAAGGAATTCCAGAAGGTCGGGCTGTCCGTACGGGGGTGATCCGCTGGCGGATCCGGCGGACGCGCTGGACCAATGCGTTGGTCGAAAGTCCAGGTCGTACTAGCCGGCGGCAGGATGGTTCCGGGATGATGATCGGGGCAGGGAGTATCCTGAGCCGTGCAGAGTTCTTCGACGACCCTTCGGGGGGAGATCATTGATCGCGAGAAACACTAGTAGCGCGCAAAGCGGAATCTCGGTCGATATATCCATCCGTGCCGATATCCACTACCTCCCCGTGTTCCGGGAGGTCGTGAAGTCCGTGGCGCATGCGTCGGGCTTCGACCCGGACAGCATCGACGACGTGCAGCTCGCGGTGGACGAGGTAGCAGCGACCCTCATCGAGATCTCTGCCGTGGGAGCAGAAGTGAGTTGCTCCGTCGAGGACAACCGGGGAGAGCTCTGCGTCACGATGACGGCGAAGTGTGCTGCCGCGCCGCTGCCCCGCAGCAATAGCTTTCGCTGGCATGTGGTGCGCACCCTTGCTGATGTCCTTGACTGGCGCCAGGAGGCCCACACGGAGGAAGAACATGTGCTCCACAATGGAAAGTGCCCCACCACCACGGTCCAGATTGTGAAGCGAAAGGCATCACCTGACTGTGAGTGAACCTGACTATTCGGGTATCCCAGACCTCATTGCCCGGTTGAGGGGAATGGACGATCGCGACGAAGAGGCGATCACGCTCCGGGAAGAGATCATCGCCCATTGCGTGCCTCTCGCCGAGCACATCTCGTGGCGCTTCGCGCACCGTGGCGAGCCCATCGATGATCTCCAGCAGGTAGCCCTGGTCGGACTGATCCATGCCGTCGACCGGTTCGATCCCGCCATGGGCGCGGACTTCCTGGCATTCGCCGTGCCGACCATCATGGGGGAGGTGCGGCGGCATTTCCGCGATACGCGATGGGCGGTGCGGGTGCCACGCAGGCTCCAGGAAGCCCATCTCGCCATCGGCTCGGCCACCTCGGAGCTCGCGCAGCACCTAGGCCGCGAGCCAACTCCGGAGGAGATCGCCGAGACGCTCGATCTCACGGTCCAGCAGGTCGAGCAGGGGCAAATGGCAGGCAAGGCATTCGTCGCGCAGTCTGCCGACGCGAGCCAGGGCCATGGTGACGATGACCGGTCGATCCTTGACACGCTCGGTGCCTTTGATGCCGACCTCGAGCAGCTCGAGGACCATGAGGTGCTGCAAGAGGCCCTGGACCAGTTGCCCGCGCGGGAGCGCAGCATCATCATCATGCGCTTCTTCGGCAATAACACCCAGGCGCAGATCGCCGAGCACCTAGGCATCTCGCAGATGCACGTCTCCCGATTGCTGGCGCGCACCCTGGTCGAGCTGCGGGCGCGGATGGTCAGCGAGTAGCTCGAGCCCACCGGTGCGCCGCCCCGCCCCATTTGGGCGGGCCGCAGGTTTGACGTGCTCATGCTCGGGTAGCCGACGCTCATTGCACTAGACGGGCTCTATGCCCCATTGCCGGCGCATGAGGAGATGAGCGCTAGCCATGTCCTACACCGTATTGGTACCGGGGATGACACGGGAGCAGCACGACGCGCTCGCGCAGCTCGAGCGGGATCGGGATGTGCGCTTCTATCCGTTGCTCGCGCCCGAGCGCCTGGTCGCGTCCACGCATATCGAGCTGGCGCCGCTGCTGGAGGAAGCACGCGAGAAGATCGCGGCGTTCGAGCATCCGATCGATGGGATCATCCCGCACTGGGATTTCCCCACAAGCGTGCTGGCGCCCATCATGGCGAACGAGCTTGGCTTGCGGTCGCCGACGCTCGGTTCCGTCCTGCGCTGCGAGCACAAGTACTGGAGCAGGGTGGAGCAGCGCGCGAGCATCCCTGCCTATGTGCCCCGTTTCGAGCTCGTGGATCCTTTGGATGAGAACGCCGCGAGCGAGGTCGGCCTGGAGTATCCGTTCTGGCTCAAGCCCGTCAAGTCGCACTCCTCGATGCTGGGCTTCCGCATCGACGACAAGGAACAGCTCGAGGCGGCCCTCGCCGCGATGCGCGCCTCCCTCGGCAACATGGCCGAAGCGTTCGACGAGGCGCTGGAGCTCGTCGGTATCCCGGATGGGATCACCGACGCGGCCGCCTTCCGATGCGTGGCGGAGGAGTTGCTGACCGGCCAAGAGTTCGCGATCGAGGGCTCGGTGGCGGGTGACGTGATGCGGGTGCATGGCGTATTCGACATGCAGGTCGAGCGCGGATCGCATTCGATCGACTCGTTCCTCTACCCCGCAGCACGGGTTCCCGCGCAAGTGCAGGAGGAAGCAATCGGGGCGGCCCGCGATTTCCTCGCGGATGTGGGGTTCCTCGATGGCTGCTTCAACGCGGAATTCTTCTGGAACCACGAACGGCAGCTCCTCCGCTTGATCGAGGTCAATACCCGGATCTCGCAGTCCCATACCGAGATGTTCATGAAGGTCGATGGAGCCCCGAATCACCTCGTGGCGCTCGATGTGGCGCTCGGCAGGGCGCCCAGCATGCCGCATCGGCGCGGAGCGTTCCCCTTCGCCGCCCTGTTCTACGTGACCACGGAGGAGGATGGCGTGGTCGAGGGGGTTCCCGGGCCCGCGGACCTCGAGGCGCTCGAGCGGACATGCCCGGGCGCGAAGCTTCACCTGGCAGTGCGCCCGGGCGACCGGTTATCGCGGATGGCGAACCAGGATGAATATCGATTCCGGCTCGGCACCCTGGTCATCGGCCTCGATGATCCCGATGAGCTCGACGATCGATTTCGCGCGTGCCGGGACTGCCTGCCGTTCGCTATCAAGCGATCCTCGGAGGAGGAAAACCATGGAGTACGTGACTGATCTTCCGCATGAGGTGGTGGACTGGGAGAACGAGTTCATCCCGCTGCCAGACGGAACCCGGCTCGCAGCGCGCCTGTGGATGCCACGCGACGCCGCTGCCTCGCCCGTGCCCGCGGTGCTCGAGTACATCCCCTACCGCAAGCGGGACGTGACCCGGGGCCGCGATGCCTTGAACCATCCGTATATCGCCGGGCATGGCTATGCCTGCGTGCGGGTGGACCTGCGCGGCAGCGGGGACTCGGACGGCGTCCTCCGGGACGAGTACCTGGCGACCGAGCACGAGGACGCCCTCGACGTCATCGACTGGATAGCACGACAGCCCTGGTGCGACGGCAATGTGGGAATGATGGGCATCTCCTGGGGCGGCTTCAACAGCCTGCAGGTCGCGGCGAAGCGCCCGCCCGCGCTGAAGGCCATCATCAGTGCCTCGGCCACCGAGGATCTCTACTTCGACAACATGCACTACATGGGTGGGTGCCTCTTGTCGGACAACCTGTCCGAGGCCACGGTGATGTTCGCGTTCAACAGCTTGCCACCGGACCCGGAGATCGTCGGCGAGCAGTGGCGCGAGATGTGGCACGAGCGCCTTCGTGGCAGCGGGCTGTGGATCGAGAACTGGCTCAGGCACCAGCATCGCGACGACTACTGGAAGCGCGTGGCGATCAACGAGGACTACGGGATGATCCAGTGCCCCGTGTTCGCGGTCGGTGGCTGGGCCGATGGATACACCAACTCCATCTTCCGGCTGCTGGAGCATCTTGAGGTTCCCTGCAGGGCGCTGATCGGGCCGTGGGGCCACAAGTACCCGCATACGGGCGTGCCAGGGCCCGCGATCGGGTTCCTTGACGAGGTGGTGCGCTGGTGGGACCAGTGGTTGAAGGGCAAGGACACCGGCTTGCTCGACGAGCCGGCCCTACGGGTGTGGATGCAGGATGCCGTTCCGCCGCAGACCTCCTACGACGAGCGGCCCGGCCGCTGGGTGGCAGAGCAGGGCTGGCCGTCGAGCTCCATCGAGGAGCTGCGCCTCGAGCTGGGCGAGGGCTCGTTGCTCGGCCTCGAGGGTGCGGAGCGGGGCATTGGCTGTGCGGTGGGGCGGGACAACCACGTCGTGAACTCCCTGCTGAGCGTCGGCATGTTCGCCGGCAAGTGGGCATCTTATGCAGCGCCTCCTGATCTGCCCTCGGACCAGCGCGAGGAGGATGGCGGCTCGCTCGTCTACGAGACGGGCGAGCTGACCGATCCGATCGAGATCCTGGGAATGCCGCTATTGCGGCTTGCCGTGGTCGCGGACAAGCCGGTCGCCATGGTCGCGGTCCGGATCTCGGATGTCGCGCGCACGGGGGAGGCGACCAGGGTCACCTATGGGCTGCTCAACCTCACGCACCGCGACAGCAGCGCGCGGCCGAGCCCCCTCGTCCCGGGCACCAGCTACGTCGTTGATGTTCCCCTCAACGGGGTCGCGCAGTCGTTCCCGGCGGGGCACAGGATCAGGCTGGCGATCTCGAGCTCGTACTGGCCGCTTGCCTGGCCTCCTCCCGAGGCCGCTACGCTAACCATCGATCCCGCGCGCAGCGAGCTGATGCTGCCGATCCGGGCACCGCGGGCCGAGGATGATCTGCTCAGGCCATTCGGGAAGCCCACGGCTGCGCCGCCGCTCGAGACCACGCGACTGGAACCGGCCGAGCATCATTGGAAGCTCATCCGTGACCTCGCATCGGGGGAGTCGACGCTGGAGATCGTGAACGACCAGGGCGAGCTCCGCCTCGACGATACGAAAACCGTGCTGCGCCGCGCCACCACGGAGTGGTTCTCCAGCGTGCAGAACGATGTGGGCTCGGTGCGGGGCGAGACCCGCACCGTGCGCCGCATTTCGCGCGACGAATGGCAGATCGAGGTCTCCACGCGCACCGTGATGACGTCCACTGCCGCCGAGTTCTTCCTGACCGCGGAGCTCGATGCCTGGGAGTTCGACGAGCAGCACGGTGATTCACGGGTGTACTCGCAGAACTGGAGCACCCGCATCCCGCGGGATCTCGTGTGAGGCCCCGGGCGAGGCGAAGGTTTCGGAGGCGCGAGCGGGGGTATCCCGTGCTCCATCCGATCAAGCGCGACACTGGAGGTGCAGGGTGACCCTTGAGATCGAAGGCGTTCCCCCGCAGGACGTCCCCCCGAGGGAAACGGTGCCGGAGAACGCCGCGGGAGGGGATGCGCGGCCACTCAAGGTGTTCCGCCTCCCCGGGGTCTACCGCCCGCAGGAGGACAGCGTGCTGCTCGCGCGCGAGTACCTGCGCAGCGGGCTGGCGGGCCGTGGCGCGGTCCTCGACGCGTGCTGCGGGACCGGGTACCTGGCCCTCACAGCCGCTAGGAGCGGCTGCGCATCGGTGACGGCGGTCGATTCCTCGATGCGGGCGGTGCTCTCGGCACGGATGAACGCTGCGCTTCTCAAGGCCCGGGTCGATGTCGTCCACAGCGATCTCGCGAGGCTAGTCGGGGCGCGCTCGTTCGACACCATCCTGACCAACCCTCCCTACGTGCCCTGGCGGGCAAGCGATTCCGCGCGGCCCTGCCCGAACTGGGACGCGGGCGCGAACGGCCGGAGCGTGATCGATGTCTTGTGCCTCGCCGCCAACCGGCTCCTTCGCCCTGGGGGATCGATGTTGATGGTGCACTCCGGGATCAGCGGAGTCGAGGAGACGCTTTCCCTGCTCCGGGGAAACGGCCTCGTGGCATCCGTCGTTGCCCGCCAGGGAATCCCTTTCGGGCCAGTGATGCGGCAACGGCGGAACGCGCTGGTCAAGGCTGGATACCTCTCTCCCTCCCAGGTCCTCGAGGAGATCGTCGTTGTCCGAGCCGATAAGCGATAAGCCAGCCAGCGACCAGCCACTGCCGTCCATGCGCTACACCGCCGACGGGCCCTTGCTGGTGCCGGGCCCGGTCCGCATCGAGCTTCCGGACGGGACCGTCGCCGAGTCCGACCGGGTGACGGTCGCGCTCTGCTTGTGCCGCAGGAGCAGGATCTTCCCCTTCTGCGACACCAGCCACCGGCGGAAGCGCAAGCAACGACGGGCCAGCCCTCTTGGCAGCTGCGACGAACCGGGGGAGGACGGCGATGGCCAGGGCAAGCGCTAGAGCCCGCCAGGTTCCCGCAGGCTCGTGCGCCCGCGTTCCCACGAGCCGAGCAGCCTCGCCGACGAGCGCTCCTCGAGGAACTCGCTCGCCCCGATGCCGAAGCTGACATCGTCGCGCAAGTCCGGTCGGGCCCGCAGCAGCTCGCCCACGACATCGGTGCGCATCAATTGCTCGTGGACGGCATCGGCCTCGATGTGCTCGCGATAGAAGTGCACGCACGCATGAGGGGCGCCAAGCCGCTCGAGGGCATCCATCATCACCCGCGCGCCCGGCCCGTTGGAGATCTCCGCCGCGGCGAACATCCCGACGAGCGCGCCGAGCCGCGATCGGTGCAACCCGCACAGTGACATCAGGTTCACGGTCGCCAGGGTCTCCGCCGGCACCAGGTCGAGGTAGGCGAGGTATCGCGAGTCGAGGTCCGCGGCGTCCAGCAGGTCGGCGAAGAGGCGGGAGTGCATGCGCGAATGCTGCCCGCCGCCATACTCGTCGAACTCCACGGCCACGAGCGCGGCCTTGGGCCGTCCGGTGAGGCGCGGGATCGCCCATGCCTGCGGGTCGGCTTCCTTCAACTGATAGATGGATCGATGGATGAATAGCTCGCGCATCTGTGCCCACGTGCCTGAATCTCGCAGGAACGTGCCCACCGTGCCGGTGCTCGGGGGCGGGGCGCACAGGTCCTCGAGCACAAGCACGGGGTCCTCGATCTCCACGTGCTCGCGAAGAACATCGAGGAACAGCGACTCGAGCGAGGCTCGCGCACCCAGCAGAGCCAGGTGCCATTCCCAGCCCGGATCGACCCCGGCGAACCCCTGGTAGTGGAGCTCGTAGCACACGGTCAGCGCGAGCTGCGCGTCCTCGCCCAGCGCATCGCAACCGCGCGCGAGCCGGGCCAGGCCAGCAAGGCCATCATCGGGCACCTCGGGTGCCGGGCGGGACAATGCCTCGATCAGGCCTGCGGATATCGGTCCTCGCGGGGAGGGCAGCGGCGGGCCAGGGTAGTCGTGCTCCCCGGCTGGCTGAGGCTCGGCGAGGGCGGCGGCCTGGTGGGTGCTCATGCCGCAGGGCTTCCCCAGCATGACGGGTGGTAAACGTCGTGCCCGGCCCGCGAGAGGGCGGCCCGCCACGATTAATCCACGCATGCCCGGGTATGTCCTTCATTGCCACTCGATCAAGGAGGAGCTCCATGAGCCAACCACGCGCGCTCGCGCTGATCTGCAGCCTCAAGCCCAGCGCCGAGGAATCGAGCAGCGAGCTGCTCGCGAAGCAGATTCTCTCCGCGCTGGACGAGCACGGGGTGCGCGGATCGTCCGTGCGGGTGGCGGATCACGTGATCCCGCCAGGCGTGGGCCATGAGATGAGCGATGACGACGCCTGGCCCGCCATCCGGGAGGAAGTGCTCGAGAGCGAGGTGCTCGTGCTGTGCACGCCGATCTGGCTCGGGCATCCCTCGAGCGTGGCGCAGCGCGTGCTCGAGCGCCTCAACGCCGATCTCGGCGAGGCCGGGGAGGACGGGCGCCCGATCATGTGGGACAAGGTCGCTGTGGTGGGAGTCGTCGGCAACGAGGACGGCGCGCACAAGGTGACGGCTGATCTGTTCCAGGGGCTCAACGACCTTGGCTTCACGATCCCCGCGCACGGCTCTGCCTACTGGGTGGGGGAGGCCCGTGGCGGAACGGACTACCGCGACCTCGACGAGATGCCCGCGGGGCTCGCGAAGAACATCAGCAATCTCGCGCGCAATGCCGCCCACCTTGCGGGGATTCTCGCCACCGCGCCCTATCCGGCGCCACGCGACTAGCCCGTGCTCTCGCGCGCGGCTGCAACGAGAGGAGATTCAACCTATGGCACATGATGACCACGACCGCCAGGACGCCACCCCGCCGCAAGACACCGGGGAGCCGGACCAGGTGGAGTCCGATCCCGCCTCGCTCAGCAGCGCGGAGTACCTCGACGAGGAGCGACTCGGCGAGAACCCGCTCGCGGGAGCGATGGCGCCACCGGATGACTGGACGGAGGCCGATGCCCGAGGGACGACTCCCGAGGAAGCGCGGGAGGGAGAGTCGCTCGACGACAAGCTCGAGCAGGAGGAGCCGGAAGTCCTGCCGGGTGAATCACCGCCCTAGCGGGATCCCCTCGTGATGCGCGTGCCCCGGGCTCCTCCTGCCCGGGGCACGCGTGATCTCACATGTCGAGAGGTCCTTTGCCCTCAGCGGATACCTCGCGGTCCTTGGTGTCGAGGTGGGTCCTGCGCTTGCGCCGCGCCTGCCATCGCCACGAGACGACCGCCGTGACGAGAAGCACCAGGCAAATCGTGCCAGCGAGCCACGCTGGCACGGCTCGTCCCGAGGCCGCTGCGACCAGAGCGAGCGGGAGCGCGATCAGCGCGAGCACGATCGATGCGTACGCGAGCCAGGCCACGGCCCGCCCGGCCCGGTCGGGAAACGTTCGTTCCGCGTCGGGGTACTGGGGCTCGGGGTGCTGGGGCTCGGGGTGCTGGGGCTCCTTCATGATGGCGCTTCCATATTGCTCATCGCTTGGGCCGGTGCGCGCAGGATCGCGCCGATCCCATCGCGGAGATCCACATCGTCCTTGGCGCAAACGATGATCTCGCCGCCTTGAAGGATCGCGGTGGAGACGACGGCGTCAGCCTCGCGGGTGTCGGTGACGTCCGACGAGGGTTGCTCGCCATCCAGCGGGCGCGCCACTAGCAGCGTGTCGACATTGCCCTGCTGCAGGCTGGCCGCGACGGAATGCAGGCCTTCGACGGCATGGCCCGATGCCCGGCCCGACTCGATGCGGAAGCGCTCCAGTGCTTCCGCTACCTTCTCGTCCTGCCGCTGCCGCAGGAGGTCGGTGATGGCCTCGTCGAGCCCGTCACCATTGGTGCCTCCGGCGCGGCCTCCCTCGGACACCGAGTACGCGAGGGCGCGCACGTCGTTGGGCAACAGTTGCTCGATGCTGGTCCGTGCCTGCACCTCGCCGCCAAGCACCAGCATCGAGGGATGGATCTTGCGCACCGCCGCGGCGAGATACTCCGCTGTGTCGCGATGATTCCGCTCGATCATCTCCTCCGTGCGACCTTCCACGTGGGCCCAGCTGAACCGGTCGCCGGCGTTCGCCTTGTGCACGGGATGGTGATCTGGATCCTCCGAGCGGCTGGCGAGCGTATGCCCGTACTCATCGATGTAGCTCACGTCCACGCCAGTGCGGTCCACCTCGGCGACCATGATGGTCTGCCGGGCCACGCCATGCTCGAACAGGGGAAGCAGGTGCGGCACGGGCGAGAACCGGGCAGCGGGCTGGTCGGGGACCATCGGCAGCTCCTCATCGACGATCACGGCATCCTCGGAGAACACCAGCGCCCTGCCTCGTCGGCCGATCGGGGGCTGCTCCCATTCGCCCAGCCCCGGGATCCGGTCGATGAGGGCGTCCGGCGCGCCCTGATCGCGCGCGCGATCAGCGATGTCGCGCCAGCGCAGCTCGCGTGCCTTCGCTGCATCCTCCGTGTTGTGGGAGTCATCGACGTAGATCGAGAGGAACGGCCCGTGTGCTGTCTCCAGGCGATTTCTCAGTTCGTTCATGTCCATTCAGGATCGACTTCCTTTCCATTCCAGGGATTGGCAGGGCGTGAGGTCCCGGGTGGCCGGGCCCTCGATCAGGGCTCCATCCGGCTCGAAGCGAGAGCCATGCAAGGGACAATCCCAGGTTCGTTCGGCGGGGTTCCAGGCGAGCAGCCCCTTGAGGTGCGGGCAGATCGCGGAGACCGTGCTGGTGGAGCCATCCACCGTGCTCGAGGCGACCGGTCGCAAGCGGTGCCAGTGCACGACGCCCTCGCCCTCCTTCGGGGGCGAGGTCCTGAGCCGGGCAAGCCGCGGCAGGGCCTTGGCCACCGCGGCGCCCACTTGCGCGTTCTGCGAGAGGAACCCGGGCAGCCTGCGCGCCACGAGCGAGCGCTGGCTATCGAAGAGCTCCATGCCGGGAGCCGTGGTGCTGGTCAGCCGGGCCGCGAGGATGCGGCCCGCGGCGACCCCGTTGGTCATGCCCCATTTCGCATAGCCACTGGCGATCAGGATCGGGGTGCTCCGGGGCAGGAGAGGACCGACGAGCGGCAGGCCATCGATGCTGCGGTAATCCTGGGCAGACCACTGGTGCGACGGCGACAGGGCAGGAAAGTGCTGCGCCGTCCATTCGGTGAGGTCGCGCACTCGTGCCTGCGTGTCTTTTGCCCGTCCCGTGACATGACCGTTCCCGCCGACGAGGAGGTACCCCGGCGCGGAGCGCAGGGATCGCGGGGGAGCAACATCGGGTCGATCGATCGATACGTACATGCCTTCCGGGCTCAACGCGTCCGCAGCGAGCGGGAAGGCGGCCAGGTAGGAGCGCTCGGCCTCGAGCTTGGCGAAGAACCCGCCACGATCGAGGATCGGTGTACCTGTTGCTAGCACGACCCGATCAGCGGCGATCTCGCCATGGGACGTGCGTACCCTCGTGGCGCCGGTAGCGGTTACTCCCCGCACGGTGATGCCCTCGATGATGGTGCCACCGAGCGAGATGATCTCCTCCGCGAGCGCTATCGACAGCTCCACCGGATCGCACTGCGCCTGCCCCTCGAGGCCCACGAAGCCCGCGATGGGGAACGGCACGTAGTCGAGCGGGGCGCCCTGCCCCCAGCCGACATCGAGCCCCGCGGCGCGGGCCGCCTCGGCCTCGCGGTGCAGCGCCGGGAGCGTGGAGCGCGACTGGGCGATCGAGTATGCCGCGCGCTCCTGCACTGGCACGCCAGCGCGAGCGCAGAAGTCGCGTAGCCACTGCAGCGCCGCCTGGTTGATGGCCACGTACTCGCGTGCCCCATCAGTGCCGTGGGAGCGCGCGATCTCGCTGATCCGGGCCCCCTGGAGGCACGTGGCCTTCGCGGTGGTCTTGCCCGTGGTGAGCCCGGCGACGCCGTGCCGGTCGAGCACCGTCACCTCGAGCCCGGCGCGCGCGCACTCGAGGCCACATACCAGCCCCGTGATGCCAGCACCGACGATCAGCACCTCCGCGGCCGATGGCACCTCGATGGCGCGCGTGCCGGGGTGCGGTTGCGCGTTCCTCGTATCGAGCCAGAGCGATCCCATGGAGGGGGGCTACCACTGCGGGCGCGCTTCTAATCATCCTGGGCCCGATTCCCTGAGCATGATCGCCTGGGCCCGATTCCCTGATGAGCGGCACGCGAGGTATGGGATGAGGGGGATATGGGCATACCCCGGTCGAGACACGACGCGGCGCATCGCGCTCGCTGATGGCGAGCCACGCCGATTGTGCACGGATGAAATTTTTGGAGCGGGGCCCGCCGCGCCCGTCGCTCGCTACAGGAAAGGCCGGATATGCGAATCGCTATGGTCTCCGAGCAGGCCAGTCCTCTCGCGCCCCCCGGCATGGTCGGCTGGGGCGGACAGAATGTGCATGTCGCGGCGCTGGCCACGGCACTGGCGCGCCGTGGGCATGAGCTGACGGTCTATACGCGGCGCGATGATGCGAGCCAGCCCGAGCGGATGATCAGCGAGGATGGGTACCAGGTGGTGCATGTGGCGGCCGGGCCGCCGAAGCGCCTGCCGAAGGACGAGGTCATGCCGCACATGACTGAGTTCGCCAGTTTCCTCCGGGCCGAGTGGTCGCGGGAGGCTCCCGATGTGGCGCACGCGCACTTCTGGACGTCGGGCATCGCTACCCAGCTGGTGTCGCGTGCCCTTGGCACCCCGACGATCCAGACCTTTCATGTTCTCGGTGCGGCGCAGCACAGGTCCCGGGGCGGCCCGGAGGCCAGCCCGGGCGAGAGCGCGGACGGCCGCTTCCGCACGGAGCGCGCCATCGCGCGGGCAGCATCCCGGGTGATCGCGGCAAGCTCGGAGGAAGCGTTCGAGCTTGCCCGGATGGGAGTGCCGGGCACACGCATCTCACGAGTGCCCTGTGGTGTTGATCTCGACCTATTCAAGCCCCCGGTGCTGCGCGAGCGCCCCGCGGGGCAACGAAAGCGAATCGTTTCCGTGGGCCGGCTCGCGCCCGAGAAGGGCTTTGATGTCGCCATCGCTGCCGTAGCGAGGATCCCGTCGGCGGACCTGGTCATCGCGGGCGGCCCGGAGGAAGCTGGTCCCACGCATGGCAGGGAGGCCCAGCGATTGCGCTCGCTCGCACGGGAGCTCGGGATCGAGCAGCGCGTCCATCTGCTCGGTCACGTGCCACGGGATCGCATGCCGGAGCTGCTGCATACGGCTGATGCCGTGCTGTGCACCCCGCGCTACGAATCGTTCGGCATGGTTCCGCTCGAGGCGATGGCGTGCGGCGTGCCTGTGGTGGCGCACGCGGTCGGTGGGATCGTCGATACCGTGATCGATGGGGTGACCGGCGTGCTGGTGCCGCCGCAGCGGCACCGCCAGCTGGTCGACGCGCTGCGCCTCGTGCTGTCCCGGCCCGCGCTCGCGGAGGGGTGGGGCACAGCTGGCCGCGATCGCGCGGTCGCCCGCTACTCGTGGGACCAGGTGGCTACCGAGACCGAGCATGCCTACCAGCATGCCTTGGCCGACCAGGCAGGGAGTCCCGGGTGGAACGAGACAGGGCAGAACGAGACAGGTCGGCCATCCGCGGGAGCGCCCCGGCAGCTATCGGGACGAGCGGAACAGTGAACGCGGTGAAATCTACTTTTCAGTTCATTCAAGTGCTCACATTATTTTCAGCAAGAAACAAAATTTACGCGCATGAAAAACGGTCCAGCCCGCAGTTCTAGTGCGTCGAGCTTAAAATCTCGGTAAAATGCCGACAAAATTGGTTCGAAATGGTTGCGATGCGCATCACGAGCGAGGATCGTAGAAGAGAGCATAGACAAGTACTCAACGGGTGAGGAGTCACCATGGGGTCGACAGGAACAGACAGGCAAAATCATGCGGCGGACAGAGAACGACGTGGCCACGGCGTGCGCGCGCCAGTGCGCTTAGCGGTCTTCCAGGGCGAGCTCGACGCTTCGAGCCATGAGGAGCTCGCATGCACGATGAGCGACCTCCTGGAAACGCGCACCCCGATCATTGTTGATCTATCTGGATCCCGGTTTTGCAGCGCCTCCTGCATAGAGCTAATCGCAGGATGGGCGCAGCGGGCCAGCGCGATGGATATCGATTTCTCGATCATGGCAACCCGATCCATTGCCCAGTGCTTCGCGCTCTACGATCCTGCCCCGCGAGTCATTCCTGGCCACCGACCACTTTCTGCTGGCTCGGAAAGGCGCTTCGTGCACATCTATACGGTCTAGCCACCATGCGGGAGGGAGCCGTGCGCTCGCTCCGCGGCGCTCTCCCCATCATGCTGGCCCGCTGAGCAAAGGTGGCATCCCGTTTAGGCCGTCTCGTGCTGGGTAAATCACCAGCAGCACTCGCCCCCCCGGTACAAGGCGGACCCCATGGCAACGACGCTGCGCACCAGCGCTACCCCCACCGACATCTGGAACGTGCTCAGCGACGCCTGGCTCTATTCCGGCTGGGTCGTCGGGTCCTCCCGGATCAGGGACGTGGACCCGCAATGGCCCCGCCAGGGCACGCGCTTTCACCACTCGATAGGGGCATGGCCGCTGCTCAACAATGACTACACCGAGGTCGTGTCGAGCGAACCGCTCCGGTGCCTGGAGCTTGTCGCGCGTACCTCGCCCTTCGCCAAAGCGCGTGTGCGGGTCACGATCGACGAAGTCGAGCACGGTTCCGAGATCACTCTCGAGGAGTGGGTCATCACCGCGCCCGCCAAGTGGATCCCACGCCCCGCGCAGGAGACGCTCGCGGCACCCCGGAACAAGGAGTGCCTGCGGCGGCTCGCGATGATCGCGGAGGGTCGCAGCACATGACAGCCGTAGACGCGGTCGTCATCGGCTCCGGGCCCAACGGGCTGGTGGCTGCCAACGTGCTTGCTGATCGCGGATGGAGCGTCCAGGTGCTCGAGGCGGCGTCCGAGCCCGGTGGTGCCGTTCGGTCCGTCCAGCGGGAGCCAGGCATCACCTGGGA
This sequence comes from Hoyosella levis, assembly GCF_026008515.1. Classification (GTDB taxonomy): domain Bacteria; phylum Actinomycetota; class Actinomycetes; order Mycobacteriales; family Mycobacteriaceae; genus Lolliginicoccus; species Lolliginicoccus levis. The sequence continues at coordinate 148,065 of NZ_BQYM01000009.1, forward strand.
CCTCTTCAGCTCCTTCTACCCGTTCGCGCTCGCCACCCCCGCTATCCCCAGCCTCGGTCTCGAGGCGTTCGGGCTGCGTTGGTGCCACGCCCAGTACCCGCTCGCGCACATCTATGGCGAGCACGCCGGCGATGCCATCCGCATCGAGTCGACGCCCGCGAGGACCGCGGCTGCCCTCGCGCGGACCAGCATGCACGACGCCCGCGCATGGCTCGAGCTCTGCGACGAATGGAACGTGATCGGTCCGCACCTCCTGCGCATGATGTTCGCGACCTTCCCCCCGGTGCGGGGCGCGACCGGCCTGCTGCGCTCCCAGGGCCCGGCCGGGGCACTCCGCCTCGCGCGCTTCCTCGCCCTGCCGGTCCGGCGCATGGAGACCGAGCTGTTCGAGAGCCAGGCAGCCAGGGCCCTGCTGCGCGGCAATTCCCTGCATGCTGACGTCCCGGCGGATGCACCAGTAAGCGGAGTGGTCGGCTATGTGCTCGCCATGCTCGCCCAGCAGTACGGCTTTCCCACCCCGGAAGGTGGCTCGGGGGAGCTGACGGGCGCGCTCGCCGGCAGGCTGTCCGAAGCAGGAGGACACATCGCGTGCGACTCGAAGGTCGAGCGCGTGATCGTCGAGGGCGGCCGCGCGACGGGCGTGGGGACCGCGGGCGGGGACGTTGTCCACGCCCGCCGGGCCGTGATCGCCGATACCAGCGCCCCGGCGCTCTACCAGCAGCTGCTCCCGCGCGAGGCAGTGCCCGAGAAGGTCACGCGCGACATCGGGTCCTTCGCCTGGGACCCGCCCGTCGTCAAGGTCAACTACTCGGTCCGCGGGGCCATCTCCTGGACCGCGCCCAGCGCGCGCCACGCCGGAACCGTGCATGTGGGCTCGCTCGAGGAGAACGCCTCGCCCCTGGTCATCGTGGGGCAGATGAGCGAGGCCGATCCGTCCCGGTCCCCCCACGGCATGACGAGCGCCTGGGCATACGCCAAGGCATCGCCGACGAGCACCAGCGAGGAGCAGGAGCAGCTCGCCGCGTGGATCACCAGCACCATCGACGCGCGTGCCCCGGGCTTCGCCGAGCACGTCGTGGCAATGGAGACGCAGACCGGGGCGGACATGGAGCGCGCCAACGCGAACCTGCACCGAGGAGCGATCAACGGGGGGACGTTCGAGCTCCACCAGCAATACGTGTTCCGCCCCATGCCTGGAATGGCGGACAACCACACGCCCATCGCGGGCCTCTATCTCGGCAGTGCCTCCGCGCACCCCGGGGGAGGAGTGCACGGCATGTGCGGGTGGAACGCCGCGCATGCCGCGCTGGGGGCCCGCTGGCCCCGCCAGCGCATCCGTGCCGCGATCAACAAGAGACTCACCCGCTGACAGGAGCGACCATGAAGGCTGTGACGTGGCAGGGACGCCGCTCGATCTCGGTGGATTCCGTGCCCGATCCACGTATCGAGGAAGGCACGGATGCCATCATCGAGGTGACGACTACCGCCATCTGTGGCTCCGACCTGCATCTCTACGAGGTTCTTCTGCCCTTCATGCACGCCGGGGACATTCTCGGCCACGAGCCCATGGGTCGCGTGGTGGAGGTCGGGCGCGACGTGCGCCAGCTCTCCGTCGGGGACCGGGTCGTCATCCCGTTCCAGATCTCGTGCGGAAGCTGCTTCATGTGCGACCGGGGGCTGCAGACGCAGTGCGAGACCACTCAGGTCCGCGAGCAGGGCAGCGGCGCCGCGCTGTTCGGGTATTCCGAGCTCTACGGCAGCATTCCCGGTGGCCAGGCCCAATACCTACGCGTGCCTCACGCCGATGCCACCTCCATCGTCGTCCCTGAAGGGCCAGGCGACCAACGCTTTCTCTACCTCTCCGATGTGTTGCCCACAGCCTGGCAAGCTGTCGAGTACACCGGGGCCAAGCCGGGCGATACGGTGGCGATCCTGGGGCTAGGCCCCATCGGGGACATGGCCGCCCGCATTGCCCTGCATCGGGGGATGCGCGTGATCGGGATCGATCCCGTGGCCGAGCGGCGCGACCGCGCGAGCGACCGGGGCGCCGAGATAGTAGGGGCAAACGATGTGGACGAGCCCAGTGACGTGGTGCGGGACATGACCGGGGGGCGCGGACCGGACGCGGTCATCGATGCTGTCGGCATGGAGGCACACGGCTCGCCGGCCGCCAAGCAGGTGCAGCATGCTGCGGGACTGCTGCCGGACCGGATCGGCAAGAAAGTGTTCAGCACGGCCGGGATAGACCGGCTCGCCGCGTTGTTGACGGCGATCGACATGGTCCGCAGGGGTGGCACGCTGAGCATCTCGGGCGTCTACGGAGGCATGCTCGACCCACTACCGATGATGACCTTGTTCGATAAGCAGGTCCAGATCCGCATGGGGCAGGCGAACGTGCTGCGCTGGGCGCCCGACATCCTGCCGCTCCTTGACGACACAGACATCCTGGGGGTGGACCAGTTCGCCACCCACGTCCTGCCGCTCGAGGATGCGCCCCGCGCCTATGAGACGTTCCAGGCCAAGACCGATGGTGCCGTCAAGATCCTTCTCACGCCATGAACGATGTGCCCCGCGCGTCCCTGCTGCCCCGGTATGCGCCCGCCCGGATCGACGCGAGCCATCCGGGCGCCAGCGCGCAACCGGGCCCGGTATTGAGCACCGGATCGAAGGACCACTCCGCGCTCACGGGCTCGGTGAGCAGCAGGGAGCCGATCCCGCGGCTCTTGCTTCGCGCTCCGCTCGCGTGCAGCACGATCTCGAGGGGGCGTTCCGCCACCGCCTCGGCCAGCGCGCCACGTCGGCAGGGGATCCTGCGGTCATCGACCGTACGGGCATGGAACCACACGAGATCGCCGTCGTCGCATCGATACGGCATGACCGTGCTGAAGCGGGGCGCTGTCCATGCGGCCGAGGGCACGAGGACGAAGCGCCCGAAGAGGCCCGCGCTGGCGCTGCTGATGAGCAGCAGGTCCCACGGGCGGGGGCCCAGGAACCGCACCGAGATGCCCAGCATGTCAGGCAGCCCGCCGCCAACCCCCAGGCCCTTGGACAGACGCACCTGGCACGTGCTGGCGCCGGTCTCGGCGAGGGGCCCGCTGGCGCTCGGCCGGACCTCGCCCATGAAGCATTCACCGCGCGGATGAAACAGGCGCTCGCCCCTCGCGCGCGCAGCGGTCCGCGCGATGCCGCCGGACCATTGATCAAGCTGCGCGCGCAGAATTCGTGTGTTCATCCTGGGCCGGCTTCCTTGTAGTAATTGGCCTCGTAGCGATTGGGTGTGCTGGCTCCGCTGGGAAACCCCTCGGGGCCATGCCGGCAGCGGGGTCGAGTACTGCCGGCATGGGGTCTGGGGCTATGGGGCAGGGGGCTCGACGTTGCCGCGCCAGCTTCCGTCGGCGGACCCTTGCTCCTCGATGAAGGTCTTGAAGCGCTTCATATCCGCCTTGATCTGCACATCAATGATGTTCAGGGCATCGCCGATATCCTCGGCGATCCCTTCGGGCTCGACGTCGATCTGGGCCGTCACCCGGGACTTCCCCTCATCGAGGCGATGGAAGGTCACCACTCCGGCATGGGTCGGTCCCTCGGTCGAGTGCCACGCGACGCGCTCGTCGGGGTGCTGCTCATCGACCACGGCATCGAACTCGCGGGAGACCGGGCCAAAACGGACATGAAACCGCAGATGGGTATCGTCGAGCTGCTCGACCCGCTCGACATGCTGCATGAATTGTGGATATTCCTCGAACTGGGTCCATTGGTTGTAGGCCACATTGACCGGTACATCGACGTCGATTGATTTCTCCACAGTTCCCATTGATGCATTCCTTCCATGGTGCTTCGTATTGATCACCGCTCAAGCTTTCTCCATGAGGCCTACCCGGGATGCCACCGCCTAAACGGCCTTTGGCGATGCAGGCCTTTCGTGGCTGGCCGAGGCGAGTGGTCGCGTTGCACGGGTACTGGTTTCACGGGCCCGGGGATGGGTAGCCCGATTGCATGCGTCCAAGTGGCCAGCAGCGCGCATTGCCCCACGAGGCGAGCGGGAAGCAAGCACCCAGCCGTCCATCCGTGCCTAGGAGCAGGCCGACCGTGACAAGGAACTGCCGTGGATGAATCCATGATCGACTATCCGGGCCGAACGCAGGACATGCCCTCGAGGCCGCGGGACGAGATGCGCGACTACGTGGGGCGCGGCCTGCTTGCCGGGCACACTGCACTGGTCACCGGCGGAGACTCGGGAATCGGTCGAGCGGTTTCCATCGCGCTCGCCAAGGAGGGCGCCGATGTTGCCATTGGCTATCTCTCCGAGCATGAGGATGCCCGCCATACCGTCGAGCTGATCGAGGCCGAGGGCCGCAAGGCGTTCCACCGGGCCGTCGATCTCACGAATGCCGATGCGTGCCGCCAGCTCGTCGAGGAGTCCGCGCGCGAGCTCGGAAGCATCTCGATCCTGGTGAACAACGCGGCCTACCAGCAGCCGGTGGACCGGTTCGAGGACATCAGCGACGAGCAATGGCGCCATACCTTCGCCGTGAACCTCGATGCCATCTTCTACATCACCAAGGCCGCGCTGCCCCACATGCCCGATGGTGGCGCCATCATCAACACGTCCTCGATCAATGGATTGCGCGGCAACAAGCACCTCATCGACTACGCGGCGACCAAGGGCGGGATCCTTGCCCTCACCTATTCCCTCGCGCAGTCATTGATGGACCGGCGAATCAGGGTCAACTGCGTGGCCCCGGGCCCCGTGTGGACCCCGCTGATACCCGCCACGTTCCCGGAGGAGGCCGTCGAGGGATTCGGCGAGCAAGCGCCCTACGACCGCGCCGCCCAGCCCGATGAGATCGCGCCCTCCTTCGTCTTCTTCGCCGCGAACCAACTGTCCTCGTACTACTCGGGAGAGGTCCTCGCGCCCATCGGTGGCGAGACGCTGCCCGGATAGCGATCCATTAGGAGGTGGAGCCCCATGCCGAAGACCACAAGCTCGGGGAGCGCCCGCAAGAGCGAGCTCCCGAGCACCCTCAAGCGCTCGAGCGCGAAGGCACAGCGGACCTTCGCCAAGGCGTACGACTCAGCGATGGACGAGTACGGCAGCGAGGAGCGCGCGCATCGCGTGGCGTATGACGCGCTGAAGCACACATTCCAGAAGGTGGGCGACCGGTGGGAAGCAAAGGAGCACCGCGGGCCTTCCGACGCGCGCTCCCGCGACAGCAGCGACCCCGACGCACCCACGCGCGGGGGAGTCGATGCGTACGCCACCAAGGACGAGTTGCTCCGCATCGCGCGCCGGCTTGATATCCACGGGCGGTCGACGATGCGCAAGGCGGAGCTTGTCACGGCCATCGAGAAGGCAAACGACCGCGAGACACGGGCCGCCCGGGAGGGCAAGAGCGCCCGTCCAGACTAGGCAAGGAGCATCATGAAGCATGAATCAAGGCGTGGGAAGGATGTTCCAGCCTCCCGCGTGCGCCAGTTCTTCGCGCTAGCGGTGGGCATCGCGTTCGTCGCTGCGGGAATCCTCGGATTCATCCCGTGGGCCACCACGGGCACCTCCGAGCTAGCAGCAATGGGCCCGCACAGCGAGACCTACCTGCTTGGCATCTTCGCGGTGTCCATCCTGCACAATGTCCTGCACCTGGCGTTCGGCATCCTCGGCATCGTGCTGGCGATGCGTGCGATCGGCTCCCGCATCTACCTCGTTGGTGGCGGCATCGCCTATCTCGCCCTCACCGTGTACGGGCTGGTCATCGAGCTCGACAGCGACGCCAATTTCATCCCGCTCAACCAAGCGGACAATTGGCTGCACCTCGGGCTCGGCATCGGCTTGGTGGTGCTCGGCCTCGTGCCGCTGCGCGGTCCGCGGTAGCTCGCCGGGGGCTCGGACCAAAGCCCACTTGTATCGATCATTTGACACAATCCCACACTATTGCCACCCTTGTGTCGATCAATTGATACAAGGGGGTTTTCCGTGCTCGTCGTTCCGCTTGTGTTGTGGATATTCCTGCTCAGCCTCATCCTTGTCACCGCCGCCACGCGCGCCACCACGTCCCGCAACGATCCACGCGCGTTCCTGCGCCCACAGCTCTTCCTCTGGTCGGGAATCACGGTCGGCATCATCGCCGCCTCCTACGCGAGCGCCAGCAACCCGCTCGGCCGCGGCCTCGCGCTCGCCGCCCCGGTCTTCACCCTCGCCGTGCTGGGCGGGGTAATCGCCTCGGAGCTCAGTGCACGGCCCCCACGCGGACCAGTCCGCACCGCGACCCTCGCCGCCCGCGCCTCCCGCCGCTACCTTCCCCGGGCGCTGGCCGGAGCCGTCCTTGCCAGCCTTATCGCCCTCGGCGGCCTCATGCTGCTCGGAACCCTCGCCGCATCCAGCGACGATCTCGATCGTGACGGGCGCGCACTGGCCTACCAATGCGGCGAGCTGATCACTGGCAGGGTCTCCCCATGGCCCGGAACCTTCTACACCGCGCCCCTCGCTGCGGTCCTGGGTGCTGTCATCGTCCAGGTAGCGATCGGGCTCTGGGCGCTCGCGCACCGCCCGCCAAGCAGCGGTGACCATGCCGCCGACAATGCGGAGCGCCATCGCTCCGCATCCCGCATCGTCGCCGCCGCCGGGCTCGCGATCACCGTGCCCCTCGCGGGCTACAGCCTTGTCATGGCCACCGCGGCCCACAATGTTCCCACCGTGGAACAAGGCGCCGACTGCCTGCCCGCCTGGCCCTCCACGGTGCTGCCCGTGCTCGTCGCCACGCAGGCCGGTGCCGCGATCATCGCCGTCTGGTGCCTCATCGTGCTGCTTTCCCCCCTCTCGCCCAGCAAGCAGGAAACGCGATGAACGAAGCAATCCTTGCTATCGACACCACCGATCCCACCCCGCCCTTCGAGCAACTGCGGCGCCAGATCCTCCGTCACATCCGCTGCGGCAGGCTCGTCGAAGGGGATCGGCTCCCACCCGTGCGGCAGCTCGCCCGCGACCTCGGCCTAGCCCCCGGTACCGTCGCCCGCGCCTACAAGCAGCTCGAGAGCGAGGGCCTCGTCACAACCCGGCGCGGCGCGGGAACACGCATCGCGACCCGCGATGTTGCACTTCTCGTCCAGCGCACCGACGGGCCGCTCGACCAGGCCGCCCGCGACTACGCGGCCCTCGCCTCCGAGCAGGGCCACGGGCTCGCTGATGCCATCGAGGCCCTCGAGCAGGCATGGCAGGAACCCACAGGACGGAGCGCGCGCCACCGCGACGAAAGGCAGCAATGAGCCGAGGACTGCTCGCCGACGTGACGCCCCTGCGCAACCAGCATTACCGACGGTTGTGGACAGCTGGAGTCATCACCGTCATCGGCGCTCAGCTCAGCATCGTCGCCGTTCCGGTGCAGATCTACCAGATCACCCAGAACTCCGCCTATGTCGGCCTCGCCGGCATCTTCGCGCTCGTGCCGCTCGTCATCTTCGGGCTGTGGGGCGGCGCGCTCGCCGACGTCATGGACCGGCGGCTGCTCATGATCCTTGCCACCAGCGGCCTCGTCCTCACCGCCGTCGCGTTCTGGGCGCAGGCCGCCGCCGGCCTCGACAACGTCTGGCTCATCCTGAGCCTGCTTGCCCTCCAGCAGGCATTCTTCGCCATCAACCAGCCGACGAGGGCCGCGATCATCCCGCGCCTGCTGCCCGGGAACCAGCTTCCGGCCGCCAACGCGCTCAACATGATGGTCTTCAACTTCGGCGCCATCGCCGGGCCGCTGATGGCTGGCGCCATGATCCCGGTGCTCGGGCTGCCCACTCTCTACCTAATTGACGCCCTCGCTCTGCTCGCCACCCTGTGGGCCGCCTTCATGCTGCCCCGGCTGCCACCCACCGGGACCTCGCGCCGGGCCGGGCCCGCACAGGTCTTCGAGGGCTTCGCGTTCCTCGCCACCCAGCGCATCCTGCTCGCCTCTTTCGTCGTCGACATCATCGCCATGGTCGCGGGCATGCCGCGCGCGCTGTTCCCGCAGATCGCCCACGAGACGTTCGGCGACCCCGTCAGCGGTGGCCTCGTGCTGGGCATGCTGTTCGCCGCGATCTCCGCCGGGGCCGTGCTCGGCGGCGTGTTCTCCGGCTGGCTCTCCCGCATCGAGCGGCAGGGCCGCGCCGTGCTGTTGTGCATCCTGGTGTGGGGCATCGCCATGACCGGGTTCGGGCTCATGATCGCCTTCGCCCCGCTCGGTGGCACCCGCTTGTTCCTGTGGCTCGCGCTCGCCTTCCTCGCCCTCGGTGGCGCTGCCGACATGTTCTCCGCCGCGCTGCGCTCGACGATGCTCCAGGAGATCGCCTCCGACGAGATGCGCGGCCGCCTCCAGGGCGTGTTCATCGTCGTTGTCGCTGGCGGGCCGCGCATCGGCGACGCCCTGCACGGTGCTGCCGCCGCGATGGTCGGCACCGCGGCCGCTGCCGCCGGAGGAGGGATGCTCGTGATCATCGGCATCATCGCCGCCACGCTCGCGTTCCCGGCATTCGTGCGCTACCGGGTGCGCCGCGACTGAGCCTCCCCTGCCACGGCGGTACGGAGCACCCACCGGGTCCGCTTACACTGTTCGGGTGAGTGATGCTGTCCAGGAACACCCCGTCCTTGTCATCGACTTCGGCGCCCAGTACGCGCAACTGATCGCGCGCCGCGTGCGCGAGGCCCGCGTGTACTCCGAGGTGTTGCCCCACACTGCCACCATCGCGGAGATCGCGGCCAAGCAGCCCCGCGCCGTGGTGCTCTCCGGCGGGCCCTCCAGCGTGTACGAGGAGGGGGCGCCCGCGCTCGACGCCGCCCTGTTCGAGCTCGGCGTGCCCGTGTTCGGTATCTGCTACGGGTTCCAGGCCATGGCCCAGGCGCTCGGCGGAACCGTCTCTCGCACCGGCACGCGCGAATACGGCCGCACTGATCTCACCGTGCGCGGGGGCCTGCTCCACGACGGGCTCCCCGAGGTGCAGCCGGTGTGGATGAGCCACGGCGATGCCGTCACCGAGGCGCCCGCGGGCTTCGAGGTCACCGCCATCAGCGAGGGCGCGCCCGTCGCCGCGTTCGAGGATCGCGCCCGCAAGCTCGCCGGCGTGCAGTACCACCCCGAGGTGCTCCACTCGCCGCACGGGCAGCAGGTCCTGTCCCGGTTCCTCCACGAGATCGCCGGCATCCCCGGAGCCTGGACCGCCGCGAACATCGCCGAGGCGCTCGTCGAGCAAGTGCGCGAGCAGGTGGGTGACGGGCGCGCGATCTGCGGCCTCTCGGGTGGCGTCGACTCCGCTGTCGCGGCCGCGCTGGTGCAGCGAGCCATCGGTGACCGGCTGACATGCGTGTTCGTCGACCACGGGCTGCTGCGGGCAGGGGAGCGGCAGCAGGTCGAGCAGGACTTCGTCGCCGCTACCGGCGCCCGCCTCGTCACCGTCGAGGCGGAGCAGACCTTCCTGGACGAGCTCTCCGGGGTGTCCGACCCCGAGGCCAAGCGCAAGACCATCGGGCGCGAGTTCATCCGCTCGTTCGAGGGCGCCATCTCCGAGGTGCTCGGCGACAACGCCTCCCACGGCGACACCGTCGAGTTCCTCGTCCAGGGCACGCTTTACCCGGACGTCGTGGAATCCGGCGGAGGCAGCGGCACCGCCAACATCAAGAGCCACCACAACGTCGGTGGGCTACCCGAGGACCTGCAGTTCTCCCTCGTGGAGCCGCTGCGCCTGCTGTTCAAGGACGAGGTGCGCGCCGTTGGCCGCGAGCTCGGCCTGCCCGAGGAGATCGTGCAGCGCCAGCCGTTCCCGGGCCCCGGTCTCGCCATCCGCATCGTCGGCGAGGTCACCGCTGACCGGCTCGCCACCCTCCGCCACGCCGATGCGATCGTGCGCGAGGAACTCACCAGCGCCGGGCTCGACAAGCAGATCTGGCAGTGCCCCGTCGTGCTCCTCGCCGACGTGCGCAGTGTTGGAGTGCAGGGCGACGGCCGCACCTACGGCCACCCCATCGTGCTGCGCCCCGTCACTAGCGAGGACGCCATGACCGCCGACTGGACCCGCGTGCCCTACGAAGTGCTCGAGCGAGTCTCCACCCGCATCACCAACGAAGTGGCCGAGGTCAACCGCGTCGTGCTCGACATCACCAGCAAGCCCCCGGGCACCATCGAATGGGAATGACGGGCACCCCGCGGTCGGCGCCGGCGCTACGGTAGCCCCATGACTTCAGCGACCAAGGCGGTGCCACGCGCCCGCAACCGCGACGTCACCGGGCCACCCATCGCTAGCGCTGCTCGCTGGTGGCTGCTCGCCCTGCTCGGGCTCGTCGGGGCCGCTGCGGCATTCGCCACGCTCGTGCTCACCACCACCGGGCACCGCGTCGAGAACGCCGCCCTGCGCGGGGCTGATCAAGTGGATGCCGCGCTCGTCGCCGAATCCGACGCCGCCCTCGATGCCATCACCGTCACCTCGCTCGCGGTCGCCGCCGTGCTCGTGGTGCTCATCGCGCTCGCCCGCAAGCGGCTCGATCTCGCCATCGCCGCCGGGACCATCATCGTTGTCTCGTCGATGATCACCCAAGGTCTCAAGCGGATCGTGCTCCAGCGCCCCGAGCTCATCGAAGTGACCGGCCCCTACACCAGCAACAGCTTCCCCAGCGGTCACGCCACCATCGCCGCATCGGTCCTGTTCGCGCTGCTCATCGTGGTGCCCTTCCGCTGGCGCGGCATCGCGATGTTCTTCGCTGCCTCCTACGCCGTCGCGATAGGCGCCCACACCCTCACTGCGAAATGGCACCGCTTCAGCGACGTGCTCGGCGCCAACCTCATCGCGCTCGGCGTCGCTTGCCTCGTCACCGCGGCCCTCGTCCACCGTGGCGCCCTCATGCACGTCACCGCCGGGCGCTACCCGCTGCGGATCATCTTCGTCGTCATCCCCATCGCCCTCTCCACCATTGCCACGCTTCTTATTGGTGCGCTGCTCCTCGCCCTGAGCGATATCCCCGCGGTGCCCAGCGCCACCCTCGACTACAACATGTACCTCGCCCTGCACGCCCTCGCCGCGGGCAGTTCCGGGCTCGTGTTCCTCCTCTTCTGGTGGACGTGGCGGCGCGTGGATATCGCCGAGAAGTAGGGCGGCTGGGGTGTCGGCGGCGTGTGCGGGCTGGCTTGGTTCGGGGCGCTTCGGTTGCTGGCGCTTCGGCGCTTCGGCGCGGCGGCCAAAAGCACCGGAAACTGCCAAACGCGATAGAAATCAGCCTGGGATCGAGGCGGTTTCTATCGCGTTTGCGGCGGGTGGCCCGGCGGCTGGCAGCCACTAGCGGGCCACACTGGTGCTCATGACGGGCGCCACGTTCCCCGCGGCGCTGGCAACCGGCGGGCACGCTCGATCGATCGGCGCACCCGCTCGCCGAGACGAGCTGGATCCGCGAGATCAGCCCATGTCCAGCGGACCACCGTCCAGCCTGCATCGCGAATCGCATCCTCGCGCAGCTTCTCGCGGAACACCACATCACCAGGATGATCGCCCGCCCGGAGTAGAGCGCCGTACTTGATGCGCCCATCGAACTCGCCGACCACGCGTTCCTCGAGCAGGAAATCCGCACGACCGATCATCGCGCCACCTTCATCGAAGAGCAGCGGTTGCAGCACCGGAGGCGGCAGCCCCTCAGCCTTGAGCACGAGCCTGCTGCGTGATTCACCCACGCTCTCGCTGCGCCCGTCGATCAACCCGACTGTCTCGCGCGCATGTTGGATGCCCTGGCGGCGTGGCAACCGACCCAGGCACTCGCGCATCTGGGCCGTGGTCGCAAGCCCCTGATGGATGGCAGCATCACCCGTGACTATCCCGGCCTCGATGCCACTGGTGCGCGCGACATCGAGAACGGTGCGCGCGGGCGTGGTCACCTCGATGCCATGGCGGCAGGTGATATCCAGCGGGTCTAGCGCATCGATATGCAGGTGGCGGGTTTGCTCGATGCGACCACCACTGGTGCCCGCGCGCGTCACATGGACTCGTGCCAAGGTGCTACCCCACGTAGGAAGGCCCCACAGTGCCGCGGCCGAGGCATGGCTGATCACGGCTCCGCCGCCGCGCAGCGAGCGGTGCACATCCACCGCTCGGGCGACGTGCTGATCCTCGACCGAGAGTTTTTCCCACGCTTCTCGCTCGACGAAGCAGCCGCGCCTCAGCCGCACGAGACCCCGCGTGCCAGGGCCTCGTGGCGAGCGGATCAGCAGGTGCCGATGCGGGTGCGTATTCCTCATGCAGGCATCATGCCGCTGGATCGCGCCACTGCGGCTTGAGCGTTCCTGACCTGTGGATAGCGCGGAATCTGTCCACAGGGCGGTCGGAAACCATCGGTGGCACGGTCGGCCAAAAGCACGGGAAACTGCCAAACGCGATAGAAAACGACCTGGGATTCCCGTGGTTTCTATCGCGTTTGCGGCGCGGGGCCCGGCGGGTGGCACGGCACCGCCAGGACAGCCCGCCAAGGGCAGCCCGCCCGGCCTACCGCGGGCTGGCGTGCATCTCGGGCACCCATTGCCGGGTGCGCAGCGCGGGCGGGGGAGTGACGTCGTGGCGCAGCGCGCGCCAGAGGTTGTACATCATCAGGAAGGCGATGATGAAGAATGGCAGGCCGACGACGATGATCACCTGTTGCAGCGCATCGAGCCCGCTGCCGCCCGCGGAGGCAAGCAGCGTCCCCGCGATGACACCGGTGGTGATGGCCCAGAAAACGCGTTGGCGGGTGGGGCCGACCTCGTCCTCGCCGGTGCACAGCATGTCGGTGACGAGCGCCGCCGAGTCCATGGAGGTGGTGAAGAAGATGACCACGATGAGGATCGCGAAGAGCGACATCACGGTGCCGAGCGGGTAGTTGGAGAGGAAGGCGAACAGCGCGCCGGGGATATCTCCCTGGTCGACGACCTCCTCGACGAGCCCGCCGCCCCGGTTGAGCTCGATGTCGAAGGAGGCGAGGCCGAAGATGCCGAACCAGATGATGCTGAAGGTGGTGGGCAGGCCGAGGACGCCGAGCACGAATTGCCGGATGGTGCGGCCCTGCGAGATGCGGGCGACGAAGATACCGACAAAGGGTGCCCAGGTGATGGTCCACGCCCAGTAGAAGACGGTCCAGCCGCCTTGCCAGCCGGTGTCGTTGAAGGTGTCATTCCAGAACGCGAGCTCGACGACGGAGCCGAGGTAGGCGCCGGCGGACTCGATGGTGCCGCGCATGAGGAACAAGGTCGGCCCGAGCACCAGCACGAACAGCAGCAGCCCGATGGCCATCACGATGTTGATGTTGGACAGCCACTTGATGCCCTTGTCGAGGCCCAGGGATACGGAGATCACCGCGATGGTGGTGATGATCGCGAGGATGGCTAGCTGGGTGAAGGTGTTCGACGGCAGCCCGATAAGCCGCGCGAGGCCGCTGTTGACCTGGAGGGTGCCCAGGCCGATGGAGACGGACACCCCGAATATGGTGCCGATGACGGCGAGGATGTCGATGGCGCGGCCGATGGGGCCGTTGATCTTGTCGCCGAGCATGGGGTGGAAGATCGAGCTCACGCGCAGTGGCAGCTTGCGCTTGAACGCGAAGTAGGCGAACGCGAGCGCGGGCAGGCAGAAGATCGCCCAGGTGTGCAGGGCGAAGTGGTACATGGTGAACGTCAGTGCCTCGCGGGCCGCCTCGGTGCTCTCGGGCTCGACGTCGCGCATCGGGGGGTTGGCGAAGTGGCTGATGGGCTCGGCGACCCCCCAGAACATGAGGATGGTGCCGATGCCGGCGGCGAAGAGCATCGCGAACCACACGGGCGTGGAGTACCGGGGCTGCTCGTCGTCATCGCCGAGGCGCACGGAACCGAAGCGGCTCAATCCTATCCATAGGAGAAAGACCACGAACGAGGTCACACCGAAGATGTAGAACCATCCCAGGCTGGTGAGGATCCACTCGGACGCGGCGGCGAAGAAGTTCTCCACGGGCCCGGGGAAGGTGATCGTCGCCGTGACGAACACGGCGAGGATCGCTGCGGACAGGAAAAAGATGACGGGGTTCGTGCGCAGCCCCAGCCTGTCGTGTAGTCGATGCATGCGCGCAACCCTAGGTATGTGTTGCGGCAAAAACTATGGGGAAGCACACGATCCGGCGTTTGTTCACATGCCCGTGATGGGCGGTATGGCGCGCATCACTCAGCTCGGGGGCGAATTATGACCCTTCGTCCCATTGGGGGCAATGATGAGGATCAGGCCCACGAGGATGGCGATGGTGATCAGCAGCCACGGCACCATAGCGAGGGGGCCGGCCCCGGACGTGGGGTCGATCATCGCCCAGATGGCGAGCGCGATCACAGTGAGGCCAGCGAGCAGGAGCCCGGGAGAGAATCGATTGCGGCGGCGGGCGTGGGCTTGGTTCTCATTCATGGCGGACCTCGATGCTTCCGGCGAGCAGTGATGCGTCAACAGTCAGGATGGGGGAATCGTCGGGGGCCCCGTCACGGGATAGCCCTGGCGGCGGGCAGGCGGCCTCGCCCATGCGCACCTCGCAGGTCACGCGGCTGGCTGTGCCAGGCGGCAGCAGCACGACGAGCTCCCCGAGCATCAAGCTGGCTTGCACGGTGGCGTCCTGCTCGAGATCGACCTGGCGCAGGTCCACGACTAGCTCGCCCGCGCCGAAGCGGTACTCGGTCACTGGTGCTTCCAGCGCGGTGACCGCATGGTTGCGCTCGCCCGCGCCATCCTGGAAGCGGCTCCAGTCCACGGGACCGATCATGGTGGCGAGGATGACGAACACCGACAGCGGGGCCGCGACGACAAGCAGGCCATGCCCGGTGCCGCGCAGGGATCCGGCGATCAGGCCGAGGCCGACGATGGCGAGGGCGATGGCGCCGATCCGCCCCGGGGTGAGCCAGTCCGCACCGGTTCCCAGCGAGACGGCAGTGAGAATGCCGGCCACGATGATAGCCAGGCCCAGGGTCAGCGGCGCGATGCGGGAGCGTTGCCGTGGCACGACCGGAGCCGTGGCGCTGCGGGGCTCGGGCAGGTCCCAGGCGAATGGTGCCACGCCCAGCGGATCCCAGGAGGGCGGCTCGGTGCGCTTCGCCGCTGCCGTTGCGGCGGCGCGGTCACTGGGCTGGTAGGGGACCTGCGGGCGCGGGCCCGGCGGTGGAGCAATGGGCATCCCGCTCGGGTTCTGCGGCGTCCAGGGAGCAGCTGTCCCGGCGGCCGTGGGCGGCCAGAGAATGCCTGGGGCCTGGGGCATGCCCGGCGCTGGGGGCACTCCGGGGGCTGGGGACATTCCGGGGGCTGGGGACATTCCGGGAGCTGCGGCCGAGGGGCTGCCGACGGGTGGCCGGATGGCAGACAGGGGGAGCGGCGGAGCAACGGGGGTGCGCTGGTAGAGCATCCACCAGCCCAGCAGCATCAGGGCCAGGCTCACCATGCCCGATCCGCTCATCGCGATCCCGATGGGGGTGAATACGCTCACCGCGATCGCGAGCACGACCACCAGCATCAGCGAGCGGCCGGACGATTGCGACGAGCGGCCCCGCCCGAGCAGCGACTCGCCGCCCGAGACCTCATCATTGTCCTGCGGGAACAGCAGCCACGCCAGCAGGTACAGCACGATGCCGGTGCCACTGAAGAATGCGGACACCACGAACGCGACCCGGACGAGCGCGGGGTCCACCTGGTAGCGGTGCGCCATGCCCGCGCACACTCCACCGATCTTGCCGTCGGCGGAGAGCCGGGCAGGACGGGTCCGCCACAGGTCATGCAGCTGATCGCCGAAAGTTGTCGTTGCCATGGCACCATCTTCGGTCCCGGGGAGCGCCCCGCGCATCAGGGGATGCCCCTGATCTTTTACCCGCGTTCCCCGGTATCCCAGGGGATTTCCCTGATGTGCGCCGTGGTGGATCCGTGCCAGGATCAGGGTGTGCCTCCTATGCTCCAGCCTGGCCCCGCCACGCCCGTCCTGTACCGGCGTGGCCGTGGGCGTGTCATTGGTGGGGTAGCGGGCGGGCTCGCCGACCACCTGGGCGTCGATGAGCAGAAGGTCCGCATCGCGTTCGTCCTCACCAGCGCCGCGGCCGGGATCGGCGTCATGTTCTATGGGCTGCTGTGGATCGTCACCAGGCCCGGCGGCCCCGATGTCGACATGCCCAGCACCCAGCGGCGCCGCGCGCTGGGCCTCGCCACCATCGGCGGGGCGCTCGCCCTGCTGTTCGGCATGCTCTCCAGCGGTCCCCTCGGCTCAGTGCTGGTGCCGATCCTCGTGGCCATCGCGGGTGCTGGCCTGGTGTGGCGCGAGCTCGATACCACCACGCCGCGATCCCCGCGCCGCCTTTCCGCTACTACCTGGGCCCGGGTGATCGGCGGCATCAGCCTCGTCGTGCTCGGGCTTGCCGTCATCTGGATCGGCCAGGTCGATCTGGGCGCGCTGCGCTCCTCCCTGATGGCCGTCGTGGTGACTCTCGTGGGCGTGGCCCTGCTGACCGTGCCGCTGTGGGTGCGGTTGTGGCACGAGCTCAACGAGGAGCGGGCCGCCCGCATCCGCACCGAGGAGCGCGACGAGATCGCCTCCCACCTGCATGATTCTGTCCTGCAGACGCTGGCGCTGATCCAGAAGCAGGCGCACAGCCCGCAGGAGGTGCAGCGTCTCGCGCGCGGGCAGGAGCGGGAGCTGCGTCGCTGGTTGTTCCATGCGGAGGAGGCCAGCCATGACAGCCTCGCTGCCGCGCTGAAATCCCTTGCCGGGAGTGTCGAGGACCATTACGGCATTACTATCGAGACCGTCACCGTCGGGGATGTTCCCCTGCGGGATTCCCCGGTCTACGGGGCGTTGCTCGGCGCGGTCCGGGAGGCGCTGGTCAATGCTGCCAAGCATTCGGGAGAAATCGCGGTGGATGTGTATGCCGAGGTCGAGGAGGAGCGCGTGAGTGTCTTCGTCCGTGACCGTGGCACGGGGTTCGACCCCAGCGCGGTGCCCGAGGATAGGCAGGGGCTCGCCCGCTCCATCCAGCAACGCATCGAGCGCAAGGGCGGCACCGTGGAGATCCGCACCCGTCCCGGCCGGGGCACCGAGGTCCGGCTGTTTGTTCCCCGCGAGGACGTCACCACTGGTACCGATGGAATTGCTGTCGACGATGGCACGGGTGCCGGGCCGCAAGCAGCTCCCGGCAGCATGCCGGACAACAGCAGGCCGGACAACAGCGGGCAGAACAAGGAGAAGCAGCTATGACCCTGCGGGTATTCCTCGTCGATGACCACGCGGTGTTCCGCTCCGGAGTGCGCGCCGAGCTCGCCACCCAGCCGGACATCGAGATCGTGGGCGAGGCCGGCACGGTGCCCGATGCGGTCCGCGGCATCAACACCACCCGCCCCGACGTCGTCCTGCTCGATGTGCACATGCCCGATGGTGGTGGCATCACCGTGCTGCGCGATATCGACGACGGGCCGGTGTGCCTCGCGCTGAGCGTCTCCGACGCCGCCGAGGATGTCATCGCGGTCATCCGGGCCGGTGCGCGCGGCTATGTCACCAAGACCATCTCCGGCAGCGAGCTCGCCGATGCCGCGAGGCGTGTAGCGGGCGGAGACGCGGTGTTCAGCCCCCGGCTCGCCGGATTCGTGCTCGACTCGTTCACCGGGCGCTCCCCGCTGCCGGAGCCGCCTCTGGACCCCGAGCTCGACTCGCTCACCCCGCGCGAGCTCGAGGTGCTGCGCCTGCTCGCCCGCGGCTACACCTACCGCGAGATCGCCGAGGAACTGTTCATCTCCATCAAGACCGTCGAGACGCACGCTTCCAACGTGCTGCGCAAGACCCAGCAATCCAACCGCAACGCCCTCACCCGATGGGCGCACCGCCGGCACATAGTCGGATAGTCGCGCCGGGGCGCTGCTTCGCGCGAGCGGTCGTGGCCGCCTGGCCGTGGCAGGCCGCTAGATCTGGCTGACGATCAGCCCCACGATCACCGAGGCGCCGAACCCGAGGCTGAGGAGCATCAGCGCGACGATGAGCGACAGCCTGCGGGTGCTCATCAGGTTCGCCAGCTCGTCCTCGTCGTACTCCTGGTACTCGACGATCTCGGGCTCGGGGATGAACGGGCGGGGCTTGAATCGCGGCTCGAAGGCGGGGGAGCTGGCACTGCTCGACCAGAGCGGTGCTGACTGCGGGGCGCGCCGCGACGCCGCGACGCTGGAGGAGCTTCCGGCGGCCGGGCTGGAGAGGCTGCGCCGCTGCCACGGAGGGGTCTCCCCGGGTGCTACTTGCAGCGGCGCGGTCAGCACGAAGCGTGTGTTGTTGTCGTCCCCGGCCGCGATCTGGGCCAGCGCGTCGCGCGCCTCGCTCATCGTGGGCCGGTGCGCGGCATCGGGGTCGAGCATGCGGCGGACCACGGCTGCTACCGCGCCATCGCGGCGCGGGGCGCGAATAGTGCCGCTGACGGCATGGTTGAGCTGCCCGACAGGATCGTTGTCGGGACCGAAGGGGGAGCTGCCCTCGAGCGTGGCGTACAAGGTAGCGCCGAGCGAGAACACATCGGAGGCGGGAGAAGCATCCTCGCCGCGGGCAACCTCGGGAGCGAGGTAGCCGGGGGTGCCAATGACGTTGAGGTGCCCGAACCCCGCATCGGCAGGGTGGGCGAGGCCGAACCCGGCGAGCTTGACCCGTCCCGGCTGGCGGCCATTGGTGATGAGCACATTGCCTGGATGGACATCGCGATGCAGCAAGCCGGTGCGGTGCGCGGTCGTGAGCGCGTCCGCGAGCTGCGCGCCGAGCTGCGCCACCATCAAGGAGGTGAGCCGCGTGCTCAGCTCGAGGGCTTGGGGCAGGCCGATGGAGGGGATGTGCTCCATCACCATCCAGGGCTCGTCCTCGTCGAGGGCCACGTCGTACAGGGTGACGATGCTGGCATGGGACAGCCGGGCCGCGGCGCTGCCGTCACGGAGCGCGCGCTGCCGGGCGGCAGCGATCATCTGGGGTGGCAGGCCGGGGATGCTCACCGCTGGCTTGAGCACCACGTCGCGGTCGAGGAGCTGGTCCTTCGCGAGCCACGGCGAGGAGAGGCTGGAGCCGCCCAGCCTGGAACGGAGGCGGTAGCGACCAGCTATGAGGGAGCCGGACCCAGCGCCGCGCCGAGCTTGTTCCAGGTTCGTCATTCTCCCGAACGTAGTGGCTCCGGGTCATTCTGCGAAGACCCACATCCAAACCGTGACCAAGATAGTGCCGGCTCGTGACGGTGCCAGAGGGAGGCGTGAATCTGGTAGGCTCGCGCGATAGTCATCGAACACATGTTCGATATGATGCAGGCTTGATGCGGTTGCGCCTTCCCCCAGCTGCGACTGGCAACCCGTCTCGCGTGGGCCTGTGCCATGTGGTCCTTGTTGCCGCGATCTGGATGGAGGGGAGCCGTGGGAGCTAGCCCGCTGGAGGTGGCCGGAACTGGCCTGGGCGTGCCGGCGTCGGGCGCGCAAGGGCTGGCCCGGGCCCACGGCGCGTCCCCCGGCGCGCATCGGCTGGCCCGGCTGCGCGAGCGGGTCCCGGGAATGGTCGAGCGGGGAACGCTGCCGGTGCCCGCGCCCCTGCGGGAAGCGATCCCCGGCGGAGGGCTCGCTCATGGCACCACCTGCGTCTTCTCGGGGACGCCCCTGGTCCTGATGGGGGTGCTCGCCGAGGTGACCCGGGCGGGTGGTCATGCCGCGCTGCTCGGGCTGCCCGACCTCGGCCTGCTGGCTGCCGCCGAGATGGGGGCGGACCTGCGTCGCATCGCGCTGATCCCGCGCCCGGGGCAGGATCCCGCCCAGATCATCTCCGTCCTGGTCGAGGGCATGGATCTGGTGGTGATCGGCCCGGGTGGCCTCGATGTCGCCCCCGCGCGGGCGCGGGCGATCAATGCCCGGCTGCGCGGGAAGAAGACCGTCCTCGCGGTGCTCGGCAGCGAATGGCCGGGCGCGCGCACGACCATCGCCGCACACGTGCGCAGGTATGCGGGCGTCAGCCGCGGCAGGGGACGGCTCCGCTCCCTCGAGCTGCTCGTCACCGTCGAGGGGCGCGGCCTGCCACCGAGCTCGATACCGGCCTGCCTCTCCGCGGCGGCGCGAGGCACTGCCCAGGACCGGTTGGTGTGCTGGAGCAGCCCGGATGAATGAGACCGAGAACAGAGTGCCGGCCGCGGCCACACCGATGGGGCGGGTCGTGGCGATCTGGTTCCCCGACTGGCCCGCGCTAGCGGCACTAGCGGACGCCGGGCTCCCCGCGGATGCCCCGCTGGCCGTGGTGGCGGGAAACCGGGTGACCGCATGCACCGCCACCGCCCGCGCGCAAGGAGTGCGCCGCGGCATCCGTCGTCGCGAGGCACAGTCCCGCTGCCCCGGGGTGCGGATCGCCGCCGAGGACGCCCAGCGCGACGCGCGTGCCTTCGAGCCGGTCCTCGCCGAGCTCGACGAGATCGCCCCCCGCGGGGAGATCCTGCGCCCCGGACTGCTCGTGCTCTCCCTGCATGGCATCGCCCGCTACCACGGCGGAGAGCCCGCAGCGGCCGAGGCGCTCGTTGATGCCGCGGCCCGGGCCGGGCACGAGTGCCAGACCGGCATCGCGGACCGCATCCTCACCGCCGTCCTCGCCGCGCGCCAAGGCCGGATCGTGCCACCTGGCGGTGACCGGGACTATCTCGCCGACCGCCCCATCGCCGACCTCGCCGCCGAGCCATCACTGTCCGCACCCGACCGGCACGAGCTCGTTCACCTGCTGCACCGGCTCGGGATCCGCACCATCGGTGACTACGCGGCCCTCTCCGCCAGGCACGTGGCCTCCCGGTTCGGCAACGACGCGATCACCGCCCACCGCCGCGCGCGGGGCGAGCCGGACCGCCCGCCATCAGGCTTGCCCACACCGCCAGGGCTCGAGATCGAGCACGACTACGACCCGCCGATCGAGCGGGTCGATGCGGCCGCCTTTGCCGGGCGGGCCCTGGCCACCGAGCTGCACGGAAAGCTCGCTGCCATCGGGGTCGCCTGCACCAGGCTGCGCGTGCAAGCCCGCGCCGCGGAAGGCGCCAGCCATGAGCGCACCTGGCATTGCGCGCAGCCCCTCACGCCCGAGAGCACGGCGGACCGGATCCGCTGGCAGCTCGACGGCTGGCTCTCCCGCCGCGATGCCGGGCGCTCCACCGGCCCTGCGGGAGGAATAACCACCCTGCGCCTCGAGCCAGTGGAAGTGGTCACCGCCAGCGGTCTCCAGCTCGGGCTATGGGGACAGGCGGGCGCGCGCGAGGAACGCGCCAGGCGTGCGGTAGTGCGCGTCCAGGCGCTGCTCGGCGGTGATGCCGTCCAGGCCCCCGCCACCCAGGGCGGGCGCGCGCCCCGGGCACGCATCATCACCAGCCCGCACGGAGAGCATCAGGTTGTCGTGCATCCGCCGGGGGCACCCTGGCCAGGAGCGTTGCCCCCGCCTGCTCCGGTATGGCTGCCCGACCCGCCGAGGCCGGTGCGGCTGCTCGATGGCGCGGGCACGCCGATCCAGGTATCCGGGCGGGGCATTCTCACCGCCGTGCCCGGATACCTCCATGACCAGGGAAGGTCGTCCCGGATCATTGCCTGGGCGGGCCCCTGGTGCCTGGACGAGGAATGGTGGGACCCGGATGCGGGGCAGCGCGCCGCCCGGCTACAGGTGATCACGCACCCCGGCCGCGCCTACCTGCTGGTGAGCAGTCGCCAGGAGTGGGCGATCGAAGGCATCTGGGACTGACCGGCGGCGTGGGTTGCTGGCGCGAGCCAGGTCTCCGCGAGCCAGGCGCGGGGGCCGGGTGGCTCCGGCGCGAGCCAGGCGCGGGTAGAAGCACCAGAAAACGTCAAACGCGATAGAAACCGACCTGGATTTCCCACGGTTTCTATCGCGTTTACAACCAAGGGGCAGCCCGGACGGGACCACCGCGGCCGGGGGCGCCCGCCGACGAGAGCCGGCCAGCGGTGACCAGACAGAGCTAGCGAGAGCCAGCCAGCGAGGATCAGGGGATGTTCGGGAACAGCTGGAGCGCCTCGAGGGTGAGGCCCAGGTTGTTGTAGACCCAGTCGCGTACCAGTGCATCGATCTGCGTGATATCGGGGAGCATGGTGGTGTCCTCTCGTCGTTGGTCCTGCTGGGTATCGGCAGGGGAGTATCCGGTGGTGCCAGTATGGCCACCAGATGCCGCCTTGTCCTAGGAAGGGCTGACAATTCTCAGCGAGCGCTCAGGAGCCGCGGAGGCACGTGCTTCATTTCGCTGCCCCGGATCCGTGACTATCGAACGTATGTTCTAGTATTCTTGGGGTGCGTCGCCTTCCCCGCGCACGAGCACCCGCTTGCCAGCCAGACGGCCCGGCGGGTGCACCAACCAGATGGCCCTGGTCGTGGCCAGCGCCTCGATGGGGAGGGGAGCGCGCATGGGATGGTCCGATGGCCCGCCGTCATGGCCGGAGCTGGAGCGAATCCTCTCGGGCCGCCCGGCCCCGCGGGAGGAAGCGCACCCGGGGGACGGGAACGATAGCCCGGCCTGGTCCCGCGTCCGCGAACCCTATGCGGCGCCTCCTCGTGACGAGGATCCAAGACCTGCTCCGGTGCCCTACGCGGAGCTGCATGCCCACACTGCCTTCAGCTTCCTCGACGGCGCGAGCCAGCCGGAGGAGATGGCGGAGCAGGCGGCCCGGCTGCGGCTCGATGCGCTGGCCATCACTGACCACAACGGCCTCTATGGGGTGGTGCGCTTCGCCGAGGCGGCGCGCGAGCTGGGCCTGCGCACCATCTACGGCGCTGAGCTGGCCCTGGGCACGAGCGAGCCCCGCACGGGCAGCCCGGACCCCCTTGGGGCGCACCTGCTGGTCCTCGCGCGCGGCGCGGAGGGATACCGCAGGCTCTCCCGCTGCATCGCCGACGCGCATCTCGAGGGCGGGCACAAGGGCACTCCGCGCTTTGATCTCGCTGGCCTCGCGGATGCTGCCGGGGGGCATTGGCAGATCCTCACGGGTTGCCGCAAGGGGCATGTGCGGGCAGCGCTGGAGCGGGGCGGGCCCTCGGCCGCGGAGGTAGCGCTGCGCGAGCTCGTTGAGCTGTTCGGCCACGAGAACGTGGCCGTCGAGCTGACCTGTCATGGCCTGCCGGATGATGATGAGCGCAATGATGCCCTGCACCAGCTTGCTCGCGCGCATGGCCTGCGGGTGGTCGCCACCACGGCCGCGCATCATGCGACCCCGTCGGGGAGGCGCCTGGCGCACGCGATGGCGGCGATCCGCTCCCGGTCGAGCCTCGATGAGGTCTCCGGCTGGCTGCCCCCGGCGGGGCATGGCTTCCTGAGGCCGGGTGAGGAGATGGCGCACCTCTTCGCGCACTATCCGGAGGCAGTGCCCACCGCTGCCGAGATCGGTCGCGAATGCGCGTTCGACCTGCGCCTGATAGCGCCGAGGCTGCCCCCGTTCACGGTGCCGGAGGGCCATGACGAGGACAGCTGGCTGCGCGAGCTCGTCATGGCCGGAGCACGCGAGCGGTATGGGCTGCCCGCTGGCCATCCGGGTGCCTATCAGCAGATCGAGCATGAGCTGCGGGTGATCAAGCAGCTTGGCTTTCCCGGCTACTTCCTCACCGTGCATGACATCGTCGGTTTCTGCCGCGGCCACGGCATCCTCTGCCAGGGGCGAGGATCGGCCGCCAACTCCGCGGTGTGCTACGCGCTGGGCATCACCAATGTCGATGCGGTGGCCAATGGACTGCTGTTCGAGCGGTTCCTGGCCCCCGAGCGGGACGGGCCTCCTGATATCGACCTCGATATCGAGTCGGACCGGCGGGAGGAAGCGATCCAGTATGTCTACGCCCGCTATGGCCGCACCCACGCCGCCCAGGTGGCCAACGTGATCACCTACCGGGGCAGGTCCGCGGTGCGTGACGCGGCCCGGGCGCTCGGCTTCCCGCAGGGGTCCCAGGACGCCTGGAGCAAGCAGGTGGATCGCTGGCATGGCGTGCGCGTGGGCTCGGATTCCAGCATTCCCCGGCCAGTGCTGGAGCTGGCCGCGCAGCTCGAGGGCTACCCACGCCACCTGGGCATCCACTCCGGCGGCATGGTGATCTGCGACCGTCCCATCGCCGAGGTGTGCCCGGTGGAGTGGGCACGCATGCCCGGTCGCAGCGTCCTGCAGTGGGACAAGGATGATTGCGCCGCCGCTGGCCTGGTCAAGTTCGACCTGCTGGGGCTGGGCATGCTCTCGGCGCTGCACTACGCCATCGATCTTGTCGCCGAGCACAAGGGCATCACGGTCGATCTCGCCCGCCTCGATCTTGCCGAGGCCGCCGTCTACGACATGCTGTGCCGGGGCGATTCGGTGGGAGTGTTCCAGGTCGAGTCCCGCGCCCAGATGGCCACCCTGCCGCGATTGCGGCCGCGCGCCTTCTTCGACCTGGTCGTGGAGGTCGCGCTCATCCGGCCTGGTCCCATCCAGGGCGGGGCGGTGCATCCGTACATCCGGCGCCGCAACGGCATCGAGCCCGTCGCCTACGATCATCCCGCCCTCGAGAGATCCCTCGGCAAGACGCTGGGAATCCCGCTGTTCCAGGAGCAGCTGATGCAGATCGCAGTGGACATCGCGGGCTTCAGCGCTGCCGAGGCCGACCAGTTGCGCCGCGCGATGGGGTCCAAGCGGTCCCCGGAGAAGATGGAACGCCTGCGCGGCCGCTTCTACGACGGCATGCGCGAGCTGCATGGCATCACCGGCGACAACGCGGACCGCATCTACGAGAAGCTGCGGGCCTTCGCTAACTTTGGCTTCCCCGAGAGCCATTCCCAGAGCTTCGCCGCGCTGGTCTTCTACTCGGCCTGGTTCAAGCTGCACCATCCCGCGGCGTTCTGCGCGGCGTTGCTGCGCGCGCAGCCGATGGGGTTCTACTCGCCGCAGTCCCTGGTCGCGGATGCCCGCCGCCATGGCGTGCGCGTGCACCGCGCCGATATCAATGCCAGCCTCGAGCAGGCGACCCTCGAGGAGCGCGGCACCGAGGTACGGCTCGGGCTTGCCGCTGTCCGCGGGATCGGTACCGCCACCGCGGCCACGCTGGTGCGCGAGCGGCAGCAGCACGGCCCTTACTCGGATCTCGAGGAACTGTCCCGCCGCACGGGCCTGTCCACGGCGGAGCTGGAGTCCCTCGCCACGGCCGGGGCGTTCGCGAGCCTCGGGCTGGACCGGCGGGAAGCGCTCTGGGGTGCTGGCGCGGCCGCGCGCGCCACGGGCGGCCACCTTCCGGGGACGGTAGTGGCAACTACCCCGTCCCTGCCTGGCATGAGCGCCATCGAGCTGGCCGCCGCCGATGCCTGGGCCACCAGCATCACCCCGGACCAGTACCCGACCGAGTTCCTGCGCCAGCATCTCGATTCGCTCGGAGTCACGCCTGCCAGCAGGTTGCTCGAGGTGGAGGATGGGCAGCGCATCCTTGTCGCGGGGGCGGTCACCCACCGGCAGCGTCCCGCCACCGCGCGGGGCGTGACGTTCCTCAGCCTCGAGGACGAGACAGGACTAGTGAACGTGCTGTGCTCGCCAGGGTTGTGGAAGCGCTACCGGGTCCTTGCCCGTACCGCCACCGCGTTGCTCGTGCGGGGCATCGTCCAGAATGCCGAGGGGACCGCCACCATCATCGCTGACCAGCTCCATGCCCTGGATCTGCGCATGGCGGCGGCACGATCGCGAGACTTCCAATGAAGCCAGCCATGCCGCCCAGGGCTCTACCTGCCGACGGCGGGCCTGGAGCAGGAAAGGATCAGGGGAACGGGAACGGCACGAACGCCACGGGCCCGGAGCAGGGCTGGAACAGTGCCGGGCCGATCTGGCACAGGAACCAGGCGAGGTGCTGGCCGAGCTGGAAGGCCTGGTCAGGAGTCAAGGGAAAGTACACGAGCGCCCCCTATGTCGATGCTGCCGGGATCAATGCGGACCAGGCAACTGCTGCTGCCGGAATGATCCGTGGATTGTCCGGAATTCTAGCGCCGTGCCCGGCCTAGCAGGAGCGGAACACCACCCACCGGTGATTATAGACGCGTATATCAAGCCGGACAGCGCCAAGGGGCACCTCGTCGAGACCGGCGAGGATGGGGCGCTGTCTCCCTGCTCAAGGGCACCACCTCGCGGAGAAAGCGCTTTGCCATCGACATTTCCGGGGAGCGATAGAGTGGTTCCGGATCCCAGCAGGACCATCCCCGCACGACCACCCCGAGGACACCGCATGGCATTCGCGAGCTCCCCCTGGCTGCGCACCTTCAAGACACCTCCCGGCACGCCCCGCGCCGACCTGGTGTGCTTCCCGCCCGCCGGGGGATCCGCTAGCGCCTACCATGCGCTTGCCCAGGAGCTCGCCCCCGGAGTCGCGGTGGCGGCGGTGCAATACCCAGGCCGGCAGGACCGCCTCGGTGACCCCATGATCGACACCATCGAGGGCATGGCCACCGCCGTGGCCGAAGCGATCACGTCTGCCCGCGGCACCGGCGCGCAGCTCGCGCTGTTCGGGCACAGCATGGGCGCCAGCGTGGCCTTCGAGGCCGCCCGCGCGCTGCACGAACGCGGCGCCGCGCCAGCCCACCTGATCATCTCCGGCCGCATCCCGCCGCACCATCCGCGCGACACCGAGTTCCACAAGGCCTCCGATGCGGACCTGATCACCGAGCTCGAGCGGCTCGCCAACGACCCCGCGAGCGTGCAGATCCTCCGGGAGGTCCCCGAGATCGCCGAGATGGTGCTGCCCTCGGTGCGCAACGACTACAAGGCCGTCGAGACCTATCGCTACCAGTCAGACACCCCGTCGCTCGACTGCCCGATCACCGTCTTCGTTGCCGAGGACGATCCCACCGTCACCGTCGAGCAGTCCCGCGAATGGGCCCGCCACACCACCGGCCCGTTCGAGCTCGTCACCTTCCCGGGGCGCCACTTCTACCTCGATGAGCAGACCGAGGCCGTCGCCAAGAGCATCGCCACGCTCATCGGCGGATAGGCGCGCTCTACACTGCTCCGCGGAATCCGTGCTGCCGCCATGCCTCGTACACCGCGACGGCCGCGGAGTTGGCGAGGTTCAGCGAGCGGCGACCCGCGATCATGGGTATCCGCACCCGGTTGGTGACGTGGGGATCATCGAGCACCTCGGCGGAAAGGCCCGTCGGCTCGGGGCCGAACAGCAGCACGTCCCCCGGCTCGTAGGCGATCTCGGTGTGCGGGGTGGTGGCGTGCGCGGTGAAGGCATGAACGCGCTCCGGGCGCAGCGCTGCCCACGCGGCCTCGAGGTCCTCGTGCACGGTGACGGAGGCGAGGTCGTGGTAGTCGAGCCCGGCCCGGCGCAGCTTCGGCTCGCTGAGGTCGAAACCGAGCGGGCCGACGAGGTGCAGCTCGCTGCCGGTGGCCGCGGCCAGGCGGATGGCGTTGCCAGTATTGGGCGGGATGCGGGGCTCGTGGAACATCACTCGGAACACGCCTCCCATTCTCGGGGATCAGCGCTGCCAGCCCCAAGCCGGGCTGGGCTTTCCGACCTCGGTTGTGTGCGCTTTTGCACCCATCGACGCCCGGTGGAGGGTGCAAGAGGTAGCACAACCGGGGGCTTCCGCAGGATCGGAGGTTTGCCGGCCGGCGGATCTCACAGCACCGAAGGCCGGTGCTCACCGGTCTGGGCGATGGTGGCCATGATCTCGCGGAGGGTCGCGAAGTAGCCCGCCAGCACTTCCTGCGCATGAGGGGTGCTAGGGGTCTGCGAGCTGAGGGAGAGCCCATCCTCGGTGCGGACGAGCCACATGTTGGCGTTGCTGGTACGGCCCTCCCCGGTGAAGATCAGCCCGTGGCGGTGGGGGCCGGTGCCCGCGCCGGGCATGCGGCGGGTATCGAGGTAGTTGACCATCTGCGGGGTGCTGGTCGGGGGCGCGAGGCGCCCCTCGGCGATGAAGCGCGCGAGGACGGCATGCACGGGCGTGGGCGCGAGGTCCTTGGCGGTGTCGAAGCTGGCCTGGGCGCGGGGCAGCAGCGAGGTGAAGCTCGGGTCCGCCGGCAGGGGGAACGCGACGGGCACGAAGTTGCAGAACCAGCCCTGCGACAGCGAGTGCTCGGCGGTGCGGGTGGAGAGCACGGTGAGGCCGAAGTAGGTGCTGGAGCCGGTGAGCTGGTGCTCGGCGAGCGCGAGGACCGCGAGGATCGCCCCGCTCGGGCGTGCTCCATGTCGCGCGCAGGCCTGCTCGAACGCGGTGGCGCCGGTGTCGTCGAGCAAGTGGTGGGAGACGATGTGAACGGGAGCCGTCTCGCTGGGAGAGAGGCCGAGATCGAGCGGGAACCGGGGGATCCGCCAGTCGCCGAGGGCGAAGATCCCCGCCCATTGTTGCTGCAAGGCCGGATCGGCGGCGAAGCGATCAGCGGCCTCGGACTCGCGCAGCGTGTACGCGGAGTGCGGCTGGGCGAGCTCGGTGGGGAAGGTGAATGCCGCGTCACCAGCATGGGCGAGGTAGCGCTGGGCGAGCTCGTTGAGGGCGAGGCCGTGGGAGATGCCATCGGTGAGGGCGTGATCAGCCCCGTAGTAGAGCGTGAACGAACCGCCATGATCGATGGCGCCGAACGCGCAGCCGGGCGCGCTCCAGGGGGCGCATTGGGCGGCGAGATGCTCGGTGATGTGACGGGCTGCATCGGCACCGCCGAGGGGGGTCCCCGCGCTCACTATCGTCTCCACCGATTCCGCGGAAAAGACCATGCGGAGGTAGCTGCCGTCGCGTTCCTCGAAAGACGTGCGGGTGTTCTCGTGGGTGGTGCTGAAGCCCGTGACGGCAGCGGCAAGGGCAGCGTGCTCGAGCGGCTGGTCGATGAGGGTGAGGCCCCCGATGAATGCCCGGTAGGGCTGGCCCGCTGCCTGACTGGCGCGCGCGGCCCGCAGGTGGTCGAGCTGCAGGAAGCTGACAGGGTGCTCGCGCGGCGTGCTGCCGGGCCGGGGGCTGGGCGAGGCGATCACGGGGATGCCGCCGCGGGCGTTCCATGCGGAGAGGGCGGTGAGGATCAAGCGGTCCTCCTGTGGGTCGGGGGCTAGTTCGTTGGGGCCACGAGCGGCATTCTCAGGCGGCGACCGGGGTAGTGCTAGCGCTGCGCAGCACGGTGGTGAGCTCGCTGAGGAATGCCTCGATCGCCTGGTGCGCCTGCGGGGTGCTGGGGTAGCGCGTGGAGACGTTGAGCCCGTGGGGAGTGCGGTTGATCCAGAAGTAGACCTCGTTGCTGCTGTAGCTGTCGGAGCGCAGCGCGCGGCCCTGGATGTCGGGCATGCGGTCGGCCTCGGGCAGGTAGCGGATGTCGACGTAGGAGACCACGAAGCGGGGTGTGGCGGTGGTGCCGAGCAGCTTGGCGACGCGGGCGAACGGGGCGAGGGCGAGGGGCTTGGTGGCGGCGAGCGCGCGGGTGGCGGACCGCAGCGCGCCGGGGAGGTCGTTGCCGTGGGCGACCGAGAGCGTGAGGGGGACGATGTTGACGAACCAGCCCATCGACTCGGCCCAGCTCTCGTGCACGCGGGTGTGGACGGGCATGATCGTGGAGAAGGTGGTGTCACCGCTGGTGCGGGCGTGTGCCAGCGCGAGCGCGGCGAGGATGCCAGCCTGCGAGCTGATGCCGTTGGCGCGGCAGGCGGTGTTGAGAGCGTGCGCCTCGTCGGGGGTGAGCAGCCAGCGGGAGATGCTGGCCTGCCTGCTCGGGGTGGTAGCAGGCTCGACGGGAGCGAAGGCGGGGAACTGCTCGTCGTGCTGATCGAGGAACTCGCGCCACGCGTGGACGGCGGGGGCATCCGGGGCAAGGGCATCGCACGCCTGCTGCTCGACGACGGCGAAGTCGAGGTGGCTTCCAAAGGTCTTCGCGGTGGTGCGGCTGGTGCCGTCGACGATGTCGTTGTAGAGGGCCCGCAGCTCGCTGATGGCGATGACCTGGCTGTAGGCGTCCATCACGGAGTGGTCTGCGCCGAAGATGCAGAGGAACGAGCCGGCGTCGCCGCTGGGTTCAAGGGTGGCGAGGATGCAGTGCGGCCAGGCCAGTGGCGAGAGGGCGGTCTCGAACTGCTCGGAGAGGAAGTCGCGGGCCTCGGCTCCAGTGCGGGCCCGGGTGACGGGGACGGGCACGGCGTCGATGGCGTCGGCGGGGACTGTCTGGCGGGCCCAGCCAGCGGGGGCGGGGACGACGGTGGTGCGCAGTGCCTCGTGGCGCGCGAACCAGGCGCTGATGAGGGTGCGCATGGCCTCGGCGGAGTAGGGGCGCTCGATGCGGAAGGCTGAGCCGATCCAGCTGCCTCGGCCGGGGCGGTCGGTGGTGCGATCAGCGCGGTCGCAATGCTCGCGGTGCGCGGAGGAGAGCGGGCGGGCGTCCGGGGCCCAGGCGTCGCGG
Source organism: Hoyosella levis (assembly GCF_026008515.1). Lineage (GTDB taxonomy): Bacteria > Actinomycetota > Actinomycetes > Mycobacteriales > Mycobacteriaceae > Lolliginicoccus > Lolliginicoccus levis. Next base: position 178,407 of record NZ_BQYM01000009.1, read on the forward strand.
GCGACCACGGGGGTCCAGGTGGTGAGGCGACCGTCGGGGAGCGGGTATTGATCGAGCTCGGTGTATTCCATCGTGGCCCCAATTTCCTATCGCAGGGTTTGTTTTCTGGCGGTGTGCGATGGATTGATCGTAGGGAGCATTCGACCCTGGTGGTGCTCGTCCTCCGGAGTGCTGCGGGTCACGCTTGAAATAGTGGCGCGGATGTGAATAATCCTGTGGTGCCTGGTATTTCGCTTTGTCCCAGTACGTTGATTGACTGGTCAGGGAATGTGCCAGGTAAATTGTTTCAAGCGCGGGCAAGGACCGAATGCCTCGCGATTGTCGCCTTCATCGTATTTCGGCATGGCGGCGAACAATATTGTTCTCGGCTGCGTTAAAACCGTTGCGATCATGTTTCGCAGGGTTGCGATGCGCGCAACGCAAGGTGAATTCGGCGTGCTGTGATAGTGCATTCATCGCGCGCGCAACGTGGGTGCCATCACAGCGAGCGTGGCGGAGCGTGATATCTCACCTGTGCGCGGCCGGTGGCGTGGCGCGGGCCCGCAGGGTCTCCTGCCATTCGGACCACAGCGAGTGCATGACGTGGTCGGAGGCATCGGTGCGCGGGTAGCGGGAGCGCAGCGAGATGCCGCGCTCGTCGCGCCAGATCCAGAACTGGGCATCGTCGGCGACAGTGGAGTTGCTGATATGCACCGGATCGGTGCAGGTAGCGGCGCCGCGGCTGGGGGCAATGCCGGGCAGGGCGCGGTAGTCGATGTAGGACAGCATGTAGACGTCCTGACGGGTGCGCCGGAACTCGTCGGCGAGCGCGGTGAGCACATGCGCGAGGGGGACCGGCGCGAGCTCGAGGGCGCTGCGGAAGGCGGCGTGGTTGGCGGCGAGATTGGTGGCGAAGCTCGGGCTGGGCACGTTGATGGTCAGCGCCACGGTGTTGGTGTACCAGCCGAAGGTGCGGTCGGAGAGGGGCCTGTGCCGGGTGTGGACGGGCATGAGGATGTCCTGCCGGACCGGGCCGCCGCAGGCCTTGGTGGCCATGCCCAGCGAGGTGGCGAGGCCGCTGAACATGCTGCCGCCGTGGGTGCGCACCCATTTCTCGAAGTGGCGCGCCTGGTGGGCGTCGAGCAGTTGCCGGGAGTCGTCGGCTTGCGGGTGGAGGGTGCCGGGCTCGCCCACCCCGAGCGGCAGGGGGAACGAGGGCGCGGTGCCGCCGGAGGAGCGCAGGTAGTGCAGCCAGCGCTGGATGCGCCAGTCCTCGCGCGGGGTGGCGGCCATGGCGGTCTCGTGCGCCGTGTCGGTGACGAAGTCCCCGGCGGAGGCGCTGTCCATCGGGGTGCCGTGGTGCGCGGCGAGGTAGTCGCGGGAGAGCTCGTGGATGGCGAGCGCGATGGAGTAAGCGTCGGCGTGGACGTGGTCGAACGCCGCGATGATGGTGGCGGTGCTGCCGTGCTCGATGGCGAGGAACCGCATGGCCGGGTAGTGGGTGGGGCGGCATCGCTCGCCGAGCAGGCGGGCGAGCAGCTCCTGCATCTGGCGAGGCGTCGCGGCGTCGTGGGCCAGCTGCAGAGGCTCGGCAACGGTGGTGCTGGCGTGGATGTATCGGGTGACGGTGCCGTCCTGCTCGCGGAACTCGCTGCGCAGCGTGGGGTGGCGGTGCAGGAACGCGGTGAGCGCGGTCGCCAGCGCGGCGCGGTCGAGGGGGTGGGTGACGGTGAATGCCGCGGCGAGCCAGACGCTGCGCCCGTCGGGGTCGGCAGCCGCGCCTGCGAGGTGGAACTGCTGGTTGAACGAGGGGGCGATGGGCGAGCGGGTGGCGGACCCGGTAGTGGTGACGGGCCATTCCCAGATCGTGCCGGGCTGGGGCTGGTAGCGGCTGATCGTGGTGAGCTCCATGCCGATAGGAGCTTAATCGGCGCGGTCCCCTGATGCAGCGTAAGCGTGGTCCATCGTGGCCTGCAGCGGGATGTGCGGGTCGAAGGCGACGCCGAGGGATTCCATGCTGCTGCGGATCAGGTGCAGCGTCCAGCCGCAGAGCAGGCTCTCGAGCTGCGCCGCCTCGGGGACGCGGCTGCGGCGCCAGCGGTTGACCGTGGAGTCGACGAGCCCCACGAGCGCGAAGGCGAGCGGCTCGGCACTGGAGGTGTCGGCGTCGAGCGCATCGAGGACCGCGGTGAACAGGTCGGCGATCTGGGTGGCAATCGTGGTCTTGGCGGTGGTCGCCACGTCCGGGCCGGCGGTGCCGTCGCGGGACGCGCGGGAGCCGACGAAGTGGTGCAGGTGGGGGTGCTCGGTGGTCCAGGAGATGTAGGTGTGGACGCTGTCGTGGATGAGCTCGGTGGGAGTGCGGGAGAGGTCGAGGCGGGGCGCGAGATCGGCGAGGACCTTGTCGGCGATGTGCGCGCGGATCTGGTAGTCGAGGTCGGCGCGGTCCCGGAAGAACCGGTAGATGACGGCCCTGGTGACGTGGGCGTGCTCCGCGATGCGGGAGACGCCCACAGCGGGCCCGTCGACCTCGATGGCGGTCAGCGCGGAGTCGAGGATGTTCTGGCGGCGGGCTGCCTTGTGGTGCTCCCAGCGCACGGCACGGCGGTCGGTGGGGCGATCATCCGGGCGGGGGCTGCGGGGAGTTGTCCTGGGCACGTCGAAAGATTATCGAACAAACCCCTTGTGTGTAACACGTTGGATCACATAGATTGCTGATACACGATGACTCAGGTACCTGGGCTCGACTCTCCAGAGGAGCAAGAACCATGGCCCGCAACAGTATCCGCAGCACCAACCGCAACAAGGTCTACGTCGTCGGCGTCGGCATGACGAAGTTCGAGAAGCCCGGCTCGCGCGACTGGGACTACCCCGACATGGCCCGCGAGGCCGGGATCAACGCCATCGACGACGCCGGGATCGCCTACCACGAGATCGGCCAGGCCTACGCCGGCTACGTCTACGGCGAATCCACCTCCGGCCAGCGAGCCATCTACGAGCTGGGCATGTCCGGCATCCCAATCATCAACGTCAACAACAACTGCTCCACCGGCTCCGCGGCGCTCTTCCTCGCCGCGCAGGCCATCCGTGGCGGATCCACCGACTGCGCGCTCGCCCTCGGCTTCGAGAAGATGCAGCCCGGCTCGCTCGGCTCCACCTACGACGACCGCGAGCAGCCCATGATGCGCCACCTCCTCGCCCTTGCCGAGCTGCAGGAGTTCGCCATGCCCCCGGCGCCCTACATGTTCGGCGCGGCCGGCCGGGAGCACATGGAGCGCTACGGCACCACCGCCGAGCACTTCGCGAAGATCGGCGTCAAGAACCACCGGCACTCCCGCAACAACCCCTACGCGCAGTTCCAGGACGAGTACACCCTCGACGAGGTGCTCGGTGCCAAGCAGATCTACGCGCCCCTGACCAAGCTGCAATGCTCCCCGACCTCGGACGGGGCCGGGGCCGCCATCCTCGCCAGCGAGCGATTCGTCGAGGAGCACGGGCTGGCCCGCCAAGCCGTCGAGATCGTCGGCCAGTCCATGGTCACCGACATGCGCTCCACCTTCGACGACAACAGCGCCATCAGCCTCGTTGGTGGCGACATGACCCGCGCCGCGGCCCAGCAGGTCTACCGCCAGGCCGGCATCACTGCCGACGATATCGACGTCATCGAGCTGCACGATTGCTTCTCCACCAACGAGCTCATCACCTACGAGGCCCTCGAGCTTTGCGGGCCCGGCGAGGGCGGCAAGCTCATCGACAACGACGACACCACCTACGGCGGGCGCTGGGTCGTCAACCCCTCCGGCGGCCTCATCTCCAAGGGCCACCCCCTCGGCGCGACCGGCCTCGCCCAGTGCGCCGAGCTGACCTGGCAGCTGCGGGGCACCGCCGGTGCCCGCCAGGTCGACAGCGCCGCCACCCCGAGCGGCGTGGCGCTGCAGCACAACATCGGCCTCGGCGGCGCAGTGGTCGTCACCGCGTACCGGCCCGCCGAGCGCTAGCCCGCCCCAGCAACCTCTCGACAGCAACCCCTCGAACAAAGGAACCCATCATGGCATCCGTTTCCGTCTCCGCCCACGTCCCCGCCGCGCCCGAGAAGGCCTGGGACCTGCTCTGCGACCTCTCCCGCTGGGACGAGTGGCTCACCATGCACGTCAAGTGGAAGGGCGAGATCCCCACCGAGATCGGCACCGGCACCACTATCACCCAGGTCGTCTCGGTCATGGGCATGGCCAACAAGATCGAATGGAACGTCGATGAGTACGACGCGCCCCGCCTCGTACGGATCTCGGGCACCGGCATGGCCGGGGTGAAGGTCGAGTTCGTCCTCTCGGTCGCCCCCGAGGGAGAGGGCTCCAGCGTCACCATCGACGCCTCGTTCACCGGCACGATGATCGTCGGGCCGATCGGCAAGGCCGTCGCCAAGAACGCCAGGGCCGATCTCGAGACGTCCATCGCGAAGTTCACCGATCTGCTCGGCTGACCCCGCCATGACGCCCCCTACTAGCCCGCCAGACACGCAGGCCGTCGCGTTCGACTCCTCGGGCATCGGCGAATGGACCGATCCCGAGGTCTTCGACGTCACCGCGGAGCGCATCGCCGCCTACGCCGCCGCCACCAACGACCCCATCGCCCGGCACCGCGACGGCACGATCGCGCCACCAGTGTTCGCCGTGGTGCCGGTCTTCTTCTCGATGGCGCCCGCAGCCCTCTCGGTCGCGCCACCGGAGCTGCTGATGAAGCTCGTCCACGGGGAGCAGGACTTCCGCTTCCACCGGCCCATCCGCGCCGGGGACCAGCTGACCGTGCGATCGCGGCCGATCGGTTTCACCGGTCGGGCCAACGGCTCCACGGTGGTCGTCTACGGCGAGACCCGGGACCGCGACGGCGAGCTCGTCAACGAGCAATGGATGACCGCGTTCTTCCGCAACGTAGATGCAGGCGAATCGCACGGCGAGCAAGCCCCGGAGCACCGGTTCGATGACACGCTGCGCGAGCAAGCACCCATGGCGACCGTCGAGCAGCACATCGACGAGGACCAGACCTACCGCTACTCGCCGGCCTCGGGCGATCCCATGCCCATTCACCTCGATGACGAGATCGCCCGCATGGCCGGGCTGCCCGGGATCATCAACCACGGGCTCTGCACCATGGCCTTCGCATCGTGGGCCGTGCTCACCGGGATCGCCGACGACCAGACCGAGCGGCTCCAGCGCCTCGCGGTCCGCTTCGCCAAGCCCGTCCTGCCCGGCCAGGACATCACCACCCGCATCTGGTCGAGCCAGCAGCGAGCAAGCACCTATCACTTCGAGACCAGCGTGGCCGATACCCCCGTCCTCACCGACGGACTGATCGAGCTCCGCTAGCCCAAGAGATCCGCTAGCCCAACCAAGGAGCCACCCACGATGACCACACTCGACGGAAAGGTCGCCATCGTCACCGGTGCCGGCCGCGGCATCGGCCGCGAGCACGCCCTGTTGCTCGCGGCCGAGGGAGCCAGCGTCGTCGTCAATGACCTCGGCGGCGCCAACGATGGCACCGGCACCGACGCGGGCCCCGCCCAGCAAGTCGTCGACGAGATCACGGCCGCCGGCGGCACCGCGGCAGCCAACACGGACAACGTCGCCACCTGGGACGGGGCCGAGCGCCTAGTGCAGCAGGCCATCGACACGTTCGGCGATCTCCACATCCTCGTCAACAATGCCGGCATCCTCCGCGACGCGTTCCTCGCCGGAATGACCGAGGAGCAGTGGGATGCCGTCATGGCAGTCCACCTCAAGGGCCACGCCGCGCCCACCCGCCACGCGGCCGCCTACTGGAAGGCGCGCACCAAGGCCGGGGAGAACGTCAACGCGGCAGTGATCAACACCTCCTCCGCGTCGGGGACGTTCATGCCGAACGCGGGGCAGAGCAACTATGGCGCGGCCAAGGCCGGCATCGCCGCGTTCACCCTCGTCGCCGCGGACGAGCTCGAGCGCTACGGCGTGCGCGTCAACGCCATCGCCCCCATCGCCCGCACCCGCCTCACCCTCGCCACACCCGGCATGGGCGCGCTCTTCGCCGAGGAGGTCCCGGAGGGGGAGTTCGACCCCTTCAGCCCCGCCAATATCGCGCCTCTCGTCGTCCGGCTCGCCGACCCCGAGTGCAAGCTCACCGGCAAGGTCTTCGCCGTGCAGGGCGGCGCCATCACCGAGCTGCACGGCTGGACCGGCGGCACCACCATCGAGTCCGACGGCCCCTGGACGCTCCGCGATCTCGCGGATCGCCTCGGATGAAAGGCACCGCCATGGCATCCGCCAGCACAGAAGCATCCGCTACGGCTCTTCGAGCCATCGAGCATGGGGTCGGCATCCTTGATGAGCATCGCGCGCTCGCTGACTCCGTCCGCGCCTTCACCGAGCGCTACATCCGGCCGGAGGACGTCCGCGCCGAGGTCGACGCCACCGACGAGGAGCGCACCCCGCCGTTCTGGTCCGAGCTCGCCGCCCAGGAGCTGCTGGGGCTCGCCATCCCGGAGGAGCATGGCGGTAGCGGCGACGGGATCCTCACCCTGGCCGTGGCGCTCGAGGCCCTCGGCCGCCGCATCGCTCCCGGGCCGTTCGTGCCCACCGTGCTCGCGAGCGCGATGATCAGCGCCTCGGACTCGAAGGCGCGCGTGGAGCTCCTGCCCACGCTCGCTGGCGGGGAGACCGTCGCCGCTGTCGCCCTGCGCGGCACGTTCACCGCCACCCGCGATAGCGACGGGCTGATCCTCGACGGGCACGCTGATGCGGTGATCTCCGCCGAGCACGCCGACATCATCGTCGTGCCTGCGACCGTGGGCGATGTGGAGACCCTCTGGCTCGCGGTCGACGCCGCTGGCCTGAGCGCCACTGCCCAGGACAGCATCGACCTGCTGCGCGGCTCGGCGCGCATCGAGGCCAGCGGCGCGCGGATCAGTGCCGATCGCATCCTCGACGGGCTCGGCCACGATCGCGGGCACGCCATTGCCACCACCATCCTCGGGGCAGAGGCGCTCGGCATCATGTCCTGGTGCGTCACGACCGCGGCGGAGTATGCGCGCGTCCGCGAGCAGTTCGGGCGGCCCATCGGCCAGTTCCAGGGAGTCAAGCATCTCTGCGCCCGCATGGGCGTGGCTCTCGAGAAAGCCCGCGCCGTCATCTGGGATGCCGCCACCGCGCTCGACAACAACGACGACACCGCGTCCCTCGCTGCCTCCATCGCCGCGACGATCGTGCCCCGCGCCGCGGTCACCGTCGCCCAGGACTGCATCCAGGTGCACGGCGGCATCGGCTTCACCTGGGAGCATGACGCGCACATCTACTACCGGCGGGCGCTGGCTCTCCGCGGCGCGCTCGACCACCACGACGAGCATGCCCGCCGGGTCGCTGGCGCCGCGCTGGCCGGGACCACCCGTGGCTCCGCCATCGAGCTCCCGGACGAGGCGGCGGCGATCCGATCGCGCATCCGTGCCGCGCTCGAGCCGATCGCCCGGATCACCGATGAGGACGAGCAACTGATCGCGCTCGGCGACGGGGGATGGGTGCAGCCGCACCTGCCGGAGCCGTATGGCCGCGCCGCGGCGCCGCTCGAGCAGATCGTCATTGCCCAGGAGATCGATGCCGCCGGGATCGCCATGCCCCAGCTGCTCATGGGCGGGTGGGCGATCCAGGCGATCGTCGCGCACGGCAGCGAGCAGCAGAAGCGCGACCTCGCGGTCCCCACCCTGCGCGGCGACCTGGTGTGGTGCCAGCTGTTCTCCGAGCCGGGCGCGGGATCCGACCTCGCCTCGCTCAGCACCAAGGCCGTGCGCGCCGAAGGCGGATGGAGGGTGACTGGCCAGAAGATCTGGACCACGGTGGCGCAGTTCGCGGACTGGGCCATGCTGATCGCCCGCACCGATCCCGACCGGCCCAAGCACCAGGGCATCACCTACTTCGTGCTCGACATGTCTACGCCCGGGATCACCGTCCGGCCGCTGCGCGAGATGACCGGATCAGCCCTGTTCAACCAGGTCTTCCTTGATGATGTGTTCATCCCGGACGAGCACGTCGTGGGCGAGATCAACGATGGTTGGCACGTTGCCCGCACCACCCTCGCCGGGGAGCGGGTAGCGCTGAGCCAGAAGATGGAGGCCTACGCCACCGACCGTGACCTGCTGGGGTTCGCGCGCGGCCGCGACCTCTCGCCCACCTCCTTGGTGCGCCTCGGCGAGCTGCTTGCCGAGAGCCAGGCCGTCGACCTCATCGGTGCGCGCGTCGTTCTCAAGCAGCTCGCTGGCGTCGACGTGAGCACTACCTCGTCGGTGGGCAAGCTGCTTGCCATGTCGCTCGGCCAGGCGATCTCCGAGTTCGTCGTCGAGGAGCTAGGCGCCGCGGGAACCGCGGCCGTGCCCGGCCAGCCCAGCGACAAGGCCATCGAGCAGCTGATCGCCGGGCGCGCCACCACCATCTACGGTGGCACGACCGAGGTACAGCTCAACGTCATCGGCGAGCGGATGCTGGGCCTGCCCCGGGATGCCGAGCCCGTGGCCGCACGGTGAGCGGGGGCCTGCCAGGGCCGGGCCGCGCGATCGTCCAGGGGTCGGGGAAGGATCTCGTCATCCTGGTGCATGGGTTCTCCGATAGCGCCGACTCGTGGCATCGCGTGCAGCCACTCCTCGCGCGCGAGCGCACCGTGGTGGCGATCGACCTGCCCGGCTTCGGGCGGTCCGCCGAGGCGTGGCCGCTGCCCCTGCTTGATGCCTACCGCGACCTGATTCTCGCGGTGGCCCGCGAGCACGGCCGCGGCGGGACCACCACGATCGTCGGCAACTCCCTCGGCGGAGTCGCCGCTGCCCATGCCGCCGCTCACGCCCCGGACCTGATCGACCGCATCGTCCTCGCCGATGTGCCCGGCCTCGCGCCGGCGCCGCTGCTGTGGGCGCGCGCCTCCTCGGCCCGTGCCGAGGCGATCCTGCGCGCGCTCACGGGCAGGCTCCCGGCCCCCGCTGCGGTCACCGTGTTCGAGTTGCTGTTCAGTGCCGCGGCACGGCACCGCAAGCGCCTCGATGCCGCAGCACGCCGTGCCGTGCGCGCGAACTACCCCCAACCGGCCACTGTGGTGGCACTGCTGCCCAAGGCCCGGGATGTACTGCGCGCCATCGACGAGCTGGACCTGCCCGGCCTGATCGCGAACCTGCCGATGCCCGTGCATCTCGTCTGGGGCGAGCATGACTGGCTGACGCCCCCGCGCACCGGGCGCCGCTTGCTTGCCCACCCCCACGTGACCGGTGCTGTCCTGCCCGGCTGTGGGCACTGCCCGCAGCACGACCGGCCCCGCGCCTTCGCCGCTCTGCTCGAGGAGGTGCTGGGCACCCCGCCCGGCACCCACGACACCCGCAGCGCGGACGGATCCGAGAGAAACGAGATCGCCCAGTGAAGAAGAGTGCCCAGTGAAGGAATGTGCCCAGTGAACCCGTTGCGCAGCGTGCCCCGCGCCGCTGGCCTCGCCCGCAGTGCCCGCGCCATGATCGTGTCCGGCATCGTGCCGCTCACCCGGCCCGACCTCGGGCTGCGGTCCCTCTCTGCCCTCCGCCGCGAGGGGCCGTTCGTCGGGGCCATCCAGGTGCCGCTCGGGCGCGCGCCGCACAGCATTGCACTCATCGATGACGACGGTCCCATCACGTACTGGGAGCTCGACCAGCGCGCGACCGCGCTGGCGAGAGCATGGGGCTCCTGCGGGCTCGGCACCGGATCCGTGGTGGCGACGCTATGCCGCGACCACCGATACCTCGTGATCACCATGCTGGCCGTCGGCAAGCTCGGTGCCCGCCTCGTGCTGCTCAACACCGGCTTCTCCGGCCCGCAGCTGCGCGCCATCGCGGAGCGGGAGAACGTCGACGCACTGGTCCATGACAGCGAGTTCGACGAGGTCGCGACGCATGCGCCCGCCTCGGTGACCACCTATCTCGGCTGGCATGATCCGGATGCGCCCGCGCGCCGCATGTGCCCCGCGATCAGTGATCTCATGCTGTTCCCGCCCACGCTGCCCTTGCCCCGTCCCCGGGCAGCGCGCGGGTTCATCCTGCTGACCAGCGGAACCACCGGTGTCCCCAAGGGAGCGCCACGCGAACGAACCTCGATCCTCTCGACCGCCCAGTTCCTCGACCGCATTCCCCTGCGCGCCGGCGGGGTCACCGTCATCGCCACGCCGGCCTTCCACGGCACGGGCCTCTCGCAGCTGCTGATCGCGCTCGCGCTCGGGAGCACCGTCGTTCTCGCGCGCCGGTTCGATCCCGCGACCGCGCTCGCAGCGATCGAGCAACACCGCGCCGATTCGCTGATCGTCGTGCCCACCATGCTCCACCGCATGCTCGAGGCCGATGCCGCCGCCAAGGCGCAGCGCGACACCTCGTCGCTCCGGGTGATCCTCACGGCGGGCTCCGCGCTCGCGCCCGAGCTGCAGCGCCGCGCCACCGCACGCTTCGGCGATGTGGTGCACAACCTCTACGGATCCACCGAGGTCGCGGTCGCCTCGGTCGCGACTCCCGATGAGCTGCGGCGAGCGCCCGGAACGGTGGGACGCCCGCCAGCGGGATGCCAGGTGATACTCGTGGATGACGACGGAAACGAGGTCACTGGGGCGCACCGGCGGGGGCGGGTCTTCGTGGGCAGCGGGCTCTCGTTCGAGGGCTACACCGACGGGCGTTCCCGCGAGACCTACCGCGGCCTGCTCGATACGGGCGACATCGGTCACTGGGACTGGTCGGGCCTGCTCTACATCGATGGCCGTGCCGACGACATGATCGTCTCTGGTGGCGAGAACATCCACCCCGTCGCGGTGGAGAACAGCCTGCTCGAGCATCCCGGCGTCAGCGATGCCGCGGTGATCGGGGTGCCCGATGCGGACTTCGGACAGCGGCTGCGGGCCTACGTGGTGCCCGGGACCGGGAGCGGGGGAGCCGCCGGTACCTTCGAGGACTCCGTTCGCGAACACATCCGGTTCCAGCTCGGCAGGCTCGCGGTGCCCCGCGACGTGATCGTTGTCGAGAGCCTGCCACGCAATGCCACCGGCAAGCTGCTGCGGAGTGTGCTGCAGGATACAGAGACGGTCATCACAATGGAGGACGGTGCGCGTCACTGATAGATTAATGGGTTGCGGCTGGTCGCTCCACGGCGTTCGGTTTCGTACGTGGAAGCATTCTTTCGACCGTTTCTGAGCTGGGCATTCCTGCTTGCCGATGGCGCGGGTGCCTGCGCGAGGTGCTGCTCGCTTCTCGCTGGATGGCTAGACCTGGGGCTTGCTCGAGGTTAATTGCCGGATAATCCGCTGACCCGGATTGCCGCGATTGGCGCTTTTCCTGTTACGCGGTGGATAACTGCATTGTGTGCCGCAGGAATGGTGCCCCGCGCCATTTATTGAATCGCCCTACTATCGGCGCATGGCCATACGACTCGCACCGCTCGACTGCGCCGCGTACCGGGTGGAAGCCGCCACCGGGCGCCGCGTGGCCAGCCAGGCGGTGTGGAAATACGATCGCCCGGTCGATCACGACGCCCTGGCCCGCTTCCATCGCCACCTCGGGCTGGGCCCGCTCGCGCGCCGCATCGCTCCAGCCACCATCCCCGCCGCCGGGGACCACTGGATCAAGGAACCTGCAAGCCTGCCCATCGAGCACGCGCCGGGCCGGCTTGCCGACCACGCCGTCGAGGACTGGATCCGTGACCGCAGCCACGCCGCCGTCAGGGGCACCGGACCCACCTGGCGCATGGCCGTCGCCACCCTCGAGTCCGGTGGAGCCGTCGTGTCCGTCATCGCCTCGCACAGCATTGCCGACGGGCAGGCATTCACCTACGCGCTCCTCGCTGCTGCCTCGGGCGCAGCGCTGCCCGTGCCCGCCAGCACGGCAGCGCCAGCCCGCGCTTTCGCGACCCTCGCCGATGCGCGCACCACCCTCGAAGCGGCTCCCGCGACCATTCGAGCCCTCGTCGCCCTCCCTCGCGCGCTCGCCAAGGGCACGCCAGCACACCGCCCGCGGCCGCGCAGCACCGCCGCGGCGCCCGATGCCGAGAACGTCATCGCGCGGCTCACCACCACCAACGGGGAATTCCGCTTCCCCGGGGTATCGCTGCCCGTGACCAGTCGCGACTGGAACACCCGCGCCACCGAGCTCGGCGGCACCTCCAATTCGCTCTTCATGGCCATCGCCGCGGACATCGCGGCCCGGCTCGGCCGCGTCGCTGACGACGGCTCCGTGCTCCTCGCGATCCCCGTCAGCGAACGGACGGCAGGCGACCATCGCGCCAACGCCATCACCGGCGTCACCATCGCCCTCGATCCCGGCCGCGCCCGCAGTGGGCTCGGACCCGTGCGCGCGCTCACCAAGGCGCGGCTCACCGAGGCCCTGGGCACGCCCCACCCGCTCGCGCCACTCATCCCGGTCATCACGGCGCTGCCCCGGCCCGCCGTCCGTGCTCTCGCCGGGACGATCCTGCATGGCGACTACCTCAGCGTCGGATGCTCCAACGTCGGCGCCGTGCCCGAGCAGCTCCTCGCCATCGATGGGGCGCCCGCCACGCACATGATGATGACTTTTGTGCTGCAGGGATACCGGCCCGACCAGATCCTCCGCACCGGCGGCCGCCTCAACGTCGGGATGGTGGAGGCAGCCGGGGTCCACCGGCTCCGCGTCTACGGCTTCGACCCCCGCGTCCCGCTCGACGACGAAGGCCTCCGCGAGCTTGGCAGCGACGTCCTCCAGTCCTGGGGCCTCGCCGTGCAGCCCTGGTAGATCCCTCCCTGTTTCGTTCCCTCCTGCTTCACGACACGCGCTTCACGACACCGACGAGAGGCAAGCCCCATGACAGAACCCACCCTCGCCATCGACGCACGGGGCCTCGCCAAGCAATACGGGGCGTTCGCCGCCGTCACCTCCGTCGATCTCGCCGTGCCCACCGGCACCGTCCACGCGGTGCTCGGGCCCAACGGTGCTGGGAAGACCACCACCGTGCGCATGCTCGCCACCCTTACCCGGCCGACCGGGGGATCCGCCCGCATCCTCGGCCACGACATCGTCCGTGACGCCACAGCCGTGCGCTCCCTCATCGGGCTCACTGGCCAGTACGCCAGCGTCGACAACGACCTCAGCGCCCGCGAGAACCTCACTATCTTCGCCCGGCTCCTTGGCTATAACCGTGCCCGTGCCCGCGCCCGCACCGACGCGCTGCTCGAGGAATTCAGCCTCACCGCCTCCGCCACCAAGCCCTTGAAGAACTTCTCCGGCGGAATGCGACGCCGACTCGACCTCGCTGCCAGCCTCATCGCCGAGCCGCCGTTGATCTTCCTCGACGAGCCCACCACCGGCCTCGACCCACGCACCCGCGTCGATATGTGGAACACCGTGCGCTCGCTCGTGGCGCGCGGCTCCACGGTCCTGCTCACCACCCAGTACCTCGAGGAAGCCGACGCGCTCGCCGACCGCATCACCGTCATCGACCACGGCACCGTCGTCGCCGAGGGCAGCCCGGACGAGCTCAAGGACAGCATCGGCCACAGCGTCCTGCGCATCACCATCACCGACCCCTACGACACTCTCCGTGCCGCCCGCATCGTCGCCGCCACCACCGGCACCGAAGCCTCCGCCGCCACGCCCGGAACCCTGACGGCGCCGCTCGCGAGCACCAGCGACGTGCCCGAGGTCCTTCTCGCCCTGCGCGCTGCCAGCATCGGCATCCGCGACCTCGCCATCGAGCGCCCCGACCTCAACGCTGTCTTCTTCGCGCTCACCGGGAACCCGCACAAGGAGGACGCCGCATGACAATCACCCGCGTGCCCGCCCCACCCATCGAGCCCATCACCCGGGTCACCCTCGCCGCCACGTTCCACCAGACCCGCATGATGGCCTACCGCGGACTGCTCAAGCTGCGCCGCAGCCCCCAGCAGCTCTACGACGTCATCATCCTGCCCATCGTCGGCACCGTCCTGTTCGCCACCATCTTCGGAGGGGTCGTCACCGGCAGCGTCGATACCTACCTGCCGTTCCTCATCCCCGGCGTGCTCGTGCAGATCATCGTCACCGTCAGCGTCGTCACCGGGGTGCAGCTCTCCGATGACATCAGCAAGGGCATCTTCGACCGCTTCAACGCTCTGCCCGTCGCCCGAATCGCACCGCTCGCCGGGGCGCTCGCCGCCTCCACCATCCGCTACGCCATCGCGGCGATCATGACGATCCTCGTTGGCTACCTCATGGGCTACCGCGCCGAGAGCATCCCCGGCCTGCTCCTCAGTGCGGTCCTGGTCATCCTCGCCGGATTTGTCATCAGCTGGATATTCGCGCTCCTCGGCGTCCTGCTCACCGAGCCCTCCGCTGTCCAGGGCCTTTCCATGCTCGTGCTCACTCCGCTGATGTTCGCCTCCAATGCCCTGGTGCCCATCGAGACCATGCCCGGGTGGATGCAGGCCGTGGCCCGCTTCAACCCCATCTCCCACCTCGTCTCGGCGCTGCGCGAGCTCACCATGACAGGCAGCCCTGGCAGCGACACCGCTTGGGCGCTCCTCGGGCTCGCCCTCATCCTCGCCGTGTTCGTGCCGCTCACCGTGGGGGCCTATATGCGCCGGTCCTAGGCCATCTGGCTGGCTGGCCGCGGGTCCGCTTTGACGAGCGGACCCGAAAACCTGGAACAATAGCGGGCGTGACGGCGACAAGACTTGATGGCAAGGCCACCCGCGACGAAATCTTCCACGACCTCGCAGCACGCGTCGAGGTCCTCCGGTCCCGCGGCATCCAGCCCGGACTAGGCACGATCCTCGTGGGCGACGACCCAGGATCGGCAGCATACGTGCGCGGCAAGCACGCCGACTGCGCCCGCGTCGGCATCGCCTCCATCCGCCGCGACCTGCCAGCCGACATCAGCCAGGAAAAGCTCAACGCCACCATCGACGAGCTCAACGCGGACCCGGACTGCACCGGATACATCGTGCAGCTGCCACTGCCCAAGCACCTCGACGAGAACGCCGCCCTCGAGCGCATCGACCCCGGCAAGGACGCGGACGGGCTCCACCCCATCAACCTCGGCCGCCTCGTCCTCGGCAAGGAAGCACCCCTGCCGTGCACCCCGCGCGGCATCGTGCACTTGCTGCGCCGCTATGACGTGCCCATCGCTGGTGCCCACGTCGTCGTCGTTGGACGCGGCATCACCGTGGGCCGGCCCATGGGCCTGCTCCTCACCAGGCGCAGCGAGAACGCCACCGTCACCCTCTGCCACACCGGGACCCGCGACCTCGCCGCCCATGTCCGCCAGGCCGATATCATCATCGCCGCCGCCGGAGTCCCCGGCATCATCACGGCCGACATGGTCAAGCCAGGAGCCGCCGTCCTCGATGTCGGCGTGAGCCGTGTCGACGGCAAGCTCGCCGGCGATGTCGCCCCCGAGGTGTGGGACATCGCCGGCCATGTCTCGCCCAATCCCGGTGGAGTCGGCCCCCTCACCCGGGCCTTCCTCGTCGCTAACGTGGTCGAGCGCGCCGAGCGGCAGCAAGCCTGATCTCACGCGCAGCATCCCGGGGCAGCGGGGCCGCAGGGTCGCCAATGCGCAGGCCGGCGCGCGGCTGGAACGCCATTGCGCAGGCCGGCGCGCGGCGACAGATCCCTTGTGCCTCGCGCTCGCGCTACTAGGTTGGGCAGTGCAGCGAGTTGAGTCGTGCAGCACGTTGGGCATAGCACCAGTGACGCACGGGACCAGCACCAGCAGACGAGGGGGAACGAGTGACGCCGCGGATCCACCCAGCGCGCCGTGAGCAGCTCCGTGCCGCGATGTCGCACGTGCCGCTCGCCATTATCAGCGTGTTCCTGCTGCTCGCGCTCGTCCTCGTGCTGCAGGACCGCTGGCGGCGCGGGGCTTTCGTCCTCGGTGTCACCTCGCTGCTCGCAGCCTGGTTCAGGCTCATCCTCCCCGAGATCCAGGCCGGATTGATCGCGGTGCGCAGCAAGCCTTTTGACGTGTCGGTGCTCGTGTCCATGGGCATCATCATCGTGTGGCTCACCCTCTCCATCGATCCGCTCGGCACCGACTAGGGGTCTCGTGGGTGCGTGGCCGCGTGGAGCTTCGGCGCCGCGGGGCTTCGGCGGCCCGGATCCTCGCGCGCCGTGGGGCTCCGGCGCGGTGGGGCTTCGGCGGCAAACGCGATAGAAGCTGCAGAAAATCCAGGTCGGCTTCTATCGCGTTTGACGGTTTCCCGTGCTTTTGCCAGCGCCCGCTCAGTGCCATCGAGGCATGGCAGCGCGGCACTGGCCGCCGATTCGCTGCAATGCCCTCCTAGGTGCGCGCTGGTGGAAACTATTCCCGGTCAGGAGGGGAAAAGTTTCCACTAACCGCGCACCACCAGCCGCACGCCCACCGCCGACCAGCGAGGCTCAGCGAATGCTGTGGCGCGCGAGATCCATCGTGTCGGTGAGGAGCGCGGAGATCTCCTCTAGGTCGGTGAGGAAGCCGTCGTGGCCCTTGTTGGTGTGCAGGACGCGCAGTTCCTGGCAGCCAGGCAGCTTCGCGGCGAGTTCCTCCTGCAGGCGCAGCGGGTAGAGCCGGTCGGAGGTGATGCCACCGACGATGGTGGGCACGGTGCAGGAGGCGAGCGCTGCGTCGATTCCGCCACGGCCCCGGCCGACGTCGTGGCTGCTGAGGGAGTCGCTGAGGATGACGTAGCTGCCGGCGTCGAACCGGTGGACGAGCTTGCCGGCCTGATGGTCGAGGTAGCTCTGGATGGAGTACTGGCCACCCTGGACTGGCGGCAGGTCGGTCTGGGCATCATTGCCGAACCGGGTGTCGAGCTCTTCCTCGCCGCGGTAGGTGAGGTGGGCGATGCGACGTGCCACGCCGAGCCCGTGCTCGGGGGAGCGCCCGGTGCCGTAGTAGTCGCCGCCTTGCCAGCCGGGGTCGGTCTTGATGGCGAGGATCTGCGCGGTCTGGGTACCGATCTGATCGGCGGTGGCACGCGCTCCGACAGCAAGGACGAGCGCGCTCGCGACCCGATCGGGGCAGGTGATCGCCCATTCGAGGGCGCGGGCGCCGCCCATGGAGCCGCCGAGGACGGATGCGAAGCGCTCGATGCCGAGCAGGTCGGCGAGCTTGCGCTCGGCGTTGACCTGGTCGCGGATGGTCACGGCGGGAAAGCGCGATCCCCAGGGCTTGCCGTCCGGCGCGAGGGAGCCAGGACCGGTGCTGCCTTGACAGCCGCCGACAGAGTTGGCGGAGAGGACGCACCATTCGTTGGTGTCGACGACCGCGCCCGGGCCGATGAGTCCGTCCCACCAGCCGGGGGATGGATGGTTCGCATCGGCGGGACCGGTGACGTGGGAGTCACCGGTGAGGGCGTGCAGCGCCAGGACGACGTTGTCGCCGCGGGGCGAGACCTCGCCCCAGCGCTGCACCGCGAGAGTCACGTCGGGCAGCGTGGCACCGTTCTCCATGCGAAGCGGCCCGATGCGGACTTGGCCAATGCTGCCGTCCGGCGCTGGCCAGAGGGCACTGCCAAGGCCACGCTCCGCCCCGCGCCCGGTGCTGGGCGCGGCCGGGGCGCGGTTGCTGAGCGGCGGGTGAACGCTGCGCGGGTGGCTCACTCTCAAGATGCCGCCGCTTCGAATCCGAGCTGGAGGTCGGCGAGGATGTCCTCGATTCCCTCGATGCCCACGGCGAGCCGGATGAGGCCCGGGGTGACGCCGGCGGAGAGCTGCTCCTCGGGAGCGAGCTGCGCGTGCGTGGTGGAAGCGGGATGGATGACGAGGGAGCGCACGTCACCGATATTAGCGACATGGCTGTGGAGCTCGAGCGCGTTGACGAACCGCTTGCCTGCCTCGACACCACCCTCGAGCTCGAAGGACAGCACGGCGCCAGGCCCCTTGGGCGCGAGCTTGCTGGCACGCTCGAACCAGGGGGAGGCGGGCAGGCCGGAGTAGTGGACGGCGAGGACGTCGTCCCGGCTAGCGAGGTGTTCGGCGACGGCGCGGGCGTTCTGCACATGACGTTCAATGCGCAGGCTGAGTGTTTCTATTCCCTGGCCGATGAGGAACGCGTTGAACGGCGAGACCGCGGCGCCGGTGTCGCGGAGCAGCGTCAGGCGGGCCTTCAGGGCGAACGCGGGTGGGCCGAGATCGGCATAGACGAGGCCGTTGTAGGACGGATCGGGGGTGGTGAAGCCGGGGTACCGGCCGGAGGTCCAGTCGAAGGTGCCGCCGTCAACGATCACTCCGGCGACGGAGGTGCCGTGGCCGCCAAGGTACTTGGTGGCGGAGTGCACGACGATATCGGCGCCGTGGGCGAGCGGCTGGATCAAATAGGGGGTGGCGACGGTGTTGTCGACGATCAGCGGGACGCCGTTGTCATGGGCGACGCGCGCGACGCCTTCGATGTCGAGGATCTCGCCCCGGGGGTTGGCGATGGTTTCCCCGAAGAACGCCTTGGTGTTGTCGCTGACGGCGGCCTGCCATTGGGCGAGGTCGTCGGGATCGTCAACGAAGCTCACGGTGATGCCGAGCTTGGGCAGCGAGTAGTGGAACAGGTTGTAGGTGCCGCCGTAGAGGCGCGGGCTGGAGACGATGTGGTCGCCAGCCTCGGCGAGGGTGAGGATCGCGTAGGTCTCGGCTGCCTGCCCGGAGGCGAGGAGCAGGGCAGCGGCGCCGCCCTCGAGCGCGGCGACGCGCTGCTCGATCACGTCCTGTGTGGGATTGATGATGCGCGTGTAGATGTTGCCGGGCTCGGCGAGGCTGAACAGGGCCGCGGCGTGATCGGTGTCGCGGAATGCGTAAGAGGTCGTCTGGTAGATCGGGAGGGCACGCGCGCCGGTCGTCGGGTCGGGCACCTGGCCGGCGTGGATCTGCTTGGTCTCGAAGCTCCAGCTTGCTGCTGCATCGCTCATGGCTTGTTCTCCTGGGAGTCGTGTCGGGGCGGCATCCCGGCCTCGGACATACGGGGATGCGGGGGACGGCACGAATGGTCCGCGTGGAGCGCGGGAACTCACCTCGACCGCTGCCACTCGGGCTGTGCCCTGGGGTTCGCGCGGCGGGTGGTGTTCCGTGGGCGGGGCGCTGTCCGGCGCGCCCTCAGGCTCTTGCGGTGGCTAGCGACATCGACTCATGGTGAACCTCCGTTGGCGACAATACCCGGTTCCCGGGCCCGTCCCAGCGGGCCCGCGCTTGCAGCGCGCGTGATGCGTTGCGCGCTGCCTGGTCATCACCCGGGGCACCCCACCGCGGAAGGAGGGTTGCCGAGCAGCCAGCCGGGGCTTGGCGCTGCTTCTCATGACCTGTTCCCGATAGTAGCGGCACTCGCGGGAAACAGGGAATCGGGGAGGGGCCCGCTCCCGCGTGGCGCGCCGGGCTAGGCTTGGCCCGAGCGTGGCGGGCATTCCTGGCATGCGGGGCCGGGATTCTCAATTGCGGCGCCACGGCAACCAGTACGCTTGTCTTGTTTGCTGTGGGTGGGACGTGGACCCTCGCAGCACGATAGGTTTAACCCGATGAACCGTGATGCCTGCGCGCGGGCCGGATGCACTCACAAAGTGCGGCACGCGAGAGTCGCGCCAGGTGCATTGCCGAGGAGGACGCGAAGCACCCATGTCCAAGATCAAGGTAGAGGGCACTGTCGTAGAGCTCGATGGCGACGAGATGACCCGTATCATCTGGCAGTTCATCAAGGACAAGCTGATCCATCCGTACCTCGATGTGAACCTCGAGTACTACGACCTCGGCATGGAGAATCGCGATGCCACGGACGACCAGGTCACCGTGGACGCGGCCAACGCGATCAAGAAGCACGGGGTAGGCGTCAAGTGCGCCACCATCACGCCGGACGAGGCGCGCATGGAGGAGTTCGGGCTCAAGAAGATGTGGCGGTCGCCCAACGGCACCATCCGCAACATCCTCGGGGGCACGATCTTTCGTGCCCCCATTATTATTTCCAACGTTCCCCGCCTGGTCCCCGGCTGGACGAAGCCGGTGGTCGTGGGGCGCCATGCGTTCGGCGACCAGTACCGCGCCACTGATTTCAAGGTGCACCAGGCCGGGACCGTCACGCTGACCTTCACGCCCGAGGATGGCAGCGAGCCCATCGAGCATGAGGTCGTCAAGATGCCCGAGGACGGCGGAGTCGTCCTGGGCATGTACAACTTCAAGAAGTCGATCCAGGACTTCGCGCGCGCCTCCCTGTCCTACGGGCTGCAGCAGAACTATCCGGTGTACCTGTCGACGAAGAACACGATCCTCAAGGCCTACGACGGCATGTTCAAGGACGAGTTCCAGCGGGTCTTCGAGGAGGAGTTCAAGTCCGAGTTCGACGCGGCAGGGATCACTTATGAGCATCGGCTGATCGATGACATGGTCGCTTCGGCGCTCAAGTGGGAGGGCGGCTACGTCTGGGCCTGCAAGAACTACGACGGCGATGTGCAGTCGGACACCGTGGCGCAGGGCTATGGCTCGCTCGGCCTGATGACCTCGGTGCTGATGACCCCGGACGGCAAGACCGTCGAGGCGGAGGCCGCGCATGGCACCGTCACCCGCCACTACCGGATGCACCAGCAGGGCAAGCCCACCTCCACGAACCCGATCGCGTCGATCTTCGCCTGGACGCGCGGGCTCGAGCATCGTGGCAAGCTCGATGACACCCCGGCCGTGGTGGAGTTCGCCCACAAGCTCGAGGACGTGGTCATCAAGACTGTCGAGGATGGCCAGATGACCAAGGACCTCGCGGGACTCGTGGGCGGAGACCAGGGCTGGCTCACGACGGAGGAGTTCCTCGCAGCGCTCGACGATAACCTTGCCGCCGCGCTGAGGGACTAGTCGGCTCGCGGCACCGAACGAGCGCCGGTCCGCGGTTCCGGACGATGCTGCCATACTGCTACGAATCTCTTTACTGCCGTGTTAATTTACGCACACGGCATTAATGGGATTAGTGGGGCGCATGTCCCGGATCGTGGAGGAAAGATGAAGATGAAGCGGACCGCAGCAGTTCTCGGGGCAGGCGCTCTCGCCTTTGCCGCGTCGTGGGGCCCCGCTCTCGCCAGCCATAATGGTGCAGTGGTCACCACAACGCCGTCGGGCGAATGTGGCGAGACGACCTTTGACGCCACGATCAACGACGCGGCGGGAACGCACAAGAGCAACAACATGGTGCTCGTGGTCAGCGCGGACGGCAACACCCAGACCGAGGTCATCCCGGTCGACGGCTCCGCCGCCTCCATCACCGTTGGGCCGTTCACCTCGGACACCACCACGATCAGCTACCGCGTGTTCGGCGGCGGCGAGCGCGACTATGACGATCCGGCCTGGACCGGCTACGGTACCGCGGGCTTCGGCGCGGAGGTCGGTGCATACGGCGATGCGAATGGCTACGACTGGGTCGTCGCTGGCCCGGAGGATCCGAACCCGTTCACCACGTTCAACACGCTCGACGTCGAGGGCTGCCCCGGCGGCGGCATCGAGGTGTGCCTCGGCGGCGGCGTCGAGGCATTCGACCTCGACGCGGCGCTTAGCTGCCTTGAGGCCGAGCTCCAGCTCGACTTCGGTGGACTGTCCTAGCTTCTAGCTCTGGACCAGCGTCCTAGACCTGGAACACCACTGGCGATCCCTCCGGCGCTCATGCCGGGGGGATCGCTTGCTTGAGCCGGGAACTGCTCGCCCGGCCCGCTCGGGGCGCTCGCCAGTGGAAACTTTTCCCCACTGAGGCGGGAAAAGTTTCCACCGACGTGGGGAGCGAACCGATGGGGAGCGAACCGGTGGGCAGCGAACCGGTGGGGAGCGAACCGGCGCAGGCGCGGCAATTCGGGCGGCGCCGGCGTAAGGCCCCTCACATTCATGCTGGCAGGGGTATCGGGCCGGCCGTTGATGGTGTTGCGTGGTGGGGCGACCGCGCGGGAGCATTGAATCTTCTTGGATCGTTTCGCGCCTCGCCACGCGCTCCCATCCATCCGAGGCCGATCGCTGTCAGGAGAATGCCCGTGCCCCCGACCATCACCCCGGTCGATCCGCGAGATGCGACCGCAGTGCGGTCGCGGCGTCGTCATGTCCGGCTGGCGATGATCGCGATGATGCTCGGCTCGTTCGGCATCGGCACCACCGAGTTCGTCGCCATGGGGCTGCTGCCGGAGATCGCGCGGTCGATGGCGGTGTCGGAGCCGCACGCGGGCAAGCTCATCAGCGCCTACGCGCTCGGCGTGGTGATCGGCGCGCCGGTCATCGCGATCGCCGCATCGCGGGTGCCGCGCCGCGCGCTGCTCATCGGGCTGATGGTGGCGTTCACGCTCGGCAATGCCGCTACGGTCCTCGCGCCCACCTATGGAACGCTCATGGCTGCGCGGATCCTGGCCGGGCTCCCGCACGGCGCGTTCTTCGGCGTGGCGGCGCTCGTGGCCGCGGGGCTAGCTGGTCCTGGCGCGCGAGCCAGGGCGGTCGCGCAGATCATGCTGGGACTGAGCATCGCCAACGTCATTGGCGTTCCCGTGGCTACCGCCCTGGGCCAGCACCTGGGGTGGCGCTCCGCCTTCGGGCTGGTGGTGCTGATCGGGACAGTGGCCGTGCTGCTGATCATTCGCTGGGTGCCGGACGTGCCGCTGACCGAGGGCGCGAGCCCGCTCGCGGAGCTCTCGGGCTTCCGGAACCTCCAGATCTGGCTGGTGCTGCTCACGGGCATCGTCGGGTTCGGCGGCATGTTCGCCGTCTACACCTTCATCAGTTCCACGGTCACCGAGGAGATCGGCCTGCCGCGCGCGGTGGTGCCGCTGGTGCTGTTGCTCTACGGGGTGGGAATGGTCATCGGCAACTTCGTCGGCGGCGCGGTGGCCGATCGGGCCCTGGTGCCGGGACTGTTCGGCATCTTCGCGCTGCTCGCGCTCGCGCTCGGGCTGTTCACCGTGACGAGCACCATCGTGGTGCTCGCGGTGGCCAACCTGGTACTCATCGCCATTCTCGGCTCGGCGCTGGTCCCCGGCCTGCAGACGATGCTGATGGATGTGGCCGGAAACGCCCAGACCCTCGCAGCGACGGCGAACCACTCGGCGCTGAACATCGCCAACGGCATGGGCGCGGCGCTGGGGGGAGCGGTGCTGGCCGCCGGGCTGGGCTACACCGCGCCGGCCGCTGCGGGGGCGGTGCTGGCGGTGGCGGGCATCGGGGTGCTCGCGCTCGCGGTGCTGCTGCAACGCCGTGGTGGTTTCCCTCGGGCGGGGTTGTCCGCTAGCGTGCGTTGACGTGCCCGCAGATGCTGTCGCCCCCCGTGCTTCCAAGATCGTCTTGCCCGAGATCGTCGTCAGTACCGTCAACGTCAATGGCGTGCGCGCCGCGGCCCGCAAGGGATTGCTCGAGTGGCTTGGCGGCACCGAAGCGGGCGTCGTGTGCCTGCAGGAGACGCGGGCCGATGACAAGCAGCTCGCTGCCGCCCTCGCGCCGGTCCTCGATGACGGATGGGTGCTGGCCTCGGCGGAGCCCGCCGCGAAGGGCCGCAATGGCGTGGCGGTGCTTTCCCGCGCCGAGCCCGCGGCGGTGCGCATCGGTTTCGGCTCGGACGAGTTCGACGATGCAGGCCGCTACCTCGAGGCCGACTTCGAGCAGGACGGGCACGCCCTGACGGTGGCGAGCCTGTACTTGCCGTCGGGCGAGGCGAACACGCCGAAGCAGGAGGAGAAGGACCGCTTCCTCGCCGAGTTCGGCACGTACCTCGCGGAGCGCGCCCGAAGTGGCCGCGAGATGGTGGTGTGCGGCGACTGGAACATCGCGCACGCCGAGCTGGACATCAAGAACTGGAAGGGCAACCGGAAGTCGTCGGGCTTCCTCCCGCACGAGCGGGAGTGGCTCACCAGCATCATCGGTGACGAGGCGCCCTGGACCGATGTGGTGCGGGCGCTGCATCCGGGAGTGGACGGGCCGTACTCGTGGTGGTCCTTCCGGGGCAAGGCATTCGACAACGACGCGGGCTGGCGCATCGACTACCAGGTAGCAACGAGCGGGATGGCGGATCGTGCCGCGCACGCGCGGGTGGAGCGGGCCGCCACGTACGATGCTCGATGGTCCGATCATGCCCCGGTCACCGTCCGCTACGCCGCCTAGTCCGATCCAGAAGGAAGACACCGCGATGACGTCCACCAATCCTGCTGCCCCGGCATCGAGCAGCAAGCCGCGCGTGCTCTCGGGCATCCAGCCGACGGCAGACTCGTTCCACCTCGGCAACTATCTTGGCGCGCTGCAGAACTGGGTGGCGATGCAGGATGACTTCGATTCGTTCTACTTCATCCCGGACATGCACGCGATCACTGTCCCCCATGATCCCGAGGCGCTGCGCACCCGCACGCGCGTCGCCGCGGCCCAGTTGCTCGCGGTGGGCATCGACCCGGCCAGGTCGACGATCTTCGCGCAGAGCCAGGTTCCCGAGCACGCCCAGCTCGCCTGGGTGCTGATGTGCCTCACCGGGTTCGGCGAGGCGAGCCGGATGACGCAGTTCAAGGACAAGTCCGCGAAGCAGGGCTCGGAATCGTCCAGCGTGGGGCTGTTCACGTATCCGATGCTCATGGCCGCGGACATTCTGCTGTACCAGGCGCAGTTCGTGCCGGTGGGGGAGGACCAGCGCCAGCACCTCGAGCTGACCAGGGATCTCGCGCAGCGCTTCAACACTCGCTTCGGCGCGGCGTTCACGGTTCCCGATGCCTTCATCACCAAGGAATCCGCGAAGATCTATGACCTGCAGGATCCGACGTCGAAGATGAGCAAGTCGGGCCCGAGCCCGGCCGGGCTGATCAACTTGCTCGATGATCCGAAGGTCTCGGCGAAGAAGATCCGCTCGGCCGTCACGGACGCGGAGCGGGAGATCCGCTATGACCCGGCCGCGAAGGCTGGCGTGTCCAATCTCCTAGTGATCAATTCCGTGCTGTCCGGCCGGAGCATCGCCGAACTCGAACAGCACTTCGCCGGAAAGGGATACGGTGATCTCAAGGTCGACACCGCGGAGGTCCTCACGAGCTTCGTGGTGCCACTGAAGGCGAAGGTCGATGGGTTCCTCGATGACCGGGCCGAGCTGGACCGCATCCTCGAGCTAGGGGCCGACCGGGCCAGATCGGTGGCCTCCGAGACGCTCGCGACCGTGTACGACAAGATTGGGTTCCTCCCACCGAAGGGGTGACGGCAATGGCCGACCAGCCAGGATTCCTTGCCCGGCAGCGCGCCAAGCGTCCGTGGCTCGACCATCTGATCAGGGCAGCGCTGCGCTTCACCGATCAGCACGGCGACTACTACGCGGCCGGCATCACCTACTTCAGCGTGCTAGCGCTCTTCCCGTTGCTGATGGTGGGCTTCGCGGGTGCCGGTTTTGTGCTCGCCGGAAACCTCGAGCTGCTCGACCAGGTGAAGAACCAGGTCTCCGAGTCGATCCCGGGCGGGATGGGCGAGCAGGTCAATACGCTGATCGATCAAGCCATCGAGCAGCGCAATACCGTCGGCATTATCGGTATCATCATCGCCCTGTACTCGGGCCTCGGCTGGATCGGCAACCTGCGCAAGGCGTTGACCGCCCAATGGAACCAGCCGATCCCGAAGGCGAACTTCCTCAAGACCAAGCTGGTGGACCTGGTCGCGATGATCACCCTGTTCCTCGCATTCGCGATCTCGATCGGCCTCAGCGCGCTCGGCGGCAGCGGCCTGACCCGTTCGCTACTCGCACTGGTGAACCTTGATGACGCACCAGGCGTGGGGATCCTCGTGCGGATCGTGTCGTTCGCAGTCGCGATCGCAGCCACCTGGTGGGTCTTCACCTGGGTCATCGCGCGCATGCCCCGGCAGCCGGTCGCGATCGTGAGCGCCGCGCGGGCGGGCCTCATCGCCGCGCTGGTGTTCGAGGTGTTCAAGCAAGTCGGGGTGATCTACCTGACCGCAGTGACCCAGAGCCCGGCCGGCGCGGTGTTCGGCCCCATCATCGGCATCCTGGTGTTCATCTTCACCACCTCCCGGGTCCTGCTCTTCGCCACAGCCTGGGCCGCGACATCCGAGGAGAGCCTGGCGAAGGCGATCGTGCCGCCGCCGGACCCCGCCATCATCAATACGCCTGTCGTGATGCGCCAGGGCAGTCCCTACGCCAGCGGCATCGTTGGGTTTGGCATTGGCGCAGCAGCAGTGCTGGGAATCTCCTCCGGCCTGCGGCGCAAGCCCAGCGTGCCACGGTCCTAGCGCTCGCCGCGATCCTGCTGGCTCCCCGCGCGCATCGCCGTTACCTGTGCCGCGGCGGCCACTGCTAGGCCTCGCAGCCCCTGTTGGGCCAGCGGCAGCTAGGCGACTACGGCGTGGCGCCGCGTCCGCTGCGCTGCCGCATGATGGCGGAGACGATGCCAATGAGAATGATCGCTCCGACGATGGTGACCACGAGTATCCGAGTGGGCAGGCTGTTGGCATCGGGATCCTGCGTGGTGGGCGGTGGCGCGGCGGCATCGCGCGGGGCCTCGTTGCTCCCGGGTCCAGGGTCGGGGCCGGCGGCTAGCTCGTCGAGGTAGCGTGCCGCGTCGAGCGAGCCCACGGACTGATCACGGGGCAGCTCGAACCCGTAGTCGAAGAGCGCGGCGATTTGTTGCCAGACCTGCTGTGGCTGGTTATCGGCGCGCAGGACGGATAGGACGAGGCGTCGGCCGTCCTTCTCCGCCGCTCCGACATAGGTCTGGCGGGCAGAGTCCGTGAAGCCGTTCTTGCCGCCCAGTGATGGCTCGTAGTACCAGTTGACGACGTTATCGTTGCCAAGCGCGAAGCCGGGACGGTCGATATCACCAGGGATCGTGGGGTCGGCGGGGTAGCCGGGGAAGTCGATCTGGTTGGTGGTGATGGCGCGGGCGAACTCGGGACGGGCCATGGCCTCGCGGAACAGCATGGCGAGGTCGTATGCGGAGGAGGACATGCCGGGCCCGTCGAGCCCGGAGGGGGTGGCGACGCGCGTGTCGAGAGCACCAAGCTCCTGGGCGAGGGCAGTCATCTGCTCGGTGGTCGACTCGGTCCCGCCGAGCTGGCGGGCGAAGGCGTTGGCAGCGTCGTTGCCCGAGGCGAGCAGGAGGGCTTGCAGGAGAATCCGGTTGGTGTACGTGCCGCCGGGGCCAATGCCAGCACGGCTGCCTTCGATGTTTGCATCCTCCTGGGTTCCCGTGATCGTCGCGCCGAGGTCGAGGTTGTCGAGGACCACGAGCGCGAGGAGGGTCTTGACGGTGCTTGCGGGCCGGTAGCGGCCGTGCGGGTCCTTGGCAGCGAGGACTTCTCCGCTGTCGAGGTCGGCGATCAGCCAGCTGGCCGCGGAGATGTCGCTGGGTGGCGGTGGTGCTCCGGGGAGGGTGACCAGGTCGCATTCGGCGAGCAGGGGACCGCCGATGACTATGGAGGGGATCGGCAAGGGGCTGGGCGTCGGCTGGCCGGGGCGGGGGACCTCGGAGCTGTCCGCAGCAGGGCCGGGCGTGCTGCGGTTCGGGCAATCGGCGGTATCCGGGGTGGTGAATGGCGCTGTGCTGGTAGCGGTCTCGCTCGTGGTGTTGTCCTGCGCGTGGGCGGCAGGAGGCGGGCTGCCGAGCAGGCCCAGCGTGGGCGCAGCGAACAGCAGGGTCGTCACGATGGCGAAGGAGGCATGCACTGGCGTCTTCATCGCATCAAGACATTATGCGAGGCGATGGGATTTGCCGGTATTTCAGCGCGGGAGTTGCTGGATGGAGATACGACAAGAGCGCATGCTGCTCGCATGCGCTCTTGTCGTCCCCCAGTGATCCGCGGCCACTAACCCCCCAGTTGCATGACCGCGATCACCTCGTGGAACTGACATTAAAGGACGGGTAAGAAAATGGGAAGCACCGTTGTGCGAGCAATGGTTGCACGGCCGAATCATCGCCACCTGGACGCGTAGAGTAATCCCAGGTAGAGGATGCTCTCGGCGAGGTGCGCTGCCTCTCTCGCGCCCGCCGCCTGTGACGGAGATCTCTCTTAGGGATGCCACAAAAACCTGGTGAGCGCCCGGGAGAAGGCCTGCCGAGCACCCGGCTTGCCTAGTGCCGCGAGGTCAGCGCCGCGATATCCCCGCCGATGATGCTCTGGTAGGTATCCATCGCCGCATCGACATCGACGAACTGATCCCCGATCTCATGGGTGTTCTGCACGGAGAGCTCACGCAGCCCCGACCTCGAGATCAGGTCATCGATCTTCCCATCGAGGCTGCGAGCGCGCCGTACCGTATTGATCGTGCGCAGCTTGTACTCGGCCTGGGTCAAGAGGTCGCCGATGCGCGCGAGCGCCGCCACGCGCTCCACGAGCTGCTCCCACACGGGCACCAGGGCCTCGAACCGCTCCTGGATGTGGTCCTGCGCCGCGGCGTTCGATGTCCGGTCCAGCGCATTGAGCTCGGTCACGATCATGCGCAGCGCTGCGGTATCCACCGCGATCTGCGTCAGCTCCTCCCCGAGATCGAGCTGCCCCCGCTGCAACGTGAAATGGTCCGAGTGCCAGGCCGAGGAGTTGCTGATCCGGTCATACAGCGACCCGGCCAGGTAGAGCAGGGTGTCATAGCGATCCGTGAACTGGCCGGGATCGGGGATGAACGTAGGCATCCGGGGGCCGGCGGCACGGCCGAGCAGGAACCGGCGCGTGCCCTCCGAGATCTGCGCGAGCACGTCCGCGGCATGACCGAGCGGGCGGGTGAACTGCTCCACCTGGTCCGGGCTCGCCGCCATCGGGGCGGGCGTGCGGCGCAGCGCGTCGAACAGCGCCTCCCGCTGCTCCACCGAGAGGTAGACGCCGTCGCGCTTGTCGCGCCGCACCGCGCGCGCGTTGCGCGGGAAGTGCTTGTCCGAGAACACGAACTCGTTCTGCTTGAGCTGCAACAGGTGCCCGAGCTCGCCCGCCCGCACCCCGAGCAGGGAGCGCGAGACGCTGAGGTTGGCCGCGCGGAACCGGGCGACGGCGCGCGCATGCTCGTCCGATAGCGACCGCAGCTCCGCGTAGCCACCGATATCGGGCAGGTCCCGGTCGGCGCGTCGTCGGGCGATCAGTACGTCCCGGATCTCTTCGTCCACGTAGCCCATCGCGATCAGCAACGCGGACTCGTCCGACAAGTCGGGATGGGTGCCGTCGATCTCATCCTCGGCGATGAACGACTGCTCGCTCCACACCCGCACCTGCCGGGTGATGCGATCGCGCCGCTGCTCCACCGTATCGGCAGCGTGCTCGACCAGCGAGAACGAGCCTGGATCGCCACCGTGGAATGCATCATCGCTGGCATGGCGGGACATGGAACCTCCTTGGACGCGGTAACGCCTCCATTTTCCCCGCGATCATGCAGCGAGCGCGAGGAATGTGAACCCAAACATACCGGTTGGCCTCGGGAGGCTGGTCAGGGCCGCCCTGGTGCGCTACGTTCGCGATCGTGATGATGCGCCTGCACCGGTTACTGCTTGGGCTGTTCCTCCTCGTGCCCGCGTTGGTGCTGGGACCGGGCGTGGCAGCGCAGCCGCTCGATGACCCCATCGCTGAGCTACCCGCCGATCAGCGGCCGCGATGGTCGGGCATCGACGCGCGCGCGTATTCCGGCCCCGTCCCTGAAAGCCCGGGATCCGTGATCTCCGTCAAGGCATTGGACCCGGTGCTGGTGCCGGCCGGCGCGAGCACCGCGTATCGCGTGCTGTACGCCACCACGGACTTGCGGGGGAATCCAGCAGTGAGCACCGCAGCGATCTACCTGCCTGCGGGGGAACCGCCCCCAGGGGGCTGGCGGTCCCTCGCGCACGCGCATGGCACGTTCGGCCTGGGGGATCATTGCGCGCCCTCGGCCCGATTGCTGCCTGACGCGCTATCCGCCGCGTACACGATGCTGCTCGACGAGGGCTACGCGGTGATCGTCTCGGACTACCAGGGGCTCGGCACCCCGGGCGAGCATGCCTACCTGCATGGCCCGACAGCGGCGCGCAACGTGCTGGACTCGGTGCGGGCCGCGCGCGGGCTGGATCTGCCCATCACGGAGGAATGGGCGGTGCTGGGTCATTCGCAGGGCGGGCAGGTGGCGCTGCACGTCGAGCACGAGGCCCGCGCGATGGCGCCCGGCCTGCTGCCGGAGTTCCGGGGAGCGGTAGCGATCGCCCCGGGCGTCAACGTCGCTTCGCTCGCGCCGCTTGTCACGCCCGAGCTGCCCGGTGTGCTGCCCGCGGGCGTATCGACGTTTGGCGTGCTCATCGTCGCGGCCATGGATACCGCCTATCCGGATCTCTCGGTTTCCGAAGCGCTGACCCCGCTTGGCGCCGAGGCGCTCGAGGTCGCGAGGACACGATGCACGAAGCCGGTCTCGAACTTGCTCGAGGGCAGCATGGCGCGGGATCTGCTCGTCCGGCCCTTGACGGACGTGCCAGGAGCGACGGCCGCGGCGGACGAATACCTGCGTACCCCGGTGCGCGGCTACGAGCATCCCGTGCTGATCGTGCAAGGGCTCGCCGATACCGCCGTTCCGGCGCCTCTCGTGCTGGCTTTCGCGGCCGAGCTCGCGAGCAATGGCGAGTTCGCTGAGCTCCACATCGAGCCGGAGGCTGATCACCTCACTGTGCTCGAGTCCTCGCGGGCCGTGGTGCTGGAGTTCCTTGATTCCGCATGGTCGTGAGTAGGCAGCGCCGCTGCGTGGCCCGCGGCTAGCGGCACGAGCAGCTCGACGATCGTGCCGTGCCCGGGCTCGCTGTCGACCCGGGCGCTGCCCCCGTGCTCCGCGAGCCGGGCGGTGATCGATTGGGTGATCCCGAATCCCGGCGGCGAGCTGGCTGTCGAGAAGCCGGTGCCGCGGTCGACCACCCGGAGCGAGATGGTGCCGTTGTCGACGGTGACGGTGACCCAGGCATCGGCGGACCCGGAGTGCTTGGCGACATTGTTGAGCGCCTCGCCGGTCGCTCCGCACAACGCGTCGACGACATCGGCAGGTATGGAGCCGGGGATCGCATCGTGCTGGTACCGCACCCGCAGCCCGAGCGTCTCCGCGCGGCGGATCGTGTCGGTGAGGCACGTGGCGAGATTGGCGTCCTGGGCGTCCGTGTCGGTGCTGATGAGGCGACGGATGTAGTCGGCCTCCGCGGCGCAGCGGGAGCGGACCTCGGAGGCACGGTGATCGAGCCCGCCGCGAGCGATCGCGGTGAGCGTGGTCAGCACGGTGTCGTGGAGCCTGCGATGCTGCGCGAGCCGTTCCGCGAGGCGGGCCTGCGCGGCTGCCTCGGTGGCCTTGAGCTCGGCTTGCTGCTGTGTGAGATTGTCGAGCTTGCGGGCTTGCGCCACGAGGTAGTGGCGGATGAAGAAGAAGACGAGCGCGAACCACACGTAGCCATTGAGGATGCTGGCGAACTCGTCGACCGGGGGCTCGAATGCCCCGGCGGCGAGCGTGGTGCTGCCGAAGCGGGTGGCGACGATCATGAGCCAGGCGACGACGAACTGGCGCACGGGCAGGGCGGCGGCCAGGAGCGCGACGGTGCCCATCGCTAGGCGACCGGACCAGTTCATGCCGCTGTAGACCTGCTCGGGCAGGGAGTTGACGGTGGTGGCGATGATCAGCGCGCACATGATGGCGACGTCGGCCCAGACGACGCGGGGCGAGATCCAGTGCTTGCGCCGAACGATGCCGGCGAGCGCGAGGTTCCACGCCACGGCGATGATGACGAGCCCGGCATTGGTGGCGGGGTGCCGGTAGGTGTGCGCGGGGTTCACGAGAAGTACCGCGATGATGACGATGAGGTACGCGGCCCGCTGGAACAGCAGCACGATCGACAGCAGCAGCAGGGCGCGTTCCTCGCTGGACCGCAGGGAACTGCCGCTGCGCATGGTCGACCTCCTGTGATGCGGGCCATGTCGGGTAAATTCAGGATGCTGATACGTGGGCAAGTCTATAGAGATGGGGGACGCAATGATCCGGGTCGCGTTCATCGACGATGACCGCATGCTGCTCGACGGCATCGGATCCTGGCTCGCGGGCAGCAATGCGCTGACCGTCGTGGCCAAGGCGCAGACGGTCGAGGAGTTCCTCCGGTCGTTGTCGGTGAAGGTCGATGTGGTGGTGCTCGATCTCTTCCTCGCGGACGGTTCCGATCCCGCGGACAATGTGGCCAACCTGGTCGAGGCCGGGCACAAGGTGCTGGTGGTAAGCGTGACGCCCCAGGCCGCGCATGGCATCGATGTCGTGCGTGCGGGCGCCTCGGGCTACCTGACCAAGGATAATGATCTCGCTACGTTGACATCGGCGATCGAGGTGGTGGCCTCGGGCGAGATGGCGTACTCGCCAGAGCTCGCCTTCGCCTGGGCGCGCGACGACCGGCCGTCCAAGCCGCGGCTCTCCCCGCAGGAGCGCGCCGTGCTGCTGGACTATGCCACCGGCCTGACGCTGGAGGTGGCCGCGCGCCGCGCTGGCGTGAAGACCTCGACGGCGAAGTCCTACCTCGATCGCGTGAAGATGAAGTACGCCCAGGTGGGACGTCCCGCGACGACCAAGCTTGATCTGGCGACGCGGGTGCGGGAGGACGGATTGCACCGGGATTCGCGCTCCGGCGCGGAGTAGGGGGCAATCGTTCATTCCAGAGAATTGAATATTCACTATCAAGAATAGTGGAAGCGCGACTGTTAACTTTGTGTTTCCTGTGCGGCCAGCATGTCCCTTTTGGGCGGTTGGCCTCATATTCTTTGTGGCCTGCGCCTCACTCTTGATCTACGCGTATTGCTCATCACTGCCGTTCCTGTTGGCGCCCTCCCCCCTCGCAAAATACAGTTGATTCATGCGATTCCGGGAGTGGAATCCGGTAGCCGCATGCATGCATTTGCGGAATCAATGAGGGGGAGCCATGTTTGGGCGTGCATTGTTTGCATCTGGGGGCGCGGAAGCATCGAGCGACGAGGGCGCGGAAGCGGCTCCTCGGGTTTCGCTGATCGTCCCTGCCATGAACGAGGCAGAGAATCTTCCTCACGTTGCCGCCGAGATCCCTTGGGACATCGTCGATGAGCTCGTCTTTGTCGATGGCAACTCGAGCGACGCCACCGCGGCGGTCGCGCGCGAGCTCTGGCCCGGCGCGATCCATCTCGTCCAGACCAGGAAGGGCAAGGGGAATGCGCTAGCCTGTGGATTCGCTGCCGCCACGGGCGACATCATCGTCATGATCGACGCTGATGGTTCCACCAGTGCGCGCGAGATCCCACTGTTCGTTGACGCATTGCTGGCCGATGCGGATTTCGCGAAGGGAACGCGGTTCGCGCTCGGTGGTGGAAGCAGTGACATCACCCCATTCCGGGCTTTGGGAAATCGCGGCCTCAATGCCCTCGTCAACACTTTGTTCAAGACGAGATTCACTGACCTGTGCTATGGCTACAATGCGTTCTGGCGTTCCGCGCTCGATGTCATGGATCTGCCCGACATCGAGGCCGCCGAGCCACAATGGGGCGACGGATTCGAGATCGAGACACTCATCAATATCCGCGTCGCCGCAGCAGGCCTCCGCATCAGCGAGGTGCCCAGCTTCGAGTCCGAGCGCATTCACGGCGATAGCAACCTCAACGCCGTCACCGATGGGATGCGCGTGCTCAAGACCATCCGCCAGGAGAAGCGGCGCCGCGCCCAGGCCATCCCGGCCCCAGCGCGCGCGGCGAGGACAGTCCCGGCTCCCGCCGCTGCCCCCTCCAGCAGCGCCGCGGCCTAGGAAGCTGGCTCGCCCCGGCTGCCTCGCCGCGGCTTCCTCACCCGGGCCATTCCCCGAGAGTGTGCAAGAAACGACAGGCTGGGGCGGGCGGATTCAGGGAGCCATCGCAACACCCCTGGCTGAAGGGGCATGCTGATGGCGAGGAAGATTCCGTGGGAGGTCC
>NZ_BQYM01000010.1 GCF_026008515.1 Hoyosella levis
CCCTGCCGAGGCCCTCGCTAGGATGTTGTCCGAGGAGCCGGATCCGCCTGGTGTTGCGACGACCGCATGAATCCACCCGAGTTGAGCTGTCGTATTTCGCACACTCGCCGCACACTCGCGGCACACCCGCCGCACGCCCGCGGCTCACTCGCCGCCACCCGGGCCCGCTCGCGCCACTACAGTGGACGCCGTGACCGATCTATCCCGAGCCGCGTCCGGGCAGCCTGGCAGCCCCGGAGGATCCCATGCCCGTTGAGCGCCACCTGCCCACCAGCGAGGCACGCGACCTCATCGAGCTCGTCCGCGATGTCGCCGCGCGCGAGATCGACCCCATCGTCGCTGATCACGAGAAGCACGAGACCTACCCCGGAGGCCTGTTCGCCACCCTCGGCGAGCTAGGACTGCTCAGCCTGCCCTACCCGGAGGAGCTCGGTGGCGGCGGGCAGCCCTATGAGGTGTACCTGCAGGTCCTCGAGGAGCTCGGGGCCCGCTGGGCCGCAGTAGCTGTGGCGGTGAGCGTGCATGGCCTGTCCTGCTACGCCATGGCCACCCGAGGCACGCCGGAGCAACAGCAGCGCTGGCTCCCGGGCATGCTCGGCGGGGACCTGATCGGCGCGTACAGCCTCTCCGAGGCCCACGCGGGCTCCGACGCCGCAGCGCTGCGCTGCCGCGCGACCCCCGGCGACGGCGGTTACAGCATCAGCGGCAGCAAGGCCTGGATCACCCACGGTGGTCGCGCGGACTTCTACACGCTGTTCGCCCGCACAGGGGACGGCTCGCGCGGCATCAGCTGCTTCCACGTGCCCGCGACTACCCCGGGATTGTCGTTCGGCAAGCCCGAGGACAAGCTCGGACTGCGCGCGATCCCCACCACCGCCGCGTTCTACGACTCGGCGTTCCTGCCGGGCGAGCACCGCCTCGGCGCGGAGGGCGACGGCCTGCCGATCGCGTTCAGCGCGCTGGATTCCGGTCGGCTTGGCATCGCTGCGGTGGCCACCGGTCTCGCGCAGCGTGCCCTCGACGACGCGGTCGCCTACGCCAAGGAGCGAGAAGCCTTCGGCAAGGCCATCATCGACCACCAGGGCCTCGGATTCCTCCTCGCTGACATGGCCGCTGCCATCGGGGCGGCGCGCGCGACGTATCTCGATGCGGCGCGACGGCGCGATGCGGGATTGCCGTACTCGCAGCAGGCATCGATCGCCAAGCTCATTGCCACCGACGCCGCGATGAAGGTCACCACTGATGCGGTGCAGGTCCTGGGCGGCTACGGCTACACCGGCGACTTCCCGGTGGAGCGCTATATGCGCGAGGCGAAGGTGATGCAGATCTTCGAGGGAACGAACCAGATCCAGCGCCTCGTCATTGCTCGGCACCTCGCGCGCTAGCGGAGGGAAAGCGCTCGGCCCGGGGTCACATCACGAACGCGAGGTTCTCAAGGATCATGGTGGCGAGCTGGCCGTCGCCCTCGATGCTGATCGACTCGCGATGATCCGCAGCGCGCACCCGGCCTGCCGCGAGGCGCGCGAGCAGCCCTGAACCAAGCGAGATCGCTACGGTGGGAGAAGCTTCGTGGGCCGGGACGAGGCGGGCTTTCTCCCCGACCTCGATGTGGATCGCCCGCTCGATAGGGCCGGTCGTGGTGAAGGTGATCGTGGAACCACGCGGTGCTCGAGCCTTGCGGCCCACGGCGTAGGGCAGGCCCGCGGAGATGACGTCGAGCGAGATCGCCGCGCGTGGCCCACCCTCGTCGCCGGACAGCCCCGCGCTGTCGCGCAGATCAAGCTCATGCATCCAGCAGTCGAACAGGCGGACCCGCATGAATCCGCCATAGGTGGTCGGCCCGGTGGGACCGAAAGAGAGTTGCTCCCACTGCTCCGCGGAAAGCTCCCGCAATGCCGCGGCACGCCGGGACGTGATCGTGCGGAACAATTCCCTTATGCGGTCGGGACTCTCGCCCCGGAGGTGGTCGATCCACTGCTCGTTGATGGCGGCGATGTCATTGTGCACGTGCGCCCGCTCGCGCGGGTCGGAAGCAGGCGCGGGTGGTTGCTCTCCGAGCAGCATCGACTCGGTGCCAATGATGTGGGACACGATGTCCTGCAATCGCCAGCCCGGCAGGATCGATTCCTCTGCCCAGCGGGTGTCCGGGATCTCGTGCAGCAATGCGTCGAGCACTTCCCACTGCTCGATGAGCGCGGGAACGATCTCGTCCTGGGCAGGCGTGCTGGGCACGGATGCTCCTTCCCGCACGCAGCGTGGCATGCGTGTCCTCGTCCTGGATCGAAGGCTGCGCCTCCAAGAGTTCCGGCTGCCAGTATCGCTGATCGCGATGCCATCCGGGGCGCGGCCACGCCCATCGAGAACCACAAAGGCTGGGCCGAAGGGCGATCCGAGCGCGCGCCCGAATCCCGCGGGGCCCTGCCAGGCGACATCGCCGTCCTAGCTGGCCTCGCGCGCGGGATGTGGGCTCGCGACCGCTACTTCTTCTTGTCGTCGGAGGACCCCTGCTCGCGGTCGACCTTCTTCTGTTCCTTCATCGCTTCCTTGGTGCCCTCGTCCCCTTCGTCGGGGAAATTGTGCGTGAGGATGCGCGCACCCTTCCCCGCGGAGGTGGTCGCGATGTCAGTGGCGCCCTTGATGATCTTGCCGATGCCGCCGGAGACGTTTCCCTTCAGCATGTCGGTGCTGCCCTCGACGATCTCCCCGGACTTATCGAGGGAGGTCTGGGCGATGTGCTTCAACGCGTCGACGGTGTTCGTGGGTTCCGGGCGTTCACTTTGTCCTTCGGCCATTGTCGGCCTCCAATCGCTGTAGGTGATGCAGCCCACACTACGCGGGCTTACTGAGACATGCCCGCACGAGCTGTCACATAAACATTCGGGCAGCACATGCGGGCTCATCACACCGGGCATCGGAGGCGGCAGCCTTGTTGATGCGGCGACCGCGCTGGTTCGCGGGAGCTAGCGGGGATCGGTCTCGCAGCCAACCCCATCGTCGTCAGCGTCGAACTTCTCCTCGAACCCGGGGTCACCCTCCTCGATCGGCCCGGCGCCGGCCTCCCATACCTCGGTGCAGTCCGCGTAGACCGGCGGCGCGGCCTCGGGGGCCGCGGGGACAAACTCAGCAAGAGAGCCCAGGTCCCCGGCACTGATCGGCTCGGGCGGAGGCGGCGGCAGCAGTGGAAGCACCTGCTCGGCGATCTCAGCGGGAACGAGGACGGAGAGCTCGGGCGCGAGATAGTCGTCGATGGTCGCGGCCTGGGCGATCGCGGGCACGGCAATGCTCGCGGCGAGGGCAAGGCCCGTGGCGGGCACGAGATGGCGAATGCGCATGATGTGGTCCTTCACGTTCGAAGTACTGGTACACCTAGACGCTAGCGGGAGCTTCCGTCCGAGAGGCGAGAATCAGTGAACCTGTACGAAATGTCTAGAACCTCGCGCCGTCGGCATGCTCCGCAGGCATCACGCGCTCGCTCAGCACTACTCCAGATCGCACGCCTTCGCTCGTGAACCGGAGGGCGCGACAGGCCCTCTCGACGTAAGGTCGTTTGCATGGGCAGCAATCCAGTCACCAAGAAGTCCCCTGTCGTCGAGCCGCTCGCGGGGTGCACGCCCCCTGGCTGGCTGTCGGATCCGGATCGGTTGGCCACCGTCGCCGCCGCCGAGCCCCCCGCGTTCCCTCCCGAGGAGTACGAGGACCGGCTCCGGCGCGTGCGCGCGGCCATGGCTGACAACGGTCTCGATGCCCTCGTGGTATCGCGTCCTTCTGCGGTGGAGTACCTCTGTGGCTACTTCTCGGCGGAGACGATCCCGCAGCCAATGTTCGTCACCGCGCGCGAGCTGATCCTATTCGTTCCTGACTTCGAGGTAGGCCGGGCAGTGGCGAGCTCGGTCGCGCCCGTGGTGCGGTACTTCCGGTACGCCACGGCGCACACCGCGTACGCCGCGGTGGCCGAGTTCATCGCGCACGGGGTCGGCGGCGGTCGTGTTGGCGCGGATTCGCGCACTCCCATGAGCATGATCGATGTGCTGCGCGACGCCGAGTGCAATGTCGATCCCGGCTCCGACATGGTCGACGCAGTCCGGATCGTGATGTCCCCCGCGGAGATCGAGTGCGTGCGCATCGCGGGCGAGTCGACCGAGCGGGGCGTGCAGGCGGCCTACGTCGCGGCAGCCCGGCCTGGAGCGACGGATGCCTCGGTGGCGGCGGCGATCAGCGGCGCGCTCGTGGAGCAGGCGAACTCGCGATCGGCGTGGCAGGTCGTCGTGGCAACGGGCAACAGGGCGTCGATCCCGCACTCGACGTGGCGCGGCATCCCGCTGGAAGAAGGGTCGACCTTCGTGGAATTCGCCGGCACCCATCACCGCTATCACGCACCCATCATGCGGACGTTCTGCAAGGGCACACCGTCCCCGCTGGTCACCCGGCTGGCGGGACTGGCCAGTGAATACGTCGCCGGGGTGCTCGAGACCGCCCGGGCTGGCGCGCCCTGCGATGAGGTGGCACGCACGGTCAGCGGCCAGCTTGGCGCATTGCCCGAAGGCGTCGTGTTCCACGACTTGTTCGGCTACCCGGTGGGGCTCGCGCATCCCCCGCACTGGATGGACAGCGTTCCGTTCAACATCACGATCGACAATCCGGAGCCGCTGCGCGAAGGCATGGTCTTCCACATGCCAGGCTCGTTCCGGTCGATCGGCGAGGCCGGGGTGGGCCTGTCGCACACGTTCGCGATCACTGCCACGGGCACGGAAGTACTGACGCAGGGCTCCGCCGAGATGGTGCAGCTCTAGGACACCGGCCCTGCCAGCTGAGGTATCACTGCGCTGCATTCCTCGCGGGAAGCGCGACCGCGCTGTCGGCGACTGCGGCAATCAGCGCGCTGTCGTGGCTGATCAGCAGGATCCCCATGCCATGACGGCGCGCACGATCAACGAGGACGCGGGCGACAGTAGCGGCGGTGGCGGGGTCGAGCATCGCGGTCGCCTCGTCGCACACCAGGTAGCGGGGCGACTGGACGAGGGCGCGGGCGAGGCACGCGCGTTGCAGTTGCCCGTCGCTGACCTCGTGGGGATACCGATCGAGCAGGTCGGCGGTCAGTCCGGCTCTCGCGGCGATCTCCTCGATCAAGCCCGGTTGCCGGCGCGCGCGCGAGGCCCGTATTTGTCGTGGCTC
The DNA here is from genome assembly GCF_026008515.1 of Hoyosella levis. Lineage (GTDB taxonomy): Bacteria > Actinomycetota > Actinomycetes > Mycobacteriales > Mycobacteriaceae > Lolliginicoccus > Lolliginicoccus levis. Next base: position 5,173 of record NZ_BQYM01000010.1, read on the forward strand.
GTCGATGATGCGGCGCAGGGTGTGGCGGGGATTGGTAGCGCTTCGTGGCGCCTGGAACAACATCGCGAGCGAGCCCCGCGGGGCGGACCGGACATCGCGCCCATCGAGGCTGACAGCGCCGTGCCGCGGGGCGCGCAGGCCGAGCATGGCGCGGGCGAGGGTGGTCTTGCCGCTGCCCGAGGGGCCACCGAGGCCGACGATCTCTCCTGGCGCGATGTCAATACTGACGTCGTCGAGCACGGGGGTGCCGGGATAGCCGACGCTGAGGTGCTGCGCGGACCACATCAGGAGGTCCTCTGCCGCACGGAGCGGTTCCCGGCGATGCGCAGCGCGGTCCTGCCGCCGGACTGGCGCGACGCGGGATCCCGCAGGTGGTAGACGCATTCCTCGGGAAGGTCGATGAGGCTCACGGGCTGCCCGGGCAGCGGGCGCAGTCCCCGCTCGGGAAGCGCCGCGAGCAGGCCGCGGGTGTAGTCGTGCCAGGGGTCGGCCAGCACGTCCGCGGCGGGTCCTTCCTCCATCAACCGGGACGCGTGCATCACGGCGATGTGGTCGGCCACCACGTCGCGCTGCAGAGCGGCGAGATCGTGACTGATCAGCAGGATCGTTGAGCCGGTGCTGGCGAGGTCGCGCAGCAACTGGTGCGTTCCTCGGGCTAGCGCTGGGTCGAGCTGGGAGGTGGGCTCGTCGGCGATGAGCACTGTGGGATCCCCGGCGAGGGCAGCGGCGATCGCGGCGCGCTGGGCCTGTCCCCCGGATAGCTCGTGCGGATACCGGTGCAGCAGTTCCGGGGGCAGTCCGGCTCGCTCCGCGAGCGCGCGGGGCTCATGGTTGCCGCCGAGCTCATTGATCGTCTCGTGGATCTGGGAGCCGACGGTGCGCACGGGCGTGAAGCTCGTTGCCGGGGATTGCGGCACGAGGCCAATGTCGCTGCCCCGTCGGCACTGTGGCGACAGCACATCGATCACACCGCTGGGGGTCGTCAGGCGCGCGGTGCCAGTGGTTCGTGCGCGCGGCGGCAGCAGCCGCATCAACGCCGCAGCGAGCATGGACTTGCCGCAGCCTGACTCGCCGATCAGCGCGGTGATGGTGCCGGGTCGAAGGTGCAGAGTGATCCCGGACAGGGCGTGCACGACGCGGCCATCGCGCAGCGGGATGCGGACCGTCAGGTCGTTGATGGCCAGCACCGGACTGGTGCTGGACCCCGTTGGCACGGTTTGACGGGCGCGCGGCTCGGCCACTCGGGTTGCTGGGCTCATCGCAGGGCCTCCTGGCGCTGGTGATGGTGGTGCGCCCGGCCCACGCGGGAGCTGGCGAGGGCGAGGGCGATCGTGGCGAGCACGAGCATCCCGGCCGGGAAGGCGAGCGTCCACCAGGAGCCGAGGAGGATCGCGTCGCGCGAGTCCGCGAGCAGGGTGCCGAGGCTGGGCTGGTGCGGGGGCAGGCCGAGGCCGAGGAAGGACAGGGTCGACTCGTGCCATACCGCGTGCGGCAGCAGCAGCGTGGTGGCGACGAGCGCCTGGCCGAGCACGCCGGGAACGATGTGCTGGCCCAGGATGTGCCGCTTTCCGGCGCCGGCGAGCCGGGCGGCGGTGATGTAGTCATGCTCGCGCAGCACTAGCGCCTCGGACCGGGTGATGCGGGCGACGAGCACCCAGTGGGTGAGCCCGATCGACAGGATGATCGCGGCGATGTTGCCGCGGAACATCGCGACGATGACGATGCCGAGGATCAGGTGCGGCAGGGCATTGGTGGCGTCGGCGAAGCGCATCACGAGGCGATCGGTGGCTCCCCCGGCTAGCGCCGAGGCGGTGCCGATGAGCAGTCCGATGCAGGTGGCGAGCAGGGCTGCGGCGGCAGCGATGAGCAGCGACACGCGCAGAGCAGCAGCTACCTGGGCGAAGAGGTCCCGGCCGAGGCTGTCGGTGCCGAAGGGATGCGCCAGCGATGGTGCGCGTCGTGCTGCGGAGAGATCGACGGCGAGCGCATCGGGCCCGGCGAACCACGGCACGAGAATGGCATAGGCGAGGACCATGCCGAGGATGCCCAGTCCGAGGACAGGCGCGGCGGGCAACGCAGGCCTAGCCATCGGCGCGCACCCGCGGGTCAGCGACGAGGTAGGCAAGATCGGCGAGGAGCGAGCCGAGCAGGACCGCGAGCGTGGTGGCTATCGTCAGCATGGCGAGCAGCGGCAGGTCGAGGTGCTGGGCAGAGGTGACTAGCGCAGCAGCAATGCCCGGCCAGGAGAACACCTCCTCGACGAGTACCGCGCCGACGATCAGCTCGGGCAGGCGTGCTCCGAGGATCGTCAGGACCGGGGCGAGAGACGACGGCAGCACATGCCCGGTGAGGATGCGCCGCTCGCTGATGCCGCGCGCCCGCGCTCCGGCGACGAAGCTGGACGACAGGCTCGCGGCGATGGACTCGCGGGCAGCGAGCAGCAGCCAGGGCATCTGGCTGATCGCGAGCACGCTCGCGGGCAGCACGATATGACGAGCGACCTGGTCCGGGGATGGGGCGGCCCCTGCATCAGTGAGCCCGGCCGGTGGAAGCCAGCCCAGCGCGAGCGCGAACACCGCGATCGCGGCGAGCGCCAGCACGAACGGTGGCATCGCCTGCACGGCCAGCGCGATCATGGTGATGACGCGGTCGATGATGCTGCCGGGCCGCATTCCGGCCCAGGTGCCTAGCAACAGCGCTACGGGGATCGCTACGACCAGCGAGGTGGTCACGAGCAGAAAGGTCCAGGGCAGCCGTTCCGCGAGCACGTCGGCCACGGGCTGATGGAAGGCACGGGAGTAGCCCAGGTCGCCGTTGCTGAGGTCAGAGATCCACCACCAGTAGGCGGTGTACCAGGGGGCATCAAGGCCGAGAGTCGCGGTGATGGCGGCTTTCGATTCCTCGCTCGCGGTCAGGTAGCGGTTGCCGAGGTATGCGGCGAGCGGATCGAACGGGGAGGCTGCGGCCGCGGCGAACAATGCCGCGGAAACGACGATGGTGACGATCGGGAACAGGGCCAGCCTGCGCAGGATCATGCGTCCCGCCCCGCGCTCCCGCAGCCGTCGGCCACGGCCAGGGAGCCGTTCGCTCGCCGCTGTGGTGGTCATCGCTGTGGCGGTCATCGCGGGGTCCAGGACTCGACGGACCACCAGGGTCCCCACAGGGCTCCGTGGGCGTGGGGCTCGAGAATCGGCTCGCTGACGGTCCAGCCAGAGGCATTGGCGAGGTAGGTGTGGTCCAGGAAGACGAGGAAGACATACCCGGGGGCCTCGATGTAGCGACGCTGGGCCTCGCGGTACGCTTCGGCGCGCTCTCCTGGATCGGTCACCCGGCGGGCTGTGTCGAGCAGGGCATCAATGCGCGGATCGGCATGGCGGCTGGCATTGTCGAACGCGTTGCCGGCCCCAGGATCGAGAAAGCGCGAGTGCCAGGTCGCATAGACCTGGGTGTCGGGATCGTAGGGCTCCTCGCCTCCACCGAGCAGGATCGCGTCATCCTCGATGCGGGGAGTGATCCGGTCCCACGGCAGTGCCTCGAGCTGCACCTCGATTCCGATCTGGCGCGCATCGGCGGCGAACGCCTGCGCGAGGTCGCGGCGCACGAGGTCCGCGGGGTTGTACATGACAGTGAAAGTGGCTCGCTGCCCATCCTTCTCGCGGACGCCATCGTTGCCGCGGCGCCATCGTGCGCCCTCGAGCAGCGCGCGGGCCGCGGCCGGATCATGGTCGAACACCGCTGCGGGCTCGTGGGATTCCCCCGCATGGGGAGGGATCGGGGTGTGGGCGGGGCGGCCGTGGCCACCGAGCAGGGTGGTGATCATGGCGTCGCGGTCGACGGCGAGATTGAGCGCGCGACGGATCGTGGCATCCCCGGTGACGGGGCCGCTGGCGGGCATCGAGACCCCACGCCAGTCCGCGGACGGAGCGGTGACGAGGTCCATCCCGGTGCGCCCGGCATAGCGCTGGGCCAGCAGCGGTGGCAGCGGCGCACCATCGAGCTCCCCCGCGGCGAGCCGCAGCGCCCGGGCATTGTCGTCGGGGACCGAGAGCAGGGTGATCTGCTCGACCGCGGGCGCGCCATCCCAGTACGCGGGGTTCGCGCGAAGGACGGCCCGGTCGGGGCGAAGCTCGGCGAGCTGATAGGGGCCGGTGCCCACGGGCTCGGTATTGAGCACGGATTCTGAGGCGGGCTGGCCAGCGACGATGCGCTCGGAGGGGACGATGCCGAGCAGCAGCTTCACGGGGAACGCCGCGAAGGGATGCTCGAGGGTGAAGCGCACCGTCTGCTCGTCGAGCGCCTCGACGCGGGTGATCATGCTGAATGCCGAAGCGATCTCGGTCGCGCTCGCGGGGTCGAGGATCGCCCGGTAGGTCGCGACGACGTCGGTCGCGTCGAGGGCCGTGCCGTCGGTGAAGGACACGCCCTCGCGGAGCGTGACCGTCCATTGGGTGCCCGTGCTGTCGCTAGTGGGCATCGTTGCGGCGAGCGCGGGCTCGAGAGCGGTTCCATCCGCATTGTGGCGGAGCAGTCCGTCGTAGAGCTTGGATGCGCCGACGGGCGCGTAGCCGGCGATGGGGTTGTAGCCACCGGGATCGCTGGAATCCGCGAGGATGAGGCCGCTCGGTTCCTCGCTAGTGGCGCCGGGGGTGGTGCAGGCCCCGAGGATCAGCGCGAGCGCGGCCGTCATCGGCAAGGCGATGGCGTTGCGTGCCCGCGAGCTCCCCACCACTTATCCTCTCATCTGTTCAGATGTTCATATGTCATGGTAATGCTGAACAGGGCGGGGAGGATAGGGGCCTGCGCGGTCGGGCCATCTGGACATGCAACGAGCCCCCCGCACGAATGCGGGGGGCTCGATGTCTTAGCGAACTACCTCAAGTTTGGGGTGTTCCTCAGAGGGGGCGAACCGCGATGGCCTGCTGGCCCTTGGGGCTCTGGCCGATCTCGAACTCGACTCGCTGGTTCTCCTCGAGCGAACGGAAACCGTTCGACTGGATCTCCGAGTAGTGAACGAATACGTCAGCGGAACCGTCCTCGGGAGCAATGAAGCCGAAGCCCTTCTCCGAGTTGAACCACTTGACTGTGCCCTGCGCCATGATACTTCTCTCTCTTACCGGAAATGATGGGTAGACGTTCCAGCCCATCAGGCCGGTTGAGATCACAGGAGCTTGCGAGTCTTACTGGTGAAGAACGCTTTGTGTATACCCTGTGACCGCAACATTGATCTCGAGCACGCACGAAACGAACACCGAAAACTACGACCGGAACTAAGTAGACCACATCGCGGCCCGCAGCGCCAGTACTTGGCGCACATTGCTTGTGCCGGGCGCGCCGGGAGCCGTGCGGCGAGTCCGGAGAGCGTGCGAAGAACGACACTTGCAGCGCCGCAAGCAGTCGCGGATCGCACGCTCGCGGAGCAGCGGGCACTCGTCGGCGCGGATGCAGGGCCCTCCACCTCGTTCCGCATCGATGCAGGGTAGTAATGGAGGCATGCGCCCCTCCGTCTCCCCCGTGCGTCGCGCCACCGCCGTGCTCACGGTCATCGCCGCCGCAGCCACGCTCGCCTCCTGCTCCACCAGTGACGATCCTGCTACTGGCAGCGAGGCCAGCAGCGAGCAGTCGCCCGTATCCCTCCCGGACACCGCGGCCGGCCAGCAGATGGCCTGGTTCCTGTCCGCTTCGGCCAATCCGCCGATCAGCGAGACCGAGCTTCGTGAGCACTTCACCGAGGATTTCCTCGCCAACGTCTCCGCCGACGAGCTCAACGACACCCTCGAGCAATTCGGCGGGTTCGCTACCGAATCGATCGCGGCCGACCAGCCCAACGAGCTCGTCATCGTCGCCAGCGCCAACGAGGAACGCCTCGACATCGCCCTATCTGTCAACGAGGCTGGCGAGATCGCGGGGCTCACCATCTCCCCCGCGGCCGCCGAGATGCCCGACCCGCCCGCGAGCTGGGATGAGCTCGACGAGCGGCTTGATGCGATCGCGCCAGAAGGCGCGTTCCTCGCCGCGCGCATGGATGAGGATGGATCCTGCGCTGCAGTCCATGAGCGCGCCGCGACCGAGACGGTGCCGATCGCGTCGGTGTTCAAGGTCTTCGTCCTCGACGCCGTGGCCCGCGCCCTCGACGAGGGCTCCATCTCCCCCGAGACCACCATGACCGTGCAGGACGCGACCAAGAGCTGGCCGACCGGAGTCCTGCAGGACGAGGCGGATGGAACTCCCGTCACCGTGACCGAGGCGACGGAACTGATGATGGCGCTCAGCGACAACACCGCGACCGACCTGCTGATCGACCTCGTCGGCCGTGACGCCGTGGAGGAGTCGTTCGCGCGCATCACCGGCGAGACCGGGAGCAATGCCCCCTTGCTGACGACGCGCGAGATGTTCATCCTCAAGGCCGTCGACTACCCCGAGCTCGCCGACGAGTACGCCGCGCTCGACGGCACCACGGCCAAGCAAGGCTTCATCGAGGGCACCCTCGCGAGCACTCCCCTGCCACCGCTGAGCGAGGCAGCCGATTGGACCACCCCGCGCCACGTCGATGAGATCGAATGGTTCGCCTCGCTCGACGACGTATGCAACGCCTACGCCGCGCTCGCCGAGCACGACGAGCCCCTCATCGAGGGGGCGATCTCGCGCAACGATGGCGGCATCCGGCTCGACCCTCAGGTGTGGCCCACCGTGTGGTTCAAGGGTGGTTCCGAGCCGGGCGTGCTCGCGCTGTCGTACCGAGCGGTCGACAGTGACGGGCAGGCGGTGTTCGTGGCGCTGGTCAGCCGCGATCCCGGCCTGGACATCAATGATCCCGAAGCAACCAGCGGCCAGATCCAGGACGCTCTATCGATCACCAAGGGCGGGCTCAATCTCGTGCGGGAGTAGGAGCGCGTGCGCGGTCGGCTGACTCGCGCGGCGACTACTGGCACGATGGGGCCGAAAGCCGCGCCCGCGCACCAGCCCGGGCCGCCCGCTCATCTGCCGGAGGAACCCCGCGTGCGACAACTCGATCCCGCCAGCGCCGTCATGCTCTACCTCGAGGAGACGGGCCACCATCATCACCTGATGAGCGTCTATGTCGTCGAGCCGGGCGCAAGCGGCACCGACGCGGAGAGCGTGCCCGCGCACGTCATCGAGCGGCTCGCGGGGTCCCCCGCCTTTGATGCGCGCGTGGTGGAGTTGCCCGGCGGGCTCTTCCGGCCCTATCTGGTCCCGCAAGCAGGGTTCGACCCGCGCGATCACATCCGGATCAGCACCATCCCTGGAGACGGGTCCTGGCGGGCGGCGTGCGACGAGATCGCGCGCGTCTTTGATGAGCCCATGGATCTGGCGCGGCCCCTCTGGGAGATCCGTGTCCTCACCGGAGTCGCTCCGAGCGAGCGGTTCCCCGACGGGGCAAGCGTGCTCCTCATCAAGGTGCACCATGCGGCGATGGACGGGCTCGGCATCGTCCGGTTCGCGGGCCGGCTGCTCGACGCGCGTCCCGGGCCGGTCGCGCGGCACGTGCACGCGCCACGGCCCACCGACCAGCGACAAAGCGGCAAGGCCGCGCTACTCGGCGATGCAGCGTCGCGCGCGCCGGGCGCCGTCACACGTTTCCTCGCGGACACATACAGGACGATCGGGGCGCAGCGCAGGTTCCGGGCCGCGCTTGCCACGGGCACGGTCGAGCCGCGGCCGGTTTCCGCTCCGGTGACCCGGCTCAACGACACCACCTCCGGCTCCCATGTGTTCAATGGGACGCACGTCGCCCTGGCCGATGCGCGCCGCTGCCGCGAGCTCGTCGAGGGCGCCACTATCAATGATGTAGCGCTCGCCGCGATCTCGGGCGGCCTCCAGCGCTACCTCGCCGAGCTTGGCGAGGCACCCGCGGGCGACCTCATCTGCGGCGTGCCCCGCTCCCTGCACGGCGAGGACATCGAGGAGGGCGTCAACAAGATCACTGGCATGTCCGTGGACCTGCACAACACCTGCACGGATCCGGTCGAGCGACTGAGCCGGATCCACGCCAGCACGACTGCCGAGAAGCACCGGACGAGCGTCCACCGCACCGCTGAGCTGGGCCACCTCATCCTGCGACTACCACCAGCGGTCATCCGTCCCCTGACCATCGCCGAGACCCGCGCGGCCGGCAGCAAGACCGCCGAGACATCCTTGAGCACCGTCGCGACCAATATGCCGCGTGGCCGGGCACCGCTGTTCTTCCTGGGCAACGAGGTGCTCGAGACCTATAGCTTGCTCCCGATGAACTCCGGCATCGGCGCCAAGCATGAGATCACCTCGCTCGGCGATCGGCTTTTCGTCAGCGTCAATGCGGATGCCTCCGCGATCCCCGATACCGATCGGTACCTCGCGCATGTCACGGCAGCCTTTTCCGAGCTCGTCGACGCGGCGGCTGGCGCGCGAGCGGGTTCCCGCTCCTAGCTGGCTGGGGGCGAGCCGCGCCCGAAGAGCATGCCGTGATAGTCGACATCGCGGGGCGCGAGCTGGCCGACGTGCTCGGAGACGCGACGCATCCCGGCCGCGGAGATCTCGCGATCGCCAGCGCGGCCCGCGATCTCCTCGAGGCGGGCATCAAGCAGGTCGCCGTCGACGCTGCCGGGCATCCGGCCCGCGCGCAGGGATTCGTCGATGTCCAGCAGGGCGCCGATGCGGGCAGCGATCTCCTGCCAGATCGGAGCGAGCTGCCGGGTCCGGGCGCGGTGGTCCTCCCGCTCCGCGGCCGTGCTGGCGGCGACCAGGGAGTTCGTGAGGTCCGCGCGCAGCCCGGCCGCAGCGACGGCGTCGATGCTGATCGCGCTCAGCTCGCCCGCCAGATCGAGCTGAGCACGCAGGGGCGCCAGCGTGGAGGATCGCCACGCGGGCGAGCTACTGATCCCGTCGCAGGCCACCCCGGCGAGATGCAGCATCGCTTCGGCCTCGTCGGCGAAGCGCTGGTCGTCGCGCTCGTCGACGTCGAGGCGATCCCGGATGGCGCGCGCGAGCGGTTCCCAGCGGCCGGGCTCCTCGAGCCTGCGGGCCTGCTGGACGAGGATGGCGCGCGCCGTCCGATCAGCGAGCAGGGGTGCTGGCGTTGCTCGCAGCGCGTCGAAGATCTCGTCGCGCTGCTCGACGCCGAGATAGATTCCCTCCTTGCGCTCGCGACGGACCTGGCGGACCGACGAGGGATAGTGCCCGCGCGCCAGGGTGAATCGCGCACGGGCCTCGCGGAGCCGCTGCTCGAGGGAACGCGCCTGGCGCCCAAGGACGAGCCGGGCGGGGCCGGGCGAGAGCGCCTCCGCGCGCGAGGCAAGCGCGCCGTGCAGGTCGCTGTCCTGGCGGAGCCGCACGAACCCGCCCACGGACGGGATGCTTGCCCCGGAGCGCAGGCGCTGGATGAACGCCTCCCGGGTTGCCGCGGAAAGGTGCCCGGCAGCGAGGAACAACGCCGGTCCATCCTTGAGCGGTGGGATGGACGGGGGCAATCGACGGACTCCGGACCACGCGAGCACCCATTGTGTCGCGTCCGCCACTGGCCCGTGGGGCCCGCGATCGCCGTGATAGCACCATCCAGGATCGTCCCGCATGCCCATCAGTATCCAACGCCGCAGCGCGCTGGGGTAGCGCGGGGACAAACCGGGCAGGCGCGTGGTGGCGGGCGATCGCTGGCATTTTGCCGTAGCGTGGCAGCGAGATTCGTGTTGCGCGAGAGGTGGTAATGCGGTGCGGTACCGGCTAGCTCGGATCGTCGCGGCTTGCGCGTCGGTGACGCTGCTGGCGGGATGCTTCAAGGCTGATGAGGCACCGGTGTTCCCGGCCACGCTTGATGTGGGCTCGCGCACCTACATCACGGCGCCGCAGCTGCGTCCCCCGGTAGTGGCACCCATGCTGTTCCTGGAGTCCGCGACGCCCGGATCACTGCTCCTATCGATCGAGCCGCCCGCACGAGTCGCCGAGGGCGGGGCGAACAGCGATGGGGACAGCGACGACGAGGGCAGCGCGGACGAGAACAGCGCGGACGAGAACAGCGCGGACGATACCGACATGGCCCAGCCCGGCGCTTTGCTGGCCTCGGGCAAGGGCGAGCCCATCTGGTTCCTGCCCGCCCCCGAGGACGCGGAGATCCGCGCGCCCAAGGTGCAGCAACTCGATGGGCAACCAGTACTCACCTACTGGCGGGGCACGAGCAACGGCGGGGAATTCGTGGTGCTCGGCGCGAACTACGGCGAAACACGATTCGTCCGCGCCGCGAACGGGCTCACCGCGGCCCCCCGGGACATGCAGATCACGGCCAATGGCACCGCTTGGCTGATAGCGACCCCCGTGGTCGAGACCGTGATCGATGGCGTGGAGCGCGCCATGCGCACCGCGGTGCTGCAGGAAATCTCGCTGCAGAACGGCGCTGTCCTGTTCCAGTGGGACGCGCTCGAGCACATCCCTGCCGCTGATTCGGAGGTGGCCGCGCCAGAGGATCCCGCCGAGCCGTGGGACTACCTCGGCATCGTCGGCCTCTCGGTCGCTGATGATGGGGATGTCCTCATCACCGGCCACAACACCGGCGCGATCTATCGGATCGACAGGGACTCAGGAGAGCTCGCCTGGCGCCTCGGCGGCAAGGCCAGCGACTTCGTGGTCGAGGGGGACGCGGAGTTCGACTGGCCGCGCGATGCCCGCCTGCTGCCCGGCGGGCGTCTCAGCGTCTTCGACGGGGCTGCTCGCGACGCGCACCGTGGCCTCACCGCCGAGCAACTGGAGGAGGCCGAGGACGCCGACGAGGAGCCTGCCGCCCCGCCGGAATCGCGAGGGCTCGTGCTCGACATCAACGAGGTCGACCGGACCGCTAGCGTCGCGGAATCGTTCCCGCACCCCTTCGGGTGGTCTAGCCCCGGCGCCGGCAGTCATCAAGTGCTGCCCAATGGCAATAGCCTGGTCACCTGGGGCGAGCAGGGCGCCATCACCGAGTTCGCGCCGAGCGGGGAGATCGTCCGCCACTTGGTTTTCCCCGCATCGCTGCGCTCAAGCGGCGCCGAGCTCGTCGAATGGTCCGGGGCGCCCTTTGTGCCACCGGTCGTCGATGCGCGCGCCGACAACCGGTCGACACGGGTGAGCGTGAGCTGGAACGGGGCCACGCAGGTGCGTCGCTGGCGCGTCTGGGCCGGCCCGAGCGAGGACGAGCTGGAGGTCGTGCGCACCGTTCCGCGCGAGGGCTTCGAGACCGAGGCGATCATCGATGGAGCCTTCGACGTGGTGCGGGTCGACGCGCTCGATGTCATCGGCGAGACCATCGGCAGCTCAGCGGTGACGCCCGTCGACTAGGCGCATCCGACTAGGAGCGCCTGGGCCCGCTCGCTACCGGCGGGACTCCTGGCCAGCAGATGCCCTCACGCGCCAGCATCGAGATCGGGCAGCTGCCATGTATCACCGAGGATGAAGTCCCACTCATCGGGGTCGTAGCGGGCGGTGCCGCTGCCGGAGTACGGGGTGGTCTCGCCGAACCAGAGCTCGCCCCCATGGTTGTACAGGTCAACGCGGAGCAGGTCGAAGCCCTCGGCGATGCGTACCGCGGCGTCGAGCATCGCGCCGAGGTTCGCCGGCCGCGGGAGGGGCTCGCCCGGCGTGTCGCCGGTGCTCAGGTCCAGGGGCGTCCAGTCGGGGCCGTAGAACCTCTCGGAGCTCGCCCCACCCCGCCCGGCCTTGGTGAAGATGACCGTGGGCCGTCCGCCAGAGATGGTGATCTTCACATCGTCAGGGACGGTCTCCCCGTCACCGATGCGTTCCTCGACGAGGAACTGGCGCGATGCGAACTGGTATGCCCACTCCCCCAGGTATTTCCAGTTGACCTCATCGAGCCAGCCGCGGGTGTGCGCGATGAGCATGTCGATATCGGGGCGCCCGGTGCCGAGATGCACGAGGCCACTGCGGTGGGTGGGCTTGAGCACCCACTTCTCGGGCAGCTCGACGGTGGCGAGCTCGCGCAGGTCCGTGCCATGCCAGTAGGTGCGCGGGATGCGTACCGCGTCCCCGGCGCGGCGGGCGACGTTCTCCTTCATGGCGAGCTTGTCGCATGTCCAGGTCCAGATGTCGCGCTTGTCATTGAGGATGCGCCAGGTGATCTTCTCGGTGTAGCGGCGCGGCTGCCTGAGGTTCGGTAGCCGGCCGTGGGTCATGACGTAGATGTAGTAGCGCTTGCCTGTCGGCGGGAGCGCGCCGAGGATCCCACGGCTGATGGTCGCGACGGATGTCTGGAGCAGGCTCATCACAGGCTCCTCGCGGCGATGCTCGCCTGGCGGTATCCACGGAACTTCGCGTAGTAGTCGTCATACAGGTCGCCATGGCGCTTCGCCGAGTACGTGAGGAACAGCGCGGCACGGCGCTCGGTGGTGCGGTTGGGGGCGCTGCGGTGCGGGGCGAGGGAATGGATGGCCACGATGTCACCGGGATCGGCGCGCGCTACCTCCGGCTCGGTCCCGGCGAGCACGGCCTCGGGGACGGTGCCGGATTCGGGGGCGAACAGGTCCTCGGGCAGCCCGGGGCCGGCATAGTGCTCATGGTGCAGGCCGGGGAAGAACTCGACGCCCCCGTTCTCGGCATCGGCACGGTCGATCGCGACCATCAGGGACAGCACCGAGCTCGCGGGCACGGGCATCTCCTGCCAAGCGGTGTAGTCCTGGTGCACGGTGTACCCATGCACCCCCGGGCCCTTGAAGATCAGCTTGTCCTTGAGCAGGACGGCCTCCTCGCCGAGCAGCTCGGCGGCCATCCCGAGCAGGCGCGGATCCCGCACGAGGGCGGCGAGGACCGGCGAGACATCGATGACAGGATCGAGGCGGTCGACGACCTTGCCGCCTCCGAGGGATTCGCGGGTCACGGTGCGATGCGCCTCGCGCGACATGATCGCCGGATCGGCTACTAGCCGGTTGCATTCCTGCCGCCACGCCCCGGCCTCGGCCGCGGTGAAGGCGCCACGAGCTATCGCGTAGCCCCGGGCGGCGTAGTCGCGGGTGAACTCGCTGCTCATTGGTTTCCTCGCTGGTGGTCGTGGTGGGCCTTGCTGAGCTCGATCACCTGGCCGAGCGGCTCGCATCGAGCGCTGCGGTAGGTCGATGCACCGATGCCGCCGTCGACGGCGAACACCCCGAAGGCTGGTCGTCCCTCGCTCGCGCCGAGGGCAGCGAGGGCGAGCGTGGTGGCGGTCCCGATCCCTTGCCCGCGGCTCGCTGGCCGGATGAGGAGGTTCTTCAGCCGGATCGCTTGGGGGGTCATCATGGCGCCGACGCTGCCGTGGCACTGCTGCCCTGATCGGATGAGGAAGAAGCGCACCGCGCCGGAACGCCATTTGGCGTGCTCGAACCGGGCCCACAGGGCCGCGGAACGGTCATAGCCGTCAGGTCCGCCCTGGGATTCGCTGTCGATGCGAGCCTTGATCGCCCAGGCGGGCTCGTCGTGGATCTCCTCGAGCTGCACCCCGCCGCTGATTGAGCCGAGGCCTGCCGTGGGACGGATGTAGACCGATTCCGTCCGGCGCTGGTAGCCGTGGTCGAGGAAGTGCTGCTCGATCAGCAGGCTGGGCTCGGTGAGGTAGAGGCGGGTGAGGGCGTGGCCGCGCCTTCGATCGCTGGCCTCGAGACGGCGGCGCAGGCGGGCAGGATGCATGGCCAGCGGCGTTCCGGGTGGCTGGCAGGTGACGCTCGCGGCGGGGAGCTGCTCGAACCCGGGCGCGCGGCAGCTGATCCAGTTGCCGTGGCGGCGCGCGCGGCCGCCCGCGGCGAAGTAGGCGAGATCGGTGGCCGTGATCTCGGCCAGAGCAAGGCCTGCGGCATGGACGGCCGTGCTGACCATGTGCTCTCCCCCCGGAGCGACGTGCGGGCGACGTGGCCCTGTACGGCTACGAACACTAGCCCCGGGCGGGAGAGCACCGGTATTGCGCCGGTCACAAAGCGGCGCTTAGTGACGAGGTCGCCGGACGGACTGCAGTGTGTCGCAGTACATCCCAGTAATCACAAACCGGACGATCCCGGCGGTGGCGGATTCTGCTCAGCTGCTGCGGCGGCGGACATCCTCGATGATCGATGAGAAGTCCCGGCCCTTGCCGTCCTCGCTGAGGTAGCGGTGATACAGCGCGGCGGCTTGCTCGGCGAGCGCGCCGTCGACCCCGTGCGCGCGCAACGCTGACGTGGCGAGGCCGAGGTCCTTGTCCATCAGCTCCACCGCGAAGCCCGGCACATACCCGCGATTGGCCGGGGACGCGGGGACTGGTCCCGGCACCGGGCAGTAGGACGTGAGCGCCCAGCACTGGCCGGATGCCTGCGAGGCCACCGCGAACAGGGCCTCGTGGCTCAGCCCGAGATGCTCGCCAAGCACGAATGCCTCGCTCACTCCGATCATGGTGATGCCGAGGATCAGGTTGTTGCAGATCTTCGCGGCCTGTCCGGCGCCGGGACCGCCGCAATGGACGATCGTCCGGCCCATCACGTCGAGCAGGGGTCGCGCGGCCTCCATGGCCTCGTCCGGTCCGCCGACCATGAAGGTCAGGGTGCCTGCTTCCGCGCCTGCCACGCCGCCCGAGACAGGCGCATCGACGCAGTGGAACCCGGCGTGCCCGATGCGCTCGTGGGCACGCCGGGCATCGGCCACATCGATGGTGGAGCACTCGAGGAACAGGGCGCCCGGCCGGGCCGCGGGCAGCGCGTGGTCGAGCACCTCATGGACGTGGCGGCCGCCCGGCAGCATCGTCAGCACGATATCGGCCCCCGAGACGGCCTCCTCGATACTGCTCGCTGTGGCGATGCCGTGCTCGCGGGCAACCTGCAGCGCTGCGGGCACCACATCGAATCCGGTGACGGGGTAGCCCGCGGTGGCGAGGTTGCGGCACATGGGTGCTCCCATGTGCCCGAGGCCGATGAAAGCGACGGTGGGCAGTGGATCCTTGGTGGTCATGAGGCGGCTTTCTGGTTGGTGCGTGGGCGGAGGGTATCGCGGGCGATGATGCGGTGCATGATCTCGCTTGCGCCCTCGAGGATGCGATGGACGCGCAGGTCGCGCACGATCTTCTCGATGCCGTAGTCGGCGAGGTAGCCATAGCCGCCGTGCAGCTGCAAGGCCTGGTCGGCAATGGTGTAGCAGGTCTCGGTGACGTGATGCTTGGCCATCGCGCACAGCACTGTCTGGTCGGGATCCCCCCGGTCCAGGGCGCTCGCGGCGCGCCACAGGATGCTGCGGGAGGTCTCGATGCCCAGGCGCATCCCGGCGATGGTCGCTTGCACGGTCTCCCGCTCGGCGAGCGGCTCGCCGAACGCGATGCGCTCCCGGGCATGCCGGACGGTCGCCCCGAGGGCGGCTTCCGCCCCGCCGAGCGAGCATGCGGAGATCCCGAGCCTGCCTCCATCGAGGCCGGCCATGGCGATGGCGAAGCCCTGGCCGGATTCGCCAAGCATGTTGACCGCGGGCACGCGCGCGCGATCGAGGATCACTTGCCGGGTGGGCTGGGCATGCCAGCCCATCTTGCGCTCCTCCGCGCCGAAGGAGAGGCCGGGAGTGCCCGCGGGGACGAGGATCGCGCTGATCCCACGGGCACCCTCGCCTCCGGTGCGGGCCATCACCAGGTAGAGATCGCTGGTGCCAGCGCCGGAGATGAACTGCTTGGTCCCGGAGAGAACGAGCTCATCGCCCTCGAGCCGAGCGGTGGTGGACAATGCCGCGGCATCCGATCCTGCCCCGGGCTCGGTCAGGCAATACGAGGCCAGCGCCTCCATGCCGCACAGGCGGGGCAGCCACTGCTCGCGCTGCGCCGCGCTGCCGTGGGTGTCGATCATGGTGGCGACCATGTTGTGGATCGAGACGTAGGCCGCGATCGTCGGGCACGCTCGCGCCAGGGCGGCGTAGATGCGGACGGCGTCGAGGCGCGCCAGCCCCGCGCCGCCATGGTCCTCGCGCACGGTGATGCCCCCCATGCCGAGCGCGCCCGCCTCGCGCAGCACTTCCACGGGGAAGTGCGACCGCTGGTCCCAGTCGAGGGCGTGCGGGGCGATACGGGCCGCCGCGAAGTCCTCGACGGTGGCGAGGATGTCGCGGTCGGCCGCATCAAGCACGAAGAGGTTTTTCATCGCATCGTGGGGATCGAGAAGTGATCCGTCGCGGCGCCCGCCTGCTGGATCCCGGACGGCCAGCGCTCGGTGACGGTCTTGGTGCGGGTGTAGAAGCGGATGGCGTCGGGGCCGTGCTGGTTGAGGTCGCCGAACATCGATGCCTTCCATCCGCCGAAGGTGTGGTAGGCGACGGGAACAGGAATGGGGACGTTGATCCCGACCATGCCGACCTGCACGCGGGACGCGAAGTCGCGCGCGGCAGCACCATCGCGGGTGAAGATCGCCACGCCGTTGCCGAACTCGTGCTCGCTCGGCAGGCGCAACGCATCCTCATAGGTGTCCGCGCGCACCACCGAGAGCACGGGGCCGAAGATCTCCTCGGTGTAGGAGCGGGAGGTGGTGGGCACCCGGTCGAGCAGGGTGGGTCCGGTGAAGAAGCCGTTCTCGTGGCCTTCCACGACGAGGCCGCGGCCGTCGATCACCAGGTCCGCGCCGTCCTGCACGGCGATGTCGATGTAGTCGTTCACCCGGGTGACAGCCTCGGCGTTGACCAGCGGGCCGAAGTCCACCGACGGATCATCGGAGGCGCCCACGACGAGTCCCTTGACCCGCTCGGCGAGGCGCGCGACGAGCGCCTCCGCGGTGTCCTCGCCGACGGGCACCACCACCGAGATCGCCATGCACCGCTCGCCCGCCGAGCCGTAGCCCGCGCCCACCACCGCGTCGACGACCTGGTCGAGATCGGCATCGGGCATGACGATGGCGTGGTTCTTCGCGCCGCCGAAGCAGTGGGCGCGCTTGCCGTTCGCGGTGGCGGTGGAATAGATGTAGCGGGCTATCGGCGTCGAGCCGACGAACCCGACGGCGGTGACCTGCTCGTGGTGGAGCAGCGCGTCGACGGATTCCTTGTCGCCGTGAACGACGTTGAACACCCCTGGAGGGAGCCCGGCCTCGAGGAAGAGCTCGGCGAGCCGGACCGGCACCGAGGGGTCTCGCTCGGAGGGCTTGAGCACGAAGGAGTTTCCGCAGGCGATCGCGGGCGCGGCCTTCCACAGCGGGATCATCGCGGGGAAGTTGAACGGGGTGATCCCGGCGACCACGCCGAGCGGCTGGCGCATCGAGTAGACGTCGATGCCTGCTCCGGCGTCGGTGGTGTGCTCGCCCTTGAGCAGGTGCGGGATGCCGCAGGCGAACTCGACGACCTCGAGGCCGCGCTGGAGGTCGCCGTGCGCGTCGGCGACGGTCTTGCCATGCTCGTCGGAGAGCATCTTGGCGAGCTTGTCGCGCTCGGGCTCGACAAGCTGGAGGAACCGGGCGAGCACGCGGGCGCGGCGCTGCGGGTTCCAGGTCGCCCATTCGGCTTGCGCGGTGGCGGCGGATCGCACGGCCTCATCGACGTCGGCACTGTTGGCGAGGGGGACGCGCGCCTGCTCGTCCCCGCTGCTCGGGTGGTAGACGGGGGCGGTGCGGGTGCTTGATCCGGCGGTGGGCTTGCCGTGGATGAAGTGCGGGATGTCGCGCACGGTCATGGTGGTCCTCTGCTGTCGCGAAAGCATGTGCTGAAAACTGCGGTAGTCCGATAGTAGGACGTCCAAGTGTTTTGCGCCACGCTGGCACGCCGCAATGCGCTCGAGGGCTCCTGCCTCCCCGCAAGATCGGCTCCATCGGCCGAGTGGCACGGCGACCGAGGGCCACGCCCGCGATGAAGCATGATGGACGCATGGAACCGCGCCGACCACTGCCGTTCGACCCGATCGCGACCGCCCGCGCGCATTGGGCCGCGAACGACTGGCACGATGCCGCGCCGGGGATGGCCGCCGTCACCTCGGTGATGCGCGCCCACCAGCTGATGCTCGCCAAGGTCGAGAAAGCGCTGCGGCCCTTCGGTCTGACCTTCGCTCGCTATGAGGTCCTGATGCTGCTGAGCTTCACCCGCCAGGGCGAGATCCCCATGGCCCGCGCTAGCTCACGCCTGCAAGTGCACCCCACCTCGATCACCAATGCCGTCGACCGCCTCGAGGAAGCCGGGCTCGTGCGCCGCGAGCCACACCCCGATGATCGCCGCACCACCCTGATCCGGATCACCGACGAGGGCCGGCGCATCGCGCGCTCCGCGACCGACGAGGTCAATGAGCAGGTGTTCGCCGCGCTGCCCATCGCCGAGGAGGACATCGAGCAGCTCGTCGCCGTGCTTACCCGCTTCCGCTCCGCCGCCGGTGACTTCACCGATTCGCAGGCCCCGAGCGGGCCCGCCGGGAACTAGCGCACTGCTACAGCCGCGCGTGGGCGATGGCGCTGCTCGTCAGCGAGCCGAACCACAGCTCCCCGCCCTGCTCCCGGACACTGGTGAGCATCGAGAAGCCGTCGACGCGCCCGTACTCCTCGTGCGCGACGATCCCGCGATCGTCGTAGGCGAGGAAGCCGATCTCGGCAGTGGGCTTGGGCAGCAGCTTCTCCGGGACCTGCCGCAGCGCCCGCCGGACGGCCCGCGGCAGGTGGCCCACTACATCGAGCGCGGCGTTGCGCGGGTTGCCCAGCGCCACCCAGATCAGGCCATCGGTGCCGGTCGAGCAGTTGTCGGGGTAGCCGGGCAGGTCCTCGGCGAAGGGCTCCGCCGTTCCAGCCGCATCACCAGTGAGCCAGATCCGCTCGATGCGGCGCGTGGTCGTTTCCGCCACGATCACATAGGACTCGTCGATCGCGAGCGCTACACCATTGGCGAACTGCAGGCCATCGCGCATGACCTCGACCGTTCCGTCGGGGTCCCGGCGGATCAGCCGGCCCGTTCCGGTTCGCTCGATCATCTCCGCGCGCCACTTCGGGATGGAATGCACGGTCGAGGAATCGCTGAAGAAGATCGTGCCGTCCCTGGCGACAGCCGCATTGTTGCAGGTGCGCAGCGGAACCCCATCGACCGATTCAACGAGCACGCGAACCGTGCCATCGGCGAGGGACACGGCCAGCAACCCGGCGTCGCAGGCGCACACCAGCAGCTCATCGGTGCCGAGCAGCTCGATGCCCAGCGGGCGGCCAGGAACTGTCGCGACCGTGGCGACCTCGCCCTCGCGCGTTCGCGAGATGATGCGACCATCGACGAGCCCCGCGTACAACGTGCCATGCTCGTCGAGCACGATGTCCTCCGGCCCCTCGCCGGGAATCGGATGAACGGCCAGGTAGGCAGTGCTCACATGCACTCCTTCTCGATAGCTAGCAGGTCGATCGCGCTGGTATCCCCCGGAACCGGTCTGCCAGGTAGTCGTAGGCGTCATTGAAGCCCAGCGCTGCCGGGATCAGGTGTTCTGCCACATCGTAGGTGACAAACGTCAAGGGCGAGCCCGATGCGCAGTACCGCTGGGCGATCTCCGCGACTCCGTCATAGGGCGTGAGGGGATCAAGCTTGCCATGCCACATGTAGACGGGAATGGAGGGAACGCCATCGAAGTAGCGGATGCTGTTCTCCCGCAGGACTTCCCGTGCCTCGCTATTGCGCAGCCAGCCCTGCGAGCGCGTCAGCTGCGCCGCGCCCCGGAACGCGCCGTGGAACAGGATCGAGCGACGGCACTCGTTGCTCATGAAGTCACGCAGCCGCTGTCCCTCCGGGTTGAGCTCCGGGGACATGCGGAACCGCTCCGGGTACTCCCGCTCCAGGCCGATCGCCGCAGCGAAGCCAAGCCCGAAGCCTGGGTGCGGCTCATCGCCGATGACCTCTGCCATTTGCTCGAGGTCCGCGGGCAGCCCGCCCTGGACCGCGCCGACGAGCTCGAGCTCGGGAGCATACTCGGGCTGCAGCGCTGCCGCCCACGCCGTGGACATCGCCCCGCCTGAATACCCGGCGAGCCCCACAGGGCTTGATTCGAGCCCGAGCTGCGGCAGGCTGCGCACCGCGCGGATGCTGTCGAGCGTGATCATTCCCCCCAGCCGGGCGGCGCCGTAGGCATTGCCGGGACCGAGATGATCGGGGATGTTGACCGCCCAGCCACGCTGCAGCGGCAGGAGCAGCCCCGGAGCCTCCACCTGCTCGAGATTGAACAATGCCCGCGACGGCGCGCAGCGCGCGCCGAGAGCATTAACGATCGGCTGGTAGGACAGCATCGGCCGCGCGGCGCCCTGGGGCGCGGGCGCGGGCGGGATGAACACGGTGGTGACCCCCACGATCGGCGCGCCATGCGAGTTCGTCGACCGGAAAGCTACCTGCCACCCGCGGGCGCCGGAGTACACCGCGGCATCGATCTCGCGGAACCGCAGCACCTCGCCGGGCTCGGCATCGGCCAAGCCCGTGGCATCGTGGTAGAACGCGTCGGGGTCGGGCACCGCGTACGCCGGCCCCGCGGTGGCTTGGGGCGCATGGACCGCGGCCCCCGCTAGCGCCAGCAGGCAGGTGATCACCACTGCGACCGCAGGCAATGGACGTGACATCTTCTCGCTAGGACCCACGCGGCTCGCTCCCCCTCATGTTGCCGGTCCCGGCAAGGCAGGGCCCTGACCGATCGCGGCTAGATCACAATTCGCCACCAATGTGACGGCACGCACATCGTAGCGGCGGGAACGTGCTACCGCGAGCCGGGGGCGCGATCTACCGGGAATCCGCGATCTCCTCCTCGGGGCGCGGCGGAACGGTCTCGTCGATCTCGAGGGAATGCGGGCTCTCGAACTCCGGATGCTGCTCGAGCATCTGTCCCGCAAGGGCATGCCCATGTGCCTCGTGATTGGTCATGGCGAACCTCCGATTCACGGTCTCCCTGGGCGGAATCGCCTGTTGCAGGACCTATCGGCGTGGGCGCCCAGGGTGCACTACTGCTCCTCCAGTCTAGGCGCCGGGACCGGCTCGACGGGCTGGGCCGCGATCTTGCTGCGGCCGCGCTCGACGAGCACGAGCCCGGCGAGGATCGCGACTGCCCCAGCGAACTGTGCCCCCGACATCGCCTCGCCCAGCATGATCCAGGCCAGCGCTGCGGCGAACACGACCTCGGAGAGCCCCACCATCGCTGCCCGGGGGGCGCCGAGCCGCGCGATGGCGACAACGCCCACCGCGTACGCCAGCGCGCCCGACGCCCCGGCCAGGACCAGCACCGCGACCCACCAGGGAGCCTCGGCAGCGTCCATGCTGCCGAAGCCGACGCTCCCGGAGAGGACGACGTCGACGGGCAGCAGCGGCAATGGCGCGACCAGGGCGAGCGCGACCACGGCCACCACCATCGCTGCGGTGACCAGGACGATCGGCGAGGTGCGCGGCGCTGCCCGGTCAACGATGAGGAAATAGCAGGCCACGCAAGCCATCGCCGCGACCGCCCAGGCGACTCCGGCCGGGTGCAGCCCGGTGGGGCTCCCCGGGCCCACCACCAGCACCAGGCCAGCGACCGCGACCGCTGCTCCCAGCAGCGTCGCGCGATCCGGCCGCGAGCCGCGCACCAGCCAGGCCCAGGCGAGCACAACGACGGGGGCGAGGAACTCGATGAGCAGGGCCACGCTCACCGGGAGGTATTGCACGGCGGAGAAGAAGCACAACTGCACCCCGGCTATCGCGGCGATGCCAAACAAGAGAATGGTCGATCGATCACTGAGCATCGCGCGAAGGTGCGCCCGCAGCCGTCCGCGCTCGACGAGCAACAATGCCGCGACCAGGATCGACGCCGCCCCGGTGATCCGGGCCATCACGACCGACAGCGGTGACCACCCCGCATCGAGCAGTGCCTTGGCGAATGGCCCCGAGAGGCCGAAGAGCGCTGCGGAGGCTAGCGCGAGGCCCACGCTCGAGAGCGCCGGCGCGCGGGGGCGCAACAGATCAGGGAGGGCCACGTCCCTGACTATCGCGCCAGGGCCTCCGCGCTGGCAAGAGGTTTTCTGCCCGCTCGGGGCGCGGCAACCGCATGGGCGCGCCATCGTGCGGCGATCACCGAGGCGGCCACCACGGCCACACCAACCGCAGCCACAAGGCCGACAGCGGGAGCCTGGAGGTCGCCCGCGAGCCTGCCGTGCGCGATCCAGGCCAGCGCCCACGCCGTGCCGGCGGCGGGTGCCGCGCGCCCGCCGCTAGCCTTTGCGAGGACCACCGCTGCCATGACGAGCCCGCCGAGAGCGCCTGCCGACCATGCCGAGGCCGTGCCCGACGGCTCGCCCGCGCCGATGCCGATATGCACGAGCCACGCAGCGGTGTTCGCGAGCACCATCGCCATGATCCACCCGAGGTAGAGACCGAACACGGCATCAACGAGCAGGCGGTCAACCCATCCCACGGGACAGGCCTCGGCCACAGTAGCGAAGATCATCACCAGCGTCGCGAGCAGCAACAGGATGATCACCACGCTAGCGAGCAGCGCCTCCGAGACGGCCGCGGCGATCCAGGCGGCGTTGAGCAGCATCGACGCGATGGCCCAGCCTCGCAGCCGAGCCTGGCGGAGCGAGACCCGCTGCGCCGGCAAGGCCTGCCACACCGCGTACGCGGCGAGCCCGAGGTAGAGGATTGGCCACAGGACATACGCGGGCGCGGCCGGGGCCAGCAAGGTGGCGGTATCAGCGAATATCCCGTCGGCCGCGGAACCCAGTGACCGGTCCCCGATGCGTCCGCTGCCGAGGAGCACCACGACGCCCATCGCCGCCCCCGCCAGGAGAACCGCCGTCGCGGCGATGCCGCTCGCGCCAGGGTGGTCGACGCTGCGCACCTAGAGGGCCTCCTCGTCGGTCACGAATATTGAACGAGAGCATCCTGGCACATGGCAGCGAGGTCCCGGGCCAACGCGCCCCGAGAGGCACGGATCACCGTGCGGGGCCCTCCCCGGATCGGCTACATTTAGTCGCCATGGACAGTTGTAGTACTTGCCCGTCACAGCGCCTTGATCCTGTGACGGGGCACCCCCTCCTCCCCTCGCCCGGCTCCCGCGCCCGTGACGCCTGGCCGCGGAGGTCGACGACATGCTAGAAGCCTGGATCCTCTTGGGCCTCGCGGTCATCCTGATCGCGGCGAACGCGCTATTCGTGGCCGCCGAGTTCGCCCTCGTGACCGTGGACCGGCCCTTGATCGCCGCGGCCGCAGAGCAAGGCGACAAGGGCGCGCAATCTGTCCAGAAGGCGCTGAAGTCCCTATCCACGCAGCTGTCGGGAGCGCAGCTCGGCATCACGGTGACCAGCCTGGTAATCGGCTTCATCGCGGAGCCCTCGCTCGCCACGCTGCTTCGGCCGCTGCTCGAGGGCCTCGGTCTGCCCGAGTCGAGCAGCCTGGGCGTCGCGCTCACCGTGGCGCTGCTGACCGCGACGATCACCCAGATGGTATTCGGCGAGCTCGTGCCGAAGAACTGGGCGATCTCCGAGCCCGAGCGCATCGCGCGGGCGGTCTCAGGTCCGCAGCGCGCGTTCACCTCCGCCTCCCGCCCCCTGATCCGCGTTCTCAATGGCGCGTCGAACGCTATGGTGCGGGCGCTGGGCGTGGAGCCCCGCGAGGAGCTCGCGTCGGCCCGCTCCGCCCAGGAGCTCGGTGCGCTGGCCACCAAGTCCGCGTCCGAGGGCCTGCTCGAGCCGGATGTGGCCGAGCGGCTGTCCCAGGCGGCGGAATTCGCGGAGCAGACTGCTGCCGATGTGATGACCCCCCGGCCACGCGTCACGTTCGTCGCCGCGGACCTGCCGGTGAGCGACGTGCTGGCCCTGGTCTCGCGCACGGGCCATGCGCGCTTTCCGGTGGAGGACTCCTCCGTCGACGACGTGATCGGTGTCGTGCACTTCAAGGAAGCGCTCGCGATCCCCCTCGACGAGCGCGCGACCACCACTGCTCGCGACATCATGAGCGAGGTCCGCGCCCTGCCCAGCTCCCTGCCCATCGATGATGTGCTCGCCGAGCTGCGCAGCGGCATCCATCTCGCGATCGTCGTCGATGAGTATGGCGGCACTGACGGCATCGTCACCATCGAGGACCTTGTCGAGGAGATCGTCGGCGAGATCGATGACGAGCAGGATCGTCCCTCCGCCCGTGCCCGCCAGCTCGCCGATGGCACCTGGACGCTCCCGGGGCTGCTACGCCCGGACCAGATCGATGACCTCACTGGCGTCGATCTGCCCGAGGGCGAGCACTCCGACACGATCGGCGGCGTCATCATCGAGCAGCTCGGCCGCCTCGCGGTACCGGGAGACACGATCACGCTCGCCGGTCGCAATACCCAGGCACTTGATGAGGACGGCATTCCCACCGACGCGGACGTGCGCATGACCGTCACGCAGGTCGACGGCTACCGGGTCGCGCGTCTCCGGATGTCCATCACTTCCCCGGCGAGCGGCACCGCGTCCGAGGAGTCGCGATCATGATCGACATCACTGGAATGCTCATTGGAATCGCACTGCTCGTGGGCAACGCCTTCTTCGTGGGTGCTGAGTTCGCCCTGGTCTCGGTGCGGCGCACCCAGATCGAGCCGCTCGCCGAGTCCGGCAGCCGCTTGGCGCGCTGGACGCTGCGGGCGGTGGACAATGTCTCGCTGATGATGGCGGGCGCGCAGCTTGGAATCACGATGTGCTCGCTGGGCCTCGGCGC
This sequence comes from Hoyosella levis, assembly GCF_026008515.1. Classification (GTDB taxonomy): domain Bacteria; phylum Actinomycetota; class Actinomycetes; order Mycobacteriales; family Mycobacteriaceae; genus Lolliginicoccus; species Lolliginicoccus levis. The sequence goes on from NZ_BQYM01000010.1 coordinate 29,749, forward strand.
CGTGGCCGAGCCCGCCGTCGCCTACTTCATCGAGATCCCGCTCGAGGCGCTGGGCGTGCCCTCGGCGTTCCTGCATCCGATCGCGCTGGTGATCGCGCTGACGATCGTGCTGTCGCTGCACATGACGGTCGGCGAGATGGTGCCGAAGAACCTGGCGATCGCGGGCCCAGCCCGGGCGGCGATGGTGCTCGGGCCGATCCTGTATGTGATCGTGCAGCTGGCGAAGCCCTTGCTGCTGCTGATCAACTTCATCGCCAACACGGTGCTGCGGCTGCTGCGGGTCACCCCGCGGGACAAGGTCGCGGCGGCGTTCACGGCGGAGGAGGTGGCGAGCTTCGTCAGCGAGTCGAAGGCCGAGGGGCTGATCGATGCGGAGGAGCACCAGTTGCTCTGGGGAGCGCTGAGCATGAGCAGCGAGACCATCGACTCCATCACCGTTCCGCGCACCGAGCTGACTGTGCTGCCCCGTTCAGCGACGATCGCGCAGGCGCAGGCCGAGTGCGTGCGCACCGGATACTCGCGCTTCCCCCTGGCCGACGAGAACGGCCAGCTCACCGGCTACGTCCACGTCAAGGACCTGCTCGATGCTTCGCTCGACCCCGGTGCGCCGCTGCCCGGGGACGTGATCCGCGCGCTGCCGCGGTTCGCTGCCGATACGTTGCTCGATGACGCGCTCGACGGGATGCAGGAGGGCGGCGTGCACGTCGCGCTGGTCACCGATGGCACCACGGCGGTCCTGGGCGTCGTGATGCTCGAGGACGTCGTGGAGCGCCTCATCGGCGAGATCGGGGAGCTCAACGACTCCAGCGGATCCCGGTAACTCCTCGCAGGAGTAGCTACCGACTCACTATCGTGTGCGGGGTGGGACTCACTCTGACAGCGCACGCTGTCACCGACCGGGGTTTCTTCCGTGACCGCAACGAGGATGCGATCGCGGTGGATTCCTGGTTCAGCCAGGCCGAGCACGGAGTGGCGATGACATTCCGGATGCCGCTGGCCCGCCCCACCGTGCTCGCGGTCGCCGATGGCGTGGGCGGGCAGCCGGGCGGGGACGTGGCGAGCCGGGTCGCGCTGATGGAGCTCATCGCGAGCAAGGAGCGCCTCGCCTCGGCGCCCGGGATCTCCGGGGGCGTGCGCTCGATCCATGACCGGATCCGCTCGGTGGGGCGCAGCACGGGCCTCGCTGGGATGGCCACCACGGTCGCGGGCATCGCGGTAGGGCCAGGCTCGCTCCGGGTATTCAATGTCGGTGATAGCCGCGTGTATCTGGCTGGCCCTGACGGCGCTCTCCGGCAGGAATCCTCCGATGACGTGGTGCGTGATGCGTTTGGCAATCCGACGCATGTGCTGTCCCAGTGCCTGGGCCGCGCGGGGCAGGCGCCGGAGGCGAACATCTTCGAGCCGGGGGCAGGTACGAGCGGCGCGGGGCTGAGAGCGGTGCTGTGCACCGATGGCATCCATAGCGTGCTCGACGACCAGCTGATCGAGCAGGCCCTCCTCGAGCGGAGCGGATTGGATTGCGTCGATCATCTGGTCGAGGCCGCGATCCGTCGGGGCAGCCGGGACAATTACTCGCTGATCATCGTCGAACTTGGTGAATAGTCGGTTTTCACCGTAAATCCCGGCATTGTCCGTTTTGGTGCGGAAGTCCATTTATGGTTCATGGCGGCAATGCCCAATCGGGATGATGCCGGAACTGGCGCGAGCACTGCCGCCATGAACCTCGGTGCCGCCGCATTGCGGAGGCATGCTTGGCCCCGGAGGACCGCTTCGAATGTGGCGGAATTGCTACTCACCCCGCCGAGCAGCAATTCCGCGCCTGCTGGGCCCTCGGCTTTGCTGCCCACCCCTCTGGGCAGCACAGCCAGGCCAGCGTTCTCGGAGGGATTATCGAGAGGCCTTCCAGAATTGTTACGCCGCTGTGATGGGCATCCCTTTCTTGGCACATTCAACGATTCCCCGATCGAGGAACTAGTCAAACAATGAATTAGCCAGGTGGGTGCCGGCAGTTCCCGCGATCACGCGAGTGGCACGACGCCCCGCCCGCTGCTTGAATGGCACCACGGCACGTCCGGCAGCACAGAGGGGGCTCACCACCTATGGACAGCGAGACGCTCGCCGCCACGCACCGCGAGCAATGGCAACGGCTCGCCGAGCTATCGCGTCGCGCGGGCACGCTCACCGGCGCCGAGGCCGACGAGCTCATCGCGCTGTACCAGCTAGCAACGACACATCTATCGATCGCCCGCACCACCACGCACGATCCCCGCCTCGTCGACGAGCTCACCATGCTCGTTGCCCGCGCCCGTGCCGCCATCACCGGCACCCCCGCCCCTAGCTGGCACGCCATGACCAGGTTTGCCGCCAGCACGTTCCCCGCCGCGCTGTACCGCACCCGCGCCTGGTGGATCGCCACGACCGTCGCGTTCCTCGCGACGACCACCCTCATCGCCACGTGGGTCGCGCGCGACCCATCCGTCCGGGCCGCCATCGCCGCGCCCGACGAGATCCGTGAGCTGACCCGCCCGGGCGGCGACTTCGAGACCTACTACTCCACCCACCCCGCCGCCTCGTTCGCCGCCCAGGTGTGGACGAACAACGCCTACATCGCCGCTGCCTCGCTCATTGTGGGAGTGCTGATCCTGCCGGTCGTGTACATCCTGTTCGTCAACGCCGCGAACGTCGCCGTCGCTGCCGGGCTCATGGCGGCCGCCGACCGGCTCGACGTGTTCTTCGGCCTGATCCTCCCGCACGGGCTCCTGGAGCTCACGGCCGTGTTCGTCGCGGCGGGAGCGGGCATGAGGCTCGGCTGGACGCTCATCGACCCCGGCCCCCGCGCCCGCGGCCGAGCTCTCGCCGAGGAAGGCCGCGTCGTCGCTATCCTGGCCCTCGGCCTTGCTATCGTGCTGCTCCTCTCCGGCATCATCGAAGCGGTGGTCACGCCCAGCGGGCTCGGAACCCCTGCCCGCATCGGCATCGGCATCACCGCCGAGGTCGCGTTCCTCGCCTACGCCCTGGTGCTCGGCCGCCGCTCGGTGGAGCGCGGCAGCATCGGCGACCTCCCCGGTCGATCCGGGCACCACCACGCGCCCGTCGCTGCCCCCGCATAGCCGCGAGAGGCACCCGGAGGCCTTGCCCCAGCGCAGGTGGCTGCACGATGCGCGCTGACCGATGCTCGATAGTCACCCGACCGTATGTAGTTCGTGTTTGAACCAAGCCTATGGTGGTGCAGCGCTCGATTCGAGACCACAAGGCCGCCATGGCCACTGGCTCGCCAGCCACCCCAGGAGGAACCTTGACCGCGCTCACCCGCAGGCAAGCATTGATGATCGCCGCCGCGGCCGGTACCGCCACCGCCATCGGCCCCGCGGGAGTGCTCGGCGCCCGCCCGGCGCGGGCTTTGCCCCCTCGCCAAGCACCCCGCGCGGTGACCTTCACCGCGAGCGACGGCACCACGCTCACCGATATCCCGCTCGACGGCGCCAGCACCGCCACCGGCCCGATGGGCATCAGCAGCCCGAGCGAGGACTCCCAGGTCTTCGAGATCACCCAGGAAGCCCCGTTCAACCTGCTCGGGGTTACCTGGAACGGGCCAGGCTTGCTCGATGGGCAATGCAGAGCACGCAATAGCAGCGGCGCGTGGGAGCCGTGGCGGGACCTCCACGGCGGCCACGGTCCGAACGAGATCGCGGACCCGGCTGCCCCGGACGTGCGCAACGGCACCGAGCTCGTCTTCCTCGGCCAGACAACGGCAGTCCAGATCCACGTGCGCGGACGACGCATCGCGGGCGTCGAGACAGGCATGACCCCAGGGATGCCCGGCGGGCTCTCCGCCGTGCTCGTCCGCCCCAGCAACGCGCCCCTCCGTGAGCCCGAGCAGGACGATCGGGCACCAACCAGCATCGCGGGCGCCACCATGCCCCGGGTGATCACCCGGAGGCAGTGGGGCGCCGACGAATCGATCCGCGCCCGCAACCCCGTCTACAACGACAGCCTCGGCGGGGTCGCCATCCACCACACCGCGGGCAATAACCAGTACACCGAGTCCGAGGCCCGGCAGATCGTCCGCGGCATCTACGCCTACCACGCCCAGACCCTCGGTTGGGGCGACGTCGGCTATCACGCCCTCGTCGACAAGTTCGGCAACATCTACGAAGGCCGCTTCGGCGGAATGGACCGGCCAGTGCAAGGCGCCCATGCCGGTGGCTTCAACGTCAATACCGCGGGATTCTCGATGATTGGGACGTTCACCAGCACTGCCCCCACCTCCGCCCAGATCACCGCTATCGCCGAGCTCACCGGCTGGCGGCTCGCCACAGCGAACGCGCTCAACCCATCCGGCACGCAGCCCAGGCTCACCGCCACAGGTACCACAACGATGTACTCGGAAGGCACCAGCTTCACCTGGGTCCCCCGAGGCCAGCCCATCACCGTGCCCATCGTGTTCGCGCACCGGGACGTCAACAACACTGAATGCCCCGGCTCGCAGGGCTACCGATACCTCGGACAGATCCGCAGCACCGCTGCCGCCTACATGGCGGACAACAGCGGTGGCGAGCAGCCCACCCAGCCGTCACCGCCGCCGCAAGGCGGAGACCGCCCCAGCCTTGGCAGCCTGGGCCGCTAGCAGCCCCCGCCCCGCGTCTACCTCCTGCGCGCCCCTACAAGCGCCCCGCAGCCTTCAGGGCCAGGTATTGATCCGCGAGGGCGGGCGGCAATGCCTCGGGGTCCGCGTCGACCACGGTGACCCCCCGCGCTCGCAACGAGGCCGCGACACGGCCGCGCTGCGCGAGGTCCTGCTCGGCCGCCGCGGCGGCGTGCACGGAATCGCTGCTCGACCGGTCCTGGGCGATCTCGCGCAGCGCCGGGTCCGCGACTGACGCGAGGATCACCTGATGCCGCGCGATCAGGCCATCGAGCACGGGCATCCAGGACTGCTCGATCGCTGCGGGCTCGAGCGGGGTCACGAGCACCACGAGGCATCGCTTCCTCGCCCGGCGAAGCACCTCCGCGACGACCCCGGACGCACTCGTCTCGACGAGCCGCGGCTGAACGGCGGCCATCGCATCAACCATCGTCGGCAGCAGCACTGACTCGGTCGAGCCCGAGGCACGCGAGGTGACCGCGGTGTCATGCGAGAGGTAGTCGACGCGGTCACCGGCCCGGCAGGCCAGCACCCCGAGCAGCAAGGCCGCATCGAGCTGCGCGTCCAGGCGCGGCGCATCCCCCACCCGGCCCGCCGAAGTGCGGCCACTGTCGACCACGATGATGATCCGGCGATCCCGCTCCGGGCGCCACGTTCGCACCATCACATCGCGGGAGCGGGCCGTAGCGCGCCAATCGATCGATCGCACATCATCGCCCGGCACATACTCGCGCAACGAATCGAACTCGGTTCCCCCGCCGCGGCCGAGCACGGATCGCCGCCCATCGAGCTCGCGCAGCCGCGCCGTGCGCGAGGGCAAGTGCTTGCGGCTCGTGAACGGCGGCAATGCTCGCACCGTCCCGGCAACGTGCCGGTCATGCTGCCGCCCCGCTACACCCAGCGGCCCCACCGATCGGAGAGTCGTCGCCACCACGTCGCGGTCGCCCCGGCGCAGCGGCGTGATCCGCACGGCAACAGTGCGCGCATGACCAGCAGGGACATCGATCGTCCACTGGTTGCTAGTCGCGCCCGCGCTGGGCACCCAGGCATCGCGCGCCTGCCCCCGCACCCTCCGGCGCCCCTCGTTGGCGATGCGGAGCCGGGATTCCACGCTGCCCCCGAGCTGCACTGACCTCTCCCCCGACCTTGTCACAGCCACATCCCGTAGCGATCCGGCCAGTGCCCAGTCAGCGGCGATCACGGCCACAACGAGCAGCGCGGCGCCACCGAGCCCCCACCAGGACGGCGCGAGAAGCCCCACAATCGGTGCCGCCACAAGCGCCAGCACCCCCGCGCGCCCTGTCACGATCACGCTCGCACGACCACGGGTGGTCATCGTGGCACCGCCACGGGTGGTCATCGTGGCACGGCCACGGGTCGTCATCGTGGCACGGCCACGGTCGCGAGCACGTGGTCGAGCACCCCCTCGGCCGTGGTGCCGTCCATCTCGGCCTCGGGCCGCAGGCCCAGTCGATGGCGCAGCGCCGGCCGGGCGATCGCCTTCACATCATCGGGGGTGACGTAGTCGCGCCCCACCAGCCACGCCCAGGCCCGCGCGGCATGCAGCAGGGCGGTGGCCCCGCGCGGCGAGACCCCGAGCTGCACCGCCGGAACGGTGCGGGTGGCGCGGCACAGGTCGACCCCGTAGCCCATGATCTCCTCCCCGACCGTGACTCCCCGCACCCCGTCCCGCGCCGCCGCGAGATCGCCTGCCGTCGCGACGGCCCGCACTCCTGCCGCTGCGAGATCATGCGGATCGAAGCCTGCCATGTGCCGCGCGACCAGGCCCGCCTCGTCCTCGCGCGAGGGCAGGCCCATGGTGAGCTTGAGCAGGAAGCGGTCGAGCTGCGCCTCGGGCAACGGATAGGTGCCCTCCTGCTCGACCGGGTTCTGGGTGGCGACGACCACGAACGGATCAGGCAGCGGCCGGGAAGCCCCATCGGCGGTGACCTGTCGCTCCTCCATCGCCTCGAGCAGCGCGGACTGGGTCTTCGGAGGGGTGCGGTTGATCTCGTCGGCGATCAGCAGGTTCGTGAACACAGGGCCTTCGCGGAAGGAGAATCGCTCCGCTGCCGCGTGGTAGATGATCGAGCCGGTGATGTCGCTGGGCATCAGGTCCGGGGTGAACTGCACGCGCGTCGACCGCATCTCCAGGCTCGTGGCGAGCGCGCGGACGAGCAGGGTCTTCGCCACCCCCGGCACTCCCTCGATGAGCACGTGCCCCCGGCAGAGCAGCGCCACGAGCAGTCCGCTGACCGCGGCATCCTGCCCGATCACGGCCTTGCCGATCTCCTCGCGCACGGCGTGCATGGCCTCGCGCGGGTCGCTGATCTTCGGTGCTGGGCTCATGGGTTGCTTCCCTCCGGGGTGTCGCGTCCTAGGTCTAGGTCATGCTCGAGCTCGGTGAGCGCGCGGGCCAGGGCGAGCAGCTCGGCGTCATCGGCGGGACGGGAACCGCTCAGCATCTCGGTGACCGCATCGGGTTCCCTCCCCGTCCGCGCGGCGATGGTCGCCACCAAGGTTGGCCCGGCGGTGCCACGGGGCAGTCGCAGCAGCCGGGCAGCCCGATCGGTCGTCGCAGCACGCAGGATGCTCGCTGCGTGAGCATGATCGCGGGAGCGCTGGTAGAGGCGGGCCCGGCCCTCATGGGTCTCGGTGGCACGAATGAACACTGGTAGTGGCTCGGTCACGATGGGCCCGAGGCGCCGAGCGCGCCATGCGGCGAGCAGCACCACGCCGACGAGCACCTGCATGGCGGCGAACCACCAGCCGGTCGGGATGAGCGAGACCAGGGATCGCTCGTCGGTGCGGAACGCGGGATCGGTGGCGCTCGGCAAGTACCAGGAGAGAGTGGGGTGGCGACCGAGCAGCATCATGGACAGGGCGGCATTGCCCTCGTCGCCGAGGTGCTCGTTGGTAAGCGGCGCGGCGGTGCCGAGGATGATGATGGTGCTGTTTCCAGCGCTCGCGGGGATCACGACGAGCGAATCGTCGTAGCAACGTATTGTTGGCGGCTCGGCGCTGTAGCGGGCACCGCCGAGGGTGGCGCGCCCCGCGCTCGCCGCGGCGGGCAGGTCGCAACCGGCCTCGAGCGCAGCGGTGAGCGCAGGCCGGAGCAGGTCGATGTCGCCAGGCAGTTCCTCGAGCAACGACGGGCCCGGATCGACCAGGATGGTGGTGCTCGCCGTACCGATCAGGTCCAGCATGCGCGCGCTGGGCACGTCAGCGGGATCGGTGACCAGGACTGTGCCTCCCGGTGCGGCAGCCAGCGCCTGATCGTAGGACTCGGTGCGGCTGGCCTGCACGCCTTCCTCGCCCAGCAGCACGTCGAGCGCGCGGGTGCCCGAGGGGGCCGCCGAGCGTGGATCAAGCGGCGTGCTCGCATCGGTTCCGCCGAGCACCACGGTGACGATGGCCGTGGTGACGACCGCCATGCCGATCAGCAGCGGCGCGCGCATGGCTTGCCAGCGCGCACGCCGGGTCGTGGGGCCGGGCGCGGCGGTCACCGGGGTGGCTCCGGCGTCGCGCTGGACAGCAGATCGCTGCTTGCCCGGCCGAAGGCGATCGCATCGTCGGCGGCAGCGATGATCGCGTAGTCCGCGCTCGTGGCATCGCGATGCCCGTAGAGCACGTCATCGAGCACAGGGGCGGCCGAGCGCATCGCGCTAGCCGCCTCGGAATGGCGAGCTTCGAGATGGTTGGCGAGCTCCCAGGCCGTGGAACCGCGCGTGTCCTCGATGATGCCGCGCTCCTCGAGGCTGGCGGTGGCCGCATGGAAACGGGCCGCGATGGCCATGGCGAGGTCTCCCTCGCGGAGCGCGGCCTCCGCGGCGAGCCGGTGATCACGGGCACTATCGCGCGCCGCGCTGCTGCGCCCGGACCGGGCAGCACGGCTAGCGCGCAGCGCTCCCGCCCGCCACCTGACGAGCACGAGTGCCGCGACCAGGACGGCGACGAGGACGAGCAGGCTGCCGATCCCGCTCGGGGATAATCCCTCGATCCCAGACAGCGCGACGCTGATCGCCCGGCCGAGTTGCTCGAGCAACCAGCCGGTTGCCTGCTCGAGCAACGATGGTCGCTGCTCGAGGTAGACCGCGCGGGAGAGTTCCTCGCGCGCCGCGGCCCCCGCCGGATCGCGGGCGATCTCGACGGGGGGCTGCAGCGTGGTCCGCGATGGCATGGGCGGGCTACCGGGCGCCCTGCTCCTCGCTGGCGCGAGCAAGCTCGATATCGAGCCCTTCCTTGCGCATGCGCAGGTCGACGTAGAGCAGCGACGTGGCAGCCGTGGAGAACGGGGTGACCACGATGGACAACAGGATGCCGCCGATCGCGGAAATGATCAGGACCGGAATGTTGCTGTCCGCCGCGATGCCCGCGATGCCACCGATGATGCTGAACGGGATCATGAAGATCAGGCTGATACCGAAGACGATGAGCATCAGCAGGAGCAGGACGCCCAGGACCCGCCACCACGTGCCACGCACCAGCGCGATCGAGCGCTGGATGGCGGTGATCACGCCGGTCTTCTCGAACACGAGCGCGGGCACCGAGACCGAGACGAGCACGCCGACCCACACCACGAGCGCGAGCGCGGCGAGCACCGCGACGAGGCCGACCGCCCAGTGAACGAGGAAACCACCGACCACGATGGCGATCAGGGTGATCCCCGCGACCACACCGAGCAGGTAGAGGCCCAGGATGCGCAGCAGATGCGGCCGCGCCGCTGCCCAGGTCTCGCCGATCGTGATGCGATCACCCAGCACGGCGGACTTGACGACAGTGGTCAGCATGCCGAGCAGCACGATGGTGACGAGACCGTAGATCGCTGCGGCGATCAGCTGGCCAGTGATCCATCCAGCCATTCCTTCCGTACCGGTATCCATCGTGGCTGGATCGAACATCACATCAGCAGTGGGCAATTGCGTGCCGGTCGCGATGACCTGGCCGATGGTGACCAGGATCGCGGTGAGGCCGAACATGACGACGGCGTAGCGGGTCATCGTCTTGACCGCGCCGTCGAGGATCTCGCCGACACCGAGGGGGCGCAGCGGGATCACGCCGGGGCGGGGCGCGCCGAAGCGCGAAGGGTCCACCTGCTGCATGGGTGGCATCCCGTAGCTGCCCTGTCCGTAGCCGCCCTGTCCGTAATTGCCCTGGGGGCCCGGCATGGCCCCCTGTGGTGGCTCGTAGCCAGGCGGTGGTGGGTAGTCGCCCCCTGGGTTGTCGCTTCCCGGATTCGAGCCCGGTGGATGGGTCACAGTTCCCCCTTCATCTCGGCGGGGCGGGCCAGCCGCGGGATGCCCGGTGGATCGAGCCAGCTGGATCGCCTCAGTGACCTCAGAGTCTGCCAGCCCCCGGCCGCGTACGCAGTGCGGAGTGACTCCGCTCGAGCACCTCACCCCGGAGGCGCGGCCCAGGGGTCATCGCTGGCCGGGCCCAGGATGGGGCGCGCGGGGACGCCTTGGCCCAGGGGCTTCGCGAGACGGGAACGCCTCTCCGCAATGAGATCAGCGACGACGTCCTCGTCCGGTGTTGCCTCGGGAGGCGTGGCGCTGGTGCGCTGCAGCAGGCTCGCCGCGAGGTCACCGGCGATGCGGTCGCGTGCTCCTGCGGAGAAAGTATCGCGCCGAGCGAGGAAGCTCTGTGCCGCTTGCAGCAGCGCGGGGTCGACATCGGTCAGATCCACGGTCCTCGTCCAGTCCGCTCGCTTGCCGGGAGCGCTGCCCGGGCCGGCCATCATCGGGGCGAGCCGCTCGCGCACGACGATCGTGCCCGCGAGATGATCCCCGGCTCGCTTGCCGGCCGGGCTAGCGAGGGACACCACGAGCGCTACCGCGCCGAAGAAGCCCAGCACCCAGAAATCGAGGAAGAACCCGGCGAGGCCGCGCACGAGGGCATGGCGGCCACTGATGGTTCCTCCGTCGTCGCGCAGCACCCGCAGCCCCATGATGGCCTTGCCGAGGCTACGGCCCCGCGTCAGCGTCTCGACCAGCACGGGCAGGGCGATCATGACCAGGATGACGAGCAGGAGGGAGATCGCGGCATAGGCGGCGGGATCGAGCGCGGGCAGGGCCGCGAACAGCACCGCGACCAGCGTGCCGAGGATCGTGAGCTGCACGAGCACATCGATGGCCACCGCGACGCCGCGGCTCGCGAAAGTAGCGTGCCGCAGGTCGAGCTGGACCGCTTCGCCGGATACGAGTGCTGGCATGGAATCCACGGTATCCGTGGCCCACAACGCCCGCACCTCCGCCGTCTCGCAGCTGTACGCGATCTCGAAGGCTGTGCCGTACCAGCGTGCATTCGATAGGCTTTGGTCCACCGATGATCAGGGGAGCCGTGCACGCGTGACCGACGAGCAGACCAACGACAGCACTGCTGACGAGCCCAGCAACGACCAGGACCAGGCCGCTGACACCCAGGCCGACACCCCGGCCGACGGCACCGACAGAGCTGGATCGGATCGTGGCAGTGCCGGGAAGCGTCGCGGTCGCCGCATCATCATCGCTGCCGTGGCCCTGCTCCTGATCGCGGGTGCCGCCTATGGCGCGGATATCTACTTCAGCCGTGGTGAGGTTCCGCGAGGCACCGAGGTCCTGGGCACCGAGATCGGCGGGATGCCGCGGGAACAGGCCCTCGTGGAGCTGCGCGAATCGCTCAAGGACCGGGAGACCGCGTCCGTGCCCGTGATCGCCGGTGACATCGAGACCGCCCTCGTTCCCGCTGAGGCTGGCCTCGCGCTCGACCTCGAGGAGACAGTCGATCAGGCGGCCGATCAGCCTCTCAATCCGTTGACCCGGCTCGCTTCGCTGTTCCGGGAGCGGGAGGTGCCTGTGGCCCGCACCGTCGATGAGCCCGCGCTCGCCGCCACGATGGAACGCCTCGTCGGCGAGATCGACCGCGAGCCGCAACCCGGCGGCATCGCCTTCGACGGTGCCCGTGCCGTCCCGATCATGCCCCAGCAAGGCCAGCAGTTGCTCGCCGAGACCGCGCGCGGCATCGTCGTCCGGGACTGGCCCCTCGGAATACCGCTGATGCTGCCCGCCGACATCACCGAGGTCGAGCTCACCGAGGAGGACATCGACCGCGCGATGCGCGAGATCGCCGAGCCCGCGCTCGCCACCCCGCTCGAGGTCACCGGCAGGAGCGACACCACCGCTACGTTGCCGCCCGAGCAGGTCGGCGAGGTGCTGCGCTTCGAGGCAGACGGTCCGGAGCTGCGGCACTTCTTCGACCAGGAGGCCGCGATCGGCATCCTCTCCCCCCAGCTCGCCTCCACCGAGTACCCGGCGCGTGACGCCACCGTGGCGCTCGGCAACTCGGGGCCGTACGTGGTGGAGGATCGCGAGGGCAGGAAGATCGACTGGGAAGCAACTCTCACTGGTTTCGACGAGCTGATGCTGCGGACCGAGGACCGCACCGTCGACGCCGAGTACGTCGAGATCATCGCGGAGTTCCGCACCGCCGATGCGGAGGCCCTCGGCATCAACGAGGTCGTTGCCGAGTACACCACCAGCGGATTCGCCACCGAGTCCGGGGTGAATATCCGGCAGGCCGCGCGGGAGGTCAATGGCGCCGTGGTCAAGCCGGGCGAGACGTTCTCGCTCAACGGCTACACGGGGCCGCGCGGCACCGCCCAGGGCTACATCGAGTCAGGCATCATCCTCAACGGGCGGCCCTCCGAAGCGGTCGGCGGTGGCATCAGCCAGTTCGCGACCACCCTGTACAACGCGTCCTACTTCGCGGGCATGGATGACGTGGAGCACCAGGAGCACTCGTACTACATCTCGCGCTACCCGGCCGGCCGCGAGGCAACGGTGTGGGAGGGCGCGATCGACGTGAAGTTCCACAATCCTTATAGCACCGGCATTCTCATCCAGTCGTTCGGCGACTCATCCAGCGTCACGGTGCGGATCTGGGGCACCAAGACGGTGAACGTGCAGTCGATCAATGGCGGCCGCTGGGCGTATACGAGCCCGTCGCGCATCACCCTGCCGGAGGGACCGAACTGCTTCCCCTCGAACGGGTCGCAGGGCTTCACCACCTCCGATACCCGTGTGGTGCGCGATGCCCAGACTGGTGCGGAGATCTCCCGCACCACCCGCACAGTGCGCTATGACCCGCAGCCGATCGTGGAGTGCAAGTAGCCTGCTCGTTTCCGGCCTTGGGCGCGGACGGCATCCGCATCACCAGGCCCGCGACTGTGCAAGAAACGACAGGTTTGGTCGATGCCCGTGTCGTTTTTCGAACACTCGCGGGCGACTGTCGGGCGCGCCCGACAGTTAGTCAAACATCCGTTAGACTGTTTGCATGACTGAAGGCACCGGCGACACCTGCGACCTGCTCTGCCTCGACCTGCCCCGGGCCGAAGCCATCCGCACCAGCCTCCCCAGCGAGGAACTGCGCCGACGAGCCGCCGAGCAGGCCCGCGGCCTCGCCGAACCGACCCGCATCGCCCTCGCGACCGCGCTCGCGAGCGGCGGCGAGTTGTGCGTCTGCGACCTCTCCTGGATCACCGGCACCAGCAAAGCGCTCGCCTCGCACCACCTGCGCCAGCTCCGCGCCACTGGCATGGTCACCTCGCGCCGCGACGGCAAGCTCGTCCTCTACCGCCTCGCCCCCGAGACCGCATCGCTGCTCGGCATGCTGCTCGGCACCACCGAGGGGAGCACGCCATGATCCGCGAAGCCCTCCGGCACCCCACGATCCGGGCGGCCCTGCTCGCTGCGGCGCTGCTCGTCGTCGCGCTCCCCTTCCACGGGCTGCCGTCGACGATCCTCGTCCTCGCCTCCGCACTGGTTGGTGCGAGCACCTTCGTCCCCCGAGCAGTCGCTCGCCTGCCCCGCCGCATCGGCGTCGGCACCCTGATGAGCATCGCCATGATCGGCGCGGTCCTGCTTGGCGCCTACACCGAGGCCGCCCTGCTCGGGATCCTGTTCTCCCTCGCCGAGGGGCTCGAGGACCTCGCCGTCACGCGCACACGCCGTAGCTTGCGCGCCCTGCACGTGCTCATCCCCGATACCGTCACCGTCGAGCAGGGCGGCACGATCCTCGACATCCCCGCCGCCGATCTCGCCATCGGCGACACGCTCGTCCTCGCGCCCGGCCAGCGCGCCGCCACCGACGCCACCATCACCGGCGGCCGAACCAGCCTCGACGTCTCCGCCATCACCGGCGAATCGATCCCCCTCGAGGCCGGTCCTGGAGACGCCCTGCCCGCCGGCGCCATCAACGGCACCAGCGCCATCACCGCCCGCGCCACCGCGGAAGTGGCGGATTCCTCGCTCGCCCGCATCGTCACGATCGTCGAGCAGGCCCAGCAGGACCACGGCGCCCGCCAGCGAATCGCCGACCGCATCGCCCGGCCACTCGTGCCCGCGATCCTCCTGCTCGCGACCGCCATCACCGTCGTCGGAGCGCTCCTCGGCGACCCCATGATGTGGATCGAGCGCGGACTCGTCGTGCTCGTCGCCGCGTCACCCTGCGCGCTGGCCATCTCCGTGCCACTCACCGTCGTTGCCGCCGTCGGCGGGGCGAGCCGCGCCGGAATGGTCGTCGGCTCCGGACGCGCCCTCGAAGCACTCGGCGCCGTCACGATCGTCGCGCTCGACAAGACTGGCACGCTCACCACGAACTCGCCCACCGTGATCGGTACCCAGGGCGCGGGGTTCCGGCGAACCAGGCAAACAGCCGACCCGCTGGCCATCGCCGCAGCCCTCGAGGAACGCAGCGACCATCCGCTCGCCGCGGCCATCGTCGAGGCCGCCCAGCAGCGCGCAGCCACCCGCTACCACGCCGACGACGTGCAAGCCGTGCCGGGCCGCGGCCTCACCGGAACCATCGACGCCGCCCCAGCGCGGCTCGGCTCCCCCGGCTGGATCCTCCTGCCTGCAGAGCTCCAGGAGAACGCGCGGGCGTGGCAGGAATCCGGCGCCACCGTTGTTGCCGTCGAGCTCGCGGGCGAGGTGCTCGGCATCCTCGCGGTCCGCGACGAGCTGCGCCCCGAAGCGCCCGCCGTCGTGAAGCAGCTGCGTGACCGCGGCATCCGCACCGTCATGCTCACCGGCGACTCCGAGCCATGCGCCCGCGCCCTCGCCACCGAATGCGGCATCACCGAGGTGCACGCCGGCCTCCTGCCCGAGGACAAGGCCGACGTCGTGGCGACCCTGCGCCGCTCCAGCACTACCGCGATGGTTGGCGACGGCATCAACGACGCCCCCGCCCTCGCCACCGCCGATACCGGCATCGCCATGGGCGCGATGGGCAGCGACGCCGCCATCGCCGCGGCCGACTGCGCGCTGCTCGGCAACGACCTGCGCCACCTTCCCCAGGTGCTCGACCACGCCCGGCGGGCACGCCGCATCATGGTGCAGAACATCGCGCTATCGCTGGCGATCATCATTCTCCTCGTGCCGCTCGCCGCGACAGGATTGCTCGGCCTCGCCACAGTCGTGCTCATCCACGAATCCGCCGAGGTGCTCGTCATCCTCAACGCCATCCGGGCGGCCCGCATCCGGCGGCTCGATGGTGCCGCGCCCGAGGCTGTGACCGTTCCCGTGCCAGCCACCGGCACGCGGCGCCCTGGCGGGCTGCTCGCCCAGGAGGACGACAGCGGGAGCTGCTGCGACCACTGCTAGGCGGGTGCTGCCATTGGCTGTCACCGGGCGCCGCGGGTTTCGCCTGCCTCGCCCGCGAGTGTGCAAGAAACGACAGCAACCGTGCTCAGAGCTGTCGTTTTTCGCACACTCGTGGAGCTGCCACACTCGCGGGCCCCCGCGGGGCCCCTACCCCGCGAGGCGCGCCTTGACCACCTGCGACACCCGTGCACCGTCAGCGCGCGCATCAACGAGGGCATTCGCCGCCTTCATGACCTGCCCCATCTGCCGCATGCCCGGGCGCTCGCCCGTATCGGTAGCGACCTGATCGATCGCCTGGTCGACGAGAGAGGCGAGCTCGTCATCGGTCAGCGGCTTGGGCAGGTAGCGCGCGATGATCTCGCCCTCGGCACGCTCCTTCGCCGCGAGCTCCTCCCGGCCCGCGTCGGCGTATACCGTCGCGGACTCGGCCCGCTTCTTCGCCTCCCGCATCAACACCTTGGTGACCTCCGCATCGGAGAGCTCCCTGGCCGACTCCCCCGCTACTTCCTCGGTCTGCACCGCGGCGAGCATCATGCGAAGCGTCGCCTTGGTCTCGGAATCCTGTGCTTTCATCGCGGCCGTCAGGTCCGCGCGCATCCGTGCTTTCAACTCAGCCATAGTGGCTCCACGATACGCCGGGACCGACCGCTCGCTCGCCATGCCGGGCCGCGCGGCCGATCGGTGTCAGCGACCGATATCGCGCCGCTCGAGCAAGGGAATGGCCGCGAGGACGAAGACCACGGCCGCTAGCAGCATCCACAGGTAGGACCATGGGAGCCCGGCCCCCACCGGGCCATCGGCGAGCGCTTGGTAGAACGGCGAGAGCGGCTGCCATGGCCGCACCCCGTCGACGAGGGCGCCCGCCAGGTACAGGACGTACGCCGCGACCGCGGCCGCGGAGCTCAGCGCGAGCGCCTTGATCCGGCTTCCTGTCGCTGCCCCGATCGCCAGCGAGAGCCAGCCGAACTCCAGGCCCAGCAGGGTGATCGCCAGTGCCCCGCTCGCGGCAGCGCCCACCCCCACTCCGAGGCCGAAGATCGCGGAGAAGGCGACGGCGCACACCAGCACGACCGTGCCCAGCAGCGTGATGGCCACGGCCACCGCCGCCGCCTGCTGCACCAGCAAGCCGCGCGGCGAGACCCGGGTCAGCAGCACTGCATCGAGGGTTCCGTTTTCCTCGTCGCCGGCGACGGCGCGCGCTCCCCTGCCGATACCGAACGCGAGGAACAGGATCGGCAGCATGGCGGTGAAGAGTTCCGTGTTGTAGTAGCCGACCCCAGTGCCGTACTCCTCGAGGTTGAACAGTTCCTGCATCGGTTCGGGGAAGCTCGCCAGGAAGGCCTCGAGATCGCCCATGTCCGCGAGGGAGGGCCAGAGCGCGGCCATCAGCAGGAGCAGCAGGACAAGGCCGGTCCCCCACCCTGCCAGCGCGCGCCGCTGGTCCCGGAGCGCTTTGGTGAACACGCTGCGCAGCATGATCACACCGCCTTCGCGTAGTAGCCGAGGAAGATCTCCTCGAGATCCGGCTCATGGGTGATGATCGAGCTGATGCCGTAGGGCGCGGCACAGGACAGCAGGGGCGCGGTGGATCCCTCGACGAGCACGTGCGTTCCCGCGTGATCGCAGGTGGCCTCCCGCACGCCATCGATCAGCCTCAGTTGCTCGAGCGACACCGCCTCGTCGAGAACCATGTCGATGCGGCGCAGCGCCTGGGACTTGAGCGTCGCCACATCGGCAACCTCGATGAGGGCGCCGCGGCGCAGGATACCGACGGTATCCGCGACCGCCTCTACCTCCGACATGACGTGGGAGGAGAGGAACACCGTGCGGCCCTCGTCACGGGCTTCGCGCACCATGCCCAGGAACTCTCTCTGCACCAACGGATCCAGACCAGCGGTGGGCTCGTCGAGGATCAGTACCTCCGGCTGGTGATGGAAGGCCTGGATGATGCCGACCTTCTGGCGATTGCCATGCGACATCTCGCCGATGCGCGAGCGCAGATCGAGCCGCAGCCGCTCCGCCAGGCCCCGTGCCCGCGCCGGCGGAACGCCCCCGCGCAGGTTTCCGAGGTAGCGCAGGTACTGCTCCGCAGTGAGGTCCGCATAGGCCACGAAGTCACCGGGGAGATAACCAACATGCCGCTGCGCGCCCTCCCTGTCGGCCAGGACGTCGGTGCCCAGGATGGTCGCGGTGCCACTGGTGGGGCGTAGCAGGCCTGCCAGGATGCGGATCGTAGTGGTCTTGCCCGCCCCGTTCGGGCCGAGGTAGCCGAACACGATGCCAGCGGGAACCTCCAGGCTCACATTGTCCAGCGCGATAGCGCGCCGGTATGCCTTGGTGAGCCCGGACGTGCGGATCGCCACGCTCATCGTTGTCTCCTCGCGGTCCCGGTACGGGGGTGGCTCGGCGCCACTTCCTGCATCCAGGGTCCCGCTACGGCACGCGCGGACCCTAGGGCACGCCGACTCTTTCCCACGGGTATTTGGTCCCCGGCGCGGCGCGCGCTCCTGCTGTTCGCCTGCCATGCGCGCCATGCTGCGGCACCATGGAAGCACCAGAAACGCACCCGGAAGGCGCCACATGCCATTCACCCTGCGCGACAACGACATGCTCGAGCGCTACGAGCTCATCGACGACGACACCAACGAGGTCGCCGGATCGGTGGAGTACAGCATCCTGCAAGGTCGGTTCTCCCTCACCCACACCGAGATCAGCAAGTCCTATGCCAGGCAGGGCCTTGCCTCCCAGCTGCTCGGGCAGGTGCTCGATGAGGCACGGGAGCGGGAGCTCGTGGTACTGCCGTTCTGCCCGTTTGCCCAGCGATACATCCAGAAGCATCCCAGCTATGCCGACCTCGTGCCCGCGCAGCTCCACGGCAAGTTCGGCCTGCAATCCCAGGAGTCGCGATGAGCGAGAACGCCAGCACCAAGGCGTATGAAGGGGACGGCATCACCGTCACCTACGACCGGCATCGCTGCCTGCACGCCGCCGAGTGCGTGCGCGGCCTGCCGGAGGTCTTCGACACCGCGCGCCGCCCGTGGATCCAGCCCAGCGCGGCCGAGCCCGGCGCCACGGCCGAGGTCGTTCGCCGCTGCCCCACCGGCGCATTGCACTACCAGCTCACTACCGGCCCCGCCGAGCAGGGCGACGCCGCAGTACGGATCACCACCGGCCCCGGCCAGCCCCTAGTGATCAATGGATCGTTCACCATCGACGATGGGTCCGGGCCTCGGTCCGAGACCCGCGCGACTCTGTGCCGCTGCGGGCAGACCGCGAACGCGCCCTACTGCAGCGGCGCCGGCGACTGCACCGATTGGCCCAGGCAATAGACGCGCGTCACACGGCGTCAAGAAACCATCAAGACTCCAGGCCGCACCGTCAGGACGGCATCAAGGCGCGTGCGCGCGCCACCGGCGGTGCGCACGCTGGATGAGTGCCACACCAACTACACGTCCATGCTGCGTAGCGCGGCGGGGCCCGCGCGCGCCCGTCATCTCGTCGGGCTTTTCGTCCGCCACCCCGCGCGCGTGGTCACCACAGGATTCGTGCTGGTCGTACTGACCGGCACGGTTCTGCTCATACTCCCGTTCTCGTCGGCCGCCGGTAGCTGGACCGCTCCCCTTCCGGCGCTGTTCACCGCCACGTCCGCGGTGTGCGTCACGGGCCTCGTCGTTGTTGATACCGGCACCTACTGGTCCGTGTTCGGGCAGGGCGTCATCGCGGTGCTCTTCCAGATCGGTGGCATGGGC
Source organism: Hoyosella levis (assembly GCF_026008515.1). GTDB lineage: Bacteria > Actinomycetota > Actinomycetes > Mycobacteriales > Mycobacteriaceae > Lolliginicoccus > Lolliginicoccus levis. The sequence goes on from NZ_BQYM01000010.1 coordinate 48,780, forward strand.
GTGATGACGCTCGCCTCCCTGCTCGGCATCGTTGTCGCGCGCCGGATGGGCATGCGGATGCAGCTGATCGTGCAGGCCGAGACGAAGGAACTCCGCCTCGCGGACGTGCGGCGGGTCGCAGTGGGCGTGGTAGTGGTCAGCCTTGCCATCGAGGCGATCGTGGCGCTCATCATTGGCGTCCGCTACTACGCCGCCTATACCGACTCGGCCCTCGGGGCTGTGGGGTTCGCGCTGTTCCATGCGGCGTCTGCATTCAACAATGCAGGCTTCGGACTGCGGGCGGACAGCATGATGGCGTTCACCGGCGACCCGTGGATCCTCCTGCCCATCATCGCCGCGTTCGTGCTCGGCGGCATCGGTTTCCCCGTCCTCCTCGAGATCGGCAAGCACCTGCGGCGGGAACGCCGCGCGCGCAACAACACGGGTCTTCCTCTCGGGCCTCCCCCGCGCTGGTCCCTGCACACCCGGATCACCGTCCTCGCGTATGGCGCGCTCGCCGCCGTCGGCATCGCCGCGGTTCTCGCCTTCGAATACTCCAACCCGGAGACTCTCGGCCCGCTGGGCACGGGAGAGAAGATCCTCGCCGGGGTATTCCAGGGCCTCGCCCCTCGCACGGTCGGCTTCAACTCGCTCGATGTGGGCCAGATGGACTCGGCAACGATCCTCATCACCAATGTGCTGATGTTCATTGGTGGCGGCAGCGCGGGAACCGCGGGCGGCATCAAGGTGACTACCTTCGCCATCCTCGGCTTCGTGATACTCGCGGAGCTGCGCGGGCAACCCTCCGTCCATGCCCTCGATCGCCGCATCCCCGAGTCAGTGCAGCGCCAGGCACTGACGATCGTGCTGCTCAGCGTCGCCGCGATCATCAGCGCGACGATCCTGCTGATCGCGATCAGTGGCCACGGCGCGGAGGAAGTGATGTTCGAGGTGATCTCGGCATTCGCTACTGTGGGGTTGTCCATGGGCATCACCGCGGACCTGCCTGCCCTCGGGCATGTGGTGCTCATCGCGCTCATGCTCATCGGCCGGATCGGACCCGTGGTGGTGGCGTCCGCGCTCGCGCTGCAGGAGCGGCCCCGGCGCTACGAGCTGCCCGCGGAACGCCCCATCGTGGGGTGAGCATGAACGATGAGGGGGCAGCTTTGCGCGAGCGAGTACTCGTCGCGATCTCCGGTGCCGGGGATACCGAGGCGCTGGTGCAGCGCGCTGCTCGCGCGGCCGACCGATGCGGTGCCGAGCTGCTCGTGGTACATGTGCTCGACCCCCGGGAGCGCGGCACCCCGCCCGGTGTCGTCGAGGCAATTCGCGAGCAAGCCACCAAAGCCGCGGCTACATTCCATACCGTCGTGGCCAGCGACGTTGCCGGTGCTCTTCTCGAGCTAGCCCGCAGTGCTGGCGCCACCCGCATCATCGTCGGGCATCGCGCGCGCCCCAATTGGCCCCTGGCGCGCCGCCGCGGCACCGCCAGCACCGTTGCGCGGAATGCAGGATCCATCGATGTGCAGCTCGTGGCCACGCCACCGAGCCGACGCGCGGCGCACGGCACGATGCGTGGATCAGCACTGTCCCGCTCCCGCACGCGCGCCGCGTGGGTGGCGGCCATCGCCGTGCCCACGCTGCTTACTGCCGGGTTCGTGCCATTCAAGGAGCAGCTCGAGCTCGCTGACGTTGCCATGGCGTTCCTGCTCGGCACCGTTGCCGTCGCCTTGATCGGCGCATGGCGGCCAGCGTTGACGGCGGTAGTGCTCAGCGCCATCCTGCTCAACGTCTTCTACACCGAGCCCTTCCACACGCCCTACATCGCCGATGCCCACAACCGGTTCACCCTCGCCGTGATGGCCGTGGTCGCCGCGGCGGTCGCCACCGTCGTGCACCGCTCTGCAACCCGCGCCCGCGAGGCCGCGCATGCCCGCACCGAGGCCGCGCTGATGTCGTCCTACGCCCGCACCATCCTGCTCGACGACAACCCGGCCGACACGCTCCTCGCCCGCATCCGCGAGGACTTCGGGCTCGATTCGGTAGAGCTGCGCGAGAAGCCCGCCCGCGCTGGCTCGCCGCACTGCCAGGAGATCCCCCTCGACGCCACGACCGCGCTCGTCCTCGACGGACCCGGCCTCGACGAGGCCCGGCGCTCCATGCTGGCCAGCGCCGGGGTGCAGGCGGTCCTCGCGCTACGCCACCAGCACATGATGAGCACCGCTGCCGAGGCCAAGCGGCAATCCGACGCCGCCGCGCTGCGCACCGCGTTGCTCTCCGCGCTCGGCCACGATCTGCGGACTCCCCTGACCGCCCTGACCATGGCCATCGCGACCCTCGACAACGAGGCGCTCGCCATCACGCCCGAGGATCGGCGCGAGCTGCTCAGTGTCGCCGACGAATCAACACGCCAGCTCCGCGATCTCGTCGACAACCTGCTCGATTCCTCCCGCCTCGCCACCGGCGCCGTGCGGCCCCTCATCCGATCCCACGGCATCGACGACATAGCCGTGCGTGCCCTTGCCAGCGTCCGCGGCGGCAACAAACTCGCCCTCGCTCTTCCCGACGACCTGCCCGACGTGCTCGCGGACGCCGGGCTGCTCGAGCGCGTCATCGCCAACCTCGCCGACAACGCCATCCGCCACGGCAGCGAACCCATCCGCATCGAGGCGCACCACACCGCCGAGCGCGTATTGCTCTCGATCATCGACCACGGTCCTGGCCTCTCGCCCGAGGCTAGGGCCCAGTTGTTCGAGCCGTTCCAGCGCCACGGCGACCGCGACCGCACCACTGGCATCGGGCTCGGCATGTCCGTCGCCAAAGGGTTCGCCACCGCCATGGGTGGCACCATCGAGGCCAGCGACACCCCAGGCGGAGGGCTCACCATCACCGTCACGCTCCCCGCCGCCCCCCAGCCCGGACTGGAGCCACGAGCATGACCAGTGTCCTCGCCGTCGACGACGACCCGCAGATCCTGCGCGCCCTGCGCATCAATCTCGTGGCCCGCGGCTACACCGTGCACACCGCCGCCACCGGATCCGAAGCGCTACGGTCCGCCGCCACCCACAAGCCTGACGTTGTCATCCTCGACCTCGGGCTCCCCGATCTCGACGGCACTGACGTCATCCATGGCCTCCGGGGCTGGACGACCATGCCCATCATCGTGCTCTCCGCCCGGATCGACTCCATCGACAAGGTCGTCGCTCTCGACGCGGGCGCCGACGACTACGTCACCAAGCCCTTCGGGATGGACGAGCTCATGGCCCGATTGCGCGCCGCCATCCGCCGCGGGGCCCCCGCGCCCACCGTGAGCAGCGAGATCCGCGTCGGCTCGCTCGATATCGACCTCTCCGCCAAGCGCGTCACCCGCGACGGGACGACAGTCCGGCTCACGCCGACCGAGTGGGCCATCCTCGAGCTCCTCGCCCGCAATGCCGGAAAGCTCGTCACCCAGAAGCAGCTCCTCACCACCATCTGGGGGCCCGAGTACGAGAACGAGTCCCATTACCTGCGCGTCTACCTCGCCCAGCTGCGCCGCAAGCTCGAGGAGGACCCCGCCCGGCCGCGGATCCTCATCACCGAGCCCGGCATGGGCTACCGGTTCATCAGCTAGGGGGCGCCATTCCGGCACTACATCGACATCATCATCTGGCGCATCCGCATCATCTGGTCCGGGGAACAGATCATGCCCATCGCTTGCATGTGCATGCTCATCAGGTCGGGGTTCTGCTGCAACAGCTCATGCTTGAAGCGCATGATCTCCGCGTTTTCGTGCATGAACTGCATGACCTTGCCGCATGTGCTGTTCGCGTCATGCATCATGGATGTCGAGGGCTGCGCGAGCGCTGTGCCGCCACCAAGAACTGCTGATACTGCCATGACGCTCGCCACAACGGCAGACTTCATCGCGTTCATCTCGATCCCTTCTCAAGCTCACTGGTATGTCGGGGGGCCGGACGGTGCCGATCAGGACGAGACCGGTCCAGGCTCGGCGAGCATGGGCTCGCGCGATGCTTCCTTCTTGATTCTCACCGGGAAGCGAGACCCGGGATAGAGCCTTCCGTCCCGTGCAGCCAGGGCCATCCGCCCCCGGATCGTCTGCTGTCAATCACGCATGTAGGAGCGAGCTGCCGAGCAGGCCAGGCGGCGGCCCACGTCGATCGGCGATCCGGGGGCGCCGCGAAGGAGTGCAGCCAGGGTGCCGGTGTAGGCGAGGAGTACCTCGTCGGCTAGATCCTGGGCCCGCGCCCCGGCGAGGGGACGAGAAAGGTGCAGGAGGCGCTCGGTGAGGAGGGCAGTGTCTGCTGCGATGACCTCACCGATCTCGTCCGCTGTCACGGGAAGCTCGGCCGCAGCGGCCAGGAATGCGCACCAGCGTGCTGGGTTGTCCTGGTCGCGACGGTGGGAAGCTAGTGCGTCGAACACCGCGAGCAAACGCTCCAGGTCGTCGCCTGCCGCGATGATGCAGCGGTCCCAGGCTGTGCGCCACTCCGCGAGGCGCGCCCGTAGCGCTTCGGCTACCAGAGCGTCCTTGCTGCCAAAGTGCGTGTACAAGGTGGCTGCCGAGACCTGTGCCTCGCGCAGCAGCTCGTCGACCGGCGTTGCCCGGATGCCGCGGTGGAACAGCACCCGATCGGCGGCCTGAAGCAGTCGTGCGCGAGCGGGAGATCGCCGGGCCATGGTCATGGTTTCAGTGTAGGTACCCTTCAAATCGAAACGTTCGTTCTGCTAGATTGATACGTGCGTTCTGGTTATCGGATGCAAGGGGGCGCGATGCGGTCTCTCGTGGTCAGCGGCATGGCCTTGATCGCAGCGACCTATGGGCTCGCGCGCTTCGGCTACGGCCTCTTCCTCCCCCGGTTCGCTAATGCCTTCCAGCTCGACCCAGTCATCTCAGGGCTCATTCAGTCCGGAAGCTTCCTGTCCTTCTGCCTTGCCGCAGTGACGGCCTCGCGCCTCGCTGCCCGCCCGCGACTCGTCGTCCTCTGCGCGGGCGCGACAGCCACGCTGGGGTCACTCGTCGTGGCAGGAGCCCCCGACGCGATCGTCCTCGCGCTCGGCGTGGTCCTCGCCGGCGCCGGGGCCGGGTTCGCCACGCCAGGCCTCGTCATGCTCATCGAGCGGAACGTCGCGCCACCGCGCCGCGAGAGCGCTCAGACGATCGTCAACGCCGGCACCGGCGCGGGGATCGTTGCTGCAGGCATCGTCATGCTGCTCACGATCGGCCAGTGGCGGCTGGGCTGGCTCGCCTTCGCCATCCTCGTAGCCCTGGCGACCATTGCCACCCTCCGCGCTGACCAGTCCGCCCATCAGCGCCCACCACCGCCAGCGCGGGCGCCGATCCTGGCACCGCTGGCGTTCCCCATCTCCGCAGCGGCGCTGGCAGGGGCTTCGAGCGCCGCGATCTGGACCTTTGGCCGCACCATCATGGTCGAGTCCCGCGCGGACGGGGCGATGTACTCCATCATCGCCTGGATGGTCCTGGGTGCATTCGGCGTGCTCGGAGCCACCGCCGGAAGGATCGCCCAGGCCTCGACCCTGCGGACCGCCTGGGACGTGGCTACATCGGCAATGGCCGCCGTGACCATCGGCCTGGCCGCGGCACCCGGATCGCCCCTGCTGGCAGGCATCTCCGTGGCCGTGTTCGGTGCCACCTACACCGCGGTATGCGGGGTCCTCATCGTCTGGGCCTCGCGCTCTCTCCCCTGCCACGCAGCCCAAGGCACGGCCATGTTGTTCATCGCTCTCGCCGTCGGCCAGGCGATCGGCGCGGGACTGCTCGGCGCCCTGATGGGTTCCACTACCCCGCTCGTGGCTTTCACCGTTGCTGGCATCCTCGGTTTCCTCGCGGTGCTCCCCGCCACGAAGCGGGCCACCGCAGCACCAGCGACAGGCAGGCAGACTTGCGCCTGAAGCACCACTACAGTCCTCGGCGGCATAGGCACGCAACGCCTGCGCAGTATCGTGGAGGAGTTTAGCTGGAAGGGAGCAGCCAGGTGTCCAACGAAGACGAAAGCACCGCACGCTACAAGAGCGGATCCTTGTCGCTCGTGGGCGCGATATCGATGGGCACCGCTGTCATTATCGGCGCGGGAATCTTCGCCCTGACGGGCCAGATAGCCGAGCTCGCAGGTCCACTGTTTCCCCTCGCGTTCATCGTCGGCGCTATCGTCACCGCGTTCAGCGCGTATAGCTACGTCAAGCTAGCCAAGGCTTTCCCGAGCGCGGGCGGCATCGCCATGTTCCTCAAGCAGATGTACGGGCCGGGCACGATCACGGCCGTCGGTGCGCTTTTCATGTACTTCTCCATGGTGATCAACGAGAGCCTTGTTGCCCGCACCTTTGGCACATACGTCAGCCAGCTGTTCGGCAGCACACCGGCATGGATTGTTCCAGCGCTCGGCGTTGGATTGCTCATCTTCGCCTTCGCCATCAACATTTCCGGCAACCGCATCGTTGGAAATTTCTCGCTGGTGATGTCGCTCGTCAAGATCGGCGGAATCACGCTTTTCGGAATCGCTGGACTATGGCTGGCCGACCTCGGCAGGATCACCGGAACCGATGCGAGCCTCGGGCAGTTCGGGATCACTGGCTTCATCTCGGGTGTTGCTCTGGCCATCCTTGCCTACAAGGGCTTTACGACGATCACCAACAGTGGCGCCGAGATCAAGGATCCACACCGCAATGTCGGTCGAGCAATCATCTACTCGATCGTGATCTGTGTCCTCGTCTACATGCTGGTTGCGCTGGCTGTCGCGGGCAATCTATCGCTCGCTGAGATCGTGCAGTCCAGGAACTACGCCCTAGCGGAAGCGGCGAGGCCCGCTTTCGGGAACTTTGGGCTCTACTTCACTGTTTTCCTCGCCATCATAGCGACGGTTTCCGGCGTGATCGCCAGCGCGTTCGCGGTGTCCCGGATGCTCGCCATGCTCACCGATATGAAACTGGTGCCGCACAGCCATCTGGGCATGCCGGGAGACATTCAGAAGCACACTCTGGTCTACACGATTGCCCTGGCGATACTGCTGACGATCTTTTTCGATCTGAGCAGGATCGCCTCGCTCGGCGTGGTCTTCTACCTCGCGATGGACATCGCGATCCACTGGGGCCTATGGAAGAACCTCCGGAGGAAAATCGATATCAAGCCCGCGATTCCCTTGGTCGCCATCACTATGGATCTGGTGGTCCTCGCGGCCTTCGTCACGATGAAGATTCGGACCGACCCACTGGTGATCGGAGTCGCTGCGCTCGCCATTTGCGCCATCATCGGCTTCGAATGGCTCTACCTGCGGCGCAAGCGTGCCGCGCAATCATAGTATTCAAGCTCCCTGCGCAAGCCCGCGAGATCATCTCGCCATGACGCTTCGAGAGCCCGGTTCCGCGCGGCTGCTGATATGGCCGGACTGATCGTCGTTCGTGCCAGCCGCAGGCAAGAATATCCACCAGCACACCGCAAGCCAGGTGCAGGCGTAGATCACGCTCGCGAGGGTGTCGGTGAGGTAGTGGACGCCGATGTACAGCCTGGACACGACGACGGACAGCACGATCAACGCGGCCACGGCAACAGCGAGAAACCGCCACCACCGGTGCAGGAGAAAGACGATGAGCAGTGCGATAGCGCCGTAGGCCGCCGTGGTCGCGGCAACGTGGCCGGACGGAAACGACGAGGTCGGGGGCAGCCCGGGGGTGAGGTGCTCGACGGACGGCCGAGAGCGGCCGACCACCGACGATGAGGCGAGAAAGAGCAACGATTCGCCCACGACCGCCACCACGAGGAACAGCGCGGGGCGCCACCGCCGGGTCAGCGCGAGCGCGGCAACAACGGCGATGGCCACAACGGCGACGATGGTGATCGTGTCGCCAAAACGGCTGGCGTTCAGCATGACGGGGGTGATGGATTCGCTCCTGATGCTGGCGAACCATTTAGCTACCGCGGTGTCCCACTGGCGCACGGTCGCAATCTGCTCGGTGATGAGCAGCCCGGCTCCGGCGAGCGCTCCCCAGATCAGCACAGCTGCGACCATGAGCCGACTGACACTGTGCCAGCCCGCGGGCAGAGGTGCATCGTGTGCCGGGGCGGGGACAAGGCGATCGTGCTCCTCTGGTTCCAGTCCCTCGGTCAGTGGCGGACGACCCAATCCCGCCTTCTCGTGCCAGCGGCGAAAAGCCATCGCACTGACCAGCAGCCACAGCACACCGAGAAGCCAGCCACCAAGGACGTCCGAGGGATAGTGCACGCCCAGGGCGATGCGAGTGAGACCGATGGCAATCACCAGCGCCGCGACCGCGAATATCGCTGGCTTGCGTAGCCGCGCGGCGACGGCCGGCAGGAATACAAGGAGCAAGACACCGTAGGTGACCGTCGAGCTCAGTGCATGTCCGCTCGGGAAGCTCAGCCCAGGCGCGGCGGCGACCGTTGTATCCACGACCGGACGACCACGCTCCACCCACGCCTTCACGCCGGTCGTCAGCGATAGCGCTCCGAGCCCGGCCACGCCAACGTACGCGGCGAGGGCTGGCTCACGGCGAATCAGCAGCCACCCCAATGCGAGCAGGAGCAAGGCCCAGGTCACCAGGGAGCCGCCAAGATCCGTGAAGAGTCCCAGCGCATGAGCCAGCCACGGTGTGGATGACACGGTGGGGTTCAGTGCAGCCACTACGGATTCATCAACGGATTGCAGTGGCTTCCAGCCGAGGACGACCAAGGTCGCCAGCAGCGCGAACAGTCCGCCCACGACGCACGCCGTCACCTGCCCATTGGAGCCGGTAGCTCTAGCCGAGCCTAGCCGCATCCCTGGGTGGACATTCTGCGATTGTCGATCAGCGACAAGTTCCTCGTTCATTCTTGCTGTCCCCGCCCTTCGCTTCGGACTAGCAGGTGCAGCAAAGCGGCGCGCGGCGCCTGGCTGCTGGTCCCACATTCCTGGCCGCTAGGCCCCGTTTGTCATCAAAGGGCTCTCCGGCTCATTCGCGTCCCAAACACCCCCCTGATCTTCGTTGTCGGGTATTCATGCACTCGTGACCGAAATGCAACTCCAGGGCCGAGTATCGCGCACTGGATGGGGAACTGCACTGGAGGCGTCCGCTTGGGCGCCCCGATTGACCGGGAAGAAGGTAGCTGAGGCGGCTACGAACGCGGGCTCCTGGCGCAGAGAGCACTCGAGCAAAGGAATCCCATGAAACGACCGCTCAAGATAGCAGCGATAGCGCTGACCACGGCCATCGTACTGATTACCGGGTATGGCGTACTCATCGAGCCCCGGTTCATCCTGGACGAGCGGCATCACACCATGACGATGCCGGGGCTCGGCCCCGAGCACGAGGGCACAACCATCGCGGTGATCGCCGACCTGCAGGTCGGCATGTGGTGGGCAAACACCGGCATGGTGGAACGAGCGGTGCGCGAGCTCGTAGACGAGGATCCGGATGCGGTGTTGCTCGGCGGCGATTTTCTCTATAGCAGCGATCCCAGCATCGCCGTGCAAGCAGATGCGGTGCTGGATCTGCTCTCACCGCTGCTTGACTCCGGAATTCCAACATTTGCAGTAATGGGCAACCATGACTACAAGGTGGGCGGCGCAGAGCGAATGACCACAGCCCTCGAGGAGCGCGGCGTAGACGTGCTGCTCAACGAGGCCGCGCCCCTGCCCGGCAAGGAGGACCTCGGCCCCGCCCAGCAGTTCTACGTGGTGGGCGTCGGCCCGAAGGTCCCCGGGCAAGCCGATGCCGAGCTAGCGCTGGAGGGCGTCCCCGAGAACGCGCCCCGCATGGTGCTGATGCACAATCCCACCACGTTCCGCTCGCTGCCCGCTGGCAGCGCTCCCTTGGCGGTGGCCGGGCACACTCACTGCGGACAAATCGCTATCCCTGGGTTGACGCAGTGGTCGTACCTCGACCTGACCGCAGAGGAGAAGATCGTCGCTGATGGCTTCGCGCCACACGACTACGGAGCAGCCGGCAACCAACTGTTCGTGACATGCGGTATCGGGTTCAGCGTGGTGCCAATGCGCATTAACGCTGCGCCCCAGATCGCGTTCTTCGAGTTCGTGGCAGACCGCGGGACGAGCTGACATTTACCGGACTACCCAGCTTTTCCTGCCTCGCCGCTGTGCTTGCGCAGCGCGTCACGCTCGTCCCGCAGCGCGGTGAGGTCGGCACGCAGGTCGCCGATGCGCTCGCGGGCATCCGCGAGCTGCTGTCGCTGGTTCTCCATGGCGTCGCGGTGGCTGGCCGTGGCTTCCTCGAGCGCGTCACGGCGGGCCTTCTCGAGTGCTTCAGTGTGATCGCGAGCGTCGGCGAGGCGAGCGGCCTGCTCGGCGCGGAGCTCCCGGGCGAGCTCGGCAAGCTGCGCGCGCAGGTCCCGCGCTTCACCGAGTGCTTCCTTGCGGCCGGACTCTGATCGGGCGGTCGCGTCGCGGGCCGCTTCGAGGGCCTGCTCGAGCCTCCCGATGGCGGCGGCATTCCGGGCGTCGCGATCGTGCTGCTGCTGGTCCCACTCCTGGCGGGCGCGCGCGTGCTCCTGCCCCACCGTCTCGATGTGCTCGTGGAACTCGCGCCGCGCCTCCTCGAGCTGGGCGCGGGCGGACAGAGTGGCGGCCTGCTCCTCGTGGAGCTGCTGCTCGAGCTGCTCGCCGCGCTCCCATGCCTGGGCGGCGGACTCGACGGCCTCGTCGCGCTCCTCGCGGGCTGTCTCCTCGGCCGCGCGGGACCGCGCGAGCGCGGCCTTGGTAGTGGCTGCCTCCTGCTGCGCGCGGGCGACCTGCTCCGCGCTCTCGGCACGGATGGTCTCAAGCTGCTCATCGACCGCGGCGGGGTCAGCGATTCGCGCGAGCGCCTTGTCGATGCGCTCGGCGACGGCAGTGAGCTCGCGAATGTGCTGGCCGGTGGCGGCGCGCAGGGCGGGCACCGTCGCGGCGAGCGAATCGACTGCTTGCACCGGCGTCTCCGGGTCCGCGGGCTCTACCCCAGCGAGCTGCTTCTCGGCCTGCCTGGCGCGCCACGCGCGCGCTCGCTCGGCGGCAGTGGCGTACTTGCGGACCCGCCCGCCGGTGGGGGGCGCCTCGCCGACCGGAGTGGGCGCTGCAGCGTTGTCGGTATTCGTTGCGGCCACCGGCACAGAGTACCCCAGCACCGCATCGCCACGGCCTCGCCGAAGCCGTGGCGGTGGGGTCCCCTGCTGGTCATCCGATCGCAGCGATGAGATCCCGGCAGGAGTCCTCGCAACGGCGGCAGGCCGTCGCGCAGGCGCGGCAGTGCTCGTACGCCTCGCCGTGCCCCTCGCAGTGCTTCGCGCACTCGGCGCACGCGGCAAGGCACGCGTTGAGCATGGCCTTGACGACCTGGGCGCTAGCGCCTTCCTGCCGCGAGATGACCTCGCCCGTGGCCTGGCATATGGTCGCGCAGTCGAGATCGGTCGCGATGCAGTGCACGAGATCGGCTACTGCATCCTCCGCGAGACAGGAGTCCGCGCAGGCGGTGCAGGCCTGCGCGCACTCGAGGCACGCCTCGATGCAGGAGACGAGGGCGTCGCGGTCCCCTGTGATGCGAGCGGTGCCGGGGTGATTGGCGAGCATGATCGATGGTGTGCCCATGGTGAGCTCCCTAGCGGTCGGGGTTGTCTGTTCGGACTGGCCCGCAGCGGGCCGTCTGCTGGCTACCCGGGACCCCGGCGGGCAAACGCGAGCCCTTGTTGCCGCCCCCACAGGCGTCCGGTTTGCCCGCCCTTCCCGGGGGTAGGCGTCGACCATGTGGTTTCACACTCTTGATGAACTTTTCCGGATCCTCGTGGTCGGCAGCGCGGCTTACGTCGTTCTCGTTCTTGTGCTGCGCATCTCGGGCAAGCGCACGCTCGCCAAGCTCAATGCTTTTGATTTCGTGGTCACCGTCGCTCTCGGTTCGACCCTCGCGACGATCCTTCTCAGCGCGGACGTCTCGCTGGCCGAGGGCGCGACGGCACTGGCGCTGCTCGCCGGTCTGCAATTCGTGGCCGCGTTCGTCAGCAGCCGCATCCACGGCGCCCGGGACGCGCTGACCGCGGCCCCGACGCTGCTCCTCGAGGACGGGACAGTCCTGGAATCCGCGATGCGGGCGCAACGGGTGTCGCGTGCCGAGGTGATGCAGGCAGTGCGCGCGACCGGTCTCGGTGATCTCTCCCGCGTCGCTGCGGTAGTGCTCGAGACGAACGGTTCGTTGAGCGTCATTGCGGCCGAGGCTCGCGGTGATGGCACGAGCCTGGCAGATGTGCGGGGGCGCAGCGCGGACGAGCAAGCGTAGCGACGGCTATTTCGCGCCCGTTCTCGGTTTGGCATTCTCCGTTCGTCGCGAACGTTCGTTCGTGCGTACGCTACGCTCCAAACGTGGTTTCAAGGAATCAGCCCTGAGCTGCGGCGATCCAACGGTCTACTATGGCCTGTTTCATAAACGTCCGTTTTTGGCACAGGCCAAACGGACCCTTGGAGCGGGGCTGGCGACCAGGAACAACGATGATGCAAAACCCTGTTTCAAAACTAACGATGCGAAACTCAATGATCTGACGGGTTATGAAACATGGGTCGCGCAGGGGGCGCGAGAGAGGGCGGGGGCGGGTCAGGTGCCGCAATCACGACTTCGAGGCCTCAGAAGCGAAATGAGCGGCAAACGTGGACCACGACGGTCGATCAGGCCCGATTGCAAGGGGCACCGGGGGCGGGCTAGCGCCTCGCGCCAAGCAGGTCAGAGTTCTTTCGACTGCTCGTAGCTCCGGGAGCGGCGCGCTAGGAGCGAGAGGGAGCGGACGAGGAGTGCCCTGTCCCCCTCCGTGATGCCCTCGAAAAATGCCTGTTCCGCGCGCTGGACCTGGCGGGAGAGCTTCTCGTACTCGGCGACCCCCTCTGGGGTGGCGATCACGGTGCGGACCCTGCGGTCACTGGGGTCGTCCTGGCGCCCCACGAAGCCCGCGCTCTGGAGGTCATCCACGAAGTACGGCATGACAGTCCGGTCGATCCCGAGGTAGTCGGCCAGCGCGTTCTGCGTCGGGATGCGCTTGTGGACGACGGTGTGCAGGAGCTGGTAGCCGCGGGCCCCTCGGGGGAAGCCCTCGAAGATGGGGTCGACGATGGCTGCGTACCGGCGCCCGACCATGGCGATGGACCATCCCAGGTCGCACGCTTCCGTGGCCGCGGTCTCTTCGCTCATTACTTGATCGTACGACTCCGTGGTGCATGATTGGGCACTACGGTATGTTGGACATATGGTTGCAAACGCAAGCGATGTCCTCGGCGCCAGCGACGCCGGGATCGTCACGGGAGCAGCCAACGGCATCGCTTGAGCACTTTGGAGGCCAAGCGGCCAACGGAACGACAACGTAAGGAACGTCGAACATGGCTGACACCAATGCAGATCGCAATCCCGCAGCGGACCCCGCGGAGGACAACGCCTTCTTCCCTTCCCCCTACTCTCTGAGCCAGTTCACGGCGAGCAAGACCGACTTCGACGGCCTCTCCACCGACAAGAAGTACACCGGCGGAAAGTGGAAGATCCTCGTGATCGCCACCGAGGAGCGGTACATGCTGATGGAGAACGGAACGTTCTTCTCCACTGGCAATCACCCGGTCGAGACACTGCTGCCCCTGCACCACATGGCCGAGGCGGGCTACGGCATCGATGTCGCCACGGTCGGTGGCGCGCCCGGCAAGTTCGAGTGGTGGGCCTTCCCGAAGGAGGACGAGGCCATCAAGTCGGCCTGGGAGGCCACGAGCGAGGCGTTCAAGGCTCCCAGGAAGCTCGCCGACGTCCTTGACGAGGGGCTCGACGACTACGCGGCCGTTTTTGTCCCCGGTGGCCACGGGGCGATGAACGGCATCCCGTTCAGCAGGGACGTCCAGAAGGCTTTGGACTTCTTCCTCGAGAATGATCGCCTGATCATCACGCTGTGCCACGGGCCCGCCGGTTTCCTCGCGAGCGGGATCGATCGCGAGACGAACCCGTTCGCCGGCTACAAGATGGTGGCGTTCCCCGATTCGATTGACTTCGGAGTGGCACTCGAGATGGGCTACCTGCCCGGAAAGATGCCGTGGAAGCTCGGCGCCACCCTGGAGGGCGAGGGCATCGAGATCGTCAACGACGACATGTCGGGCGCCACCACGCGCGACCGCAATGTCCTGACCGGCGACAGCCCGCTCGCGGCCAACAATCTCGGCAAGGAATCCGTCGCCGCGCTCCTCGAGAAGTTCGGCAACTGACACGACCGACGCTCTGTGCAAACGCGATAGAAGCCGTCCGAAACCCCAGGCCTGCTTCTATCGCGTTTAGCAGTTTCTATCGCGTTTGGCGCTCTTGCCGCCCGCTAGTCGGCGCCTTCGAGCCGAGGGCGCAGCTTGGCCCAGTACGCGACCAGCTGCCGGGCAGCGAGTGCTGGTGCGAAGCGCTGCACGAGCACGGCCCGGCGCGCATCGGGATGGGTGATCACGCGGTACTTTCCGTGATCGACCGCGTGCACGATCTGCTTCGCGACGTCGGCGGCGGTGACCTTCGATGACTTCATGAGCTTGCCCATCAGCCCCACCATTGCTGGATCGGGGCTGCGCATCCGGTCGCCGAGGTTGGTGGCGAAGAAGGACGGGCAGACGACGGTGGTCCTGATCCCGTAGGGCGCGAGCTCGTGCCGGAGCGTGTCCGACAGCGAGATCACCCCGGCCTTCGACACGTTGTACGAGGCCATCCCCGGCACATTGAGCACCCCGGCCATCGAGGCGATATTGACGATATGGCCGCTACCGGCCTGCTTGAACATCGGTGTCACCGCGCGGCATCCGGCAACAACACCCATGAGGTTGATCCGCAGGATCCAGTCCCAATCGCTGGCCGGGATCCGTTCGAACCGGCCCGCCGCCGCCACGCCGGCATTGTTCACCAGGATGTCGAGACCGCCCCATTGCGCGGTGCACCACTGCACGGCATCAGCCCAGGCGGATCCGTCGGTCACATCGAGCGCGCGGAACTCGACCACACCACCGGCACCAGCGAGCTCCGCGCACGTGGATTCGCCCGCCGCGCTGTCGATGTCGGTGATGAGCACGCGTGCCCCCGTCCGCAGGAAGGCCTCCGCGACCTCCTTGCCGAGGCCCGAGGCGCCACCGGTCACCAGGACGCGCCTGCTCGCCGTCACGGGTTCCCGCCTTAATCCGCGCCGGGGCGGGCTCGCTTGTAGTCACCGAATGGTTCATCGCGCTCGCGCACCGCCTCGCGGAATCCGACCGTGGCCGAGCGCAGCTGGAAGGCATAGCCCTCGCGGGTGTGGCGGGAGACGCCATCGAAGACGGTGCTGATCATCCCGGAGTTGGCGACCCCCTGCGCGAGCAAGGCTGAGTTGAGCGCAAGCTTGGCCATCATCAACTGGTTCACCGGCATCAGCGCGATGCGGCCGACCAGTTCCTCGGTCCGCTCATCGAGCTCCTCGGCGGGCCAGGACTCGACGGCGAGGCCCCACTCCTGCGCCCGCTTGCCATCGATGCAGTCGCCGGTGAACAGCATCCGCTTGGCCCGTTGATCACCGATCCGGTGGGCCCACATCCCCGCGGCGGGAATGCCCCAGACGCGCGTGGGCGGGTAGCCGATCTTGGTGTCGTCGGCGCAGATGATCTGGTCGCAGTACAGCGCGATGTCCGTGCCGCCGGCGACAGCGAAGCCGTGCAGCTTGGCGACGGTGGGCTTGTTCGCGTGCAGCAGCGAGGAGAATCCCCGGTTGAAGCGGCTCATCATGGCGTAGTCGGCCATCGGATCCCAGGTGCCCCAGGGATTGTGGTTGCTCGCCTGGACGGCGGGATCGACGACGGTCCCGGCCGCGCCAGCGGGGCCGTCAGCTGTGTCGAAGCCGCTCTCTGCGAACATCTCCAGGTCGTATCCGCCGCAGAACCCTTTGCCGCGCCCGGAAAGCAGGATCACGTGCACGCGAGGGTCCAGGTCGGCTCGCTCGACCGCGTCGGCCAGCTCGACCGGGGTATCGGAGGTGATGGCGTTGCCACGCTCGGGGCGGTTGAACGTGATGCGGGCGATACGCCCATCGCGGTCATAGGTGAGCGTGCGATAGGTGCGCCCCTCGTCGGGATCGGGGCGCCCCGCCCAGGGCGATCCAGGCGTCTCGGCCCAGTTCTCCTGCCATGCGGCTGCCCTCGTGCCCGAATGCTCGTTGTGGTCCACGAGTGTCCCCTCTACTTCTCGGTCGTACTGGAATCGGCGAAGCTGCCGTGGCGACCGTGGCCGGAGGCGAACTTCCCAGCCCCGGAGAATGCGTCGACCAGCGAGGTCATCCCGCGCTGCCACTCGTTGGCGATCGCCTCGTCGAGCGGCATGCTCTCCTGCTCGTAGCTCGATAGCCGGTCCTGCCGCATGCAGGTCTGGGGGAACTGCGCGAGCTGCTCGGCGAGCTCGATGGCCTCGTCCAGGGCCTTGCCCGGTGCGCTGATCCGGTTCGCGAGACCCATTCGTCGGGCTTCCTCCGCGCCGACCGGACGACCCGTGAGGATCATGTCGAGAGCGTGCGAATGCCCGATGAGCCGCGGCAACCGGATGGTTCCTCCGTCGATGAGGGGCACGCCCCAGCGGCGGCAGAACACCCCGAACGTCGCATCCGGATCGGCCACGCGGAGATCGGCCCAGATAGCCAGTTCCAGTCCACCGGCCACCGCATAGCCGTCGACGGCGGCGATCACCGGCTTGCTGAGCAGCAAGCGGGTGGGTCCCATTCCAGCTGGTCCCTCCTCTCCCGGCTCCGCGATATCGATGTCGCCCTTGGCGACGGCCTTGAGGTCGGCTCCGGCGCAGAAGTTGCCGCCCGCGCCGTGGAACACTGCGACAGAAGCGCTCTCGTCGCGATCGAACTCCTGGAACGCGTCGGTCAGCGCGCGCGCATGGTGGTGGTCGACGGCGTTGCGGACTTCCGGGCGATCGAGGGTGATGACGGAGATCGGCCCGCGCCGCTCGACAGTGACTGTCATGAGGCCACCTTGGGGTTCGCGCGATCGATGATCGTTCCGGTGTCGATACCGGTGGGCAGGATGCCGAACACGTCGCCCCAGTGCTCGCCCAGCCGGCTCGCGGTGAAAGCATCGGCGACCGCGGAATGCCCGTAGCGCACGAGCAGCGACCCCTGCAGTACCTTCGCCATACCGCCGACGATCCGGCGGGCGCGGTACTGGATGGTTTCGAAGTCCGTGAACTGGGCCTGGAGCTCGGAGATCGCCTGGTCGAGGCGCTTGTCGGCCCCGGCCGCGCGTTTGACCTCGTCGAAGAACACTTCCAGCGTCTCGGGCTGCTTCGCCATCGCGCGCAGCGTGTCCAGCGCGGCGACGTTGCCGGAGCCCTCCCAGACCGACATCAACGGAGCCTCGCGATAGATCCGTGGCATCCTCGACTCCTCGACGTATCCGTTGCCACCGAGGCATTCGAGCGCCTCCCCGGCGTGCACCGGGCCGCGCTTGCACACGTAGTACTTGGAGACGGCCAGGCTGATCCGGCGCAGTGCCGTCGCGTGCTCGTCCCCCGCCGCTGCCTTGTCGGTGAGCGCGGCCAGCCACAGGCCGACCGTGGTTGCTGCCTCGGCCTCGATAGCGAGGTCCGCGAGCACGTTGCGCATGGCGGGCTGGTCGATGAGAAACGCCCCGAACGCCTGCCGGTGCGCGGCATGGAACGTTGCCTGCTGGACGCCGAGGCGCATGAGGACGCTTGAGCCGAGGGTGCAGTCGAGGCGGGTCATGTTGACCATCTCGATGATGGTCGGGACGCCGCGGCCCTCCTCGCCGACGAGCCAGGCAGTCGCGTTGTCGTACTCGATCTCGCTCGAGGCGTTCGAGTGGTTGCCGAGCTTGTCCTTGAGCCGCTGCAGCGAGATGGCGTTGCGGGTGCCGTCGGGAAGCACGCGCGGCACGAAGAAGCAGGTCACCCCAGCGTCTGTTTGCGCGAGGGTGAGGAAGAAGTCGGACATCGGCGCGGAAGTGAACCACTTGTGCCCGGTGATGCGGTAGCTGCCGTCGGGCTGGAGCACAGCACGGGTGGTGTTGGCCCGCACGTCCGAGCCACCCTGCTTCTCGGTCATCGACATGCCCGCGAGCAGTGACGTCTTGGTGTCCGGGGACGCGAGGACGGGGTCATAGGAGCGGGCCGCGAGCAGGTTCTCGTACTGCGCGGAGAGCTCCGGGTTGTGCCGCAGCGCTGGAACCACGGCGTAGGTCATCGAGATGGGGCACTGATGGCCGGCGTCTGCCTGGCCCCACGTGATCATCTTCGCCGCGCGGACGAGGTGCGGGTTCGGTGCCGGGTCGACCCAGGGGGTGCCGTGCAGCCCGAGGCTCGTCGCGTGCGTCATCAGCTCGTGGTAGGCGGGGTCGTAGGAGACCTCATCGATGCGGAAGCCGTACCGGTCGTGGGTCCTGAGCACCGGGGGGTGCGCCTCCGCGAGGTCACCGAGGTCGAGCGCGTGCTGGGTGCTCGCGAGCGCGCCCGCGTGCTCCACCTCCTCCCAGCGGTCGAGCGCGCCGCAGCGCTCCAGGGCTTCACGGATGGGGGCATAGCTCGCCGGGTTGTAGCCGGTGGCCTGCACTGCCTGGTTGAGGACTTCATGGGTGGGCATGGTTGGCTACCTCGCCTGGGTTGACTTGCCTGAGTTGATCTTGCCTGGCTTGATGGTGGCGCCGAGGGCGCGGGAGACGAATGCCTCCAGCTCGGCGATCGTGGCCGCGGGGTCGGCATGCTGGACCAGTGGAGCGAGCAGTACGTCGTTGATCGCTCCGACGATGGCGGCGCCGGAGATTCGTGAGTCCTGCGGCGGGAACTCTCCGCGGCCGATTCCTGCATCGACGACGGTCGCGAACAGGTCGGTGAAGGCGGCGCGGAAAACGAGGCGCTCGGCGTCGACCAGCGGATCGACGGGCTCGGCGAGCAGCGCGTAGGCGAGCCTGGGAGATTTGAGCGCACGGTGGCAGAACGTGCGGACGGCGGCGAGCGCTGCTTCATGCGGCGAGCACCCGGCGAGCGCGCGGTTGCCTGCCTCCGTCACCGCTGCCACCTCGCGCGCGACCGCGATGCGGAACACCTCGGCGAACAGCTCCCCCTTGCTGGGGAAGAACCGGTAGATCGTGCCGGTCGCGACACCAGCGCGCTCGGCGACCCGTGCCATCGAGCAGCCCGCGTAGCCGTCGTCATGGATCAGCTCGGTCGCGGCAGTGACGATGGAGCGCTTTGTCTGGTCGAGACGCGCCTTGACGGCAGGTGTCTGGCGGTATGCCATAGAAGAAGTGAACACCAGTTCATAGCTTTGGTCAAGGATTCTCGCGGGAATTGTCGGCAAGGCACGCGCGAGCACCCCCGGCCCTAGCCAATTGCCTAGGCCACGGCGTAGCCTGGGCCGATGCGGTACGCCGACTGGGGTGAGCGGGTCGGCCGCTGGTCCGGAATTCGCAGCGAGACAGTCAATGTGCTCGGCACGACGGTTCATTACCTGGTAACCGACCGCACGCGGACGCCAGCTGGGCCGGTCCACCTGCTCGTTCCCGGCGCAGCTGGCGGCGCCTCGCAGTGGCTCGATGTGCTCGCGGAACTGCGGCCACACGCGCACGCGATCGCGATAGACCTGCCCGGCACGCTGGCCGGCCACACTGCGCTACCGAACCGGCGCGCGGCGCGCATCGAGACCAACGCGGCGTTCCTGCGCGGTTTCATCGACGTGCTCGAGCTCCATCGGGTCGTGGTCCACGGCTGGTCGGCGGGCGGGATGATCGCGTTGCTGCTCGCCGACCAATCACCCGAACGGGTTGATGCGCTCGTGCTCGTGGCGCCGGCACTTCCTCCCCCGCTGGGCCACCGCGAGGCGCGCATGTGGAGAACCCTCGGCAGGGTGGGACTGGCAGTTGTGCCGCCAGTCGTCCGTGTGCTGCTACGCCTATCGGGACGGCGCATCCTCGCAGCTTCGCAGCGGCAGCTAGCCGATCCCGCGTCGATCGCGGACGGGAAATGGAGTGCGGGCGGTGACATGACGAGAATGTCGCCGGAAATCATTAGTCTCATGCGGGACGAGATGTCGGCGGTCGAGCCGAAGCGAATGGGAAGCTTGGTCACGGTATACGCCTCGCTGATGTCGCTGATTCTCGTCCGGCGGCGATCCGCGCTCGATGCGATGCGCCGCGTCACGGCGCCGGCTCTCCTGATCGTGGGCAACGAGGATCGCCTCGCTCCCCGCGCGTCGATCGATGAGTGGACGGCGCAGCGGCCCGACTGGCACGCGGTTGTCCTGAACGGTGTGGGTCACGCACCGCCTCTCGAGGCACCCGCCGATTACGCTCGCACGGTCATCGACTGGCATTTTTCCCGGGTTCGGGCCCAGTAGGGCTACGCGATGCCCCTGCTCAGCGGCTGTCGCGGATGTGACGGTGGAGCGCTTGGTGCCGTGTTGCCAAAACCCCTAGCGGCCTAGTTGTGCAACACTTGCCGATCATGGGCGAACTCCTCGGCTACGCGCGCGTGAGCACCACCGACCAGACGACCAGCCTCCAGCAGGACGCGCTGAATGCGATTGGCTGCTACCGCATCTGGACCGAGACCGGCAGCGGCGCGAGCACTACGCGCCCCCAGCTCGCTGCGATCCTTGATGCCTTGCGCCCCGGTGACACGCTCGTGGTGTGGCGGCTCGACCGGCTCGGCCGTTCCTTGCCGCACCTCATCCAGACCGTCGAGGATCTCAATGCCCGGGGCGTCGGTTTCAAGTCGCTCACCGAGTCCATCGACACCACCACCCCCGGCGGCAAGCTGATCTTCCATATCTTTGGTGCTCTCGCCGAGTTCGAGCGCAATCTCATCCGGGAGCGCACCAACGCAGGGCTCGCCGCGGCCCGGTCCCGCGGCCGCACGGGTGGCAGGCCGCCCAAGCTCACCCCGGCGAAGCTGCGCCAGGCGAAGCGGATGCGCGAGTCCGGAGCCACTCTCGCCGAGATCGCTGCGGTTGTGGATGTCTCGCGCACGACCCTCTACCGGCACCTGTCAAAGGCGTAGAAGCTAAGCGGGCCGCGTGAACCCCTCGGCAACGCGGCCCGCTGCGCTCGATCGTCCGCAAACGCGATAGAACCTGTCAAACGCGATAGAAGCGGACCTGGTATTTCGCCCAGCCTCTATCGCGTTTGGGCGCTCTGGTTGGTGTGGGCGATCCAGGCACCGCGCCGCTACTCGACGACGACGGTGGCGGTCATCCGCGGGTGGTAGAAGCACACGTAGTCGTAGGTGCCGGGCTCGGTGAACGTGCGGCTGTAGGTCTGGCCCTGGGTGAGGTCACCGGACTCGGTGCCGTCGGTGAAGTCCACGGTGTGCAGGGAGTCGTCCTTCTGCACCCAGGTGATGGTCGATCCGACGGGCACGGTGAGGGTCCCGGGCTCGAACTCGAAGTCGATGATGTCGACGGTTCGCTGCACCGCATCAGCCGACGGGGCAGGTGCCTGCGGTGCCGGAGCCTGCGTGGTCGCTGGCGGCGTAACGGGCTCAGCAGTGCCAGGCAACGGAACGACCGCGGTCGATTCGGTGGTCCCCTCGGCCGCGCTAGTGCTTGCCGAGGCGGTGGAGGTGCCCGCTGCGGTATCCGCGGCGTCGTTGCCGGCGCCGCATCCGGTGAGAAGCAGGGCGGCTGCGATTGCTGTCGCGGGAATAGTGGTGCGCATGGCGTACTCCTAGTTGGTCAGTTCTGCGAAGACGATGATGTTGTCGCGGTAGCTCTCCGCGCCCTCGTCGAACTCGCCGCCGCAGGTGATCAGCCGTAGCTCCGATTCGGGGGTCGGCAGCCACACTTCCTCGGTGGGGAACAGTGCCTTCGCATGCTGCTCGATGCCGGTGATGGTGAAGACCAGGGCCTCGCCATCAGTGGTGGTGATGGTGACGGTGTCGCCGGGGCGCAATTCATTGAGCCGGTAGAACACGTCCGGGCCGGAGCGGCTGTCGACGTGGCCGAGGATTCCCGCGGGCCCTGGCTCGCCGGGGGTCGCGCCCTTGTCGTACCAACTGATATCGCCGAACTCCGGGACGGTGAGGGTGTTGTCCGGGTTCAGCCCGGTGCGGGCGAGGGGCATGTCGATGCCGATCGCGGGGATGCTGATCCGGGCGGGTGGCGCGGTGTCGCGCTGCTCGCGCACCGACTGGAAGTCCCGGACACTGTCGAGGTTCCCAACGGTCTGGGACGCGGCGGCTCCCGGCGGGGGCGCCATGTCATCAGTGGTAGCGCCACAGCCGGTGGCCAGTACCGCCGAGGTGGCGAGAACGGCAGCGAGTCTTCGAAGCATGATGATTGGTCCCCCTGAATGAGTCTGCTGGTGGCACAAGGTCTACTCGTGCCACCAGCAGGGTCTGTCGGGCGAGGTGGAGGGTGCTTACTTCACCGCTCCGCCAGCACCGGTCTCCACGCCGCCGGCAGGCATGGAGTCGCCGGCCGAGTCACCCATGAAGGCGACGATGCCTGCGGCGAGAGCCTCGGCGGTGCCATACATGTGGTTGTAGGCGTCGTATGCCTCGCTGAAGGCGGTCTCGTAGTCACCGGCGTGGTAGGCGTCGACCTGCGCGACAAGCTGGTTGACGTGTGTCTGCAGGCCGTCGGCGACGACATCGGCGGGGATGTTGCCGTTGGAGGCGGTGTCGAGGAACTGCGAGAAGTCCTGGCGGTACTGCGACAGTCGCGCGAGCGCGTCCTCCTGGGCCTGCTCGTCCTCCTCAGCGACACCAACGGTGTACTGGACGAAGAAGTCGATGTGGTCGGACCACATCTCCATGAACGCCTGGCCGCCTTCCTCACCGAACACGCTGCTGATCGATGCGGTCAGGTCCTGGGTGTTCTCGTTGAGAGCACCTGCGAGGGCTTCGAAGTCCTCGCCGCCGGAAACGCCAGCACGCATCGTCTGGACCGCGAGCTGAGCGTGCTCGCCGAGCAGCTGGCCGAGGCCGGAGCGCAGGTCGATTGCCTGGCTCTCCACCGGTCCGCTGATCCCATCCTGCGTGGCGCTGATGGCACCGGCAAGGCCCTGGGCGGTGCCGAACATGTGCGCGTATGCCTCGCGGGTCTGGGCCGCTGCGGTGGCGTAATCCTCGTTGGCATAGGCACGAACCTGCTCGACGAGCTGGTTGACGTGCTCCTGCAGGAGGCCAGCGACTGCTTCGCCCTGCAGTTCGCCATTGGTGGCGCCGTCGATGAAGCCGCCAAAGTCGGCGCGGTACTGATCGAGCCGCTGGAGGGCCTCGTCCTGGGCCTGCTGGTCGTCCTCCGCGAGCCCGACGGTGAAGTCAACGAAGAAGCCGATGTGGTTGCTCCACAGCTCGTTGAACTGCCCGGCTGCCTCGTCGCCGTAGACGAGGCGGATGGACTCGGTGAGATCCTCGGTGTTCTGGCCGAGGGACGCCGCCGCGGCATCGAACTGCGGCTGCCCGGAAACTCCGGCGCGCATGGCTTCGATCGCGAGCATGGCGTGCTGGCCGAGCTGGCGCTCGAGGATGATGCGGAGCTCCTCGGCGGTCACGCTGCTGTCCTGGACGAGCACGATCTCGCCCGGGGTGTAGGAGCGGTCGAGGAAGTTGGAAGTGGTGCCGACGGTCACGACGCCGCCGGCGAGCACGCCTGCTGTAGCGAGCGCGGCTAGCTGGGTCTTGGAGATCTTGAGCATGGCTGCTCCTCAATGGTTGAATTTTGATCTTCCATCAAGGATTCGCCGCGCTGGCCCTGCCGGATTGGTGCGATCGCAATGCGGCTGCAATCTAGCCGTCCGCGGCCCCCGCCCAGTCGAGGCTGGCGAGCGGGTCCGCAGGGGCGAGCGCGTGCGCATCGAGCGGGAAGGTGCGTGCGGGACCGGGCCCGGTCGTGCGGGTCTCGAAGCGGACGGTGATCACCCCGTGCCCGCTGCCTTGCACCCATCCGTGGCCGTGCTCGGGGTGATGGACATCGAGACCGGGCCAGTAGTCGGACTCGTATCGTGCGGGCAGCGCCACGTCCTGGGTCTCCTCCGGTTCCGGCGTGACGTCGAGCTCGGGGAAGAGGATCTCCTGCCGGGTGTCGCTGAGCCCGGAGTAGCTGACGCCGACGAGGCGGATGGCGCCGAAGGTGGCGGGGTCGACGGCGAGCTTGTGGGCCGCGCCGAGCAGGATGTCCTTGTCGCCGGTGGCGTGCGTGAGCGTGGTGGAGCGGGACTGGATGGACATGTCGGCCTTGCGGAGCTTCACAGTGACAGTGCGGGCGCCGCGACCATCGCGCTCGAGCCTGCGGTGCGCGGCGACGCCGGTAGACGTGATCGCGGACCGCACCTCGCTCCTGGTGATGAGATCCCGGGCGAAGGTTGACTCCGCGCTGACCTGTTTGGCCACGGCCCGTTCCGTCACGGGACGATTGTCGATCCCGCGAGCGAGCTCATGCAGCGCGCCCCCCACTGCCGATCCGAGCAGCCTGCTCGCTTCCTCCGTGCTGATCGCTGCGAGCTCGCCGATCGTGGTGATGCCCATCGTTCGCAGACGCTGCTCGGCGACCGGGCCGATGCCCCACAGCTTGCGCACCGGCATCGGCGCGAGGACGTCAAGCTGCTCGGTCGGCGCGATCACTCGATGCCCCTGGGGCTTGGCCATGCCCGAGGCGATCTTGGCGACCTGCTTGCCCGGCCCCGCGCCCACCGATGCCTCGAGCCCCGTCCGCTCCCGCACCCGCGCCCGCAGCAACGAGCAATACTCCTCGACCTCGCGCACCGTAGCGCCGCGCAGCTCCGCGGGCTCGCCGAATGCCTCATCGAGCGACAACTGCTCGATCACGGGGATCATCTCCCGCACCTCGGCGAACACCCGCCTGCTCGCCTCGGAGTACACCGCTCCACGCGGCGGCAGCACCACCGCTGTCACCCCCACCAGCGCGCGCGCCTGATGCATCGGCATCGCCGACCCCGCGCCGAACACCCGGGCCTCGTAGCTCGCTCCCGCCACCACGCCACGCCCACCTGCCCCACCAACGAGCACCGGGCGCCCCCGCAGCGTGGGCCGCGCTAGCTGCTCCACGGACGCGAAGAACGCATCCATGTCCAGGTGCAGCACCCAGCGCGTCGAACCATCCACGCTGCACATTATGGCCTCGCGCACCGACAATCACGGCGCGCGATGGCCGGTGCGGCTAGTCGTTGCTCCAATCGAAGTCGTAGCCGATCCAGTTCGTGTCGGTGAACGCCAGCGACAGGCCGCCCGCGCTCACCTCGAAGCTGCCGATGCCGCAGTTGCCCTCCGTCCAGATGAAGCCATCGGGAAGGACGATGCGCGCCTCGTGCGTCTCGTCGGTGACGGGATTGCGCAGGCTCCGGCCCGCGGCTTTTCCATGGCCTTCCGCGGTCATGACCTGATCGATGCCCTCGCCCTCGAAGGAAATCGGGGCCCGCTCGAGGCCCACCACCTCGAACGTGGTGCCGAGGATCGCCCACGGGTCACCGCCGAGGGAACCGGTATAGATCTGGCTCAGGCACTCGACCTGCTCCTCGCTGACGGCAGGGTCGACGATGAACACCGCGCGCCCGCCGCCGTCATGAATCGCGTGGGGCCAGTCGACCACTGCGATCGCCTTGACCCCCGCGAGGTCGACATCCCCGCAACGGCCGTCGACGATGTGGTTTCCGACCATCGCCTTGCAGGCACCATCCGAGGAGCTCGGGAATCCCGAGAAATTGCAGGTGCAGCCGGGCTGGCAGCTGCAGAACTCATAGCCGGTGCCTCGGAGGTGCCACCGTGTTTGTTGCATGGTCGCGGACATAAGGTCCCCTTTCTCACATCAGGATCGCCGCGAGGCCCGGTGATACCAGCAAGGCCACACCGAGCGCGGCGAACACCAATCCCGCGGCCATGCCCAGTGCGCGGCCGTGCGGGGCGGTCTTCTCGATCAGGATGATGACAGCGACGACCACCATCCACAGCAGGTTCATGGCACCGAGCGCGATCATCAGCACCATCAGCATCCAGCAGCAGCCCAGGCACACGACCCCGTGCCGCAGTCCTGCCACCATGGCGCCGGTGGGCCGATCGAGATGCTTGCCGTGGTGGAGGAAGAAGCCAAGCGGGCTGCGGCAATGCGCCAGGCACGCCTGCTTGAGCGGGGTCAGCTGATAGGCCGCGGCGAGCAGCGCGACGATCCCGGCGACCCGTGCCGCTGAGGGGGTCGCCGCCTGGATGGGCCCGTCCCAGTGCTGCCAGGCCACATATCCGGGAAGGCCCACCGCCGACCACACCGCGAGGTAGCCGATGACGAAGAACGGCACCGGGGCCACGCGGCCCATCGCGGCGGCCCGCGCATAGATCCGCACCACCGGCGCGGTAGCGGGGAACATCATCGCGGTCATCATCACGACCCATGCGACGATGAAGCCCAGGAAGGTCATGGTCATGCCTTGCGCTGGCATGTCCATCCCGGCACCAGTCATGTCGCTGGCAGGCATCTCGCTGCCGGTCATCGCGGTGCGGGTCGCCAGCCACCACCAGCAGGCGATCGCGATCAGCATCATCGCTGCGGGTGGGACGCTCTCGCGCATCCACTCGCGCTTGCGGTTCCGTATGCTCGCCTGCGATGTGACCATATGTGGCACGTCCCGCAACTGTCGCCGTGCTCGCCCGGTCCAGGGCCTTTCCCGACTCTTTATTGTCCCACTCCGCACCGGCTCCGCATAGGGTCCATGCGATCCTGTTTGCCTGGATGCCGCGTGGCGGTCGTGGGCCGCCATAGGCTGTATGCATGCCAAGTGATCTCATGCTCAAGACCATGAATGTCGTGCACCGGGGCATCGTCAAGGTATCCGGCGGCCGCCTCGGCAACTCGATCGCGGGGATGCCGGTGATCGAGCTCGTGACCGTGGGCCGCAAGTCCGGCGAGGAGCGCATCTGCTACCTGACTTCTCCCTTGCAGCGCGGCGAGACCCTCATCGTGGTGGCCTCCCGTGGCGGGGACGATCATCACCCTGCCTGGTACCACAACCTGCGGGCCCAGCCTGAGGTGGAGATCATCCGCGACGGCACGCGCATTCCCGTGCGCGCCCGGACCGCTACGCAGGAGGAGCGGGCAGAGCTATGGCCCGAGGTGGTGCGCCGTGCCCGCAACTACGGCGGCTACCAGAAGAACACGTCCCGTGAGATTCCCCTCGTGCTGCTCGAGCCGCGGTAGCTAGTCCTCAGGGAGCATCGCGGCAAACAACTCGGCGAGGTGGTGGCCGGGTTTGGGCGCGAGGTCCGCGAGCTGCGTGCGGCAGGAGAACCCGTCGGCGAGCACGATCGTCCCGTTCTCCGCCTCGCGGACCGCAGGAAGGAGCTGGTGCTCGGCGACCTTGACCGATACCTCGTAGTGGCCCTGCTCCACCCCGAAGTTGCCCGCGAGGCCGCAGCAGCCGCCGAGGCGCTGCACGGTGGCTCCGGCCTGGGCAAGCAGCCGGGCGTCGGCGTTCCAGCCCATCACGGCATGATGGTGGCAGTGCGGCTGGGCAACAACCGTGGTGCCATCGAGGCGGGGCGGCTGCCACCCCCGCTCGGTGAGCAGCTCGGCGAGGGTGCGGATGTTCTCGGCGACGGGCGCTGCGGTCTTCTCGCCAAGCAGCTCGCCGGCGTCGGAGCGGAACACCCCGGTGCAGGACGGCTCCATCCCGACGATGGGAATCCCGCCAGCGGCATGGTCGCGCAGCGCACGGACGCTGCGGCCGAGGATGCGGCGCGCGGCGTCGAGCTGGCCGGTGGAGATCCAGGTCAGCCCGCAGCATTGCTGCCGCTCGGTGATCTCCGGGCGCATCCCTGCGGCCTCGAGCAGCTTGACCGTCGCGATGCCTACATGCGGGGTGAAGTGGTTGGTGAACGAATCGACGAACAGCAGCACCGGGTCCCCGGTGGTCGCGCGCTGATCGGCGGTGCGGCGGAACCACTCGCGGAAGGTGACCGGGGCGAAGGCGGGAATGTTGCGGCGCGGGTCGGCACCGGCAGCCTTCAGCGCGACCTGTCCCCCAGCGCGGGTGACGGTATTGACCAGGCCCGGTGCGATCTCGGCGAGGCGCGACCAGCGCGGCAACCAGCCCAGCGAGTAATGCGAGGGAGGCCGCACCCGGTTCTTGTAGGTCTGGTGCAGGACCTCCGCCTTGTACATGGCCATGTCCACCCCGGTGGGGCAGTCCGATAGGCAGCCCTTGCAGGACAAGCACAGGTCGAGCGCCTCATGGACCTCAGGTGACGCCCATCCCCCCTTGACGCTGGTGCCATTGAGCATTTCCTGCAGCACGCGGGCGCGGCCTCGGGTGGAGTCCTTCTCCTCGCGGGTGGCGAGGTAGGACGGGCACATCACCCCGCCGGTGCCCGTGTTGTCGGCCCGGCACTTGCCGACGCCGGTGCAGCGGTGCACGGCCTGGGTGAAGTTGCCGCCGTCGCCGTGGTAGCCGAACGCGAGATCCCGGCGCAGCGGCGGCGCCGCGGGGATGCGCAGATCAGCATCGATCGCGGCAGGTTCGACCATGATCCCGGGATTGAGCAGGTTCTCGGGATCGAAGACGCGCTTGACCTGCTGGAAAAGCGCGATGGCCCGGTCGGAGTACATGTAGGGCAGCAGTTCGCTGCGGGCCCGGCCATCACCATGCTCGCCGGACAGCGAGCCGCCGTAGGTGGCGATCAGCTCGGCACCAGCAGTGACGAACTCGCGGTAGACCTTGCGCCCATCGGGCATATCGAGCGGAAGATCAATGCGGATGTGCATGCAGCCATCGCCGAAGTGGCCGTACGGAATGCCCGTGCAGCCAAACTCCGCCATCAGCGCGTCGAGATCGCGCAGGTACGAGCCAAGCATCTCCGGCGGCACGGCGGCGTCCTCCCAGCCCGCGTGGGCGGGCTTGCCCGCGGGGCTGCGGGCGGACAGGCCAGCGCCGTCGGCACGGATGCGCCACAGGGCGGCCGCGGTGGCGGGGTCCTCCTCGATGAGCGTGCCGACCGCCCCGGCTCCAGCCGCGAGCTGCTCGGCCTTCGCGCGGGCCTCGTCACGGGAGTCGCCGGTGACCTCGGCAAAGAGCCACGCCTCCCCCGCTGGCAGGCTCGGCACGGCATGCGCGCCCCGGCGCTCCCGCACCACATCGGTGATCCGCTTGTCGATGCCCTCGCAGGCCGTGAGCCCAAATCGCAGGACCGTGGGAGTGGCATCGCCCGCCGTGCCGATATCGGGATAGCCGAGCACCACGAGCATCTTGGCGCGGGGCTCGGTGGCCAGCGAGACGGTGGCCTCGGTGACCACGGCGAGGGTGCCCTCGCTGCCCACAAGCATGCGCGCCACATCGAAGCCCCGCTCGGGCAGCAGATGCTCGAGGGCATAGCCGGATACTTGCCGCCCGAACCGCCCGAACTCGGTACGGATCGTCGCGAGATCACTGTGGGCGACGCGCTCGAGGTCATCGAGCAACGCCGGGCCCCGTCGCAGGTCACGCCCAGCAGTGGTCGAGTCGATGCGCAAGTCCTCGGAGGTGGCGGTGAGCATCCGGGCGGAGACCATGTTGTCGACGGTCTTGCCATAGCCGAGGGTGCGAGTGCCGCAGGCGTTGTTCCCGATCATGCCGCCGATGGTGCAGCGCGTGTAGGACGACGGGTCGGGGCCGAAGAGCAATCCGTGCGGCTTCGCCGCCTGCTGCAGGTCGACTTGGATCACCCCGGCCTCGACAGTGGCGGTCCGCGCATCCGGATCGATGTCGAGAATGCGATTCATGTGCCGCGAGAAGTCGATGACCACGCCAGTACCGACAGCGTTGCCGCACAAGGAAGTACCGCCGCCGCGACTTGTCACGGGAATGCCGTTGGCGCGACACGCATCAAGAGTGGCGGCGACCTCATCGTGATGCCGTGGCCGGACCACCACCATCGGTGGCACCCGGTAGAGGCCCGCATCGGAGGAGTAGGCGGCGATCGTGGTGGAATCAGCGAGCACCTCCCCGATCCCTCGGGCACGGAGTTCGGAGGCAACAAGATCGGCCATGCTCATCTCCCCGATGCTAGCTGCTCGAAGGGCAGGTGGCAGGGCAGTCGCCGACGACGGGCTAGGCGCTCTGGCGCTGGGCCCCGGTCGCAAACGCGATAGAAGCTGCCGGGAACCCGGCCAGATTTCTATCGCGTTTGGCGGTTACCCGTGCTTTTGCCGCCGATCGGGCGCACGGCACACCGGCCCCCGCCGCCGACGGGCTAGGCGCGAGCGATTGCGTCAATCCCGCGATGCGTCGTCGCGCTCAGCAAGCGGTGCCTGCGACGCCCATACCCCGACCAGCCGGGCAACGACGATCGTGAGGAACATGGTGCCCACCACTGTCTCGAGCGACGCGAGGGCGCGCGCCCACGGCGCCACCGGCAGTATCTCGCCATAGCCCAGCGTCGCCATGGTGACGTAGCTGTAGTAGATGAACTGCTGGAACCTCATCTCGGTGTTCTGCGGGTCGCTGAAGCTGCCCGGCGCCGCGAGCTCGATCAGCGAGAACACCGTGGCGAAGAAGCCACCCAGGATGAGGTACACGCACACCGCCGCGAGGATCAGCGCGAGCCCGCCGGAATTCGACCGACGGAAGACGAAGGCCATCAGCTCGACGATCAGCAGCAGCATGAAAGTCCCCACGCTGAGGAGCATTCCGGCGTACGCCACCGTGCTGTGCTGGGCGAGCGCGAACCACAGCGCGAAAGCGGCGAAGAGCAGCCCCACGACCATGGTCGGTGTGCACGCTCGGCCCCGGCCGCGCACCACCTGCACGCCGAAGAAGATCATGCCGCCGTAGAACAGCAGGTACGCGGCCGTCCACCATTCGCCGTAGTGGGTGAGCGGATACCCGAACTGCAGAAGCACGACGAACGCCAGCAGCAGGCCAAGCTTTCTTTCCATGCTCGGCATCTAACCACGCGCAAAGCCTGTGATAGCTTCGCCCCATGCGATCCGCTCAGTCGCCCAGTGCTGTCCTGCGCCGCACCAACAGCGGGCATGTCGGGACCGTCGAGCTGTTCTTCGACCTCGTGTATGTCCTCGCGATCATCCAGCTCTCCCACTTCCTGCTCTACGACCTCTCGCCCCGCGGAGGGCTCGAGGCCCTGATCCTCTTCGCCGCCGTGTGGTGGGGCTGGAACTACTCGGCGTGGGCGATGAACTGGCTCGATCCGGATCATCCCAAGGTGCGCCTGCTCGTGGTGTCGCTGATGCTCGCGGCCCTGACCATGGCGATCGCCATACCGGACGCGTTCGGCGACCGGGCCCTGCTGTTCGTGGCGGGCTACTTGTTCCTGCAGCTCGTGCGCTCGGCATTCATGGTGGTCGCCTTCCGTGGTCAATTGATGGCCCGCAACTATGCCCAGCTCCTCGCCTGGAGCGTGGGATCAGGCGTGCTGTGGGTAGCGGGGGCCCTCGCGGACGACAACGCCCGGATCTACTTGTGGATCGCCGCCCTCGCTGTCGACTACCTCGCGCCGATCGCCGGCTTCTACCTCCCGCGCCTCGGCGCCACGTCCATGCTGGACTGGCCGCTCACCGAGGAGCACCTCGCGGAGCGTTGCCGGCTGGTGTTCATCATCGCGCTCGGCGAATCAATCCTCATCCTCGGCGGCGTCCTCGCCGATACCGAGCTCGACCCGGCAACGATCACCGCAGGAGTGGTCGGTTTCGCGTCGATCGTATTGATGTGGTGGCTGTACTTCAGCCCGCGCCATGGAAACGTGGAGAAGGAGCTCCCGTCGCACCTCTCCTCCGCAGCCGTCGGCCGCGCCGCCTACACCTACGGGCACGCGTTCATGGTGGGTGGAGCCATCGTCGTGGCCGTTGGCATCGAGCTAGTGACGACGCACCCGGGCGATCCGGCATCGTGGGCCGCGGTGCTTACCATCCTCGGCGGGCCCGCCATCTACCTCATCGGCAACATCATCTTCAACGAGTCGCGCAACCAGCAGCTCCCCATGTCGCGGGTAGCCGCGCTAGCGGCATTCGTCGTCGTCGGCGCGATGGCCCTCCTCATCGGCGCCCCCTACCTGGTGGTAGCGCTCGCGGCCCTTGGCATCCTCCTCGCCACCGGATCACTGACCAAGGAGCTGTGGGAGCGCCCCGTGCACCATTGAGCCGCGGGGTGTCGGCCTGGCTTGGCCTGCGCCGGTCGGCCCGGCTGGTCGGACACCGGCCGCAAACGCGATAGAAGCTGCCGGGAACCGGCCTGATTTCTATCGCGTTTGACCGTTTCCCGTGCTTTTGCCGCGGAGTGGGCGAGCGGCGCGACGGGCTCACGCCGCCGACTGCGACGAGCTAGGCGCGGAAGCCTGCGTCAATCCCCCAATGCCTCGTCGCGCTCAGCAGGCCGACCACGATCAGTTTGGACTTGAAGAGCGATCAACGAAGAAGACCCGAAACAGAATCAAGACAACTGTTGCGATGCACACGCCCACACCCACAGGGTTGAGGATACCCAGCGAAAAAATGACAGGCACGTCTTGGTCCGCTTTGCTAATTGGGTAGGCAGCCACTGCAATAGCCGCAGCCAAGAATGCCAGTATCCAATGAAACGTCATCGATTGTTGCCGGAAAAAGACACTTATAAACGTCACTAGGAATGCCAGGATCGCAAGTAGTATCAACGTTGCAGTTAGCCCATGGAGACTGTCTGCGGTGTCGCGCGGAAGCCTCTTCGCCACGAAAAAGGCGGCGATGGACAATCCGGTAACGAGCGTGATGCCGACGATGGCGGTTCTGATCCGGCTGCCAAGGGCAAGGTTATGTGAGAACTTTCGCATTTCGTAGGTTTCCCATTCCCTTTGATCGATAAAGATGACGTCCGCGATGCGATGCCGCTGTGAAGTGGTATTCGCTCGCGGGCGGCCCTGATGGGCGGACCCCGGCCGCAAAAGCGATAGAAGCTGTCGAGAACCCGGCGAAGTTTCTATCGCGTTTGACGGTTTCCCGTGCTTTTGCCGCCCCACGGTCCGCCCCAGCACTGAGCGGCCCGCCGCCAGCACCTGAAACCGCCAGCACCAGACCCGCCCCCAACTACACGCGCACGCCCGCGGTGAGTGTCTCGGCGATCGCACGGTCGCCGTGCACGGTGAGCTTGTCGAGGGATTCGCGGCGCCAGAGAGCGAGCAAGAGGTCCTGGGCTCGGCCGCGAAGCGCGACATCCCCCTTGCCATGCTCGTAGGTGATGGTTGCCTGCCCGTCGGCGAAGCGGATCATCCATTCGGCATTGTCGGTGTCAGTGCCGTGGATGTGCACGCTGCGACCGTCGAGGTCGGCGCAGACAGTGCTTCCCTTCTCGACCGCGCGGGGGATCATCACCTGGCACCATTCGTCGATCCCGTCGGCCGCGCCAGCCGGATCAGCGTCGGTGGGGCCGCCTCCCCCGGCGGCGTTCAGCGCGAAAGCAATATCGAAGCGGTGAATGGTCGCCTCATGGGCCTGGCGTCGCGCCCACCACTCCACTGCTCGTGGACCGAGGAAGGTGGTCGCGGGCTGGTCCGGATCGCGACGGGCGAGGTCGTCGGCGAGCTGGTTGACCGCATCGCGGTAGGCATCGATGCACGCCTCGCCGCGCGGAACGACAGGCAGGGCGGCACGGTCTGGCATTGGCGCGCTCGCGGGCAACCGGAGCGCCGCGAGCACCCACAGGTGCACCTTGGCGGTGTGCCGCACCACGTTCTCGACCGTCCACCCGGAAACAGTGGGCACGGGAAGCGACAGGGCTCCGGAGCTGGTGGCCGCGATCCGGTCGCCCTCCGCGCGGAGCACGCCGATCAGATGCTCCATGGGCACCGCGGGGACGGGTGCGTCCAGCGGTGACGCGTCGCTGTGATTGTGTGCCATGGTCACAGACCCTACCGGTGAGCAGGGCGCATGCGAATCCGTCATACTGGACGCCCCGGCCGCTGGAATACCGTGAGGTGCACCTTGGCGAAGCATCGCCGATCGACTCGTCGCTCGATCGTGCTCGCGATCGCGGCCATCCTGCTAGTGGTGCTCCTGGTGCTGCTCTATCTGTTCCAGCCTTGGAAGCTCTTCGTCGACGAAACCGTGGACGAGGCGGCACCGTTCAGCACACCCACGGCTACCGCCCCCGCGGCACCGGATTCCCCAGCTATTGCACGATCGACAGCGCCCGACCCGCCAGCACCTGCTGATGCCGGTCCGCGAATGATCGCCCGCGGCTCGTTCATCTCCCACGAGCACGCCACCTCGGGCAGCGTCGTGGTCTACGAGTCGGCGGATGGGTCTCGGGTGCTGCGCATCGAGGATCTCCGCACCTCCAACGGGCCAGACCTGAAGGTGTGGCTCACCGATGCGCCCGTCATCGAGGGGTTCGACGGCTGGGGCGTGTTCGACGATGGCCAGTACATCGATCTGGGCGCGCTCAAGGGCAATATCGGCAGCCAGAACTACGAGATACCCCCGGCCGCGGACCTCGCGGAGCTAACGAGCATCTCGGTGTGGTGCGCGCGCTTCCGGGTGTCGTTCGGGGCCGCTGAGCTCCTGCCGGTGTGATCCCGCGCTAGGGTCGGTCTCATGTGCGTGATCTTTGTGGCGTGGCAGGTTCATCCGGGGTGCCCGTTGATCGTGGCCGCCAACCGGGACGAGTTCCACGAGCGCCCCACTGAATCCGTGCACTGGTGGGCTTCCGAGCCGGAACTGCTCGCGGGCCGGGATGCGCGATCGGGCGGCACCTGGCTGGGCGTGACGCGGACGGGACGGTTCGCGGCGGTCACGAACTATCGAGGTCCCGACGAGGCGGCGGGGAGCATCTCGCGGGGCGAGCTACCAGTGCGGTTCCTGCTTGGTACGGACTCCGCCGAGGACTATGCGACCGGGGTGGCCGCGGCCGGCGACCAGTACGCGGGCTTCTCGCTGCTGGCCTCGGACGGCGAGCAGCTCTGGTATGTCTCCAATCGCGGGGATGGTGCCCCGCGCGCTGTGGAGCCGGGTTTCCATGGATTGTCCAACGCGAACCTTGATACGCCCTGGCCCAAGGTGGAAGCGGGGCGGGCCGCGTTCGCGGAGGCAGTGGGCGCTGACCCTGATCCGTTGGGCGAGGGCGGCGCTGCCCGGTACCTGAGGCTGCTGCGCAATGCCGATCTAGCTTCTGCGGAGCTTCCGGATACCGGCTTCTCCGAGGAGATGGAGCGCGGTTTGTCGAGCATCTTCGTCGACCTTCCCGGCTATGGCACGCGCAGCAGCACTGTGCTGACGATGCGCGATTGTCGCGGCCGCATGGTGGAGCGACGCTTCTCCGCGGAGAGAACAACGCTCGGGACCTCCACGACGGAGTGGTGAGCAGCCGCTCAACCACTTAGCGACTGTGCCCCACGATCCCCTCGGCGAGATCCGCGAGATCCGCAGCAGTGAGGCCGGGCCACCCGTGCAGCATCGCGACGAGTTCCCCGGGCAGGCTGCTCGCGCCCCAGCGGGCCCCGACAAGCATGCCCGTGATCGCTGCGGTCGTGTCAGTATCGTGCCCTGCCCGCACCGCTTGCTCCATGGCTGCCAGCGCGTGGGCGGGCGTGCTCGCGTCGGTGGTGGTGATCGCCCACCACGCGGTCTGCAGCGCGTGCACCACCCAGCCATTCTTGGGAAAGTCCGCGGGAGTGCCCGCCTCGGCTTGGTCAAGCAGTGGCGACCAGAAGGAGCGGGTCGATTCCGGCGCAGCGTCGAGGTGCAGGCGCACGCCCTCGAGGGTTCCGGTCAGTACGGCGTGACGGATGGCTGCCGACCAGATCTGGCAGGCTTCTCGTGCGCGCTCGTCGTCGTGGGTGAGGTCGCTGACCAATGCGGCGGCCTCGGCACAGCCGTCGGCATCGTGGAGATAGGAAATGCCCACCGCGGCGGTGCGCATGAGTGATCCGTTGCCACCCTTGAGGCCGCTGATCTCCCGGGCCACGCGTGCCATCGATGCGGCGTCCGGCCCTGCGCTTCCCAGCACTTGCGCGGTCTGGTTACCGATGTCCTTCGGGATCGAGCGCAGCCAGTCGACGAACCCGGCCGCGACGGCATCGAGTCCTGCTGGCGTGCGCAGGTCCAGGCCGGAGTGCGCGGCGCGGGCTACAGCGATGGCCATGCTCGTGTCGTCGGTCCACTCACCGGGGGCGAACGGGCCGATTCCGCCGCCGATCATGCCGATGTCCTGGTGCGGGCCGGGATGGGTGAACTCATAGCCCGCGCCGAGGGCATCACCGAAGGCACACCCGATCAGTGCGCCGCGTGCGCGATCGAGGTCGATTCCGGACCCTTGCGTGCCTGAACCCATCGCAACCTGCCTTCTGCTCGGCGCCGTTTCCCGAGGCTAGCCCAGGCTGCCGCTTGCCACCGGCGATGACCCCCAAACGGCCCACACCAAGATCACACGGTGATAACAGTCACAGGATTGCGGTAACACCGGGTCACCTCACCGGGATGTACACCTCGTAACAGCACGCTTGGTTCGTTGCCGCCCAGCGCGGCGCACGGAGGGGGAACTGAAGAATGATTTCTGCCCGAAAGTCGGCATTGACGGCCCTGCTAGGGGTCGCGCTGCTTGCTGGTCCCGCATGTGGATCCGGCACCGACATCACACCGGTCTCGGGCTCGTCGAGCTCCAGCCCGACCGAGAACGTGATCGACAACGGTTCGGACGAGCCGACGAGCAATGACACCGGAACGGCGGAGCCCAGCGCGGGCCCGGCCAGCCCCGGATCAAGCGGTGCTGGAACGGCGGGATCCGCAACCACCGATCCCGCGAGCCCGGCATCCACCGGTCCCGGGTCCGTCCTCGTCGAGACAAAGACGTTCACCGGCGCCGCGATCCCTAGCGTGCCCGTTTCCCTCATGCTCGCCGCGGAATGCGACGTCGCGAACCGCGACATCCCCCTCGGCGTGGACTTCACGACGACCTACGACGGCATCACCAACGCCGCGGGCGAGGCCCTGTTCGCCGACATGCCGCTCGGCTGCTACCGCGCCAACATGGATGTCCCCGAGAACACCAACCCCGTGCCCGAGGGAATGCACACCGTCATCCTCACCGAGGAGATCCCCCACCAGTCGCTGTGGTTCCGCTTCACCGATGAGCCCATCGGCGAGGGCAACCTGCGCCTTGGCCAGGTCTTTGTGCGCGACAGCGCGGGGAATCCGATCTCCCGCGCGGCTCTCGAGCTGGAGCAGTGCGGCACCAGCAACCGCATGACCACGGTCAACAGTGACCGCGAAGGACGGATCATCCTCGAGGTCCCGCGCGCCGAGTGCTACACAGTCGTGGGCACTTCCGGCACCTCCGAGTGGACCCTGACCGGCCGACCCGTTATCGATACAGGCACCAGCAATTTCGCGCTGGATGTCGTTCTTGATCGCGCGGGCACCGGGCCCACGTGCGAGGCGACCTCGATCGAGGCCGACCTCGACCTGCCCTACGAGTACGGCACCACCCCGGTGTCGGTTGATTGCGCCGAGGGCTGGGCCGCGATCCGCTGGCCCGAGTCCCCCGGCGACAACCAGCGCCTCGTGCATCTCGTGGATGGCGCATGGACCACCTACATCGCGTTCCCGCACCAGCAGTGCTGGGCCGAGGCGCGCGGTAACGGAGTTCCCGACCGCTTGCAGAAGTACTTCCAGGAGTGCTGATCTCGCAGTAGCGATCTAGCGCGGTGCCCTGGCCAGTCCTTCGGGACGGTCGGGGCACCGCGCGCTCGCGTTGTGGACTGTCGCTCAATGCTCAGGCTGCGGTGGGCGCCGGAAGTGCCCGACCGCGCGAACGGCGATGAGCACGCTCACTGAAGCGAGGCCGGCTGCGAGCATCGCCTTGGAGCGGAGCTTCTCGGAGCATCTGCTCTCCAGCCAGCTATGCGGAACGGGGCGGTAGAACTCGTTCGGCGGGCCCCGCACCACGGTGACGGTCAGCTCGCTGGACTCCACCGGCGATATGACCGAGCCACACTCCAGGATGCGCGCCTCCCCGCTATCGACGGGAAGAGTGATCGGGTCGCGCACCACCGCCACGCTGAGCCACAGGGCTGGAGAGGCCAGGAGCACGCAGGCGATGCCGGACACCAGCGACAACCGGGTGCGCCGACGCCGATGCCACCACTTCCAGGTGAGCCCCGCGAGGAATGCGACGAATGCCAGCCACTCCACCCAGGTGACGGACCACGCGAGCCGATAACCAAAAGCAAGAGCCACCAGCCAGAAGACCGCGGTGTGCGTGGTGGTGCGCGAGCGTTGCCTGCGCAGTTGCCCGAGGTCCACTACTCGGGGACGGCCGAGGCTGGATCGGTGCCCACGAAGTCGTGCGGCAGGCTAGTGCGCGCGGCCCGCAGGAAGGCGTACGGCGTGTGGCGGCCGAAGTTCACCACGCGCGAGGTGTAGACGTCGGCAAATTTCTCCACCTGCCGGGCGAAGAGGCTCTTGTCATTGCCCGCTCGCATCAATGGACCCCATGCCGTGTTGCCGATGGCGCCCGCGGCCTGCGCGAGCGGGGCGATCTCCTGGTCGAGCGCGCGCAAGTCGCCGTACAGGTTGCTCATCGCCGAATCCGCCGACTGCGTGGGTTCGCCGTTGGCCTGCGCGCGGACGCGATCGAGGCGGGCGTGGGAGAGCTGGTCCTCGAGATCGACCTTCCGGGCCATCAGCGCGCGCAGCTTCCGCTCATCATCGACGAACGCGGCAGCGTCGGCGATCTCGGCCTCGAGCTCCCGCATGATCAGCGCGGTCCGCCAGCGCAGCACCGATTTCGAGACGTGCACGTCGCCAAAGAGATGGTCGCCGACGTAGAGGATGTGCGCTCCATCGAGATCGAGGCTGCGCTCCACGAGGCGGGCGCACCCACCGTGATAGACCCCGCCCTGCTCGAGCAGGCCCTGGTGCGGCTCGAGCAGGCTGCGCTGCTCATCAACCACCCGGAACACCGGCGGCTCCTCGGCGAAGAAGCGTGGCTTGGCGGCGGCCACGACCACGATGTCGAACAGGTCGCGCCAGTTGCCGCTCGGCACGTGGCGGTCGAACGCGTAGCTCATCATCGCGCGGGTGTAGAACCATTCGCTGTTGGTGATCAGCAGGAGCTTCTTGCCCGCGAGGCGCTGGTCCATGAGGGTCTCGGCGGTGTCGGCGTCGAGGTCGCAGAAGCGGTCTGGGTCGGCGATGATCTCCGCCTTGAGCGTGCCCATGGTGTGCGACAGATCGAGCGCGGACGAGACGACCTTGAACAATTCGTCGTAGCCGAGTGGCTGCTTTATCTCGCCTGCGTCGAGCAGGTCCACGAGCTGCGCGTAGAGCGCTGCCTCGGAGATGGAGAACAAGGTGTTGAGGAACCGGAAGCGCGGCTCGGCGAGGTCGACGAACACGCCGTCGTAGGCGCGGCGCAGCTCGTCGAAGTTGAGCTTGCGGGTGCCATGCTGCGCCTGGATGACGTAGCCAAAGCGGGTGGCCTTGACCAGGTTGCCGAGGTCGAGGTCGAGGGCGAGGCCCTGCAGGTACTTGTCGGCCTCGAACACCAGGTCGGCGACAGGGAACCCGCGCTCGGCGAGCGAGCGGCGCGCATGCTCGAACGCTGCGCCCTCCCACACCTCGGTGCGGTAGTTGAGCAGCGTGTAGTCCATGTCGTAGCCGATCGCGCCGACGGATCGGAGGTTGAGGGTCCTGTTGGCGTACACGCGTCGTCCAGCCTCGGTCACAGTTGTCGAACCTACACCCGGAGCCAGGTTTGCATCACGGTTCGCCGCGCGCGGCCGGGCCGTAGGTGCCGTCCGCGCGTTCACTTTTGGGCGCCGTCGTGGCGACTGTGCGAAAAACGTCAGCAAATCTCACGGCAGCTGTCGCTTATCGCACACTCGCAAGCCGGGAGCGGGCGCGGGAAAGGGGCCCCACCCGGATCAGCGGGGCCCCTGCACAGATCCAGAGGATCAGTTCATCGTGATCTCCTCGGCGAAGGATCCATCGCCCTGGTCGGTCCAGGTGATGGTGCCGTTCTCGAACTCGCTCTCCCAGCCGCCATCGATGGTCTGCTCATCGCTGGTCGGGAAGCCCAGCTCACCGGTGGGCCCATCGTTCTCGGTGTAGACGCGCAGGATCTCGCCCTGCACGACGTGGGTGCCAGCGCTCTCGCTCCAGTAGATGGTGCCGTCCTCGAGCTCGGCTGCCATGCCATCGCCCACTTCGGTCGGCTCGGACACGAGATCGCCAAGCTCGCCATCGAGCTCGCTGAACTTCTCGGCGATGCCACCCTCGAGGGTCACTTCGGTCCCGTCAGCAGTGGTGGCTGTCGTGGTGCCGCCGTCCACCATGCCCATCGCGCTATCGGTGGCCTCGCCGGCCTTGTCCATGCCGGAGTCCATCGCATCGCCCGCGGAGTCGGTGGCATTGCCAATGGCGTCGCCCGCGGAATCGCCAGCATCGGAGAGGGCATCGCCAGCACTGTCGGCGGCGTCGCCGGCGGACTCGGTAAGCTGCCCCGCGCCGTCGCTGAGCTGATCGGTCACGGAGTCGCCGTCATCACCGCAAGCCGAGAGCGTCACCGCTGCCGCAAGGGCTGCCGCCAGTCCAGTCGCGCGAATCGCCGTCTTCTTCATGCGTTTGCCTTTCATGGTCGTTGTGCACCAGAAGTGCCGGTGCCGAACCCACACAGACAATCATACGAAGCGCGTCAGTCAAAGCATATCGGGCAGGCTCCGGCATATTGACACCGCGTCAAAAGGACATTGCCGACATTCTGAAAACCTGACAATTGCTTGCTAATCGTGGCTGCCGTTTCCTACCGGCACGCTTCCTCCATCTCGGCGAACTCGACGCCGATGCTCTCCTGCGGCCGCGGAGCGAGCACCGACACCGCTACGGCCACGAGCGCGCACGCGAGGAAGCCGGGCACGATCTCGTACATCGCCGAGGACAGCGCATCCACTGATCCCCAGATGCCGACGGTCACCGCGCCGGTGATCATGCCGGCGAGCGCGCCATGCGCTGTCAGGCCCCGCCAGTGCAGCGAGAGCAGGATGATCGGGCCGAAGGCCGCCCCGAAGCCCGCCCAGGCGAAGCCGACGAGCTCAAGGATCGTCCCGCTCGGGTTCACCGCGATCAAGATAGCCACGATCGCCACCGCGAGGACCGCCGCCCGCCCGTACATCACGTACTTCTGCGGGGTGGCCTCCTTGCCGAAGACCTTGTAGATGTCCTCGACGAGCGCCGAGGAGCACACGATCAGCTGGGACGAGAGCGTCGACATGATGGCGGCCAGCACCGCCGCGAGGACGAGGCCAGCGATGAAGGGGTGGAACAGGATCTGCGAGAGCCGCAGGAAGACCGTCTCTGGGTTGGCCAGCGTCTCGGGGTTCTCGAAGAAGTAGGCGATACCGACCAGGCCCGTGCTGATGGCACCGAGCGAGGAGACCACCATCCAGCTGACACCGATGCGGCGGCCCGCGCGAGCATCGGCCGGGGACCGCAGCGCCATGAAGCGCACGATGATGTGCGGCTGGCCGAAGTAGCCGAGCCCCCATGCGGCGGCGGAGATGACCGCCACGACGCTGCCACCGAAGAACAGGGACGTCCGTTGCAGCTCATCGTCGGGGCTCGCGGCGTTGTGCAAGGCGTCGGCGGCATCGATCCCTGAGGTCACCGCATCGAGCGAACCGAGAGCGAGGAAAGCGGCCACCGGTACGGCGATGAGCGCGGCGAGCATGAGCAGGCCTTGCGCCACATCGGTCAGCGAGGCGCCGAGGAACCCGCCGAACAATGTGTAGCTGAGCGTTATGCCTGCGACGAGCAGCATTCCGAACAAATACGAGGTATCGAAGGTGGATTCGAAGAACACTCCACCTGCCACCATTCCCGAGGAGACATAGAAGGTGAAGAATCCGAGAATGATGAGTCCCGCGGTGATGCGCAGGACGCGGCTCGTGTCCTTGAAGCGATTCTCCAGGTAGCTCGGCACGGTGATCGAGTTATTCGAGATCGCCGTATAGGCCCGCAATCGCGGGGCAACGAACCGCCAGTTCAGGTAGGCGCCGATGACCAGCCCGATGACGATCCAGGATTCGCCGAGACCGGACGCATAGATCGCGCCGGGGACACCGAGCAACAACCAGCCCGACATGTCGGACGCGCCCGCGGACAGGGCGGCGACGCCTGGTCTGAGCTTGCGCCCGGCAAGCATGTAGTCATCGAGATCGCTGGTCTGGCGGTAGGCGTAGATGCCGATCGCGATCATCGCGGCGAAGTACAAGCCGATGGCGGTGAGCTGGTATGCCTGCATGGACATGAGGGCCTCGGATCCTGGGATCGGCGAAGTGTGGGCGCCTGTCGCGCCGCGGCAGGCCGGGATGTGATGCCGGAAGGCGCGAGAGCGTCAAGCTACCACGCCGCATCGATACCCCGGGCCGTTTCGCCCAGTGCTTCCCGCACCGCAGCGACTGCCGGATGCTGCCCCGCCGAGACGCGCGTCGCGGTGAAGATGGTGCGCCGTGGAGCCCCCGCGAGCGGGACGAGCCGCACGTCGGCCGCGCGATGGACCCACACCAGCTCGGGCAGCAACGCCACCGCGTTTCCGGACTCGACGAGCCGCACGTGGGCCTGCAGGTCGGCGGTCTCGTAGCGCACATCCGGCTCGAACCCGGCCTGCCTGCATGCCTGCTCCGCCCAGTGCCGCGAGGCCGCGCCGTGCGGCTCCATGACCCAGGGAAGCTCGCGGGCCTCGGCGATCGTTGTCGCCTCCGTGGCGCCGGGGATGGCGCTGACGGTGGGCACGGCCAGCTCGATGGCATCGCTGAGCAGGGCCTCTCGATCGAGCCCTGGATGGTGAGCGGCCGCGTGGCCCGGGTATTGCTCGGCGATCACCAGGTCGAACTCGCGGGCCCAGGTATCATGCAGGGCCTCCTCCGGCTCGTGCTGGATCATCTCGACGCGCAATGCGCGATGGCGCTCGGCGAGCAGGCGCAGCGCGTCGGGCATGAGCGCGAGCAGGGCGGTCTGGAACACCGCGAGACGGATCGTTCCGGTGACACTGGTGCTCGCGGTGGCGAGCTCGGACTCGGCATGCTCGATGGCTTCGAGGATGCGCCCGGCGTGGTCCACGAGCAGGTGGGCCTCGGGGGTGAGCTGTAGCAATCGACCGGTCTTGCGCAGGAGCGGCACCCCGGCCTCCCGCTCGAGGATGGACAGTTGCTGCGACACCGAGGAGGGGCTGTAGCTCAGCGCCTCGGCGACGGCGGCGATGGTGCCGCGGATGCTGAGCTCGCGCAGCAGCCCGAGGCGATGCACGTCGAGCATGACGCCCTCCAATCATTCGGTTTTCCTGAATTATATCGTTCGGAAACCATCGCTTTTTCCTCACCTTGAACAGGACCATACTCAGGGAACACACCCGCCGGATCGCCGCAGCCCCCGGGCAGGCAAGGCCATGAGGAGCCCGCCACCATGAGCACCCCCACGGACCACATCACCCCCACCGTCGAGCCCGCTGACCTCGCCGACGATGCTGTCGCGCTGGTGCGCCACTGGCTTGTCGAGGGGTCCCGCTACCCGGTCGATCCCGCGGCACGCAAGCTCGCTGGGGTGCTCGATGATCCCAACGGCCTCGAGTTCACCGTCGGTTTCGTCGACGGCGTCATCCGCCCCGAGGACGTGCGCGTCGCCGCCCGCAACCTGCGGGCGGTCGCGCCGCGCGTGCCACGGTTCCTGCCGTGGCCCATGCGCCTCGCCGTCCGCCTCGGCGCGGTCCTCTCGATGATCGCCCCCCAGCTCGTGATCCCCATCGCCCGCCGCGTCCTGCGCCACATGGTCGGCCACCTCATCGTCGACGCTCGTGACGCCCGCCTCGGCAGCACCCTCTCCCGCATCAAGCAGGACAACACCCGCCTCAACGTCAACCTGCTCGGCGAGGCAATCCTCGGCGAGAAGGAGGCCGCCCGCCGCCTCGAGGGGCTCCATCGGCTCCTCGCGCGCGACGACATCGACTACCTCTCCATCAAGGTCTCCTCCACCGTCGCCCCCCACAACCACTGGGCGTTCGACGAGACCGTCGCCCACGTCGTCGACACCCTCGAGCCGCTCTACCTCCAGGCCCGCGCGGACGGAAAGTTCCTCAACCTCGACATGGAGGAATACAAGGACCTCGACCTCACCATGGCGGTGTTCACCACCCTGCTCGACCGGCCGGGCCTCGCCGACCTCGAAGCAGGAATCGTGCTGCAGGCCTACCTTCCCGACGCGCTCGACGCGATGATGCGCCTGCAGGAATGGTCCGCTGCCCGCGTGGACCGCGGTGGCGCCCGTATCAAGGTGCGCGTGGTCAAGGGCGCCAACCTGCCCATGGAGACCATGGACGCCGACCTCCACGGCTGGCCGCTCGCCACCTGGCCCACCAAGCAGGACACCGACACCTCCTACAAGGCCGTCCTCGACTACGCCCTGCGCCCCGAGCACGCCCGGAGAATCCGCATCGGCATCGCCGGGCACAACCTCTTCGACATCGCGCTGGCCTGGCTGCTGGCCAAGGCACGCGGAGTCACCGAGGCCGTCGATTTCGAGATGCTGCTCGGCATGGCCACCGGCCAGGCCGCCGCCGTGCGCAACGATGTCGGATCCCTGCTCCTCTACACCCCCGTCGTGCACCCCAAGGAGTTCGACGTCGCTATCTCCTACCTGATCCGCCGCCTCGAGGAAGGCGCATCGCGGGAGAACTTCATGTCCGCCGTCTTCGAGCT
Organism: Hoyosella levis; assembly: GCF_026008515.1. Lineage (GTDB taxonomy): Bacteria > Actinomycetota > Actinomycetes > Mycobacteriales > Mycobacteriaceae > Lolliginicoccus > Lolliginicoccus levis. Next base: position 93,426 of record NZ_BQYM01000010.1, read on the forward strand.
CGATCACAACGAGGAGCTCTTCGAGCGGGAGAAGAACCGCTTCCTCGCCTCCCTCCATGCGCTCGACGACGCCCGCCACCATGGCGTGCCCGCGCCCAACCGCGACCAGGACCGGCGCCAGCCACCCGCGCACGGCCCCCGCGACCACTTCACCAACACCCCCGATACCGACCCCGACCTGCCCGGCAACCGCGCCTGGGGCCGTGCCATCGCCGAGCGCATGCGCACCTCCAGCCTCGGCACCCGCACCGCCGAGAACAACTGGATCACCGACGCCGCGAGCCTCGACAGGCTAGTCACCACTGCCGTGCACGCCGCCCCCGACTGGCAGCGCCTCGGTGCGGCCGGGCGCGCCGACATCCTCCACCGCGCCGGTGACGCTCTTGCCGCGCATCGGGCCGATCTGCTCGAGGTCATGGGATCCGAATGCGGCAAGACCCTCGACCAGGGCGATCCCGAGGTATCCGAGGCCATCGACTTCGCCCACTACTACGCGGAGCGTGGACGCGAGCTCGAGAACATTGACGGCGCCACCCACCAGCCGTGCAACCTCACCGTCGTCACCCCGCCCTGGAACTTCCCCGTCGCCATCCCCACCGGCTCCACCATCAGCGCGCTCGCCGCCGGGTCGAGCGTCATCATCAAGCCGGCCCCGCAGGCTGCCCGCTGCGCCGCGGTCATGGTCGAAGCGCTCTGGGAGGCCGGAGTCCCCCGCGACGTGCTGCACTACGTCCAGCTCGACGAGCAGCAGCTCGGCGCCGAGCTGATCGCCCACCCCGCCGTGGACCGGCTCATCCTCACCGGCGCCTACGACACCGCCGCGCTGTTCCGGTCGTTCCGCAACAACCTGCCGCTGCTCGCCGAGACATCCGGCAAGAACGCCATGATCGTCACCCCGTCGGCTGACTACGATCTCGCTGCCCGCGACGTCGCCCAGTCCGCGTTCGGGCACGCCGGGCAGAAATGCTCCGCGGCATCGCTGCTCATCCTCGTTGGCAGCGTGGCCAGCTCCCCGCGCTTCCGCAACCAGCTCCTCGACGCCGTCCGCTCCCTCACTGTCGGCTATCCCTCCGACCTGCGCACCCAGATGGGTCCCATCATCGAGCCCGCCACCGGCAAGCTCCGCGAGGGGCTCACCACCCTCGGCCCCGGCGAGACCTGGCTGCTCGAGCCCACCCCCCTCGACGACACCGGCCAGCTATGGAGCCCCGGGGTACGCGAAGGCGTCAGGCCCGGCTCCGAGTACCACCTCACCGAGTACTTCGGCCCCATCCTCGGCATCATCACCGCCGAGACGCTCAACGACGCTATTCGCATCGCCAACGCTGTGGACTACGGCCTGACGTCCGGGCTCCACTCACTCGACCCGGACGAGATCACCCACTGGACCAATCACATCCACGCCGGGAACCTCTACGTCAACCGCGGCATCACCGGAGCCATCGTGCAGCGCCAGCCCTTCGGCGGCTGGAAGAGATCCGCCATCGGCCCCGGCACCAAGGCTGGCGGCCCCAACTACCTCATCGGGCTGAGCAACTTCACCGACGCACCTGCCGATCAGCACCACGAGGCAGTCCTCGCGCGACCCGTGGCGCAGCTCCTCGACGCTCTCCGCGGCACCCTCAACGAGACCGACCACCAGTGGCTCAATGACGCGGCAGGCAGTGATGCGCGCGCCTGGGACACCGAGTTCGGCCACGCCCTCGACCGCACCGGCCTGATCGCCGAGCGCAACCTGCTGCGCTACCGGCCCACCGAGGTCACCATCCGCTACGAGGAACCGACCTCCGGCCACGGCATCGCCGAGCTCGCCCGCGTCACCGCCGCGGCCCTGCGCGCCAGCGCCCCCATCGTGATCAGCACCGCCGCGCCGCTGCCCCTCGAGATGCTCGACATCCTCGGTTCCCTTGGCATCCCCGTCCACACCGAGGACGAGCACGCCTGGGCCCGCCACGCGGCCAGCCTCGCCGAGCGCACCGGTCCCGACGCCGCCGTGCGCATCCGGCTCATCGCCAGCAGCTCCTCCCCCACCTACGACGCCACCGGGGGCAAGCCCGACGTCGCGATCTACCACAATCCCGTGGTCTCCGCCGGGCGCATCGAGCTGCTGCCGTTCCTCCGCGAGCAAGCCATCTCCATCACCGCGCACCGCTACGGCACCCCCAGCCGCCTCGCCGACGCAGTCGGATAGCAGGAGGCCGGTGCACTCACTCCGGCGGTCGGCATGGGAGGCGAGGCCGCCGGCTGCTCTTCGGCAGTGGAAACTTTTCCCTCTGGGAGGCGGTTAAGTTTCCACTGCCGGAGTCGTCTTGCCTCGTGCTCGCCCGGGCGTCCGACTCCGATCATGTAGCGCCGGTAGAGACGAACTCGCGGATCAGATCGGCGACGCGGTCGGGCGCCTCGATCATCGGTGAGTGCCCCACGTGCTCGAGAACGGTGGTCGTGATCGTTCGCACTTCCCGGTAGCGCGCCAGCGAGGCTTCGACGTTGTAGAAGCGGTCCTCCCGGCCGAAGATGACGAGCGTTGGCAATGCGAGGTGGACCAGCCTTCCGTCCAGGCCCAGTCGTCTGGTCCACGCCTGCCGCTGCCTCATGGATTGGGTGAAGGCGGGGTGGTTGAGGCTGCGTGCGTCGTGGAAGCCTTGGCCGGGGTTGGCGAATGCTGTGGCCATGTCGAAGCCCGGCGCGAATGCTCGCCGCACCACGCGGTTGGTGACGAACGCGGGGCCATGTTCCTGCACCATCGGCCCGATCCATGGGAGGTGGATGACCCATTCGCCTGATGGCAGCGTTCCAGTGCTCGTGTCGGGCCCTTCGCCCATCAGCACGAGCCGGGTGACGCGGGTGCTGTGCTCGGCGGTGGCCACGCCAAAGAGGCTGCCCATCGAGTGGCCGACAATCGTGACGTCGTTCAGGTCCAGCTCGGAGAGCAGGCGCGCATAGAGGCGGCCTTGGCTGTCGGGGTCGTAGCCGGACGTAGGTCGTGCAGAACCACCGTGCCCGAGGAGGTCGACCCGGATGATCCGGCATTCCGGCAGGCGGGCAACAACGTGGTCGAACCACGCCGCGGAGGCACCGAATCCGTGCAGCATCAGGAGCGCGGGTCCGTCGACCGGGCCGTCCGCTCGGACGTGCAGGTCGATGCCATCGACGGACAGGATCTTTCCTGCGCCGCCTGTTGCCGGCTCGGCGCGTGTGCGACCCGTCAGCCTGCCGGGACGCCACCGCCCGGGCGACGATGAGCTCTTGGTGGTGGTCATGCACTTCTCCTCGTGCGGCCGTGTTCGTGATGCGGGGTGGCCCTGGTCGGCGGTGGCGACCCAGCCTTGCGGGCTAGTCACCCTGAGGTCTTGGGCTGGAGACCCAGCAGGCGGCCCAGGACGGTCCCGATCGTGTCGCCTGGAACGCTGCCCGGATCGGCGAGCTCTTCGATGGCGAGGCCGTTGTTCAGGGCCAGCATGGTGAGCATGAGAGTGCGCGCGGAGACGGCTGAGTTCGAGCCCCAGCTGCTGAGCGCTTCCTCGGCCAGCTCGGTCAGTTGCTGGTGGTAGTCGCGGCGCTTCTTGACCCATCGCTCGCGTAGCTCGGCGTCGCGGGCGGCACGAAGCCAGAACTCGGTGAACAGCAGCTGCCATTCGCGGCTCTGCTGCATCGCGGCGGTAAGGCGCTGACCGGCTTCGAGCGCGGTCGCCTCGTTGACGACGGTGAGGTCGGCCTGGCCGAGGATTTCGCGTACTGCGGCGATGCGGCCGGTCACCTGCTGGTCGAAGAGCTCGAAGAACAGGTCGTCCTTGCTCGCGAAGTTGGAGTAGAGCGCGCCGGTGGTGAACCCGGCGGTGGCCGCGACGTGTTGCATGCTGGCTCCGGCGAAGCCGCGCTCGGCGAACACCGTGGAGGCCGCTCGCAGGAGCCGGTCGCGCACCTCGGAGCGGGGCGTCCGGCGGTTGATGGGGGCTGGGGCTGGCTTCATGATGGTCCTCCTGCGGCCGCCTGTGCCAGTCCTGCCCGCAGGAAGGAGCCGGAGCGTCGCGTCGTGCCGAACCCATCGGCAAAGGTTCCGTACTGGTAGGCGAGTTGACCGCCCACGATGGTCGCGGCCACGGCGCCATCGTTGCGGTTGACCATTCGAGCGACGCCCCCGAGCCCGTCGAGGACGGCTTCGGCGTAGTCGGCCGAGGCTTGCGAGAGCCCTGCGGGGTCGATGACGGCGATGTCGGCTCGGTCCCCCAGGCGGAGAGTGCCGGCGTCCAGGCCGTACCAGTCGCCGAGCTCGCCGGTGAGCCGGTGCACGGCGCGTTCGAGGCTGAGGAACTCGTGGCCTTTCTCGGCAGACTCCTTGACCCGCTTCAGCAGCCGAAGGCCGGCGTTGTAGAACGCCATATTGCGCAGGTGGGCGCCGGAGTCCGCGAAACCCATCTGGATCTGGGGGTTGCTCGCGATCTTGTCGAGCACGTCGGGACGGTGGTTGGCGATCGTCGTGCGCCAGCGCAAGGCAGCGCCATGGGCGACCACTAGGTCAATGAAGGCGTCAGCGGGATGAATGCCCCGATCCTGGGCGACGCGGCCGAACGACTTGCCGATCACCTCGGCATCCGGGCAGCTGACGATGTCGGCGTCGAACAGGTCGCGGTGCCAGAGCTTCGGACCGAACCTGCGCTCGATGTCCTTGCGGAACTGGCGGCGGTAGGCCTCGGAGTCCACGAGCTTGCCGCGCTCGACCACGTCGCGCACATTGAGAGCCGCGGCGCCGGAGCCGAACTCCTCGAAGACGACCAGGTCGATCCCATCGGCGTACACCTCGAACGGCACCGGCAGGTGCTGCCAGCGCAAGTCCGAGGCGAGAACCCGGTTCAGCAATGCCGTCGCCTTGGTCACCAACCAGATCAGCTTCGGGTCTGCCTTGAGATCAGCTGCGGTGAGCATCGTGGTCTTCAACGGCGCCCTACCTCGACCAGCGCTCTGGGCGAAGAACTTGCCGACCTCGGCCTTGCGGGCAGCGTTGGGCGTGCACTGGTGCACACCCCCGCGGTCTCGGAGAACGCGGTTGAGCGCGCGGTACTCTCGCCAGGTCGCGTAGGTGGAGGGTAGTTGGCGCGCGGGGTAGCGCACGCCCTCCAGCTTCGAGAACGAACTTCTGATGGTCGACAGTCCCACGAACCCGGCGTCGAGCGCATCGGCCAGCATCGCGCGCATCCGGTCCAGTTCCGCGGGAGTCGGGCGCTCGCCTGGATCGGTGGCCCGGTCCAGGCCCATGACCGCCGCGCGGATGTCGGAGTGGCCGATGAACGCCGCGACGTTGGGGCCTAGCGGCCGAGACTCCAGTGCCTCCACGTAGCGATGTGGATTGGTCCAGGTCTGGTTCTCCTTGACCGCTGAGTGGACAGCGTCCCACGGCAGGGCCTCGACGCGCGAGAACAGGTCCGCGCAGTCGTCGGGGGAGGCATACACAGTGGAGAGGGAGCAGTTCCCGAAGACCACGGTCGTGACGCCGTGCCGCACCGATTCGGAGAGCCCGGGGGCAACCAGCACCTCGGCGTCGTAGTGGGTGTGGACGTCGATCAGGCCCGGCATCACCCACAGTCCCTCAGCGTCGACGACCACCGCTCCCTCCGTCACCAAGGGCTCAGCGCTGATCGCCGCCACCCGTCCCGCGCGTACTCCCACGTCGCGGATCGCCGGTCGAGCACCGGTTCCGTCGAAGAAGCATCCGCCCCGGATCACCAGATCGAAACCATCCATGACGCTGTCACCCCATTTCGATAATACTGATTACTCAGTAATGAATAGTATCGACAGTTGCCTGGGGCGTCAATGGCGCCATCCGGCCGGGCCTCCCGAGCCGCCGCGCGCGGGGTGGCTGGCGGCTCGCGCGCGGCGGCTCGGGGCTCGCGGGCGGTGGCCGGTGGCTGGCTGGGCGCGGTAGTGGAAGCTTTTCCCCCTCTGAGGCGGAAAAGCTTCCACTACCGGAGTCGTCGTGCCTCGTGCTCGCCCGGTCGGCCGAGTCCGATCGTGTAGCGCAGGCAGCTCGGGGCGGCCCCAGTGCGTGGCGCTTCTCCGGCGATCCAGTTGCACCGAGCTGCCACCCTTCGCGCTATGAGACCACGGTTGGCACCGAGCGACCACGGCTGTGTCCGTGGCTGATCCGCGCAAGGGTGGCCAACGTCGGCCACGGGTGGCTGGAATCTTCAATGCACGCGCCCGGAAACGGGCGCGCCCAATCTCTGCGGGATGCCCGCGGCTAGTCGCCTACGTTCTCGGCGGGGTCAGGACCCGCCCTGCTCCGGCAGTGGATACTTTTCCCCTCTGAGGCGGAAATTGTTTCCACTGCCCGAGCGCCTGTGCCCGAGCGCCTGTGCCCGAGCGCCAGCACCCGCGCCCTGGTACAGGCATGAAAAGGAGCAGGAGGCACGACGCTCGCCGTGCCCCCTGCTCCTTGTGCCTCTAGCTATCAGACGCGGTCGCCGGCCCAGCTGCCGATGGCCATCTCACGCACCGCGACGATCTCCTCCTCGGGCACGGGAAGCGTGCCCAGGGTTCCGGCGGGATCGTCGTGGAAGATGTAGAGCCGGGAGATCATCTCGCGGAACGGCAGCGACGCCTCGCCGTATCGCTCGCCGTGGCCACTGGTGGAGACCACGACGCCGTTGCCCCAGTTCTGGCCGCTGTCGTTGTTGGGGTTGTAGAAGTAGACGCGCATCTCGCCGTCCTGGTCGAGGGCGACACGGATGATGGTGATGGCGTGCCAGCCCACGAACTTGGCGGTGGAATCGGTGACGGCGAGGCCTGCCGGCTGGGGGTGGATGAGCGGCTGGTTGCCGTTGTACACCGGGTGGCAGGAAGCGTAGAAGGCGCGGATGTAGTCGTCGAAATCGCTCAGCTTCCCGCTCTCGATGTCCACGGCGATGCGGAACTCGCGGCCGACCCACCAGCCGTGGAACTCGGGGTTGATCCAGCGATGCGGATCCTCGCCCCGCTCGTTGCACATGCGCCCCATCTCGTTGTAGATGCGATCGAGGTGAGGCACGAGCACGGTGGATACGGGGTCAGTATCGAGGATCGCAGCCGTGGCGAGGCCGCGAGGCAGCTCGTCGGACTGGATCGGTGTTCCCTCGAAGTGCATGAGCACGGAGTCGAGCCGGGTGGCTTGATACAGCACGTTCAGCAGGTAGGCGGGGTCACTGTAGGACCACATGGACAGGGCCCGGGCCGACTGGCACGTGGGGTTGTTTCCCTGGCCGATGCCGAGCGGCTGGCCGAGCACGAGGATGGTCCCGGCGAGCAGGAACACCCGTGGTGGATGGGCGTCACCAAAGGTGGCCGTAATGGCAGCCGCAGCGCGCCCGCATGGTTGCAGCGCGATCTGGCGCCATAGCCCGGGCGCGATGGGTGGCGAGTAGAGGATGCCGCGCTCGAGCAGGTTGACGAGCCCGTAGAGGGCTTGCGCGGTCCCCGGATGGATCGCTTCCCGGATCAGCGCGTGCACGAGATCGGTGTAGCACTGCAGCACGTCCTGGCCGGTGATGCTCAGGCCGAGGGCGGCGGACAGGAGCGTGCCGTAGCCGTTGTCGAGCAGCCACCGCACGAGGGCCACGTGGTAATCGGAGACGAGGCCAGTGTCGAGCATGGCTCGCGCCATGCCGGTGGCTTCCTGCTGCAGCCCGGCCTGGTCGATGGATTCGAGGCGTTCCCGGTAGGTGTCGAGGCCGGGATCGTCGCGGCAGGCCTGGGTGGGGCCGAACAGGGCACTGATCAGCCGATCAGCTCCGAGCCTGGCCTCGCCCACTCCGCTACTGCTGCTGGCGAGGGTGATGGCGATCTGAGTGATCATCGACTTCACATGACCGACCTGCACGGGCCTCTGCGCGAGGATGCGCCAGATCTCGTCGATGAGGCTCGTGAGGATGTCATCGAACCCGATGTGCGCGACGAGGAACTGGAACAGATCGGTGACAGCCCCGTCGAGCGGGCGCGCCTGCACGCGCGCCGCCTCGGTCATGTCGCCGAAAAGCCGCTCGAGATTCATCGCGAGCACTTGGGTGAGGAAGTGCCGTGCCTGATCAGGCGGCAGGTCGGAATGATGCGCATTGCCGGTGGCGACGGCGAGCAGCCGCAGCTCGCTGAGGCATTCGAGCGTCACCGTGCGCGCATACCCATCCCGGAAGGTCGAATTGACCAGGCCGGGCAGCAGGGCGCTGGGGTTGTTCCAGTCAGTCCCGGCGAACAGTCCGGCCTCGTCCAGCCGCGTGGCCCGCTCGTACAAGGCCTCGATGCCTCCAGCCCGAACGAGGATGCGCTTTGCGACGTCGAGCACGGCGGACTGCGATGATTCCTTGCCGAACCGTCCTGCCCGCTCCAGGCGCGCCGCCGCATCGTCAAGCTTGCCGCAGAGGCCTGGAAGGGCAGGATCGGTAGCGGTGGCGGCGCTCACCAGCGGCACCCCCACCGGCTTTGGCTGTCACACATAGAAATCGAGTTCCTCCTGCTTGGTGAGCAGCTCGCGCATCTCTTCCGGGTCCTCGCCGAAGAAGTACACCAGGCCCCAGTGCGTGCCGAACGCCGACCGCTTGGTCACCTTGTTCTCCCGCGGTGCCACGAGCTCGTGGTAATCAAAGTACTCGTGGTTCTCGGTCTCCTCGGGGATTTCCAGGTCGCTGACGACGCGACGCCGCGGATACACGCCGAAGCAGCCGGCATGGCCCTTGGCGTCCACCACAGGCTGCGGGAAGAACGCTTCGATCTCTTCCTCGGTGGTCTTGGGGTCGAACATCAGCACGAGCGCCTGGTAGGCGTTGAAGCCGTAGCTGCGCTCGAGCAGCTCGAAGACCTTGAAGCCCGGTGGCCGGTAGGCGACCTCGCCGAAGTACATCTTGCCGTCGCTGGTGACGAAGTACTCGGGGTGGATGAAGCCGAAATCGATGTCGAAGGTCTCGATGAGCTTCTCGATCTCCTCGATGATGCGGGGCCGCCACTTCTCGAGCTCGGGGCTAGCGGGAACGAAGACCGAGTAGCCCAGCTTCACGTACTCCGAGATGTTGAGGAAGCGGATCTTGCGGTCCTGGACCCACGCCTCCACCGCGAACTCCCAGCCATCGAGGTGGCTCTCGAGCAGGGCGGGGAACTCGTCGTCGTTGATGCCCGCGACGTCCTCGACGGTCCGGACCACGCGATGCCCCAGGCATCCAGCCTTGTCGAAGGCCTTGAGGTGGATGGGGTCGTTCGGGTCGCCATCGAGCTTGAGCAGGGTCTGGTTGACACGCTTGAGGAAGCGCACCACATCGTCGCGGTCATGCGCCTCTTCGAAGATGCCCACCCGGATGCCACCGAGCTGAGCGCGCCGCTTCATCAGCGCCTTGTCGCGGAAGAGCATCGCCTGCCCGTGCAGCCGCGGGTTGTGCTGCAGGACGGCATTGATCGCGCCCGCCCACTCGACGGTCTCCTCGAAGAGCGGGATCGCCACGTCCACGCCCATGTCCTTGAGGGTCTGCGCGATCTCCATCGACCGGTCGTTCAAGCGCTCGAAGTTCCACGGCACGAACGGGATGTCGTTCTGCTTCGCATAGTCCTCGGCCCACTCCGGGGCGACTACAACGTAACGACGATCGAATCGATCCAGGGCGTCGATCGCATTCAGCGTCCACCCCAGAATCGCTACATAACCCTTGTTCGGGTCCTTCTCCATGAAATAACTCCTAGCTCCGTGGCTCGCGTGTCGGATCCAGCCGTGGCCACAGGGCCACCGCTAGCGAGGCCTATCCCGCCCGCGCCACGGGCCAGACGGGAAGGAACAAGCCTCCCGCGAATCCCACCTTGCCACTGTTCTGTGAAGCGCGCCACCATTACCCGCCGACCCGGCCCGCTGGCTTCCCCGCCGCCGCGACGGCACCATGGTGACCATGCCCGCCCCCAGCAATGCCGCCACCTCGACCGCTGCGACCCCCGATCTCCGCGAGCATGCCGAGCGGCTCCTGACTGACCTCGCTGGCCCCGCGGCCCGGTTGCGCGACGACCAGTGGACAGCCATCGAGGCGCTGGTCGTGCAGCGGCGACGGGTGCTCGTGGTGCAGCGCACCGGGTGGGGAAAGTCGGCGGTGTACTTCCTGGCGGCAAAGCTTCTGCGCGCCCAGGGGCTAGGCCCTTCCGTCATCGTTTCCCCCCTTCTCGCGCTCATGCGCAACCAGGTCGAGGCGGCGGGGCGCGCGGGCGTGCGGGCAGCGACGATCAACTCCGGCAACATGACGGAGTGGTCGGCTATTCATGGCAGCATCGCCGCCGGCGAGATCGACGTGCTGCTCGTCAGCCCGGAGCGGCTGAACAATCCTGACTTCCGCGATCAGGTGCTCCCCCACCTGGCCGAGGACGCGGGGATGGTCGTCGTCGATGAGGCGCATTGCGTGTCGGACTGGGGGCATGATTTCCGGCCGGACTATCGCCGCATCCGCACCCTGGTGGCTGGCCTGCGGGGCGATGTGCCGGTCCTGGCCACCACCGCCACCGCCAATGACCGCGTGGTCGCCGATATCGCGGCACAGCTCGGCGTAGCAGGCAGTTCCAGCGCAGGCAGCAACGAGGATGGCGCGCTCGTGCTGCGGGGCAGCCTCGATCGCGAATCGCTGCACCTGTCGGTGGTCGACGTGGGTGCTGGCGCGGACCGGGCGGCCTGGCTCGCGCAGCATCTCGGTGAGCTGCCGGGCAGCGGGATCATCTATTCGTTGACGGTTTCCGCGGCGGAGGACCTCGCGACGGTGCTGGGCGAGCATGGCCATGAGGTCGCGGCCTACACCGGCCGCACTGATCCAGCGGAGCGCGAGGCCCTGGAAGCCGATCTGCTAGCGAACCGGGTGAAGGCGCTGGTGGCGACGTCCGCGCTGGGCATGGGCTTCGACAAGCCTGATCTTGGATTCGTGGTGCATGTCGGCTCGCCGTCCTCGCCGATCTCCTACTACCAGCAGGTGGGGCGCGCGGGCCGCGCGGCGCAGCGCGCGGAGGTGCTGCTGCTGCCGGGGGCCGAGGACAGGCGGATCTGGGAATACTTCGCGTCGGTGTCGTTCCCGCCCGAGGACACGGTGCGCGGTGTCCTGGCTGCCCTCGATGGCGAGCGTCCGCTGTCGACGGCAGCGCTGGAGCCGCGGGTGGACTTGTCGCGGTCGCGGCTGGAGATGGTGCTGAAGGTCCTGGACGTGGATGGCGCGGCCCGGCGGGTGAAGGGCGGCTGGGTCGGCACGGGGCAACCGTGGAGCTATGACACCGAGCGATATGGGCGCCTCGCGGAGGCACGGCAGCGCGAGCAACAAGCAATGCTTGATTACCTCACCACCTCGCAATGCCGCATGGTGTTCCTGCGCCGGCAGCTCGATGATCCCGACCTGGGGGCCGCGCCGGAAGGCTGCGGACGATGCGACAACTGCGCCGGCGCCCGGTTCGCCGCGACGATCGACGACACGCTGCGCCGCGCCACCCGCGAGACACTCGATAGGCCCGGGGTCGTGCTCGCGCCGCGACGGCAATGGCCCACAGGCATGACCACGCTTGGGATCGACCTCTCGGGCAGGATCAAGGACGGTCCCGAGCCTGGCCGGGCGATAGGCCGCCTCACTGATCTCGGGTGGGGGCCACGCTTGCGCTCCGTTCTCGATGCGGGAGATGGCGAGGCACCCGAAGCGCTCGTGGCCGCGGCGATCGAGGTGCTCAAGGCCTGGGAGTGGCTGGAGCGGCCAACTGCGGTCATCGCACTGGGCGCGGGCAGCCATCCTCGCCTGGCTGCAACGTTCGCATCGCGCCTGGCGAGCATCGGACGGCTCCGGGATCTCGGCGCCCTCCCGCTGCGCCCCGGAGCCTCTTTGCCAGTGGCACAGAACTCGGCGTTCCGCGTGGCCGCGCTGCATGACGCCTGGGACGTGTCCGGGGTGCCCGAGGTCGACGGCCCGGTCCTGCTTGTCGATGCGGTCTCCGATACGGGATGGACGCTCACTCTCGCGGCGCGCGCGCTCCGGAACGCTGGCGTCCCTGCCGTGCTGCCCCTGGCCATCGCGACCACGAGCTAGTGGGCTAGGAGCGCGGTGGCTAGGAGCTAGGTGGCTGGGCCAATCCGCGGCGCGCTTGCTCGATATGCTCCGACCAGGGCCGATCCAGCGTCATCACGCCGCTGTCGCCGCCGAAGGCGCTCGAGATGACGATGTCGGGCTCGAGCCGGGCGAGCGCGGCGAGCGTCTCGTCCAGCGCGGCCCGGTCGCTGTGGCCAGGGATGTAGCCCGCCGTCCACGACCCGTTCCGCAGATACACCGTGTCTCCGGTGAAAAGGTACTTCCCGCCGTCGCCGTGCGCGAGGTAGCAGGTGCTGCCCGGCGTGTGCCCGGGTGAGGGAATCACCTCGAGGAGGTTCCCAGCAGCGTGCGCATCGGTGAATGGATCGTCCACGGTCACCCCGGCGAGGTGAGCCTCCGAGGCGTGCAGGTGCAGAGTGGATCCGAAGCGCTCCTTGATGGTCCTGAGCGATGGCGCGATCTCGTCCTGATGACTGAGATAGTGGTGCGCCACCCCGCCGAGCGTGGCCATATGGTCGAGCTCGTCCTCATGAGTCGTGTTGTAGAACAACACATTGCCCATCGCCGACGTCCAAAGGTAGGCGTGGGTGGTCAGCCCTGGGAACGGTTGCTCGGTCTCGGTCTCCCAGAGATCTGGCTGGATTTGCTTCATCGCGGCCTCCATTCCGTTACATTACGTATTGTAACGCTATACTGGCAGTCATGACCACCCCCACTGGGCGTCCGCGCGACCGCCATATCGATGCCGCGATCCTGACCGCAACCCTGGGACTGCTTGCTGAGCGCGGATACCTGGACCTGTCGCTCGAAGACGTTGCCCAACGCGCGGGGACCTCGCGGCCGGCCATCTATCGGCGGTGGCCAGGGCGCGCGCCTCTCGCGCTCGCCGCCATCGCGGACCGGCTCGACACGCCGCCACCCCCGGACACCGGCTGCACACTGTGCGATCTCGGCGAAGGCATCGAGGTGTTCCTCGCCGCGTACCGCACGATCCGCCCCGACGTCCTGAGCTCGGTCTTCGCCGACTGCTCCGCCGACCCAGGCCTGCGAGAACGCTACATCGAAGCCATCGTCGAACCACCGCGGCGGGCAGTCGCGCAGACCATCGACCAAGCGATAGAGCGCGGCGACATCCGCCCGGACGCGGACCGCGACAGCCTCCTCGATCTCCTGGCCTCGATCGTCCACTACCGCGCCGTCTTCCAGTCCCGCCACCTCTCCGAAGGCGAGGCGTCCGCGGTCATCGAGACCCTGCTGCGCGGCGCCGCCGTCGACTACTCCGCACTCGTGGAGCACAGCGCGGCGCACCACTGACCGGTTCCGCTCCCCGTCATTCTTGGGGCGGGCTCGTGCATCCTCCGAAAAGAGTTGTCCGCATCGCGGTGCGGGAGCGCCTGCCGTGCAAAAGCTGCACTGATCGCGGGCCGCGCGGGCTCGCGCAGTACCGCTGCGCGCGAATGGGCGGACGTGGCTCGTCTGCATTGATCATGGACACGCTCAATACGACGTACCGGTCATGCCGCGCGGTTCCACTCGCCGCGCACTGTGACGGGCGACACATCCATCTCTTGTTGCTACGCGTCCGGGACGAGAAAGATCCAGGTCTTGCCGTCCGCAAGCGGAAGATCCCGGCCTGTCGAGCTAGCGAACCGGAAAGGATCGGTCGCCGACGGGCGCACCCACCGTCCCTCGAATCTCTGACCGCCGCGAAGGATCGTCGCGTCGCCTGATCCCGTGCTGCGCGCCTCCGGTGAGCCGAGCAGGCCATCGCGGACAGGTACCCGCGCAACGACGATGTTCTCGACCGCGAGCTCGCCAGCATCCATGGTCGTGAACGGCTGCCCATCGATCGTGATCGCCCACGCCGTGGCCCGATCGTCCCAGGTGAGCTGGTAGGCCGCGCGCTCATACACAACATCCTCGGCAGCAGCGGGCTCCCCTCCGCCGGGCAGCGGACCCGTCTCCACCAGCGGCCGTTCGGGGGCCGCCCCAGGCTGGGGCAGATCGCTTGGTCGCACGTACAGGTTGTGCGGTGCGGCCCGGGAGGGATCGCGGAAGTAGGCGCCCGCCGCGCTGGCCTCGGTGGCGTTGATCAACGGCGCATCGTTGAAGCGCTCGAGCACTTCCCGGGCCGCGCCGGAGTACGCGAAGGTCGGTTCCCCGAACTGCCGCAGCAGGTCGAGGTCGGTGATGCGCGCGCTGCGCACCGGCCCCACCACCTCCGGGAACGGGGCCTCGAGCACAGCCATCAGGCGCGTCAATCCCCCTTCCACGGGCTCCACGATCACCAGCGATGCATCCTGCACGCCGGACTGGGGCCGCGCGGCCGCGACATTATCGATCTTGACCACCACGACCGGCGACTGCGGAGCGGGCGCCACCGTGGACGGCGCCGTTGTCGCGGTGGCGGGTGCCGACGTGGCAGGCACATCGATCGGGCCCTGGCCGCACGACGCCATAGCCAGCACACCCATCAAACCCGCCGCCGCAGCGGCCCCACGCGCAACCCGGAGCATGCGACATTCCTACCAGGTCCGCGGCCGATGGGCCGTCGCCCGCGATGGGTGTCGGCGGGCGGGTTTAGCCAGGCAGAGGCAAAAGCACCGGATGCCGCCAAACGCGATAGATGCCACCTGCCTTCCTGGGCGGCTTCTATCGCGTTTGCACCTTGACCCGCGGCCGAGCGGTGGATCTGGCTGCAGTTCAACACCACCGCGCGCTTTGTTCACGATTCCGGTCACGCCCGGCCCGCTGCCGTTTCACGATGGTGTCATGACGAGCACGCAGTCCACGCCTTCCGTCACGCAGGTCACGCCGTCGCCTGGTCGCTTGTGGGCGGGCAGGTTTGGTGGCCCGGCGCTCGCCCTCATCACCTACTTCGCGATACCGGACCACCCTGATCTCTCGGTGGCCGGGCGCACGGTCGCGGCGGTCGCGGTCCTGATGGCGGTGTGGTGGATGACGGAGTCCCTGCCGCTTCCAGCGACAGCGCTAGTGCCGATCGTGGCGTTCCCGCTGCTCGATGTATTGCCGATCGGCGAGGCAACGGCACCCTATGCGTCGCCGACGATCTTCCTGTTCATGGGTGGGTTCATGATCGCTCTGGCGATGCAGCGGTGGGGCCTTCATCGGCGCATCGCGCTGCACACGGTGCGGGTGGTGGGCACGCGGCCCCGCCAGATCGTGCTGGGCATGATGGTGGCGACAGCGTTCCTGAGCATGTGGGTGTCGAACACGGCGACGACATTGATGATGCTGCCGATCGCAGTGTCCGTGCTTGCCCTGGTTGCTAGCGATGACGCGGAGGCCGGCCCGGCCGCGGCGATGGCGGATCGTGACACGCGGAACTTCGCGGTGGGACTGATGCTGTCGATCGCGTACGCGGCGTCGGTGGGCGGGCTGGCGACGATCATTGGTAGCCCACCGAACGCGATCATGGTGGCGTTCGTGGAGGAGGAGTACGGGATCTCGATCAGTTTCGCTGATTGGATGAAGATGGGCCTGCCGCTGACGGTCGTGTTCCTGGTGATCGTGTGGGTGCTGCTGACGCGGGTGATCTTCCGGAGCGGGCTGACGGAGATCGCGGGCGGGCGGTCGATGATCCGCTCGCAGTTGTCGGGATTGGGCTCGATGTCGCGGGGCGAGTGGAACGTGCTCGTTGTGTTCGTGGTGGCGGCGCTCCTGTGGGTGTTCCGCGAGCCGCTCGCCGAGGTGGATGTGCTGGTCTCCGCGTTGCCTTTCCTGGCGAACCTGTCCGATCCGGCGATCGCGATCGGGGCCGCGCTGCTGCTGTTCCTGCTGCCCGCGGAGCACCGCCAGCCCGACGATGAGAACGGCGCGGCGGAATGGGTGTCCACGCTGGATTGGAAGACCGCGCAGACGGGCATCCCGTGGGGCGTGCTGCTGCTGTTCGGCGGCGGGCTCAGCCTGGCCGGGGCCGTCTCGGGCACGGGCCTCGATGAGTACATCGGTTCCCAGGTGAGCGGCCTCGGCGCGCTTCCCATCGTGCTGATCGTGGCGGGCGTGTGCGCGATCGTGCTGCTGCTGACGGAGCTGACCTCGAACACTGCTACCGCGGCGACGTTCCTGCCGGTATTGGGTGGCGTGGCGCTGGGGATCGGGCTCGATCCGATGCTGCTGCTCGCCCCGGCCGTGCTCGCTGCTTCCTGCGCGTTCATGCTGCCCGTGGCGACACCGCCGAACGCCATCGTGTTCGGATCAGGTCATGTCACGATCGGGCAGATGATGCGGGCCGGGATCTGGCTGAACATCATCGGCGTCGTGCTCATCACCGTGCTGGTGTACGCGCTGGGCGGCTGGGCGCTCGGCATCGAGTTCGGGTAGCGCGCCTCCCTCTACCCCGCGATCAGGTCGGCGGCCTTCTCGCCGATCATGACGCTGGGCGCGTGGGTGTGTCCGCGGATGATGGTCGGCATGATGGAAGCATCGGCGATGCGGAGATTGTCCACTCCGCGCACGCGCAGCTCGGGATCGACGACGCTGTGGTCGTCGCGGCCCATGCGGCAGGTGCCAACGGGATGGTAGAGGGTGTGCGCGTAGTGCTCGAGGCACATCTCGAGGATCTCGTCGAGTGGCGTGCCGGGCGCGACGAGGGGCTGCAGGTGGCCGCCGAGGTGCTGGGCGAGCGGAGCCGTGCCGGCGATGGTGGCACACCGCCGGATGCCCGCCATGATCGCGGCGCGGTCGTATCCTTCCTCGTCGCTGAGGTAGCGCGGGTCGATCAGCGGCTTGGCGAGCGGGTCCGATGAGCTGAGGGTGATGTCGCCGCGGCTGCGCGGGGTGAGCAGCACGGTGCCGAGCGAGGCGCAGTGGCCGTCGTGCTCGAAAAGACCTTCGCGGAGGAACGGCGCGGGCCCGAAGAGCAGCTCGAGATCGGGCAGCTCGAGGCTGTCGTTGCTACGGACGAAGCCGTAGGCCTCGGCGACATTGGAGGTGAGCATGCCACGCCGTGCGGCGAGGTAGGAGATGAGCTGACGCGGCGTCTCGGCGTCGGCAAGGGTGTTGCCGTCGGCCTCGTAGGAGAGGATGGCCACAAGGTGGTCCTGGAGGTTTCGCCCGACCTCGGGGCTGTGGTGCTGCACAGCGATGCCGTGGTGGGTGAGCTGGTCGGCGTCACCGATGCCGGAGAGCATGAGCAGCTGGGGCGTGTTGATGGCTCCGCCACTGAGGATGATCTCCCGCCCGGCATGGATCTCGCAGTGCTGGCCCTGGTGGAGGTAGTCGACGCCGGTCGCGCGGGAGCCGGTGAAGCGGATGCGGGTGGCTTGCGCGCCAGTGATGACGGTGAGGTTGCGGCGCTTGATGGCGGACCGCAGGTAGGCGTCAGCGGTGCTGTGCCGTCCTCCGCGCTTCTGGGTGACC
Organism: Hoyosella levis; assembly: GCF_026008515.1. Lineage (GTDB taxonomy): Bacteria > Actinomycetota > Actinomycetes > Mycobacteriales > Mycobacteriaceae > Lolliginicoccus > Lolliginicoccus levis. Next base: position 110,849 of record NZ_BQYM01000010.1, read on the forward strand.
ATCGTCTGGGTGAAGCCGTCGGGCTGGTACTGGTTGGCGCGCTCGAGGCGGTGGCCCAGGCTCGAGACGGCCTGCAGGTAGTCGTTGGTCAGGGGACGCGGGCTGCGCTGCCGAGAGACGTGGAGCGGGCCGCTGGTGCCGTCGCCGGGCGGGGTGGCGCCCTCGACGTTCTCGATGCGCTGGAAGTACGGCAGCACTTTCTGGAAGGACCAATCCGGGCCAGCGCTGGTTGCCCACTGGTCGTAGTCGGCAGCGTAGCCACGCACCCACATCATGGCGTTCATCGACGAGCTACCGCCGAGGGTCTTGCCCCGTGGCCAGTAGATCTTGCGCCCGGCGAGCCCGGGCTGAGCGGTGGTGCTGTAGTCCCAGTCGTACTCGCTGCGGAAGAGCTTGGAGAACGCGGCGGGGATGTGGATGAACTGGTTGTCGTCGGGCGGTCCGGCCTCGAGCAGCGCGACGGTTGTCCCGGGCTTCTCGCTGAGCCTCGCGGCGAGGGCGGCTCCGGCTGAGCCGGCACCAACGATGACGTAATCGACTGTGTTGCGCGTGCTCATTCTGCTGCTCCTCTAGTGCGCGGTCGGGGCTATCCGCGCAGGGCGGAGGCGAAGATTCCAGGCAGCTTGGCCCAGGATCGGTTGGCGGCGAAGGCGGTGAGCCGGCGCCCGGTGGTGGCGGCGGTGCGGTTGGTGACGAACCACGGCGGCCGGGGGCTGAGAGCAAGCTCGCCCCGCAGCAGTGAGCGGGGCGCGGGCCGGAACGGACCGGTGACGACGGTGCGCTCGGGCTCGGCGAGCAGCAGCGCGTTGTGCACGACCCCCATGCCGGACTGCACATCGTTGAGCGTGTGGCCGGGGAAGGCGCCCCAGGTGGCGCGGGCGGTGAGGTAGCCGACGCCCGTCCAGGCGTTGATGGCAATGGTGCCGTAGCGCAGCTCCTCGATCGCCGTGTCGAATCGCTCGCCGAGATCCTTGCGAGTAGCGGGGTGGATGATGATGTTCGCGCCCAGCGTTCCCGCGAGCTTCTCGTTGGCGAACTCGACTGCCGCGTCGAGATAGTCCGCGGCATTGCCGGGCAGCTCGGTCACGGCGAGGACGGGCGCGAAGTACTCGGTGGTCAGCGCGGGCGAGTCAGCCTTGACCCCCGGCGCCAGCACGCGGTCCCCGATGCGAGTGGACCCGGTGAGCGTGTCGAGCGCGGAAGTGACGCGGTCACCGCTTCCGGGGTAGTAGTCCGTGCGGGCGGGTGCCTCGCCGAGGACGGAGCGCACCTCGGCGAGGAACGCTTCCTTCTGCTTCCAGTCGGCCGGGACGACGAGAACCTGCGCGGCAATGCAGTTGTAGCCATTGTTGTGGAGCCGCTGGGTGACCACATGCTCGGCCTGGTAGCGCAGATCGGCGTCGCTCCATTCGCCGGGCACGACGATCACCGGGGAGACTCCACCGAGCTCGCTGCTGATCGGCTTGGTGAGCACCGGTTCATTGCTGGCCTTGCGACGGGCGCCTTCCTCGCCTGTGCCGAACACGATGGCGTCGTGGGTGGCGGCGCTGCCCGTCATGTGGATGTGGCCGATCTGCTCGTGGTGGGCGAGGTAGCCGCCCACGTCAGCACCACCGAGCACGATGCGGACCACGCCGAGATCGATGAGCGGGCGCAGTGCCTTCTCGAGCACGGGAAGCATCGGGTCGGTGATCGGGTTGAGCTTGAGGATCACCACGCGGTTATTGGCGAACAGGTCATAGAGCACATCGAGCGGCGCGATGGAGGTGATGTTCCCCGCGCCGAGGACCAGGCCGATTCCTGCTGTCTCGGTGGGAGTGCGCTGGGCTAGTCCAGCGGTGCGCATCGCGGTGTCCTGGTCGACCCCGGGACGCAGCCACACCTCGGCGCGGAAGCCGTTGAGCAGCAACGCGTTCGCGAGGTCGTACGGAAGCACATCGACGGCTACCCGCCCGCCGGGGCCGTCATGGACATGCTTGGCGCCGAGCGGGCTACGGCCCTGCTCCAGCGCCTGCAGGGACTCCCCGAGGGCGGCGGTGGCTGTGAGCACCGGGTAGGGCCCGGACATCCATTCCTCGCCGACGAGCGGTGAGTCCGCCGGGAGGCCCTTGATATGGGACGCGGCGGCCACCCATTCGTTCGCTGCGGCGGCCACGCTCGCATGAACTTGCTCCAGCAGTTCGCGACGCCTGCGCAGGGGTGTCGCGGACCAGAGCTTCTCCCCCGCCGCGAGCTCGTCGATCAGGGCGTCCAGGTGTGAGGGAATGGACATCGTCTACCTCATCTCGCCCCGGCCTGTGGCAAGGCCGGGTATCGCTGCATCGGTTTGCCGCAACGGTACTCCGGTTGGACCACGGCAGGGAGGACTTGGCCGCTGTGCCAGCGAGTCACGATTGAAAATCGTTCACGACGAAAACCGTGTGTTCCGGGTCACAGAGTGTCATGATTGATCTTGAGCAGTATGGACCCGAGAGCCTAGAGAGACAGAGCGATCTGACCACGCTACTTCGGTGAGGAAGTGCCGCCATGCTCAGGAAAATGCATGATCGACTCGGCTTGCAGACCGATCCCACGATTTTCTTCGTCTCTGGCGGACTGGTCCTGGGATTCGTCGTGCTCGCGATCGCGTTCACGGATTTCATTGATTCCATATTCACCGCGGCCCGGGACTGGCTGCTGACGTCCCTGGGCTGGTTCTACATCCTGGGCGTCACCTCGTTCCTGATCTTCCTCATCTGGATCGCGCTGAGCCGGTACGGCCATGTCCGGCTCGGTGGCGCCGACGAGAAACCGGAGTACAGCACCGCTACGTGGTTCGCGATGCTGTTCGCTGCGGGCATCGGTACGATCCTGATGTTCTGGGGCGTGGCCGAGCCGATCAGCCACTTCGCCAACCCGCCGCGCGCCGATGTGGAACCGGAGTCCCTGGCAGCCATGGAAGAGGCGATGGGCTTCACGCTCTATCACTTTGGCCTGCACACCTGGACGATCTTCTGCCTGCCCGCGCTCGCGTTCTCCTACTTCGTCTACAAGCGCGGACTACCGATGCGCGTGTCGTCGATCTTCTACCCCCTCCTCGGCGAGCGGATCCATAGCTGGCAAGGCAAGTCCATCGACATCCTCGCCGTCATCGGCACGCTCTTCGGTGTCGCCACCTCGATCGGCCTGGGCACCCTGCAGATCAACGCGGGCCTCAATAGCCTGTTCGGCGTGCCCATGGGCAAGCTCACGCAGGTCATCCTCATCGCGATCATCACGTTGATCGCGATCGGTTCGGTGGTGATGGGCCTCGACAAGGGCATCAAGCGGCTCTCCAACCTGAATATCACCATGGCGGTGGGGCTGCTCATCTTCATCTTCATCACCGGCTCCACGCTGTACCTTGCCAAGGGCATCATCGAGACCACCGGCACATACCTGGAATGGCTGGTGCCGCTCGCTTTCTGGACGGACGCCTCGAACGTCAACCCTGGCTGGCAGGGCAACTGGACGGTCTTCTACTGGGCGTGGACGATCACCTGGGCTCCCTTCGTCGGCATCTTTATCGCCCGCATCTCCAAGGGCCGCACCATCCGTGAATTCGTCGGTGGCGTCCTCGGCCTCCCGACCGCCTTCTCCATTGTCTGGTTCTCGATCTTCGGCCTCTCCTCGTTCGATATCGAGCGCAACCAGGAGGGCACGCTCGTGCGGGAGGTCGTCGAGGAGAATGACATACCCGGCGCCCTGTTCGCCTTCCTCCAGAACTTCCCGCTCACCACGTTCATCGCGTCGATCTCGGTGCTGATCGTGGTCATCTTCTTCACCACGTCATCGGACTCGGCGTCACTGGTGGTGGACATGCTGTGCACCGGCGAGTCGGAGTCCGGGCCCGTCCGCCAGCGCGTGTTCTGGGCAGCGCTCGAAGGCGTGGTCGGCGCCACCTTGCTCGCTGCGGCGGCCGGAACGAATGGGCTCGACGCCTTGCAGCAGGTGATCACGGTGATCGGATTGCCGTTCTTCCTGATCGGCTTCGTGATGATCTACAGCCTCGTCAAGGCCCTCAGCGAGGACCATGTGTCCACGGGCGCTCCAGTGCGCCAGCGAAAACACGCCGATCTGGAATAGCCGCAAGGCCTTGGTAGGCCTGCGCCTCCAACACAGCAGCCTTAGGCGCGAGAGAAGCCGCCCTCAGTCCGGGGCGGCTTCTCTCGCGCTTGGACGCATCCGGTGCTTTCGTCAGCTTCTGCCGCGGCGCACACGCCTAGGAAGGATCGCCGAGGCCGCTGATATCCCCCGGCACATCCACGGCGTGCTCGCGCAGCGCCTCGAGCGGCACAAGCTCGAGGACCCGCTCGTGCGAGGCGGCCAGCACGACCGGCGCCGCCACGCCGTCCTCCTGGGCGCGCAGCCAGTTCCGGGCCGTCACGCACCACCGATCCCCTGGCTGCAGGCCAGGAAAGCCATACTGCGGCATCGGGCGGGTCAGGTCGTTCCCGATCGACCGTTGATGATCAAGGAACTCACGGGTCATCACCGCGCAGATCGTGTGGCTGCCGATATCGTCGTCGCTGGTGTTGCAGCAACCATCGCGGAAGTAGCCGGTCACCGGATCGGTGCCGCATTCCTCCAGCGCGCTGCCGAGAACATTGTTTTCCGCCATGCCCCTCAGTATGCCGACGCCGCCCCGGCTGCAGTCGCCGCCGCGCTGTAGCGAAGTGACGGCGCGCGATCCCGCGGTGCGTCGGCCTTCGCCCTATTCGGCGGTTCCGCGGGCAGAGCCGGTCATGTCTCCCTCGGGATCGAACAGCATGCAGACGACCTCACGGTCGTTGTCGGCCCACGAGGACTCGGTGGGATACAGATAGCTCATGTAGTAGCGCGAGTCCGCGTAGTCAATGCCTACGAATGGCTCGAACTCGCCGTAGCAGGCACTCTCGACGATCTCGATCAGCTCGTCCTCGGCGGGAAAAGGTCCGTCCTCGAGCTCGACGAGGGCATAGACCTCGCGACCGTGCGCGGCGGAGCAAGGAACGACTCCCACTGATTCGACCTGGCTCTCGGTGGAGCTTTCCGAGAGGCAGTCACCCACGCGGAGCTTGAAAGCGCTGACCTGGTTCTCTTCGAGAGCGTCCGGTTCGGACTGCCGACCGAACGTCGACTTGGAATCGTCATTGGCACTTGGATCCGGGGGCTCGGTGACCGCTGCGCTTGGTGCGGCCGAGGTCTCCTCGTCGGAGCCGGATCCGAGGGAGAACGAGCACGCTGACATCGCGAGCCCGACCGCGAGCATGCCAGCCACGGCCGAGCCGCGGGCGAGATGGCCTGGAAGAGCTGGGAACGCGGCCATGCCGACCTCCTGGTCGAGTCAGAGGGTTCACCAGGAGCTACCGCTCCCCGCACAATGAGAATATCGCGCAATTGGTTCGCTGCGACCGCTATGTCGTTTTTTCGGCCACGCGCGCGATGCTGTCGAGATCCTTCTCCATGGCCTTGCGGGTGATGGAGGTACCGAAACGGACCAAAGCCTTGTCGGCAAGCTTGCGCAGACCACGCCGCTCGGGCATCCGCGCGGAGAAGCGCATGGTCACCGCGGTGCCACCGTCGCTATCGGCGAGGTGGAACTCGGTCGTGTAGCGCACCTTCCCATGCTCTGCGGCGATCACGGTGCGCCGTGGTGCCTCGACCTCGGTGACCCACATCTCCTCGGAGGCTTCCTTGCCCATCATCTTGCGGGTCTCCCGCCAACGGGTACCGACCTCGTAGCCGTCTCCCGAGAGCCGCTCGATGCGCGTGATGCCGTCGAGGACATCAGCGGCATTGTCGAGATCAGTGATGATCCGCCACACCCGCTCGACCGGCGCATTGATATGGCGGGTGATGTCGATGCTTGACTCCATGTGCATACGATAGCGCCGGAGGGTGACAACTAGGCGGCGCACAGGTCACGGGCGCGCAAGAAGATGGTGTCGAGCATCGCAGGGGTCAGGCGGCCGATCACAAACCGAGCCACCCTCCGTCACCTGAGCAACGGCTCAACCTGCTCCAGCACCTCACGCCCGCCGGGGGGCGAACTCCCCTCACTGGCCCTAGGCAGCGGTGGAGGACGGTCTAGCGCCCCGACCAACTGCGCGCCATCCTTGGTGCAAAACCCGTTAATCTTGGCGGTCCTGGTCACCGCCCGCACAACCAATCATAGGATGAGGAATATGGGAAAGATCACATTCATTTCGTACGATGGCGAAGAGACCGAGGTCGACATCGTCGAGGGACAGTCGCTGATGCAGCTCGCGACCAACAACGGCCTCGCGGGCATTGATGGCGACTGCGGAGGCGAGGCGGCGTGCGGCACATGTCACATCATTCTCGAAGCCGAGTGGTTCAACAAAGCTGGCGAGCAGAGCGATGATGAGGCCCAGATGCTCGACCTGACGCCGGAGCGCGAGGCCACGTCGCGACTTTCGTGCCAGATCAAGGCCACCGAAGCGATGGACGGCATGACCGTTCGGCTCCCCGAGTTCCAGATGTAGTCCCGGCACTTCCCAGCGACATTTCCAAGGCTACAGCGAGGTAGGCAGAATGATGAACGTACTCGGTCAGGTCAAGACAAGCGTCGTCGACCCGGTGAGGAGCAGGGTCGAGCAAGTTGTCCCAATCGACGTGCTGGTCAAGGCAGCGCACGCATACAACCGCACTCGTCGGCTCGTGGACAAGAGTGAACGGTCGCCGATCTTCGTCGAGCGCCCGATCCCGGACGGCACGGATATCGCGCTGGCCGACATCGACATGAGCAATCCGTTCTTGTATCGCCAGGGGCAGTGGGAGTCGCATTTCAAGCGACTGCGGGACGAGTCTCCGGTGCACTTCCAGAACAAGGGTCCGTTCGGCCCGTTCTGGTCGGTCACCCGTTACGAGGACATCCTCGCGATGGACAAGAACCACCAGGTGTTCTCGGCCGAGCCTTCCATCATCATCGGCAAGTTTCCCGCGGGCTTCGACATCAAGATGTTCATCGCCATGGACCCTCCGAAGCACGACGCTCAGCGTGCCGCGGTGCAAGGCGTGGTCGCGCCGAAGAACCTCAAAGAGCTGGAAGGGCTGATCCGCTCCCGCGTCCAGGAGGTGCTCGACGGGCTGCCCGTCGGCGAACCGTTCAACTGGGTGGACAAGGTCTCTATCGAGCTGACCGGCCGCATGCTCGCGACCCTGCTGGACTACCCGTACGAGCTCCGGCGGGAGCTCACGGTGATCTCCGACTTGGCTTCGGGCGTGCCCGCAGCGACGGGCGGCACGTCCGACCTCGACGAGGTGTTCACCTCGTGCATCCCGATCCTCCGCAGGGTCATGCACCTGTGGGGTGACAAGAAAGCCCGCCTCGCCGCCGGCGAGGAACCAGGCTACGACTTGATCAGCCTGTTGCTGTCCGACGAGAGCACCAAGGACATGATGGACCGTCGTCCGATGGAGTTCCTCGGTAACTTTTTGCTGCTCGTCATCGGCGGCAACGACACGACGCGCAACTCGATGAGCGGTGGCGTGTACGCGCTGAACAAGTTCCCGGAAGAGTTCGCCAAGCTCAAGGCCAACCCGAAACTGATCCCGAACATGGTGTCCGAGATCATCCGCTGGCAGACGCCTTTGGCCTACATGGCGCGCCGGGCCAAGGAGGACACCGTCGTCGGCGGCCAGCAGATCAAGAAGGGCGAGAAGCTCCTCATGTGGTATGCCTCCGGCAACCGCGACGAGCGCCACTTCGATAGCCCGGAGAAGCTGATCATCGATCGCAAGAACGCGCGCAACCACATCGCGTTCGGCTTCGGTGTGCACCGCTGCATGGGCAACCGGCTCGCCGAGCTGCAGCTGCGCATCCTCTGGGAGGAACTGCTCGAACGGTTCGACGACATCAAGGTACTCGAGGAGCCCGAGATCGTGCAGTCAACCTTCGTGCGCGGCTACTCGAAGCTGATGGTCGAGCTCACCAAGAAGCAGGCCTGACCCATGCGTGTGCTGATCATCGGAGCAAGCCACGCTGGGGCGCAGGTGTGCGCCAACCTGCGCCAGGACGGCTGGACCGGGGAAATCCTCGTCATCGGTGACGAGCCGGTCCTGCCCTACCACCGGCCTCCGCTCTCCAAGGCGTACCTCGCAGGCAAGACGACGCTTGACGAGCAGCTCATCCGCCCGGCGGCGTACTACGAGAAGCACGACATCACGTTCCGTGTCGCCCATGTCGATAGCATCGACCGAAATGCTCGCACCGTCACGCTGTCCGATGGCGAACAAGTCAGCTACGACAAGCTTGTGCTGTGCCTCGGGGCCCGGCCACGCCGCCTTCCCCTCGCGGGCGCCGAGCTAGCTGGCGTGCATTATCTGCGCGACGCCGCCGACACCGAGGCGATCCGTGATGAACTGCACGCCAAGGGTCTGCACGCCAGCGGACGCGTCACGATCATCGGCGCTGGTTACATCGGATTGGAGGCGGCCGCATCGCTGCGCCAGCTCGGCGTTGAGGTCACGGTGCTGGAGAGCGCCGAGCGAGTGCTGCAGCGGGTCACGGCCCCGGAACTGTCAGAGTTCTACACACGCGTCCACCGAGAGGAAGGTGTGGACGTGCGTACCGGCGTCGCCATCTCGGGCATCGAGGGCGACGAGCACGTCCGCGGGGTGCGCCTCGCGGACGGTGAACTCGTTCCCGCCGACCTCGTGATCATTGGCATTGGTATCGTGCCGAACGTGGAGCTCGCCGAAGCCGCCGGCCTAGCCGTGGACAACGGGGTTGTCATCGACGACCACGGGCAAACGAGCGACCCGGACATCTTCGCAGCCGGGGACTGCGCGAGCCACTACCTGGCCCGGTACGCGCGCCAGATCCGCCTCGAGTCGGTGCCCAGCGCCGGCGAGCAAGCCAAAGCAGTCGGAGCCAGGATCTGCGACAAGGAGAAGGAGATCAAGGCTCTGCCGTGGTTCTGGTCCGACCAGTACGAGCTCAAGCTGCAGATCGCCGGCCTCAACGACGGCTACGACAGCATCGTGCTGCGCGGAGACCCAGCGGCTGGACGCAGTTTCGCTTGCTTCTACTTCAAGCAGGGGCAGATGGTTGCCGCCGACTGCGTGAACCACCCGAAAGAGTTCGTTTTCGCGCGGCGCGTCATCGGTGATCAATTGGCAGTTGATCCGGGGAAACTGGCAGATCCGGAGAACTCGCTGAACGAGTTGCTGCGCGCGGCACAGGCCGAGCGGGTCTGACGGCAGACTAGGCGGCGCACAGGTCACGGGCGCGCAAGAAGATGGTGTCGAGCATCGCAGGGGTCAGGCGGCCGGTGAACGTGTTGTGCTGGCTGGGATGGAAGCACCCGAGCAGCATCAGGGAGCGGCCATCCGGGTGCTCGACGGCGACCTCCATGCCGTGACCGAAACGGGGACGCGGCCGCGGCACGCTCCATCCGTCAGCGACCAGGCGCGCGAGCAGGGCCTGCCACCCGAATCCTCCGAGCACCACCGCCACCCGCAGGGTCGGCGCCAGCAGTTCGAGCTCGCGGGAGAGGTACGCCCCGCACCGATCCCGCTCGGCCGGGGCCGGCTTGTTCGCTGGCGGCGCGCAATGCACCGGTGCGACGAGGCGCGCGCCATGAAGCTCCAGGCCATCATTGGCGTCGCGCGCCCAGCCCTGGCTGGCGATGCCTGCCCGGTGCATCGAGGCGAAGAGAAAATCGCCGCTCTGGTCGCCGGTGAACATGCGCCCGGTGCGGTTGGCGCCGTGCGCGGCCGGGGCGAGCCCCACGACGGCGATCGACGCAGCGGGATCACCGAATCCTGGCACGGCGCGCGCCCAGTAGTCCCAGTCTCGGTAGCGCAGCGGCTTCTCGCGGGCGGACTCCTCGCGCCACGCGACGAGACGCGGGCACGCGCGGCAGCTCGCGATGAGGGCGTCGAGCTCATCGAGCGTCCGCGCCTGTTTTGCCCGGCTGGGCGCTGTCGTGGGATCGGCGTGCGTGCTTCGCGGAGCCATGTCGCCATCGTGGCATGTCCCCATGCGGGACAACGCCAGGAGCACTACGGTAGGCCGTGGAATCCGCGCGAACGTTGTTGCGCGGCCATCACTATGGAGGAGATGTACATGGGATTCGGCGATATGGTGAACAAGGCCAAGAACCTGGCGCAGAAGAGCCCCGACAAGGCTCGTGCTGCCATCGACAAGGTCGAGGACACCATCGACGAGAAGACCGGCAGCAAGTACGGCGATCACATCCGCAAGGGCGGGGATGCCGTCGAGGGCAGGCTCGGCATCTCCGAGCAGGAGGCCGAGGAAGCGGCCCAGGAGCAGGAGGACCGGGAGGCCCAGGAGCAGGAGCCCGCGAGCGAGGACCAGAAGCAGAACAACAGCAAGTAGGCGTCCGCCAAGCGGCTCGCGCGCAGGCCCCAGGGTCGTGGGATTCCCTGGGGCCGCGGCGCTTCCGGCCTGCGATCGGGCATTCTCGCGAGCGTCGCCAGGCGAACCACTGCATCGCTCTGGCCCCGGTTGCGATGGCATCGCACGCCAAACGCGATAGAAGCTGCTCGAATTCCTTCGAATTTTCTATCGCGTTCAGCACCTTCTATCGCGTTTGCGCGCTCGCGGCGCCTGGAATGCGGAAGACCGTCCGTCGACCGGCGCGCCGCCGCCTACGCTGGCACCATCACCGATCTCACGGCTAGAAAGGGAGGGTGAGCAGCGTGCCCAGGCCAGTGATGCACCTCGCGAGCGTGGACAGCGCCACCCTCCGCGATGCCACCAACGCGGTCCACGATGAGCTTGATGTACCGGATGGCTACCCGCCCGAGCCAAGCGCCGAGGCGGCCGCGGCAGTAGATCGCTACGAAGCAGACCGCCGCGATGCCACCGATATCCCTCTGGTGACGATCGACCCGCCCGGTTCCCTCGATCTCGACCAGGCCCTGCACATCCAGCGGCTCCGCAGGGGGTACCGCGTGCACTACGCCATCGCCGATGTTGCTGCGTTCATCGAGCCTGGCGGGGCGCTCGACAAGGAATCCCGGCGGCGCGGAGAGACGTGGTACGGGCCCGACATGCGGATCCCGCTGCATCCGGCGTTGCTGTCGGAGGGCGCGGCGTCGCTCTTGCCGGGCATGCAGCGTCCTGCGGTGCTATGGACCATCGACCTTGACGCCGATGGCGGCCGCATCGCGACGCGCCTCGAGCGAGCCCGGGTCCGCAGCCGGGCACAGCTTGACTACCAGCAGGCGCAGCGTCACATCGACGACAGTCCCGCTGAGGATTCGCTCGCCCTCCTCGCCGAGGTGGGACGCTTGCGCCTGGCGCAGGAACGGGCGCGCGGGGGCGTGTCTCTGCCGCTCCCGGACCAGACCATCCACGTCGACGGCGATTCCTGGACCCTGCGGTATGGCACCTCCCGTCCCGCCGAGCAATGGAACGCACAGGTCTCGCTGCTCACTGGCATGGCCGCGGCGGACATCATGGTCGACGGCGGCACCGGCATCCTGCGCACCCTGCCCGCGGCCGATGAGCACGCCTCCCGACGGGTGCGCCGTGCCGCGCATGCGCTGGGCATCTCCTGGCCTCCGGACGTGTCCTATCCCGAGTTCGTGCGCGGGCTCGATGCAGCCCGGCCCGAGCATGCCGCGATGCTGATCTCTTGCACGCGACTGCTGCGCGGCGCCGGGTACGAGCCGTTCACCGAGTCCCCCGACGACACCACGAGCATGGTGCACTCGGCGGTAGCGAGCACCTACGCGCATGTGACGGCTCCACTGCGCCGGCTCGTCGACCGATACGGCACCGAGTGCTGCCTCGCGCACGTCGAGGGCCGCGAGGTGCCCGAATGGGTACTGGAGGCATTGCCCGACCTGCCTGGCATCATGCGTGGCTCCTCGCAGCGCGCCGCGACATTCAGCAACGCCCTGGTCAACCTCGTCGAAGCGGCGCTGCTAGCCCCCGCGGTGGGGCGCGAGTTCGCGGGGGTCATCCTCGAGTCGAGCGACAAGGACCCCCGGACGGGCACCATCATGATCCGAGAGCCAGCGATCGAGGCGCGCATCACCGCCGAGCAGCCGCTGCCGGTGGGCGCCGACGTGCGCGCGCGGCTTGTCGAGGCCGACGCCGCGACCCGGCGGGTCGGTTTCGCCCTCGTCGAGGTCCTATGAACCCGCAGCGCAACCGCTATGCCGGGGTCGCCTCGATGATCGAGGTCGGAGCAACTGTCGGCACTACCCGCGACAGCTCGAACCCTGCCGCGCCCAGCAGGTCACGGAACTGCTTCTCGGTGCGCTCCTTGCCGGTCGCCTGCACAAGCATCTCGAGGTCGAGCCACTTGCCGAAATGCGGCGTATTGCCTTCCGGCAGCACGGTCTCGACGAGAAGGAGGGTCGCGTCGTTGCTCATGGCGTCGCGCACCGTGCGCAGGATGCGGGTCGCTGAATCGTCATCCCAGTCGTGGACGATGCTCTTGAGCACATAGGCATCCGCCCCGCCGGGCACGGATTCGAAGAACGAGCCCTCGGTGATCGCGACGCGGTCGCCCACGCCTTCCTCGGCGAGGATCTCCGAGGCTCCGGCGACGACGCTCTCGAGATCGAAGAGGATGCCTTTGGCCGCGGGCGCGGAGCGCAGGATTCCGGCCAGCAGCGCGCCATGCCCGCCGCCGACATCGACGATTGTGGTGAAGCGGCTGAAGTCGTATGCCGCGACCGTTGGCGGCACGGACATGCGGGAGACGTCGGTCATCGCCTGGTTGAACACCTTGGCGAACTCGGGATTGGCGCCGAGGAACTCGAAGGCGGGCATGCCACGCAGCATCTCGAGGCTCGGCCTGCCGGTCTGCACCGAGTACAGCAGGTGCGACCAGTGCTCCCAATGGGTGGGGTCGCCGAACATGAGGACGAGGGACCGGATCGAGCCGGGGGCATCCTCGCGCAGCGTGTCCGCGAGCGGAGTGAGGCCGAATACGCCTGGCCGTGTCTCGGTGAAGATCCCCTGGGTGGCCAGCGCGCGCAGCAGCCGGTGCAGCGCATCGGGGTCGGCGTCGACATGCTGGGCGATCTCTGCCACGGGCCGGGCACCATCGGCGAGCACGTCCGCCACCCCGAGCCGCGTCGCTACATAGGTGGACTGGGCGACCCAGCTGCCGATCATCACTTCGAGGACCGAGGCAGAGGCCGGGACCATGCGCCGCGCCGTCGCGCTGAGCGCATTGCGCACGCCCTCCACCGCACGGATCATGCGAGCGAGGGGCAGCGCGGGCTTGCCGGGTCGGATCATGGCGTCCTCACGGGTTCAGGGGGCTTGCTGGCCCGAGCATGGGGCTCGCACGATTCTCGCGACCCACATTACAACTGCGATATCCCGCGCACGTCGGTGACTGGCCAGCGCGAGGCTACCGGTTCCCGCCGACGGTGATTGGACCGTCACCATCGTGACTAGCCCTCCGGGATCGAGGCCGTGTGGGATCCTTGTTCGGTAGATCCCCACGCTCGGGAAGGATCCTTCACTCGTGATCGCACGCATCGCCCGGTTTGCCCGCCAGTACACGGGCCGGTCGCTCGAGCCGCTCGCCGAGCCGTCCTACGGCTTCGACCCGGAACGGCCGTGGCTGCTGACCACGAGGGAGCGTGACAATCCGCAGGCAGCCGTATCGGCGTGGACGTCCGGCAACCTCGTGCGCCCGCTGATCGACGGCCATTCCTACTTCGCGCGCCTCGCATCGACGCTCGCCGCGGCCGGCGACGGCGATCTGGTGCTGTTCACCGATTGGCGCGGCGACCCCGAGCAGGTGCTCGACGACGAGGGCACCACGATCTCCGAGGCGCTCTCCGGTGCCGCTCGCCGCGGCGCGATGGTTCGCGGACTCATGTGGCGCTCCCACCCCGAGATCATGGGCTTCACCGGCGAGAAGCATGTCGAGCTCGCTGAGTCGATCACCAAGGCCGGCGGCGAGGTGGTCCTCGATCATCGCGTCCTGACCACCGGCAGCCATCACCAGAAGTTCATCGTCATTCGCTATGCCCGCGACGAGCAACCCGATGTGGCGTTCGTCGGCGGCATCGACCTTGCCCGCTCGCGCCGGGATACTGGCGCGCACGCCGGCGATCCGGTCGCGCGTGACTTCCCTCCCGAGTACGGGCCCACCCCGCCCTGGCATGACGTGCAGGTCGAGATCCAGGGGCCCGGCGTCGCCGACGTGGAGAAAGTGTTCCGGGAGCGCTGGAACGATCCCGCGATGCCGTCCCGGCTGCCCTGGCACTCGCTGCCAGACCTGCTTCATCCCCGGCTCTCCTTCGAGGCGTCACCGCTGCCCGACCAGGCGCCGCCCCCGGCACCCGCGGGTACCTGCCAGGTCCAGCTGCTGCGTACCTATCCGCGTCGGCGCCCCGCCTACCCCTTCGCGCCACGGGGCGAGCGATCCATCGCCCGGGGATACGCCAAGGCCCTGCACCGGGCCCGCTCGCTGATCTACATCGAGGACCAGTACATGTGGTCGCTGGATGTGGCACGTGTGTTCGCGCACGCGCTGCGCGAGAATCCCGGGCTGCGCATGATCGTCGTGGTGCCCCGCTTCCTCGACGAGGACGGTGCGATCACGATTCCGTCGGCGATGCTCGGCCACGCCCAGGCCCTGCAGGAGCTCCACGATGCCGCTGCCAGCCGTGTAGCGATCTATGACCTCGAGAACCACGCGGGCACGCCGGTGTACGTGCATGCCAAGGTGTGTGTCATCGATGATGTGTGGGCCACCGTGGGCAGCGATAATTTCAACCGGCGCTCCTGGACGCATGATTCCGAGCTGACTGCGGCCATCATCGACGAGCAGCTCGACGGGCGGGAGCCTGCCGACCCGGGCGGGCTCGGCGACAAGGCCCGGGTGCTAGCCCGCGACCTGCGGCTGCAGCTCGCCTCGGAGCACCTCGACCGCTCCCCCAGCGATGTCGACGACCTGCTCGATCCAGGCAGCTTCTTCGACACGATGAAGGGCCACGCCGAGGCGCTCGACGCCTGGCATGCCTCCGGCAGGATCGGCGAGCGGCCGCCGGGCCGCCTGCGCGCGCATGCCCTCGAGGGCGCACCGCGCTGGCAGCGTGTCCTCGTCGCTCCGGTCTACCGGACCGTCGTTGATCCTGATGGCCGGCCCAACCGCATGAGGCTCGCCCGCAGGTTCTAGCGCGCTCGCCCACTGGATCCAGCTAGCTGGGAAGTTGCACAAACTCCTTGCGCGAGCACCGCAGCTGTGCGCCAGGATCATCGTGGCTTTGAGCCAGACGTTCCTCCGGGCCAGCATCGTCGCCCTCGTCGGCATGCTCATCCCGGCAGCGATCGCGCATGCCGCCCCCAGTCCCGCCCGGCGCTGTCGATCATCAAGCTGTACCTCGCGCACTACGCGCTCCGCCACGGGGACCACTCCGCAGCCGACCGCAGCGATGCCGAGGCAATGATCCGGGTCTCCGACGATGCCGCAGCGGATCGCATTGATCGCAAGTATCCCCGCGCGATCCCCGCCATCGCCGCCGAGTACGGGCTCAGTGCCACCAGCACGCCCGGCTACTGGGGCAACTCGACCACCAGTACCCGCGATGTTGCCACCTTCTTCCACCACCTGCGCCTGCGGCACTGGGAACGTAGCGTCTGCCTCCTACGGCCTCGACTTCGCCATCGCAGCCCACACCTATGGCGGGACGGACAGCCACAACGCCGATGTGACCGGAGCATTCGGCGCCGGGAGCACGGTGCCCGCCCCCGGCTTGCCACCCGCGCTGGGGCCGCTCGAGCCATTGCGCGCCGACATCGAGCGCGTCCTTGGCCAGTTCGGGCTCGGCGCGATGCCGATGCCGGTGCCACAGTCGTGGCTGGCCGTGACGCCCAGGGACGCGCGGGCCGCCCACCGCATACGATGGCGTCATGCGAGTTCTGCTCACCGGCGCGGCCGGATTCATCGGCTCGGCGGTGCGCGCCCAGCTCGTCGCTGACGGGCATGACGTGATGGCAGTGGACGCCATGCTGCCCTCCGCGCACGGCCGATCCCTGGAAGGGAATGCGCTTGCGAACGAGGGTGGCTCGATCACGTTGCTCGATGTGCGTCACCGCTCCGCCCTCGACGCTGCGCTGCGAGGGGTGGACGTGGTGTGCCACCAGGCAGCCATCGTGGGCGCCGGGGTCGACGCCGCCGACGGCCCCGCGTTCGCTAGCCACAACGACCTGGGCACCGCCACAGTGCTAGCTGCCATGGCAGCCGCCGGATGCGAGCGACTGGTCCTCGCGTCGTCGATGGTCGTCTACGGCGAGGGCCGGTACCACTGCGCCGAGCATGGCGACCAGGATCCCCCCGCCCGCGATCCCGCGGCCCTCCGCGCGGGCAATTTTGACCTCGCCTGCCCCCGCTGCGGGGCACCGCTGGACTGGGCGCCCGTGGACGAGGATGCGCCGCTGCGCCCGCGCAGCTTGTATGCCGCGAGCAAGACCGCGCAGGAGCACTATTCCCTCGCGTGGGCGCGGGCGACCGGCGGCCAGGTCACCGCGCTGCGCTACCACAATGTGTACGGCTCCGGGATGCCCCGCGACACCCCCTACTCGGGGGTGGCCGCGATGTTCCGGTCAGCGCTCGAGCTCGGCCAGGCGCCTCGCGTGTACGAGGATGGCCAGCAAATGCGCGACTTCATCGAGGTCCGGGATGTCGCGGAGCTTAATGCCCGCGCTGTGGCCGAGCCGCTCGGCGCGTTCACGGCCCTGAACGTGTGCTCGGGCCAGCCGATCTCTATCGGCGCGGTGGCCACCGCCCTCGCGGCCGCGACCGACGGGCCCGAACCGGTCACTACGGGGCAGTTCCGGCCGGGGGATGTGCGCCATATCGTCGCTAGCCCGCGCCGTGCCGAGGAGCTCCTCGGTTTTCGCGCGGCGATCGCCCCGGATGCAGGGCTGCGCGAGTTCGCGGCCGCGCCGCTGCGCGCGGTCGATGGCCTCGCCCGGCCCAGCATCTAGCCCGGCCCAGCACTAGCGTGCCGGGTTGCTCCCCGCACGGGCCAGTGGCATCGCCACCTCCATGCGGCAGCCGACCTCCTGGTTCGCGGCGGTCAGCGTGCCGTGGAGCGCGGTGACGAGCCCGGCCGCGATCGCCAGGCCCAGCCCCGCGCCCGGCGGGGCATCGCGATCCGCTGCCCGGGTGCGCGCGTGCGTCCCCCGGTACGAGATGTCGAAGATGCGGGGCAGGTCATGCTCGGCGATCCCCGGCCCCGTGTCATCTACCCGGGCCCAGGCCAATCCGTCGGTTGAGCCGACGGTCACATCGACCATCCCACCGGGCGGGGTGTGCTCGATGGCGTTGCACACCAGATTGCTCATGACGCGCGCGAGGGCACGATCATCACCCTCCACCACCGCGCCCGGATCGAGCGCGATGCAGCGCAGTTCTACGCCCGCGCGCTGCGCCGTCAAGTGGTGGGCGGTGACCACTTGGTCGGCGACCTCGGCGAGCTCCACGCGATCCCGGTCCAGCCGCAGGGCGCCCGAGCTGATGCGGGACATCTCGAACAGGTCATCGATCATCGCGCCGAGGCGCACCGCGTCCTGCTCGATCTGCCGGGCATAGCGGGTGACCTCATGAGGCTCGGTGATCACACCGTCGAGCAGGGCCTCGGACACCGCGCGGATCCCGGCGAGCGGGGTACGCAGGTCGTGGCTGATCCAGGCAACAAGCTCGCGCCGGGACCGTTCCGCGGCGCGCTCCTGCTCGCGCGCCTCCTGCTCCCAGACGGTGCGGCGGGCCTGGAACCGACCGAGCACCACCGCGGCCGGCACCGTCACCACCGCCACAAGCAGCAGCACCACGATCGTGCGGACGAAATCCTGGGTGAACATCAGACCGCTGACGCCGAGCACTCCAGCAAACGTGGCAAGCGTCGGGATGAGCACGAGCAGGGCCATGCTTGCGGTCAGCGACCAGGAATGCGCGCGCCGCACGACGAGAGCGCCGAGCACCACGACGGGGATGGTGCAGGCCAGCGCGTAGAGCACGATGCCGTGCAGCTCAGTCGGCATGATCATCCCAAGTATATCCCTGCCCCCACACGGTGCGGATGCGATGCGCGTGGCCCAGCTTGGCCCGGACCCGCTTGATGTGCACGGTGACGGTCGACAGGTCGCCGAAGTCCCAGTCCCACACCTGCCGCAGCAGGTCCTCCCGGCTGTGCACCACGCCGGGATGCTGGAGCAGGAACACCAGCAGGTCGAACTCGCGGCTGGTCAGGCCGATGCGGCTGCCGTCGACGAGCACCTCCCGGGCAGGGATCCGCGCGACCACGCCCCCGGACTGGACCATATCGGCACCCTGGCCGGTAGCGGCCGCCGCGGACGAATCGATCGCGGACCGGCGCAGCAGCGACGCGACCCGCAGCGCTAGCTCGCGCGGGCTGAAGGGCTTGACCACGTAGTCGTCGGCGCCGACCTCGAGGCCCAGCACCCGGTCCTCCTCGTCGCCGAGCGCGGTGAGCAGGATGATCGGTAGCCGGGGCGTGGTTCCCTCCCGCACGGCGCGGCAGATCTCCAGCCCATCAGGGCCGGGCATCATGATGTCGAGGATGGCGAGGTCGATGTCCTCGGCGTCGAGCACGGCCAGCGCCTCCACGCCGGACGCTGCTTCTAGCACGTCATGCCCGTCGCGGCGCACATAGCGGCTCGCGACATCACGCACTACCGCGTCATCATCGGCAATGAGGATATTCACGCCATCACCACCTCGTCAGCACCAGATGATTGATCGTCAAAGCGATCACGGCCTGAACGACAAGCCACCGTCGATGGTGCCGCATTGGCAGCAGCGCCGGGGCCGTGCAGATCCAGATCGTGAACGGCAACCAGATCCGCTCGGTCTCGGCCTTGCTGAGCGCGCTGATGCCAGCGAGCAGGATCGCGACGATCCCGGCCGCGACGATCACGCTCACCGCTTCGCGCGCCCGCAGCCGCGACAATCGCAGCGCGCGGGGCAATGCCGCGACCGAGGCGAGCCCGATCACGCACACAGTGGCCGCATAGTTCGCCCACCCCCAATAGCTGATCGGGCGGAAACTCGCGATTCCCTGGTAGTAGCGGTCCACCACGAGATCCATGCCCTCGAACCACCAGAAACCAGCCCAGGTGAAGAGGCCCGCCACCAGCAGCGCGCCAGCAAGTGCCGGGAGCAGCGGCCGCGCGGTGCGGGCCGCGAGGAGCACCGCCACCGCGAGCACGCCCATCAGCACGAGGCCATAGTTGAGGTAGACGCCGAAGCCCAGCAGGACACCCGCCAGGAAGGCCAGCACCCAGCCCCCGCGCCCGCTACGTGTCGCGGCGAGCGCGAGCAGCGCGATGCCCCACGCGGCGACGCCCATGAAGTATCCATCCGCGGAGGCCACCACCCAGATCGCCGCGGGCGCGAGCACCAGGAACGGCGCGGCCGCGCGGGCACCTGCCTCGGAGCCGAGCGCGCGCAAGGTCACGAGGATCGCCACGATCGCGCTGCTTCCCGCCACGAGGCTCAGCATCGCCGCCCACGTGCCACCACCGAGTCCGACGCGGTCGAGCACCACGTACGTGAGGATCGCACCGACCGGGTGGCCCGAGACATGCGTGGTCCAGGAGTCGGGCTGCCCGTCGAGGATGCGGGTGGTGAACCCGGAGACCAGCCCGCCAATGGTTTCGATGCCGGGGACCTCGTGCAGGTACTCGTGGGAGTCGGTGAGGCGGTTGACCACGCCGCGCTCCCAGCCGTCGATGAGCGCCAGCGAGATCATCCACGCCGCGGCCGCGGCCCACGATGCGGCGAGCACCACCCGGAACCGGGCCCGCGCAGCCGCATCGGGCCCCCGCCAGATCACCATTGCGGCAACCACGATCGACAGAACCGTGCCCGGGCCGTAGTGCGGCAACCAGTCCCCGAACAGCGGTGCCACCCCGGCAAAAAGGCTGCGCTCGTACTCATCGGAAGCGAGGAACGGCACGGCGACCGCTGCGGCGACAAGCGCGGCCCCGGCCAGCGCAGCGACGATGTCGCTACGGGCAGAGCGTTCGCGGGCGCGCGGCGCGATGGAAGCAGGAGCAGTCGGCATGCCTCGACGATATGCCCCGCATTGGTGCCGACGGGCCGCCCGGCGGCGACGTCACGGTTTCGTCACCGTTTTCACCGGTTCGAGGGGCCCACGGATGCCTAGGGTCGAAGACATGAGCAACTCGCCGCTTCCCGGCCCAGGCGTGACCGTCGTGATCCCGTGCCGCGACGAGGCCGCGTCCCTGCCCGGCGTGCTGAGCGCCATGCCAGCGGGCTATCACGTCATCGTTGTCGACAACGGGTCCCGCGATGACACCGCGCGCGCCGCCGCAGACCTTGGTGCCACGGTGGTCCACGAGCCGCGGCCTGGCTACGGCGCTGCCGTGCACCGCGGGATCGAGGCGTCGCGCACCCGCTACACCGCGGTGCTCGACGGCGATGGCTCCATGGACCCCGGTGAGCTGCCCGCGCTGGTCGAGGCCGTGCGCGCGGGCGCGGACCTCGCCGTGGGGCGGCGCCGACCGACAAGCGGCGGGGCCTGGCCCTGGCACGCCCGGGGCGGAAACCTGCTGATCGCTGCGCTCATCCGGCGCCGCCTCGGCATTGACGTCCATGACATCGGCGCCATGCGGGTGGCCCGCACACAGGCCCTGCGCGACCTTGGGATCACGGATCAGCGTTTCGGCTACCCTCTCGAGCTGCTCGTCCGTGCTGCCCGCGCCGGATGGAAAATCCGCGAGCTCGACATCAGCTATCGGCCGCGCACCGGCGGCGAGTCGAAGGTCTCGGGCTCGGTGATCGGGACCACGCGGGCAGCACGGGACTTCCTGAAGGCCCTCGCATGATGCCTCCGTTCACGCTGCTCATCGTCGCCAAGGCGCCCGTGGCGGGGCAAGCGAAGACACGCTTGCAGCCCGAATGCACGCCCGTGGAGGCGGCGGAACTCGCGGCCGCGGCCCTGCTCGACACACTCACCGCAGCACGGGCAGTACCGGCCCGGCAACGCGTGGTCGCCATGACAGGAGACCTCGCTGATGCCGAGCGTGGCATCGAGATCGCCCGCGCGCTCGAGGATGGATTCACCGTGATCGAGCAGCGCGGACGGACGTTCGCGGACCGTCTCGTCGCCGCCCACCTCGACGCCGCCCACCTCGACGCTGCCCACCACGATGGCGGCCAGCTTGGTGGCGGAATACTGCCGATCGTGCAGATCGGCATGGACACGCCGCAGGCCACCCCGGAGCACTTGGTTGCCATCGCGCGGGAGGTGGCCCGGCCGGGCACCGCGCTCGTCGCTCCCGCGCTCGACGGTGGCTGGTGGGCACTGGGATTGCACGACCCCCGCCATGCCGATGTTCTCGCCGAGGTGCCGATGTCCGAGCCCCATACCGGCGCCGCCACTATCGCCGCGCTCCTGCATCACCGGTTGCGGGTGCGCTCCGGCACACCACTGCGCGATGTCGACTACCCGGCCGACATCGCCCTCGTGGCGCGCTACTGCGCACCGGGCAGCGAGTTCGCCCGCGCGGCCCGGGCGCTTGCGGCGGGAGCTCGCCGATGATCGCCACCGCCGGATGCACCGTCGGCCTGTATGAGCAGGCCCTCTCTGGCGAGCCGTGCTGGATCCGCGACTCGCGCGGCCACCGTCGCCCCGCGCCCGTTCAGCAGTGGCTCGGTGGCCCGCTCGCGCTGACCGCCGACGAGGAGTTCGACCAGCTCATCGCCAGCGCCTGCAGCGGACCCACCCTCGATCTTGGTTGCGGGCCCGGGCGGCTCGTCGAGCACCTCGCGCTCCGCTCGATACCGGCGCTGGGCATCGATGTCTCGCCGCTCGCGGTCCAGCTCACGCGCCAGCGGGGCGGCCTAGCGCTGCGGCGCGACATCTTCGACCCCCTCCCCAGCACCGGCCGCTGGCGTCACATCCTTCTCGCCGACGGCAACATCGGCATTGGTGGCCACCCCGCTCGCCTGCTCGCCCGTGCCGCCGAGCTCCTCGCGCCCGGTGGCACGTGCCTGGTCGAAGTGGAACGGCCAGGTTCCCGCGGGCACGACGGGCAGATCCGCCTCGAGACCCGCACCGAGCTAAGCCCCTGGATCCCGTGGTCGACCGTTGGCATCGACGAGACCGCGCCCGTCGCGCTGCGCGCGGGGATGATCCTCGCGACCACTTTGCGCAGCAGGTCGAGGAACCTCGCCGTGCTGTGGAAACCACCACTCGAAGGGGTAGCGGCATGCCCACCCGCCTGAGATCGCCCGAGCTCGCGGCTCGCCTGGGCATTGCCCTCGCGATCACCGTGACGATCTGCTTCATCACAGGATTGATCAGCCATTTCGTCCAGTACCCGGTGGCGTGGCTGCCGTGGCCGCCTTTCCCGTCCGGGCTCTATCGCTTCACCCAGGGATTGCATGTGATCTCCGGGGTGGCCACGATTCCGTTGCTCCTGGTCAAGCTCTGGTCCGTGTACCCGAGGTTGTTCGAGCGGCCAATGGTCCGCTCGGCCCTGCACGCCGCTGAACGAGGCTCGATCGCGGTGCTCGTCGGATCCATGATCTTCATGCTCGTGACGGGCCTGTTCAACGCCGCCCAGTGGTATCCGTGGACGTTCTTCTTCCCCGCGATGCACTACGCGTTCGCCTGGGTCGCGGTGGGCGCGCTGGTCATTCACATCGCGGTCAAGCTGCCGGTCATCACCAAGGTGCTCCGTGCCCCGATCGATCCGCCCAGTATCGATCCGCCTGGCCCGGCCGGCGACACCATGGACGTCAACGGCGGCATCACCCGGCGGGGCGTCCTCGCGGCTACCGGCGCCGCTACCGTTCTCGCGGTCCTGTCCGTGGCCGGGCAGACCGTGCCCTGGCTGAGGTCCCTCGCCATCCTCGCCCCACGAAGCGGCGAGGGACCCCAGGGCGTTCCCATCAACCGCACCGCGCGAGCTGCTGGCGTCACCACGACCGCCGTCGACCCCGCGTGGACGCTCGAGGTTCGCAGCGGCACCACTACGCGGAATCTCGGCCTCGACGAGCTGCGCGCGCTCCCCCAGACCGAGGTGATCCTGCCGATCGCGTGCGTCGAGGGCTGGAGCGCCACCGCCCGCTGGCGGGGCGTGCGCGTCCGAGACTTGATCGATGTGGTTGGCGGGCGAGGCGGGGACGTGCAGTTCCTCTCGCTCGAGCAGGGTGGCCTCTATTCCGGGACCGTCCTGCCCCAGCGCTTCGCCGAGCACCCGGATTCGCTCGTAGCGCTCGAGATCAACGGGGAGACTCTCAACATCGATCACGGCTATCCGTGCCGACTGATAGCGCCGAACCGGCCCGGCGTGCTGCAGACCAAGTGGCTCGCGAGCATGGAGGTCCTGCCATGAGCTCCCCGATCACCCGGACGACCGTCCTGCGCGTCGCACTGATCGCGACCGGTGTCGCCGCGATCGGCTACGGTGCACTGCTGGCGCTCTCTCGTTCCACGCCGGAGATCCTGTCCGCCGCGATCTGGTTCGGCGCGGGGATCCTGATCCATGATGCGATCATCGCGCCCCTCTCCCTCGCGATCGGTTACTCGGGGCGGACTGTGCTGCCACGTACCTGGTGGGCGCCGATCGCCACGGCCGGGCTGTGCACCGCGACACTGCTGGCAGTCGCGGTGCCCGTCATCGGTCGCGAGGGTGCCCGGCCGGACAATCCGACAGTGCTCGACCGCGACTACACCACTGGCCTCGCCGTCGCGGTCGGGGCGATCTGGATCGTCGCGCTGCTGCTCGGCGCGGTCCGTGCACGGAGGCACGAGCAGAACGGTTGACCAGAATTCGTAGCGCGCAAGCCCGGTCGTTCACGTCCGGGCTAGCGCATCAACTTCGGCCTACCTGGGGCACGGGGCGGTCGTTGTTGCTGCTCGATGTACTGCCGAACAATGCTGATCGGCGCGCCACCACACGATGCGGCGAAGTAGGACGGCGACCATAGATGCCCGTTCATCGAATGCTGGTCCACCCACTCGCGGTGCTCGTCACGGAGCTTGCGTGCCGACACGCCTTTGCGGCTGTTCACGAGCTTGCTGATCTGGACCGTGGGCGGATACTCGATCAGGACATGCACGTGGTCGTCCTCCCCGTTGAACTCGACCAGCGTCGCATTGAAGCCTGTGCACACCTCCCGCACCGCATCAGCCCATAGGGTGAGCATGTCGCCGGTGAGCACGTTGCGCCGATGCTTGGTCACGAAGACCAAATGCACGTACATCGCGCTCACGACGCCGCCACCACGCCCGTGGTCCGCCGGAACTGTCGTAGCCAACCGCTAGCGTGTGGGTGTGCAGCTCCGGTACAACTACCGCGTCTACCCGACGCCGGGCCAGCGGATCAGGCTGGCGCGGTCGTTCGGGTGCGCTCGGGTGGTGTTCAACGATGCGCTGCGCGCTCGCCAGGACGCCTACGCGGCTGGGGAGAGGATCAGCGACACCGAGGTGCAGCACCGGGTCGTCACCTATGCCAAGCGCACCGAGGAACGCCGGTGGCTGGCCGACGTCGCGTCGGTGGCGCTGGTGCAGGCATGCCAGGACGCGCGCCGCGCCTACCGCAACTGGTTCGACTCGCTGTCGGGCACGCGCAAGGGCCGCAAGCTGGGCACGCCGCGGTTCCGGTCCCGCAAGGACAACCGGCAGGCGATCCGGCTCACCCGCAACGGGTTCAGTATCCGCCCGAACCGCAAGCTGTACGCGGCGAAGATCGGCGAGCTGGACGTCGCGTGGTCGCGGGAACTGCCGTCCGAACCGTCGTCGGTAACGATCGTCAAGGACGCTGCTGGCCGGTACTTCGCGTCGTTCGTTGTCGAGACCGACGACCAAGCCTTGTAGCCGGTCGAGTCGGAGATCGGGATCGATCTCGGTCTAACAACGTTCGCGGTGATGTCGAACGGCAAGGTCATCGACTCCCCGAGGTTTCTTCGGCAAGCCGAGCGCAAGCTCCGCAAGGCGCAACAGAACTTGAGCCGCAAGGCGAAAGGCAGCAAGAACCGGGCCAAAGCGCGTATCCGCGTGGCGAAGGCCCATGCCAGAGTGTCCGACACTCGACGCGATTGGGCGCACAAGCACACCACCCAGATCATCCGCGAGAACCAAGCGGTGTTCGTGGAGGACTTGTGTGTTCGCGGCCTGGCGCGGACGCGGCTGGCGAAGTCGGTGCACGACGCCGGTTGGGGCCAGTTCCTCCGCTTGCTGGAGTACAAGGCCGCCCGGTATGGGCGGGTGCTCGCCAAGGCGGACCGGTTCTACCCGTCGTCCTAGATCTGCTCCGAATGCGGTGCGATCGACGGGCCGAAGCCGCTCTCGGTCCGGCAGTGGCAGTGCAAGGCGTGCGGCACGGTCCACGACCGCGACCTCAACGCCGCGAGGAACATCTACGCCGCAGGGCTTGCGGAGTGGCTAAACGCCTGCGGAGGGACCGTAAGTCCTGCCGCCTAGCGGAAGGCAAGTCCCGTTGAAACAGGAACCCACCGGAGAACCGCAAGGTTCAGCAGGAATCCCGGCCCTTCAGAGCCGGGAGGAAGTCAAATCTCGTTCCGCGCGACGGTGTGGGAGCGGATCATGCGGTACGGGACGCTGACCATCCAGTCGGCGTCCGAGCAGGGCACGATGACGCTCGCGCACGTTCCCGACCCGGAGGGCTTCAAGGCACGGATCTATCGGGCCGCGGACGAGGCGCGCGACTACTAGCTCCAGGCTGCGTGTCGCGGGGCCCGGCTACCTTCCCCGTGGCCGGGCCCCGCTTCATGCCGTCCCGATTGCCTACTGGTTGGCGAGGGCGAGCTCGGCGAGCAGCGTGTCGAGGAGCCCGAGTGGCTCGGAGAGGCTGCCGAATGCCCCTTCGAAGCTGTCCTCGTTGTCTCCGGTCTCGTCAGCGGATTCGCTAATGGTGATCGTCTCGACGACCTCGGCCGGCGTGGTGCCGTCCTCGCAGGCGACAGTGGCGGTGTAGGTGCCAGGCGGGAGCGCGGCGGTGCGCGAGACCCCGTCGCCGTCGATGGTGAGGCTGATGCCCTGGGAGACGATCTGCCCGTTGTCATCGTCGACGGCGAGCTCGCAGGTGAAATCGCCTTCTGTGCTGCTTGCCCCCTCGATCGATGCGACGATCGTGTCGCCGCTGGCTGTGATGGTGACATCACCGGTGACGGCGGCGGACGCGGTGGGGGCCGCGAGCGCGGCGATGCCGAGCATCCCGGCAGCTGCGGCGGTGGTGCGACACGAGATACGAGACATAACAATCTCCTCACTGGTTGACAACAGTCACACCGGCCACTGTAGCCCTATTGGGGGGCATGGACAGCAGAACGCCCCGCATCCCGGCTGGGGATGCGGGGCGCTGATCGCTGGGTCCGCGCGGAGCCAGGGTCAGGCCTTCTTCGCTGTCCCACGGATCGCGGGGTGAAGCTCGAACATGAAGTTCATGCCCAGGCGGACCATCAGCCCGTGCAGGGTAAGCGCGAGCGCCACGACCATCGCGGTCACGATCAGCGGCGCCACCAGCGTCACTGCGGTCAGCGAGGTCACTGCGGAGGCCTTGATGAAGGCGTACACCACGGCCGCGATGAGCATGTCCATCATCACGTACACCGGCAGGGTGCGGGTGCCGATGCTCTGGAAGAGGTTGCCCGCCCGGGTACCCACCAGGGCCGAGGCGACCAGCACTCCGAGCAGCAGCCCGACCGTGGTGACGATCAGCTTGAGCTCGGGCATCGCGAGGACATCGAGCGTCATGATCGGCACGAACACCGCGGTGTAGGCAGCCAGCGCGGCCACCAGGCGCGGCCCGTTGGAGAGGTGGCTGAACCGGACGATGATCGGCTTGGCGTGGATCGCCAGGAGGAAGTACACGAAGTAGGAGCCCAGGTTGCGCCAGCCGAAGCCAAGCTCATCGAAGAAGAAGTGCGAGCCATAGGCGGAGACCGACAGCGCGATCGCGAACCCGAACTGCACCACCAGCGGCAGGCGGTAGATAGCCTTCGCGACGATCGCGAAGAGGGCGAGACCGTAGATGAACCACAGGGCGTTCGACGGCGAGGTGAAGCCGGTGATGACCGAGGTGAGCTTGGCGTAGCCCTTGTGCGATACGTCGTCCGGGAGCAGGTTGTGCACCACGAAGAACATCAGCAGCCACACCGTGTAGAGGTAGAAGAGGTGCGCCACCCGGCTGCGCAGCATCGTCGACCACGTCATCCGCAGCATCCCCTGGGCGAACAGGCCCGACGCGACAAAGAACAGCGGCATGCGGATGGGCTGGAGGAAGGCGTTGATCGAGCTCCAGAATTCAGGGGCGAGATCATTGCGGGTCAGCATGCCGACCGCGTGCAGGAGCACAACGAGGGTGATGGTGAGGCCCTTGGCGAGATCGACCCACTCTACGCGCTGCTTGGCAGGCTTGGCGGGGGTCGGTGTGAGCTGCGCTGCGGCCGGAGCCTCCGGTGCCATGGGCATGTCGAGCAGGTGCTGGCGGTCCGCGGCAGCGATGGCCGAATCAGGTATCGAGCTCTGCGTTGGCGCGGTGGTCAGCACATCAATCTCCCAGGGTGCGGAATGCGTGGATACTGCGCCACCGGCCACGTTGTTCGCGGCATTGCGACGCCTTTACCTTGATAAATAACGGTAAAGTAACGGCAACCTGGGCGATAGATATGTGCAAGCCAGGTCACATGAGTGCTCGATCACAGCACTCCGGCGCGACAGTGGGATCCACCGCCACGCCGGGGTGCTGTGATCGAAACCCGATTGGTGCCCCGGGGCTCGTTCCCGGCCCTCCTGCTCAGGGCTCCACGACAGGGAAGTCGATCTCCGTGCCGAGGGTGTTGTTGACGATGTTCGTCAGCAGGTTGAGCCCCACGTGGCCGAGCACCTCCGCGAGCTCCGCGTCCGAGGCACCTGTTGCGCGGGCTGCCTCGATCTCGTCCGCATCGACCATGCCGCGCTTCTCGTTCGCCGCCCGGGCGAAGGAGAGCAGCGCTGCCGTGCGCGGATCATCCGCCTCGGCCTTGCGCGCCGCCGCGAGCTGCTCCCCGGACAATCCGGCGGCCTTCTCCCCGAGATAGGTGTGCGCCGACAGGCAGTACCCGCAGCCATTGGACTGCGCGATCGTGATGGCCAGCCGCTCCCGCGTGGCCCGAGGCAGCACGCCCTTGTCCAGCGCGCCCGCGAGGCCCGCATAGCCATGCAGCAAGGCTGGGCTATTCACCATCACCCGCGCCAGGTTCGGGATCGCCCCGAACGTTTGCTTCGCCACCCGCAAGGCCTCGGCCTGTTCCTCGGTCGCATCCGCATCGTTGATCAACGGCAGAACACTCATCTCGCACGCTCCTCGCGCTTGCTCGATCGGCTCCCAGCTATGCCGGGGCCGCTTAGCTGATCCCGGCGCGCCATCACGCGCCATGGTGTAGACATACGGGCATGCCCCGGCGTTACACAGCCCGCGCGCGCGGATCGCAGGCATCGCGATGAGCACCGTGGAGGACGACCGCTGGCCCACCGACACCGACCTGCTCGCGGCCCTGCGCGCCGGGGATACCGACGCCTTCACCGCGCTCGTCGATGCTCTCCACGCGCCGCTCGTGCGCCTCGCCCGCGTCTACGTCACGCCCGCGCTCGCCGAGGATGCCGTGCAGGACACCTGGGTCAACGTGATCCGCGGCCTGCACCGGTTCGAAGGGCGGTCCTCGCTGAAGACCTGGATCTACCGGATCATGCTCAACCGCGTTCGCACCCTCGCCACCCGCGAGGGACGCCTGATCCCCTTTGCCACAGCAGGTCCCGAGGTCGACACCCGGCCCTCCGTTGACCCTGACCATCTCGACCACCCCGAGCACGGCGCCCATTACTGGCCCGATGCCCCACCACGCTGGGACCTCCTGCCCGAGCAGCACCTGATGTCCCGCGAGGTCCACGACGTCGTCGCCAAAGCGCTCGCCACACTGCCCGCCAGCCAGCGGGAAGTCGTCGTCATGCGTGACATCGAGGGATGGACCAGCGCCGAGACCTGCGCGTCGCTCGGAATATCCGGCGCCAACCAGCGCGTTCTCCTGCATCGAGGACGTGCCGCGATCCGCACGGCACTGGAGGTGTATCTCTCGTGAACCACCATCCCGGCGACGCCACGGCCGACGAGCCTGATCCGTTCGTCGACAATGCGCTGCGGATCAGCTGCGCCGATGCCATCGAGCTCGTCACCGACTACCTGGACAACTCCCTCGACGACGCTGACCTCCACGCCTTCGAGGAGCACACCAGCCTTTGCGAGGCCTGCCACGTCTACATAGACCAGGTCCGCCGCACCATCCGGATCACTGCGGCCGGGCGCGACGCGAGCGTGGAGGTGCGACCGCGCGACTTCCCCAGCCTGCTCGAGCTGTTCGCGCAGCAGCATCCTCGCACCCGCGATTCCCACGGCGACGATCAGGCGGAATCCGCGCCCTGACGCTCGTCTCCCGCTGCCGCGAGCAGGTGCGCCGCGAGCTTGTCGGGGCAGGCCAGCGCAGGAATGTGCCCCGCGGGCACCACGAGGGGCTCGATCCCTAGCCGTTCCCGGCATACACGCTGCTGGAACGGGAGCGGGAACAAGCGATCATCCCGGCCCACGATCACCACGGTGCGCGCGGCAGGCCACTCCGGACCCGTCCACGCGGTGGTGAACGGCGTTGCCGACTGGTCATAGAGGTGCGCGATGCTTTCCTCGATGAGGCGCGGGTCCACATCGTGGAGGAAAATCTCCACCGGATCAAAAGGCGCATCGGGGTCGCGCCCCTGCTCCACCGCGTACGCCTTCTCGGCTTCCGCCTGCCCCGTCGCGGACCACCATTGCCCGCCCGTCTCGCCCGGCGCGGGAATCATCGGAGACACGAGCACCAGCGTCGCGCCGGGAATCCGCTCGCACGCCAGCACCGCGGTGAACGCGCCCATCGAGTGCCCCACCACGACCACCGGCTCCGCATGCCGCTCGGGCACGCATGCCACCGCGACCCGCGCGTAGTCGTCGAAGCCCGCGGCATCATCCGCGCACGGCAGGTCCGGCGCATGCACCGCATGGCCCGCGGCCTCGAGCAATGGGGTCACCTGGTGCCAGTACCACGAGTCCGAGGCCGCGCCGTGGATCAGCAGGAACGTCGCCATGGTCCTCACGGTAGCGTGACGGTGTGACGCTTTCCGTCGACCGCGCGCTCGAGGCCATCGCCAATAATCGGCCCGTGGCTGTCGATGCGCCCGGCATGCAGGCCGCGACCGCGCTGATCATCACCCGCGAGCAGGATCCGCGCGCCCTGTTCATCCGCCGGGCGCAGCGCGACGGGGACCGCTGGTCCGGGCATGCCGCGCTGCCTGGTGGCAAGGTCTCCCCCGCCGACGTGGACCGGGTCGCCACCGCGCGGCGCGAGGCCCACGAGGAAACCGGCATCACCGGACTCTCCACGATCGGCGCGCTCGATGACATCAAGGGCTGGTTCCGCACCGGGGTCGTCACGCCCGTCGTGTTCACCATCCCCGAGCCGCCGCCGCTCATCCTCGAGGCGAGCGAGGTCGCTGACGCAGACTGGATACCCCTCGAGGTGCTGGCCGACCGTGCCGCCCGCACCCGTCACCCCTACCCCCGCCTCGGCCCGTGGAAAGCCTGGACGGTGCCGTTCGGCGAGACCGGCGACCCACTGATCATCTGGGGGCTGACCTATCGCATCCTGCGACGATTCCTCGAGCTCTGCCAATAGGGCACGTGCGCACCGGTAGTGGGCCCGGGGGAAGGACCGGTACGGTTGAGGCATGGGCCCACACTCCGACACCTCCTGGCAGGACCCCTGGGACAACGACGAGCTCGGCGATGATGCTCCCCGTCGCACCGGTCCCCGCTGGACCACCATCGTCGCCTGGATCGCCATCGCCGCGATGGTGCTCGTGCCCATGATGTCGTTGTTCAACCTATACCGGGCCGTTCCGCTGCTGGTGATCCTGTGCTTCGCCATCCTCGGCGGCATCATCTACCTGGTCAGCACCCGAGGCGGCGAGCTCATCGCGCGCATCAACGACAAGCTCGGCAGGAAATAGCGCTCGGGCGTTCGCGGCCGTGCCGGCTTCGCACCGGAGGCCTCGCTCGATCCGCCTACGAAACGAAACCATTCGGCGGTCGAAGACCCTGATTCCGTTGAGTCCCATAGGCCAATTCGCGGCACGAGCCATTGCCCACGCCGATCGTGAAGCTCTGGCCACGTCACGCGTGACTGAACTTTCACGATCGGCGGCATGCCCCGGCAGCTAGGACTGCTCGAGCCTCGCCTCGACCCGCGCGACCTTGCCCTCGATCTCGCCGTCATGGCCGGGCCTGATATCGGCCTTGAGGACCAGTGAGACGCGCGAGCCATAGTCGCCCACGGCCTCGCAGGCGCGCTTGATCACGGCCATGCACTCGTCCCACTCCCCCTCGATGGTGGTGAACATCGCGTCGGTGTGGTTGGGCAGACCGGATGCGCGCACCACCTTGACCGCGGCAGCGACGGCGTCGGACATCGAATCATCGGGCGCACCGCCGGAAGGGGCGACAGAGAAAGCAATCAGCATGGTTCCACGGTATTCGAGGCGACAGCCCCGTGTGGAGGCCTCGCCGCGGCCGCGCGGCCGTGCACCGGGCCTTAGCCGCTCGCCGCGCCCCGGACACACCAATCAGCCCCGGACACACCAGTGAGCCCCGGTTCCGCGAAGGGAACCGGGGCTCATGCGACTGGCATCATCCAGCTGGGATCAAGCAGCTGTGCCTACCTGGATCAGGCGGCGACGAGCTCGCGATCCGTGGTGCTGGCGAGCTGGGCCTGCGCGGCCTTCGTCTTGCGGCTGTCGGGCAGCGCCAGGCGGAAGATCTTCTTGTAGACCGATCCGAACTGGCCGAGGAACGAGCCCGTGTTGTACGGCAGGCCGTACTTGGCGCAGACTTCCTGGACCTTGGGCGACATCTCGGCGTAGCGGTGCGCCGGGACGTCGGGGAACAGGTGGTGCTCGATCTGGAAGCTCAGGTTGCCGGACATGATGTGCATGAGCCGGCCGCCGTGGAAGTTGGCGGAGCCGAGGATCTGGCGGTAGTACCAGGCGCCCTTCGACTCGTTCTCGGTCTCCTCGATCGAGAACTCCTGCACGTTGGCGGGGAAGTGACCGTTGAAGATCACAGCGGAGGACCAGATGTTGCGGATGAAGTTCGCCGTGACGTTGCCGGCGAAGGTGACGGGGAAGAACGGGCCGGAGAGCGCCGGGAAGATCAGGTAGTCCTTCAGCGCCTGCTTGCGTCCCTTGTCGAGCGCGCGGCCGAAGCTCTCGCGGGCCTCGGCAAAGGACTTCTCGCCACGGATGACCTTCTCGGACTCCGCTTCCTGGAGGGCGGTGCCCCACTGGAAGAAGGACTGCAGCAGGATCGCGAAGACCGGGTTGAGCAGCCAGATCGGGTGCCACGGGGTCTCTTCGGTCATGCGCATGACGCCGTAGCCGCTGGCGTCATGGTCCTTGCCCACGATGTTGGTGTACGTGTGGTGGACGTAGTTGTGCGTGTAGCGCCAGCTGTCCGCCGAGATGGTGTTGTCCCACTCGAAGTTCTTCGAGGTCAGCTCGGGGTCCTGCATCCAGTCGTACTGGCCGTGCATGACGTTGTGGCCGATCTCCATGTTGTCGAGGATCTTGGCCGCGCTCAGCGAGGCGACGCCCGCGAGCCAGAACGGCGGGATGATGCCGGCCCACAGGAAGCCACGGCCCGCGACCTCGAGCTTGCGCTGGACATCGATGATGTTGCGGATGTAGTCGGCGTCGCGCTGGCCGAGGTCAGAGACGACCTCCTGGCGGATCGCGTCGAGATCCTTGCCGAGTGCTTCGATCTGGTCCGTGGTGAGATCTGGATGGGTGGTAATCATGATTATCTCCTTTAGCTGTTGAATCTTGAAGTGATTAGAGGTTGACGCTTACGTCGCCGCAGGGCGCGGTGACACAGATCTGGATGTCCTTGTCCTCTTCGGAGTCGATCTCGCCAGTCATGACGTTGCGAGTCGTTCCGAAGTCCTTGCGCTTGGTGCACGAGAAGCAGATGCCCATCCGGCAGCCGTACTCCGGCGTGAGCCCCGCCTCCTCGGCCTGCTCGAGGATGCTGCGGCCGTTGTTGGTCACCTTCTTGTCCGCGAAGGTGAAGGCGAGATCGCCCTCGACGTCGTCGGAGGGAACGGTGCGGACCGGCGCCGCGAACTGCTCGAGGTGGAGCTGGTCGTCGAGACCATCCTCGGCGTAGATCTTGCGCACCGCGTCCATCAGGGGCAGCGGTCCGCAGAGGAACGTCTCTGCCTCGTGGAAGTACGGCTCCGCGGCGACGAGGTGCTCGCGGTTGAAGTACCCGTGCAGGTCGCCACCGGTCTCTTGCTCGGTGTAGGCCCGGACGATCTTCACCGATGGGTACTGCTCCTTGAGCTCGTCGAGCTCGCGGCGGTAGATGATGTCGTCCTCGGTGAACGCGTAGTGCAGGAATGTGATCTTGCCGTTGTAGGCCTTGTCGCAGAGCGTCCGCAGCATCGACATCACCGGGGTGATGCCGGAGCCACCGCTGATCAGCAGGATACGGCGCGGGTGCGGCAGCGGAACGAAGAACTCGCCCTGAGCCGGCGAGAGGGTCACGATCATCCCGGGCTTGGCGTTGTCACGCAGGTGCCGGGAAACGAGTCCGTTGGGGTCCACCTTGATGGTGAGCTCGATGCGACCGTCGCGGCGGAACTGCGAGTCGGCGGGCGAGTAGCAGCGGGTGCGGCGAATGCCATCGATATCGACCGAGAGGCGCACGAACTGCCCTGCTCGGAAGCCCTTCCAGTTCGCGTTGGGCCGCAGGGTCAGCGTCACGCTGTCCTTGGTCTTGCGGTCGACCGCGATGACCTCGGCCCGGATGTCGGTGAGCGACCACGCGGGGTCGATCATGCTGACATAGCGGTCCACGCTGTGGGGGCTTGCCATGGCTCGGGCGATCGACGATCCCAGAACACGTCGTCCTGGTCGTGATGACGTCACCACACTCATTGCTGTACGCATCTACACTCCTAGGGCTCGTGACGTGTACTGGGCCGGTCGACCCGATGCACTCAGAGTACATGTGTGCACTCAAAAGTCGATGCTTTGAGCGGTGTGTTCCCAGTCACCGCGAGCGAATGACCAGGGAATCGCTGGCAGTCGCAGTGAACGCACGTTCCCTCATGCCGGAGAGCGAGAGCACGGCAGGCCGCTCTCGCGGTAGCGGTCGTCGGCGAAACTACCGGGCGAGCCCAGCAAGCCATGGCATCATTCCCAGGACCCTGGAAAGAGGTTGCCGCCGAACGCTGCGCGGCCGTAATCCTCCCAACGCGCGATCGGAGTGCATGTGCTCAGCAACCTGCTGGCGAGCAAGAAACCCTCCCCCGACGAGATCCAGGCCTTGCAGCGCGCACGGCTAGCCGAGGCGGTCTCGCACGCGCGCGCCCATTCGCCGCTGTTCGCCGAGCTGTACCGGGACCTGCCCGATGCCGTCACCGAGCCGGGATCGCTGCCAGTGACCGGCAAGCCGGGCCTGATGGCCGATTTCGACCGGTGGACGACCGACCGCGAGCTCACCCGCGAGCAGCTCGAGGAGTTCCTGGCCCGTCCCGATCTCGCCGGCACCCGTTTCCGCGACAAGTACCTCGTGACGACAACCTCTGGGACAACCGGCAGGCGCGGGTTGTTCGTCATCTCGCCGGACGAGCTCCGCGCGGTGTCCGGGCCGGCCTATCGCATCAGCACGGCGGGCCTGCTGATGTCACCGGTCCGCACGGCCCGGCTGCTCGCCAAGGGCCTCCGCTCCGCGACGATCATGGTGTCGATCGGCCATTACGCGATGAACTCCATGTGGTCACTAGCGCACGGCACGGGCAGCAAGAGGCACCAGCGGTATTCCTCGCTGCAGCCGCTGCCCGAGCTCGTCGCGCAGCTCAATGCGTTCGATCCGGCGACACTGACGGGGACATCAGGGATCGTGGCGCTGCTCGCTGGGGAGAAGGCAGCGGGTCGGCTGCGCATCTCGCCAGCGATCGTGACGATCTCCGGCGAAGCGCTGTCCGAGGAGGAACGCGCGCTAATCACGAGGGAGTTCGGCGCGCGCCTCATCGACATGTATGCGGCGAACGAGGCGCTGAGACTGAGCACGAGCTGCGCGCACGGCTGGCATCACGTCTTCACCGACTGGGTGATCTTCGAGCCGGTCGAGGAGGATTACTCCCCCACCGCCGTCGGCAGCCAGTCGCATTCGGTGCTGATCAGCGTGCTGTATCGCAGGACGCAGCCGCTGCTGCGGTACGAGCTCGGCGATTCGGTGATGCAACGACCGGATCCGTGCCCCTGCGGCAGCCCGTACCCGGCGTTCAGGGTGCGCGGGCGCAAGACCGATGTATTGCGCAACGGCGACGGGAGCCAGGTCGCGATCGCGCAGTCCCTGCTCCTCGCCCTCACGAAACGGGTCGAGGGAATCCGGAAGCTCCAGCTAGTGCAGGTGGATGAGAGCACGCTGCGGCTCCGGATGCTCCCGGCCGAGGGGACGAGCCTCGAGGAGCTGTGGCCGCGGGTGCGCGACGAGTTCGACAGCCTGCTCGCCGAGCACGACCTGGCCCGGTTCACGGTCACGCGAGCCGACGAACCACCTCAAATGAGCCCAGGAGGCAAGTTCCGGTCGTTCGTGCCGGCCGATGACTGACCCCGACGGCCACACCCTGTTCAACCATGACGCGCAGCACTGCTACAGCGGCATGGACACGGTGCCGGGCTTCGGCTACTACGCATCCCGCGTGCTGGCGCTCAGCTCGCCAGGCGATACCGTCCAGCTCCCCGCAGAGCTTGCCGACGACTACCCCCACGTCATGGAGCACTACAACGCCGTGGGACTCGACTGCGCCCGGAACATCGTGTGGACGCTGGACCCCGCAGCGGTGGCGGAGCTCCCCGGCGCGCGCTATTCCGTGTACCGGTTCCGCTCCGCTCACCACCGGCTGCGCCCGAACGAGCGCCGGCTCGCGGCAACGAACCGCTTTGAGAACAAGAACCGGTTCCTCGAGCTTTGCCGCTATCACGGATTCCCGGTGCCCGAGACCCGGTTCTTCGGCGCGGGGGAACCTCCGCGGCTCGACGGGCTGCCGTTCCCGGTGCTCGTGAAGCAGGCCACCGATGCCGGAGGCGCCAGCATCCGCGCGTGCACCAGCCTCGCCGACGTCCGGGAGGCCGCGGCCATGGCGCCCGCGGAGTACCAGATCCAGGAGTCGCTCACCGCGTCGGCGTTCCTGAACGTGCTGTACCGCGCGGGGCCGGGCGGCGCCGAGCACGTGGCAACGACGACGCAGATCATGCGCGGGTTCCAGCACGCGGGAAACCAGTACCCCGCCCGGACCGACCCGCGGCCAGTCACTGATCCGGTCGCCGACGTGCTTGCCCGCGAAGGCCTCGAGGAGATGCTTGGCATCGACGTTGCCGTGACCGAGCACGGTCTGCGGCTGCTCGAGGTGAACGCGCGATACAACAGCGCCAGCTACCCTGCCGGGATCGCTCGCGTCCTCGGTGCACAACAATGGACTGCCCTGCAGATGCGCACCCGGTTCCGGACAGTCCGGCAGCTCGCCCGCTCCCTCGGCGAGCTGCGGTACGACCCGCGCCACCGGGCGGGAGTGGTGCTGGTCAACTGGGGGCCGGTAATCGTGGGCGAGATCGGGGTGCTGTTGATCAGCGATGACGCGGACCTGACAGGCCTAGGAGCCGAGGTCGCCGCGGCGCTCAGATAGCCGGGCGGTTCCCGAATCGTTACTCAATGAATCTATTGGTTCGCGCGGGGCCTGTGGTTCCACTGTGCCAGAGTTCGAGCACACCCTTCCCGCTGGCTGCCCAAAGCCGCGACATGCCTCCGGCGGGGGCCATGCCACGACACGAGGAACGCCGATGAGCACGATCACCGCCAAGCCCGAAACCACAAGACACTCGCTGCCGCGGATCATGCTCCTCGCGCTGTGCGCCACCCTCGCCGCTGCGCTTCCTGCGGCCGCGGACACTGTTGCCGACACGATCCCAGTGGTCGCCACCCCGCATGGAGTCGCGGTCACCCCGGACGGCACCCGTGCCTACGTCACCAACGGCGGTGATGCATCAGTGTCGGTCATCGACACCTCGACCAATACGGTCGTCGGCGCACCCATCACCGTCGGGACTGTTCCGCAGGGGCTGGCAGTGAGCCCCGACGGCAGCACCGTCTATGTGGCCAACGCCTTCACCGATGTGGTCTCGGTGATCGACACCACTACCAACATCGTCACCGGCACCATCAACGTCGGGAGCATTCCACTCGCGGTGGCGTTCAGCCCGGACGGCAGCACTGCCTACGTCACTGTCACCACCACTGACCAGGTACAGGTGATCGACACCGCCACCAGTACGGTGATCGCCACGATCGGCGTCGGAGACGCCCCAGAGGGAGTCGCGGTCAGCCCCGACGGCAGCACCGTCTACGTCGCCAACAGGGTAGGTGATTCGGTGTCGGTGATCGACACCACTTCCAACACGGTCACCACTACCATCGGCGTCGGTAACCGCCCCCATTGAGGTGGCGGTCACCCCGGACGGGGCAGCTGTCTACGTCACCAACGCGGACGACGACACCGTATCGGTGATCGACACCGCCACCAACACCGTCACGGGCGCCCCGGTCCCGGTTGGCGGCGCACCTCTAGGCGTCGCCATCACCCCCGACGGCTCGCGCGCCTACATCGCCAACAAGGACTCGGCCAACGTCTCGGTGATTGACACCGCCACGAACATGGTGATCGACTCGATCACCGTTGGCGCCGGTCCGCGCGGTGTGGCGCTCACCCCCGACGGCAGCACCGTCTACGTCACCAACGCGTTCGACGACACTGTTTCGGTGATCGCGGTCGAGGTCGCGCCCACGATCACCGGCACTCCTCCGGCTGGTGCCGTCGGCGAGCCGTTTGTCTTCAGCTTCACTGTCACCGGCCAGCCCGCGCCCACCGTCACCACCGTCGACCCGCTCCCCGCCGGAATCACCTTGGCCCCCGACGGCACGCTCACTGGCACCCCCACTGAATCCGGTTCGTTCCCGATCACCGTCACCACCTCCAACGGCGTCGCCCCCGACGCCACGGCCAACGTGACGCTGGCGATCGCACCGGCCGAATGCACCGGCTCGCTCTGCCTGTCCGCCGGATCGTCGGGCAGCTGAGCCATGCCGCGGCGGCGAGGCCCTGGCCCTCGCCGCCGCACACCCCAAGCCCGGCCCCGCGGGCAGACAAGGAAACCAGCACCATGACCACGGCACTCCCCGCCACAGCGCCCTCCCACACCAGCCCTCGCCCGAGGCGTCGCCGCGCCCAGCTCGCCGCCGTGCTCATCGCGCTCATTGGCCTGCTCGCCCCGGTGCTGACCACCACGACAGCCACCGCCGACACCGTCACCGACATCGTCCCCGTCGGTAGCATCCCGGGGCGGGTGGCCATCACCCCTGACGGCGCCCGCGCCTACGTCATCAACTTCGCCGGCGGCACCGTATCGGTGATCGAGACCGCCACCAACACCGTCACTGCCACCATCCCCGTCAGCTTCGGGCTGGCCGGGGTGGCCATCACCCCCGACGGCACTCGCGCCTACATCATCAACCAACTCGACAACACAGTGTCGGTCATCGACACCGGCACCAACACGGTTGTCGGCGCACCCATCCCGGTGGGGCAGGCCCCTCGCGTGGTGGCGATCACTCCCGACGGCTCGACCGCCTACGTCGTCAATACCGTCGACAACACAGTGTCGGTGATCGACACCGAAACAAACACTGTCACCGGGACGATCCCTGTCGGCAATAGCCCAGACGGGATGGCCATCACCCCTGACGGCACCCGCGTCTACGTCACCAACGCCAGTGACGGCACAGCGTCGGTGATCGACACCGCGACAAACACTGTCACCGCCACCGTCGCAGTGGGCACCGCGCCCGGCGGGGTGGCGATCAGCCCCGACGGCACCCGCGCCTACATCGTCAACAGCAACAGCAACGGCACTGTGTCGGTGCTCGATACCGCCACCAACACCGTTGTCGAGACGATCCCGGTGGGCGCCGAGCCACGACGGTTGGCGGTCACCCCCGATGGCACCCGCGTCTACGTCACCAACAACGGCGGCGACATCGTGTCGATCATCGCCACGGCCACCAACACGGTTGTCGAGACCATCCCCGTCGGCACCAACCCGGGAGGGGTGGCGGTCACACCCGATGGCACCCGCGTCTACGTCACCAACGCCGGCGACGACACCGTGTCGGTGATCACCATCGGCCCGGAGCCCTGCACCGGCTCGATCTGCCTGTCTACCGGATCCGCGGGCAGCTAGCCCAGCTCCTCGGTGAGCTCGGTCAGTTG
Organism: Hoyosella levis; assembly: GCF_026008515.1. Taxonomy (GTDB): domain Bacteria; phylum Actinomycetota; class Actinomycetes; order Mycobacteriales; family Mycobacteriaceae; genus Lolliginicoccus; species Lolliginicoccus levis. Next base: position 150,286 of record NZ_BQYM01000010.1, read on the forward strand.
CGCGATGTTGACGAGGCCATCGCGGCCGGGTGCCGGGTGCCGGTTCTCCACATGAGCCAGCTCATCGGGACCGGGAATGCCCTAGCGAACGGCTCGATCGCGGCCCAGCGCCACGGCGTGTGAACGTCACGCCTGCCCTTTTCGAGAGTCCGGATGATGACGTGGGCGACCTGGTCCGGAGTCATCGTGCCGATGAGCTTCTCGATCCCGGGAATACGATCTTCGGCACCGGGGTGGCGATCGAAATACGGGCTTGACACCTTGGCTGGAGTGACAGAGCTGACGCTCACTCCAGTGCCGCGGAGGTCCTGGCGCAACGCGTCAGTGAAGCCGCGCAATGCGTAGCGGCTGGACGCGTAGCCAACCGCGCCCGGCCAGGGGATCGTGGCAGCCGGGGTGTTGATCTGCAGGATGGCGCCAGACCCGCGTTCCACCATCCCTTCGACGAAGGCCCGGGTGACGTAGAACGCGGCGAAGTAGGGCACGGTCATCATCGCGACGGCCTCTTCGGGGTCCGTTTCATCGATGAACAGGAACCTTCCGGCACCTGCGTTGTTGACGATCACATCAGGCACGCCCCAGCGCTCGAGAACCTCGGTGGCCATGGCTCGAACGCCCTGAATCGAGCCGACATCTGCCGGTATCGCATCGGCACGGCCTCCGGCACGCCTGATGCTCGCCGCGACTGCGTCCAGTGGCTCTGGGGTCCGGGCGACGAGGATGACGTGCGCACCCTTTTCCGCGAGGGCGAGTGCTGTCGCCTCCCCGATGCCCGACGATGCTCCGGTAACGAGCGCGAGTTTTCCATCAAATTTCATTGTGGTCTGATTCCTTCTCATTGATGACTGGATGTACTTGTTGGGACTGAATCCCTGGGTCGTGCGGTGCAGTATCGAGCCAGCGCGCCAGGCTCCGTCAGGCCGGTGCCGGGAGCATGTCGCGGACCATCCGCTCGGTCCGCGTCTTGTCCATGTAGACCGGAACCGCGTAGTTCCAGTGGGTTTCGCTCATGGCGCGCTCGACGATCTGCGCGATGTCAGCGTCCTGGAGCTTGTCGACCTGTGTGGGGATGCCGAACTGGACATTCAGTGCGCGGATGTGCGCGATGAACGCATCCGCCAGAGCAGCCTCGTCCGCGCCCTCGAGCCCGCTCGCCCGCGCCAGGTCCGCTAGGCGTGCCTGGCATACCGGTCGATAGAGATCGAGAACACGCGGCAGGATAATGGCGTTCAGGTACCCGTGCGGCAGGTGATACAGGGCGCCGAGATTGTGCGAGATCGCGTGCACCCAGCCGATGCCCGCGGTCGTGATCGCGACGCCGGCCTTGTAGGACGCGATCGCCATGCGCTGGCGCGCCTCGAGATCGGTGCCGTCCCGCAACACCTGGGGAAGGTTCTCCGTGACCAGCCGCGTCGCCTCGAGCGCCTCGGCGTCGGTGGCCGGAGTCGCGTTGCTGGAGAGGTATGCCTCGACCGCGTGGGTCAACGCATCCATGCCGGTCGCCGTGGTTCCCGCTGCTGGCAGTCCTGTCATTAGGGTGGCGTCCAGCGCGGCGGCGAGCGGCACGAGCTTCGGGTCCATGACGACGAATTTCCGGGTTGTTTCCGGGTCCGAGATCACCGCCCCGATCGTCGCTTCCGACCCGGTACCCGCAGTCGTCGGAATCGCGTAGAGCGGCAACGGTGGAACGATCACCCGGAAGAGCCCGCCCATGTGGACGATCTTGAGCGGGTTCCGGGCGCGCGCAGCGACCATCTTGGCGGCGTCGATCGATGAGCCGCCGCCGACCGCCAGTACTGCTTCGCTGCCGTGCTGGCGAAGCATCGCAAGACCGGCCTCGACCTGCTCGATCGTGGGATCAGGCTGGACGCCGGTATACGCGACGACGTCTACGCCGTGCGACTCGAGGCGGTCGATCATGGGTTGGAGCAACCCGATCTGCAGCAGGAACTCATCGCTGACAAGCAGCACCTTGCGGACGCCGGACTTCGCGATGTGGTCGCACAGGTCGAGCGACGACCCCGGTCCGCTGAACAGTTCCGGCTGCCGGAATTTCATGATCTTCGCGCCGACCTTCAGCGCGGACTGAAGCTGCTTGTAGGCAAGTACCTGGATCGAGTACGGAATCATTGAATCTCTCCTGTTGTCGGATGTGTTTCCGGGCAGCCACTGCCCGCGATCGATGTGTTCCCTCACAGATCCAGGTCGATGTCCGAGCAAGCCAGGCTGTCGCACACTGTGATCCGCTGGACGCCGGTGCCGGAGTCCTCGTTCTGTGTCGTGCCACTGAGCTTCGGGGTCACGCACGCTCGGCACAATCCGCGACGGCACCCGGTCGGCACCGAGATCCCGGCACGGGAAGCCGCTTCGAGCAAGGTCGTTGCGCCGTCGATCTCGACCTTGCGATCGCTGCGCCGGAAGTTCACGGTATAGCGGCGACCGTCGTCGACGGGTCGTACCAGCTCTGGTGGCGTGAACGATTCGGTGTGGAACAACTGTGGCGGTTGCCCGAGGCCAGTAAGGCATCCCCGAACCGCTTCGACAAGTCCGCCCGGGGCGCAGACGAACGTCTCGCGCTCGTGCGCGTCGGTAACGAGTTGCTCGATCAGGGTCGCCGCCGGTTGCTCGCCGGTGAACAGGTGCACGCGGATGCCGGACTTGCGCCCGAGCTCGCGAATCTCGCGCTCGAAGAGTGTCGACTGCTTGTCGCGGTTGAAGTACAGGAGCACCGCGTCCGATGGTCGCTCCGCAGGCTCCGCTCCCGCGTCGCTGGCGTTGCGTTCGCGGGCGATCCGGCGCAGCTGGCTGATGATCGGCGTGATCCCGACACCACCGGCCACGAACAGTGATTTCGCGGGAACCTCGGTCATGATGAGGCCGCCGGTCGTGGTGGGGGCACCGACAACGGTCACGTAGGCGCCTGAGTCCAGCGTGTCGTTCAACGCGTTCGAGACTCGTCCGCCGTCGACCCGCTTGATGCAGATATCCATCGTGTCGGAGCCGTCGCTGTCGTGCACCAGGCTGTACTGGCGCACGAGCGATTCTCCACGGTGCTCGACCCGCACCGAGATGAAGGCGCCGGCTTCCCATCGCACGTCGTCCCATCCGTGCGGCTTCTCGAGCCGAACCAGCCGGGCGCGACCGCCGGCCAGTTCCTGCGTCGCGACGACGCGTGCCGGAACGTTGTACCAGCGCGGCTTGTCGAGGTAGGGAGCATCCGGGAGCAAGCGGTACTTCGCGCCGGCGACAACGCGCCGAGCCAGGGACAGCGGCTGCTTCAGCAATCGCCGCGGGCTCGAGCTCTCGCGCTCCCCTACCGGAACCGACAGCCCGGCGAGAGCCTGCACCAACAACGCCGCGGTGTCGCCGATCGGTGTCTCGTGATAGGGCAGGCCATGGCGGCGCGCGATCTCCTTGACCTGCGGCGCGATCTCGCGCTGCCGGTTGGGCGGCAGGTCGGGAAACAGGTGGTGCTCGATGTGAGTGTCCAAGCCGCCGTAGAAAATACGGAAGTCCGGCCGGTTCTCGAACGGCACCTCCTCCTCGAGGATGCGCGCGAGCATCGAATCAAGCTTGTCGTTGCGCAGGAAGTTCCGCGTCGCACGGATCTGCCTGATGTAGTACTCGTCGCGCGTCTCGTCGGGACCGGGCTCCGGAAACACTTCGACGTCACCAGCATGGTGCTCGATGATCACCAGGAACAGCACGGCGAGGTAGCCGGCGACCCCACCGACGTGGTTGCCAAGCAGCGTCGGAAGAAACCGCGTACCTGCTGCGCGCGGTTCGGTGATGAGCCGGCGCACCGTGTCGCGGTAGGCGACGCGGGCGGGGACGCGCAAGGTGTCGACACTGAAGAAGGGCGCGCTCTTCATCTGCCGGGACGCGTTCGTCACGACGAACGGCGCCACCTGGGCGAAGAACGGCGTTGCCGCGCCGACCAGGAGGAGTTGCAGCGCGTGGTGGCCGAACCAGTCCTGTCCGGCCTGGGCGCGCACGACGCTGTACCCGAGATCGTGGTCGCGACCGAGAATGTTCGTGTTCGGGTGATGTCCCTCGTGATGCATCACCTTCCACTCGGCGATGTCGACGTTGAAGTCCCACTGGTAACGGTCGGAATGAAACTCACCCGCGTTCGACAGGTGGTCATAGGACCCGTGAATGATGTTGTGGCCCAGCTCGGAGAACTGCAGAAGCCGATACAGCATCTCCAGAACCACCGCCCGGCTCACCGCCCTCGGGCCGCCCGAGCGGAGCAGTTCGCGGCGCCGGGCATCGATGGCCTTCGAGTAGGCGCTGACGGCCCGGATGTGGGCGAGGTCCTCCTCGCCGACCTTCGCCTTCGTGCGGGCGTAGAGATCCTGGATCTCCTCGGAGAGGGCTGCTTGCCGGACGACATCTAGGGTGGTCATGAGAACAACGGTAGGGCGATCACGGTTCCAGAAGAATGTTCGCTTCGGGCGGTTATTTGATAACTTCGGACAATGGCTATGGCTGCAGCGCCCGCATGGTCAGTGCCGCGCGGCACTGAAGGCGTGCGAATCATGGCACAAGGCGTCACCGGTCACATGACCATCGCCGAGGTGCTGGCGGGAACCGGACTGACCGAGGCAGATCTGGTTGACGAGACGACCGAGATCTGGGCGCACCAGGAATTCGCCGTTGTCCGCAACATCGTCGGCAAGCTCGGTGACCACACCGGCCAGGGGATCGAGGTCGGCGGCTTCAGCACCTTTGGCCGGGCCGGGATCGTCGGTTTCACGTTCCTGGCCAGCGCCACGGTGCGAGAAGGCCTCGAACGCATTGCTCCCTACCTCGCGCTCGCGCCGTCGCACGTTCGCCTGTCGGTCGACTCCGACTCCACTCACTTGTACATCGTCGCTGACGACACCGAGATTCCTGCCGACGTGCGGCCATTCATTGTCGAGCGGGATCTCGCGGGCTTCGCCGCCGTGCTCAGGGGAGCCGGCGTCGAGCTCGCGCCGGAGTGGATCGAGACCACTCTCGACGAGGAGCGGGCTGAACGTCTCGTGCGCACGTGGTCGGCAACGGCTGAGATCCGGCCCAACCGGGCACGCAACCGCATTGCAGGGCCGCCGGGAATGCTCGATGCTCCGCTCCCGCAGGCTGATCCGAACACCGCCAGGCTCTTCGAGCGGCAGTGCGCTGAGGTCCTCGATCGTCGGCTCGCGCGTGTTGGGCTGGCCGGTCAGATCCGCAGCCGGCTGCTCAACGATCCAGCGCATTTCCCATCGATGCAGACCGTCGCCGACGAGCTCCATCTCGACCCACGGACGCTCCGCCGCAGACTGACCGATGAAGGAACGTCGTTCCGGGCGCTCGCCGAAGACGTTCGATGGACCCTCGCCGAAAGACTTCTCGCTCAAGACATGCCGATCGAAGAGATTGCGCTCCGTCTTGGCTATGCGGAAACGGCGAGCTTCACGCACGCGTTCACCCGGTGGACTGGCGTGGCTCCGAGCCGGAGTCGCGCTCGAAGCCGTCGGCGCTGATCGGCGTCCGGTGCAGCGGGCAGCTAGCCCAGCTCCTCGATCACCTCGGTCAGTTGCCCGAGATTGCGGCACTCGAGCATGTCGATCACCTCGGCGTACTCGAGCGCCGCGGAATCGCCGGTCCCCCAGCTCGCGCGCGGCTCGGGGTTGAGCCAGTAGGCCCGGCGCGCGCGCTCCACCAGGCCCGCGACAGCGTCCGCCCGGGGCGGGAGGTTGTTCGCGCGGGCGTCACCGATGATGAGGAGGGTCGTTCTTGGCGTGAGGGCATCAGCGTAGGTGTCGGTGAAGCCGCGCAAGACCTTCCCGTAGTCGGTTCCGCTGCCCATTACCTGCTGCGTAGTCGCGCCCTCCATGGCCGTAAGCGCATCAAGCGCATCGCTGTGGCGGACGAAGTGCTTCGTGACCTCCTCGGGCGTGCTGATGAACACGAACGACCGCACGCGGGCGAACTCCTGCTGCAATGCCGCGAGCAGGAGCAGCGCGAAGCGCGCGAACGTTGCCCCCGATGCGCTGATGTCGCACAGCACGACCAGCTCGGGGCGGTGCGGGCGCTTCGGGCGATGCTTCAGGTTGACCGGGACGCCCCCGGTGGCGAGCGAGGCGCGGATAGTCCGCCGGAAGTCGAGCGCGCCCCGGCGTCCGTGGTGCCGCTTCATGCTCATTCGCGCCGCGAGCCGCCGGGCGAGCGGATGCAACTGCCGTCGCATCTCGGCGATCTCGGCCTGCGACGCGGCGGCGAAGCTCACCATCTCCAGCGGCTGCACCCGCACCGCTTCCGCGCCAGCGCCCTGCTCCTCGAGGATGCGTCGCCGTGCCTCGGCCTCGACAAGCTCCTCGAAGCGCTTGAGCCGGGCATCGAACCGGGCCCGGGCGATCGCAGTGGGCATGGCGGATTCCTCAGCGGCGGCACGCATCAGCCCTGCCATGAGGGTTCGGGGCGACATCGTGGTGAGCACGGTAGCGGGCGACCATGATGTCCCCGTGCCACGCGCGCTAGGGATCTGCCCGAGCTGCTCGACCGCTTCGCGCGCGATCTCGTAGAGCTCGCCCTCGTCTCCGTCGAGGACGGCTTCGGTGAGCTCGCCGCGCAGGGCCTGTACCTTGGCGGCGGGGTCCGCGGGCGGTTCCGAGCGTGTCTCCCGCGCTGTCGCGTTATCGGGGAACCACAGGTCGAACAGGGTGTCGAAGAGCTGCCGGTGGGATTGCCGCTTCACCAGCGTGGCCCCATACAGCGCGTGGAGCTTGCGCCGGTCGAGCGCGGGCAATGCCGCGATGCCATCGAGCGCGTCGAGGCCCTCGGACGTCGAGGCGGGCACGCCAGCATCCCGGAGCGCCTGCAGGAAACCGAGGTGACGGTCGAGCATGCGGCTACTCCGCGAGCTTCAGGCCGGTGATCGCCCTCGCATGATCAGAGGCATGCTTGAGCACCACGCCCAGCGTCCGCGTGATGGTGCGCCCATCGAGCCGGGTCGTGCCCAGCGCCCGCAGCGTGCGTCCCCAGTCGAGCGTCTCCGCGATCGAGGGTGCCTTCTTCAGCTCGAGGCCGCTCAACGCCTCGACCGTCTCGGCAAGCTGCCGCGCGAGGGTCTCGTCGATGCCCGGGATGCGGCGTAGCACGATATCGCGCTCCCGCTCGATCGACGGGTACTCCAAATTGAGGTAGAGGCACCGGCGCTTGAGGGCCTCGGAGAGCTCCCGGGTGGCGTTCGAGGTCAGCACGACAAAAGGCTTGGCGGTGGCCCGCATCGTGCCGAGCTCGGGGATCGTCACCTGGAAGTCCGACAGGATCTCGAGCAGCAGGCCCTCGAACTCGAGGTCCGTCTTGTCGATCTCGTCGATCAGCAGGACGGTGCGAGTCTCGCTGCGGATCGCGGTCAGCAGTGGCCTGGTCAGCAGAAATCGCTCGCTGAACACGTCATCGGAAAGACCATCGGCATCCTTGGTGGCCTGGATGCTCAACAGTTGCTTCGAGTAGTTCCACTCGTACAGCGCGCGGGATTCGTCGAGGCCCTCGTAGCACTGCAAGCGGATCAGCGGCACCCCGGCGGCGCTGGCGACAGCCTTGGCGAGCTCGGTCTTGCCCACCCCCGCCGGGCCCTCGATCAGCAATGGCTTGCCGAGAGCGTCCGCGAGGAACACTGTCAGTGATGTGTCCTCGTCGGGCAGGTAGCCCTCGGCCTCGAGTTGCCCGCTGACATCCTCGGGGTCGGTGAAGAACCTGGTCATCGCATCCTCGTCCACGTCGCCAGCATACGGTGGGCTAGCATCCCGCCTGGTTGACCGTCGCCCACGCGGAATCCAGCCGTGCCGCTCGCGCGCGGCCAGCAATGCCCAGCAGCGCCTTGTCCCTCTGCCACATCTCCGCGACAGCTGGATCCGCATCCGCCCACAGGGGCTCGAGCTGCTCGACGGCATGAGCGGCGGACGCGAGCGCCCCAGCGAGGGCGATGTGCACTGCCGGCGAGGCGGGATCGGCGCACCCGAGCGGGCGCAGCGCCAGGATCGCGCTGATGATCTGCTGCTGGACATCGCGCGGCCACCCCGATTGCCGCGCGATGCGAACCAGCCACCCCAGCACCGCCGCGGTCACGTGGATGTCCTCGATGGTGCGGAACGGCTTGATGTAACGGGTGTAGCCGTCCCCATCAAGAACATCGGCGCCGAGGCCTTCACCCAGCTGGACCTCATCGAGCTGGACCTCGCCGTGGGGCAGCTCGGGAACCATCGGCAGCGGTGGCCGCACCGTGACAGTCACGCCTGGTTGGTCCGCGCGCACCCGGACCACGCGGAGGCTGTTGCGTCCCTCGGCCGAGGTTCCGGCGCTGGCGGCGACGAGCAGCTCGGACGCCTCGGGCCCGAAGGTGACGAACGTCTTTGTTCCGTTGAGGACCCAACCGTTTCCAATGGGCCTAATGGAAGTGTTGATCGCACGCGGATGGCCGCCACCCGCCTCGGTGACGCACATGGCCGCGATGCCCTCGCCGAGCCCCGGATCGAGGACGCGCAGCGCGACCTGGTAGCCCGAGCCGAACGCGAGCCCGACGCAGCTCGCGCCGAAACCCGCGGCGGCCGCGGCATCGACTGAATCCGGGAACAGGCGGGCGATCTGGCAGTGCCGGTCCCAGAACTCGGCGGTGGTCTCCCGGGAGGGGGCCGTCGCGGGCGCGGTGAGCAGATGCTGGAGCAGGGGCTCGCAATCCATGGAGCGAGCCTAGCGGTAGCAGGGCGCCCAAGCCCCCTACCGCAGGACGATGACGCCCTCCCCCGCCGCGACCTGGGTGCCCGCGCCCACCAGGACCTGATCGACGGTCCCCGCGCGCGGAGCAATGAGGACGGTCTCCATCTTCATGGCCTCGAGCGCGAGCAAGGGCTGGCCCTCCGCCACCTCGTCACCGGGAGCGACGTTGATCTTCCACACGTTGGCGATGAACGGGGAGTCGATGAGCACGCCGCCCTCGGGCACCACCACATCCTCGGTGGGCGCGGGCACATCCACGGCGGCGTCCTGGCGGTCGAACTCGCCGGAGGCTTCCCATGCATCCCGCTCGGCGGAGAACGCGGCGGCCTGCTTGGCGCGGAAGCTCGCGATCGCGTCGGCGTTGTCGGCGAGGAACCGGCGATGCTCGGCGAGGGAGAACTCCCCCTCGGTGATATCGGGCTCGAACCTGCCCGCCGCCATGTCGGCGCGCATGTCGAGCAGGTCCTCGGGCGAGACGGGGTACCACTGGATGCGATCGAAGAAGCGCAACAGCCACGGGGTTTCTGCGTGCCGCTGCCAGATCTGGGTGGTGCGGCCGACGAACTGGTAGCCGCCGGGCCCCTCCATGCCATAGATGCACAGGTAGGCGCCGCCGATGCCGACGGCGTTCTCCGGCGTCCAGGTGCGGGCCGGGTTGTACTTGGTGGTGACGAGCCGGTGGCGGGGGTCGAGCGGGGTGGCGACGGGCGCGCCGAGGTAGACGTCACCGAGGCCGAGGACGAGGTACTCAGCGTCGAAGACGGTGTCGAATACCTCCTCGACAGTGGCGAGGCCGTTGACGCGTCGGATGAACTCGATGTTCCACGGGCACCAGGGTGCATCGGAGCGCACCCCGGACATGTAGCGCTCGATCGCTTCGCGGGTGGCGGGATCGTCCCACGACAGCGGCAGCCGCACGGTGCGGCTGGGCACGACGAGCTCGCTGGCGGCGGGGATGTCGTTCTCGAGCTCGCGGAGCAGCCCGACGAGTGTCGGCACGGGCAGCACGTCCGGATCGACGTGCACCTGGAGGGACCGGATGCCGGGGGTGAGGTCGAGGATTCCGGGATGCGCGGCTTGCTCCAGCCGGGTGTGCAGGGCGTGGACGCGGGCGCGGAGCTCGAGGTCGAGGGTGATGTCGCCGTACTCGACGAGCACGTTGTCGTCGCCGGAGCGGCGGTAGGCCAGCGATGGGAGGTCGCCACGGTCGGCCTCGCGGTGGAGCACGCCGTCATCGCCATCGCCGCCTGTGGAGCTGGTGGTCCAGCGGGTGGCGTCGAGCGCACGCGAGGAGGCCGCGTCGGTGGATTTGATGGGCACGAAGCGGACGGTGTCGCCGGGACGCAGCTGTCCCAGCTTCCATCGCTGGGAGGCCACCACGGTGACGGGGCAGACGAATCCGCCGAGGCTGGGCCCGTCAGGCCCGAGCAGGATGGGGGTGTCGCCGGTGAAGTCGAGCGCACCGACCGAATAGGCGTTGTCGTGGATGTTGGATGGGTGGAGCCCTGCCTCGCCGCCGTCGGTGCGGGCCCAGCGCGGCTTGGGGCCGATCAGCCGGACGCCGGTGCGGGCGGAGTTGAAATGCACCTCGTAGTCGGTGGCATGCAGGGTAGCGATGTCGTCGCGGGTGAAGAACTCCGGCGCGGCGTGGGGGCCCTCGGTGACGGCGAGCTCCCAGTGGTGGGCGAACGCGGGGCGCTCGGTGATCGGCGTGCCGGTGGCGGTGGTGCCGCGGGCGCGCAGCACGTCCCCCTTGGCGAGCGCGCGTCCGCCGTGGCCACCGAACTGCCCGAGGGTGAACGTCGACGCGCTGCCGAGGTACTCGGGCACATCGAGCCCTCCGGCGACGAGCACGTACGTGCGCAGGCCCGCCTCGCTGGCACCGATGTCGAGAGTCGCCCCCGCGGGGACGGTGATCGGCTCCCACATCGGCGCGGGCTTGCCGTCGATCGTCACGGGGACGTCCGCGCCGGTGATGCACACGGTGGTGGGGTCGGTGAATCGCAGCGCGGGTCCGGTCGCGGTGCATTCGAGGCCGGGCACGCCCTCGTCGTTGCCCAGCGCCCGGTTGCCGAGGCGAAACGACAGGTCATCCATGGGCCCGCTCGGCGGGACGCCGATCTGCCACAACCCAGTGCGGCCGGGGTAGTCCTGGACGGTGGTCTGCATGCCGGGGCGCTCGATGACGATGCGCGGCTCGGTGTCGGTGACGTGCGCGAGAGTTCCGGTGTGATGCTCGGCGGCGAGGACGTCGGGGACGGTGGTGATGGCGCGCAGCAGCCCAAGGTTGGTCTCGATGCCGTCGATGCGGGTGTGGCGCAGCGCCTCCCCGAGCCCGGTGAACGCGGTGGCACGGTCATCGGCGGCGGTGATGATCTTGGCGAGCATTGGGTCGTAGGCGGTGGAGACGACGGTGCCGGTCTCCACCCACCCGTCCACGCGAACCTGCGAACCGGTGGGCAGCTCGACGTTGGTGAGCGTGCCCGCCGACGGCAGGTAGTCGCGGGTGGGGTCCTCGGCGTAGACCCGCGCCTCCACGGCGTGGCCGCGCACTGGCACGCGGGCCACGTGGCCGGTGATCGCATCGAGGCGCTGGCCCTGGGCGAGCTCGAGCATCATGCGGACGAGATCGACCCCGGTCACGGCCTCGGTGACGGGATGCTCGACCTGCAGGCGGGCATTGACCTCAAGGAACGACGCCTCGCCGCGGTGGGGGTCGTAGACAAACTCGACAGTGCCAGCGCTGCGATAGCGCACGGATTCCGCGAGCGCGCGCGAGGTGTCGTGCAGCTGCTGGCGCAGGTGCTCGGGCAGGCCGGGCGCGGGTGCTTCCTCGATGACCTTCTGGTTGCGGCGCTGCAGCGAGCAGTCGCGGTCGCCGAGGGTGAGGACGTTGCCGGTGCCGTCACCGAGGATCTGCACCTCGATGTGGCGGGCGTCCTGGATGTAGCGCTCGGCGAAGACCCCGGTGGTGGAGAAGCTATGCGAGGCGAGGCGGGCGACGTTGCTATAGGCGGCGATCAGCTCGTCGTCGTCCCGGCACACCTGCATGCCGATGCCGCCACCGCCGCCAGTGGCCTTGAGCATGATCGGGTAGCCGATCAACTCCGCAGCGACCACGGCCTCATCGGCGCTCGCGAGCAAGTCGGTGCCGGCAATCATGGGGACCCCGGCCTCGGCCGCGGCGGCGCGGGCGGTGTGTTTCGTGCCGAAGACGCGGAGCTGCTCGGGCGTGGGGCCGACGAATGCGATGCCCTCGGCCTCGACCTGCTCGGCGAACGCGGCGTCCTCGGAGAGGAACCCGTAGCCGGGATGGATGGCTCCCGCCCCGGTCTTGCGCGCGGCGGCGAGGATCGCCTCGGCATTGAGGTAGGACTCGCGCGGCGGGGTCGGCCCGATGTGCACGGCCTCATCCGCCATGCGGACGTGGGCGGCACCGCGGTCAGCGTCGGAGAACACCGCGACGGTGCGCAGCCCCATCTCGCGGGCGGTGCGGATGATGCGGCAGGCGATCTCGCCGCGGTTAGCGATCAGCAGGGTGTCGAAGGTGCTCATGCGCGGGTCACCACCATGCGGACCGGGGTGGGGTTGAACCCGTTGCAGGGATTGTTGATCTGCGGGCAGTTCGACACGAGCACGAGGGTGTCGGTCTCCGCGCGCAGCGACACCTTCTTGCCGGGGGCGGAGATGCCATCGACGATGCCGAGCGTGCCATCGGGATCCACGGGGACATTCATGAACCAGTTGATGTTGGAGACGAGGTCGCGCTTGCCGAGGCCCCACTTGCTGCCCTCGATGAGGAAGTTCTCCACGCAGGCGTGCTGGTGCTTGGTGTGGTGGCCGTAGCGCAGGGTGTTCGATTCCTGGGAGCAGGCGCCGCCGAGGGTGTCGTGGCGGCCGCAGTCGTCGTGGGTGACGGTCATCAGCGGGGCGCCGGTGCTCGACCGCAGGATGCTGCCCTTGCCAAGGTAGGCATTGCCCTGCGCGGATATGGTCTCGGGCGCGCTGTACCTGATGGCGGTGTCGGCGGCGTCGTAGAGGATGCAGTCAACAGCCTGGTTGCCCTCGAGATCGATGATGGTCAGCGTGTCGCCGGCGGTGATGATCGCGGACCAGGGGGCGCGCGCGGGAACGGTCTGGTCAAGGACGGTGGTCATGCTGGTCTCCTTCACAGGGTGCCGCGCGCGGCGAGGTAGTCGTCGGTGTTGGCCACCGCGCGGAGGTATTCGGGGTCGGCACTGGGCAGGTCGTCGAGATCGCCGGGAGCGTTCCAGGCGAGGATCTCGAGCCCGGTGGTGGCGAACTCCGGGTCGGGGTCGAGGCGGTGGGCGGTGTTGGCGATCAGCACGATCGCGGGCAGGTGCAGCAGGATCTCGACGTGCGCGCCGGGACCGGCGGTGCCCTCGCTGACGAGCGTTCCGTCCTCGGCGACGCGGATGCCGTGGAACAGGGACATCGACGGTGGCAGGCCACGGCGGTCGAGGCCGTGCTTGGCCGCGGCGAGGGTGAAGAGCTCGAGCCCGGCCGGGGAAGCGGAGTGCACGGTGCCGTCGCCGTACTTTGCGGTGTTGGCGGCGAGGGTGGTGGTGCCGCACAGCAGGTCGTGCTTGCCGGAGGTGTCGGCGACGACGCTGGCGATGATGCGGCCCTGGTCGGTGAGCAGCGGGTGGCCGGTGCCGAGGTAGGCCTGCCAGGGGATCTTGACGGTATCGGCGACGTTGAGCCGCTCCCAGGGCTGGTCGGCGTGGAACAGCAGCAGGTGGGCGCAGGCGTTGCCGGTGGTGTCGGTGAGGCGCAGCCGGGTGCCGCGGGCGAGCACCTTGGTGGTGTAGCGGCCGCCGGCGAGCTGCTCGGCCCAGGTGAGCCGGTTCGCGTCGATGCCTGGCGGCGGGGTGGGCCAGGCAGTGGCGGGGATGGTGGGCATGGAGTCGCTCGTGGTGCCGGCCTGGGCACGTGCGTGCTCGCGAGCGCCGCGCGTGGTGGCGGTGGTGGTGCCTGCGGTGGTGGTCGTGGTCATGGCGCGTCCTTCAACGACGAATATCTGTCAGTTGACAGTTTTTCTCATCCATGGACCCGCTGGGTGACGTCCGGGTAACCGTTGGTTTCCACCATGTTTCGGCCGTGGTGGACCGGCAAAACCGATGCGGGCCAGTGCTTTTGTAAAGCAATCACGGACCCGCATTAACGGAAGGTTTACCGCCGCGAAACCACCCGAATCGCCCCCGGTCGTAGGTTTCTGTCATTCGACAGGTACCTCCGGGTGCCCCCTTGCTGCCAGACCCTTGGCCGACCCGACCGATGAGGAATCCGATGATCATTGCCGGCGTAGCACTCTTCGTCCTCGCGCTCCTGATGGCTGGTGTCTACGCCGCCCGGAGGGTCCAGGGCAGCAGCCACAACTACCTCCTCGCCGGGCGCACCCTCGCCGTCCCCGTCGTTGCCATCCTGCTCGCCTCCCAGGCCATCGACTCCAACGGCATCCTCGGCAACACCGACCTCTCCGCCGCGTTCGGCTTCTGGGCCGGCGCAGCGCTGCCCATCGGCCTCGCGCTCTGCCTCATCATCGCCGGGCTGTTCTTCGCCAAGCCCATGCGCGAGTACCGCATCGTCACCCTCCCGGACTTCTTCGAGCGACGCTTCGGACGCAGCATCGAGGTTCCCGCGGCAATACTGACCGTCCTCGCCTTCGGCATCCTCGTCGCTGGCAACCTCGTCGCCCTCGGCTTCCTCCTCGACCGCTTCGCCGGGATCCCCTACACCGCCGCGATCCTCATCGCTATCCCCATCGTCATCTGCTACACCATCGCCGGAGGCATGTTCTCGTCCAGCTACATCGGCATCGGGATGATCATCGTCAACATCGTCGGCATGCTCGCGCTCTTCGGCTGGATGGTCGCCACCTATGGGCTCTCCGCCCCTGCCGGCCTCGGCCCGCTGGACCTCTCGCAACTGACCAGCGCGGACGAGGGCGCCGTCATCAACTGGGCCACCATCGTCGCCCTCGCGCTCGGCAACCTCGTCGCCATCGACCTCATGCAGCGCATCTTCGCCTCCAAGTGCCCCCGCACCGCCCAGAAGGCCTGCTTCGGCGGCGCCGCCCTGATCCTCGCTATCTGCATCCCCTTCTCCCTCGTCGCGCTGACCGCCGTCACCGTCCTCGGCGACGAGATCGCCAACGGCCCCATCCTCTACACCCTGCTCAGCGACTACGCCCCGCCCGTGCTCGCCATCATCGTGCTCTCCGGCATCGTCACCGCTTCGCTGACCACCGCCAGCGGAGTGCTGCTCTCCTGCTCCGCGGTGATCACCCGCAACATCCTCCAGCTCGGGCGCACCGCCTCCCTCGACACCGCGCACGCCATGACCGCCACCCGCATCGCGATGATCCCCATGGCCCTGGTCGGCGCGTTCGTCGCGCTGCGCATCCCCCAGACCGGCATCCTGCTCACGCTGACCTTCGACCTGCTGCTCGCCGGGCTCGTCGTGCCGTTCATCCTCGGCCTGTACTGGACCTCCCGCGGCACCGTCTCCGCCGCCATGGCCGCGATCATCGCCGGAGTAACCGTCCGCGTGGGGCTGTTCGTCCTCACCCCCACCATCTACGGCGTGGACAACACCCTGCTCTATCTCGACAACGGGCTGCTCACCGCCGCGATGGACGGCTGGTCCACCTTCCTCGCCGCCGGGGCATCACTGGCCGCCTACCTCGTGGTGGCACTGCTCACCAAGCCTGTGGCTCCGGTCAGCGCCCTGCCAGCGGACTCGGTGGTGGTGGCCCAGCCCGAGCCGGTGGGTGCGCGGGCCTAGGCCTCGCCAGCGCTCCGATCGTGAAAGTCCAGCCACGTGGGAGGTGGCTGGACATTCACGATTCGGGGGCGAAGCCAGTGGCGACACCCGTCTAGCTACCTGCCAAGATGGACGCCGTGACATCCTCCAGCGACGAGTCCCCTGCGCCTGCCCAAGGCGCTGGCCGCCCGCGCCTCAGCGACCGCAAGCGCCCCGGCGAGACCGCGCGCGAGGAGATCCTCGACGCGGCAGCGGAACTGTTCACCAACCGTGGCTACGCCTCGACCTCCACCCGCCGCATCGCCGAGGCCGTGGGCGTGCGCCAGGCCACCCTCTACCACTACTTCCGCACCAAGGACGACATCCTCGAAGCGCTGCTCAGCACGACCGTCGCGCCCATGCTCGAGGCTGCGACCACGATCGCGGGCCACACTGCCTCCGCTGCCGCCCGGCTGCATGCCACCGCGCTGCTTGACGGCACCCAGCTCTGGCAGAGCCGCTGGAACATCGGCGCCCTCTACCTGCTGCCCGAGCTGCGCACCGAGCGGTTCGAGCAGTTCGTGCAAGCCCGCGAGGCGTTGCGCGCCACGTACCGGCAGCTCGCCGCCCTTGTGCTCGATGACCTCGCGAGCCGCGGTGTCCGCGAGCTGCCCGACGCGAGCGAGGACATCCCGCTGCGGCTCGTCGAGACTCTGGTCAACCTCCGCTGGGACAACGTCGGGGTCGTCGACGAGCCACGACGCACCGCCGACGCCGTCATCCGGGCGCTCGGCTGGACCGGTGACTGGAACGAACTGCGCGGCGAGTCGGCTCGCTTGCTCGCGATGCTGTGATCGGTGCCCGGTGCCCCAGCGCGAGGGTCATTCGGCCCTACCGCGGGATCCATGGCTCGGTAGGTTTGATCTGACAGCACTCCGACCGGGAACGAGGATGCACCGATGGCATCATGGAATGAACTGACCTCCACCCAGCGCGGCGTCCTGCTCGGCGCCGCCTCGGTCCAGCTCAGCCTGGCAGTCTCGGCGTGGGCGGACCTCGCCTGCAGGCCAGCCGAGGAGGTCAACGGATCCAAGGGCAGGTGGGCCGCGATCATCGCGATCAACTTCATCGGGCCGATCGCGTATTTCACGCGAGGCCGGAAGCGCTAGGCGGTCCTCGGGAGCTCGGCGCACCGCAATGAGCAGTAATGCCGGGTTCACACGGGTGACACACGCTCCTCGCATACTACTATCTGTCAACTGACAGAAAACAGTGGATTCGAGGGCGACATGAACACCGCGCAGGAACGCGCGCGCCAGGCATACGCGCGCATCACCGAGACCGACCGTCCCGAGGCCTGGATACACCTGCGCCCCCTCGACGACGTCCTCGCCGACGCGCGGCGCATCGATGCCCGCGTCACGGGAGGCGAGCACCTGCCGCTCGCCGGGACGGCCTTCGCGGTTAAGGACAACGTCGATATCGCCGGGCTCCCCACCACGGCTGCCTGCCCGGGATTCGCCTACGAGGCCAAACGCACCGCGACCGCGGCGCAGCGGCTCATCGACGCGGGATCCCTTGTCCTCGGCAAGACAAATCTCGACCAGTTCGCCACCGGCCTCGTCGGCACTCGCAGTCCCTATGGCGCGTGCCGAAACGCGCATGACGCCGAACGGATCTCAGGCGGCTCGAGCTCCGGCTCCGCGGTCGTAGTCGCTCTCGGCATAGCCGACTTCGCGCTCGGCACCGACACGGCTGGCTCCGGGCGGGTGCCCGCCGCGCTCAACGGGATCGTCGGGATCAAAGGCACCCTCGGACTCGTGCCTGTGGACGGTGTTGTCCCCGCCTGCCCTTCCTATGACTGCGCCACAATCCTCGCCCCGACCCTTCCCGACGCGGTGCGCGTCATGCGCGTGATCACCGGCCCGAGCGATGGCGACCCAGCATCCCGCGGGTGGCCAGCCACCGCCCCCCTCGCTGCGCCGCCAGAGCCGGTTGTCGCCGTTCCCACCGCAAGCAACCTCACGGTCCTCTCCCCTTCCACCCGGGAGCTGTTCGACAAGGCGGCGCGACAGCTCGAGGAGCTGGGCGCGCGCCTCAAGGAGCTCGATATCACCCCGTTCCTCGAAGCGGCCCGGCTGCTGTACGACGGAGCGCTCGTCGCCGAGCGCTACGCCTCGTTCGGTGAATCCCTCGAGGAGCTCTCCAGGGATCCGGCCAACGGCGTTGATCCGACCGTTCGCGCGATCACGATGAAGGCGAGGGACATCCCGGCCCGCGACCTAGTCCGCGACCAGCAGCACCTGCGCGCGCTCCGGGTACACACCCGCTCCTTGCTCGAAGGGTTCGACGCGATGCTCGTGCCCACCGCCCCCGAGCACCCCACGATCGAGGACGCGCAGGCCGACCCGATCGGTGTGAACTCGCGCATGGGCACATTCACGAACTTCATGAACCTGCTCGACATGGCAGGGATCGCCGTGCCTGCCGGCGAGGCGGACGGCGCCCGCTTCGGCGTCACCATCGTCACGCGGGCCTTCGAGGACCAGGTCGGTATCGATATCGCCGCGCTGCTCACCGGCACCGAGGCGCCGCTGTACCCCAGCACCGGGCTCGACGTGGCGTTGTTCGGCGCGCACATGCGCGGGCTCGCACTCAACCACCAGATGATCACCCACGGTGGACGATTCATCCGCGAGATCGCTACCAGCCCTCGCTACACCATGCAGGCGCTGCCGACCGAGATCCCCAAGCCCGCCGTCACCCGCACCGGCAGCACCAGCCTCGTCGGCGAGCTGTGGCAACTACCCCCTGCCGGGCTCGGCGCTTTCCTCGACGCGCTGCCGCAGCCGATGACGCTCGGCAAGATCGAGCTCGCCGACGGCACCTGGGTGACGGGCTTCGGGTGCAGCGACCCCACCGGCGAGGACATCTCCGCCCACGGCGGGTGGCGCGCATACCTTGATAGCTAGCGCCGAGAGTGATCGCGGGCCGCGGTCACCGCAGGCCGCGCGCGATTCGCCTATGAAACGCAACAAGCAGCCGTGTGAACGGCTCCGGCCAGTTGAGTCCTATAGGCGAATTTCCGCGAAGCGCGGAGCTGAGCTAGAGCACCAGGATGAAGCGCTCCGCCACGCGCGGGGCTCCGCTCTGGTCGTAGGCGAATCCCATATAGACCCCTGGCTGGACCTGGCGGATCTCATCGCGGATGAACCCCAGTGGACCGCCGGAGTAGTCGATGAGGATGGCGGGCGCCCCATCGGCGTAGGACGGACCCACCCGCACCGAGGCAGGGAACACTTCCAGGCCGACCATGCGATTGGTGACGGTGCCCGTTCCGAATGCCTTGCCCTGCCACACCAGCTCGGCTACGGGATTGCCCTTCACGAATCCTTGGGCTGTGACGTTCTGCGGAACCGTGCCAGGACCGAGCGCGCGGTACAGCGCGTCATACTCGGCGGCGGAGCAACCGAATCGCAGGTCGTTCACGGTCGCGGCGGGATCACCCGGGTTGACCGAGCAGGATGGCCCGGTGCTGGGCTGCGCCGTCGCCACCGGCGCACCACCGGCGAGCATGGCGAGAGATGCGGCCCCTGCCGCGAGGGAACGTGTCCAGAACCTGCCCATGACGCACGCCTTCCGTTGATCATCAGTCCCCCTCCACCGTACGCAGAGTGGCGCGGATCACAAGCGCGCGAGGTCTAGAGGATGGCCGCCGGTTCGATCTCGTCGCAGCGGTGCCTCCAGCGGTGCACGAGCCACATCTCCACGAGCTCGGGGGCCACATTGATCTCGCGCGCCCAGTGGACGATCAAGCTGTTGTAGCGGAGGTAGCGCCGCGCAGTGATGGAGCTGACCGAGGGGTTCTCCAGCCATCCCTCGTTAATCAGGGTCGACACGCCATCCTGATGGATGAGCTGCGCCACGCCTTCCCCTGCACGCGCACCCCGCGCCCACGAGTAGGCCGCGAGAACAGGCACCCCGGCGCCGGGGATCCGGGGCCAGCCATTCGCCGTCCGGTGAGCCGCTGCATGCGGCTCAAGCCTTCCGGCATTCTCGAGATGCGTGCATGGCCCAGGTGCAGGTCCGCGGTAGACCAGGCGCGGGCGCGCGCGGCCGCCAGGCGCCAGAATGTCCTTGCAGAGCGTGCAATGCGCCAAGGGACGATTCGTCGGACCGAAGCGTGATAGCGGTCCCGAGACGTGGACCGTCGCGCTTGGCCTAGGCGGAGCTCCGGCTCGCAGAACCATCGAGGCGCGACTTATACAACCCGATCGCGCTGCCCACCAGCAGCACCGCGCCCGCGATGAGCACGGCCGCTGCTCCCCCGATCGCGCCGCCGGTCCAATGCCACACCGCCTCGGACACCGCGAGCGCCGTCGCGACAACCCCACCGATCACCAGGAGCGGCGAGCGCGTCGCGGAGAACAGAACGAAGCACGCCACCGCCACCACCGCCGCCAGCGAGTACGCCCACGCCTCGTAGTCCGCACCTAGTGCAAACTGCGACCCAGCGACCGCGATCACCACGCCCACCAGGAAGCCAGCCCACGCGGGAGCCACCACCGAGCGGGCGGCGACCACCAGCCATCCGATCCCCAGCATCACTAGCCCGACCGCCATGAACTCTTCGGCGACATGTAGGTCCCCGAGCGTCCCGACGACCGCGACGACGCTCATCACCGCGCATGCTGCCAGCGTCACCAGCGCGGGCATCGCAATATAGGCGCACACCGCCACGATGAGACCCGCGACCCCCGACCACATTCCCGCCTGGCTGGTTACGAACGTGCCCGGAGCGAACGCGATCGTCACTGAGGCCCCCGCGAACAGCGCTGCGCCGAGGCGTTCACGTGCTGAATTGCCATCAGTCGGCAACGCCCGAACCCCACCGGCGAAACCCACCGCCGCGATGATCAGCACCAGTGAGGTCACACCGAGGATAAGCGCCCGCGCGTCTCTCGATAGGTCCTCCCACGCCAGTCCGAGCAACAGCACCGCGCCCGCGACGACCAGAGCGCCACCGATATAGCCCGCCACCTCGGCGAGCACACGGCGCACGGATTGCCCGCGCTCCTCCCGGTGGCCTGCTTCCAGGGCCGCTATCACGGCTTCGCGCTGGTCCTCGCGCAGCACACCGGAGTCCACGAGTTCGCTCAGTTTCGCGAGCTGGGCCGGTTCGAGCGCGTTCGAGGTCGTCATTCGCGAAGCGTACAACCCGGCGATGGGCTTGGGTGGCCTGGTGGAACGGGCTCGGATAGCTCTGCGAGATCTGCTGGCTATTGTCACCCGACACGCCGCGACACACCCCGGCCGGGCGTGACATTGGCTAGCAGATCTGGGTGGAGGCTCTAGCCCCCTCCGGATGCGCTGGTGGCGGCGACGGAAGCAGCCACCCCGGCCGCGACAGCGGCGTTGGCTGCCTGCACCGCTTCGCGGACTCCCTTGCTCGCCCATTCCGTGGATCCATCGCCAGCCGCGATCTTCTTCGCCCGCGCCTTGGCGGCTTTGGCATCCCGCTTGCCCACGAGCGGCTTGAGGATGTCTGCCGCGGAGAGCAAGGCGATCAACGGGCCAGTCACATCGTCGGGCCGCGCTCCGCGCAGCACGCATGCCTTGACGCCCGAGGCCAGCTCACTTCGCCTGCGGGTGTCGAGCACGTCGTGGCGGGTGGTGGGGAACAGTCCAAGGATCTTGACCACGCGCGGTGCCACGACACGCTGCTCGGCCAGCTCGGCACAGACCTGCTTCTGGGCGCGCTTGCCGAGGCGGGTGACCGCATTGGCTGGCTTCTGCGGCTTGCGATCGACCAATCGACCGAGCGCTTCATCGAGCAAGGGGTCGCCAAGAGGATGCTTGTCGAGCACCTGGACGCGTGCGCGGCGCCCCTCCCCTTTCACTGCCAGCCGCTCGGCGGTGACCAGTTCCAGCAGAAGGGCACCACCGAGCACAGCATCCGAGACGGTGCTCGATATGTACGACTTGCCCGACTGCGGATCGGTGGTAAGCAGGACAAGATCGTGTGCAACTCCCATCGGTCAATTGTATTCGCCATGCTCGCGCGGCGCAGGGGGCGATGGTTGGCAGGACTGGCGGCCCGTCATCAGAATTTGCTGGCCATTGTCACGCGACACGCCGCGACACACCCCGCCCGGCCGTGACATCAGCTAGCAGATCCGAGCGCCAGCGGGGTGACCCGGAAGCGGCAGCGGTCACCCGCGTCCCTATTTGCTGGTGTACGCCGCGAGGTGCTCGCCGGTGAGGGTGGTGGGGCTGGCGATGAGGTCGGCGGGGGTGCCTTGGTAGACGATGTTTCCGCCGTCGTGGCCCGCTCCGGGTCCGAGGTCAATGATCCAGTCGGCGTGGGCCATGACGGCTTGGTGGTGCTCGATGACGATGACGGTCTTGCCGCTGTCGACGAGGCGGTCGAGGAGCGCTAGGAGGTTGTCGACGTCGGCTAGGTGGAGGCCGGTGGTGGGCTCGTCCAGGATGTAGGTATGCCCCTTGCCGCCCATGTGGGTGGCGAGCTTGAGGCGTTGGCGCTCGCCGCCGGAGAGGGAGGTGAGCGGCTGGCCGAGGGTGAGGTAGCCGAGCCCGACATCGGAGAGGCGCTTAAGGATGGTGTGCGCGGCGGGCGTGCGGGCGTCGCCGGTGCTGAAGTATTCGGTGGCTTCGGCGACGGACATGGCGAGGACGTCGGCGATATTGCGCCCGGCGAGGTGATATTCGAGCACGGCGGCCTGGAATCGCTTGCCGTCGCAGTCCTCGCAGGTGCTGGCGACTCCGGCCATCATGGCGAGATCGGTGAAGATGACCCCGGCGCCGTTGCAGGTGGGGCAGGCGCCTTCGGAGTTGGCGCTGAACAGGGCTGGCTTGACGCCGTTGGCCTTGGCAAACGCTTTGCGGATGGGTTCGAGCATCCCGGTGTAGGTGGCGGGGTTGGAGCGGCGGGAGCCCTTGATAGCGCCCTGATCGATGGTGATGATGCCCTCGCGACTGGCGAGGGAGCCGTGGATGAGGGAGCTCTTGCCGGACCCCGCGACGCCGGTGATGGCGCACAGCACCCCGGTAGGGATGTCGACGTCGACGTCATTGAGGTTGTGGGAGCTGGCGCCGCGGATCTCGAGCTTGCCGGTTGCTGTGCGCACGGTGGGCTTGATGGTCGCGCGGTGGTCGAGGTGCCGTCCGGTGAGGGTATTGCTGGCCCGCAGCCCGTCGATGGTGCCCTCGAAGCAGATGGTGCCGCCGTGGGTTCCAGCGCCAGGCCCGAGGTCGATGACGTGGTCGGCGATGGCGATGGCCTCGGGCTTGTGCTCGACAACGAGGACGGTGTTGCCCTTGTCCCGGAGGCGCAGCAGGAGGTTGTTCATGCGCGCGATGTCGTGGGGGTGCAGCCCGATGGTGGGTTCGTCGAACACGTAGGTGACGTCGGTGAGGGATGAGCCGAGATGGCGGATCATCTTGGTGCGTTGCGCCTCGCCGCCGGAGAGCGTGCCGGACGGCCGGTCGAGGGAGAGGTAGCCAAGGCCAATCTCGACGAAGGAATCGAGGGCGTGGCGGAGCTTGCCGAGCAGGGGGGCGACGGAGGGGGCATCGAGGTCGCGGATCCATGCAGCGAGGTCGGTGATCTGCATGGCGCAGGCATCGGCGATATTCATGCCGTTGATGCGTGAGCCGCGCGCTTCGGGGCTCAGCCTGGTGCCGTCGCATTCGGGGCAGGTGGTAAATGTGATGGCACGTTCAACGAATGCCCGGATGTGCGGCTGCACCGAATCGATGTCCTTGGACAGCATCGACTTCTGGATGCGCGGGATCAAGCCTTCGTAGGTGACATTGATGCCTTCGACCTTGACCTTGGTGGGTTCCTTGTAGAGCAGGTCGTGCATCTCACGCTTGTTGTAGCGGCCGATGGGCTTGTCGGGGTCGAAGAATCCGCATCCGCGGAAGATGCGTCCGTACCAGCCGTCCATGCTGTAGTTGGGGATAGTGAGCGCGCCCTCGTTCAGCGACTTGGAGTCGTCGAACAGGGCGGTCAGGTCGAAATCGGTGACGTTGCCCATGCCCTCGCAGCGCGGGCACATGCCACCAAGACGATTGAACGTGGCCTTCTCGGTCTTCGTCTTGGCCGATCCCCGCTCCACCGTGATCGCGCCACTCGCCCGCACCGACGGCACATTGAACGAGTACGCGTTCGGCGGGCCGATATACGGATCACCGAGACGGCTGAACAGGATCCGCAGCATCGCGTTCGCATCCGTCACCGTGCCGACCGTGGATCGCGCGTTCGCCCCGATGCGTTCCTGATCCACGATGATCGCCGTGGTCAAGCCCTCCATGACATCCACTTCGGGCCGCGCCAGCGCGGGCATGAAACCCTGCACGAAGGCGGAATACGTCTCATTGATCATGCGCTGCGACTCCGCAGCAATCGTGCCGAAGACCAGCGAGCTCTTTCCCGAGCCCGACACCCCGGTGAACACCGTCAATCGGCGCTTCGGGATCTCGACATCCACATCCTTGAGATTGTTCTCCCGCGCGCCCTGCACACGGATCACGTCATGGCTATCCGCCACATGCACCGCTGGATCCTGCTCGCTCACTGTCATGCCTCCCGCACGCCCGATGCTGCCTCGCCCGACCCCATCGATCTAACCACCGGAGTCCGACAGAAACTGGTCGATCCATCGACTCCCTGCGAGAGTGCACAAAACGACACCTCCAGCGCGGAAACCTGTCGTTTTTCGCACTGTCACGGAGCGGTAGCGGGCAAGCATGACCAAGCGCGCGTCGCCGAGCCGCATAATCCTCCCCTCCGCCCGCGATAGGCCCAGGAAAAACCTTCATTGCTAGGGTTGGCACCGATAATCGCTCTAGCCGCCTCATGCGGGCGGGCAACAGCCAAACTAGGACGCTCATGTCGAAAAACGATGCATTGAATCATTCAGGCCGCGGTTGGATGCTTCTGTCCCTGGCCGATTCCAGGTCGCACGCGGGTAATGACGGCTATGACGACGAGGCCGCGAGGTACTACAGCTGGGATAGCACGGTCCCGAACCATGACGCGGTGTCGGTAGGCGACCTCGTTGTCGTGTGGAACCGCATTGGTGTGGTCGGGATGTCTGTGGTCGACGATGTCACGACGGGGCCGGGGCAGAAGAAGCGCAATCGGTGTCCTTTCTGCTCGAGCACGAGCATCAAGATTCGCCTGAAGAAGCAGCCGAAGCACCGGTGTGCTGACTGCAGGAAGGATTTCGAGACCCCGCGCACGGAAATGATCGATGTCGAGCAGTACCGCTCGGATCACGCGGGACGGTGGCGATCGCTCGATGGGATGTTCAGCGCCGCGGAGATGCGCAGCTTCGGTGTTCAGCCACAATCCCAGCACAGCATCCGCCCGCTTCGCGTTGGCCCTTTCCTCGATGCGGTAGCCCGGCGCTCACCACAGTGACCGTTGGCCCGATCGGGCTTGTCGAAGGCGAAGCGCACCCCGTGGTTTACGTGTGTACTAGGGTTGAGTTTTCGGGTTGTGCGGCGAGAGGCGTTGTGGCATGGATGTCTTCGAGGTTCACAGGCAGCTGATCGCGGACTACAAGTCGTTCACGACCGGCGCCGTCGAGATTCGTGATAGCCGGATCAAGGACTACGTCGAGACGACGATGCAGGAGGGCCGCCAGTGGCCCGAGCCGTGGCTGTCGTTGAACCCGATGTTCGCCTCGGGCGGGTCGGTCGATGAGTTGACGGGCGGCAAGATCCTGCATCCGGAGTGCGCTCACATTTTCCGGGTGAAGAAGCATGTGAGCGATCGGGGCGATTCCTCGATCACTCTCCATAAGCATCAGCGCGATGCGGTGGAGGTGGCCAAGTCCGGCAAGTCGTATGTGCTGACCACCGGCACGGGCTCGGGCAAGTCGCTCGCCTATATCGTGCCGATCGTTGATCGTGTGCTGCAGATGGGCCGCATGCCCGCGGACCGCCCGAAGGGCGTGAAGGCGATCATTGTCTATCCGATGAATGCTTTGGCGAATAGCCAGGTGGAGGAGCTTCGCAAGTTTCTCACGTTCGGCTATGGCGAGGGCCAGGAGCCAGTGCGCTTTGCCCGGTACACGGGCCAGGAGCGGGAGGAAGAGCGTGCTGCGATTCTCGCTGATCCTCCGGATATCCTGCTGACCAACTATGTGATGCTCGAGCTCGTGCTCACGCGCCCGGATGAGCGGAAACGACTGATTAACGCGGCGCCGAATTTGCGATTCCTAGTGCTTGATGAGCTTCATACCTACCGTGGCCGCCAGGGCGCGGATGTGGCGATGCTGGTGCGGCGGCTGCGCAACGCTTGCCAGTCGGAGGCTCTGCAGTGCGTGGGGACGTCGGCGACGATGGCGTCGGGCGGGAGCATCGCTGAGCAGAAGCGGGTGGTCGCGGAGGTGGCGACGCTGATCTTCGGTGACGAGGTGACGCCGGAACGGGTGATCAGCGAGACCCTATCGAAGGCGACGACGGGTGACCCGGAGGACGGCGAGCAGCTCCGCGCTGAGATCGCAACAGGCGTGCCCGGAGACTACGAGGGCTTTTCCGGCTCGGGGCTCGCTTCGTGGATCGAATCAACGTTCGGCCTGACCACTGATCCCGAGACGCAGCAACTGATCCGGCAGAAGCCACGGACGGTGAAGGATGCGGGCGAGGACCTTGCCCGGGCAGCCAGCACGCCCATTGACGACGCTATCGAGGCGATCCGGCGAACGCTGCTCACGGGCGCGAATGTGACCAACCCGAGGACTGGCCGCTCCCTGTTCGCGTTCCGGCTGCACCAGTTCATCTCGAAGGGTGACAGCGTGTATGTCTCGCTGGAGCCAGAGGCTTCCCGATACATCACGACGACCTACCAGGTGCGTGTCCCGGGTAGTGACAATCATGTGCTGATGCCGCTGTCGTTCTGCCGGGAGTGCGGCCAGGAATACATCGCGGTGGTGCGGACCAGCGCCAGCGATGACGCAACGATCTTTCGCGCGCGACGGGATCGAGACCCGAGCATCGGCATCGAGTCGAGCGGCTACTTGTATGTGTCGTCGGATCATCCGTGGCCGATCGACCCGGAGACCGAGAATCGCTTTCCGGAATCATGGACGGAGCAGGGCCGGGTGAAGCCGTCCATGGCGAAGCACAAGCCTCGCCGTGTGCGCGTGGGGACGGATGGCGAGGAGATCCAGTCGGGAGGGCTCGAGGCCGCGTACATCCCGGCCCCCTTCCGGTTCTGCCTGCGCTGCGGCGTGGCGTATGAGCGCGCGAGCGCGAAGGATTTCGCGAGGCTGGGCAAGCTCGATGCCGAGGGTCGGTCGTCGGCGATGACGGTGCTCGGTGCGTCGATCGTGCGCTCCCTCAAGGCAGTGCCCAAGGACCAGCTTCCGGATGAGGCCAGAAAGCTTCTCACTTTCGTGGACAACCGGCAGGATGCCAGCTTGCAGGCGGGTCATTTCAATGACTTCGTCCAGGTGACGCAGCTTCGTGGTGCTCTCTACAGCGCCGTGGCCGCGGCTCCGGACGGGCTGACGCACGATGAGGTGACGCAGAGGGTCTTCGATAGTCTCGGCTTGGATTTCGCTGACTACGCGCAGAATCCCGAGGCGCTGTTCGGTGCGCGCAAGAGCACCGAGAAGGCGCTGCGCAATGTCATCGAGTATCGGCTTTACACGGACTTGCAGCGGGGCTGGCGCATCACCATGCCCAATCTCGAGCAGACGGGCCTGCTGCGCATCGAGTACGAATCACTGGATGAGATCGCGGAGAGCGACGAGCTGTGGGCTGGGACGCCGCCAGCGATCCGCGATGTGCATCCGACGAAGCGGTATGACGTGTGCAAGGCGATCCTGGATCAGCTGCGGCGCGATCTCGCGATCGATGTGGAGTGCTTGTTCGAGAACGGATTCGACCGTATCCAGCGCCAGGCCGATCAGAACCTGACGGGCGTGTGGGCGATCTCGGACGCGGACCGCGAGCTCGCGGACCTGAAGATCGGCATCACGGACTCGAAGCATCCCAAGACGAAGATGCTCGCTCCGAAGCTCACTCCGCGCTCGGCGATCGGCAAGCTTCTCCGGGACGAGTTGCGCAATCCGGATGGGAACAAGCTCAAGGATGACGACCTCACTGTCGTGATGGTCAGCATCCTGAAATTGCTCGATAGGGCAGGCCTGCTCACGAACGCGCTCGCCCATATCAGCGATGGGCTGGGGTATCGCTTGAAGGCCTCGGCGCTGATCTGGAAAGCCGGTGACGGCAAGAGCGGCATTGTTGATCCGACCCGGAAGAAGGTCGATCCCGATCAGGGTTCCCGCGTGAATCCGTTCTTCCGCGACCTGTACAAGAGCATGGCACGGGAACTGCGCGGGCTTCATGCCGCGGAGCACACGGCACAGGTCGAAGGCCTCAAGCGCCAGGCACGGGAGGAAGCGTTCCGCACGGCGGAGCTGCCGCTGTTGTTCTGCTCCCCCACGATGGAGCTCGGCGTTGACATCGCTGGCCTCAATGCGGTGGGGATGCGGAACGTGCCGCCCACCCCGGCGAACTATGCGCAACGCTCAGGTCGCGCGGGCCGCTCCGGCCAGCCTGCCCTGGTGGTGACGTATTGCGCGACAGGCAACTCACATGATCAGTACTACTTCCGGCGCTCGCATGAGATGGTCGCCGGTTCCGTGGCAGCACCGCGGCTGGATATCGCCAACGAATCGTTGATGCGGTCGCACTTGCGCGCGATCTGGCTCGCGGAGACGGGACAGAGCCTGCGGTCGAGAATGCCGGAGATCCTGGACATGGACGATCCGACGATGCCGGTGCGCGAGGAGATCCGGCAGTACCTCGCAAGCAGCACCGCGGTGGAGCGGGCAACGGAACGCGCGAAAGCGATCCTCGAACCGATCCGCGACGCCCTCGAGGCCTCGCCGTGGTGGACGAGCGATTGGGTCGAAGCGACCATCCGGGCGGCGTACATGGACTTCAACGATGCGTGCGAGCGATGGCGCGGCCTGTACCGGTCGGCGGACGAGGACCAGAAGCGGCACAACGCGATCGTCCTGAATCACTCGACGTCGGCGCAGCAGCTAGACCAGGCAAGGGCGCGCCGCAATGAGGCGGAGAACCAGCTGCAGCTCCTCAAGAACGAGGGGCAGGGCAATCAGTTCTCTGATTTCTACACCTACCGGTATTTCGCCTCGGAAGGGTTCCTTCCTGGCTATAGCTTCCCTCGTCTGCCGCTTGCTGCCTACATCCCGGGAACGCGACCACATTGGAAGGAGGGCGACTACATCCAGCGCCCGCGCTTTCTCGCGATCAGCGAGTTCGGTCCTGGCGCCCTGATCTATCACGAGGGCGCCCGTTACCAGGTCCGGCGCGTGCAGCTTCCCACCTCCGATAGCGGCAACGGGGGGCTCGCCACGGCCGAGGCACGGACGTGCGCGCGGTGCGGGTACCACCATGACCCGCGCCCCGGGCTTGAGCGGTGCGAGCATTGCGAGGCGCCCCTTCCGATCTCCACAACGGGACTCATGCGGATGGGTACGGTCTTCACTCGCCGGCGGGAACGTATTTCCTCCGATGAGGAGGAACGCTTGCGGGCGGGGTTCGAGCTGACCACGTCGTTTAGGTTCGCGGAGCACGGCGGGCAGCAGAGCAAGGATGATGCTCGTGTCCTAGACGGGGAAAATGCTCTGGCGGAGCTCTCCTACGGCGATACCGCCACGGTCCGGGTGACGAACAAGGGGCGCAGGCGCCGGAAGAACCTCAGCGATATGGGGTACTGGCTCGATCTGGTGAAGGGCAATTGGCTGTCGGAGAAGCAGGCCGACGAGATGGACCCGGAGGACGGGGAGCTCGACGATGCGGGTCAGTCGCAGCAGAAGCGCAAGGTGATCCCGTTCGTGGATGACACGCGCAACGTTCTTGTGCTGCGTCTGGCCAGGCCCGTCTCGCCGACGGAGGCCGTGTCGTTGCAGTACGCGCTCGAGCGTGGCATCGAGGCAGAGTTCCAGCTCGAGGATGCGGAGCTCACCAGCGAGCGCTTGCCTGATCCGGATGAGCGGGCACGGATGCTCTTCACTGAATCGTCGGAGGGCGGCGCGGGCGTGCTGCGGCGGCTCCAGGCCGAGCGCGATGCGATGGCGAAGGTGGCTCGGCGTGCCCTCGCGATCGCTCACTTCGACCCGGAAACGGGCAAGGATCTCGGGCGCGCGGAGGGCGCGGCGGAGGATTGCCAGGCCGGCTGCTATGACTGCCTGCTCTCGTACGGCAACCAGCTATGGCACAACCAGATCGACCGGCATGAGATCAAGGACCTGCTGCTCGCCCTGGCTGGTTCGGAGACAGAGCCGCAGGGGCCCGCGGGCGTGGACCGCGGCGAGCACGTGAAGGACCTGCGCCGGCAATCGGAATCCTCGCTCGAGGAGAGGTTCGTGGAGCTCCTCGAGGAGCGCCGCTTGCGATTGCCTGCTCGTGGACGGCCGATCCCGGAGCTGATGGTGACCCCTGACTACATGTTCCGCAGCAACGGGGAGGCCATCGCGATCTTCATCGATGGGCCCGTGCACGACAACAAGTCAACGGCCGCGCGTGATGCGGAGGCGGAGGATCGCCTGCTCGACGCGGGATGGATGATCATCCGGTTCCGGCATGACGAGGACTGGGACGCCAAGCTGCGCGACTATACGGATGTGTTCGGCAAGGGAAAGGGTGCATGACGCGATGACTTCCACCACTACTGCGGCCACGGACTTCGCTCCGGGCTCGCTGGTGCGCGCGCGCGGCCGCGACTGGGTGGTGCTGCCCGGATCAGGCACGGACTTCCTGGTGCTGCGCCCGCTCGGCGGCAACGATGACGATATCGCCGGTGTATTCGTGACCGAGGGCGTGCAGCCAGCGACCTTCCCCGCGCCATCCGCGGACGATCTCGGCGATCATTTCAGCGCGCAGCTGCTCCGCGATGCCCTGCGGATCGGTTTCCGCTCCACGGCCGGGCCGTTCCGCAGCCTCGCGTCGATCAACGTGGAGCCGCGCGCCTACCAGCTGGTGCCGTTGATGATGGCGCTGCGCCAGGATGTGGCGCGGCTGCTGATCGCTGACGATGTGGGCATCGGCAAGACCATCGAGGCCGGGTTGATCGCCACGGAGCTGCTGGAGATCGGGCAGGCGCGCGGGCTGGTGGTGCTGTGCAGCCCGGCTCTCGCGGAGCAATGGCAGGGCGAGCTGCGGGAGAAGTTCGGGCTCGAGGCGGAGCTGGTGCTGCCGTCGACGGTGCGGCGGCTCGAGCGCAGCCTCATCGGCACCGAGTCGGTGTTCGAGCGCTACCCAGTGACGGTGGTGTCCACGGATTTCATCAAGTCGCGGAACCGGCGCAACGAGTTCCTGCGCACCTGCCCGGACCTTGTCATCGTCGATGAGGTCCACACATGCGTGACGGCTTCGGGCCAGCGAACCTCGGGCCGGACGCAGCGGTTCGAGCTCGTCCGCGACCTCGCCAACGACCCGGAACGGCACATGATCCTCGTCTCCGCCACTCCGCATAGCGGGCAGGATGAGGCGTTCCGCAACCTCATCGGCCTGCTCCACAAGGATCTAGCGAGCATCGACCTGGATAATCCGCAGGGCCGCGAGCAGCTCGCCGGCTATTTCGTGCAGCGGCGGCGCAGCGATATCCGGCACTTCCTCGACCAGGAGACCCCGTTCCCGAAGGACCGGGAGACCCGCGAGGTGGGCTACACGCTCAGCAAGGAGTACCGGGCACTGTTCGAGAAGGTCCTCGATTACGCCCGCGAGACGGTGCGCTCGGGCGATGGCACCCTGGCCAAGCGCGTGAACTGGTGGTCGGCGCTGGCCCTGCTGCGTGCACTGGCATCGTCGCCGCGAGCGGCCGCGCAGACGCTGAACACCCGCGCGGATTCCGCTGCCGCCGTCACGCCGGAGGAAGCTGATCTGATGGGCCGCTCCGCGGTGCTCGATCATGCTGACGATGAATCCCTCGAATCGGCGGACTCCACGCCCGGCGCGGCCAGCGATGAGACCGGCCGCTCCCCCGCCGCGCGGAAGCTCCGCGCCTTCCACGCCGAGGCCAAGGCGCTCGAGGGCGCCAAGGACAAGAAGATCACCGAGCTGGTGAAGGTGGTCAAGGAACTTCTTGGCGACGGGTACGAGCCGATCGTGTTCTGCCGCTTCATCGGCACCGCCGAGTACGTGGCCGAGCAGCTTCGCTCCAAGCTGGGCCGGGGGCACATCGTGGAGGCCATCACCGGAGAGCTGCCACCCGATGAGCGCATCAATCGCATCGAGAACCTCACCGCCACCGACGGGCGCCATGTGCTCGTGGCGACGGACTGCCTCGCGGAGGGCGTGAACCTGCAGGAGCATTTCCAAGCAGTCATCCACTATGACCTCGCGTGGAACCCGACCCGCCATGAGCAGCGGGAAGGCCGGGTGGACCGGTTCGGGCAGCGCAGCAGGAAGGTGCGCGCCGTCACGCTGTACGGGCGGGACAATCACATCGACGGGATCGTGCTGGAGGTGCTGCTGCGCAAGCATGAGCTGATCCGCAAGGCGACGGGCGTCTCGGTGCCCGTGCCCGATAACAGCGACGCTGTGGTCGAGGCTCTGATGGAGGGGCTGCTGCTGCGCGGCCACGATGCCGAGCAGCTCACCCTCGATGTGGAGGTCAGTTCCCGCAAGGACTCGCTGTATGCCGAGTGGGAGAGCGCCGCGGAGCGGGAGAAGCTGTCGATGACGAAGTACGCGCAGCGCAGCATCAAGCCCGAGGAGGTCAAGCGGGAGCTCGATGAGATCCGTGCTGGTCTCGGCACGCACGACGAGGTGAGCGCGTTCGTGCGGAACAGCCTCGCCTCGCTCGGCGCCACCCTGGTTAATGGGCAGCGAGGATTCACCGCCACGACGGCAGCATTGCCGATCGGGTTGCGCAGCGCCCTGCCCCGCGGCAAGCGGGAGCCCTTGCCGTTCAGCCACGATCTGCCCGCCGAGCCCGGGGGCGCAGTGCTGCTGCGCACCGACGATTCCGTGGAGGCGATCGCGGACTACGTGCTGCAATCAGCGCTCGACCCGACCGTGGATGAGCGGGAGCGGCCCGCGCGGCGCTGCGCGGTCATCCGCACCGATGCGGTAGCCACGCGCACCACGCTGCTGGTGACGCGCTACCGGTTCCATCTGGACCTGCCCTCGCGGGCCGGGATGCGCAAGCTGGTCGCCGAGGATGCCGCCACGCTCGCCTTCACTGGATCGCCAACGAACGCGCAATGGCTCGACGAGGCCACTACCCGGCAGCTGCTCGGGGCCCAGCCGGGCGGGAACCTGACGGAGTCGCAGGCGCGGGACTTCGCCGCGCGCGCGGTCGCCGGCATCAGCAACACCGACAGCCCCGTCATGGAAAAGCTCCGGGAGCACGGCGTCGCTCTCGCCGACCGTGTCTACGATTCGCACCGGCGCGTCCGGGAGGCCAGCCGTTCCGCGCGGCGCATCGGCAATGAGGGCATCCGTGGCCTGCGGGTGACCGTGGAGCCCGCGGTCGACGTCGTTGGCGTGTTCGTGTTCGTCCCCGTGGTGTGAGGAAAGAAGCTATGAGCAACAACGCAGCAATCGGTGACACCACCTTCGTCGGCGTGCGCATCGTGGGTGGACTGCTCCCCGCGGATGTGCTTGCCCGCCTCGGCGTGGCCCGTGACATGGACGGCATGAGCCCAGCCGACTATCACCTAGCGGGCGGGGAGACTGTGCGCGACGCCGCCAACCGCGTGTGGGCTTACCTGCGGGGCGCGTGGCGCACCTTCCAGGATGGGCTGGAGAAGCTCCCGGAGGATGATCCCGCGACCAGGTTGACGCGGGAGAAGTTCCTGCTGCCGCTGCTCGACCAGCTCGGCTACGGTCGGGTCCCCACCACGGCGGCGGGCGGATTGCGGCCCGATGATGACACCGAGCATCGCTTCCCCATCTCGCACCTGTGGAACGACGCCGTTCCCATCCATCTGCTCGGCGCCGGCATCGACCTCGACAAGCGCCGCGCTGGCGTGGCGGGCGCGGCGAAGTCATCACCGCAATCGATGGTCCAGGAATACCTCAATCGCACCGACAAGCACCTGTGGGCGATCCTCGCCAACGGGCACACGGTGAGGTTGCTGCGCGACTCCACCTCGCTGGTGGGCTCGGCGTACATCGAGTTCGACCTCGATGCCATCTTCGGCGGGGAACTGTTCTCCGACTTCCTGCTGCTGTACACGCTGTGCCACCAGTCCCGTCTCGAGCCCCGGGACGCGGAGATCGGGCAGTCCTCCTGCTGGCTAGAGAAGTGGCGCGAGACCGCCGCCGACTCCGGCACCCGTGCGCTGCGGCAGCTGAGCGAGGGCGTGAAGGAATCGCTCGAGATCCTCGGCAACGGCTTCCTCAACCATCCCGCCAACGAGTCACTGCGCGAGCAGCTCGCCACCGGCACGCTCACCGATGACGATGTGCACCACGGGCTGCTGCGCCTCGCCTACCGGCTCCTGTTCACGTTCGTCGCCGAGGATCGCGGTGCCCTGCTCGCCCCCGGCACCCGCCCCGAGGTGCGCAAGCGCTACGCTCGCTACTTCTCCACCGCACGGCTGCGCACCGTGGCACGACGACGCCTCGGTGACCGCCACTCTGACCGTTGGGAAGCACAGAAGCTTGTCTGGCAGGGGCTCTCCCAGCCCGAGGGCATGGCGGAGCTCGGGCTGCCCGCGCTCGGCGGTCTCTTCGAGAACGGGCCACTGGACTTCCTGCTCGACCACAAGCTGCAGAACAGCGACCTGCTCGCTGCCATCCGCTCCCTCGCCCTCGTCACCGACAAGAAGAGCGGCAAGAAGTGGCCGGTGGACTACCGCAACCTCGGCGCCGAGGAACTTGGCAGCATCTACGAATCCCTCCTCGAGTACCACCCTTCGTGGGACCCCGCGACCAAGCACTACACCCTCGCCTCGGCCGCCGGGAACGAGCGCAAAGGCACCGGCTCCTACTACACGCCCATCTCCCTGGTCGAATGCCTCCTCGATTCCACGCTCAACCCACTCCTCGCCGAGGCCGCCAAGGCCACTGACCCCGAGAAGGCCTACCTCGCTATCACCGTGTGCGACCCCGCCTGTGGATCAGGGCACTTCCTCGTCGCCGCCGCGCGACGCATCGCCAAGCGCGTCGCCGCGCACCGCACCGGCGACCCCGAACCACCACCCGAGCAGATCCGCGACGCCCTGCGAGACGTGGTGGCGCGCTGCATCTACGGCGTGGACGTCAACCCCCTGGCCGCCGAGCTCGCGAAGGTATCGCTGTGGCTCGAAGCCCTCGAGCCCGGCAAGCCCCTCGCGTTCCTCGACGCCCAGATCAAGGTGGGCAACGCCCTCATCGGGGCGACGCCACGGCTGCTCGACGACGGCATCCCCAACGACGCGTTCAAGCCTATCGAAGGTGACGAGAAGAAGGTCGCCACAGCCCTAGCGAACCGAAACCAGGCGGAGCGAAGTGGACAGCTAGGGCTCTTCGACACAAAAACACTTGCGACCAGCAACTCTCGACTCGGCCAGTACATGCGGGAGGTAATCGCTGAGCGCAGCCAGCGACTCGAGGATATCCACGTCCAGCAGAAACGCCTCCGCGACTACACCCAGTCAGCCGAGTACCAACACCAGAAGCTCATTGCCGATGCTTGGTGCGCCTCCTTCGTGTGGCTAAAGACCCACGACGCACCGGACGCGATTACGCACGGCACCTTCACCAAGCTACTTTCAAACGTCGACATTCTGACACCAGAACAGCGAAACGAGGTTAAACGGCTTGCGACTCAGTACCGCTTCTTTCACTGGCATCTCGAGTACCCGCACATTTTCCCCATCTCAGCAGAAAATATTTGCGATCTGAATAGAACGACTGGCTGGAGCGGCGGCTTCAATTCAATCTGCGCCAATCCTCCATGGGATAAGATTGACTTTGACGACACCGAGTACTTCGCTTCGGTGCACCCACAAATCGCTGCAATAGCTGGAACTGCACGCCGCACCGCTGTAGCTCAGTGGATTGCCGATAACCCAGCTGCTGGCCAGAAATATCTCGCCGACAGGCGCCACGTCAAAGGAATGTTCCACTTTGTGAAAAAGTCTGGCACATTCCCCCAGATCGCAACCCCAGTAAAAGGAGTCAACTCAGTTCAGATCGACCATCTGTTCGCTGAACAGATGGCAACACTTACTAGTTCCCACGGCCGATCTGGAGCAATATTACCTACGACGATTGCAAACGGCGCAGGTGCTCAACACCTCTTTTCAGGCCTAGTGCGACGAGCGTCTATCTCTCTTATTTTCGACTTCGAGAACGTCGATGAATTGTTTCCGATCCATCGAAGCTACAGATTCTCACTATTCGCAATAGTTGGCCACAGTCTCCACGAGCCACGCATACTTCTCGCTTTCGGACTGCGAAATACCAAGCAACTACATGGGGATCGCATTTTCGAACTAACTCCGAAAGAAGTCTCCGATCTCAACCCCAACACTGGAACGTGCCCGATCTTCCGTACCCGGCGCGATGCAGAAATCACCCTCAGCATCTACAAGCGAGTTCCCGTGCTATTGAAGGAAGGCGACCCGAACGGCAACCCTTGGGGTATCACCTTCAAGCAAGGACTCTTCAACATGACCGATGACTGGCACCTCTTCCGGACTTGCGATCAACTAAATGAAGAAGGCTGGACGCTCCGCGGAAGCATTTTTGAGCTAGATGGCAAGAGGATGCTGCCTTTGCGCGAAGGAAAGATGATGCATCACTTCGATCATCGCTGGGGTACTTTTATGGGTATAAGTGGCGACGATATTCGATCGCTTGCGTCGGAGGAGAAAAACAACCCAACTATGCCTGCGATGCCTCGATACTGGGTTCCCGAATTCGATGTTCCAACAGCTAGTTTCGACCGGCGTGGACGACCAACATACTATCAGGGCGTCGCAAGCCGGTTAGCCGACCTGGACTGGAGGCACGACTGGCTACTCGGATGGCGGGACGTATGCCGCGCAACTGACGAGCGCACTGCAATTTGTGGAATAATGCCAACCTCGGGTATATCCAACACAAATCCGCTACTTTTCGCCGGGGGACTCGCGATCGCAAATTTGGCTCCAGTGCTAAGTTCTTTCGTCTTCGACTTTGTTTGCCGCCAGAAGCAGGGCGGGATGCATCTCACGGTGATGACCATGAAGCAACTTCCAGTGCTAAGCCCCGCACAATTAGCTCCCCATACTCGCTTTCTGACAACGCGGCAGCTTGAGCTGACCTTTACTACAACAGACCTGAGCGGGTTCGCGAACGATCTTGGCGCCGACGGGTCCCCATATTTCTGGGATGATAATCGTCGAAGTGTCCTGCGGGCAGAGATCGATGCCTACCTATTCGTCCTGTATGGCCTGAGCCGGGACGAGGTCGACTACGTCATGGAGTCCTTTCAAACAACTTCTGGCGGCTTCAAGAACAAAGAACTCTCGCGGTATGGAAGTTATCGAATGAAAGAGATGATTCTCGATTGCTACGACCGTATGACTACCGCCGGCCTTTCGATTGACAATCCCCTAATCGATGGCAAGTCCTACTTTTCCGAACTCGACATTCAACCAGGCCAGGGACCTCGGCATGAATAGTCGGGGCGCTACGCAGTGACCATACAGATATCCGCAATGAGATCCATACTCAAAACCTCGGAGTCAGCATGTGCAAGAATTCAGGTCCAGCAGCAAGTAACGAGCTGACGCTTCTAGACGCAATTCTCAAACAGCGTCAGACGGAACGCCCAGTTTCTCTACGGGACGACGAAGCGTTCGAGGTTTTTGCGGCTGAACAGGCGCTACTCGGTAAGGACCTGTCCCCCGATGAGATAGCGGAAGGGATAGTCGGTAGCGGAAATGACGGTGGCATCGATGCTATCTATGTCTTCGCTGGCGATGCTCTTATAGCTGACGACAGTGACGTGATCGGCGCTGATTTTCAGCCTACAAATACACCCAGAGGGATACAGCTCGAACTTTGGCTAGTACAAGCGAAGCGTGAGACATCTTTTTCGGAATCAGCAATTGAGAAACTTTCCGACTCGGCTGCGAGGCTACTCAAGATTGATTCGTTGGAGTCGGATCTGCTGGAGCTGTACTCACCCAGTGTAGTTACGAGAACTGGATACTTTCGTAAAGCACTGCAAGCTCTAGCTATACGGCACCCGAAAGTCGCGATCCGGTTCGTCTATGCAACCAGGGGCCGTAAAGTTGACATTAATAATAAAGTTGCAATTAAGGCCAATAACCTGGAGCATCGGCTTGCGAACATCGTACCCGGTGGAGAAGGGTCAGTCGAGTTTCTTGACGCTACCGATCTGTATCGAAGAGTTTCAACAATCCCTTCCTACACTTCACAGCTGACCTACCTGGAGAGTTCCACGAGCGAGCGGAGCCATATTGCGTTGGTACGACTACGGGACTACATCAAGTTCCTAAGGAACGATGATGACAGTCTGAAGCGGCATATTTTTGATTGGAATGTACGCGACTACCAAGGAGACGTGGAGGTAAACAAGGAGATTAAGTCATCACTTCGCGATCCGGGCGGTCCAGATTTTTGGTGGCTGAACAACGGAATCACAGTTGTTTGCTCCAAAGCCTCCGTCATAAGTAAGACATACACGCTCGATTCAGTACAAATCGTTAATGGTCTTCAAACTTCTCATGCGATATTTAAGGAGTTGTCGGAGGTCGATTCCGATCACCCAGCACTGGACCGGTCAGTTCTAGTTAGAATCCTAGTCACCGGTGACGACCGAGAAACTAGGGACCGGGTGATTAGGGCTACGAATCGTCAGACTGCCGTTCCAGCAGCATCACTTCGTGCTACCGATGACATAC
The DNA here is from genome assembly GCF_026008515.1 of Hoyosella levis. GTDB lineage: Bacteria > Actinomycetota > Actinomycetes > Mycobacteriales > Mycobacteriaceae > Lolliginicoccus > Lolliginicoccus levis. Next base: position 188,721 of record NZ_BQYM01000010.1, read on the forward strand.
AGAGGAGCATTGAGGACTACTTTTTTCTCAATTCATGGTACTACGACAGGAGGAAAGGATTTCATCGAAACAACAATCGCAGCCCCGAACGGATCGTATCTATTCAACTACTTGCGCAGGCAGTTATGGCTATGGGACTTTGCCGACCTGACGATTCTCGTGCGCGACCCTCCAGCCTCCTCAAGCGTGACGAAGACTATCTCAAGGTCTTCTCGAATGACATCCCCCTGTCGGTGTATCTTTGGCTGGCTAGAACACAGAAGCAAATTGACGCTTATCTCCTTTCAGAGAGGGCTGGCGTAACCGCACAGCAGCGTACGAACTTCCGATTTCACCTTTCGATGCTTTGCGCGTGCGATCTTGTTGGTCGAAAGATTCACAATCCTCGCGAACTAGTTTCAGTGGCGAATGCGGACAAGATTATAGAAGATGGCATTCTTGTTTATTGGCTCCGTTTTCTTCTAGAGGCATTTTCCGAGTTTAGCTTGACCTCATTCGATACAGATGACAAAGTAGCAAAAGGGTCCGATTTTGTTTTCTTCTTGCTTAATCGGTTCGAGTCGAATCGCCACGAGAAAAGTTCCTGAGATTTCCACCTAATTGTTTTCACGCACAGCAATAGGATGTGCCGACGACGGAAGGCCAGATCGGCAATCAGGGTGCTATTGAAACTGATTCAAGAGTCGACAGCGCTTACCGCTCCAAGCAACAACCAGGTCCTCCCGAGCGCGGGTGCATGCCACGAACAGCAGACACCTCTCACGTTGCAGGTCCAACTGGTGGAGATGTGGATCGACCTCGATCGGTGTGACGGCGTTCTTTGCGGGGATGTGGTCCTCCCCCACGCCCGCTACTGCGACGCATCGGAACTCGAGGCCTTTCATGCGGTGCATGGTGCCTACTGCCACTGCGTCTCCACCGTCGTGCGCGTCGGCGAGGGCGCGGACGGGGATGCCATTGGTGCGGAGTTCGTTAGTGATGGTGCTGGCGTATCGGTTGGAGCGGGTGGCGATGCCAATCTCGCTGGGTGTGACGTCGCCGTTGAGCCAGCCTTGGACGGTTTCGACGAGGTGGTCGAGTTCTTCTTGCTGGGTGTCGAAGCCGTGGGTTGAGGGTGGCAGACCGTGGAGTTCGGACCGGCATCCGGTGAGCGTGTCGAGTCCGCCTTCCATGTCGTCGATGTCCTCGCCGTGCATGATGCCGAGGCTCCATGCGAGGATTTCAGCCGTGGTGCGGTAGTTGATCTTGAGTCGTCGTGATCGGCCAGCGATGCCGATGCCCACGCTGCGGAAGCTGACGTGGTGGTTGTAGATCCGCTGGTGGGTATCACCAACGATGAATATGTCATTTGAGGCTGGGGCGACTGCCGCGCGGAGGAACCGCCACTGGGTAGGGCTAAGGTCCTGAGCTTCGTCGATCACCACATGCGCGTACGGTTTAGTGTCCCGGGCTTCGAGTATGCGGGCGGCTTCGCGTCGCACAGTTTCATGCGTCCACAGTTTCCGGTCGCGCAACGCCGTCTCGACCGTGTCGATGGCTTTCCAGATGTCGAGCCGTTGGCTGCGCTGCAGCGGAACACCCCGTCCCGCTCGGGGTGCTTTTAGGTAGGCCATCTCGCTGGTGATGTCCTGGGCTAGGACAACCTGCCGCCATTCCTCCTTGAGGAACGTCTCGTTGAATGTGATCTGGTGGCGGTCGATCGCTTCGCGCCACAGGTCGTCCTGCTGCTGATCGGTGAGGATGGTCAGATAGCCGTGCTGCTCGCGGGTGATCTGATTGGCGAGCTTGTCCACATGGATCGCATCGATACGGCCGAGTGCTTTCGGGTCCCGGCCCGGTGAATCCGCGAGCAGCATCAGCCCCGCGTCGAGCGAAGCCGCGAGCGTCGACGTGAACGTCGTCACCAGCACTTTGCCCGTGGTCTTCTCCGCGAGCCGGTAGGCCCGGTGCAGCGCGACGACCGTCTTGCCCGTCCCCGGGCCACCGGTAGCGCGAGCAGGGCCACTGAAGTCTGCATCCACCAGAACCTGCTGCGATGGGTGCAGATAGATGCGCCAGATATCGATCGGATTGTCGAGAACCGCCATCAACTCATCCGGACCGTCGACAAGCACTACCCGATCACGACTGCGTGCTACTGCCGCATCGAGGTCATCGGTGTCCACGGTGTCATCAACGAGCGTGGCAGAGACCTCCGCCCACACTTCCTCCGGCGACAAGCCCGCCGCCAGGCCATACAGCACCTGCCACTGCTGCGCCGGCAGGAACGACTTCGCGGACTCCAGCTGGATCGCATTCGTCAAGGACCGCGCGAACGGAATGATCCCGTCATCGATGCCGAGCTTGCGCAGCTCCCCATCCTTCACATGATCGAAGATCCGCTCGGCGGCCTTCTCCGCGCGCCGCTCCATCCGCGGCAGCACTTCCTCCAGGCCAATCGCATCAAACAGCTCGATGACGCCCGTCGTCGAGTTCACCGACGCCTGCCTGCGCTGCGCCCACGCATACGCCTCGTCATGCCCCAGCACCTTCAACAAGGTGTAGGTCTCCCCCGACTCCGGCGCGAGGACAATGCCCCGCCAGAACTTGTCGATGCGGATCGACCGCAACCGATCATCGCGCACGTTCTGGATACGCTCGAGATGAATACCCGCATGCGTCGCCTCAGCGAACTTGCCGAAGACATCCGACACCTTGCGGGCCAGCGGCCTATCCATCTTGGAGATGTCGAGGAGGAAGTCCTTATCGATACCAAGCCTAGGCAAGCGGGCCCCCTTCGCGTTGCACCATGCCCCCATCGTCGCATGAAGACCGGGGCGGAGAGCGCGTGATCGACAGGGAGTTATGCTCGTGGTTCGGTGTCCTACAGTGATCTCAGTGCGGCGACCGTCGAGACGAGACCTAGGTTCTCAAGTCGTTGGAGTACATCGGCGACTGTGCCCGGCGGGTTGCGCCAACTGTCCGCGATCCTATGTACCGCCGTGTACACGGCCGACTGATCGAGGTGGATTTGCGCCTCCAAGAACGAGTCTGGGTGCACTGCCTCGATATCCCACGGGCTGAGGGCTTCCTCAGGGAAATCTCGAAGATTGTAGGTAACGATCACTTGCGCTTTGGCTCTGATCGCCGCTGCTAGTACATGACGATCGTCTGGATCGGGCAAGGTCAACCCAGGAACAAGCGGCTCGTACCCTTTCACCTTCCAGTCCAGCACGGCACGTCCCATCAGTTCGCGCGTACGCGCGAGAGCTATCGGATCAAGGTCCGGACGATTGGCTTTCAGATTGCGAAAGACCTCGTCAAGAATGCTGTCAGTCCATTTGGCCTGGACGAGTCCAGACTGCGCCACGCGGATCAGTACATCCCGCAAGGAGCTTGGGTATAGCACGTTCGCGTCATAGACAGCCACAAAACCCATGCTCAGATTAGCCCAAGCTCTTGGCCGAGCCGTGTCAGGCCATCAGCTGCTTCGCGTCGCTTCTGGTCATCCTGTCGCTTGTAGTCCATGACGGCTGCGGCCGATACGCGCCGGTGGGTTCCGACGGTGCGGTACTCGATCTCCCCTGCCTTGAGCAACCCGATCAGGAAGGGGCGGGACACGTTGAGCATGTCGGCGGCTTGCTGCGTGGTCAGCTCAGCGTTGTGCGGGACGACTGACACGCTGCGTCCGGCACCGAGGTGCGCGAGAACCATGGCGAGCAGTTCGACGGCTTCGCGCGGGAGCGTCAGCGGTGCCGCGTCATCTCCATCGACGGTGATTCTGATGTCGCGCAGGTCCCGGTGGCGCTGCAGGTAGGCACGCACCTCCTGGAGCGCGGCGTTCGCCTCCTCGGTCCGGTCGGGCGGGAGGTTGATGGGGTTCATGTCCAGCCGAGTCATGCGCTTCCCTTCCTGTGCACCACTCTAGTGTATTCGAAATATTCGAAACAGATGCGGGATAGCGTGAGTCCTAGCCCTGCCCGCTTCGCCCCAACCTGTCGGTGCCCGCCGGTAGTGTCGCGTCCATGTACAACGAGGGAACCCCGCACATCGCTGCTTTCGCCCACAGGCTTTTCGAGGAGTGCCTTCTCGGCCAAGGCTCGATCCTCACGCCCGGGGTCGAGGTGTGGACCCGGGAGAATCTCGAGGTGCTGAAGCGGGATTTCGTGGACCGCCCAGATGAGACGGAGGCGTCGTTCTACGAGAAGCTGGAGACCCAGCTCGACACCACGCCCCCACGTGCGGTGCAGCTGTTCGCGGAGCTAGCTGTCCTCAATGTGCTGCCGCTGACCGACTACACGGCCAGTGGCAAGGAAACGTATGTGTCGAAGATCCTTGCCCACGGCGATGGCGTCACGATCCCGGATGATGTCCGCGCCATCTTCCGCTACGGGGCGTGCAACGGGAGCCTGCCATTCAAGACGCGCCGACCGTTCCAGTTGCAGTTGCTCGTCCTTTTCGCCCTTCATTTCCAGTCGCTGCCCCGGGAGCGTCAGCTCGAAGCGTTGAAGGTTCCCCAGGTGTTCCGTGAGATCGTCGAGGAGTCACCGGGTCCGAGCGAACCATCGCAGCGCCACGCGCTCATGTACCTCGCTCATCCTGACTACTACGTGCCGATCCTCAGCACGACCCACCGCAAGAAGATCCGCGCCGCTTTCGCGCCCGACTATCTCGCGCATCCGCCCGGGGATGTGTGGGATGACCTGCACGAGATCACCGTGACGATCGAGGAGGAAACGGGCGAGCGCCCAGACTTCTACTTCCCCCCGTGGCAGGAAAAATGGCGCCCGACGGCGACCAATGCTGAGGAGGCGACGCGGTCCACGGATGTACAGCGCGCGTGGCTGGTCCGCGGGTCGAGCGTCGCGGGCCGCAACATGGTCCACACCTGGCTCACTGACGGCTTCGTGTCGCTCGCCGCGAGCAAGCTCCGCACGCTCGACCTCGATGCCGAGCTCACACTCGACGACATTCGCGCCATCGTCCGCGAGGACTACGCCCACACCTCCTACGCCGCGCAGGACGAGAAGGCCGAGGAGTTCCACGCCTTCATCACCCGCATGCATCCAGGAGACTTCGTGTGCACCGTGAGCCAGGGAAACCTCTTCCTCGGTGAGATCACGGGAGATGCGCAATCCCTGCACAGCGACGACAATCGCTCGAACCTACGCCGCGCGGTGTCGTGGTTCGGCACTGAAGGAGTCGACTACGCCGACCTTCACGCCGAGCTGCAGTCGAAGCTCTCCGCTCAGCGCGACGTCATCGACTTCACCCAGTTCGTCGAGCAGCTCAGAGCGCTCACCGGTGAGACGGAAGCACCACGCGAGGAACTTCGCCTGCCCGACGCCACAGCAGAGCTCGCGACATCACTGCACGTCTCGCAGTCCTGGCTGCAAGAGTGCATCGAACTGCTGCGAGATCGGCCGCAGATGATCTTCTACGGGCCACCCGGCACCGGCAAGACCTACATCGCCCGCGAGCTCGCCAAGCACCTTGCCGGTGACAACGTAAAGATCGTCCAGTTCCATCCCGCCTACTCCTACGAAGACTTCTTCGAGGGCTACCGCCCCAGCGAAGGCACGAACGGCAGCATCGCCTTCTCGCTGAAGCCCGGCCCCCTCCGCAAACTGGTCGATCAGGCCCGCGAGGACCCCACCCAGCCGTACGTCCTCATCATCGATGAGATCAACCGCGGCAACCTCGCCAAGATCTTCGGCGAGCTCTACTTCCTCCTCGAATACCGCGACCAAGCAATCGACCTGCTCTACGGCACGGACAAGGAAGGATTCACGCTCCCCACCAACGTGTTCCTCATCGGAACCATGAACACCGCCGACCGGTCCATCGCGCTCGTCGACTCCGCGATGCGCAGACGGTTCGCGTTCCTGCCGCTGCACCCCACCGAGCACCCCACCAATGGCGTGCTCCGCTCGTGGCTCGGCGCACAAGGATTGCCGTCCGAAGCGGCCAACCTCCTCGAAGCGCTCAACGCACGCATCGACGACGCCGACTTCAAGATCGGCCCCTCCTACTTCATGCGCAGCGCCGTCCACCAGCCCGGCGGGTTCGAGCGCGTCTGGAGGACAGCGATCCTCCCACTGCTCGAGGAACACCACTACGGAGACGGCACCGACGTTCTCGCCCGCTACGGGCTGGACACCATCCGCCGCCATGCCACCACCAGCGACGAGACCGACAATGCGCACTCTGACGCTGACTGAAGGAGGGCCTCCCCAGCAGCACCAGCTGACCCGCATCGAGTACGAGGCTCTCGCGACGATCCGAGCCGTCGAGATCCACCCGACACTCGAAACGGGCTGGTACGTGATCGCCGCATCGAGCAAGGTCGGGGCCATATCCATCGGCGACCTGCAAGTCATCGTCCAGCCGAAAATCACCGACATCAATCGCTTGATATTCCTGCTCGGCTACGCCCAGAACCCCAGGATCTGGCGCGACGACCACGTCACGCTCGACGCTGACACCGACCTCTTCCCAGCGCTCGCCGAGTCATTCTCCCGGATCACCACCAAAGCCCTCGATCAAGGACTCCTCCAGGGATACAAGACAATCCGCGACACCCTGCCCGTCCTGCGCGGACGCGTCCTCGCGGGCGAGCAAATGACCCAACGCTTCGGCTCGCCACTCCCCCTGCACGTCGAATACGACGAATTCACCGTCGACATCGCCGAGAACCGGATACTCCTCGCCGCGACCACCCGGCTCCTGCGGATACCAGCTATCTCGCACCTTGCTCGCCGAACACTCATCCGTCTGCAACGCACCCTCTCCGACGTCACCGAACCCGTACGCGGCCAGAAACTCCCCCACTGGCAGCCCAGTCGGCTCAACGCCCGCTACCACACGGCACTCGCCCTAGCCGACATCGTGCTCCGCGCCGAATCTTTCGAGCACCGCATCGGAGACCTCACCGTCACCGGATTCATGTTCGACATGTGGCGCATCTTCGAAGACTTCACCACCATCGCGCTACGCGAAACCTTCAAAGCCAGCGGCGGCACCTCCCACCTGCAACACCGCATGACACTCGACAACGACCGAGCCGTCACCATGAAACCCGACTTCGTCTGGTTCGGGGACGACGCCACGACCATCGTCATCGACTCCAAGTACAAGGCTGAGAAGCCCGCCGGATTCCCCGACGCCGATCTCTACCAGATGCTCGCCTACTGCACCGTGCTCGATGTGCGCGACGGACACCTCATCTACGCGAAAGGCAACACCGAGCCCACAGTGCACACCGTGCGGCGATCCGGCGTGCGGATACACTGCCACGCCCTCGACCTCGCCGCCGAGCCCAGCCGACTACTCCGCCAGATCGTGGACCTCCGCGAGACCATGCAGGCATTCACCACCGAGGCACAACCATGACCATTGAATACCCAGATATCGACCACGTACTACCCCCGGTAGACGCACAAGGCAAGCCCACCGGAGCCAAGCCGCGGAGGCGGCACTACCCCGACTGCCGACACTTCACCTATAGCGACGGCACCACGCTAGGGACACCACGTCCAGCGACAGAAACCGAGATGCGCACCCTTGCCGCGTGCGAGAACTGCATCAGCCGCACCGATTCACAACGGGAGACACCACACCCCCGCGCCGACGACCATCGCCCCCTCGGAACCGTGTGCCCCCACTGCTTCATCGAGCTCCCCAGCACCGGTGAATGCACCAACTGCGAAGCCTGAGCCCTCGGGGTGGCCCTGGGTGACCGAACCCTTGCCAACAGTGTGCGGAGAACGTCAGCTCTAGTGCCGAAACCTGTCGTTTTTCGCACTGTCACGGAGCGGGTGGGGCGAACCGCCGGGACACGCACTCCGATCGCGTCCGACACGCCGCGGGGCGCGTGTTCCTCCCCGGGATGCACTGATACCCGCTGGTAGCCTCGGCTGCACTGCCAGCACCGCGAGGGGGTGCTGGTGCACAACGCCTTCCGGGGGATTGCATGACTGTCACTATTCTGCCGGCGCCTGTCGCGGCATTTCCGCCGTTGGCGCTCGCGGTCCGGCTGCTCGACGATATCCATGTGTTCGCAGAAGTCCTGCGGAAGGTCCTGCCCCAGCTCGATGATCTGCTGGCAATGGGCCGGGACCTAGCGACGAACCTCGAGAAGGCACTGCCCATGCTCGAGGAGCTCAACGGGAACATGGGCGGGGCGATTCCGCATGTCGGTTCGCTCAATGGGCATCTCGATACCGTGGTGCCACTGATGGCCTTGCTGGATGTGCGCGCTGGGCTCAGCGGATTGAGCTCGCTGACGCCGATCGATGGGGCGTTCGACCGGCTCGGGCGTGTGGTTGATCGGCTTCCCGGTGCGCGAATGGTCGATCGCCTGCCAGGATGGCGCAGGGAAGCTGCCGCGACAGCGTGATCGATCGACAAGGAGCCTGGCATGGATGACGCAAGCATTGGTGTGGTCGTCGAGTTTCTGGCGGCACTTCGCGATGAACGCATCGACGACGCATTGGACTACGTGACCGACGATGTCGTGTGGCACAACGTGTCACTCCCGAAGGTCCGGGGCAAGGAGAACTTCGCCCGGGCGATCGGCCTCATGGAGCGGGCCCGAATGGGCTTCGATGTGCAGTTCCAACACATCGGCGGTGACAAGCATGCTGTGCTGACCGAACGCACTGATGCCCTCAGCCTTGGCCGGTTCCGGACCGAGTTCTGGGTGTGTGGAACCTTCGAGCTCCGGAACGGGCGGATCGCCGTGTGGCGCGACCGTTTCGACTACGCGAACTTCACGGTCTCGATCCTGCGGGGCATGGTCGGGATGGTGCTGCCGCGTCGCGAGCCCTTCGCCTTGTTCGCACCGGCCACGACCACCGCGATACCGGATCACGCCTGACCCGTAGTTGCGTGCCGCCGGAGCACGAGTGTGCGAGAAACGACACTGTCAGCGCGGCGGATTCAGGGAGCCATCGCAACACCCCTGGCTGAAGGGGCATGCTGATGGCGAGGAAGATTCCGTGGGAGGT
>NZ_BQYM01000011.1 GCF_026008515.1 Hoyosella levis
CCTGCCGAGGCCCTCGCTAGGATGTTGTCCGAGGAGCCGGATCCGCCTGGTGTTGCGACGACCGCATGAATCCACCGCGCGGAAGCTGTCGTTTTTCGCACACGAGCGGGCGCTGGAGGGCGCCGCCAAGGCGCCCAGCGGTGACACTGGAGGGGTGGCGGACTTCCTCACCCCGGCGGAGCGCTCGGAGCGGATGGCGCGCATCCGCGGCAAGGACACGGGCCCGGAGCTCGCGCTGCGCCGCGCCCTGTTCGCCGCGGGCCTGCGGTACCGGGTGCGGTATCGCCCGTTCCCGGCGAATCGCCGCATGTCGGTCGATGTCGCGTTCACCCGGCTCCGGATCGCGGTGGAGGTGCGGGGCTGCTACTGGCATGGGTGCCCCGAGCACTACCGGCAGTCCTCGAGCAACGTGGCGTACTGGTCGGGGAAGATCGCGGGCAACGTGGCGCGCGACGAGCGCAAGGAGCGGCTGCTCGAGGAGCGCGGATGGTCGCTGATCGTGGTGTGGGAGCATGAGCGGCTCGGCGATGCAGTGGAGCGCGTGCTCGGCGCGGTACGGGAGGCGCGGGACGCCGTCGAGAGCTAGCGCGCCGCCCAGGCCGCGGGGCAACTGGCTACCCTGGTGGGCGTGGAGATTCTTGCGCTGATCGAGGAATGGCCGGTGGATTTCGCGGCCGCTGCGGTGGTCACGGACGACGGCGTGGTGGGTTCGCTGGGCGATGCGGATCGGGTGGTGCCGCTGGCGTCAGTGACGAAGCTGCTCGTGTCGTATGGCGTCCTGCTAGCAGTGGAGGAGGGGGCGATAGCCCTGGAGCAGCCTGCTGGGCCGCCAGGATCGACGGTGCGGCACCTCCTGGCGCATGCCTCGGGACTGGCTTTCGCGGACCGCAATAGCGTCGAGGATCCGGGTTCGAAGCGAATCTATTCGAGCGCGGGATTCGAGGTTCTCGCGGAATTGATTGAGAATGAGACGAATATCCGGTTTGCGGATTACTTGTCCGAGGGCGTGCTCGCCCCGCTGGCCATGAGGAGCACTCGCCTGGTGGGTCCCGCGGGCCATGGGGCGGAATCAACCCTGGCGGACCTATCGGCCTTCGCGGGGGAGCTGCTCGACCCCCGGTTGCTTGCCCGTGAGACTGTCAGCGCGGCAACACAAGTCGTGTTTCCCGAGCTCGACGGAATAGTTCCAGGATATGGGATGCAGCGGCCGTGCGACTGGGGGCTCGGTTTCGAGGTTCGCGGGACGAAGCGGCCCCACTGGACCGGAGCGCGCAATACTTCGGCAACATTCGGGCATTTCGGTCAATCGGGAACGTTCCTCTGGGTCGATCCCGGCCCCCGCATTTCCGTCATTGTGTTGACAAACCGGGACTTCGGCGACTGGGCCAAGCCGCGGTGGCCGGAGCTGTCCGATGCCGTAGTTGAAGAAATCGCGAAGAAGTAACGAAAATCAGTCGAAACACTAGCGAGACCGGCGACACGTGTGCACACTATCTTGCAACAGCAAGCGCTGTGCTAACGGGAAGCCCGGATTCACGGGTGGAACAGGGACACGCTCGCTGGGGTCGCGCCGACGCGCGGCCCGAACTTCGGCATCAGCCCGGCCTCGTCCAGGCTCCTGCCGTTGAGCACGCCACCGGAGACTGGTGCGAGAGCCGTTTGGGGAAGACGTTTCTCGTCTGTTCCAGATACCGGAGGTGTTTTGAGTGTCGGCAATGATGCAGGCCACCGATGCGACTACGGGCGTTGTGCACGTCCATTCGTCGCCGTCCGCCTTGTGCCCGCATGTGGACTGGGCGATCGCGGCGACCCTGGGCTGCCGCTCGCGCGTGCGCTGGTCGGCACAACCGGCCTCGGGCGGTGAGCTGTGCGCGACGATCAACTGGGTTGGTCCCGTGGGCACCGGCGCACGGCTGGCGAGGTCCTTGTCCGTCTGGGAGGACCTGCGCTTCGAGGTCACCGAGGATGCCAGCGAGGGCATCGATGGCGAGCGCTTCTGCCATACTCCCGCGCTCGGGCTCTGGCGCGGCACCATGAGCGCCAACGGTGACACGGTCATCGGTGAGATGCGGCTGCGCACGATCATGGCAGAGCGGGCCCACGACCTCGCGGCGGCGCTCGATGAGGCAATGGGCACGGACTGGGACGACGAGCTAGAGCCCTACCGCTTCGCGGGCGATGGCGCCGAGGTGACCTGGATCAGCCGCCGCGTTGGTTGATCAGAGCGGGATGTTCCTGTGGCGGCCCCGCTTGATCGGGGTCTCCGCGATGGCCTGCGCGATACGGCTGCGGGTCACGGAGGGGTCGATCTGCTCATCGACGACACCGATGTCCATCGCTCGGCCGACACCACCCGTGATGGCCTCGTGCTCCTCGGCGAGGCGCTGGTGCAGGGCCTCGCGCTCCTCCTCGGTGCCAGCGGCCGCGAGGGCGCGCTTGTGCAGGATCCCGACCGCTGCCTTGGCACCCATGACGGCTACCTCGCCGCCGGGCCAGGCGAATACCTTCGTCGCGCCGAGAGCGCGGGAGTTCATGGCGATATAGGCGCCACCGTAGGCCTTGCGCAGGACGAGCGTCACCCGCGGCACGGAGGCATCGGCGAACGCGTGCAGCAGCTTGGCGCCGCGGCGGACCACGCCCTCCCACTCCTGGCTCACCCCCGGCAAATAGCCGGGCACGTCGACGAGGACCACCAGCGGCACGCCGAACTCGTCGCAGATCCGCACGAAGCGGGCAGCCTTCTCGGCGCTCTCGGAGTTGAGGCAGCCGCCGAGGCGGAGCGGGTTGTTGGCGAGAACGCCCACGGTGCGGCCGCCGAGACGGCCGAAGCCCACGACCACGTTCGGCGCCCACTTGGCCTGCAACTCGATGAAGCTGGACATCTGCTGTCCGTCACCGGCATCGACCTGGTCGAGGAGCTGGCGCACGATGGGATGGATGTCGTAGGCACGGCGGTTCGACTCGGGCAGCAGGGCGCGCAGGTCGGAATCTCCACGGTGCGCGGCGTCGAGGTCCATCTCGCCCTGGTCGGCGAGCAGCGAGACGAGGCTGCGCGCCTGGTGCATGGCATCCATCTCGTCAGCAGCAGCGATATGCGCGACACCGGACTTGCGGGTGTGGGTGGCGGGGCCACCGAGCGCCTCCATGTCGACCTGCTCGCCCGTGACCGAGCGCACCACGTCGGGGCCGGTGACGAAGACGCGGCTCTCGGGCGCCATGATGACCACGTCGGTCAGCGCGGGCCCGTAGGCGGCGCCACCGGCAGCAAATCCCAGCACCACGGAGATCTGGGGGATGACGCCGGAGGCACGGACCATGGCCTCGAACATCAGGCCCACGGCGTGCAGCGCCTCGACGCCCTCGGCGAGGCGCGCGCCACCGGAGTGCCATAGCCCAACGATGGGCACTTCCTCCTCGATCGCGGTGTTGATCGCGTTGACGATGTGCGCGCAGCCATCCACGCCCATGGCGCCACCCATGATGGTGCCATCGGTGCAGAAGGCGATGGTGCGCACTCCGTCGACGCGGCCAGCTGCCGCGAGCACGCCGGAGTTGTCCCGGGCATGCAGGAGGGTGATCGAACCGGGATCGAAGAATCGCTGCAAGCGGCCCATCGGGTCGCGCGGGTCGGGTGTGGTATCCCGTGTGGTCCTCGGCGCCAAGACGGTCATCGCTCCTCCAAATCCCAGTCCGGTCGAACTGCCTCGTTGTATATGTCTGTTCAGTCTCGATATGTGTTACGTGATGCTGCTCGTGCTGTTCGCTGACGTCGTTGGCAGCGAACGTCCGGGTGCATGATCGCGCCTAGGCGCGGCCAAACACGATCGAGACGTTGTGCCCGCCGAAGCCGAACGAGTTCTTGATGGCGACGTCGAACTGGCCGTAGCGGGGCTCGCCCGCGACGACATCGAGATCGACATCGGGATCCTGGTTGTCGAGGTTGAGGGTCGGAGGGATCACGCCGTCCCGCACCGCCAGGATCGTCAGGATCGATTCCAGCGCGCCGACCGCTCCGATGGAGTGGCCGAGAGCTGATTTTGGAGCGTAGACAGCCGCATGGTTGCCGACGGCTGAGTTGATCGCCCGTGCTTCCGCCACGTCGCCGACTGGTGTCGCGGTGGCGTGGGCGTTGACGTGGCTCACATCGCTGGCCTCCACGCCGGCGTGCGCCATGGCCTTGCGCATGGCCCGGGCGGCACCGGTGCCCTCGGGCTCGGGAGCGACGATGTGGAACCCATCCGAGGTGATGCCCGCGCCAAGGACGCGCGCATGGATGGTCGCGCCACGCGCGCGGGCGAAGTCCTCCCGCTCGAGGACGAGGACCGCGCCGGCCTCGCCGAAGACGAACCCATCCCGGTCCTTGTCGAAGGGCCGGGAGGCGCCCTTGGGATCATCGTTGCGCGTGCTCATCGCCCGCATCATCGCGAACCCAGCGATAGCCATGGGCTGCAGCTGGGACTCGACGCCGCCGGTGATGACGACATCGGCCTCGCCGTCCCTGATCATCCGCCAGGCCTGCGCGATGGCCTCGCTGCCGGATGCGCAGGCGGATACTGGAGTGTGGACGCCGGCCTTGGCGCCGTACTCGAGGGCGATGGTGGCAGCAGGCCCGTTCGGCATCATCATCGGCACGGCCATCGGGGAGACCTTGCGGGCCCCGCCCTCGAGCATGGCGACGTGCGAGTTGACGAGCGTGTCGTAACCGCCGATGCCAGTGCCAAGGACGACTGCGAGGCGCTCCTTATCGACCTCCGGGCTGCCCGCGTGCGCCCAGGCGTTTCGCCCCTGGACGAGCGCGAGCTGCTCGACGAAGTCCATCCGGCGCACCTGCACCTTGGTCAGTGACTCCTCGGGCCGGACCTTGAGCCGCCCACCGATCGTGACTGGCATGCCGAGTTCCTCGACCCAGGGATCGGTGAGCGACTCGATGCCGCTCTCGCCCGCGAGCAGGCTCTTCCAGGTGCCATCGATATCGCCAGCGAGCGACGTGGTCGCGGCGATGCCGGTGACGACAACGGAAGGCCGGGTGGAGCTGCTGGACCCGGTGCTTGTGGACGTAGTAGCGGAATCAGTCACGGTCAGTTCTCGCTTGCACCCTTGAGGGCATCGGTGTTGACGCCTTCAACACCCTCGGCCTCGAGCTTCTGGATGTAGGAGACGGCGTCGCCGACGGTGCGCAGCGAGGCGAGGTCCTCATCAGGAATCTTGATGCCGTACTTGTCCTCGGTCTGCACGGCGATCTCCACCATCGACAGGGAGTCGATATCAAGGTCGTCAACGAAGGACTTCTCGATCGTCACCTCGGACGGCTCGATGCCGGTGACCTCTTCGATGATCGACGCGAGGCCGGTGACAATATCTTCCTGGGTTGCGGCCATGGAATATGGCTCCCTTCTCATTTTTCTTCTCGTTGGAGTTGGCGATATTGAGTTGTCAGTCGACGAGCGCGAAGCGTGCTTCGAACTCGTCGAGGTCTTCGGGGGTGTTGATGGCGAGCTGGGGAACGCCGCGCATGGTGCGCTTCGCGATCCCGGTGAGCGTGCCCGCCGGGGCCAGCTCGGCCAGCCCTGTCGCGCCGCTATCGCGAACCGTGTCGCTGCACAGGTCCCAGCGAACAGGACGGGTGATCTGGGCGACGATACGGTCGAGCGCTTCGCTTCCGGACCGCACGGCCTGCCCGTCCGCGTTGGACAGCAGGGTCCGGCGCGGGTTCTCGGTCGCGATGTCCGCGGCGGCCTCGGCCACCGCATCCTGGGCAGGTGCCATGAACTCGGTGTGGAACGCCCCCGCGACAGCGAGAGCGCGGACCTTGGCGCGCTCGGGCGGGTTCTCCGCCAGCTGGGCGAGCGCGTCCTTGGGCCCGGCCGCCACGATCTGCCCGGGTGCATTGCGGTTGGCCGCGGTCAGTCCGAGCTCGGCGAGGCGGGCGAGGACGTCCTCCTCGGCTCCACCGAGCACCGCGGTCATGCCGGTCTCGACGGCCGCGCATGCCTTGGCCATCTCGCGGCCGCGCAGGGCGGCCAGCGCGACAGCGTCGTCGCTGGAGATGACCCCAGCGATCGCGGCCGCGGCGAGCTCCCCGACCGAGTGGCCGGCGACGATGCCAGCTAGCTCGGGGTGCTTGTCGAGCAGGCCGCGCTGGGCGATCTCCTCGAACGCGATCAGGGCCGAAGCGACTACCAGTGGCTGGGTGACGGCGGTGTCAGTGATCTCATCTGCCTCGGCGACGGTGCCGAGGCGCACGAGATCGAGCCCAGCGGCCTTGGACCACTGGGCTACCCGGTCATGCACCGAGGGCAGCTCGAGCCATGGCGCGAGCATGCCTGGCTTCTGGGAGCCTTGTCCTGGGGCGAGTAGTGCTATCACGGGTTCCAGGGAACACCCTTGGGGCCCGTTTCTCAGGTGTTTTTAAGCACCAACCTTGGGGCAATAGTTTGTAGGGTTCCCACAAACCGCCCCGATCGGCCCAGGCATCGCCAGCACCGCCAGGAACGTTACAGAGAACTTTTTCACAATGTTACGGAAGTGATGTCTGGGAACTGGAGTAACGGTTCTGCATCAGAGCGCATCAAACGGCCCACGGATTCCGCCACGCGCAGTACATATGCGTCGCGTGGATTGTTCGGTTCGAGCCCCGTGATCTCCGCGATCTTCTTCAGCCGGTACCGCACCGTATTGGGATGAACGAACAAAGCCCGCGCGCACGCTTCCACCGCGCCACCAGCCTGGAGGTACACGTCCAGCGTCTCGCTCAGCGAGTTCGCGGCCTTCGCCAGAGGGGTCACGATCTGCGTGTTGAGCGCCCGCACCGCATGCGCATCACCGAGCAGGGCGCGCTCGGGGAGCAAGTCCGACGCCAGGGCGGGACGCGGGGCCAGCCGCCATCCCGGCGCCGCGCGCAGGGCGATGGTCGCCTCCCGCCAGCTCATGTGCGCGGTCGACAACGAGGGCGCGGTCGGACCGACCACCACATGGCTATCGGAGAATGCCCCGAGCAGGTCCGAGATGAATTCTCCGCGTACTGGAACCTCGCCATTGATGATCGCCACCAGCGTCGCGCCCTGCACCACCGATAGCGCCGAGCGGCCGTGCTTCTGGGCCGCCGCGTGCACCGTCGAGACCGCTGAGACCCCGCTATCGGGTGGTGGGGTACCTACAATCACCGTCGCCGGAGCATTCGCCTCCCAGTTCAGCGTCGCTGCCCGCGACAGCATCGAGGAATCGGAGTCCCCGCGCACCACCGCATCGACCACGAGCGCCTCGAGCCGGGTATCCCACGCGCCCCGCGACTCCGCCGCCGTCGCATAGACCGCTGCGGCCGCGAAGCCGACCTCCACCCGGTAGCGCAGGACCGCCACGGTCAAGGCCTGGAGCTGCTGGTCGTTGCGGGTGATCCGGGACAAGTAGTTCTCGAAGAACTCCATGGCCACCCGCACCATCTCCACCGTCTGCCGCAGCGTCACCCCGCGCGCGAGATCGTTGGGCACCACGCGGAAGGAGTCCACCGTCTTCCAGATGTCGCGGTTCGGGTCCTTCATCCAGTCCACGAAGTTCGACACCGCGTTCTGCACCAGCAGGTGCACCGTCGATCGCTGATCGGCATCGAGATCGGCGAAGAAGTCCAGCTGCTCCTGCATCGACTTGACCGCTTCGGTGGAGAGCCGGCCCGAGTATTGCTTCAATCGCCGCAGCAGCGCATCGGAGAGCAGGTTCTCCGCGCTCGGCGCGCGCGGCGGCCGTGGAGTGCTCGTCATGCCACCCCGGGATCGGTCGTCTGCTCAGGCGCGGAGGCCACATCGTCGATGCGGTACCGGCGGGCCGCCTCGACCGCGCGCTCCCGGTCGAGGTCGCCATTCTCGGCCAGCGCGAGCAGCACGCCCACCACGATCGACTCCGCATCGATATTGAAGAACCGGCGAGCGGCCGGCCTCGTGTCCGAGAAGCCGAATCCATCGGCCCCGAGCGTCACATAGTGGCCCGGGACCCAGGTGCGGATCTGGTCCGGCACCGCGCTCTCGAAATCCGAGACGCCCACGAACGGCCCCTGCGAGTCGCGCAGCGCGGCCGTCACGTAGGCCTCCTTCTTCGGGGTGCTTGGATCCTTCAGTGCTGCATCCTCGCACCGGCGGCCGTCGCGGCGCAGCTCGTTCCATGACGTCACCGACCACACGTGCGCCGCCACGCCCCATTCGCTCGCGAGGATCTCCTGCGCTCGCAGTGCCCACGGGACCGACACCCCCGAGGCGAGGATGCTCGCCCGCTTGCCCTCGCCAGAAGCGGGGGAGTAGCAATGCAGGCCACGCAGCACCGCGTCCACATCAAGCCCCTCCGGCTCGGCGGGCTGCAAGTACGGCTCGTTGTACAGGGTGATGTAGTAGTAGATGTTCTCCGGCTCGGGCCCATACATGCGGCGCAAGCCGTCCCTGACGATGTGCGCGATCTCGAAGGCGAAGGCGGGATCGTAGGCGACCACGGCCGGATTGGTCGACGCGAGCGTGTGCGAATGCCCATCGGCGTGCTGCAGGCCCTCGCCCGTCAGTGTCGTGCGGCCCGCGGTGGCCCCGAGGATGAAGCCTCGCGCCATCTGGTCGGCCGCGGCCCAGAAGCTGTCACCGGTGCGCTGGAAGCCGAACATCGAATAGAAGATATAGATCGGGATCATCGGCTCGTCATGCGTCGAGTACGACGTGCCTGCCGCGATGAACGATCCCGCGGAGCCTGCCTCATTGATCCCCTCGTGCAGGATCTGCCCGGACTCGGACTCCTTGTAGGCCAGCATCAGGTCCGCGTCCACGGAGGTGTAGAGCTGGCCGTGCCGGTTGTAGATCCCCAGCGAGGGGAACCACGAGTCCATGCCGAACGTGCGCGCCTCGTCCGGGATGATCGGTACGAACCGCTTGCCGATCTTGTCATCGCGCAGCAGGTCCTTGAACAAGCGCACGACCGCCATCGTCGTCGCGATGTCCTGCTTGCCCGAGCCCTTCCGGATCGACGCATACGGCTTGTCGCCCGGCAGCTCGAGCGCCCTCGCCGTGGTGCGCCGGCGCGGCACGAACCCGCCGAGCTGCCGCCGCCGATCCAGCAGGTACTGGATCTCCGGGGCATCCTCGCCGGGATGGTAGTACGGCGGCAGGTACGGGTCCTTCTCGAGCTGCTCATCACTGATCGGGATGCGCTGCGTATCGCGGAAGTGCTTCAGGTCCTCGAGCGTCAGCTTCTTCATCTGGTGCGTGGCGTTGCGCGCCTCGAAATGCTCGCCGAGCGCGTAGCCCTTGATCGTGTGCGCGAGGATCACCGTCGGCTGGCCCTTGTGCTCCGTCGCCGCCCGGTACGCCGCGTACACCTTGCGATAGTCATGCCCGCCGCGCTTGAGGTTCCAGATCTCGGCATCCGAGAGGTCCTCCACCAGCGCCTTCGTGCGCGGATCGCGGCCAAAGAAGTGCTCCCGCACATGGCCGCCATCGTTGGCCTTGTACGTCTGGAAGTCGCCGTCCGGGGTGGTGTTCATCAGGTTCACCAGCGCGCCGTCCTTGTCCGCGTAGAACAAGCGATCCCACTCGCGGCCCCAGATCACCTTGATCACATGCCAGCCAGCGCCCCGGAAGAACGACTCGAGCTCCTGGATGATCTTGCCGTTGCCCCGCACTGGCCCATCGAGCCGCTGCAGGTTGCAATTGATCACGAAGGTCAGGTTGTCCAGGCCCTCCATCGCCGCCACATGCACCAGCCCGCGCGACTCCGGCTCATCCATCTCGCCATCGCCGAGGAAAGCCCACACATGCTGGTCCGAGGTGTCCTTGATGCCCCGCGCCTGCAGGTAGTGATTGAAGCGCGCCTGATAGATCGCGTTCATCGGCCCGAGGCCCATCGATACCGTGGGGAACTCCCAGAAATCCGGCATCAGCCGCGGATGGGGATAGGACGGCAGGCCCCCGCCCTCGCCGCGATGACTGTGCTCCTGCCGGAAGCCATCGAGCTGCTCGGGGGTCAAGCGGCCCTCGAGGAACGCGCGCGCATAGATCCCCGGTGATCCGTGCCCCTGGATGAAGATCTGGTCGCCGCCGCCCTCATGATCCTTGCCGCGGAAGAAATGATTGAACCCGACCTCGTACAGCGCCGCCGACGAGGCGTATGTCGAGATATGACCGCCCACGCCCACGCCCGGCCGCTGCGCCCGATGCACCATGATCGCCGCGTTCCAGCGGATCCACGCCCGGTACCGGCGCTCGACATCCTCATCGCCGGGGAACCAGGGCTCCCGCTCCGTCGGAATCGTGTTCACGTAATCGGTCGATGTCAGCGCCGGGACCGCGACACGCCGCTGGTTGGCCCGCTCGAGCAGCCGCAGCAACAAGTATCTGGCCCGTTGCGGCGACGAATGCTCCAGCATCCCATCGAACGACTCGAGCCACTCCGACGTCTCCTCCGGATCGATATCCGGCAAGTACGAGGCGATCCCTTCGCGGATCACTCGCACATGGTCCCGATCCCGCGACACACCATCGCTCGATGACTGCTCAGGCACTCGATCACTCCTTGTGGGCATGTACCTCGTGGACACCCGCGCCCCGCCGCGGCTCGCAGCGCAGCCCAGCCTATGACCCACATTACTTTCGCGAGCACCGCCAGTGCAGGGCCACAGCCAAAACACCTTGCGCAGCGGCTTCCGGCGCGCGTCCAGCGGCCCGCCCGCAGCCCAAACGGCGACAGCACCACCACCAAACCGGTAGGGTGGCCCCCGTGAAGCAGGTGCACGGACACCATCCCCCCGGCACGCCCCGCGAGGACAGCGCCAGCGCGCGACAAGCCGCGCCGCACGCCGCAGCGGGAAACGGAACAGCGGGACGCAGGGCAGCAAGCACAACGCGCTGCTGACAAACCAGCCCCCGCACCGCACAATGATCACGGGATCAGCACACCCAGGCACAGAAGCAGGAGGACACACGAACGTGGCCGGGACGGACACTCGGAACTACGCACAAATGCTGGGCATCACCCAGGGAATGATCGTCCAGGAGATCGGCTGGGACGACGATGCCAGCGAGGAGGTCCGCGACTCAGTCGAGGAAGCCTGCGGCGACGCGCTGCTCGACGAGGACACCGACGAGGTCATCGACATCGTCATCCTCTGGTGGCGCGACGGCGATGGAGACCTCATCGACGAGCTCGTGGATGCCATCAGCCCGCTCTCGGAGGACGGCGCCATCTGGGTCCTCACGCCCAAGACCGGCACTCCCGGATACGTCGAGCCCAGCGAGATCGCCGAGTCCGCGCCCACGGCCGGACTCACCCAGACCTCCACCGTCAACCTCGGAGCCTGGACCGGAGCGCGCCTCGAGCAGCCCCGTGCCAAGGCCGGAAAGCGGCAATGAGCCCCAGCTCATCCAGCGCGGGCGACGCGAGCACCACTCCCGCAGGGCGCCAGCCTGGTGGATCGCAAGCCGGTGGATCGCAAGCCGGGGGAGAGCGTGCGGAGGGCGTGGGCCGATCCCCGCTCGCTGTCGGGGAGATCGCCCCTGGATTCACCCTGCGCGACCAGAACAACCAGCGCGTCAGCCTCGCCGGGTACCAGGGCCGGAAGAACGTTCTTCTCGTCTTCTTCCCGCTTGCCTACACCGGCACCTGCCAGGGCGAGCTGGGCCAGATCCGCGACAACATCGACACCTTCCGCAATGACACGACCGAGATCCTGACGATCTCCGTCAGCGCCCCGCCCATCCACAAGATCTGGTCGGCGGAGCAGGGCTACCTCTTCCCGGTGCTCGCCGATTTCTGGCCCCACGGCGAGGTCTCCGCGCGGTACGGCGTGCTCAACGAGAAGAATGGCACTCCCAACCGTGGCACCTTCCTCATCGATCGCGAGGGCATCGTCCGCTATGCCGAGATCGGACCGCCGGGAAAGCCACGCGATCAGTTGCAGTGGCAAGCTGCCATCGAGGCGCTCGCCAGCCAGCAATAACGTCGCGGGGGCTGAGCGGTGGAGCCTGCGCTCGAGCGTCGACTAGGACAGTACCGCGCGCCGGTGTAAAGTGGTCGCGCGGCATCCGGGCGTATAGCTCAGCGGTAGAGCGCTGCTCTTACACAGCAGTGGTCGGGGGTTCAAATCCCTCTGCGCCCACCATCATTACCGCTGTTCAGCGGCGAGCAAGATTCCTGGCCTCGCAGGTGGGGGAGCTCCAATGTCCCTGGCTGGCTCGGCGGATCTGCTAGCGAATGTCACGCGACGCGCCGCGACACGTGGCCTGGAACAGGACAATCACCAGCAGATCCTGGCGGCGACGCACGATCCCCGTCCACTATCCGCCCTGGCTTCCCGGGCGTGTTCCGATCCTGCGGGGTGTGACTCGTGTCCTAGCGGCATCGGGTGGTAGCGGCGGTACTCTCTACAGTGCGCGTTTCGGGCACTGCCGGCTGCTTGCCAGGTGCCGCGACGTGCTGGGCACGGGACCGGAACCGGTACCCCGAGCCCGCGGACCCGCGCTGCCCGGCGCGGGCCATCAGGATTTCACGACGCAAAGTTCGGAGTGGTTGTCATCAAGGCCGGGGAGTTGATCGCGAAGAACTATCGCCTCGTCGAGCGCATTGGCAGCGGCGGCGCAGGCGTGGTGTGGCGCGCGATCGATGAGCGGCTCGAGCGCCCGGTGGCGGTCAAGGAGATCCTCGTGCAGCCGGGCCTGCCCGAGAGCGAGCGGGAGATGCTGCGCCAGCGCGCGATGCGCGAGGCCCGCAACGCTGCCCGCTTCCAGCATCCCAACGCGATCGTTGTCTTCGATATTGCTGATCATGAGGGCAATCCATGCCTGGTGATGGAGTACTTCGAGTCCCGGAGCCTGGCCGAGGTGCTGTCCGCGCAGGGCACGTTGCCCTTGCCGCAGGTAGCGCGAATCGGTCGGCAGGTGGCCTCAGCATTGATGTCGGCGCATGGTGCCGGGATCGTTCACCGTGACGTGAAACCGGGCAATGTGCTGATCAATGATGCCGGGATCGTGAAGATCACCGATTTTGGCATCTCCAAGGCGGCCGGAGACGTGACGCTGACGGCGACCGGGCTGGTCTCGGGCACGGTCGCGTACCTGCCGCCAGAGATCGCGCGCGGTGCCGAGCCGACTCCCGCTTCCGACGTGTTCGGGCTGGGCGCCACGTTGTTCCACGCGCTCGAGGGCGAGCCGCCGTATGGGCGGGACCAGAATCCCTTGGCGGTCTTGTACAAGGCAGCGAGCGGCGAGATGGGCGAGCCGCAGCGCGCGGGCGAGGCGACTGTCCTGCTACAACGAATGCTGGCCTCGGATCCGGCGCAGCGGCCATCGCTGCGTGAGGCCCGGGCTGGACTGGCGCACGTTGTGGAGGGCAACGGCGCACGCGGCGCCGCGACTGTCCAGCACGGTCGGCGCCGCGGCCTGATCGAGGCTGTCCGCGCGAGCGTCCCGGCAGGCGTATCAGCCTCCCGCTCATCAACCACGCAGCTCGCGCCCCCGCCGCAGTCGCCGCCAGCGCCAGCCCCTCAACCCCGGCCGCGTCCGGCGCGGGCGCATACCGCGCAGGCCCAGCCGTACCAGTCCGACCCGTACCAGGCCGATGCGGCGCCGCGGCCAGCCTCGCGTGCCACCACAGTCGCCCCCTTCAGGACGGACGCGCGACCGCTGCCTGCTGCGGGATCCAGCTCGCGGCCCGTTGTGTTCACGGGCGCGGTAGTGATCGTGCTGCTGATGGTGCTCGGCCTGGTGTACGGCATCGTCACCATGTCGGGCAATGGCCTGGGCAGCGGGGCAGGGGAGACCTCCGAGTCGGCCGCTCCGGCCCTGGAGCAGACGCCAAGCTCGGGTGGCAATGTCGCCTGGGGCGCGGCGGGCGATGTCGTGGCGCGGTTCTACAGCAATCCCGCGGGATCCTGGTCCCTGCTCACCCCGGCCGCGCAACAGGTCTATGGCAGCGCCGCCGATTTCGAGGCGTACTGGTCCTCGCGCGTCGTGCAGAGCTTCGGCCGCATCGAGGCGTACGAGCTTGGAAACAATCCAGACGGATCGGTGGACCTCCGGGTCAATGGGCTCACCTACGACGGGCAGACCCGTGATCTCGAGGTGCGGGTGGTCGATGCCGGTGGCCAGTTGCTGATCGATAGCGATACGCGCTAGGAACCGCAGGGGTACCAGGATGCGCAACGGGTCATGCCGTGCGCCGGTAGGCTTGCCATGCCCGCTCGATGTACCCGTGGAGGATTGTGATGATCGGAAGGCCTCGCTCGCGTTCCTCGTACGCGCAGGCTGCCCGGTCGCTGCTGCGCGAGTCCGTGCTGACAGCGGTGGATGATCTGGTCCGCCATGACGGCTGGGCAGCGACGACGATCGACCGGGTAGCGAAGTCGGTCGGGATCAGCCGCCAGACCGTGTACAACGAGTTCGGATCGCGGCAATCGCTGGCGGAGGCCTATATCCTGCATCGGCTGGACCAGGTGCTGGACTCGGTATCGACTGTCGTGCGATCGGCCTCCACGCTGGAGGAGGGTTTCCGCGAGGCGCTGGTGATGTTCCTGGACATGGCTGACGAGCCCTTGATCCGCACCGTCCTCTCGGGCGGTGGCGATCGCTCGGGCCTCACGGAGCTGCTGCGCCAGGTCAACGAGCGCACGGTGGAGCGGCTGTCGAGCCTGATCCGGGAACTGACCCCGCATGTGAACGAGGATGATGCGGTGATCCTGGCGGATTCGATCGCCCGGTTGGCGGTCGCGAACGCGATCGCGCCCACGCATGGCCAGGATGTGGCCGTGCACCGGATGGTCCGCCTCGCGCAGATCTTCCTCGGTGCGATGGAGGCCAATCGGGGCGAGGAATCGTGAGCCACGCAGCAACTTCCGGCTCGGATGCCGCACGGTCGGCCGCATGAGGTCCTCGCGCGCTGGATTGCTGTTCGCGCTGCTCCTGGGGAACGCGCTCGTGGTCGTCTGGTGGTGGGCGAGCTCATGGCTGATCGATGACGGCATGGCAGGCTCCGCCGAGCGGTGGGCCATCGCGACTGTCGCGGTGCTCGGTGCCGCCGCGATCGTGCTTCGCGTGGATCGGTACATACGGGCGTGGACGAGCTCGAGCGTCGCCCCGACCGATGCCGATCTGCGCCAGGCCCTGGCCGCCGCGACGTTCGTCGCGCTGGGCTGTGGGTTTCTCTTTGGCGGCGGCATCGTGCTCGATCATGCCGTGGGCACCGGGGCGATGCCGGATGGTCTGGCCCCGTGGTGGATCGCCGCCTCGGTGGCGTGGCTGGCTGCGGGCGTCAATCATTGGATCGCGGTGTGGTGGCTGCGGCCAGCGCTGCTGCGCGAGTTCGATCACGCCGCCGTGGGTGCCGTCGCGACCTCGCGGGCATGGTCGGAGCGGATATGGACCGTTCGGGTCGTGACCGTGCCCGCCATGCCAGTTCTCCTGCTCGCCGGTGCCCATGCCAGCAGTGGCGCGGCGCAGGCCGCGATCCTGGTGGGCGTGACTGCCGTCGCGGCATCGTCGCTCTGGCTGGGCGGACGATCCGCCGCCCGGCTCGCGACGATCCGGGCCGCGATCCGGGGCCGCCACCGGCCCGTGGTGGACTCCGTGACGGAGCTTGGCGCGCTGCAGTCGGCCGTGGGCGGGCTCATCGACGAGTCCGTCCGCTCGGAGGCATCGCAGGCGCTCTTTGGTCAGCACGTGGGACGGGACGTGGCCGAGCAGGCGCTCGAGCACGGCACCGAGCTCCGCGCCGAGACCCGCTTCGTCGCGGTGATGTTCGTCGACCTGGTCGGGTCCACGCGCGCAGCGTCGACCATGCGCCCGGGCGAGGTCGTTGCCTTGCTCAACCGCTTCTTCGACATCGTGATCCGTGTGGTCGATCAGCATCGGGGCTTCGTCAACAAGTTCGTCGGCGATGAGGCGCTCATCGTGTTTGGTGCCCCCGTGTTCCAGGTGGATGCCGTCGCGCAGGCGCTCGCTACGGCGCGCGAGCTCGTGGAAGCGCTCGCGGACATGCCGGAGGTGCAGGTTGGCATCGGTGTGTCGGCCGGGACGGTCACCGCGGGCAATGTCGGGGCGGCGGAGAGGTTCGAGTACACCGTCATCGGGGACCCGGTCAACGAGGCGGCCCGGCTGACCGAGCTCGCGAAGAAGCATCCCGGTAATGTCCTGGCATCAGCCACGGCAGTGGGCTTCGCCTCCGAGGCCGAGCAGGCACTGTGGGCGAGCGGCGACCTCGTCGAACTGCGCGGCCGGAGCAAGCTCACGAGGCTTGCCTGGCCCGTTGCGCCAACGTATACGCACGGCTAGGCACTATTGTCAGGTCCGTGGCGAGAAAACAGCCGGTCGCCGGAGCCGGCGACCCCGAGGAACTGCTGGACGCGCTGACGGAGTTCGTGAGCGACAAGCTCAGTGGCGATACCCTCGCCAAACTTGTGCACGTCGAGGTCGGGCATGCGCTCGCGGCCGCGGAGCAACTCACCCTCGGCGAGGTGGTGACGCCGCAGCAGGTCAGTGGCGCCGCCATCAAGTACGCGCTCGAGTGGCGCATCGAGGGCGCGATCCCGGAGCTCGCGGGCGATATCGCGGGGCGCATCCACGAGAGGCTGCTCCACGACAACGATGCCCGCGATGTAGCCGTTGCCGCGGAGAAGTTCCTCGCGATGCCAGCGTTCCATCGCATCATCGACCTCGTCTACCACAGCCCGGCGGTGCGCGGCTCCGTCGCTTGGTTCCTCTACCGGGCAGCCCTGGAGTCAATCAACCGCAACCGCGACCTGATGGCCAGCACCCCGGGGCTCGGGATGCTGGTGCGGCTCACGGGCGCGCTGGGAAACCGGGTCGCTCCCGCGGCCCCGGCGCATGTCGATCGGGCCGTGCGGGGCGCTGTGGAGCGAATCGTTGCCGGAGTCCTCGACGCTGCGGATACTCCTGACCTTGCCGTTCCCCGACCCGCGGCGGGAGCGTCCACCGCCGAGCTCCTCGAGGCGCACATCGGCTCGTCCCTCACCGCTCAGGAGCTCGAGGACCTGCTCGTCCTCGGGTTCGAGATCTGGAACGACATGCGCGGGACCCGCGCGCTGCGCGCCGCCGTGGAGGAGGGCGTGGCGGTCTTCTTCCAGAAGTACTCCCACTACACGCTGGCCGACCTTCTCGACGAGCTCGGCGTGAGCCGGGAGGACATGATCGAGGAAGCACTGCGCTTCGCCCCGCGAGTGCTGGGGCTCGTCCAGGAGAACGGCATGCTCGAGAGCTTCGTGCGCCGCCAGTTCCGCGACTTCGTTGAATCCGAGCGCGTGCGCCGGTTGCTCTCCTGACATGATGGCCGACAATCCTGGAGCACGAGCGGCAGAGGGTGGACGCCATTCCCTGGTCCTGGGAGTGGCAGGTGGTACCGATCCTGGAGTGCCTGGCCGCGCGCTGGGATTGCATCGTGCCCTCGTCGGCCCCGGCGGCTGGCAGGGCACGGCAGCCGCGGAGGGAATCGCGCTCGACCCGGGGATGGCAGGCTCGCGCGCGCTGATCGACCGCGCTCTCGCGGCCGCGCACTCCGAGGGCGCGACCCTGCTGCTCGGGATCGTCAGCGATGCCGTGCGGACCGAGGGCACCGCGGTGCTGCTCGGGCACGGCAGCGAACTGCTGGACCTGGGTGCCTTCGTGCGTGAGCTGCGTGAGCGCTACCGAGGCATCGACGGGATGATCCTGCTGCTCGATGCCCCGATCGCGCTGCCACCGGGCTGGACCAGCACGCTCGCGGCTGGCCCTGCCGGAAGTGGCTTGGCCGGAAGTGGGCGCATCGAGGTGCTCGCGGGCACAGGACTAGCTGCCGACGTGATGGACATCGCCGCGGCGGGTATTCGCAACGCGGGATCACGCATCACGGCCAGCGACATCCGCGCCGCCTCGGGCAGGAGTGGCCAGTCCGTGGACGCGGACGATCCCGCCCTCTGGATCCTCCCTAACCAGGCCCGCGCGCACGACGTGACCAACGGGTCCGCGCGCGCCACCCTGATCGATGCGCGGCTCGCGGGATTCTCGCTCACGCCATCGCAGCAGCGCGCCGCCGAATCAGTCATCGAAGCACGCGATCACCGGCTCGTCACGATCACCGGTGCCCCTTCATGCGGCAAGTCCACAGTCCTCGCCGCCCTCACCAGGCCCGACCAGTTCGCCGCGATCGACCACTGCAGCCCGCGCCACGTCGCCGCGATCGTGCTGGTCCATGCCTGGCACTCCGTCGAGGAGATCGCCGCCGAGATCGCCACTCAGCTCCACGAACGCATCCCAGGACTCGCGCCGCGACCTATCAACGGGACAGTCCCCGGCATGGCAACCGAGCGGCTCCTGGAGAAACCACTCGCTGCGTGCGCAACGGATTGGCAGCGGCCCCTCATCGTCATCCTCGACGGCATCGACCAACTGCCCCGGCCGGAGATCAAGCGGCTCGACGAAGCGATCGGCACGCTGCTCTCCCGGCAGGAGGGCGCGCTCGCGCGGCTGCGGATCATCGTCAGCATCCGCGACATGATCGACCTAGCAACGTTGCCGTCGCTCGCAAGTGGGCTGCGCGCTGGCCTGCTGGGCGATCCCGCATGGCTGCCCGCGCGCCTCGGGACCGTGGGGGGAGCGCCAGCTGTCGAGCTCGAGGAGCTAGTGGCGCGCCGGGTCCAGGACGTCATGGCAGCCAGCAGCGCCCCGGAGGCCGCGCGCCTCGTGCTCGCGCTGCTGCTTGCCACGGGCGCGGCACCGATCCTGCCGCGGTCGATCATCGAGACCGCTCTGGCGATGCGGGGCCTTGCTGATGCCCGGGCATTCGTCGGCGAGGTCCTCGCCCTGGCCGGGCCTCTCGCGGAACGCGCTGCCCCGGGCGCGAGCGAGGAGACCGTGGGCCTGAGCAGGCACGCTCCTGCCCCAGCGATCCGAGCCGTCGTCGACCCCGCGGGCACGGCGATGGCCGAGGCGCACCGGGCGATCGTGGACGCTGCCCAGCACCTCAGCACCACCGCCGCTACCCGAGGCAGCGCAGCAACCGCAGCCTTCGCCGCGCATGAACGGCTGGTGCTGCCCTACCACTGCCTGCACGGCGGACTGCCCGAGCAGGCACTCGCCCTGCTCTCCGCCGCCGCGGGGAACTCGCACGCCGCGGACAACCAGGCACGCTGGTCGCGCTGGAGCACCATCGCCGCCGACGTCCTCGGCCCGAGCCATCCCGTTGCGCTCTCGCTGCGTGGAAATGCCGCCGGTGCCCGGGGAATCGCCGGGGATCCCGCAGGGGCTGCCGAGGACTTCACCGTGCTCGCCTCCGATCGCGAGCAACTCCTCGGCGCCGAGCATCCCGATACGATCGCCACCCGCAACAATGTCGCCGTCTGGCTCGGCAAGTCTGGCCAGCACCGGGCCGCCGCCGCCGAGTTCGCCGCGATGCTTCCCGTGCTCGAGCGCCTGCACGGCCCTGCTCATCCAGCAACGGTCGCGACGCGCGACCACCTCAACCACTACCTCGCCAGCATGGCCGCCGCCGTGGCGACCCCGGACGAGGCGCGGGCGACCCTGCGGGACCAGCAGCGCGTGCTCGGCCGCGAGCATCGCGCCACGCTCGCTTCCCGATTCCGGCTCGCCACGATGAGCGCGGCCTCCGGGGACCATGCCGCAGCGATCACCCAGGCCACGCAGGTGCTCCACGACCAGCGGCGCATCCTTGGCCCTGCGCACCCGGACGTGCTGGAGACGCTGCATTCCCTGGCGTCGTGGCGGCATCGAGAGGGCGACCACCACGGCGCCCTGACCGATCTGATCGCGCTCGCCGAGGGGCGGGCGCAGCTACTCGGGGACGACCATCCCGAGACCCTCGCAGCGCGCGGCGGCCTGGCCCGCGCCAAAGCCGATGCCGGTGAGCTGCACGGCGTGATCAAGGAGCTCGAGGACCTCGTCCCGCTCCAGCAGCGCGTGCTTGGCGCCGACCACCCCGACACCTTGGCCGCGCGCAACAATCTCGCATTGTCCCGCGGCAAGGTCGGCGAGATCGAGCGCTCGCTGCGCGAGTTCGGGCAACTCCTCGCGGACCGGGAGCGAGTTCTGGGACCCGAGCATCCCGCCACCCTGACCACGCGCGCGAACCTCGCGTGGATCAAGGGGCGCAATGGTGATGCCGCGGCCGCGCTCCGCGCCTACGAGGAACTCATCCCGCTGCTCGAGCGGGTCCTTGGCGGCGATCATCCGCGGGTCGCGGCCGCGCGCAAGGGCCGCGCCCGATGGGCCAGGGAAATCTCCGCCCACCGCGCCTAGCATGCCCGATCAGCGTCCGCTCATGACCTGGCTGTGACGACCCGGCGCAGCAGGGGACGGGTGGCAAGCACCCCGCCGAGGACGATGGCATTGCCGAGGGCGAGCAGCACCAGCAACTGGCCGAGCGCGAGCGGATCGAGCAGGACCACGGCACCGGTGATGGGGAACAGGAACGCTAGCGCGGCGCCCGCGGAGACCAGCGACAGCACCAGGACGGGGCCACGGGCCTGCCGCGACCGCGCCGCCTGCATCACCGGGACGGGCGTCCCGGCGTGATGCAGCGCAACATACAGCTCGCGATGCTCGAGGATCGACGCGGCCTGGGCGAGCGCCGACGAGATCGCCGCGAGCAGGAAAGTCACTACCAGGGTGAATGCCACACCGAGCCGCATGTCGCTCATCAATTGCTCCTCGCCGTTGCCGCTGCCGATCGCGGTGAGCAGCGCGGTGCCCGCGGCGACGAAGCTGGCCACGGCCACGCCACTGATGGCCCGCCACGCCTGCGCCGGGGCATCGAGGACACGGCGCGCGGCGATCAACGACGCGGCATCGTCGGCCCGCGCGAGCATGGCCCGGCCGACGAGAGCGACGATGCGCGAGCCCACCACGTTGAGCATCGCGAAGGTGATCGCGAGCGCGATGAGCAGGCCGGTGATCCCCGCGGCGGCAGTGTTGGCCTGCGTCCACAGCAGCAGGACCCCACCGACCACGAGCAGCAGCACGAGTCCCCGAGGACGCGGCGCGTGCCGCTGGGCAACGCCGAGCGGGGTGATCGCGATGCTTCGCAGCCCGAGCAGCGACGTGGCAGCCGCGAGCACGACCACGCCGACGATGATCGCGAGCAGCATCCAGGGGCCCACCCACAGCTCGCTGGCCGAGAACGGCTCGCCCTGGAACGGCAGCAGCGCCACCACGGGAAGCAGTGCCGCGCTGAGCACCGCGCCGAGGCATGCTCCGATCAGCCCCGCGATCGCCGCCTCGAGCATCGCCAGCCCCGCGACATCACCCGGGGTGGCTCCCGCGAGGCGCAACGAGGCCAGGCGCGCGTCGCGCTTGCGGGCACCGAGCCGCGCGGCGGCGAGGCCGAGGGTGAAGCACGGGATCACCACGAGGACGCTCGCGATCGAGGCCAGCGTGAGATAGAACTGGGCATCGGGGTGGGAATCGCGGCCAGCGAACGCGCCGTGCCCACCGACAACAATCAGCGCCAGCGCTGTCGCGGCAGCGAACGCGAGGATCGGCAAGGCCAGCGTCGCGAGCAGCCGCGGCCCCTCGGCGCGTGCCGTCATCCGTGTCACGCGCACGATCGTGGCGGCGCTCATGACGCGCTCCGCTGCGCCAGGCGACCATCGTGCATGTGGATGACGTGCTCGCAGTACCCGGCCACCTGCGGGTCATGGGTCACCACGACCAATGCAGTCCCGAGGTGGCGGCTGGCCTCCACCAGGATTCCCATCACGTCCTGCGAGGTCCGTGCGTCGAGTGCACCAGTGGGCTCATCGGCGAACAGCACCTTGGGCCGGGCGACCATCGCGCGGGCGATCGCGACCCGTTGCGCCTGCCCGCCGGACATCTCTCCAGGGCGGCGTTCCTCCAGCCCGGCGATGCCGAGCGGAGCGAAGAACGCGGCTGCCCTATCCCGCGCGGCACGCACGGCCATGCCGTCGAGGATGAGGGGCAGCGCGACATTCTCGATAGCGGGCAGCTCGGGCAGGAGCTGCCCGGACTGGAAGACAAAACCGAAGGAGCGTCGCCGTAGCGCGGTCCGCGCGGATTCCCGCAGGGCGCTGATGTCCGTTCCCTCGAGGATGACCTCACCAGCATCGGGCTGCACGATGCCGCTGAGCAGGTGCAGCAGGGTGGACTTGCCGGAGCCGGAGGGGCCCATGATGGCGAGCGTGCCGCGATGCTCGATGGAAATGCTGGCGTCGTGGAGGACGGTGTGGGGGCCGTAGCGCTTCGTGAGGCCACGTCCGCTGAGAACGGCGGTCTGTGTCATGCTCTCCACGGTGCCGTGGCGGGCGGGCAGAAGCGTCGGGCCACGGTCCGATCCTCGCGGCGACCACGTCATGCCTGGGTAGGACGCGGGCGGGATCTCTACCCAGGACGATGGGCTGACAGGAGCGGGAACGAGGATGCGTCATTCGTGGGCGGCGGACAGGGCCGCGGGGCTCGCGATGGGAGTGCTCGCGGATCGATTGCTGGGGGATCCGCAGCGGTTCCATCCCGTCGCGGGATTCGGGACGCTCGCGCACCGGGCCGAGCAAGCCGGGTACCGGGATACGCGAGCCCGGGGCACTGTGCACTGGCTGGTGCTCGTCGGTGGCACTGCTGGTGCTGCCTGCCTGGTGGAGCTCGTGCTGGCGCGGCACGGCACGCCCCGGCTGGCGCGGATCGGGTGGACCGCCGGTGCCACCTGGGCAACACTGGGCGGCACGAGCCTGGCCCGCGTCGGCGCGCGCATGGCGGCACATCTCGAGGCTGATGACCTGGACGCGGCACGCGCGCTGCTGCCGTCGCTGTGCGGGCGGGATCCCGCGCTGCTCGATCTTGCGGGCATTGCCCGCGCGACGGTGGAATCGATCGCGGAGAACACGTCCGATGCCACGATCGGGCCGCTGGTATGGGTGGGACTGCTGGGCGCTCCCGGAGCACTCGCGTACCGGGCGATCAACACCCTCGACGCGATGGTGGGCTATCGCTCGGAGCGCTACGAGCGGTTTGGCTGGTTCTCGGCCCGCGCCGACGATGTGGCGAACCTGCTCCCGGCCCGCTGCTGCGGCGCGATCACCGTTGCCGCGGCCCCGCTAGTGGGCGGATCACCAGCTGTGGCCTGGCGGTCGTGGCGGCGGGACGCGCGTTCCCACCCGAGCCCCAATGCTGGCGTGGCGGAAGCCAGCGCGGCCGGCGCGCTCGGTATCCGGCTCGGCGGCACGACGAGGTACCGGCACGGCACGGAGGAACGTCCTGGCCTCGGGGAAGGACCGCCCCCGGGAGTCGTCGATGTGCGGCGCGCGGCGCGCTTGTCCCGGTGCGTGCAGGCCGGGGCTGCCGCGCTGGTGGTGCTAGCGGTGGTGGCCGTACCGGTCGGCAAGCACATCGCGCGGGCGTGAGGGCTTGGCGGGCCCCGGTGCTGAGGTACCAAGGTCAGCGGCCCCAGGCTCGGTGGACCCGTCGTCGTTGGCCTCGTCTTCTGTGGCCACGGCTTCCTGGGAACTGCCGCGCCCCCGCCGCTCCCGGAGCTCGGCGCGCACGAAGTACAGCAGCCCGAGCGGGGCCATGATCCCGAACGCGATCCACTGCAGCCCATAGGACAGGAATGGCCCGGCATCGAGCTGCGGCAGTCCGATCACGCCAAGGCCACCCGGCTGATCGGCCGCGAGCTGCACATAGAAGCCCGGCAGATCGGCACCGGTCGCGGCACTGATCTCGCGAGGATTGATCGAGTACACCTGCACCACGCCATCGGCGCCGTCGATGACGTCCCGGCCGGTAGAGCCCTCGGGCATGCGCACCCGTCCCTCGAGCTGCACCTGGCCCTCGGGCGGCGCCGCGAACCCGGGCACCTCGGTGCCCACATCGGTGGGCACGAAACCCCGGTTGACGAGCACCACTGGGCCGCTCTCGAGCTGGAAGGGCGTGAGCACCTCGAACCCGGGCGTCGCATCGACCGACCGCAACCGCGCGACCACCTCGTCGGCGGGCAGGTATGAGCCGGTGAGCAGAACCCGTCGCCACTCGCTGTCCGCCGGGGGCGCGGCCTGATCGGTCATGAGCTCGCCAACGGGAACGGGCGCCGCGTCGAGCGACTGCTCGATCAGGGAGTTCCGTTGCTCGGTCTCGGCGTTCTTGCCGAGCTGCCACGGCGCGAGCACCGTGAACGCGAGGTAGGCGAACATGCCCACGATGAGGATGAGAACCACCCATCCCGGGCGGACGAGGAAACCGAGTCGGCGCACGCTACCACGGTAGCCGCGTGGACCGGGCAGGTCGAAACCGTCAGCTTCCGAACGCCACGAATGTCACAACCGCGCGCGCTCTACAGCCGCGCGCGGATCCAGTCCAGGATTCCGGGTATCGCGGCCTCGATCTGCTCGCGCACCTCCTCGAACTCCCGCAGGCTGCCCCAGTAGGGGTCGGCGACCTGCCAGGATGGCGCACCGGGATCGAACTCGCGCAGCAACCGCACCCGCGAGATGTCCGCGCCGCGCTTGCGGAGCTCTAGGACATGGCCCTCGTCGAGCGCGAGGATCAGATCAGCGCCGAGATGCTCCGCCGAGACTGTCGCGGCCACGTGATCGGTGGTGTAGCCGGCCTCGCGCAGCACCGCGACCGCACGATGATCAGCGGGCTCGCCGATATGCCACGATCCGGTCCCGGCGCTGCTGACCTGGACCTGCTCGTGCAGCCCATGCTCGCGCAGCGCATCCGCGAGGATCCGCTCGGCCATCGGGGAGCGGCAGATGTTGCCAGTGCAGATGAAGGTGATATGCACGTTTTCGACTCTACCTGCCGGAGTCCAGAAGCAGATCGATTAGGCGTTCGGGGGAGCCGGCCACCCACCGCGCCCCGGCATGCTCGCTGTCGCTCCCGTAGCCCCAGGTGACCGAGATGGTGCTCATGCCGTGGGCCGCGGCGCCCTCGACATCGTGGATCCGATCGCCCACCATCACCACCTCCTGGGGCGCGCGCTCGACCGGGATGTCCAGGCCATGCAGCGCGTGCGCGATCACGTCGGCCTTGCGCCGCCTCGTGCCGTCATCGCTCGCCGTCCCGATCACCTCGAAGAACTGCGCGAGATCGTGGTGGCGCAACATCTTGAGCGTATTTGTCTCGGCCTTGGACGTCGCGACAGCGAGCCGGGCACCGGCATGGCGCAATCGTTCCAGCGCCTCGGGGATGCCGTCGTAGACGGTGGACTCCCGCCAGCCCAGCGTGCCGTAGCGATCGAAGTAGGCGGCCAGCGCCCGCTCCGCGGTGTGCTCGTCCATGTCCAGCGACGCGAGCGTGTCGATCATCGGCGGGCCCACCACGTCCAGCACCGGGAAATCCACGGGGACGGGCCACCCGACCGATTCCACCGCGTGGCGGAAGCTCGCGATCACCCCGGGGGCCGAATCGGTCATCGTGCCGTCAAGATCGACGAGGATCGCCGGGAAGCGGGAATGGGGAGCCATGCCGACCATCATGCCGCGAGGCTTCGCTGCCGCACTAGGCTGGTTGCCCGTGAGCATCATCGCGCGGCGGCCGCTCGGTCCCGGAGGGGGAGCCGGGCCGGATGCGCTGCGCCACCACGGTGATATCGATGCCGCGCCCGGGCTGCTCGACTTCGCGGTGAACGTGCATGGCACCGAGCCGCCCGCATGGTTGCAGCGAGAGTTGCGTGACCGCCTGCCGGATCTCGCGCGCTATCCCGACCGGGCCGAGGAGCAGGCTACCCGCGACGTCATCGCCGCGCGGCACGGGCGCCACCCTGACGAGGTGCTGCTGCTCAATGGGGCCGCCGAAGGGTTCGCGCTGCTGCCCGGCCTCGCGCCGCGCCATGCTGTGGTGATCCATCCCTCCTTCACCGAGCCGGAGCATGTCCTCGCCGCGGCGGGCATTCCGGTCACGCGGGTGGTGCTCCGTCCGCCCTATGGCCTCGCGCAGGCCACGCTCCCGCACGACGCCGACCTCGTGGTGGTGGGCAACCCGACCAATCCCACCTCGGTGCTGCACCCGCGCTCGAGCATCGAGGCGCTGCGTGCCCCTGGCCGCCTCGTGGTGGTCGACGAGGCATTCATGGATGTCGTCCCTGGCGAGCGCGGTTCCTGCGCCACGGACGGCCCCGGTGATGTGCTGGTGCTGCGCAGCATCACCAAGACCTGGGGGCTCGCTGGACTGCGCGCGGGCTACGCGCTCGGCGACCCCGAACTGCTGGAACGCCTGGCCCGGCCGCGGCCGCACTGGCCCGTGGGCACCCTGGCGATGACGGCGCTCGCTGCCTGCTCCAGTGATCGAGCGATCGCCGAGACCGCGCGGATCGCCGATCGCATCGCGGCGGACCGGGAGTACCTCCTCGCCAGGCTGGGTGGACTGCGCCATCGCGGCTTCTCGGTGGTCGCTCCCGCCAGCGCTCCCTTTGTGCTGCTGGGCGTTCCCGAAGGCCTGCGGCAGGGCCTGCGCGAGCGCGGCGTGGCTGTCCGCCGCTGCGATACGTTCCCCGGGCTCGACGACCGTGCCATCCGGGTCGCGGTGCGCGAGCGGGCTCTGGTAGACACGCTGGTGCAGGCCATCGACGCCCTGGATGAGGAGAAGCAGTGCAGCAACCCAGCGTGAGCGAGAGCCCCGCCACCGTCGCGGATGCCATCGCCGTGCTCGAGTCCGCCTACCCGCCCCGGCTAGCCGAGGACTGGGACTCCGTCGGGCTGGTCTGCGGCGATCCTGCCGCGCCCGTGCGCCGCATCCTGATGTGCGTGGACGTGACCGGCGCCGTGGTGGAGGAAGCCATCGAGCAGGGCGCCGACCTCATCGTGGCGCACCACCCGCTGCTCCTGCGTGGCGTCGATACCGTCGCGGCGAGCACCCCGAAGGGCGCGCACATCCATCGGCTCATCACCGCCGGGTGTGCGCTCTTTACCGCGCACACCAACGCGGACTCGGCGAGCCCTGGGGTCTCGGATGCCCTCGCGGAGGCGCTGGGCCTGCGGGTCGAGCGGCCCATCGCGCCCAAGCCGACGGCGCCTCTCGACAAGTGGGTCGTGTTCGTGCCCGTGGAGGACACCGCTGCGGTTGCGAACGGCATGTTCGCCGCCGGTGCCGGCGAGCTCGGCGCCTACCGCGAATGCGGCTGGCGCGTCACCGGCACCGGGCAGTTCCGGCCCGTAGCGGGCGCTAATCCGGCGATCGGGGAGGTCGGGGCACTCGAGCACGTCACCGAGGACCGCCTCGAGGTCGTCGCCCCGCGCGGCAAGCGTGAACTGGTCCGCGGGGCCTTGCTCGAGGCGCACCCCTATGAGGAACCGGCCCACGACCTGTTCGAGCATGCTGCCCTGGACTCGCCAGAGGGCCTCGGCCGCGTGGGCGAGCTGCCCGAGCCGGAGACCCTGCGCGAGTTCACCGAGCGCGTGGCGCGGGCGCTGCCCTCCACGGTGTGGGGGGTGCGTGCTGCCGGTGACCCCGAGCGACTCGTGCGGCGCGTTGCTGTGTGCGGCGGAGCGGGGGACTCCCTGCTCGCCACCGTGGCCCGCCTCGGCGTCGATGCGTACGTCACTTCAGACCTGCGCCACCACCCCACGGACGAGAGCCTGCGGGCAGGCGGCCCGGCGCTCATCGATGTGGCCCACTGGGCGAGCGAGTTTCCCTGGTGCGACCAGGCGCGGCACCTCCTCGATGAAGCGCTGTCAGCGCGCGGCGTGCACGTCGCCGTCACCGGCCTGCGCACCGACCCCTGGACCGTGGCAGCGGCAGCGCCTAGCTGAGCAATGGTGGCAGGGAAGGCAGCAGAAGCGCCACGACCGAGGCGGTAGGGTAGTGCGATTAGCCAGCACTGAACGACCACCGAGACCTGAATAATGGAGCGCAGAGACGTGAACGCGGAACCCCAGACTCAACTACGGCTCCTCGACCTTGCCGCCGTGGATGCCGAGATGCTGCGGCTGAGGCACCGGCGCCGCACCCTGCCCGAGGACAAGGAGCTTGATCGTCTCGCCGAGGAGCTCCGCGACCGCAAGGACGAGGCGGTGAACAAGGAGATCAGGCTCGATGATCTCGACCGCGACATCAAGCGCCACGAGAAGGAACTCGCCCAGGTGCGCATGCGCGAGGAGAAGGACACCGAGCTCCAGCGCGGTGGGACCCTGCCGGCCAAGCAGCTCACCGAGCTGCAGCATGAGCTCGACAGCCTGGCGCGCCGCAAATCGATCATCGAGGACGAGACCCTCGAGGTGATGGAGCAGCGCGAGGCAGCCGAGGCGGACTTCCAGCACGCCGGCGCGCAGGTCTCCCATGTCGAGTCGCAGATCCTTGAGGTGAAGCGCCATCGCGATGAGGCCCTCGCGGACATCGAGACCGCCGAGCGGCGCTGCACCACCGATCGCAATGCCATCGCCGGCTCCTTCCCGGCGGACCTGCTCGCGCTCTACGACTCGCGGGTGCGCGCGGGCGGCCTGGGCGCGGGCCTGCTGAACGGCGGCAAGTGCGGGGCATGCCGCATCGAGCTTGACCGTGGCGAGCTCGCGCGCATCACCGCCTCGCCCGCCGAGCGGGTGCTGCAATGCCCGGAGTGCGATGCCATCCTGGTCCGCAAGTAGCGATGCGCGAGGCAGGCAATGAGCAGCAGTGAGCCCGCGGGCCAAGCCAGGGTCATCGTGGAGGCGGATGGTGGATCCCGCGGCAACCCCGGCCCGGCCGGATACGGGGCAGTCGTGCGTGACAGCGCGACTGGGGATGCGCTGGCCGAGCGTGATGAATACATTGGTGAGGCCACCAACAACGTCGCGGAGTACCGGGGCCTGATCGCCGGGCTCGAGGCCGCGTCCGAGTGCGGCGCGCGCGTCGTCGAGGCACGCCTGGACTCGAAGCTCGTTGTCGAGCAGATGTCGGGGCGCTGGAAGGTCAAGCACCCGGACATGATCCCGCTGGCCCGCCAGGCTCGCGAGATCGTCGGTCGCTTCGAATCGGTGAGCTTCACCTGGATCCCGCGCGCGGAGAACAAGCACGCGGATGCGCTGGCCAATCGCGCGATGGATCGCGGGGCGGCGCCGCGGGAGGCAAGCGCGGACACCGGCCCGAGCAGCACGTCGGAGCAGGCGTCAGAGCCCGCGGACCCCGTTCCGGCCAGTGCCCCCGCCGCTGGGTGGACGCGTGCCACTGGCGATCCCACCCGTCTGCTGCTCCTGCGCCACGGGCAGACACGACTGTCGGTGGAGCGCCGCTACTCAGGCCGTGGTGACCACCCGCTCACCGCCGAGGGGGAGCGCCAGGCTGCCGCAGTCGCGCAGCGGATGGCCCGGCAGCGGGGTCGCATCGCTGCGGTGGTCTCGTCCCCGCTGCAGCGCAGCCGTGCCACCGCCGTGGCGGCCGCGGAGGTTCTGGGCATGGAGGTGCAGATCCATGAGGGGCTGATCGAGACTGATTTCGGCGAGTGGGAGGGCCTGACCTTCACCGAGGCGTCGCAGCGCGATCCCGTCCTGTTCGAGCAGTGGTTGTCGGATACCTCGGTGGCTCCGCCGGGCGGGGAAAGCTTCGACGTGGTGCACCGTCGCGTGCGGCGGGCGCGCGATGAGCTTATCGCCACGCATGGCGGCTCGAACGTGCTCGTCGTGAGCCACGTGACGCCGATCAAGACGATGCTGCGCATGGCATTGGATGCGGGGCCGTCGTTGCTGTACCGGCTGCACCTGGATCTTGCCTCGCTGAGCATTGCCGAGTTCTACCCGGATGGGGGAGCGTCGGTGCGGCTGGTCAACGACACAAGCCACGCTTGGTCGTGATCAGCTGCTGCTTCGCCGATGCGGGGCGGGGTGCGACCACGGGCTATGGTGGTGGAGGACGAGTCAGCTGGGCGATCGCGTCGGGAAGGACTGCCACCATCATGGTGGTGTGCTTCCTGCCGAGGAAAGTCCGGACTCCGCAGAGCAGGACGGTTGCTAACGGCAACCCGGGGCGACCCGCGGGAAAGTGCCACAGAAAACAGACCGCCGCCCAGCATGGCTGGGCTGGCAAGGGTGAAACGGTGCGGTAAGAGCGCACCAGCACCCTGGGTGACCAGGGTGGCTTGGTAAACCCCGTCCGGAGCAAGGCCAAAGGTCGCATCCTTGTGGTGCGGCTGCACGAACGCTCGAGGGCTGCTCGCCCGAGTTCGTGGGTGGGCTGCTCGAGGTACCCGGCAACGGTGTGCCCAGATGGATGATCGCCGCCCCTGCCCGCGTGGCGGGGCACAGAATCCGGCTTACATGCTGGCTCGTCCACCCCTTGCTTGTATAGACGGGTGTTTATATTATGGCTCTTGTATAGACATCTATCTATGGAGTCGGCATGAGCGAGCTACCCGTCCTCGTCATCGGAGCAGGCCCCATCGGCCTCGCCGCCGCCGCGCGCCTCGCCGAGCGCGGAATCCCCGCCCTCGTCCTCGAGCGCGGAACCATCCCCGGCTCGGCGGTAGCCGAATGGAACCATGTCCGGCTCTTCTCCCGCTGGGGCGAGCTCATCGACCCCGCCGCGCGCGACCTCCTCGCCAGCACCGGATGGGCCGAGCCCGACGCCGACGCCTACCCCACCGGCGCGGACTGGGCCACCCGCTACCTCCAGCCACTCGCCGAGGCCCTCGGGCCCGACGTGGTGCGGACCGGCACGACCGTCACCGCCGTCACCCGCCAATCCCGCGACCGCGTCGTGGACTCCGGCCGCGATACCGCGCCACTCGTCGTCCACGTCACGACCAGCCACGGCAGCACCGAGCGCATTCTCGCCCGCGCCGTCATCGACGCATCCGGTACCTGGCACCAGCCCAATCCGCTCGGCACCGAGGGAATCCCCGCGATCGGCGAGACCACGGCCCGCGACCGCATCCACTACCGCATTCCCGACCTCTCCGACCCCGCCCAGCGCGCCGAGCTGCTGGGCAAGCACATCGCCCTCGCTGGCAGCGGCCACTCCGCGCTCACCGCGATCGGGATCCTTGCCGATCTCGCGGCCGAGGATCCCACCACTACCATCACCTGGATCCTGCGCCGCGCTACCTCGCAGCCCGACATCGGAGCGCCTGATGAGCTGCCCCAGCGTGGCGCCCTCGGCATCCGTGCCCGCGAAGCTGTCGACGCCGGGCTTATCCACCCCCGCACCGGCTTCCGTGTCACCGAGATCATCGACAACGACCAGGGATTGTCCCTGATCAGCGATGACGGACAGCGCGTCGACGGGGTCAATACCGTTCTTGCGCTCACCGGATTCCGGCCCGACCATCGCATCACCAGCGAGATCCGCCTCGACCTCGATCCTGTCCTTGAAGCGCCCCGCGCGCTCGCGCCGCTGATCGACCCCAACGTGCACTCCTGCGGCACCGTCTACCCCCACGGCCATGCCGAGCTCGCGCACCCAGAGCAGGGGTACTTCATCGCGGGCATGAAGAGCTACGGGCGGGCACCCACGTTCCTCGCGCTCACCGGGTACGAGCAGGTGCGCAGCATCGTCGCCGCCATCGACGGCGACCTCGCGGCCGCGGAAGCCGTCGAGCTCACCCTGCCCGAGACGGGGGTCTGCGGGGGAGCGGGCTTGTTCGACGATCCCGATGCCGCGAGCTCCGGAGGATGCTGCTCCGCGCCCGCGCCCCCGGCCGAGCTGCTCGCGCTACCTACCTTCGGAGGGCGCCTCTGACCACCTGCGAGGGGCCCTGCGAGAGAGGCTGATGCTCCAGCTGTTTCAGCCGCGCAGGCTGCCGGTGAAGAGCATCGCCTTGTAGGTCTCGTTGGTCGACGTGTTCCACTGGCTCACGGATACCGTGAACGCATCCAGCGTGGAACCTGGCACGATGTAGCCGCCATAAAGCTGCGCCACCTTGCCCGCCGCGTGGTCCTCGTCCTCCCACCCGCAGCCCGTCAGCAACGTCAGCTTGCGGGCCTCGAACAGATTGTCCGTGGGATGGTCGAGGACCATGGCGCGCAGCGAGTACGCCGAAGCATCGAACCAGACCAGCACATACTTGCCATCGACCCGCCGCAGGCACATCTCGCCCCACGCGCCGTCGAGCACCGGCGTGGGGGGATTGCCCCACTGCCAGCCCGTCTCCGGCCGGAAGCCCCACGATTCCCACTGCTTCGGCCGCAGCAGGCCATCGGTCGGCACGCGATGCAGGAACAACGGCTTGTCCCGCTGGAAGCCCGAGCTGAACACATACACATGATCGTCGCCCGCCGCGCCCTCGGCCCACGTGATCAGCTGCATCGTCCCGCCGTGATGGTTGCCCGGCCACGCCGCGCGGGTCCTCTTCCACCGCTCGCCATCCCGCGACGCGAAGACCCGCGACTCGGTCACGTTGTGCAGCCCGGCATTGCGCATCGCCCACAGGTAGGTGGTGCCGCCCACCGTCAACGCATCAGCGGGCAACCACGTCACTCCCCGGTGATTGCTCTCCCGGATCAGCCGTCGCGCATGCTTGCGGCCCACGCACGAGCAGAACTCCACTGCATTAGCGCTGGCGCCCCCGTCGCTGGCATCCCCAGCGTGCTGGTCGGCAGCGTGTGGCATTGCTGAGCGCAGCAGCACGGGGGAGCGCCAATGCCCGCTGCCCGGGCCCAGGCCCGAGAACGTATCGCCAAAGAACCACCCCAGCTCCCGCCCGCCCGGCAGCTCGACAGGGATCCCCAGATCCGTGCCGACCACGCCGAACCGCTCGCTGGAGGTGCCCGGCCCCGTGAGGTCGCACACTTTGCTCAGCCGTGCCATGCCCGTACCGTACCCGCGCACCGGCAGGATCCGCCGACCAGCGGCCCCGGCTGACGAGGCGACCTGCCGCACTGTCCCCGCCACTGATGCGACCCGGCGTGCGAGCGGCGTCATCGCGACCCCCCTCGGCCGAGAACCCCGCGGGACACGTCCCGTAGCCGCTGCCACGTGCGATCGATGGCCCGCCGCCACCACGATCCGCTACCCGCACCGCCCGGGGGCACCGGAACAGGCGGAACCGGGGTAGGAGGGACAGGCGCGGGAGGACCGGGCTCAGGAACCACAGGTTCGGGAGCTACTGGCGCAGGAGGAAGAGGTGCGGGAGGAAGAGGTTCTGCGGGAACGCCGTCCCGCAGGCCCGCACCCCAGGTGCCCGGGCCAATAAGACCGTTCTCCTCCCAGCCATTCGCTCGCTGGACCGCCCGCGCCGCATCCGCGGTAGCGGCATCCCACACGCCCGTCACAGGAGCGCCCACCGCGGCCTGCCACTCCCGCAGGCCCACCCGCCACAGCGGCCACTCCAGCGGATGCTGCCCCGAGATCGACTCAACCGGCCCCTCGAGCGGACCGAAGTAGTAGCCGGGCGGAAGCGGGAAAGCCGACCTATCCGATGCTGGGATGCCTGCCCGTATCCGTTCGACGATCCGCCCCACCTCTGCCCGGAACACATCCATATCGAAGCCAGCCGGATCGATCTTGCCCTCCGCGCTGTACTCCTTGTGCCCCACCACATTCCTCACCGGGAACCCGGCCTGCACCACGAGCACCGCGCATCCCCGCGCGTACGCATCGAGTTGTGCCAATGTCCAGTCGTATTCGCCGCGGGAATCCGGCCTGCCGGAGCTCACCGCTTCGATGCCCAGCACATGAAAGTTCGCGTTGTTGGTCGGCCAGCCCGGCCAGCTCCCGCGACCCGCGTGCCAGCACACGCCTGCAGCGATCACCCGGTACGTGCCATCCTTCTCCAACGCCAGGTTTGATAGCGGGCCCGGCAGGTCGGGTCGCCCCTCGAGAACCACGCGCCAATCGTGGGGAGTGCCACCTGCCGTGTGATGCGCCATCACGCCACGGATGTCCCGGTACGCGCCATGCCCCCGGGCGCGCCACCCATCCTGCTCGATGACCTGCAGGCCCTCGGCCCGCAGCGCATCGGCCAACCATGTCACGTTCCCCACCCAGGCCATTCCTCCCGAATCCTCCCCACGTGGCAGCAACATCGTCTGGCCCACCATCATGCCCGGCAGCCCTGACAAAAACACTCCGGGTGGCAGTCTCGGCGGGGAGTGTGCGAAATGCGACAGCGAAAGTGCCCAGACCGGTCGTTCTTCGCACACTCGCGGCGGCTTGGGCGGCTCCGGGCAAGGCGCGGACCACCGACGCACGCGGATGGCGCACACCGCGCGCTGCTTGTGCGGCACACTGGTGTCATGAGCGATGACGAGGAATGGTTCTACTGCGTAGCCGATGGCACCGTGCGCCTGGGCAAGGAATCCCGGGGCCTCGAGCGGATGGGCCCCTACCCGGACGAGGCGACGGCACGCCGCGCGCTCGAGATCGCGCGCGAGCGCAACAAGGCCGCGGACGAGCAGGACAAGGACTGGCGGTAGGCCCCGTCCCTAGTTCACGGCGTCGCCCCAGCAGCTGAGGTCAAGGTCCGGTGGGACCTGGAACGATTCGAGGACTGGATCGTCAACAAGTGCTGCGATGAGTTCCGATTCTCCACCAACTATGGTCGAGTCGAAATCGATCTCGGACAACGCATACCAGGACCTGTCACGCGGCCACATCACCATCGGGGGACGCGCCACGCTGCTCGGATACTGATTAACCTGGTTGGCCAGCGCGGCGAGGTCCCCCTGCAGCAGGATCATCTCCCGGCCAGCCAGCCTGAAGTGGAGAGAGTCAAACTCACCCTGCGTGAAGCTGCTGCGCTTCCCAGGTCGAACACCGTCGTGTCCGACCCAGAACCCGAACACGGAGCCGTCCGTTTCGTTGGTCGCGTCCACAAGGCGAGGAAGGAGCGCGGCGAACGAGCCGGGATCCAGCTCGCCGTGGCGTGGGTGGAACCCCCGCCACGGGGGATAGAGGTCAAGGTCAGTGTCCTTCCCGCCAAGAAGCCGGTGCCACTGCACTGCCGGATGCATGATGGCCCCCGTCTCGGCAGCGATGTCGGCCCACCGCGGTGGTTGCGCGTTGTTATAGGCCTCAGGCCGGTGCAGGATGCGGCAGTACGCCTCAAGCCCGAGGGGCACTTGTCCCGACAAGTGGCCGCTCGATCCTCGGAACCGTGCATTGGCCCAATCCGCCGCTGCCGGATCTGTCACGGGCACTGCATCATTGATCCACATTTTCCACCACTCTCAGTCCAGGTTGCAGGCGCCCAAGATCCAGCAGTCTGCGAGCGAAAGTCAACAGATGTCCGAATTCGGTGGCTAGTTTGTTGACTTTCGCTCGCAGATTCCCTGGAACAAGCCGGAACGAGGCCGACGCCCCAC
The DNA here is from genome assembly GCF_026008515.1 of Hoyosella levis. Lineage (GTDB taxonomy): Bacteria > Actinomycetota > Actinomycetes > Mycobacteriales > Mycobacteriaceae > Lolliginicoccus > Lolliginicoccus levis. The sequence goes on from NZ_BQYM01000011.1 coordinate 35,177, forward strand.
TAGAGCTTGCGCACAGCCTTGCGGAGCTTCTTCCAAGCAGGCTTGAAGCGTGCCTCGGCGATGTCCGCGAGCGCTTGCTCGTATCCGGCAAGGCGGGCGAGCTCGACAGCGGGAACGCCGAGCGCGGCCGCGCGCCCCGAGTAGTCATCGAGCAAAGCCCGGGTGATCACGCCATCCTGGTGCTCCCCGAGGATCTCCTGCACATCCTCGGCGGCGTTGCGCACGCGCTTGATGCGCTTGAGCGGCTTTTTCCCTACGTGCTTCTTGTCGGCCACCTCGGCGGCGTAGCGCAGCCGCTTCGATTCCTTGCGCACGGTGTGCAGCAGCGGATCGCGTTCTTCCTGGCTGGCTGCTGCCGCTGCGTCGCGGACGTGCCCGCGGGCTCGCCGAAAGAGGTGCAGGAGCGCCTTGTTGATGATCTCCTCGGCATGGTCCTCGGCCTTGCGGCTGAACGACTCGGCGCGCAGCAGCGAATCGAGCGAGGCGAGCAGCGCGAAGTACCGGTCGGAGCGGAGCGCTTCGGCGACCGCGGCGAAGGAAGCGTCGAACGTTTCCTGCTGCGCGCGCAGCAGGCTCTTGCGCGTCGCGGCTGCGATGGTTCCGGCTGGCTGCTCATCGATCAAGCCAGCGAGGCGGCGCTGCATCACCTCGGCGTCGCGCGCGTCGCCGAGTACCCTGGCGAGCCATTTCAGCTCGGACTCCACCGGATCGGTGCGGGTGCGGTCCAGAATCGGCCGGTACGCCCGGAGCACGCTGCGCATGCGGCGGGCGGCCACGCGCATCTGGTGGATCGCGTCAGGAGCGTTGGCGCGGACGAGGGGGTCGTGCACCAGGAATGCCGCGCGATGGGCGCGCAGCGTGTTCACGGCGAGCGCGCCAGCTGTTCCGCGGGAAAACCGGGCCTCCTCCGGAGCAGAGGCATCAGGATCGGCCACCGCAGCAGCAGCGTCATCGGTACCTGCGTCGTCGCCCTCGCCCTCCGCGGGCGCGTCGGTGAGCGAGCCGATGGTGCGGGCGAGCTTGGACGGGCAGGGCGAATCGTGCGCGCCGGCGGCGAGGAGCCGGTCCCGGATCGCGGCGAGCAGTTCCTCGTCGCCGGTGATGAGCTCGGCCTCCCACTCCCGCCAGTGCGTCTCGTGGCGATGGCCTGGCCGGACGGAGAGCCCGGTGACGTGGTCGTCGGTGACCTCGGCGAGCGCTTTTCCATTCTTGGCGATGAGCGTGGTGGTCGATCGCTGGTTGACCACGACGGCGATCGGGAGCAGGTCTTGCCCGCGAACGTGCACCTGGATGTAGTCGAGCAGGTCGCTGGGCGGGCCCGCGGCAAGATCGGTGAGGGGCGAATGGATCTCGCGCCGCGCGCCCCCGCTGCCGGGAAGCTTGAGGTGCCAGCCCGCGTCGCTGCCGCCGGTGCGGTGGCGCAGAGTGATCCGGGCCCGCGAGAGGGCAAGCCCCGGGGTATCGAAGTAGGTCGCGCTGAGCTGCGCGCGGTCGGGGCCACGCGCTTCGGCCACGCGCTTGACGGTGTCGAGCCGGGGGAACGCGGTGTCCATCCCCGCCTCGAACTTCAGTTCCCGCTCGATGGATTCCGTCGCGGCCATGCGCGCCTCCTCTATTCGGGCAGCCCCACGAGGGCCGAGGCGATGGATTCGATCTCTAGGTAGTCCATCACATTCGACCTTACGCCGGGGCAGGCCGACTCGAGAGCTTCATCGACCGCGCCCCGGTTGCTGGCCAGCGCGACCAGGTCGACCTGGTTGCGGTTGGCCCAATCGATCACGAGCCCGTTGAGGGTGATGCGTCCGATGGTGCGCGTGTAGGTGCGCATCTCCTGCCCGCGCTCGTCGAGATCGGTGCACAGCTCCGAGGCGTCGGGCAACGCGAATCCATTGCTCGTGCCGGGCGCGGTGCCGGTCGCGGGGGACGGCGTGGTGGTGGCGGGCCCGTTGTTGTTGACCTCCACCGAGCAGCCGCCGGCGGCGAGCGCCACGGGCAGGATCGCGAGGGCGAGCAGTCGATGATGGCGCATGGGGCCTCCTACGGCTTGGTGGTCGATGGACCGGTGTCGCTAGTCGTCGAACGTGTGCTCGGGCCCGGGGAACGATCGGTCGCGCACCGCAGCCCCGTACTCGCTGGCGGCGTCGCGCAGGACGGCACCGACATCGCCGAAGCGGCGGACGAACTTCGCGGTGCGGCCCCCGCTCATCCCGGCCATGTCCTGCCACACGAGCACCTGTGCGTCGCACTCGTTGCCCGCGCCGATCCCGATGGTGGGGATGGCGAGGGACTTGGTGATGCTGCGAGCATGCACCGCGGGCACCATCTCCATGACCACGGAGAACGCGCCAGCTGCTTGCACCGCCTCCGCGTCGGCCGCGAGTTGCTCGGAACCCTCGCCACGCCCCTGGACGCGGAAGCCTCCGAGGCTGTTCACCGATTGCGGGGTGAACCCGATGTGCGCCATGACGGGGATGCCCGCGGCCGCGAGGGCCTGGATCTGCGGGGCCATGCGCTCGCCGCCCTCGAGCTTGACGGCATGCGCCCCGCCTTCCTTCATGAAGCGGATGGCGCTCTCCACGGCCTGCTGCGGCGAGACCTCGTAGGATCCGAAGGGCAGGTCCGCGACGACGAGGGCATTCGGGGCGCCGCGCACGACGGCCCGCACCAGCGGGATCAGCTCGTCGATCGAGATGGGCACCGTTGTGTCATAGCCGTAGACCACGTTGGCGGCGGAATCACCCACTAGCAGGACCGGGATGCCTGCCTCGTCGAAGATGCGGGCGGACGGGAAGTCGTAGGCAGTGAGCATGGGCCAGGCCTGGCCCTCGGCCTTCCACGCCTGCAAGTGGTGGATCCGGGTGCGTGTCCGCTTCGGCGCTTCCCCTGCCGTGGCGGAGCCGTATACCGGCGTCTCGGGCGATGCGTTCGTCATGGGTGTCCCTTCGCGCCTCGAGGCCCGGCCAGCGGGTCCCCGGGAATAGTGTGGTGACACCTCATAGTCTGCCACTGCCGCGACGAAACCTCCGCCGCGAGGCACGGATGTGATGTGGATTACTGGATCGCGGAGCAGGCGCCGTCGCGGTATGCGTGGTGGTGCTGAGCGTGGCCGTGGGAAGATTCCCCGCATGGTCTTCGGCACTGCTCCAGGAAAGCCCCGATCGCCCAGGAGCCTAGCGTCCTGGCGGCAGCGTGTCGTCATGGCGGTCGCGCTCGGTTCGGTGCTGGGTATCGGCGCTACCGCCTGCGCGGCGCCCTCGGAAGGCGAGCGCGATCCAGCTCTCGACCGGTTCTACGAGCAGTCCGTCGCGTGGGGCGATTGCGTGGGATTCGCGGAGGATCCCGCCACTGAGCGGCAGCTGGAGTCATCGAGGTTCGAGTGCGCCCGCGTCACGGTGCCGCTCGACTATGACGATCCGGGGGGCGCCACCGCGGAGCTCGCGGTGACGAGGCTTGTCACTTCGACCAGCAAGATCGGCTCGCTGCTGGTGAATCCTGGAGGGCCGGGCGCGAGCGGAATCGGCACCGCGGCGAACCTCGAACCGGTGTGGCGCGGGACCGAGCTCGCCGACCGGTTCGACCTGGTGAGCTGGGACCCGAGAGGCGTAGCGGCCTCCACTCCCGCGGTGCAGTGCCTCACTGCCGCGGAAATGGACGACTATCGCCGCCTCGACCACGTGGACATGTCCGAGGAGGGCATCGCGCGCGCCGAGGCGGACATGCAGGACTACATCGACGCCTGCGCGGAGCGCTCCGGCATGGAGGTACTGACGACCGTAGGGACGCGGGAGAACGTCCAGGACCTCGACATCCTTCGCGCGGTCCTCGGCGATGACGAGCTCAACTACCTCGGCTACTCATATGGCACCTACCTCGGGGCGCGCTACGCGGAACAGTTCCCGGGCTCGGTCCGGGCCCTCGTGCTCGATGGTGCCGTTGATCCCGGGATGGACCTCGGGGAAGCAATCGTCCGGCAGGGGGAGGGCTTCCAGCGGTCCTTCGATGCGTTCGTCGCGGACTGCGCGACCCGTCCCGAATGCCCGCTCAGCGATGACCGCGATGTGGCGATCAAGGACTTCCGCGCACTCGTGGACCCGCTGGCCGAATCGCCGGCTTGGACGTCGGATGGGCGCGGCCTCGGCTACAACGACGCGATGTCGGGCGTCATCCAGGCGCTCTATTCGCCCCAGATGTGGCGGCTGCTGCGCTCGGGCCTCATCGAGCTCGGCGACGGCATCGGCGATACCTTGCTCCTGCTTGCCGACATCTACGAGGGGCGCCAGGACGATGGCACCTATTTCAACTCGACCCCGGCGTTCCATGCGGTGAACTGCGTCGACACCATTGCCGTGACCGATCGCGAGGAATGGGGCCAGTACGACATGCGCTACCGGTCCGTGGCACCGTTCACCGACGACGGTCGCGGCACGGGCCAGGCGCCCCTCGACATCTGCGCCTTCTGGCCGGTGGATCCCACCAGCGAGCCGGCGCAGCTCGATGTTCCCGAATCGGTGCCACCGCCGCTCGTCGTGTCCACCACGGGCGATCCCGCCACTCCCTATGAGGCCGGCGTCGAGCTCGCCGCGCAGCTCGGTGGCCGCATGCTCACCTACGAGGGCGATCAGCACACCGTTGTACTGGGTCTCGACGAGTGCATCGATGCGCACGTCACTCGCTACCTCGTGGACCTGCGCCTACCTCCAGAGGGCGAGCGCTGCTAGCAGATTCAGGTCTGCCGGGGCCGTCAAGTGATAACCTCGCCGGTATGGATCGCCAGAAGGAATTCGTGCTTCGCACGATCGAGGAGCGCGACATCCGGTTCGTCCGGCTGTGGTTCACCGATGTACTCGGCTACCTGAAATCGGTGGCGATCGCCCCGGCGGAGCTCGAGGGTGCCTTCACCGAGGGCATCGGCTTCGACGGCTCCTCCATCGAGGGCTTCTCGCGCGTCTCCGAGGCCGACACCGTCGCCAAGCCCGACCCCTCGACGTTCCAGATCCTGCCGTGGGTCCACAAGGACGGCAAGCCCCACACCGCGCGCATCTTCTGCGACATCACCATGCCCGATGGCTCGCCCTCCTGGGCTGATCCGCGGCATGTGCTGCGCCGCCAGCTCAACAAGGCCGGGGATCTCGGCTTCACCTGCTATGTGCACCCCGAGATCGAGTTCTTCCTGCTCAAGAACTCTCCCGAGGATGGCACCGAGCCCCTGCCCGCCGACAAGGGCGGCTACTTCGACCAGGCCGTGCACGATACCGCTCCCAATTTCCGGCGCCACGCGATCGAGGCGCTCGAGTCGATGGGCATCTCCGTCGAGTTCAGCCATCACGAGACCGCGCCCGGGCAGCAGGAGATCGACCTGCGATACGCCGACGCCCTCTCGATGGCCGACAACATCATGACCTTCCGGTACGCGGTCAAGGAAGTCGCGCTGCTCGAGAACGTGCATGCCTCGTTCATGCCGAAGCCGTTCAGCCAGCAGGCAGGCTCGGCCATGCATACCCACATGAGCCTGTTCGAGGGCGATAACAACGCGTTCTTCAATCCTGATGATCCGATGGAGCTCTCGGACACCGCGAAGCACTTCATCGCGGGGATCCTCACGCATGCCAGCGAGATCAGCGCCGTCACCAACCAGTGGGTCAACTCCTACAAGCGGCTCATCCACGGCGGCGAGGCCCCCACCGCGGCATCGTGGGGCAGGGCCAACCGCTCTGCGCTCGTGCGCGTGCCCATGTATACCCCCAACAAGGCGGGCTCCCGCCGCATCGAGGTCCGCAGCCCCGATTCGGCGTGCAACCCGTACCTCACGTTCGCGGTGCTGCTCGCCGCAGGGCTGAAGGGCATCGAGAAGGGGTACGAGCTGCCGCCCGAGGCCGAGGACGATGTGTGGTCGCTGACCCGGGCCGAGCGTCGCGCCATGGGCTACCGGGAGCTTCCGGGCAACCTCGACCAGGCCTTGCGCGAGATGGAGAAGTCCGAGCTCGTCGCGGAGGCCCTCGGCGAGCACGTGTTCGACTTCTTCCTCCGCAACAAGCGTGCCGAGTGGGAGCAGTATCGCAGCCAGGTCACCCCGTACGAGCTGAAGACCTATCTCTCCCTGTAAGAGGATTGCCGAGATGAGAGGTTCCGCGTGATGGCCCGGCCACCGCACGGCCGATCCCTGATCCCCGGTCCCGCGCGCCTCGGCATGGTCGATTCGCATGCTGCTGATCGCCTCGCCTCGCTGGGCTGGGACCGAGACGAGGACATCGACCTGCTGTGGGCGCTCTCGCGCGCCCCGGACCCGGACCGGGCACTGCTCGCGATAGACCGCCTGCGCGATGCCCTGCACGACGAGTGGAGTGATCTCGATTCCGCCCTGCGCGAGGATACGGGCCTGCGCGGACGGCTGTTCAGCGTCGTCGGATCATCCTCGGCCCTCGCTGACCACCTCATCGCGAGGCCCCACTTGTGGCACGAGCTGCGCGGCGAGTACCTCGACCTGCCGGATGCGGCGGGGCTGCGCGCCAATATGCTCGCCGCTGTCGAGGCCAAGCCCGAGCCCGAGCCGATCGACGGCATCGACCCGGCACGGTCACTGATCTACCGCGCCACCACCACGGGCCACGCCGCCATCCCGGCCCTGCGCAACGCCTACCGGGACGAGCTGCTCCTCCTCGCCGCCGCGGACCTCGCCGCCACCGTGCAGAACGAACCGGTCCTGCCCTACACCTCTGTGGTCCGCCACCTCACTGACCTCGCTGATGCCGCGCTGACCGCGGCCCTCGCGGTCGCCGTCGCCACGGTCTGCCCCGATAAGCCCTGCCCGTCCCGGCTGGCCGTGATCGCCATGGGCAAGTGCGGGGCACGCGAGCTCAACTACGTCTCCGACGTCGATGTCATCTTCGTCGCGGAGCCCGCCGACAGCACCGCCACTCGCCTGGCCAGCGAGCTAATGCGCATCGGCTCCGCAGCGTTCTTCGAGGTCGACGCGGCCCTGCGCCCCGAGGGAAAGTCCGGAGCGCTTGTCCGCACCCTCGACGCGCACATCGCCTACTACAAGAGGTGGGCGCATACCTGGGAGTTCCAGGCGCTGCTCAAGGCCCGCCCGATGACCGGTGACATGGAGCTCGGCGAGCAGTACGTCACCGCGCTCAACCCCATGGTCTGGATCGTTTCCGAGCGCGACGACTTCGTCGACAACGTCCGCAAGATGCGCCGCCGCGTCGAGTCCCTCATCCCCGACGACATCCGCGACCGCGAGATAAAGCTCGGCTCCGGTGGGCTCCGCGACGTCGAGTTCGCCGTGCAGCTGCTCCAGCTCGTGCATGGGCGCGTCGACGAGAGCCTGCACGTCACCGCCACTACCGAGGCCCTCACCGCGCTCGCTTCCGGTGGCTACATCGGCCGCGAGGACGCCGCCAACCTCACCGCATCGTACGAGTTCCTCCGACTGCTCGAGCACCGGCTCCAGATGCAGCGGCTCTCGCGCACCCACACCCTGCCTGCCTTCGACAATGCCGAGGCGCTGCGCTGGCTCGCCCGTGCCGCGCACATCCGTCCAGACGGCCGGACCGACGCCGCGGGAATGCTCATCCAGGACATCAAGCGCAACATCTCGCGTGTCCGCCGCATCCATTCCAAGCTGTTCTACCGTCCGCTGCTCGAGTCGGTCTCCAAGCTCGATACCGATGCGCTGCGCCTCACCGAGGATGCGGCCATCCGCCAGCTCGGCGCGCTCGGCTACTCCGCGCCCCGCAACGCGCTCGGCCACCTCCAGGCGCTCTCCGGCGGCGTTACCCGCAGCAACCGCATCCAGGCGCTGCTGCTGCCCACCCTGCTCGACTGGCTCAGCGATACGCCCAACCAGGACGCGGGCCTGCTCGCTTACCGGCGCATGTCCGAGGAGCTCCGCGACAAGCAGTGGTTCCTGCGCACTTTGCGCGACGAGGGGGCCGCGGCCCGCCGTCTCATGCACATCCTCGGCTGCTCCGCGTACGTGCCCGAGCTGCTTCTCCGCGCGCCCGATGTGCTCCGGCTCTACGCGGACGGCGCGGACGGTCCCAAGCTCATAGGCACAGACCCCAGCGATGTGGCGAAGGGGCTGATCGCGTCCGCCGAGCGGCATGGGACCGCCCAGCGGGCGATCTCCGCGGCCCGCTCGCTGCGCCGCGCCGAGCTCGCGCGGGTCGCCTCCGCCGATATCCTCGGGATGCTCACCGTGCCCGACGTATGCCATGCGCTCTCCTCGGTTTGGGTCGCTGTCCTCGAGGCCGCGCTTGGTGCGACTATCGCCGCCAGCGTCGAGGAGCGGGGAGAGCCTGCGCCCGCCCGCATCGCGGTCATCGGGATGGGGCGCCTCGGCGGGGCCGAGATCAGCTACGGGTCCGATGCGGATGTCCTCTTTGTCTGCGACCCGCTGCCCGGCATCGATGAGACCGTGGCGGTGAAATGGGCGACCAGCATCGCCGAGGCAATCCGCAAGCATCTCGGGGCGCCAAGCACGGACCCTCCCCTCGAGGTGGACACCAACCTCCGGCCGGAGGGACGCAGCGGGCCCATGGTGCGTACCCTCGCTGCCTACGATGCCTACTACAGCCAGTGGGCCCAGACCTGGGAAGTGCAAGCCCTGCTGCGCGCGCACCAGGTCGCGGGAGACCAGGATCTCGGCCTCGAGTTCCTGCACATGGCCGACAAGATCCGCTATCCCGAGGGCGGTGTGTCGAGCGGCGCGGTGCGCGAGATACGCAGGATCAAGGCGCGCATCGACTCCGAGCGACTGCCGCGTGGCGCCGATCCAAAAACGCACACCAAGCTGGGCCGCGGCGGCCTCTCCGACGTCGAATGGACGGTGCAGCTGCTCCAGCTGCAGCATGCGCACGAGCTCACGAGCCTCCGCAATACCTCGACCTTGGAGACGCTTGAGGCGATCGCCGCCGAGGAACTCCTCGCCGCGGACGATACCGAGCTGCTGAGGGAGGCATGGACCACGGCGACGAAGGTACGCAACGCGCTCGTGCTCGCGCGTGGCAAGCCTTCTGACCAGATTCCCAGTGGGGGATCGGACCTGCGCGCCGTCGCGTACGTCTCGGGCTGGCGTGGTGATCCAGGCGAGTTCGTCGAGAACTACCGTCGCATCACCCGCAGGGCGCGGACTGTGGTGGAGCGGGTATTCGGCGGCTGACGCCGCGGTCTAGGACTTCCCCGGAGGACGCTTCCCGGTGCGCGGCGCGGGCTCGGGCGCGGCCTTGCCCCGCGAGGGTGGCTTCACCTCGACCGGTGGCTCCACGAGGTCCTCGCGCACACCGTTCGGCCACGCCACCCGCGGGAACCGAGGCCGGGGGAGGCGTGCCGCGAGATCCGTCAATGGCTCCGCCGCCTCGGTGATGTAGCGGGAGGCCGATTCGATGCGGGCCAGCGGATCCTGCAAGCCCTCGATGGTGGGCGCGATCGCCACCATGTTCTCGAGGAGGGCGAGCATCCGCTCCGCGAGACCGTTCTCCATCACGACCCGCTCGACGAAGCCGCCCGACTGGAACACCCGATCCACCATGCCGTCCGGGGCGAGCGCGGAGTCCACGATGCCCCCGTCCTGGATCGCCTTGCCAAGTGGACGCTCCGGCGACGTCGCCGACGTGATGGCGCGCAGCAGCGCGACGGGGCCGTACGGGTTGGAGAGCAGCGTCATCACCTGCTCGGCCACCCCGTTCTTGCCCACGATCACGTCAGCCATATCGATCAGGCCATTCTCCCGGCGCAGCGGCCCGTCCGGGCGGACCCACTGGCTCGCCATCACCGTGACCCGCACGCCCACGATGCTCGCGCGAACCGGCAACAACGCGACATCCACCAGCAGCATGCTCCCAGAGTACTGGGTCTTCGAGGGCACGCTGGGAAGCATGGCACGGTCGCTGCGGACGGGCCGGCGCTGGTCGAGCAAGCCCTGCTTGCGGCGGCTCTCCATCTCGATCGCGCGCCGGTCAAGCGGCCGCATCGAGGGGGCGCGGCGGCCCAGCAGTCTGCTCTTGCGGAGCGGTGGCAGGATCTCCGGCTCCGGGCTGCGGAAAACGTGCCGGAACGGCAACACGGCAAGACCCCCCATACATGGTGACGACACGATCGATCGGCGCGCTGCGGAGCAGAGCGCACCCCCAGCTTAGTGGCGAACTCGCGCCACCGGTGATGGGCGCTCGCCGGTCGCCGGGGTGTGCTCGCGAAAGAGAGCACCAGCGGGCAAGGGAGTGCCGTCGCGGACAGGAGGGGGTGCTGGCCTTGGTGTGATGAACGTCGCATACCGATGGTAGCTAGCGGGCACGCGCCGATCCGGGATGGATGGATGCAGGTATCAAACCATGCTGACCTGCTTGTTTGTTACCAGTTCTTGATCATCCGCGAGTGATTGCGCTTGCTGCAGCTAGCGTCAAGAGCGGTCTTTGCGTCTCTGCTGTGGACAAAACCGTAGATCGTGTCTAGCCAAGGAACGGGGTACCCCTTATAGTCAAATCCACAAGCTGCTTCGGCATCGGGGCCGAGCACACCAACACGATGAGGTGTTATCTCGTATGACCACATCACTGAACCAGGACACGACGGTCGACGCCGTCGACACTGGCGCGGAGAACGTCGAGCGGTGGCGGGACCGCAAGCGCTACCTGTGGATCTTCTCGCTGATCCCTGCCTCGGCGGTGTTCCTCGCGGTCGGGCTAGTTGAGCTCACTGGCTGGGGATGGCTCTACTGGGGCGGGCCGATCATCGTATTCGGCTTGATCCCGCTGCTCGACATCGTCTTCGGCCCTGACGGCCAGAACCCGCCCGACGAGGTGATGGAAGAGCTCGACCAGGACAGGTTCTACCGCTGGGTCACCTACGCCTACATTCCGCTGCAGTACATCGGCCTGGCCCTCGCGGTCTACCTCTGGGCCACCGGCAACCTCTCCGTATTCGAGAGCATCGGCCTGGCCACCACGGTTGCCGTGACCTCCGGCATCGGCATCAGCGTCGCGCACGAGATGGGCCACAAGAAGGAGGAGCACGAGCGCTGGATGTCCCGCATCGTCCTCGCGCAGTCCTTCTACGGCCACTTCTTCATCGAGCACAACCGCGGCCACCACGTCCGAGTCGCCACCCCGGAGGACCCTGCTTCCTCGCGCATGGGCGAGTCGTTCTACCGCTTCTGGCCGCGCTCGGTCAAGGGTGCCTTCGTCTCCGCCTGGGAGCTGGAGAAGAACCGCCTCGAGCGCCTCGGCAAGTCGCCCTGGACGCTGAAGAACGATGTGCTCAACGCCTGGCTGATGTCGGTTGTCCTCTTCGGGGGCATCCTGGTCGGCCTGCAGGCCCTGAGCTTCGCTGGCGTGCTGGATAACTACAGCGTCTGGAACGTCCTGCCGTACCTGGTCATCCAGGCCGTGCTCGGGTTCTCGCTCCTCGAGATCGTCAACTACCTGGAGCACTACGGCCTCAAGCGCCAGAAGCTCGAGTCCGGCCGCTACGAGCGCTGCGCCCCGCGCCACAGCTGGAACAGCGACCACCTGGTCACCAACCTCGCGCTCTACCAGTTGCAGCGCCACTCCGATCACCACGCCAACCCGACCCGCCGCTACCAGATCCTGCGCAGCATGAAGGGCTCGCCCCAGCTGCCCGGTGGCTACGCGACCATGATCGTCCTCGCGGCCATCCCGCCCGTCTGGCGGGCAGTGATGGACAAGCGAGTGCTGGATCACTATGACGGCGACATCACGCAGGCCAACATCGACCCCAAGAAGCGTGACAAGATCCTCGCCAAGTACGGGCAGGCGAATTGAGCCAGCCACTGAGGACCAGGCACCGACAACTGGCCCTGTCCCGATAACGGGGTCAGGCAGCCGGTAGCCACCGTCCCCAGCGGTACAACTCAACACCAGCGCGGCCCGCGGGAAATCCCCGCGGGCCGTTGCCGTGCGCGGGGTCGCCGGGGCGCAGGGCCGCCTGGTCGAGAGTCTCGGGCCGTGGGGCGGGGCGTGTTGCCGTGGGGCCGCGCCGTCGCCTGGTCGCAAACGCGATAGAAGCTGCGGGAAACCCAGGTCAGTTTCTATCGCGTTTGATGGTTTCCCGTGCTTTTGCCGCCAGGGGGCCGTGAGCGCGGCCGCCGCCCCTGCCGCGGGGTGCCCGGCCGCCACCGGCCGCCCCCAGGGATAGTGGCACGCCGCGGCCGTGTACCTCCGCTACCCGGGCCGCGCTCCGGAAGATTTGCCACGGATACCCGGCTGCTGCCACCTCTACGCCGAGCTGCCACCGAAATATCGGTGGCACCTGGGAGCTATCCGTGGCATGGGTAGGCGATGGGTGGCCGCTGTTCCCCGCCGCCGTTCCCCGCCGTAGAACACCGCCGCGACGCGCCGCAAACCGCAGCCACGAAAAGGTCCGCCCGCCTCACGACCGAGATCGTGGGGCGGGCGGACCGGAAGCGTGCCTAGCGCGTGGAGCAGCGAGAGGAGCTGCTCAGCACGCTGCGAGGATCACACGTCGTAGTACAGGTTGAACTCGTAGGGGTGCGGGCGCAGGCGGACCGGATCGATTTCCTGCTCGCGCTTGAGCGCGATCCAGGTCTCGATGAGGTCGGTGGTGAACACGTTGCCCTCGGTGAGGAACTCGTGGTCCTTCTCGAGGTTGTCGATGACGTCCTCGAGGGAGGTGGGTGCCTGCGGGATGCCCTTGGCCTCCTCCGGCGGGAGCTCGTAGAGGTCCTTGTCGACCGGGGCGGGCGGCTCGATCTTGTTCCGGATGCCGTCGAGGCCGGCCATCATGCACGCCGCGAACGCGAGGTACGGGTTGCCGGAGCTGTCGGGCGCGCGGAACTCGAGGCGCTTGGCCTTCGGGTTGTTGCCGGTGATCGGGATGCGGACCGCGGCGGAGCGGTTGCGCTGCGAGTACACCAGGTTGATCGGGGCCTCGTAGCCCGGCACGAGGCGGTGGTACGAGTTGATCGTGGGGTTGGAGAACGCGAGCAGCGACGGCGCGTGGTGCAGGATGCCGCCGATGTAGTGGCGGGCCATGTCCGAGAGTCCGGCGTAGCCAGCCTCGTCGTGGAACAGTGGCTTGCCGTCCTTCCACAGCGACTGGTGGACGTGCATGCCCGAGCCGTTGTCGCCGAACAGGGGCTTCGGCATGAAGGTGGCGGACTTGCCGGCCTTCCAGGCGGTGTTCTTGACGATGTACTTGAACAGCAGCAGGTCGTCGGCCGCGTGGAGGAGAGTGTTGAACTTGTAGTTGATCTCGGCCTGGCCGCCGGTGCCGACCTCGTGGTGGCCGCGCTCGATCTCGAAACCAGCGTTGGTGAGGTTGGTGGTGATCTCATCGCGCAGGTCGACGTAGTGGTCGTAGGGCGCGACGGGGAAGTAGCCGCCCTTGTAGCGCACCTTGTAGCCCAGGTTGGGGGAGCCGTCGGCCTCGCGGTCGACGCCGGTGTTCCACCATCCGGACTTGGAGTCGATCTCGTAGAACGAGCCGTTGGCCTGCGAGTCGAAGCGGACCGAGTCGAACAGGTAGAACTCGGCCTCGGCACCGAAGAACGCGGTGTCGGCGATGCCGGTGGAGGCCAAGTACTCCTCCGCCTTGCGGGCAACGTTGCGCGGGTCGCGGCTGTAGGCCTCGCGGGTGAACGGGTCGTGGACCGAGAACACGATGTTCAGGGTCTTCGCGGCACGGAACGGGTCGATGTGCGCGGTCGTGACGTCCGGGAGCAGCAGCATGTCGGACTCGTGGATCGACTGGAAACCACGCACCGACGAGCCGTCGAACGCGAGACCTTCCTCGATGACGTCCTGGTTGAACGTCGACGCCGGGATCGAGAAGTGCTGCTGCACGCCCGGGAGGTCGCAGAATCGAACATCGACGTACTCGACGTTCTGATCCTTAATGAACTTGAAGACTTCTTCGGCATTGGAAAACGCCACGCGTCTGCTCCTTCAGTCAAGGCCCCGCCGCGATCGGTTGCTCAGTGGCGGGTAATCAATGGGAACGGTATGAAGTTGGTATTGCCTAGCGGTCACCCGGATGTTTCACCCGTGTTACCAAATCCGGCGAGTTCGACGAATCGACACGAGCTGTTCCCGGCCCCGTGTGATCCTGGCCGCCCCGGTCCATGCATCGGTTGCCCGGGCGTGACCGCGCGGTACGGTCACTATCCTAGTGACTATGCCCCGAAATATTGGATCTTGGCTCTACGGACCTTCGGCCGCGTTGCCCGAAGGCCAGACCGGCAACGAGCAACTGTACCGCGGCGAGAGCCTCGGGCTGCCCGCGGACGGCCCCGGATCGATGCCCACCTGGCTGCGCCGCAGTGGCGCGTTCTTCGCCGACATCATCATGGCCGCGCTGGTCGCGGGCCTGTTCACGCTGCCGGACCCGCCTCGCCAGTGGAGCCTGCTCGTCTGGTTCGCTGTCGCCATCCTGGCCGTCTTCTTGTTCTCCTTCACGCCCGGGCAGGCACTGTTCGGCCTGCGCGTGCAACGAGCGCACAGCCCGGCCGCGGTGGGGCTCGGACGCTCGATCCTGCGCGCGATCCTCGTGTTCCTGCTGATCCCCGCCGCGATCTGGGATCGCGATGGTCGAGGGCTGCACGATCGGGTCACCGACACGGTGGTCATCCGCTCCCGCTAGGGGTGGTAGTCCGCTCCCGGTCGGCTGCTAGCGGCGGCGGATGGTGCGCTGGACGTTCTTCATGCGTCCGCCACCGGGCACCGGCCCCTTGGGCATGGCGGGGCCCCCGGAGCGGGAGGCGATCGCCGCGAGACGGCTCTCGAGGGCGTCCATCTGCTTGCGATTGATGTTCTTCGGCAGCCGGTTCACGGCCTTCTGCAGCTTCGAGAGCGGGATCTGATCCTCGTCGTTGCCGACGATGATCTCGTAGATCGGGGTGTTGCCGACGAGCCGGGCCACGCGCTTCTTCTCCTGGGCGAGCAAGCTCTTGACACGGTGCGGGGTGCCCTCGCCGACGAGGATCACACCGGGGCGGCCCAGCACCCGGTGCACGGCATCGAGCTGGGTGGTGCCGGCCACCGCGTTGGAGACGATCCACGGACCGCGCAGCGACTCGAGGGCCCAGGCGGCCGCTCCGGGCTGGCCGTCGGCCTTCTTGTACACGGACTGGGTCATGCGGCGGCCGAAGATGATGAAGGCCAGCAGCAAACCGAGGATCAGGCCCAGCGGCAGGAACAGCCATTGCGCTCCGACCAGGGCGCCGATGCCGAACATGACGGCCGTGGTCACGACGATCGTGCCCACGAGGATCGGAATCAACCATTTGTCCTGCTCGCGCTGCATCTTGAACGCCTGCCACAGCTGTGACCGCCGTTCCCGCGACCGTGCCTTGCGGGCAGCCTTCAGTGCTTTTCGCTGCTCCTTGTCGAGCTTCTCCGCCTTCGCCATGCCTCCAGGATACGGTGTGGGAGCTCGCGGGCGAGCCAGGTGGGTCCGTTGCTATCCCTGGTATCGGGCGAGGACGGCGCTGGCTTCCTGCGACGCGGCACCACCCCGGTCGAGATGCGCGAGGTTCTCGGGGATGCTCTCGCCGCGATGAGCGATCGCCTGCGCGTACAGTCGCCCTGCCCGGTAGGAGGAGCGCACCAGTGGCCCTGCCATCACCCCGGCGAAGCCAAGCTCGCGAGCTGTATCGGAGTGCTCCACGAACTCCTCCGGCCGCACCCAGCGCTCCACGGGGTGGTGCCGCGGCGAGGGACGCAAGTACTGGGTGATAGTGATGATGTCGCAGCCCGCCTCGTGCAGATCAGCGAGAGCCTCGGTGACTTCTTCAGGAGTCTCGCCCATCCCGAGGATCAGGTTCGACTTCGTGACGAGCCCGGCATCGCGCGCCATGGTGATCACATCGAGGGACCGCTGGTAGCGGAAGGCCGGGCGGATGCGGCGGAATACGCGCGGCACGGTCTCCACGTTGTGGGCGAGCACCTCGGGGCGGGAGGAGAAGACCTCCTCGAGCTGGCCGGGGTCCGCGTTGAAGTCCGGGATGAGCAGTTCCACGCCGGTGCCGGGATTCAGCGAGTGGATCTGCCGGACAGTCTCGGCGTACAGCCATGCGCCACCGTCGTCGAGATCATCGCGGGCAACGCCGGTAATGGTGGAATAGCGCAGCCCCATAGCCTGCACGCTCTCGGCAACACGGCGTGGCTCGTCGAGGTCGAGCGCCGCGGGCTTGCCGGTGTCGATCTGGCAGAAGTCACAGCGCCGGGTGCATTGGTCGCCGCCGATGAGGAACGTCGCTTCGCGATCCTCCCAGCATTCGAAGATGTTCGGGCAGCCCGCTTCCTCGCAGACGGTGTGCAGGCCCTCGCGGCGCACGAGGCCCTTGAGCTCCGTGTACTCGGGTCCCATCGTCGCGCGCGTGCGGATCCAGCCCGGCTTTCGCTCGATGGGGGTCTCCGCGTTGCGAACCTCGACGCGGAGCAGCTTGCGTCCTTCTGGTGCGACAGTCACGATCTCGATCCTACGCTTGGGTGCAGTGGTCATCAGTGGCCGCGAGGCCACGCACGGCTAGGTGAAGCTGTACGTCGTCACCCGGGGGCCGGGGACATGATCGCCCGCGGCGGGGGAGGGTCGCGGCACGGGATGCTCCGAGACGGGGAGCTCCCCATCAAGCGCCAGTGCCACGGCGTCCGTGACGGCAGGAATGACGTCGTGGACGGTGATCTCGCGGCCGAGCTCGCGCGAGAGCGAGGTCACCCCGGCATCGGTGATGCCGCAGGGGATGATCGCATCGAACGCATCGAGCACATTGTTGCAGTTGAGCGCGAACCCATGCAGCGTGACGCCACGGGCGACGCGGACGCCGATCGCCGCGATCTTGCGCTCCGGCAGGAACCGGGTCTCGCCATCGGGCCCTGGCTGCGCGCCCGCTGGCAGCCACACGCC
Source organism: Hoyosella levis (assembly GCF_026008515.1). Lineage (GTDB taxonomy): Bacteria > Actinomycetota > Actinomycetes > Mycobacteriales > Mycobacteriaceae > Lolliginicoccus > Lolliginicoccus levis. The sequence goes on from NZ_BQYM01000011.1 coordinate 52,058, forward strand.
AGATCGTCCGTCGATCCTCCCGCAGGGAACACCGAGGCCGGTGACCACCGAGATGAGTGCTTCCTCGATCCGCCGCACGTAGCCCACCACATCGATGGGCTCGGCGAGAGCAACGATGGGGTAGCCGACGAGCTGGCCGGGGCCGTGCCAGGTGATCTTCCCGCCCCGATCCACGTCGATGACGGGCGTGCCATCGGTGGGCCGCTCGGCATCGACGGTGCGCCGCCCGGCCGTGTAGACGGGCGGGTGCTCGAGCAGCAGGACGGTGTCGGAGCCCTCGCCGCGGGCGCGTGCGCCCGCGATCTCGCGCTGCCGGGCCCATGCTGCGAGGTAGTCGACCGTTCCGGCCTCGACGAACTCCAGCGCGGTCACGGATGACCGGGCGGAAGCGCTGCGCTCACTCATGGAAGCCACCGTACTCCTCGCGGGGGCGGCCCATGCCCGGTGCGCGGCGCCTAGGAGTGGCTCGATGCGGCGAGAGTGGCATCGAGCGCCTCGCGGATCGTGTTGTGCACGAAGTCGAACCCCGCGGCCTCGAGCTTGGCCGGTATCGCGCGCTGGCCGCCGAGGATGCCTTCCGAGGCGAACTCTCCGACGGCGGCCTTGAGCGCGAAGCCGGGCACGATCCATGGCGCCGGGCGGTGCGTGGCCTTGGCGAATGCCCGGTTGAACTCCGCGTTCGTGACAGGAGCAGGCCCGGTCAGGTTTACCGGGCCCTGAAGAGCCTCGTTGCCAAGGATGAACTCCACGGCCCGGACGTGATCCTCCAGGCTGATCCAGGGGAAGTACTGCCGGCCATCGCCGAGACGCCCGCCGAGGCCGAGCTTGTAGAGGGGGATCAGCTTGGGCAGCATGCCTCCCGCGCGGGAGAGGACCACGCCGGTGCGGATGCAAGCGACCCGTGTGCCCTGCGTCGCGTGCCGCTGCGCGGTCGCTTCCCATTCCTCGCACAGGCTCGCGAGGAAGCCCTCTCCGGCGGGCGAGGACTCATCGACCTTCTTGCTGCCAGTGTCGCCGTAGAAGCCGACAGCGCTCGCGCTGATCATGGTGGGAACCCCTGCGGCCGCCGCGGCCTCGCCCAGCACCTCGGTGGGCCCGATCCGGCTATCGCGCAGCTCCTGCTTGTACGCGCCGGTCCAGCGCCGATCACCGATGCTCGCGCCACCGAGGTTGATCACCGCATCAGTGGATGCGAGAACCGCGGGGTCGAGCCGTGCCGTGGGGTCCCAGCGCACCTCGTCCGGGGCGTGCGTCGCGCGCCGGACCATGCGAACGACGTCATGCCCGCTCGAGCGCAGCGCCGCGACGAGTGCCGTGCCGATCAAACCTGATGATCCCGCGATTGCCACGCGCATGCGGGTACCGCCTTCCTTCTTGTGAAGCGACTCCTTCGTGCAGCGCCGGGAGCTCGATTGCCCTGGCGCGGGCCTGCCCGAAAGGCCGGGCCCCGGCATGTTGTGCCAGGGCCCGGTCGCTCAGAGGTCGAGATCGGCGTTGAAGTCGCCGTCCTCGAGACGTTCCTTGATCGTTGTCATGAACCGGCCCGCATCAGCGCCATCGATGAGCCGGTGGTCGTAGGTGAGCGGCAGGTACGCCATCGAGCGGATCGCGATCGCGTCGTTGCCGAACTCGTCAGTGGTGACCACCGGGCGCTTGACGATCGCGCCCGTGCCCAGCATCGCCGACTGCGGTGGCACCAGGATGGGCGTATCGAACAGGGCCCCGTTGCTGCCGATGTTCGTCACTGTGAACGTGCCGCCGGTCAGCTCGTCGGGCTTGAGGCCTCCCGACCTCGCCCGCTTCGCGAGATCGGCGATCGCCTTGGCGAGCTCGGCGACCGACATGTCCCCGGCGTTGTGGATGACGGGGGAGAGCAGCCCGTTCTCGGTATCGACCGCGACACCCAGGTGCTCGGCGCCGTGGTAGGTGATCTCCTTGGCGTCCTCGTCGTAGCTCGCGTTGATATTCGGGTGCAGGCGCAGTGCCTCCACCGCGGCCTTCGCGAAGAACGGAAGGAACGTCAGGTTGACACCGTGCTTGTCCTTGAACGCGGCCTTGTGCTCGGACCGCAGTACCGCCACACGAGTGAGATCGGCCTCGTGGGTCTGGGTGAGCTGCGCGGTCTCCCGCAGCGACTCACGCGTGAGCTGCGCGGTGATCTGGCGGATGCGGTTGGCCTTCTGCGAGGTGCCCCGCAGCTTCGCGAGCTCGGGACGGACGCCGGCAGGAGTGCCAGACTTCTTCGGCGCCGACTCTGCGGCAGGCTTCTTCGTGGACTCGGCCGCAGCGAGGACGTCTTCCTTGCGGATTCGGCCACCGACGCCGGAACCCTCGACCGAGGAGAGGTCCACATCGTGCTCCTTGGCGAGCTTGCGGACCAGCGGCGTCACATATGGCGTGCCACCCGACGGCTTGGATTCCGGCTTCTTCTCGGGCTCCGGCTCGGGCTTCTTCTCGGGCTTCTTCTCGGGCTCGGGCTTCTTCTCGGCCTTGGGAGCAGGCTCGGGCTCGGGCTCTTTCTCGGGCTTCTTCTCGGGCTCGGGCTTCTTCTCGGCCGACTTCTTCGGGGCAGGGGATCCGCTGCCGATGATGGCGAGCTGGCCACCGATCTCAACGACCTCATCCTCTTCTGCCGTGATCTCGAGCAACGTGCCAGCCACGGGCGAGGGGATCTCGGTATCGACCTTGTCGGTGGAGACCTCGAGCAAGGGCTCGTCGACCTCGACCTCGTCCCCCACGGCCTTCAGCCAGCGGGTGACGGTTCCCTCGGTGACGGATTCACCGAGCGCGGGCATCGTGACCGGAGTCCCGTCGCCCCCGTCGCTGTCGCCGTCCGATGCGGCAGGCTCGTCTTCCTCAGCCTCGTCGTCGCCGGACTCGTCGTCCTCGGGCTCGCTGTCATCGGTCTCGTCGCTCGCTGCCTTCTCGGAGTCAGATTCCTCCGCGGGAGCGTCCTCGGACTCGCTGGCAGCCTCTTCATCGTCCGCCTCGGAATCGTCGTCCGCCTCGGAGTCTTCGTCGCCGGACTCGTCGGCGTCGCTGATCACCGCGAGCTCCCCGCCGATCTCGACGACGTCATCCTCCTGCGCGACGATCTTGCTCAGGACGCCCGCGGCGGGGGAGGGGATCTCGGTGTCAACCTTGTCCGTCGATACCTCGAGCAACGGCTCGTCGACCTCGACGGTATCGCCTTCCTGTTTGAGCCACCGCGTGACGGTGCCTTCGGTGACGCTTTCACCTAGGGCGGGCATTTCAACGGAGAAGGCCATATCCTTCGACTCCTCGGCGCTCGATGGGGCTTAAGGCGGATCGCTTCGCGGCCGTAGCGAGGCGATCTCTATTGTGCTTGTGGCGCAGGCGTTATGTGGGCAGATGCTCAGATCCACGCAAATCCCATGACGTCCACCACGACCCATCCTTGCACCCCTCGGTCCCGCGCGCACGGCCGGTACCTATGGCGGCCCGGGCGGATGTCGCGCAACCTGCTACGGGTAGGTGCTTCCGCTGTTTTCCTGGCAGCATCGGGATATGGGAATCTTCGGACGATTTCGTCAACCACGCGGCAGCGCCGCCGCCCATGTGCGCGGCATGCGGGACAGCGACCTCGCCCACCTCGCGGACTGGGCCGCGGCGCGCACCGGGGTGGAGGGCTTCGTCGAGCCGCCGACGTTTGTCAACGAGATGACCGTGGTGCTCGTGGCCAAGGACGGCGAATGGACGCGCCGCCGCGTCCACAACGCCAAGATCGCCCGGAGGGTCGGCGAGAAGCTGGGCATCCCGCTCTATGACGTGCAGAAGACCGGCTACCCCCAGCGCATGAGGGATCACAACGAGCGGCAACGCATCATCGAGAAGCGCGCCCGGCAGGAACGCGACCGCGACTAGGCGTCGCGGCTGGCCCGGTGGATCCGTTGCCGGTGGGTGCCTCAGCTCGAGCCGTCACCCAGCCCTCCCAGGCCGCAGCCAGCCATCCCAGGCCGCAAACGCGATAGAAGCTGCTAGAAACCCAAGGCAGCTTCTATCGCGTTTGACAGTATCCCGTGCTTTTGCCGCGCGGCGGGGCCCCAGCCCCAGCGGAGCCCCACCCCCAGCGCCCCAGCCCCACCGGATCAGCCGTTCGCGGCGACGTCCTCGAGGACCGCGAGCATCGTGCGCACGGGCACGCCGGTGCCGCCCTTCGGCGTGTATCCCCACGGCGCGCCGGTGTTGAATGCCGGGCCCGCGACATCGATATGTGCCCAGTTGGCACCGTCGGCGACGAATTCCTTGAGGAACAGCGACGCCGAGAGCATCCCGCCCCAGCGGTGGTTGGTCACGTTCGCGAGATCAGCGACCCGCGAGCCGAGGTCAGCGCGCAGCTCGGTGGGCATGGGCATCGCCCAGCCGTTCTCTCCCGCCTGCTGGGACAGCTCGGCGACCCGGTCGCGGAAGTCCTCGGTGCCCATCACACCGGGTACGCGGGTGCCCAGCGCGACCATCTGCGCGCCGGTGAGCGTGGCGGTGTCGATGATGTAGTCCGGTGCATCCTCGGCGGCGCGCACCAGTGAGTCGGCGAGGATCAGGCGGCCCTCCGCGTCGGTGTTGAGGACCTCGACGGTGGTGCCCCCGTAGTGGGTGATGACATCGCCCGGGCGGGTGGCATTGCCCGAGGGCATGTTCTCGGCCATCGGTACTGTGGCGATCACGGTGACGGGAAGCTCGAGGCGCGCGGCGAGCAGCACGGTGGCGATCACCGCTGCCGCGCCCGCCATGTCGGAGGTCATGTTCTCCATGCCGGCCGCGGGCTTGATGGAGATCCCGCCAGTGTCGAAGGTGACGCCCTTGCCGACGAGCGCCACGGTCTTGCCGCCGTTCTCCGGCCCGCCCCGGTAGGCGATGCGGACAAGGCGGGGCTTGCGCGCCGAGCCCTTGCCGACCGCGACGATGCCGCCGTATCCGCCGGACTCGAGGGCCTTCTCATCAAGGATCTCCACATCGAGCCCGGCGTTCGCGGCGAGCGTCGCGGCTCGCTCGGCGAACGCGCCCGGGTAGAGGTGGCTCGGCGGGGTGTTGACGAAATCGCGGGCGATGGCGACAGCGTGGGCGATCGCTTCGGAACGCGCGATCGCTTTCTCGGTCTTCTTGGCCCCTCCTTCGGCAACGATCAGGTCCACGGAGCCGAGCGGGCCCGCGCTGGCATCGGGCGCTGACTTGGGGGAGCGGAACTCGGTGAACGAGTAGGAGCCGAGGCAAAGGCCCTCCACCACGGGCGCGATGCCCCGCGAGTGCAGCAGCGTCGCCGCGGACCGCACGCCGGTCAGGGAGCGGGCAGCGGTGCCGGCGATGCGGCGGACCTGCTCGGCCTCGATCTCGTCGCGACGGCCCGCGCCCAGCCCGACGCCCAGCACCGATTGGGCAGCCACGCCCTTGGGCGCGGGGATCCTCGTGATCTGCTCGGCCTTGCCCGTCGCTCCGGCAGCCTTCAGCGCGGCCACGACCGCGGATTGGGTGTCCTTGTCCCACACGGAGTCCGCGCCATCGACGGAGATGGACTTCTTGCCCTGGGCGACACCGACGATGACCACCTCATGCCGCTTGGCGATCTTGCGGGCCACGCCGACTGCCGGGAGGGTGGACCGGTGGTCTGCTGTCCTGGAATCGGTGGACTTCGGGTTGTCGCTCACGTGACGCTCCTTGGGATGCTCAATGCGAATAGGGTGCGCTGGACTAGCGCTGCGGGGTGCCCGGCGGGGCCGCGCCGCGCCATGGACGCCCCTCGGCTAGAGGCTACCGCCCGTGCCGCCGGCTAGCGTGGACGCCGTGAGTCCCGAGCATTCCCCAAATTCCTTGCTGGCTAGTCCGGCCAACGATGTCCATGTGGGCGCGGGCGCCACGTTCGCTCCGTTCGCGGGCTGGTCCATGCCCATCTCGTACGGCGGCGTGGTGGCGGAGCACAACGCGGTCCGCGAGGCGGTGGGGATCTTCGATGTCAGCCATCTTGGCAAGATCCTCGTCACGGGCACCGGTGCCGCCGAGTACATCAACAGCACGCTCACCAATGACCTGCAGCGCATCAGCCCTGGCAAGGCGCAGTACACGCTGTGCTGCGACGAGAGCGGAGGCGTGGTCGACGATCTCATCGTCTACCTCGTCAGCGAGAGCGAGGTGTTCCTCATCCCCAACGCCGCCAATACCGCCGAGGTGGCGCGGCGCCTCGAGGCCACCGCTCCGGCTGGGGTGAGCGTGCAGGACCAGCACCGTGATCACGCAGTGCTGGCCGTGCAGGGGCCGCGCTCCGCGGAACTTCTCGAGCTCGAGGAACTGCCCACGACCATGCCGTACATGGCGTTCGCCGACGCCACCTGGGAGGGCGCGGGCGGATCCGCGGTACGGATCTGCCGCACCGGCTACACCGGGGAGCAAGGCTACGAGATCGTGCTTCCGAGCAGTGCTGCCAAGGCAGCGCTCCAGCGGCTCGCGGACCGCGCCGAGCAGCTAGGGGGCAGGCTCGCTGGCCTCGGTGCGCGCGACACGCTGCGAACGGAGATGGGCTACCCGCTCCACGGCCACGAGCTGTCCCTCGAGATCACCCCGGTCGAGGCGCGCTGCGGATGGGCCGTGGGCTGGCGCAAGCCCGCTTTCTGGGGGCGGGAGGCCCTGCAGCGACAGCGCGAGGCCGGGCCCGGACGGACGCTGTGGGGCCTGCGCGCGCTCGGCAAGGGCGTGCTGCGCCCCGGGCTCTCCGTCCTCGGGGCGGAAAACAAGATGATCGGGACGACGACGTCCGGTACGTTCTCCCCAACGCTGAAAACCGGCATCGCGCTCGCGCTCCTCGACACCTCCGCGGACATCACCGCGGGCGCCACAGTGACGGTCGACGTGCGGGGACGCCACATTCCCTGCGAGGTCGTCCGTCCACCGTTTGTCGCACCGAGGACCCAGTGACTTTTCGCGATAGGATTTTCGCTCATGACGACGCTGCCCGAGTTCACCCGTTCCGCACATCCAGCGCCCCGGCCACAGGTCGAGCGGGAGCAGATTCTGCGGTCCCCGGGGTTCGGTACGCATTTCACCGACCACATGGTCGCGATCCGCTATTCGCGGCAGCAGGGCTGGCATGACGCCCACGTGCAGCCGTATGGCGCCATCACCCTCGACCCGGCGGCCATGGTCCTGCACTACGGGCAGGCCATCTTCGAGGGGCTGAAGGCATACCGGCAGCCCAACGGCACCATCGCCTCGTTCCGCCCCGACGCGAACGCCCAGCGCTTCCGCAGCTCGGCGCGCCGCATGGCCATGGCGGAGCTGCCCGACGAGTTGTTCCTCGAATCGCTGAAGGAGCTCCTCGCCGTTGATGAGGCGTGGGTGCCCGAGGCAGGCGGGGAGGAGTCGCTCTACCTCCGGCCGTTCATGTTCTCCACCGAGGCAGGGCTTGGCGTGCGGCCCGCGAAGGAGTACCAGTACCTCCTCATCGCGTCCCCGGCCGGCGCGTACTTCAAGGCTGGTGTCCGTCCCGTCAGCGTCTGGCTCTCCACCGAGTACGTGCGCGCCGCACCGGGTGGCACGGGTGCCGCGAAGTTCGCCGGGAACTATGCCGCCTCGTTGCTCGCCCAGGCGGAGGCAGCTGACCAAGGCTGCGACCAGGTCGTGTGGCTCGATGCGATCGAGCGTCGCTTCATCGAGGAAATGGGGGGCATGAACCTGTTCTTCGTGTTCGGCTCGGGCGCCGACGCACGACTCGTCACCCCCGAGCTCTCGGGCTCGCTGCTGCCCGGCATCACGCGGGAATCCCTGATCCACCTGGCGGAGGACGCGGGCATCCCGGTCGAGGAGCGCCGCATCTCGGTCGAGGAGGTCGACGAGAAGTCCCACAACGGCGAGATCACCGAGGTCTTCGCCTGCGGCACCGCAGCGGTGATCACGCCGGTCGGCCGGGTCAAGCACACCGGCGGCGAGTACATGATCGCTGACGGCGAGCCGGGCGAGGTCACGCTCGCGCTGCGCGATACCCTCACCGGGATCCAGCGCGGCACCTTCGAGGACACGCGCGGCTGGATGCAACGCCTGCTCTGAACCGCGCATCACGCCAGGGGCCTGGCCACCGATCCGGTGGCCAGGCCCTCATGCTCCCAGCAGCAATCCCACGGCGGCGATCAGCACGGTCAGTTCCAGAACGGCACCGAGCACATCGCCATTGATGCCGCCGAGGCGCCGGGTGCAATGCATCACGAAGACCAGCGCGAACGCGAACGCCACCACGAGGACGATCACCCCATGCAGCGGGCTGCCAGGCACGGCGACGGTCGCGATGAACAGGGCAGCCGCCACCCATGAGCCGATCGTCGCCCACGATTGGCTTCCCGCGACAAGTGCCCCGAACCCCTCCGGCCGTGCTGCCCGCAGCCCGGGGCGGCACGCGATGACCACGGCGACACGCCCGGCCGCGATCGCGACGGCGATGGCGACGAACATGCTGGCCCCAGCGAGCGCGCCCAGGGCCAGGCCCTGACCGATAAGGACGACGACGAGGGTGGCGATCCCGAACGGTCCCGAGCCGCCCGCGTGCATGATGCGCTGAGCCCGGTCCGGTGGCCCGAACGTCCCCAGGCCATCAGCGGTATCGGCGAGGCCGTCGATGTGCAGGCCACGCGTGGCGAGGGCCAGGAAGCCCACTCCCAGGATGCCAGCGAGCATGGCGGGCAGGCCGAGCGCGAGCATTCCCCACAGCAGCAGCGTTGTCGTGATTCCCAGCACAAGGCCGATCAGCGGGGTGACCGCGATCGCCCACGCGCTTGCTTGGCGGTCTATGAGCTGCGGTCCGCGCACGGGCAGCACCGTCAGCCACGAGAACGCCAGGCGCGCCCCGTCCACGGTGGGGTTGCTGCTCGTGCTGCCGCGCGTGCGACGGGGGCTCATCGATCACTCACCCCGGCCTCCGCGAAAGTGGCCATTCGTGCCAGCGTCGCCACGGCCGCGGCCAGGACGGGCAGGGCCACCGCGGCACCGGAGCCCTCGCCGAGCCGCATGCCGAGGTCCACGATCGGCTCGAGCTGCAGCCTCCGCAGCGCGATCGCGTGCGCGGGCTCGGTGGAACGATGTCCTGCCAGCCACCAATCGCGTGCTCCCGCGGCGAGGTCCTCGGCGACCAGCGCTGCGGCGGTCACTACTACGCCGTCGAGGATCACCGGGGTGCGACGCAGCGCCGCCTGGGCAAGGAACCCTGCCATCGCCGCGATGTCCGCGCCCGCGCTCGTGGCCAGCAGCCGTATCGGATCGCGCGCCACGACCCTGCCGCGGCGCATCGCGTCCCGCACGGCGGCTGTCTTGAGCATCCAGGCATTGTCATCGATCCCAGTGCCCCTGCCGACGGCGGCGATCGGCTCGGTGCGGGTCAGCGTGGCCACGAGCACCGTTGCCGGAGTGGTGTTCCCGATTCCCATGTCCCCGGCGATGAGCAGGTCGGCGCCCGCGTCGATCTCCTCGTCCGCGATGGCTCGTCCAGCCGCCACCGCGGCGACCGCCTCCTCGTGCGTCATGGCGTCCTCGGTGTCGATGCGCCCGCTGGAGCGGCGGACCTTGTGCGCGCGCACCGACGGCGGGGTATCGCCATCGACGCTGATATCGACCACGCGCACGGTCGCCCCGGCGTTCTCGGCGAGGCAGTTGATGGCGGCCCCGCCATCGAGGAAGTTCCGCACCATCTGCACGGTCACCTCGGGCGGGTAGGCGGAGACGCCGTGGCGGGCGATGCCATGGTCACCGGCGAAGATGACGATGCGGGGGCGGGTGAACGGAACGGGTGGGCATTGGCCCTGGCATGCCGCGATCCAGGTCGAGAGCTCCTCGAGCCTGCCCAGCGAGCCCGCGGGCTTGGTCAGCACTCCCTGCCGCTGCCAGGCCGCGCGCCGTGCCTCGCGATCCGGCTGCGGGATCGGATCGAAGACGCTGGGATCGTCCGGGCGTTCCTGGTCACTCAACTGCTCCAGCCTTTCTCGCCGGCCGCGCGACAGGCGGGGATCACTTCAGCGGCAACGGGATTCCCGCGACCACCAGGACAACTTTCTCGCATTCCTCCGCGATGCGCGCGTTCAACACCCCGATCTCGTCCCGGAATGCCCGGCCCGACCGGGTCTCGGGCACGATGCCCATCCCTACCTCGGGGGTGACGAGCACCAGCGGGGCCGGGTAGCGGGCTACGGCGTCGACGAGGCCGTCGACGGCTGCGCGAGCCCGCTCCGGCTCTGCCCACGCATCGAGGCGATCCATCACCGACGCGAGCCACATGCCGAGGTCGTCGATGATCGTGGGCGAGGCCGGTTCGCGGTCGAGCTCGGCGACCAGGTCCTCGGTGCGCACTGTCATCCAGTGCGCCGGGCGCCTCAGCTGGTGCGCGTGCACGCGCCGCGCCCATTCGTCATCACCAGGACGATCGGGTGCCGTCGCGATGTAGCGAACCTGCTCGGCCGTCGCCCAGGCGGAGATCACCTGCTCGCCATGGCCAGACTTGCCGGATCGCGCTCCTCCGAGGACCAGGCAGCGCATGGCGGGCTAGACCGCGTCGCCTGGCCGGACCTGTGGCTTGGGCACCCGCAGCCGACGGATCTGTGTCGCGCGGACGAAGGCGTACCAGCCAATGCCCAGGCCAGTATCGTCGCTGTCGGGGAAGCGCTCGCGGACCCGGTTGCTGATCTGCCGGCCCAGCACGATCCCCTCGATGATCATGAAGATGAGAAAGACCATCATGCCCAGCGTGATGATGGCCTGGATGTCCGGCGGCATGAACAGGGTCAGCAGCACGAGCAGCGCCAGCGGCATGAACAGGCCAGCGAGGTTGCGCCGCGCATCGACGTAGTCACGGGCGAGCTTGCGGGTCTTTCCCCGGTCCCTGGGCAGCAAGTAGTCCTCGTCGCCGGCCATCATGCGGGCCCGTCGCTCATTGGCGCGCGAGCGGCTCTCGGCGTTGAAGCGCTTGCGCTCCTCCTTGGACATCTTCGGCTTCTTGCGCTGCTCGGCCTTGAGGGCCTTCTTGCGTGCTCGTGCCTCGGCTCGCGTCATCGGGGGAGGCATGAGGGGGCCGCGCGCGCCTCGGCGGGCCTCGTTGCGCTTCGGGGTGGGGCGGCCCTTGCCGGGGGTGTGCCCGGAAGGCTGCGCCGACTGCCCCTGCTCCAGCTGGTCCTGGGCTGGTCCGTCCTTCGCGGAGGGATCATCAGGATTGCTGCCGCTGCTGCCACGTCCGGTGAGTTTCACGGGTTTTAGGGTAGGCGATCTGGTGATCCGGGCAAACCAGGGCACGCTTGCGGGCAGTCGGATGTGGTTTTCCTCGCACCTGGGTGGCTTCAGGGGCGCAGAGGGCCGGCGATACTGGTGGCATGAGGATCGTGCTGGCCCCGGACTCCTTCGGGGGCACGCTCTCGGCACGCGAGGCCGCGCTCGTCATGCGCGACGCGTGGCTGGCCGAGCGGCCGGGGGACCAGGTCGATCTCCTCCCGCAATCCGACGGCGGCCCCGGATTCGTTGACGCGCTGGCCACGCGGGGTGGCGAGGTGCTCGAGGCGACCGTGAGCGGGCCACTTGGTGGCCGCGTGCGGGCGCGCTGGTTGCTCCAGGGCGCGGGTCGTCCGGAGCAGGCGCCGGGCCGGGTCGCGTACGTGGAGGCCGCTCAAGCCTGCGGGCTGCACCTGCTGCCTGGACCGCCCACGCCATCCTCGGCCTGGGCGGCCACGAGCGCGGGTGTCGGGGACCTGCTGCTTCAGGCAGCCGGGCAGCAGCCCGGATCGATCGTCGTGGGGCTGGGTGGCACGGCCTGCACGGACGGTGGCTGCGGCATGCTCGAAGCGCTGGGTGGGGTCGAGCAGGGTCGGCGGGTGCTCGCCGGAACGACGCTGGTCGCTGCGACGGACGTCACGAGCCCTTTGCTCGGGCCACAGGGCTCGGCCCAGGTTTTCGGCCCGCAGAAGGGCGCTGATGCGCGCCTGGTCGCTCGGCTCGAGGAGCGGCTTTCCCGGGCGAGCACCTGGTTGCTCGACGAGCAGGGGGATGCCGTGGCCTTGCGCGAGGGGGCCGGCGCGGGCGGTGGGATCGGCGCTGCGCTGCTCGCGCTCGGGGGCGAGCGTGTCTCGGGCGCGCGGCTAGTCCTCGACGCCACGGGCCTCGGTGATGCCTGGGGCAAGGAACGGCGGGTGGATCCGATCGACCTCGTGATCACGGGCGAGGGGCGACTCGATGCCCAGACGCTGGCCGGTAAGGTGGTGGCCGAGGTGGCGGGCCGGTCGCTCGCGACGGCCGGGGCGGATCGCGTGCCCGTGATCGCGGTGGTGGGCAGTTGCACGCTCGACGAACCGGATTGGCGACGGCTGGGGCTTGATGACATCCTCTCGCTGTCAGTGCTGCGCGGGTCGATGAGCGCTGCGATCGGGGACGCCGCGGCGGCGCTCGCGGATGCCATTTCGCTGCTTGCTCGTCGGTACCACTAGGGCACGGGCGGCCCTGATCGGCGCATGGACGGGTAGGGGAATATCCGGAACAGGAGTACCGTTGGACCAAGCACCGGAATGTGCACGGTAATTCTGTAGGACCTGAGGGAGAACGCATGACTGTGCAGAACGAGACCACCACCCAGGGTGTGACGCTGACGACCGCTGCGGCGGCGAAGGCAAAAACGCTACTGGAGCAGGAGGGTCGCACTGACCTCTCGCTGCGCATCGCGGTGCAGCCCGGCGGTTGCGCGGGCCTGCGCTACCAGCTGTTCTTCGATGATCGCACGCTCGATGGCGACCATACCCTTGAGGTAGAAGGCGTCACTCTTGCTGTCGATCGCATGAGCGAGCCCTACCTGCATGGCGCCGTCATTGACTTCGTTGACACGATCGAGAAGCAGGGATTCACGATCGACAACCCGAACGCGACAGGCTCCTGCGCGTGCGGCGACTCGTTCAACTGACACGCTGACAACGTGGGGGCGGTCTGGCTCATGGCCAGGCCGCCCTTTCGCGTGCGATGAAACAACCATTGACCGGCATTTCCCGGTGCGTGTGCTTGCATGAGCGACGCGGCGCCGGGGTACTGTAATGCGGCGCGCGCCACAGGCCGGCGCGCTGCGCACCAGCTCGGAAGGGGCAAATGTGGCGATCGCGGTCAGCGGTTCCATCGCGACAGACCATCTGATGACGTTTCCCGGCACGTTCGAGGAACAGCTCGTCGCGGACAAGCTCAGCCAGATCTCGCTGAGCTTCCTCGTTGACGACCTCGTGGTCCGCCGCGGCGGAGTGGGCGGGAACATCGCCTTCGCGATCGGCGTGCTCGGCGGCAACCCCCTGCTGGTGGGCGCTGCGGGCGCGGACTTCGCCGAATACCGCACCTGGTTGCAGCGGCACGGCGTGGATTGCGATGGCGTCCGCATCTCGGAGACCGCGCACACGGCACGGTTCGTGTGCACGACGGATACCGCGATGGCGCAGATCGCCTCGTTCTATCCGGGCGCGATGAGCGAATCGCGGGAGATCTCGATCGCGGGCGTCGTGGATCGCCGGCCCGATATCGACATGGTCCTCATCGGGGCCAACGATCCGGACGCTATGGTCCGGCACACCCGCGAGTGCCGCGAGCTCGGCGTGCCCTTTGCCGCCGATCCCTCCCAGCAGCTCGCCCGCATCGATGGGGCCACCGCGCGTGACCTGATCGACGGCGCGGCCTATCTCTTCACGAACGAGTACGAGTGGGGCCTGCTGCGGCAGAAGACTGGGCTTTCCGAATCGGATGTAGCCGGCATGGTGGGCATCCGTGTCACAACCCTCGGCGCGGGTGGCGTGGATATCGTTGTCCGCGGCGAGGCTCCCGTGCATGTTGATGTCGTGCCTGATGAGGGGCGCGTGGACCCCACCGGTGTGGGCGATGCGTTCCGCGCGGGCTACCTGACCGGCCGCATGGCGAAGCTAGATCATGAGCGTGCTGCCCAGCTGGGCTCCTTGGTCGCCGTGCTAGTCCTGGAGACGGTCGGCACCCAGGAATGGACGTGGAACCGCGGGACGGCGCTCGACCGCATCAAGAATGCTTATGGGGCGGATGCGGCGCGCGAGATCGGCGATATCCTGCCTGGCTGACGGCCTTCGACCTGATCCGGAGCCGGGTACCTCCAGGGGTGCCCGGCTTTGTTCGTTAGCGGGGTGGGGGAGCGAAGCGTCACCGTCGTTCGAGCGTCCAGCAGCATGGCATGTGACTAGCGACCTAATAGATAGTGCACTAATTAGTTGTGCACGACTAGAGCGGGCGCTATCTTTAAGGCATGCCCGCCCCCGACCCGCTAGCCCTCGACCGCCAGGTCTGCTTCGCCCTCGCGGTCGCCAATCGCGCCGTCCTCGCCGTTTACCGGCCACTCCTCGAGCCCATGGGGCTCACGCATCCGCAATACCTCGTCATGCTTGCCCTGTGGGAGCAGGAGCCACGATCGGTCCGCAATATCGGCGAAGCGCTCCAGCTGGACTCGCCCACGCTGTCACCCCTGCTCAAGCGGCTCGAGGCGGCAGGACTGCTCACCCGGGCCCGCAGCCACCAGGACGAACGGCAACTCGAGGTCCACCTCACCGACAAGGGGCGAGCGCTCCGTGCCGAGGCCGAGAAGATCCCGCCCGCTGTCATGCGCAGCCTGGGTGTCACCGAGGCGCAGATCACCGAGCTCCACGACGTCCTCACCCGCATCAATATCGCCGCGCTTGATGCAGGAGCCCTCTCATGACCAGCAACGCCACCCGCCCCGGCCCGCTGCAATGGATCGGCTACAGCTTCGGCCGCACCCTGCCGCCCAGCATGCAGGACTGGGTGCGCAACGATCTCACCGGGGACTGGGCCGTGCCGCGGCATCTCCTCCGCAGCATGGCGCCGTTCGTTCCGATCTACGCGCTCGGCTTCCTGCTCCCGGGACCGCTCAGCCTGCGCGCCGCGGTCGTCCTGCTCGGCGTGCTGCTCGCGCTGTTCTACTCGGCCGCCTACATGGAGCCCAACAGGGCCCGGCGGCTCGAGCGCCACGGCCTGCCCAGCAATCTCCAGAACCCCAGGGCCGCCGCGCGCCACGCGCGCGAGAAGCAGCGCTACGAGGAGGCGCACGGCAAGCACACCGGGTAGCTCGCCGGCGGGCTCTAGCCGTGGCCCGTCGGCGAGCCGGACGTCACGCGATCACAGGGTGACGGGGTACTGGTGATCCTCGATCGCCGGGGTGATCCGCTCCTCCACGAAGATGCCATGCCACACCATGAAGGTGAGCAGGGTCCACAGGCGCCTGCTGTGGTCGGAGACGCCCGCGCGGTGCTCCTCGAGCATCTTGCTGACCGCGGCCAGATCGAGGATGTGATCGGTGCCGGATTCCGCGATCTGATCGCGCGCCCACTCGTACAGCTCGGGTCCGCGCAGCCAGTGCCGCAGCGGCACCGGGAAGCCCAGCTTCGCGCGGTGCAGCACATGGTGGGGAACGATGCCCTCGAGCGACTGCCGCAGCGCATGCTTGGTGGTCTCGCGGGTGATCTTCTGCTTGTAGGGGATCTTCTCCGCGACCGCGAGCACCTCGGGATCAAGGAACGGCACGCGCAGCTCCAGCGAGTTCGCCATCGTCATCTTGTCCGCCTTGACGAGGATGTCGCCGCGCAGCCACGTGAAGAGGTCGAGGTGCTGCATGCGCGCCACCGGGTCCCAGCCCTCGGAGCGGGCATAGATCGGTGCCGTGACGTCCATATGCGTCCACTCGGGCCGGAAGTCCCGCAGCACCGCGCGCAGGTGATGATCCTGGAAGCTGCGCGCGTTGCCGTAGTAGCGCTCCTCGAGCCGCTGCGAGCCGCGCTGCAGCAGGCTCTTGCCGCGCTTGCCCTCGGGCATCCGGTCCGACAACCGGGCTGCAGCACGGCGCATGCCCGGTGTCAGCGCGCTGAACGGCCGCAGCGACAACGGCTCGCGGTAGATGGTGTAGCCACCGAACAACTCATCCGCGCCCTCGCCGGAGAGCACGACCTTTACATGCTTGCGGGCTTCCCGGGCCACGAAGTACAGCGGGACGAGCGCCGGGTCAGCGACCGGATCATCGAGGTACCACACGATCTCCGGGATCGACTTGGCGAACTCCTCCGGCCCCACGATCTTCACCACATGGCGCGCACCGATCGCCTCGGCGGATTCCGCGGCCACGTCCACCTCGGAGTAGCCCTCGCGCTCGAAGCCCGTGGTGAACGTGATCAAGTCCGGGTTGTGCCGGATCGCGAGCGCGGCGATCGCGGTCGAATCGATGCCGCCGGACAGGAACGAGCCGACCGTCACATCCGCGCGCATGTGCTTCGCGACGGAATCCTCGAGCGCGGACGCGATCTCGTCATAGCGCTTCTGCGCCGCATCCTTGCCCTTGGCGAACGGCACCACCGGGAACGACGGCTTGAAGTAGCGCGTGATGCGCGGCGCCTCGCCCGGCCGCACCCACGCGTAGCAGCCCGACTCGAGCCGACGGATGCCCGCGTGCAGAGACTCGGGCTCGGGCACGTACTGCAGCACCAGGTAGTGCTCGGTCGCGCGCGGGTCGAGGCCGAGGTCCAGCTTCAACAGGTCCGCGGCCTCGAGCAGGCTCTTCTTCTCCGAGCCGAAGCCGAAGCCACCGGGGGCATCCGCGATGAACAGTGGCTTGATGCCAAACGGATCGCGAGCGATGAACAGCTCGCGGGTCTCGGTGTCCCAAACCCCGAACGCGAACATGCCGCGCAGTCGCTCCACCGCGCCCGGGCCCCAGTGGTGGAACGCCGCGACGATCGTCTCGCTATCGCCCTCGGTGCGGAACTCGGCGCCGTGCTCGCGGGCCAGCTCCTCGCGGAGCTCCAGGTAGTTGTAGATCTCGCCGTTGAACGTCAGTGCATACCGCTCCGGGTTCTCCGGAGGCCCCCAGCGCAACGGCTGGTGCGAGTGCGCGATGTCGATGATCGAGAGCCGGTTGAAGCCCAGCGCCAGATCTGCGTCATGCCACGTGCCCGCCTCATCCGGACCACGATGGCGCATGCAATGCAAAGCCTCTCCCAGCCGCGGCGCCACCTCCGCGGCAGACCCGTCCGGAGTCAGAATTCCCAGGAGGCCACACACAGCGCACAACACCTCAATCCACGATCAGCGCAGGGGCCACCACGGCGCCCCCGGACAAGCTGGGCAAACTCTTTCGCTAGGGAGTATGCCGCAAAACTTTCACCCGCATGAGGAGACCCGATAGTGCCGGCTGCAAACGCGTGGTCTACGCTGCGTAGTATTCAGGCTCAAGGGTTTGATCCGTGCGGATCCGCGCGCTCGCGGGGTCGGCACACGGTAGGTCTGAACAGGTTAGGTCTGCACATGGTGTGGCAACCAGGAAGGCGTGAACGTGGCACACGGTAGTCGGCGTCGGATTGCGCGACGGACTGGGCTAGCGGCGACTCTCGGTATCGCTGCCGTGCTCCTTTCGGGCTGCTCCATCGACAATACGGTTCTTCGATTCGGCTGGCCCTCGGGTATCACCCCGCAGGCCGAGATGATGCGCGAGTTGTGGACATGGTCGGTGGTCGCTGCTCTCGTTATGGGTGTTCTGGTCTGGGGGCTTACCTTCTGGACCGTGGTGTTCCACCGCAAGAAGAAGGGTGACCCCGACTTCCCGCGGCAAACGGGCTACAACGTGCCCCTCGAGCTGCTCTACACGGCAGTGCCCTTCGTCATCATCGCGGTGCTGTTCTACTTCACCGTCGTTGTGCAGAACTACGTCAACGACAAGGAGCACGGCGAGGCCGACGTCGTTGTCGACGTCACCGCCTACCAGTGGAACTGGAAGTTCGGCTACCGCAACATCGACATGGGCGACGGCACACCGATCTACGATGGCGCCGATCCTGAGGGCGGCCCCCAGCTCGGCTCCGCGGGAGGCGAGGATGACGACCACGGCAACAGCTACGGCCGCATCCACGGCTCCGAGCGGGGCGAGCTCGACTACCTGAGCTACAACACCATCGAGACCCTCGGCTCCAGCGAGGAGATCCCCGTGCTCGTGCTGCCGACGAACCGGCGCATCGAGTTTGTCCTCGCCTCCGCCGACGTCGTTCACTCCTTCTGGGTGCCCGAGTTCCTCTTCAAGCGCGATGTGATGCCGAACCCCGAGGCTAACCGCTCCGACTTCTCCTTCCAGATCAGCGAGATCGAGGAAGAAGGAGCCTTCGTCGGGCGCTGCGCCGAGATGTGCGGCACCTACCACTCCATGATGAACTTCGAGGTCCGCGCGGTGAGCCCGGAGCGGTTCGCCGAGTACATCGAGCTGCGCAAGCCCACCGTCGATGGCGGTCAGGGCCTGACCAACGCTCAAGCGCTCGAAGCGATCGGCGAGGAGCCGGTATCCACCAGCACCGTGCCGTTCGTCACGCAGCGAGAGGCACAGACCGCGATCCCCTTCCGTTCCGGCAACTGACGCCCCCGCACTGAACAAGGACGTGTTCTGACATGAAGATCGAAGCCAAGCTCTTCGAGCTGCTCACGGTGTTCTTCTTCCTCACCGCCATCCTGTATGGGGTGTTCACCTACACCTCGCGTGCCGGGCTGGAATGGGCCGGGCTCACCGCCATCGTGCTCACCGCGGGCCTGACCCTCATCATCGGCACCTACTTCCGGTTCGTGGCACGACGCATCGACACCCGGCCCGAGGACTACGAGGAGGCCGACATCGAGGACGGCACCGGCGACCTCGGCTTCTTCAGCCCTGGCAGCTACTGGCCGGTGCTGCTTGCCCTCTCCGCCGCGCTAGCAGGCATCGCGGTCGCGTTCTTCTACATGTGGCTCATCGCCGTCGCCGCCGTGATCATTCTTGTCGCTGCCGCAGGACTCGTCTTCGAGTACCACTGGGGCCCCGAGAAGCACTGACAACCGCAGAACCGCCTAGTTCGACACCGAAGCCCTCCAGCGCCGATTCCCACGCGCAGGAGGGCTTCGGCGTGCGGAATGGGCTACTGACAGCTGGCCGCGGATGAGTCCCGCAGCCGCATGCTCATGGCTGCGGGCTGGTCTGGCCGCCGCATTGGTTTGGCCGCCGCATTGGCGCCCAGGCTCCCTCCTGCGGCGCGATAACTCCCTCCGCCGGCCCCTAGGAGGGCGGTTCGGCCTACGCGCCGTGGTGGGCGATTGCGGCTGTGTAGCTAGTCCAAGGGTGGCGGAGCAACGGCCCCATGTGTCCAAACGCTCCGAATGCCGTCACACGCGATGGAAGCCGACCTGGGAATCCGGCGACTTCTATCGCGTTTCCTGTAGCGCGCGGATCCTTCGGGCCGGGAGCGGGGGCGCCATCCCTGGGATCATTGACTGGTGGAAACTTTTCCCGCTCTGGTGGGGAAAAGTTTCCACCCACGGTGGCCGCGACCAGTCCCGCGGGGACTTTCGGGCAGTAGCACGGTGATGCCCGCGCAGGTCGCGGTGTGCAGACACTCGATCGGGCGATAGGAACCCGGCGCTTGCTAGGTCACCGCCGTCGGCTTGATCATCCGGCTGCCCTGGCTTGCCGCGTGCCCTGGCTTGCCGCGTGCCCTGGCATGCAGCGGGGCTCGTCCAACAGCGTGCCCCGGCATGTTCTCGTACCGATATCCATGCGCGGCCCGCTAGTGGAAACAAATCCCGAGCAGATCGGGAAAAGTTTCCACTAGCGGGCCGCGTGTCCTTCGAGCCGACCCCGCTGCGTCGACCCCGCTGCGTCGACCTCGCTGCGTCGACCTCGCTGCGCCGATCCCGCGCCGCTATCCCGCGCCGCGATCCCGCACGCGCAAGCGAAGGCCCCCGGGAAGTGATTCCCCGGGGGCCTTCGGTCATTGCGCTGGTGCGCTAGCTAGGACGGATCAGTGCTGATCGTCGCCCTTCTCGATGCCGCGCTGCTGTAGCTTTCGGAGAGCCTGGGCCTGTCGGATATGGGCCTCGTGCTCCTCGTGCTCGAGCAGCTCGCGCTCGTCCGCTGGGTCCGCGGTGAGCAAGCCACCGGAGCCGGGGGCTCCTCCAGCGCCGAGCAGGTTCATCCGCTTGGGCACGGTCGCGCCCTGGTAGGGGAGCGGGACGGGATGCCCATGCTCATCGACGGGCCCGAGCGGCTGGTGCAGCTCGATGTACTCGCCGTGCGGAAGGCGGGTGATGATGCCCGTCTCTATGCCGTGCTCGAGGACCTTGCGGTCGGAGCGCTGAAGCGCGATGCACCAGCGGTAGGTGATGATGTACACCACCGGCGGCAGCACGATCAGGCCGAGGCGACCAAGCCAGGTCGTCGCGTTGAGCGAGATGTGGAACTTGAAGGCGATGATGTCGTTCATGGCCATGAGGAACAGCACGGCGTAGAACGCGAGGGCCATCGCGCCGAGCGAGGTGCGCACGGGCACATCGCGGGGGCGCTGAAGGATGTTGTGGTGCACATCGTCCTTGGTCAGCTTCGCCTCGATGAACGGGTAGGCGAACAGCAGCATGAAGATGATGCCGAGGATCACAGCGACGCCGACCACCGACGGGATCATGTAGTCGCCGATGTAGAAGTCCCAGGCTGGCCAGATGCGCGCCATTCCTTCGGTGAAGAACATGTAGAAGTCCGGCTGGGATCCCGCGGAGATCTGGGAGGCGTTGTATGGCCCAAGGTTCCAGATGGCGTTGATCTGCAGGAAGCCGCTCATCAGGGCAAGGATGCCGAAGATGATGCCGAAGAAGCCACCAGCCTTGACGCCGAACACCGGGAGGACGCGGACGCCGACGACGTTGTTCTCGGTACGGCCGGGGCCGGGGAACTGCGTGTGCTTCTGGTACCACACCAGCGCGAGGTGCGCGGCGATGAGTGCGAGGAGCAGGCCAGGGATGAGCAGGATGTGCGCGACGTAGAGCCTCGCGATGATCAGCTCGCCGGGGAACTCGCCACCGAACACCAGCCAGTGGGTCCAGGTTCCGACGACGGGGAGGGAAAGCATGATCGCGGAGGTAATACGAAGCCCGATGCCGGAGAGCAGGTCGTCGGGGAGGGTGTAGCCCATGAAGCCCTCGGCGATGGTGAGCACGAAGATCATGGAGCCGATGACCCAGTTGGCCTCGCGGGGCTTGCGGAAGCCGCCGGTGAAGAACACCCGCAGCAAGTGCAGGATGATCGATGCGGCGAACAGCAGGGCCGCCCAGTGGTGCAGCTGCCGGACGAACAGGCCGCCGCGGACCTCGAAGGAGAGCTGAAGGGCTGTCTCGTAGGCGCGGGACATCTCGACGCCACGCATGGGCTGGTACGGGCCCTCGTAGACGACGTGCGCGAGCGACGGATCGAAGAACAGCGTCAGGTAGACACCGGTCACGAGGAGGATGACGAAGCTATAGAGCGCGACCTCGCCAAGCAGGAAGGACCAGTGGGTGGGGAACACCTTGTTCATCTGGCGACGCATGCCCGCGGCCATGCGGTACCGCTGGTCCATGTTTATGGCAGCGTTGGCGGCTTCCTTGTTGGCGCGATCCTGGATCGCCTTGCTCGTGCTCATGATTCACGCTCCCCGAGGTCTGGGATCTCCGTGTAGCCGGGCCGTTCCCAGAACGCCGGTCCGACGGGTTCGATGAAGCCTCCGCGCGATACGAAGAAGCCCTCGTCGTCCACGGTGATCGGAAGCTGGGGGAGCGCTCGGGTCGCCGGGCCGAATACGGGCTTGGCGTACTGGAGCGCGTCAAACTGTGACTGGTGGCAGGGGCACAGGATCCGCTGCGTCTGCTGCTCGTACAGGGAGGTCGGGCAGGCGAGGTGGGTGCAGATCTTCGAGTACGCGAAGTAGTCGCCGTAGTTGAAGCTCTCCTGGCCCTGGCGCTTGATGACGCGCGCGGTGTCCGAACTGCGCAAGCGGATGAGCATGACGGGCGCGTACTGGTGCCGCAGCGAGTAGCGCAGCTTGTAGAGATCGCCACGCCATTCTTCCTTGAACGGGAAGACTGTCTCCATGCTGCCCGCGTCGAGGTCCTCGGGACGGACGAGCACGATGTCGTCGATGCGTCCAGTGTCGCGACGCAGGTAGACGGTCTGGCCCGGGTAGTCCTGGTCCCAGGGGGAAGTCCACAGCGGCGCATCGTTGCCGTCGGCCCAGGGGTTCTTGACCATGCCGCCGGCGAGCGCGACGGGCGCGGCGACCGCGAAGGTGCCAACCCCGAAGATCGCCGAGAGCTTGATCATGTTGCGGCGACCAATGGTGGAAGTGTCGTAGGCGTCCTTGAGGAGCGCCACGGTGGTCTTCTGGTCGACCGCGTCGGAGGGGCCATCGTGGCGCTGCTGGACCGCGATCTCCTCGGGGATCATCTTCTTGGCGATCAGGACAGCGGCGATGCCGATGCTGAGGATCGCGGTGCCAAAGGTGAGCCCGTAGAGCGGGGTGGCCCAGTTGTAGAGGTTGTAGCCCTCCTCGCCGAGGCTCTTGTGCTCCCACGGCCAGAAGAGGAATACCGCGATGAAGGCCAGGGCAGAGAGGCCGGAGAGTGCGAACCAGAATACGATCTGGCGCTCCGCGCGCTTCTCGGCCTTGGTGCCCTTCGCGGGCCAGCGGTTGCGGCGGAAGATGACGTCGACGTCATCAAGGTTGGTGCCGAGTCGCGCTAGCTCTTCCTGGCTCATGCTGGCCAGCTCTTCCTCCGAGGGATTCAGGTTCCCTGGAGTGTTCCGGTCAGCGTTGCTCATGACCTCGCTCCGATCCACATCGTGGCGCCGATGACCACTGAGATTCCGAGTACCCACATCGTCATGCCCTCGGAGACGGGGCCGAATCCGCCGAGGCCGTAGCCCCCGGGATCGCGGGTCTCCTGGACGGACTTGACGAAGGCGATGATGTCCCGCTTGTCCTCGGGGGTGAGCTGGCGATCCGAGAACTTCGGCATGTTCTGCGGGCCGGTCAGCATTGCGGTGTAGATGTCGGGCTCGGGCACGCCGACGAGCGAGGGTGCCCACTTGCCGGAGGAGAGAGCGCCGCCCTGGCCGGTGAAGTTGTGGCACGAGGCGCAGTTCTGGCGCCACAGCTCGCCGCCGCGGGCGGGATCGTTGCCGCGCAGCGAGGTAGTGGCTACTTCGCCGCTCGCGGTGCGTGGCACGACTGGTCCGCCGCCGTTCGCCTGGATGTAGGCGCCAAGGGCGTCGATCTGCTGTCCCTCGAACTTGGGGATCTTCCGCATGGCCTGCGCCTCGTTGCGCATGGCGGGCATGCGGCCTGAGGCGACCTGGAAGTACACGGATGCCTCGCCCACGCCGATCAGGCTGGGACCGCGGTCGGCGACGCCCTGCAGGTTCACGCCGTGGCAGGTGACGCAGGAGACGTCATAGATCTGCTTGCCCTCGCGGATCAGCGCAGCGCTGTCCTCGTTGGCGGTCGCGACATGCGCATCGGGGGTGATCGCCGTCGCGAACAGGCCCGCGCCGGTGAGTCCAGCAAGGAGCAGCGCGGCTCCGGTGGCGCGACGGCGCAGCTTGCGCGCGCGGCGGGAGCGGCGGGGCGGCGTGCCGGTCTGTGCGGCCGGCGCGACTGCCTCTCCGCCGGTGGCATCGGCTGGGGGTGGAGGAGATGAGCTCATCGAGATCCCTTTGGTGATGGGGGACGGGCTGGACGGGGCTGGCGCTGTGTGGTCGCTACTGGATGAAGTAGATCGTCGCGAACAGCGCGATCCACACGATGTCCACGAAGTGCCAGTAGTAAGAGACCACGATCGCGGCGGTGGCTTGAGCAGGCGTGAACTTGCTCATCTGGGTCCGCGCGATGATGTACAGGAACGCGATGAGGCCACCGATCACGTGCATGCCGTGGAAGCCGGTGGTCATGTAGAACACCGAGCCGTACACGCTGCCCGAGATCGTAGTGCCGGTGTGCACGAGCTCGAAGTACTCGTAGCCCTGGCCCAGCACGAAGAACAGGCCCATGAGGAAGCTGATGTAGTACCACTTCCGCAGGCCGAACACGTCGCCACGTTCCGCCGCGAACACACCCATCTGGCACGTGAATGATGACAGCACCAGGACGGTGGTGATCATCAGTGCAAAAGGCACGTTGAGGTGCGTGGGCGGTGGCGGCCACTCGGTGGCCTGGGCCTTCGACACGAAGTACATCGCGAAGAGGCCGGCGAAGAACATGAGCTCGCTTGACAGCCACACGATCGTGCCCACGCTGACCATGTTTGGGCGGTTCAGCGAGTGCACACGTTGTGTGATTGCCGTTCCTGAGTTCCCTACTGCGCTCGTCACACTTGGAAGTATGACGTCTCGTCGTACTAAACGTGCAGCCGGGTCCTGATTTGGGTTGATGTTGGCATCGTTTTCCCAGTTGGTGGACGTCTGCTTGCCGCGATTCCGGCGCGGGGCGTGTCGCGTAGGCTGGTCCGGGCGCACTGCGAGGTGCGTGCCGATGAGTCCCGCGGAGGAGCGTGGCGCGATGCTGGATCGCTTGCTGGCACGGTGGCGTCGCCGGGGTCCCGAGCCCCTTGACCCGGATATCGATGATCTGGTGCTCGTGGCGGGCACGCGGGACCCAGCGGAATCGGTGGTGGGGCTCATCGAGTCCTCGCCACGATGGAGGCAGGGCGACCTCGGCGTGCTGCGGTTCTTTCTCGACGTTCCGGCGAACCGCGCCGAGGCTGTCGTGGAGGCGCTAGGCGCCGAGGGGTACTCGCTCCGTCCCGCAGCCGTGACCGAGCCGGGGGACGTGGTTGAAGCCGGGGAGATCATGGTCCAGCGCGTGGATGTCCTCTCGGGGCTGTGGTGCGCCCAGGAGTCCTCCAGGATGGCGAGCCTGCTTTCCCGGCACGGTGGCGGGGTGCTCGGCTGGGAAGCGTGGCAGCGCTCGGGCTGATCGGCCGGGGTTGAGCGGGGCCAGTTGGCGCAGGGGCTCGATGATGCCGGATGGCGTCAGCCACAGCGCGCGGGGCCATTACGATGTGCTCGATGCTGGACCCCACCACCTGAGACCCCACGACCTGAGACGAGGGACACCGACGTGACACTGCATACTCCGGCCCTGGCATGGCCGACCGTGCTGGAGGCGCTGACCTCCCGCAGTGACTTGCCCGCGGAGGCGACGGCATGGGCGATGGACGAGATCATGTCGGACCGGGCAACGCCCGCCCAGATCGCGGCGTTCGGCGTGGCGATGAAGATGAAGGGGCCGACGTCGGCGGAGCTCAGCGGTCTCGCGAACGGCATGCTCGCGCACGCCCGCCGCGTCGAGGGCTGCGTGGACGCGGTGGACATCGTCGGCACGGGCGGCGACAAGTCGAACACGGTCAACATCTCGACGATGTCCGCGATCGTGGTGGCGGCCACCGGGATCAATGTCGTCAAGCATGGCAACCGGGCAGCATCGTCGCGCAGTGGTGGCGCAGATGTGCTCGAGGCGCTCGGCATTCGCATCAATCTGGGGCCCGCGGAGGTAGAGCGCAGCGTCCGCGAGGTCGGCATCGGGTTCTGCTTCGCTCCGGTGTTCCACCCCGCCTACCGTTTCGCTGGAGCGCCGCGCCGCGAGATCGGGATCCCGACCGTGTTCAACGTGCTGGGACCGTTGACGAACCCCGCGCAACCCCGCGCTGGGCTCGTGGGTTGCGCTTTCGAGGGCCTGCTGCCGGTGCTGGCGGGGGTGTTCGCGGATCGAGGCAGCTCGGTGCTGGTGGTGCGGGGCGACGATGGCCTCGATGAGATCACCACGACCACGACCACGACGATGCAGGTGGTGGTGGACGGGACGGTGCGCGAGGAGCGGTTCGATCCCGCGCGGGTCGGCCTCTCGCTGTCGGAGCCGGGTGACCTGAAGGGCGGGGACGCCGAGGACAACGCCGAGATCGCACGGCGGGTGCTAGGGGGCGAGAGGTCCGCGGTGCGCGACGCGGTGGTGCTGAACTCCGCCGCGGCGGTCGCGGCATACAAGGGCGTGCGCGGGGATGTGCACGAGGCGATCGGGGAGGCGATGCGCGAGGTCGAGGCCGCGATCGACGGTGGTGCGGCCGCGACGCTGCTGCACGCCTGGGCGGACTGGACCCAGCGGGCATAGCAGCACCGGCACCGGCCCTGGTCGGGGTCGACCTGGCTGGTCGCCCGCGCCGGGGCCGTCAGTCGCCGAGGGAGAAGGCGGCCTCGACATCGCTGCTCGCGTACTGCTTGAACGCGATCTGGGTGCTGCTTGACCGCACTCCGGGGATCTTGGTGATGCGCTCGGTGACGACGTGCGCGATCTCCTCGTGGCCCCCCACCCGGAGGATCGCGATGAGGTCGATATCGCCCGCGCACGAGTACACCTCGGACACCCCAGGCAGGTCAGCAACGGCCTGCGCGGTCTCGGGAATGCTGTGCGGGTCGGTGTGGATCAGGACAATCGCGGTGATCATGGAGTGAGGGTATCGGTTCGGCGATCCGGGCGGAGCAGTTGGTCGCGTCGCGCGCCGGTACGTGCCTGCTGGCACCAGTCGGCGTGCTGCGCCGCTCCGCGCGCGGGCTGATGGAAGCCGTGGCTGGTGGTGACGATCCGGGTTCCTGGAGTATCGAGCCAGGCGAGGAGGAGCGCGATCTCCTCGGGATGGGTTCCCTCCAGCGGCTCCTCATTGGGAATCGTGGTCTCCGCTGCTGCCTGGAGGTGCTCGGCGACGAGGAGGGGCGAGGTGCCCTGGCGCGCGACGCCAGCCGCGGCCAGGCGACCGCGCCGGATGACCACGAGCTCCCAGCCGCGCTGCCCGTCGGGGCGTCCGACGACTAGCTCATCGATGCGGATCAGCGAGGCGAGGCGCTGGCTGCGGTGCAATGCGAGGCCGAGGTTGGCCGCGCGGTCGCGCAGGCGTGCCGCGGTCTCGAACTTCTCCGCCGCCGCGAGTTGCTCGAGCTGCTGGCGCAGCTCGTCGAGGACGGTGTTGTCGTGCCCGGCGATGGTGGCGCGCGCATGGTCGGTGATCTCTGCATAACTGGACGCGACGAGGCTCCCATGCCGGGAGGCGGCGCACGGCGAGGCGCTGGTGGTTCCGCAATCGGCGGGGTGGATGGCAGTGGCGCCGAGTCGTGCGCGGCAGGTGCGGAGCCCGATCCCGGTAGCGAGGGCCTCGGCTGCTTCCTGGGCATTGGCGCGGCTCGAGAACGGGCCGATGGAGGGCACGCGAGCGGTGCGGGCGACCGCGAGGCGGGGGAACGCCTCGTCAGTGAGGCTGATCCACCAGGCACGTCGCGGGCTCGTGGAGCGCCGATTATAGGGCGGGCTCGTGGCGGCGAGCAGGCGCAGCTCGCGGACCCCGGCCTCGATGGTGTGCGAGCAGGGGATGTGGTCGACCCGCGTGGCGAGCGCGATCATCTCGCGCATCGCGGTGCGCTTCTCGGATCCAGTGAAGTAGCTTCGCACTCGTTTGCGCAGGTTGCCCGAGGTCCCGATGTAGAGCGGCTCGTCGGACGGCCCGCGAAAGATGTAGACGCCTGGTCCGTCGGGCAGCTCATCGGCAAGCGTCCGCTTCGCGCGCACGGTGCTCGGGACACGTGGGTAGTACTGCTCGAGCTCCTCCAGGGTCTGTACTCCCTGGTTCCCGACGCGCTCGAGAAGTGCGTGGAAGACGTCGACGGTGGCGCGGGCGTCGTCGAGCGCCCGGTGCGTGGGCGAGTTGGGCACATTGAAATGCGCGGCGAGCGCGGACAGCTTGGCCGAGGGGGCTTCCCCCCGGTCCAGGATCCGGCGGGCGAGGACAACGGTGCAGAGCGCTCGGGGAAACGGCCAGTCGAACGAGAGACGTGTCGCGGCGGCCCGGAGGAATCCGGTATCGAACCGGGCATTGTGCGCGACCAGGATGCTGTCCCGGGCGAACTCGAGGAAGGCGGGGAGCACCTCGTTGATCGGGGGCGCTTCGCGGACCATGGCGGTAGTGATGCCCGTGAGCTCGATGATGTAGGGCGGTATCTCCCGCTGGGGGTTGACGAGGGTGGCGAACTCGCCGATGCATGCACCGCCACGAACCTTGACCGCACCGATCTCGGTGATGCAGTCGTTCTCGGGGCTGCCGCCGGTCGTCTCGAGATCCACAATGACAAAAGTCGTCTCGTGCAGGTTGTCCTCGAGCTCGGGAAGGCTCATCTGGCCTGCTGGCAGGGGATGCGGGATGGGCACGCCGGTCACAGTAGCCGGGTGGTCCGACAGTCATTGGAGCGGCAGTGGCGGACACGCGGCGCGCCCGGGGCCAAAGTGAGAGAAGGACCACAGGTTTTTCTCAGTGTGCATGGCATCTCGTGGCTGGGGCTTGCTCGGGAAGCCAAGTTTCGCTATGCGAGTTCGCGCAGTAGTCCGGCTGCCAGCAGTTTTAATCGCCCCTACCAGCATTCATCCTATGATTCACGCGGGGCGGCCCGCGGCCTTGGCGCAACGGCCGCGCGCGGCGCGCTCAATGGGGGTCGCTGGGCCTGGATCGCGAGCGGCAAGCGCTCTGACCGTGGGGTTTGCGCGAAACCGACGGCGGGGCAAGCGTTACCGCATTCGAGTGTGATCGCTACCACATACCCGGATCGCCGTTTGGGTGATGGACGAAGCCGAGTCCTTTTCGTAATCTTTTCGAGACACAGCGGAGTCCTGCCGACCCGACCGGGATGGCGCCGCTCTCAACACCGCTTAATCGCGTGGCACCCGACCGCCACGCGAACCGGGGAACCACCGTTACGTGGGGTGAATCCCACGCTGGACAGCGATCCCGCGTGGGTAGGGCAATCTTCCATGCCCGAACCCGTCAGCTAACTCGGTCAGCGGAACCAGGAAGAAACGGAGAACCATCACTATGGCCACCACGTCGCTCAAGCGGACCGTTCGAAACGCAGTCGCCGCCGGAGTACTTTCCGCCGGCGTCATCGCGATTCCCGCCGCGCCCGCCATGGCAGCGCCCGTGACCATCCCCGGCATCGGCAGCTTCGATGTCCCGGACCACCTCGCGATCCCCACCAACTTCGAGGTCCCGGTCGTCGAGGTCCCGCAGATCCCGAACCTCCCGCAGGTCCAGACCCCGAACTTCGCGCCGCAGCACATCGCGGCCCCGTTCTCGCGCGGCAACCAGGTCGCTGACATCGCCCTCGGCAAGGTCGGCTCCCCCTACGTGTGGGGCGCGACCGGCCCGAACGCCTTCGACTGCTCCGGGCTCGTGCAGTGGGCGCACGGCCAGGCCGGCATCAGCGTTCCGCGCACCAGCCAGGCGCAGGTCGGCGGCGGCGTCCCGGTCTCCTACAACAACCTGCAGCGCGGCGACGTCGTCGGCTTCTACGGTGGCGCCTCGCACGTGGGCATCTACATCGGCAACGGCCAGGTCGTGCACGCGCTGAACTCGTCGTCGCCCGTTCGCGTCGACCCGATGAGCATGATGCCGTTCCACAGCGCTCGCCGCTACGCGTGAGCTAGCTAGCGCGGAGAACGCTCGCGATGGGCGGGAGCCACGGCTCCCGCCCATTGGCATGCTCGCCCCCGAATGGACACCGGGCGAGCGGGATCGTAATCTGATCGAGACTCAGCGGGGAGGCAGGCGCGCGCGACCCGTGCGCACGCGAATCCGTCCAGCAACTAGGAGCAGAACTGGTGATCGCAGGTTCACGCCGTGCGCTGATCACGATGGTGCTAGCCGCGCTCGTCCTCGCTGGGGCCGTCGGGCTGCCCAGCACGATGCCGGCCAGCGCGGATCCCGTCATCACTGATTCCACCGAGGCGCTGAACCGGCTGTCGGAGCTCAGTCGCGCGGCCACCAAGGCCAACGACGATGTGCTCGCCGCGGAGGAGGAGCTCGCGCGCCTCCAGGACGAGCTCGCCGACGCCGAAGCCCGCCAGGAGGGCAACCTCCGCACGGAAGCCGAGGCCAGCAGCCGGATCGAGACGCTGCAAGTCCTCGTGGACGCGCACGCCCGCGCGAACTACCGCGGCACCCGGGTGGATCCCATCTACGCGCTGCTGACCAGTGATTCGCCGCAATCCGTCATCACGAGGATGTCCGCCCTCGACGTCATCACCCGGGACACCGGAGAGCGGGTCAAGGACTTCCATTCAGCGCGCGAGAGCTTCAAGCGCGCCGCAGCGGAGGCTGCTACCACTGCGGAGCACCTCCGGGACCTCACGGCCACCGCCCAGGCGCGCCGCGACGAGCTCGAGCGCCGCCGCGCGAGCCTCGAGCAGCAGATCGCCGAGATCAAGGATCTCTTCGAGACGCTCAGCGCCGAGGAGCGAGCCGAGTGGGCCGGATCGATCATGCCCCCCGGATTTGATACTGGCGCGGTTCGAGGCTCGGGAACCGGCGCAGCGATCGTGCAGGCCGCGCTGACACGCCTGGGCCGTCCCTACGTCTGGGGCGCCACCGGGCCCGAGGAGTTCGACTGCTCCGGCCTGGTCATGTGGGCTCATCACCAGGCGGGACGTTCGGTTCCCCGCACCAGCCAGATGCAAGCGGTCGGTGGCAGCCCTGTGACCCCCGCGGAGATCCAGCCGGGCGACGTCATCACCTATTACTCCGATGCCTCGCACGTGGGTCTGTATATCGGCGACGGCCAGATCGTGCACGCCTCGACCTTCGGGGTCCCGGTCAAGGTCGATACCGTCAACAATGCCCCGATCCACTCGATCCGCAGGTACTAGCAACACTGCGCTGAGCGGGCGGCCACGATCGGGCTGCGCGCGATAGCCTAGGGCGGTGCCTCGCCCGACAACTAGCTGCCCTCGCGCGGCAACCAGCCAGTGGGGCAGCACTGGCACCAGCACATGGCGCAGGGGCATGGTCGCTGTGCTGCTCACGCTGGTCGTGCTATCCGTGCCATCCTGCGCGATCAACAGCGACACCGCGGGCACCACCAGCCCAAGCACTGCCACGCCGACGTCAACAACAGGTACTTCGGGCGGCGCAGCAAGCTTTGACGAGCAACGCCGGCAGGACGCGCAGGATCTGCTCGACCGCTTCTCGCGCGCCCAGGTCGCCGGCGACATCGATCAGCTCAGGAGCTTGATCCACCCGGATGCTCCACCGGATTTCCTCGCCTTTCATCTCGAGCGGGCCCGCAACCTCGCGTCATCCAACCTCGACGAGTGGTCCTATGCCGTCACCGACGGTCCTGAGGCGTTCGTCCCCTCCGAGATCGTGCAGGCACTGGGGGTCCGTGATGCCTGGGCGCCAGGGATCCGGCTCCGGTACAGCGTCGGGGGAGAGGACCCGGGCGTGGACCGGCCAAGCGAACTGATCCTCGTGCTCGATGAAGCGGACTGGTTGATCGGGGGCGCACGGGCCGAGGACCCTGCAGGCTGGTCCCGAGTGCCCTGGGACCAGGGGCCGACGGTCGAGCATACGTCCCCGGGCGGTTCCACCGTGATCGCGCATCCCACCGACGACGCGCTCGCCATCGAGGTAGTGGATCTGCTTCCGGAAGCGGCGGCGGCGGTCACGCGGCGCTGGCCACAGCAACAGGAGGACGATCGAATAATCGTCGAGATCGCCAGTACCGGGGATGAGTTCACCGCCCTCACCGGAGGCGGGCTAGCCGCGCATGAGGGCGCCACTCCGACATCGGGCACCGCGGTGGTCGCCGCGGCGATAGCCAATCCCGATGCCTCCGCCTCGCCGGGGGCCGGCCAGCGAATCGTCGTCGCTGGACCGGCATTCGCGAGCCTCGGCAGGGAAAGCCAGCTCGCCGCGCTGCGCCATGAGATCGCGCATGTGCTCACCCGCTCCCGGAACCCCATGCCTTTGTGGATCGTCGAAGGCATCGCGGAGCTCGCCGCCAAGGGAGATCGCTACCCGGATCCGCGCGGGACAGCTGCTCGCGTGATGGAGCTCGTCGAGCGGTACGGCCCTCCCGATAGCCTGCCTCGCGATGATCATTTCACCGGGGGCGGCGCCGCCTCGCTCCTGGCGTACGAGCTTTCCTGGACGTTTGTCGCCTATCTCACCGCTACCCACGGGGAGGCCGCAGTGATCGAGGCATATCGGTTGGCCGATTCCGAGGGTGGCGGAACGCAGGAACTCTCCCGTGCCCTCGAGGAGATCGCCGCGGTCACGCTGCCCGAGGCCGTCGACGGGTGGGGCCGCTGGCTCGCGCGCTAGCGGCCCGTCGGCGATGGAGGCCGGCCGAAGCGCGCGCCTTGGCCTGTGCCGCGCGCGCGATGCGCATACGGTAAGGAGCATGCGTCGCACGTTGCTCGTCACCAATGACTTCCCGCCGCGGCCGGGGGGCATCCAGTCCTACATCCATACCTTGGCCTCGCTCGTCCCGCCGGATGACCTCGTGGTCTATGCGCCCCGATGGCGGGACGACTCGCACACACGCTTCGACGCCGAGCAGTCGTTCGAGGTGGTGCGGCATCCCTCGACGCTGATGGTGCCATCGCCTGATGTGCTGCGCCGGTCCCGCGAGCTCGTGCGCGCCCATGATTGCTCCGCCGTGTGGTTCGGGGCCGCGGCGCCGCTGGCCCTGCTGACGCCGATGCTGCGGCGGGAGGGGATCGAGCGCGCAGTCGCGTGCACGCACGGGCATGAAGTTGGCTGGTCAATGGTGCCCGGAGCCAGGCAGGCGCTGCGCGTGATCGGTGACGCCACGGACGTCGTGACCTACGTGAGCCGCTATACGCGCGGCCGGTTTGCCTCGGCGTTCGGTCCGGACGCGGCTCTCGAGCATCTGCCCCCGGGCGTGAATACGGATGTGTTCCGCCCGGACGAAGCGGCGCGCACGGAGATGCGCTCGCGCTATGGGCTGGGCGACCGGCCCGTCATCGTGTGCCTCTCGCGATTGGTTCCCCGCAAGGGGCAGGACATGCTGATCCGGGCATTGCCGGGGATCCAGCGGCGAGTGCCGGGCACCGTCCTGGTCATCGTGGGGGGCGGCCCGTACGGGGACCGGCTGCGCGCTCTCGCCCGGGAGCACGCCGTGGCTGATGACGTCATCTTCACCGGGACAGTGCCCTCCGCCGAGCTTGCAGCGCACCATGCGATGGCGGATGTCTTCGCGATGCCCTGCCGCACGCGTGGCGCTGGCCTGGATGTCGAGGGGCTCGGGATCGTGTTCCTGGAGGCCTCGGCGTCAGGGGTCCCGGTGGTAGCGGGACGGTCGGGCGGCGCGCCGGAGACCGTGGTCGATCACGAGACAGGGCATGTGGTGGATGGCCGGTCCGTCAGCGAGATCACTGATGCTATTGCCGAGGTACTGGCTGATCCGGATCGCGCCCGCTCGATGGGGCGCGCGGGGCGCGAATGGGTGACCGAGAACTGGCAATGGCAGACGATGGCCGCCCGCCTGCGCGAGTTCCTCGATAGCGCCGGAGTGCACGCCTAGGGAGCAGGTCCGGTCGGCAGGCCCGATCGGGATCCTGCCGGCGCGTCCAGGCGGTAAGTCCGGGCAGCAAACGCGATAGAAACGACGGCGATCCCGCCGAAATTTCTATCGCGTTTGGCCGTTTCCCGTGCTTTTGCCGGACATCGCACCCGCCACCCAGCGCCGGCCACCCAGCGCCTGCCACCCAGCGCCGGCCACCCAGCGCCGGCCACCAAGCGCCTGCCTGGAAACGAGCGTGGCCCGCCGCGATGAGCGGCGGGCCACGTTCTCGCAGGCCAGGTCCTACTTCTTGTAAAGGCCTTCGATCTCGTCCGCGAACTTCTCAGCGACGACCTTGCGCTTGAGCTTCATCGACGGGGTGAGCTCGCCGGTGGCCTCGGTGAAGTCGATCGGCAGGATCTTGTACTTCTTGATCGACTCCGCGCTCGACACGGTCTCGTTGGCTTGCTTGACCACGGCATCGATCTCGGCGATCAGATCAGGATCGTTGCGAACCTCGTCGATGGCGGTATCGGCGGACTTGCCGTGCCGCTCGAGCCAGCCGGGCAGTGCCTCGGGATCGAGGGTGAGGAGCGCGCCGATGAATGGCTTCTGGTCGCCAACGACCATCGCCTGGCTGATGATCGCGCTGGAGCGAAGCACATCCTCGAGGCCCGCGGGGGAGACGTTCTTGCCACCGGCGGTGACAATGATTTCCTTCTTGCGGCCGTGGATGAACAGGTAGCCCTCGTCGTCGAGGGTGCCGAGGTCGCCGGTGTGGAACCAGCCATCCTCGATGGACTCCTCGGTGGCCTTCGGGTTCTGCCAGTAGCTCTCGAGCACCACGGGGCCGTAGAGGAGGATCTCGCCATCCTCGGCGATGCGTACCTTCGAGCCGGGCAGGGGGCGACCGACCGAGCCGATGCGGTTGTGATCCGGGGTGTTGACCGTGATCGCCGCGCTGGTCTCGGTGAGGCCGTAGCCCTCGAACACGGTCAGTCCGGCGCCGCGGAAGAAGTGGCCAAGGCGAGCCCCGAGCGGCGCGCCGCCGGCGATGGCACCCGTGCATTCGCCGCCGAGCGCGGCAAGCAGCTTCTTGTAGACGAGCTTGCTGAACAGCGCATGCTTGGCCTTGAGGCCAAACTTGGCGCCGCCCTCGTCGAGGGCCTTGCTGTAGGCGATCGCGGTGTCAGCGGCGGAGTCGAAGATCTTGCCCTTGCCGGCAGCGTGGGCCTTGGAGCGGGCGCCGTTGAACACCTTCTCGAAGATGCGCGGCACCGCGAGCAGGACGGTCGGCTTGAACGTGCCGAGGTGCTCGACGATGTTGGGGATGTCGGAGGTGTGGCCGACGGTCACGCGAGCCTCGACGCACGCGATGCTAATGACGCGCGCGAAGATGTGCGCGAGCGGCAGGAACAGCAGGGTGCGCGAGTCCTCCTGCAGGTACGACGACAGGCTCGACGCCAGGATGGACTTGACCTCGGCCTGGAGGTTGTAGTGCGTGAGCTGCACGCCCTTGGGCCGCCCGGTCGTGCCGGAGGTGTAGATCAGGGTGGCGGGATCGGACGCCTTGAGGCTGTTGACCCGCTCGGTCACCACGTCATCGCCGATCTCGGCCCCCGCGGAGACGAGGTCGTCGAGGGCGCCCTCATCGATAACCAAGACCTTCTTCAGTGCCTTGGCAGCGTCCGTGACAGACTTGTGCGCCGTCGCGTTCTCGGTGGTCTCGACGATCAGGCCAACGGCAGCGGAGTCCTCGAGGATCCACTCGACCTGGCTGGAGGAGGAGGAGGCGTAGATGGGCACGGTGACGCCGCCCGCGCTCCAGATCGCGTAGTCAAGGACAGTCCACTCGTAGCTGGTGTTGGCAAGCAGCGCGACACGATCGCCCTGGTTCACACCGAGCGTGACAAGGCCCTTGGCGACCCCGGTCACGTCCTTGGCGAACTGTGCGGTAGTGATATCGGTCCAGGCGCCGTCGACGAGCCGCTGGAACAGGGGATAGGTTGGGCTTTCTGCGGCATTGCGCGCGACGGCATCGGCGCATGACACATCATCAGGGACCGTATATGTGGCCGGGACGCTGAACTCGTGCACTAGGCACCTCCGGGATCATCCGTGCATCGTTGACGTTTTGCCCCACACTTTAACGTGTCTTTGCCTTGGACGGCGGAGCCTCGACGCGGGTTTCCCGCCCACGATAGCGCTGGCGACGTGCTGGTGCGCGGGCAACGCGTATGTGATGCTGTTGGGGTGAGCAGCATTCATGTCGCTGATGACACGTTCATCGCTGCCGCGCCCGATCGGGTCGCGGCCATTCTGGGCGACCGTTCCGCATGGCGTCGCTGGTGGCCTGGCCTGGACCTCGCGGTGCGCGAGGATCGCGCCGACAAGGGGATCCGCTGGCAGGTCCATGGGGCGCTCGACGGCACGATGGAGGTATGGCTCGAGCCCGTCCTCGACGGCACGATCGTGCACTACTTCCTCCATGCGGAACCGACCGGGCGCGATGCGGCGGCGGTGCGCAAGGACCTCGCCGTGGCCAACCGCGCGCGCCGGGCCCAGGGCAGGGCGATGGCGTTCGAGGCGAAGCTAGGGGCGGAGCGAGGCCGCCGAGTCGGCGAGCCCGCTGTGGCGGCCCCGTCGGCAGGGTAGCGTTTGCGTCATGACGGAAAGGACTACGCAGTCGATCGTGATCGAAGCCCCGGCCGAGCGTGTCATGGCGGTGATCGCGGATTTCGCCGCCTATCCGGACTGGGTCTCGGCCGTCAAAGAGGTCCGTGTGGTGTCGACCCTGCCCAACGGGCATGCTGCTCGCGTGCATTTCGAGCTCGACGCCGGTGTCATCAAGGACAGCTATGACCTCCTGTACCGCTGGTCGCCCGATGGCCTCGCGGTGAGCTGGGAACTGGTGGACGGCACGATCCAGAAGGCACAGTCGGGCTCGTACGTGCTTGATCCGCTGCCCGAGGGGACTTCCACGCGGGTCACCTACGAGCTCATGGTGGACCTCGCGATCCCGGTCATCGGA
The DNA here is from genome assembly GCF_026008515.1 of Hoyosella levis. Taxonomy (GTDB): domain Bacteria; phylum Actinomycetota; class Actinomycetes; order Mycobacteriales; family Mycobacteriaceae; genus Lolliginicoccus; species Lolliginicoccus levis. Next base: position 88,315 of record NZ_BQYM01000011.1, read on the forward strand.
CTGCTCAAGCGGCGCGCGGAGAAGGTCATCACCGATACCGCGCTCAAGGAGCTCAAGAAGCGAGTCGAGCGCTGACCGACGACCAGGGCGCCACCCGTGCCCCGATCCGGCTGATCGTCGGCAAGGGCGGGGTGGGAAAGACAACGCTCGCGGCGGCGCTCGCGGTCGCGAGCGCGCGAGAAGGCAACCGGACGCTGGTGGTATCGACCGACCAGGCGCATTCCCTCGCGGATGCCTACGGCCTGGATGGTCCCGCCGGGGACGATGGTTCCTGGCATCTCGAGGGTGGCCTGCTGCACGCGCGCCACATCGATGCCGTGGCGCTCGCGGAATCACTCTGGAAGAGCCTCGTGGACCGGATCGGTCCCCAGTTCGGCCCCGAGGGGGACGACGCCATCGATTGGTTGTCGCTCGAGCCCGAGGAGATCACGGTGGTTCCCGGCGCGGAGGAGCTGCTCGCGCTCGTCGAGATCATGCGGCTCGCCGAGAGCGGGCAGTGGGACGAGGTGATCGTCGATTGCGCGCCCACCGCCGAGACCCTGCGACTGATCACCCTGCCAGAGACGGTCCAGGGCTACGCGGATCGCATATGGCCGCAGCATCGACGGCTCCAGTCGATTGGGCATCCCGGCGCCCCCGGCATGCTGGCCGAGGTCCTCGACGCGATCACCGCGAGCGCGGCGCGGCTGCGGTCCCGGCTCACGAGCGCCACGACTGTGCGCGTAGCGCTGGTGCTCACCCCGGAGAAGGTGGTGATGGAGGAGGCCCGGCGCACCGTGACAGCCATGGCGCTGCTCGGCATGAACCTCGACACGGTGATCGCCAATCGCATCCTCGAGCCCCATCCATGCTCCCCATCGGACGATCCGATCCATCATTGGTACAGCGCGCGCCTCATCGAGCAGCAGGCCGTGCTCGACGAGCTTGGCGGGGCGCTCGGCGCCGTGCCGCTGCTGCGGGTGCACCACGCTGCTGCCGAGCCGGTTGGCCCGGACGCGTTGCACGGGCTCGCTGCGGCGCTTCCCGGGCTCGGCACGCGCGATGTTGATCCCGGGGATGTCGCGTCGCGACGGGCCCCGCGGGTATCGTGCGAGTCCGGGGAGGACCTCAATGCGGTATACCTCATGAGAATGGAATTGCCGCTCGTCGACCCTGCCTCGGTGCGACTCGGCCGGATCGGCGACGATCTGATCGTGGGCGCCGCGGGGATCCGTCGGCGGGTCCTTCTCGCGCCGGTGCTCCGGCGGTGCCTGGTCATCGGCGCGCGCATGGACGGCAGCGAGCTCCAGATCCGCTTCAGACCCAACCCGGAGGTATGGCCACAGTGGTAGACGGTCCGCCCACCGCCGATCCCCAGCCCGCCCTGCGCGCCGCCGCGCGCGAGCTGCGCATGCTTGCCCAGGTGATCATCGACAAGTTCGAGCCCGCCCTGCGCGCCTATTCCGACCACGAGCACGAGACCGCCGGTGGCTCAGCTTGCTCGTGGTGCCCGGTGTGCGCGGTCGTTGCCGTCGCGCGGGGCGAGAACCATGAGCTCATCACGGCACTCGCCCGGCACGGTGCGACGGTGCTGGGCTTCCTGCGCACGATCGTGGAGAACGAGGACGAGGAGTCCATCGACGACATCCTCGTTGATCAATTGAACTCGATGTTTGACCTTGCCCGGGGATTCGCGCCCGCGTCCAGCGCGCCGGAATCCGAATCGCCGCGGGCTCGCACGAAGCAGGCTGGCCCGCAATCGGGCCAGCCCGGCTCGCGCCGGCCACGAACCAGCGGGGAGCCGCCGCGCGCCCATCCGGTCCGCGAGAAGCAGTTCGAACCGATCCCCGTGCTGATCGGCACCTAGCGCCAGTGGCAGGATCGAGTCCATGAGCGCTCGATCAGGGCATCCCAGCAGGGCCGAGTGCCTGACCGTGGGAGTCGATATCGGTGGCACGAATATCCGCGCCGCGGTCGTCGCTGACGACGCCACCATCATCGACACGGTCAACGCCCCGACCCCGCACTCGGTGCGATCCCTCGAGAAAGCCGTTGCCGGTGCGATCCATGGCCTGATGGAGCGCCACGACGTAGCCGCGGTGGGGCTCGCGATAGCGGGCTTCCTCACCAGCGATCGCCGCACCGTGCGATTCGCTCCCCATCTGCCATGGCGCGGCATCGCGGTCGGCGAGATGATGCAGCAGGTCCTCGGCGTGCCGGTGGTCGTCGAGCATGACGCCAATGCCGCTGGGTGGGCCGAGTATCGCTTCGGAGCCGGAATGGGCGGCGAGAACGTGGTGACGCTCGCGATCGGCACCGGCATCGGGGCGGCATTGCTGATGGACGGGGAGATATTCCGGGGCAGCCATGGCGTGGCGCCCGAGCTGGGCCACCTCCAGGTCGTGCCCGACGGGCGAGCGTGCCCCTGCGGGAAGCGGGGCTGCCTCGAGCGCTATTGCAGCGGGACCGGGCTCATTGATTCCGCGATCGAGCTGCTCGCGAACGATCCGGACCTCGCCTCCCCGCTCGCCCGCGAGCTCCGTGGCGACCCCGAGTGCGTATCGGGCCGACGCGTGATGTCCGCGGCCCAGGACGGCGACGTGCTCGGCGAGGCAACCGTCGGCGAGTTCGCGCGCTGGCTCGGCGTTGGTCTTGCGATGGTCAGCGATATGTACGATCCCGACCTCATCGTGATCGGCGGCGGCGTGGGAAGCGCGGCGCCCTTGTTCCTCGACGAGGCGCGCGAGCACTACGCGAAGATGATCACCGGGGCGGGGCATCGGCCGCTTGCCCGGATCCGCCGGGCCCAGATGGGCGAGGACGCCGCGGTAATCGGGGCCGCGGACCTCGCGCGCGCCGTCCTGCCGGGCCAACCGGCGCCCCGATGAAGCGTAACGAGCACTCGCAGCGGCAAGCCAATAGAATGCAGCCCGTTGCTAGGGCGAGCCGGCCCTGGGGCCAGAACAGACAGGTGGTTGCAGCTACTCGTGCGCTATTTCTATGACAGTGAGTTCATCGAGGACGGGCGCACGATCGACCTGGTCTCGATCGCGGTGGTCGCCGAGGACGGCCGGGAGTTCTATGCCGTGTCCACCGAGTTCGACGCCGCGCGCGCGGGCACGTGGGTGCGGACCCATGTCCTGCCGAAGCTCCCGCCGCCGTCATCGCAGCTGTGGCGCAGCCGTAGCCAGATCCGCGAGGACCTAACGGCATTCCTCAAGCCGGGCGATGGTGATGTCGAGCTCTGGGCGTGGGTCGGCGCCTACGATCACGTCGCGCTGTGCCAGCTATGGGGACCGATGACGGCCCTGCCGCGCGGGATGCCACGCTTCACTCGCGAGATCAAGCAGCATTGGGAGGCCCACGGCAAGCCCCAGCTGCCCGGAGCCCCCGGTGATGCCCATGACGCGCTCGCCGACGCCCGTCACAACGCGCAGCGATTCCTGGCCATCGAAGCGTTGCGGGATCGCAGGTCCCGGCCCTGACCGAACACGGCCAGGCTGCGGCGAGGACCACCGGGGAAGAGCGAATTACCACCCTCGCGAGCGAAGTGACCGCCTCACGTCCTACGCTAGGGGAGTGAACTGGACTGTCGACGTGGCGATCGATGAACTGCCACAGCTCCCGCCCCTGCCTGGTGACCTGCGCGAACGGCTCGATGCCGCGCTCGCCAAGCCTGCCGTGCAGCAGCCGGGATGGCCCGCCGGGCAGGCCGCTACCATGCGCACGGTGCTCGAATCGGTGCCTCCGGTCACTGTGGCGCCCGAGGTGGACGCGCTGCAGGACAAGCTAGCCGCCGTCGCGCGGGGCGAGGCATTCCTGCTGCAGGGCGGCGATTGCGCGGAAACGTTCGCGGACAACACGGAGCCGCATATCACCGCGAACATTCGCACGCTGCTGCAAATGGCCGTGGTCCTCACCTACGGCGCGAGCCTGCCGGTGGTCAAGGTCGCGCGGATCGCTGGGCAGTACGCCAAGCCCCGCTCGTCCAATATCGATGCGCTGGGCCTCCCGTCCTACCGGGGCGACATGATCAATTCGCTGGCGCCCGATGAGCACACCCGGCAGCACGATGCATCGCGCCTCGTCCGCGCCTACGCCAACGCGAGCGCCGCGATGAACCTGGTCCGCGCGCTCACCGGCTCTGGCCTCGCGGACCTGCGGAAGGTCCACGAGTGGAACCGCGAGTTCGTCCGTACCTCCCCGGCCGGGGCCCGCTACGAGGCCCTCGCCAGCGAGATCGACCGCGGCCTGCGCTTCATGGATGCCTGCGGCGTGACCGACCCCGCGCTGCATGCCGTGGAGATCTTCGCTAGCCATGAGGCGCTCGTGCTGGACTACGAGCGCGCCATGCTGCGGCTCGACAAGCGACGCGACGAGCCCCGGCTCTACGATCTCTCCGCGCACTTCCTGTGGATCGGGGATCGCACCAGGCAGCTCGATGGCGCGCATATCGCGCTGGCCGAGCTCGTGGCCAACCCGATCGGGCTGAAGATCGGTCCGTCCACGACGCCTGACCAGGCTGTCGAGTACGTCGAGCGCCTTGACCCGCACAACAAGCCCGGCCGCCTGACCCTGGTATCGCGCATGGGCAACGGCAAGGTCCGTGAGCTGCTGCCCCCCATCATCGAGAAGGTGCAGGCCACAGGCCATCAGGTGATCTGGCAGTGCGACCCGATGCACGGCAACACCCATGAGGCGACTACGGGGTACAAGACCCGGCATTTCGATCGGATCGTCGACGAGGTGCAGGGATTCTTCGAGGTGCACAACGCCCTCGGCACATATCCAGGCGGCATTCACATCGAGTTCACGGGGGAGAACGTCACGGAATGCCTCGGGGGCGCTCAGGAGATCTCCGACCTCGATCTCTCGGGCCGCTACGAGACGGCGTGCGATCCCCGGCTGAATACCCAGCAGTCGCTCGAGCTGGCGTTCCTCGTCGCGGAGATGCTGCGCGGCTAGGGCCGGTCCTGATTGGGGCTCGCCGCGTGACCCACGAGCTAGGGCAGCGCCGTCACTGTAACGGTGCTCCCCGGCTGGGCGCGCGATCCCGCGCTCGGGCTCTGGCCGATCACTAGTGACGAGCTGGAGTTGACGAGCTGGCGCACTGCCACGCTGAACCCCGCTTCCGTGAGCGTTGATCGGGCATCAGCCACGGAGCGGCCCAGCACGCCCGGAACGCGCTCGGCGTTCGAGACGACAAGCGTTATGGCAGTGTCCGAGCCCGCCTCGCCGCCGATGGGGGGACGGGTCGCCGATACTGCCCCCGCATCGATTCCGGCATCGAACTCCTCGACGACCTCGCCGACATTCAGGCCCGCATCAACGAGGGCAGCGCGTGCCTCGCTGGTGCTCATGCCGCGCACGTTGGGAACGATGATCGGCTCGCCCAGGCTCGGGGTGATCGTGACCTGGGATCCCACGGCGAGCACCGATCCTGGGGGAGGCTGGAGCGTCACGACGGTTCCCTCGGGGCGCTCGCGGTGATAGGCGCCATCGCCGATGACCGCCGCGAACGTCCGTTCCCGCAAGTCCTCGATCATCTCGTCCACGGGTATGTCGTCGTCGATCGCGGGCACCTCGGGCTGGCCCAGCGATACCGTCACCGTCACATCGGAGCTCCGGACGACCCGGCTGCCCGGCGGCGGAGCGATCCCCAGGATCGTATCGACGGGTTCCGAGTCACGGTATTGCCCATCGCGGACCGGGTTGAGCCCGGCCTCCTCGAGCGCTGACTCGGTGGCGACGAGGCTGAGGCCCGTGACGGACGGCACCGTGACGTAGCGGCCCGATCCGAACCACCACCCCGCTACCCCCACGAGCGCGGCGAGGAGCATGACCACGATGATCAGTACCAGCGGGGAGCGAGCGCCACGGGATGACGAGAGCCCACGATCGGGCGGCGCGGGCGCGCGGTCCGGCGTGGCATGCTGGCCATGGGCTGCCGCGGGACCACCCGCTGCCTGGCTCGCCGGCGGCGGATAGGGGCCTCCCATGGGGAGGACCGTGGTGGGGGATCCCTGGACAGCCGGGATGGTCGTTGTCCGCTCGTTCGGTGCGCGGCCCGGGCCGGGCTCGCCCGTATCAGGAGCGGCCGGGGCAGCGGGCGCGCCCGTCGGTATCACGGTGGTGCTGTGGCTGCCGTCCGGGGCGCCGGTGCCAGCCGGGGCCTCGCCCGTGCCAGGCTTGCCCACGCTGCCACTAGCTCCCGCTGGGCCCAGCATGGAGGAGACGGCCACGTGCTGCGCGGACTGGCGCGGCGCGGGAACCCGGTACGGCGGCAGCGAGAGCTTCTCCGAAACGGCGATCAGGGCTTGCACCATCGCGCCCGCGTCGGCGAAGCGCTGCTGCGGCTCGCGCGCAGTGGCGCGCAGGATGAACTCATCGATCTCGCGCGGCACGCCCGGAACGAGAGAGCCAGGGGCTGGTACATCCTGGGATGTTCGCTGGTAGGCCACCGAGATCGAGTTGTCGCCACTGAACGGGACGCGGCCGGTCAGCATCTCGAACATGACCACGCCGAGGGAGTACACATCGCTGCGGGCATCCGCGCTACCCGTGGTGACCTGCTCGGGCGCGAGGTACGCGGCAGTGCCGAGGATCATCCCGCCGGTAGTGGTGCCGGATGCCGCGATGGCCCGGACCAGGCCGAAGTCCGCGACCTTGACCGCGCCTGCATCGGAGATGAGGACATTCTCCGGCTTGATATCGCGGTGCACGAGGCCCGCGCGGTGCGCGACGGCGAGGGCGCGCAGCACGGGACGCGCGACGGCTGCGGCCGCATAGGGAGGCATGGGCCCGCGCTCCCGCAGCAGCTCGCGCAGCGTCCCGCCGGGAACGAGCTCCATCACCAGGAACACGTGCTCGCCATCGGTGCCCTGATCGAAGACCGCGACCAGAGAGGGGTGCGTCAGCCGGGCGACGCTGCGCGCCTCGAGCTCGAACCGGTCGAGGAACTGTGGATCATCGGAGAACCGGGGATCCATGACCTTGATCGCTACTGGCCGATCGAGGCGCAAGTCCATTCCCTGGTACACGACAGACATGCCGCCCCGGGCGATCGGCGCGTCGATGCGGTACCGGTTATCGAGCAGGGTGCCGACGAGATTGAGCGAGTCCGAGCCCCGCTGGCCCCCTGTGCTCATGGACGTCAACTCCTAGGATGTCGGTGGAACCATCCAGGTTCCCTGCCGTACCGATGGTAGCGGCCAGCTCGAAGCCCTGTCGCGCGCTGGCCCAGTACCCGCTTTGGCGCCATCACCCGCTACGGTAGCCGTGTGAGCACCTTTCCAGTCTGCGAGGACGTCCTCGCTGAATCGGACGAAGTCCTGTCCCTGCCCGATGTTGCTGAAGAGCTTGGCATCCCTGTGACCCGCGTGCACCAGTTGCTGAGGGAGGATCAGCTGCTCGCGGTGCGCCGCGACGACATCGCTGTGGTCCCGGCAGCGTTCCTCGACGCTGATGATGAGCACCCTGGCCGCAGTCGGATCCTCAAGCAGCTGCCCGGCCTCATCGCCGTCCTGCGCGATGGCGGATTCGACTACGACGGCGCGCTGGCGTGGATGTACGAGGATGACCCCAGCCTGCCAGGCCGCCCGGTCGATGCCCTGCGCACGCATTCGGCGCGCGAGGTGCTGCGCCGCGCCCAGGCGCTCGCGCTCTAGCTGGTGCCGCTGGCCCGTGGCCGGGCCCCGGCGAGCGCGGCCCGCGCCATGCGTGGTGCCGCGACGGCGAGGCGGGTGCGCTGGGGCACCACGGCACGACGGGCGAACACGTTGTACCCGGCGGACTCGATCTCATCGAGGATGCCCCGGTACAGGATCAATGCGGTCTCCACGCACATCCGGGCCTCGGTAGGCAGCTCCGCGCAACCGGATTCGGCCTTCCTGTAGTACGAGCGAGTGATCGCGATGAGGTGCGCGACGGCGCGCCGTGCCTGCGGCGTCGCTTCTCCGGTGTCCACGCACCGCGCGAGCATGTCCTCGTCCACGCCGAAGGCCGCGAGCTCGGCGAGGGGCAGGTAGATGCGGCCGCGCCGGTAGTCATCGGCCGTATCGCGAAGGAAGTTGGTGAGCTGGAACGCGTCGCCGAGCGCGGCGGCGCCGTCGCGGGCAGCCTGACTATCCACCCCGAACACCGGAAGCAGCTGCAGGCCGATGACCGCCGCCGAGCCGTAGGTGTACTCATGCAGCTCAGCGAGCGTGCGGTATCGGTCACGGTGCTCCCGCGTGCCCGGGATGTCCATCCGCATGGATGCGAGGAAGTCCCAGAAGTACTGATGCGGGATGCCATGCCGGATGATGGTGGTGCTCAGCGCGAGGATGATCGGGTCCGTGGGCGTGGCCCCGCGCTCGAGGGCATCGCGAAGCTCGTGCTCGACGGTATCCACGAAAGCAGCCTGCACCGCGGGCTCGACGTTGCCTTCGTCGATGACGTCGTCGACCTGCCGGGCGAACCCATACAGGGCGTGGATCGCGGGGCGCTGCTGGTCGGGCAGGAGCCTCGCCGCGAGGTAGTAGGTGCGGGCATGGCGCTCGGTGATGCGGCGGCACAGCTCGAAGGCGCGATCGAGCTCGGCATCGGGGGCAGTATGTGTCACGGCTCCAGGGTTCCTAGGCGGTGGGGGCTTGCGCGCTCGGTCCAGTGGCCTGCTTGGGCTTGCCACGCACGAGCTGGCGCAGGCGCAGCGGGTCCTCGACGGTGAGGGAGCGTGCCGCGATGAAGGCAGCGGCGAAGGTGAGGGCCACATGTACCAGGTCGTACATCCCGTGGGCCCCATCGGGTCGGAAGATCACCATGAGCCAGACCGAGAGGCCGGTGAGTATGACGAGCGATCGGTCGGACAGGGCGAAGCCCGCGGCGATGGCAATGGGCCACGAGTAGTACCAGGGCAGCGCGGCGGGGGAGAGCACCACGATCGCGAGGAGCGCGAGCAGCAGTCCGAGCACGGCGTCGCGCTGGGTGTGCCTGCCGCGCCACCACACGGTGATCAGGATGATCAGCATCGCCGCGCCACAGATCATCCGGGTGATATCGAGGACGCTCAGCAGCGGGAAGCTAGTGAACCAGGTGACGATGTGGGCGAGGATCGTGGGCAGGGAGAGCCAGTTGACGATCAGGGCCGAGCCCTGGAGCGCGGTGAGCCAGCCCAGGCCCAGTTGTGCCGCGAAGGAGATCGCGGCCAGCACGATCGCGAACACGGCCACGCCGGGGATCGCGGTGCGCGCGAACAGCACCAATGGGTGCGCGGGTGTCGTGCCGCTCTCGGTGGCATCCTCGCGAAGGTGCACCATCCAGATCCACACGATGAAGGGCAGCGCGACCCCCGCGGTGGCCTTCACGGCCAGCCCGACGGTGACCACGGCGATTCCCGCGGCATGGTGGCGCTGCAGGGCGAGGACCAGACCCGCTGTCATCAGCCCGACCATGAGTACCTCGTTGTGCACGCCCCCGATCAAGTGGATCAGCACGAGTGGATTGAGCACGGCCAGCCAGATCGCTACAGCGGGATTGCCACCGAGGTAGCGTGCCAGGCGTGGCACCGCCCACAAGGTGAGCAGCAGCCCGGGCAGCATCGCGACCCTCATGAGCAGGGTGCCCGCGACGACGTTGTCCCCAGCGATCATGGTGACGGTCTTCGCGGTCAGCATGAACGCCGGGCCATAGGGCGCGGGCGTGGTGGTCCACACCGTGGAGACATTGTCGAGGATCACACCGGGATTGGCGACCGGCCCCACCTTGTACGGATTGAAGCCGTCGCGCAGCAACGCCCCCTGGGCGATGTACGAGTAGGCATCGCGGCTGAACAAGGGGACGGAGAGCAGGAGCGGCACGGTCCACATGAGCACCGTGAGGCGCAGTCCCGCGAGCGTGACGCCACCGCGAAGGGTGAGCCTGCCCAGCCGGACCCAGGCCCAGATCATCACCAGGACCCCGGACCACAGCAGGATGCTCGAGATGACCATGCCGTGCCCGTACCGGAGCCAGCCGAGCTGCATGTTCTCCAGCAGGGCATCGTGGCGGCGCAGGCTTCCCGATCCGAGGCCACCGATCACCAGCACGATAGCGCCGAGCAGGCCCAGGAGCGCGGCGCGTCCCTGGAGACTGCCGAAGAACTCCCGCAGGCTGCCGATGCGCCGCTCCTCGGCGGTCGTATGCAGCGAAACACGGTGTTTGGCGTTCATCGGTGTCGATCATTCCCCACAGTGGCGGCCATGGTGGCCAGGATCGCGATCATCGTATCGAACGACCCTATCCCGAAGCCGTGCAGTAGGCGCCGCCAGGCTCATGGAGCGCCAGTGATGCGTTGCGCGGCGAGACGGCCGGAGATCATCGTGGTGGGAACCCCCACGCCGGGCGTCGTGCCACATCCAGCAAGGACGACGTTGTCCACGCCGCGGACCAGGTTGCGTCGACGAAATGGACCGGTCTGCGGGAACGAATGCGCCGCGGAGAAGGGCGTTCCGGCGGCCATGCCCTGTGCTGCCCACGTCCGTGGCGAATCGACATGATCGACGGCGAAGTGCTCAGAGATTCCCTTGTATCCGCGCCGCTCGAGCGTGCCCAGGAGCTCGGCCTGGTAGGACGGTTCGAGCGCGTCCCAGGCCAGTGGTGCCGAGACCAGGTTGGGGGCGGGAGCGAGCACCGAGAGCAGCTCGCGGGGCCCGGTCGCGCCGTCCGCGACCATGGCGGGGCTGGTGAGCGTTGGCCGGGTGATCAGCAGCGAGGGGTCGGACATGACGGTTCCCTTGCCGCGGCGCGCGGTGAGCTGCTCGAACGTGGAATCCCACGCATCGCCGAAGTCGATCGTGTGGTGGGCCTGGGCATCCCACAACCCTGTTACCGACTGGGGGATCGTGCCGTGCAGGATGAACGCCGATGGCGACCAGCGCGTCGCCCTCCGGGGGATGCGCGCGGGCGTGCGGGCGAGCAGCTGATCGGTGATGGGCAGGTCCCCGGTGAGGATGAACGCATCGCCAGGGATGCGGTGCCCTTCGGCGGTGGTGGCGGCCGTGATCGTGCTGCCACTGTGCTCGAGGCCGGTGATCTCCGTGTTGTAGTGGATGCTGCCGCCCGCCTCGATCAAGGCGGCGGCGAGCGCCTCGGTGATCCGGTGCATGCCTCCATCGGGGAAGTACACGCCGAGCGAGGTGTCCATATGGGCGATGGCGCCATATACGCCGAGCGCGCGTGCTGGGGGCATTCCGGCGTACAGGGCCTGGAAGGTGAAGATGCGCCGCAGGCGTGGATCCTCGATCCGCTTGGCTACTTGCTTGCCGAGCCGGCTGAAGCCACCCAGCGCGATCAACCGGGCCATATCGCGGAAGGCGGACGGTGAGTTCGCCAGATCGAGCGGGGAGTCGAAGTTCGCCGCGATGAACCGGTCGTACTCGGTGTCGAACATCGCGCCGAGCCAGGCGCGCAGCTCCCGGTAGCGAGTGGCCTCGGCAGCCCCGCATGCCCGCCTGACCTCGTGCTCCATTGCCTCGGGGTCGCTGTGCACATCAATGGTCGTGCCGTCCGCGAAGCGACCGTGATAGGCCGGGGCGAGCTGACGGATCACCAAGCCGGTGCGCGCGCGGTCCGAGCCCACCGCAGCGAGGGCCTCATCGATGAGCCCGGGCATCGTCAGGACGGTGGCGCCGCTGTCGATGCGGTAGCTGCCGCCAGGGCCCTCGTAGGCGCCGACCCGGCCGCCCGGGGCGCTGGCGCGCTCGACGATGGTGACGTCGGCTCCGGTGCCGCGAAGGTGCAGCGCCGCGCTCAGCCCGGACAGGCCGGCACCGACGATGACGACGCGGTTCGCGGGCCGGGCAATGGTGTGGATGTGGCGTGCTGGCATCGTGGATGCTCCTCGGGCTTACTTCGGATGGATCAGTGGTCGCGGCGGGTCACGGAGAGTGCCATCTCCTGCAGCTGCCGCTTCGGCCCGGGGGCCATGCTGGAGGTCTCGAGGATCGCGAGCGCCCGATCGGTGAGCGAGGCGATGCGTTCCTCGATGGCGCGCACTGCCCCGAGCTGGTGCAGGATGGCGCGGGCCTCGTTGACCCCGTCTGCAGCGAGCTGGCGCCCGAGAAAGCCACGAAGCCTGCTTGCTGCTGCGGGATCGTGCTGATCGCCGTGGTCGAGGGCGCGGGAGATCAGTTCGGTGCGCTTGCCCTCGATGAGGTCGTCGCCGGAGGGCTTGCCGGTCACCGCGGGATCGCCGAAAACACCGAGCAGGTCGTCGCGCAGCTGGAACGCCACACCGATCGCGGCGCCGAACGCGCGCAGGTCCTCGATGAGCCGGGCATCGGAACCAGCGATCTCGGCACCGAGGTGAAGGGGCCGCTCCACCGTGTACGCGGCGGTCTTGAACCGGTTGATCCGCTCGGCGGTGCCGCGCCGACCGTCACCGGATGCCTCCGCGACGATATCGAGCAGCTGCCCGCCGAGCACCTCGGTGCGCATGGCGGCCCACACCGGCCGCGCGCGCGCGAGCGCCGGGCCGGGCAGGCCCGAGCCGGAGAACATATCGTCGGCCCAGGCGAGAGCAAGGTCACCAGTGATGATGCCAGCAGCCATGCCGAAGCGATCGGCGCTGCCTGACCATCCGTTCCCGGCGTGATCCGCAGCGAACTCGACATGCACCGTGGGACGCCCGCGGCGGGTATCGGAATTGTCGATGATGTCGTCGTGGATCAACGCGCACGCCTGCACGAGCTCCAGTGCCGCGCACGCGGAAACCATCTGCTCGGCATCGGGCCCGGTGGGGTCGCCGCCTGCCGCGGTCCAGCCCAGCCACGCGAACATCGGGCGCACCCGCTTTCCGCCGCTGAGCACGAAGGCCTCGAGCCGTGCCATTGCTGCGGCATACTCCGGCCCGATCGGCTCGACCAGGGGCCTGCGGGATGCGAAGAAAGCCTCCAGCGCGCCGGTCACTAGCGGGGGCAGATCGCGCGCCGTGAGTACGTCTCGTCGTGTGCTCAGCGCTGGCTCCTGTCGTTGTCGGGCTCGCCCGCGCACCAGAGTAGCGACCAGCACGAGGATCGGCGACATGGCAGCGGCCTGGCAGCGGCCTGGCACTGGGAGCGCGGCCGGTGCGCTCCGTCACGGCCCTCCCGCGGCTGAATCCGTATGCTGTGTGTGTGGCAATCAGGGCAAGTCAGTCGACAGAGCGAACAAGCAGGACACCATCGATCGTCGAGCGCATCCGCGAGCATCGTGGCGGAACGCCGTTCTCGGTGGAGTTCTATCCGCCCCGCAACGAGCTGGAGGAGCAGCGCTTGTGGCGCGCGGTGCGCACCTTCGAGCAGATGCACCCGGCTTTTGTCTCGATGACCTACGGCGCGGGCGGATCGACCCGCGACCGCACCGTGCGCATCGCAGGGCAGCTGGCGCAGGAGACAACCTTGCTGCCGGTAGCCCACTTGACCGCCGTGAACCACAGCCTCGACGAGCTGCGCGGGCTCGTGGGGTCCTACGCCGACCGCGGGATCGTCAACCTGCTCGCGCTGCGCGGGGACCCGCCGGGCGATCCGCTGGGAAACTGGGTGAAGCACCCGCAGGGCCTGGAGTACGCCGAGGAACTGGTGCGGCTCATCCGCGAGCTCGGTGACTTCCACGTCGGGGTGGCGTCCTTCCCCGAGGGGCACTACCGTGCCGCGTCGCTCGAGGAGGACACGCGGTTCCTCCTGGGGAAGCTCCGCGCGGGCGCCGAGTACTCGATCACCCAGATGTTCTTCGAGGTGGACGACTACCTGCGCTTGCGGGATCGGGTAGTCGCGGCCGATCCCGTCCAGGGCGAGAAGCCGATCATCCCCGGCATCATGCCGATCACCTCGCTGCGGCAGGTGCGCAAGATCGTGGAGCTCTCCGGCTCCCAGATCCCCGCCCACATCGAGGAACGGCTCGCCCGCGCCGCCGGCAACGGGCCGGAGGAGGACAAGGCCGAGGTTCGCAAGGTCGGCATGGAGCTCGCCACCACGATGTGCGAGCGGCTGATCGCCGAAGAGGTCCCCTGCCTGCATTTCTGCACCCTCAACTTCGCCAAGGCCACCCGGGAGGTCCTCTCGAACCTCGGCATGGCGGCAGTGCCGGCCTAGGCGATCACGGGCGCGGCAGCGGGCGCGATCGCCATGTAGCCTCGCCGCGCCGGTGCCGCGCCCGGGAGTCCAGGACCAGCGCGATCACCCCAGCAGCACCGGCGGGATGGGCGAGGGCGCTCGCGATCCGGGCACGTCGCGGAGTGCCTCCTCGCTCCACCTGGCTAGCCAGGAGCCGGGAGGCAACCAGGGATGCGTATCCGGCGCGGGCGAGCGCGCGCGTGCGCGGATCGCGGGCACGGACGAGCAGCACGGGGAGGATCTGGGTCACCGCGATCCCGGTGAGGACCATGGCGGTGCTCACCGGCCCACCAAAGGCATGGCCCAGCCACCGGCCGTGGCCCGCGCGCAGCGTGGCAGCGCTGGAGTACATGCGGCAGCTCGCGACCTGCCTGCCCAGCACGACAGCAGTCTGGCGGCCATGCCGGCGGTACTCGCGAGCGAGATCGAGGTCGTCGACGAGGGAGCCGCGAATGCTCGCGTGGCCACCGACCGCTTGATAGGTGCTGGTGCTAGTGGCGAGGAACTGGCCGCACGCGACAGCGAGCGAGGGACGGAGGCTCCTGTTGGCCAGCCGCACCGGAGCGGTAGCCAGCCAGGACCAGGCGAGCAGTGGCTGGATCAGGTGCTCGGCAACGGTGCCAGTCTCCTGGTGCGGCCAGATGCTCACCAGGTCGGCCGTGGAGGAATCGAGCGCATGCACTGCCGCGTCGAGCGCCACCGGGGAGACGCGGACATCGGCATCGAGGAAGACAAGGATCCCGGTCCGCGCGCTCGCGGACTGGCCGCCTGCCGCGTGGTCAGCAAGGCGCTGGCAGGCCCACTGCTTGCCGACCCACCCCGGGGGTGGCTCCGCGTCGCTCGCGCGCACCTCGAATCGCGGATCGCCGCCAATTGCCTCGGAAGCGGCCGCGGCCGTGCCATCCGTCGATGCGTCGTCAAGGATGAGCACGCGCACGTGGTGGTCCGTGTCCTGCCGGCGGAGGTCGCTGATGAGCGCGGGAAGCGTGTGGACCTCGTTCCGTGCCGGGATGCATACCGTGACGTCGCGCCGAGATGTCCCGCCTCGGTGCGCCCGGGGCGCGGCAACCGTATTGTGCACGGTCATCGCGAGGAGCACGCCCGCGGTGCAAGCACCGATCGTTGCTAGCCATCGCTGGGGCGGCACGTCAGTGAACGAGGTCACCAGGCTTGGGGGACCGGTTCCGGCTGAACCACGCGAGCGCGCCCACGACGACCGCGGCGGCGACGCTGCCCCCGATCACGAAGCCCGCCCAGCCAGCGAAGCTGCGGGTGTTCGGGTCGGTGTAGCTCGTCTCGGCGCGGAAAGTCGATAGCTGTCCGGCCGCGGGAGTCCAGGTGACTGATCGATTGCTGGTCTGATCGCCATTGGTGGATTCCACCGAGGACGGGAAGGTCACCGAGATGCGAACCTCCGCGCCCTCACCGATGTTCCGCAGGTCAGCGCGCCCGGTGAGGGTCACGTCCGAGCCGTTGCGGACCAGTCGGACATCAAAGCTGCCGGGGACATCGCTGCTGGTCAGGGCGAGCTGCCGGAAATCGGCGAAGCTGAGGTCATTGAAGATGAGCTCGCTGCCCACGAAGCCCTCGTCGGCCCACGGCTGGACCCTGGCGCGGATGCGCAGGGAATCCTGGATCCGTAGCTGTGGTCCCGTGGAGTCATCGCCCGAAGCGCGCTGGGCAACGATCATTCGTCCTGACACGCGATCATCGCTGCTGATGCTGACGTCGATGTCAGCGCGCAGGCATCCGGCGAGGAGCGTGGCGAACGTGGCGAGCAACAACGTGGCGATGACGGTGCGCGCGCGCCGAGGCAATGCGGTTTGAGACACAGGGCTATCGTGCCAGGTCGTTCGCGCCTCGTGCGCGAGGGTGGCGGGGTTTGCCATGCATCCGTGATCTCCAGGGCCGGATGCGACGAGCGGCCAGGAGCAGCGGAACGCCCGTGATCGCCATGCCAACGAACCCATAGACGGCCGAAAGGCGCAGGTCAGGAAGGAACACCAGGTGCGCGACGGCGGATCCCAGCCACGTCCAGATGAACAATGCCAGGGGTGCAGCGTCCCGTCGCATCTGGGTCCGCGGCGAGGACGCGGGAACCGGGTCGGCGAAAGCGAGAAGCGTGGCGATGCATAGCGCGACCAGTGCCCAGCCCGCATAGTTCGACAGAGGAATAGGGAAGCCTGGCAGGGTGGGGCCTTGCGCGCACCAGGACCAGTAGCCGGCCGTGACCATTTGCGGATCGAGGTACAGGTCCCACGCGACAATGGTGGCTCCCGTGAGGGGCACCCGTATCCACTGGCGGCCACGGGGCAGCAGGGACGCCACGGCCGAGGCCGCGCACCAGGCCGGATAGCTCCCGCCCACCCAGGCCAGCGGGACGATCACCGGGACGTCGGCGATGGCGGGGCCAAGCCGGTCAAGGGCGTACTCGTAGCAACCGAACGGGAAGCCCGTCGCCACACCGATCGCCTCCGCGGCGAGGCCACCACCAGCCGCGCCGACTAGCAGCGTGAGCGCGAATGCAGTGCCGCGGGAGGCGAGGGCGTGCACGAGCGCGGCGACCGCCAGGAGGATCACCACGAGCGCGGTCACCGTATCGGCGAGAGTGCCCTCGGCCAGGGGGAAAACGATCTGGGCCAGGATCGCCGCGAGCGACAGCAGGACCGCCATGCACGCGAGCCAGGACCCGCGCGGACGGGAGGATGTCATCGTGGCCACGCGACGCGGTGCCGCAGGTTCCCGAAGCGTGCATCGCGCAGAGCAAGCCGTGCGGCGCTACGCCCGCTGAAACCGGAGACGCCGCCGCCGGGATGGGTCGAGGCCCCGGTGAGGTAGAAGCCCGGCGCGGCCGGGACCCGATGCTGCGCGAGCTGCGGCACAGGGCGCCACAGCATCATCTGGTCAAGCCCCATCTCCACGTGCATGACATTGCCGCCGAGGAGGCCGAGCTCGGTGGCCAGTGACTTGGGTGTCTGGACGTAGCGGTCAAGGAGCTGCGCGGAGAGCCCGGGGGCGTAGCGCTCGAGCTCGGCGATGATCCGGTCGCACTCCTGGTCGGCGACGTCATCCCAGTCGTGGTCCCGCAGCGTGTAGGGCTGCCACTGGGACCACAGCGTGAGCTGGTGCTCGCCGGGCGGAGCAAGCGTGGGATCGATCGCGCTGAAGGCCATCGCGAGCGCGACGGGTCGCTCGGCGCGGTCCCCGGCAAGCATCGCGCCATGGGCGCGCCGCAGGTGGGATCGATCGGTGGCGAGGAGCTGCAGGCCGGCGAGCACGGAGTCGCCGTCCGGTCCCGCGGAGGGGTACGAGGGCAGCGCCGAGGAGCGCAGCCGCACCGCCATTCCGAGCCCTGGACCCACCCGGATGCGGCGCCGCCAGGTCTCGATCCGTCGCGCATCGTATCCGCCGCGGGCAAGCATATCGAGAGTGGTGAGCACGTGGCAGCCAGCGATGACGGTGGCGGCGCGATGCTGCTTGCCTGAAGTGGTCGTGACGATCCATTCACTGCCGTCGCGCTCCACGCAATCGACGGCATCGCCGAGGAGGATGCGCCCGCCATCCTCGCTCAGGCGCGCTGCCAGAGCCTCGGTGAGCGCGCCGCTGCCACCCACGGGGCGCCCCGGGGGCAGGGCATGCATGAGCGCCGCGAATCCCACCATCGGGGCAGTGCCCGGCTCGGAGACAGGCGGCCCGGACTGGGCGCCGAACCAGGCGAGCGCCGCCTTGAGCCGCTCGCTGTCGAAGTAGTAGTCGAGGAGCGCATCACCGCTGGCGAGGAACTCACGGGAGAGCTGAGCAGGGTCGCCATCAGTGTCCAGGCCCCAGAACGACCTGATCAGGGAGGCGGGTGCCGGTGGCCGCGCGAACGCGCGCATCACTTTCTGGCTGCGCGGCGCCCAGTCATGGACGAAGCTCCGGTACGCGCGCGCGTCCCGGGGGCCGCAGGCACGGTGGATCGACTCGCAGGTGGCGTCGAGGTCCTGGTGGAACACGATGCCCGGCTCCCCGGTGCCGGGCTCGGCGGGCGCGAAGGCCCAGGGGTCGCACTCGAGGTAGCGCAGCCCGTGCCGGGACAGCCCGAGGTCCTCGATAATGCCGCTGTGGCGGATCATCAGGTGCGCGGAGGAGCCGCGATCGACACGATGGCCGGGGAAGCGCTCGACTGTCGATACGGCGCCGCCGATGACGGTATCGCGCTCGAGGACCGTGGTCGTCCACCCGGCCCGCGCCAGGTAGCAGGCGCTGGTCAGCGCATTGTGGCCGGATCCGATGATGATGGCGTCGCTCACGATGCCCGAGCCTATGCGGTGGTCGTCGCGAGCGGCAGGGCGCGCCCCAGCACGGCGAAGGCGCGGGGGTCCCCGTCGAACCGGAAGTCGCGGAGGACATCCTCGAAGCCGCGCCGCCGGTAGAGCCGCCACGCGCGATTGGACTCGCCCACCACCTCGGGAGTGGAGAGAAGCACCCGGGATGCGGGGCATCCGGCGAGGAGCTGGCCGAGCAGCGCATCGCCCAGCCCGTTTCCCTGGGCCGAGGGGTGGATATGCAGCTCGGTGAGCTCGAAGTAGTCCTGGAGGAGCTGCGCGGCCGCCGCGCTTCCGTGCGTCCGGGTGAGGCCGCGGCGGACCTGCTCGTACCACCATTGCTGGCTGGCTCCCGTGTAGCCGTATGCGATGCCGAGGAGCGTGCCGTGGAGGTCGGCCTGGGGCAGTGCCGCGTGGGCAGGGCGGTCGTGCGCGCGGGGCGGCGCGAGGACAGCGGCCGCTCGCCAGCCGGGTCGCAGGGCATGCTCGGCCCACATCGGGGCTCGCCGCCGAGCGACGGATGCGGGGTATCCCATGGCCTGGACATAGATCGTGAGCGCCTCGTGGAGGCGGTCGCGCATCTGTGCCGGGGTGAGATCGGCGACGTACGGCTGCTGCACTGCGGTAGCGATCCTCGGGAGGCGGGTCATGGACAGGGAAAAGTGTCAGGCCTGCGCGTTATCGTAGTTCTATCGAACATGGGTTCGATGCCGCGGCTCGTCCTGCCGGATCACGGCTCGACCGTTGGCCCCAGGCTCTCGGTTGATCCTACTGGCTGCTTGGCGGGCTTCGCGATCGCCGCGTGCCGGGTTGCCCGGCGGGAAGGAGGTTGGCGGATGCGTCCGGAAACCCGTCGTAGGTTGTCGTGCACGGGCCCGGGAGGCCCGGCGCCCGCGAGCGCGCAGGCACAGTCGATGCTGAGGAGGGCTGATGCGTTCTGCGCCGAGGCGGGGCTCGCCGAGCACCCGGAGGAGCGGTTCCGCGCCTCGTACCTCGCCGCGCTGCGTGCTGCGGGCGCGGTGATCATGCTCAGCGTCCCGCGCAGCAGGAGGCGGCGCCCAGCGAGCGCCTGGGCGATGCTCGCTGCGGAAGGTGAACCGTGGGAGGGCTGGGTCGCGCGGATCGCGCCCTACTCGACGCGCCGCGCCATTGTCGATGCCGGTAGCGCGCGACCCGTCACGGCGTCGGAGGCCGATGCGCTGTTCGTGCTCGCCGGCGAGTTCGTCGATGCGGTTCATCGCCATGTCGATGTGGCGCGCAGCGCGTGATGAGCCCGGATCGCAGGGCGCTCGAGGGGCTGCGCGCCGGTCGCACGGTGGATTTCTCGAGGGTGCGACAAATCGCACAGATCATCCGTGTGGTAAGTGGCGGCGCCACGCCTTATCATAGTGGTAAGTTCTTGTCCGAATCAGGAGCCCGCCGCCACCACCGGTGCGGCTTTCACCATCAAGTGCGGGGGAGGGACCGTGCCACTCTCCGAGCACGAGCAGCGAATGCTCGAGCAGATCGAGAGCGCGCTCTACGCGGAGGATCCGAAGTTTGCCTCCCAAGTGCGCTCTGCGGGAACACGAGGCCCGTCGACGCGGCGGCGCATGCAGTTCATCGCGCTGTTCGCCGTGGGTCTTGTCCTGCTTATTGCCGGGCTCGCCCTCCCGGTGCTGATGGTAGGAGGATTCCCAGCCGTCAGCTTCCTCGGCTTCCTCGTGATGTTTGGTACGGGGGTGTGGGCACTGCTCGGCAAGCATGATTCCGGCAGTGCGAGCGCTGGCGACAAGCCGGACGCACCCACGCAGCCACCCGGCAAGACCGGGAAGACGGGGAAGAAGCCACCGAAGCGGACGTCGGGCAGCTTCTCCGAGCGAATGGAAGAACGCTTCCGCAAGCGCTTCGAGGAGTAGGCCTCTGCGCTTGCTCCAACATCACTCTCGTTCCGGGTCCAGCTCTTGCAGCTGGGCCCGGCTTTGTTGTGTCGTGCGATCGGCAGCGCTTCCCCCACTTCCACCCACGTCCCGCGCCGGATGAGGCTCCAGGGCGCGAGCCTTGAGGGCGCGGAGGGCGTAGCGCGTGCATCGAGGGCGTGAGCGTGCGAGAAGCGTCAGGCTTCGGCCCCGGAACTGTCGTTTTTCGCACTCTTTCGCACTCTGGAGCAATGCCGACCTGCACGCCGGAGCGCCGCAGCCCACCAGTGCCCTGGGGTCGAGAGTCGCGGCAGGCCAAAGCCCCCCACCATGCGTCGGGCGCGCTAGCTGAGGATATCCCCGCGTTTTCGTTGGCAACACGTCTGTAATTGATTGCAGGTGGGGGAAAGTGGGGTAACGTGGTGGCCGGTGGAACACGAGGGTGAATCACCTGGGCTTGCGTGTTGAGGAGGTGTCGACGACGTGTTCTTCGGCACGTACACGCCCAAGCTTGATGACAAGGGACGACTGACGCTTCCGGCTCGGTTCCGGGAACTACTGGCAGGAGGGGTGATGGTGGCCAAGGGCCAGGATCACAGTCTTTCTGTCTACCCGCGTGCCGAGTTCCTGGAGCTCGCGCGCAAGGCTTCCGCGATGTCGAGGAGTGACCCGAGCGCGCGCGCGTTCATCCGCGGCCTGGCCGCGGGAGCGGACGAGCAGCACCTTGACGCGCAGGGGCGGATCAGCATCTCGTCGGCACACCGGCAATGGGCTGGCCTGCAGAAGGAATGCGTGGTGGTGGGATCCGTCGATTTCATCGAGATCTGGGACTCCACCGCATGGGACAGCTACCTCTCGGACAACGAGGAGGGCTACTCGACAGCAGCGGACGAGGTGTTGAAGGAAATTCTGTAGCGATTGCAGTGATTGATGCCCCTGTCGGCACATGAGCGGATAACGACCAGCCAGGTGCGGCGTGGCCTCTATCCGGTTAGGCCCCTGACGTACTTCCCCAACGCCAGGTGCCCTTACCGGATGGGGACCACGCCGCACACGATGCAGGCGTAGTCCGGCCGCAGTCGTGAACGACCACGTTATGCCCCGAGCCTTCAGCGATACCCCAGCCGATATTCGTGTAGGAGCGTGCATGAGCGAGCCGATGCCCGAGCATCATCGCGAGACCGCCGAGCGTCACCTCCCGGTCATGGCGGACCGGGCGGTCGAGCTGCTCGGCCCCGCGATCGATTCCCCTGGCTCGGTGCTGGTCGATGGAACGCTCGGGCTGGCTGGCCATGCGGAGCGCTTCCTCGTGGAGTACCCGGAGCTCGTGCTCGTGGGCCTCGACCGCGACACGAACGCGCTGCGGCTCGCTGGCGAGCGGCTGCGCCCGTTCCAGGACCGCGTCCATCTGGTCCATACCCGTTTCGACGACATCGACGACGCCTTGCAGCAAGCAGGGATCGCGGGTTCCGCGGTATCAGGGGTCCTTCTGGACCTCGGCGTCTCCTCGATGCAGCTCGATGAGCAGGATCGGGGCTTCTCCTACTCGACGGACGCGCCGCTCGACATGCGCATGGATACGACGTCGGAGCTGACGGCCGCGGATGTGGTCAATACCTATAGCGCCGCCGACATCGCCCGGGTCCTCTCGATGTATGGCGAGGAGCGGTTCGCGAGACGGATCGCCGGAGAGATCGTCAAGCAGCGCGCGCAGGAACCGTTCACCACCAGCGGTCCGCTCGTAGAGCTCCTTTACCGGGCGATACCCGCGGCCACGCGGCGAACCGGCGGGCACCCCGCGAAACGCACTTTCCAGGCCCTGCGGATCGAGGTCAATGGTGAGCTCGACGCCTTGCACGGGGTGCTCGGGCCCGCGCTTGACTCGCTCCGCATCGGCGGCCGCATCGCCATCATGTCCTACCACTCGCTCGAGGATCGCATCGTCAAGCGGGCGCTCGCCGAGCGGTGCGCCTCCCGGACCCCACCCGGCCTGCCCGTCGAGCTACCGGGCGCGGGACCCGAGTTCCGGCTCCTCACGCGCGGCGCGGAGCGAGCGAGCGAGGCGGAAGCCGCATCCAATCCTCGAGCGGTGCCCGTGAGGCTCCGGGCCGCTGAACGGATCGCAAGGAGAGAAGCATGACCACCTTCACCCCGCCGCGCAAGCGCAAGGACATCACGAGGCGCGGCAACAGGTCCGGTCCAGGATCGGGGCTCTCGCCGGCCGCGCGGCGAGCCTACGAGCGCCGTTCCAGCCGGGATGGCGGATCGGCAGGGGCATCGCGGGCCCAGATCGCGAACGTCGTGCGGAGCCAGGCCAGCCGCATCCCCTTCGTCGCACTGATCATCGCGATGCTGGTCGCTGGGCTCGCGCTCACCTTGCTCCTGTCCACCCAAGCGGCGCAGCAGGCGTACCAGATCTCTGAGCAGAAGCTCGAGACCAAGAAGCTCTCCGAGACGAGGGAGGCGCTCTTTCGCGATGTCGCGCTCGGTCGCTCCGCCCCCGCGCTCGCTCAAGCGGCAGGGGAGCTGGGCATGATCCCCGCGCCCGCGCCGGCGTACCTGACCGTTGCCGCGGACGGAAGCGTGACCCTCCACGGCGAGCCTACTGCCGCTTCGGGCTCGCCCCTGCCACCATTCAATATCGAGCCCGCGAATCCGTCCGAGACTGGTCCTCGGTCGGGCTCGGCGGAGCGCGAGCTCGAGGTAATGGTGCCGATTCCCGTCGATGAGCTGCCAACGCCCGGGCAGCTTCCAGCGCTTGGCCTCGACGGCGTGCCCGTGGAGACGCTGAGCCCCGTCGTTCCCGGGCCGGACGGCCCCACGAACGCAGTGAACCCAACACCGGAGAACAGCGCAGAGCAACCGTGACGACTGGCCGTCCACAAGCACAACGTCCGCGAACGAAGCGCCCTAGGCGCGCTACCGCTCGCGCCACCACCGCAGGCCCGCGCTACCGCATAGCCGGACTTGCCATGTCCATGGCGCTGGGCCTGATCATCGTGCAACTGATCAATGTGCAGGGAATCTCGGCGAGCAGGCTGTCCGAGCAGGCCGCGCTGCAGCGAACGGTGTCGCTGATCGATCCAGCAAAACGAGGCGCTATCACGGATCGCGATGGCGCCATGCTGTCGTTCACCACCCAGGCGCGCGCGCTGACCTTCCAGCCGCAACGCATCCGCGAGCAGCTCGAGCAGCAGCAGGAGACCGACCCCGAGGCGCCTGATCCGGACGCGCGGCTGCGGGAGATCGCACGTGGCGTGTCGAAGGCGCTCGACGAGCGTGTCACCGAGCGGACGCTGCGCCGCCAGCTCTTCAGCGACACCACCTTCGTCTACCTCGCGCGCAACGTCGATCCGGCCGTCGCCACCGACATCAGGGAGGAGTTCCCGGAGGTAGGTGCCGAGCGGCAGGATATCCGCCAGTACCCGGGTGGAGCGCTCGCCGCCAACGTTGTCGGCTCGACCGGCTGGGACGGCCACGGGCTGCTCGGTCTCGAGCGATCCATGGATGCTCAGCTCGCCGGGCGCAATGGCTCGCGCACCTACGACCGCAGCGAGGATGGCGCCGTCATTCCTGGCAGCACGCGCGATGTCGTCCCGGCCGAGGATGGCGTGACGATCGAGCTGACCCTTGACAATGACGTGCAGTTCTTCGTGCAGCAACAGATCGAGATGGCGGTGGACCTTTCCGGCGCGCGCGCTGGTTCGATCCTGGTGCAGGACGCGGCCACTGGCGAGGTCATCGCGATCGCAAATGACGATACGTTCAACCCAGCGCTAGGACTCGCCTCCCCGGAGAACCAGGTCTCGGTGCTGGGCAACCCCGCGGTGAGCACGCCCTTCGAGCCAGGCTCGGTCGCGAAGATCGTGACGGCTGCCGCGGCCATAGAGGACGATCTCACCTCGCCCGACGAGGTCCTGCAGGTCGATGGCGAGATCGATATGGCTGGGGTCACCGTCAAGGATGCGTGGAAGCATGGTGTAGTCCCTTTCACGACGACGGGCATCTTCGGCAAGTCATCCAACGTGGGCACCCTGATGCTGGCCAAGCGGATCGGCGAGGAACGGTTCGCGGAGATGCTGTGGCGATTCGGCGTGGGCCTGCCCACCGGCATCGAACTGCCTGGAGAGAGCACCGGCATGGTCCCGCCCCTCGACACCTGGGGCGGCGGCACCTTCGCCAACATGCCAATCGGGCAAGGCATGTCCATGACCCTGCTGCAGATGTCCGGCATCTACCAGGCCATCGCCAACGACGGCGTGCGCATCCCGCCGCGGATCATCAACGCGGTCGTTGATCCATCGGGCAACCGCACCGAACCGACGCCGCCCGAGCCTGTCCAGGTAGTGAGCCCGGAGACCGCCCGGATCGTGCGGGACATGTTCCGCAGCGTCGTCCAGTCCGATCCCATGGGGTACCAGCAGGGAACGGGAGCATCCGCCGCCGTGCCGGGATACCAGATCTCGGGCAAGACGGGCACCGCCCAGCAGGTGGATCCCGATTGCAGTTGCTACTCCGATTCGCTGCACTGGATCACCTTTGCCGGCATGGCCCCCGCCGATGATCCCCGCTACGTGATCTCGATCATGCTCGACGCGCCAGTCCGGGGCGTCGATGGCGGTGGCGGCACCTCGGCGGCTCCGCTGTTCAGCACGGTCGCGTCCTGGCTGCTCCAGCGCGACAACGTGCCGCTCTCGCCCGAGGCGCCCCGCCTGGTCATCGACACCAGCGCGCCAGGCTTGTGAGCAGCCCGAGCGAGGGACAACGGGACGATTCCCCCGGGCGCCGTGTGTGGCGCTGGGCGGGACGGTAACGTTTCGCAATGCCGGGCACGCGCCCGGACCTTGCCAGGACAGCACGACGCAGCGGATCGAGAGGAGCGGGCACGTGGCCCACGGACAGCACGCGAGGACCCCGCGCCCCACTACCCTCGCCCCCGTTCCTCTTGCCGAGCTAGCCAGCCTCGCGGGCGCCACGATCGATGACAATGCGGGACGTCCTCGTGACGACCTCGACCCGGACCTCGACCCGGACCTCGACTCGGCCCTCAACGTGGCCGGAGTGGAGCTGCGAGCGCAAGACATTCGACCCGGGGACCTGTTCGCAGCGCTGCCCGGCGCGCGGGCGCACGGAGCCGCATTCGTTGACCAGGCTGTCGAGCACGGGGCCATCGCGGTGCTCACCGATGCCGCAGGCGCGGAGCTGATCAAGCAGGCCGGCGTGCAGGTTCCGCTACTGCTCCACGAGGCTCCCCGCTCGGTACTGGGCGCGGTGGCCGCGCGGATCTATGGCAATCCGTCGGACCACCTCACCCTCATCGGCATCACCGGCACCTCGGGCAAGACAACCACCGCGTACCTCGTCGAGGGCGGTCTCGCCGCGGCCGGGCACAAGGCCGGGCTGATCGGGACCGTCGAGACGCGCATCGCCGGGGAACCCATCGCCAGCGCGCTCACTACCCCAGAGGCACCCCAGTTGCAGGCATTGCTCGCCGTGATGGTCGAGCGCGGCATCTCCCACGTCGTGATGGAGGTATCCAGCCATGCCCTCGCGCTCGGGCGCGTGGACGGCTGCCGGTTCGCGGTCGGCGGCTTCACCAACCTCTCCCAGGATCATCTCGATTTCCACAAGGACCTCGACGACTACTTCGGTGCCAAGGCGCAGCTCTTCGACGGCCGGTCGCGCCCGGCTGCGGAACGCGCGGTGATCTGCGTCGACGATCACTGGGGCAGCCGCATGACCGATCGCGCTACCGGTGAGGTGACCACCGTATCGGCCGATGGACACCTCGCCAGCTGGGTGGCGCGCGCCCCGGAGGTGACGGGCGTGGGGGTGCAGTCCTTCCTCGCCGAGACCGCTGCCGGCGCGCAGTATCCCGTCACGATCCTGTTGCCGGGCCGCTACAACATCGCCAATGCGTTGCTGGCGCTCGCGCTGCTCGATGCGGCTGGCGTGGATCCCGCCGCCGCGGCCGCTGGGCTGGGCGAGGTGCAGGTGCCGGGCCGCATGGAGCGGGTCGACCGGGGCCAGCCGTTCCTCGCGGTCGTTGACTACGCCCACAAGCCAGGCGCCGTGGAGGCGGTTCTCGCGACGCTGCGCGGACAGGCGCGTGGCAAGATCGTCCTGGTGCTGGGCGCTGGTGGCAACCGGGACACCGGCAAGCGAGCGCCGATGGGGGCAGCGGCGGCTCGCGGCAGCGACCTGCTGGTGGTGACCGATGACAATCCCCGTGATGAGGATCCGGCAGCCATCCGGGCCGAGGTGGTCGCTGGGGCGCTGCAGGTAGCGGAGGCGGAGCGCGCCACCATCGCGGAGACAGGTGATCGGCGCGCGGCCATCGTGGAGGCCGTGCGGTGGATCCACGCGCATGGCGTGGGCGATGACGTCGTAGTCGTCGCGGGCAAGGGCCACGAATCGGGACAGGAAGTGAAGGGCGTGAAGCAGCCGTTCGATGACAGGGTGGAACTAGCCGGGGCGATCGATGAGATCCTCGCTGCCACGACGAGCGAGGGCGTGCGATGATCCCGATGACGTTGCGGCGGATCGCCGAGGTCGTCGGCGGCGAGCTGCACGACGTGCCGGACGACTCGGTGGAGGTCACCGGTGCCGTGGAGTTCGATTCCCGCAAGGTCGAGCAGGGCGATCTCTTCCTAGCGCTGCCTGGAGCGGCTGTCGACGGGCACGAGTTCGCTGGGCGTGCTGTCGAGGCTGGGGCGGTCGCGGTGCTCGCGGCGCGCCCGGTCGGGGTGCCTGCCATCGTGGCTCCGCCGAGCACCGGGCAGCAGGGCGGGGAATGGGCTGGCACGGCCATGGCGCTCGAGCATGACACCGATGGGTCGGGCGCCGCGGTGCTCGCGGCCTTCGCGCGGCTCGCCCGGGCCAGCGTGGACGCCCTCGCCCACGACCACGGCCTCACGGTGGTGGGGGTGACCGGCTCAGCAGGAAAGACCTCGACCAAGGACTTGATCGCGGCGACGCTGGCGCCGCTGGGTTCCGTCATCGCGCCGCCTGGATCGTTCAACAACGAGATCGGCCACCCCTGGACGGCGCTGCGAGCTACCGGGGACACTGACTTCCTCGTGCTGGAGATGTCGGCCCGGGGCCCGGGCCACATCGCGGCGCTCGCGGAGACGGCCCCGCCCCGGATCGGCGTGGTGCTCAATGTCGGCACCGCCCATCTCGGCGAGTTCGGCAGCCGCGAGATGATCGCCCGGACAAAGGGCGAGCTCCCCGAATCGCTGCCGCCGGCTGATCAGGGCGGCGTCGCGATCCTCAACGCGGACGATCCGCTCGTTGCCGCGATGGCCGAGCGGACCTCGGCCCGGGTCGTGCTCGTGGGGCAGTCGGAGCAGTCACACGTGCGGGCCGTTGACCTCACCCTCGATGATCAGGCGCGCGCCACGTTCCAGCTCGTCACGCCGGACGGGGAGATCCCGGTCCGGCTCGCCGTCCACGGCGAGCACCTCGTGACCAACGCGTTGTGCGCGGCCGCCGTAGCGCTGGAGTGCGGCGCGACGCTGCAGCAGGTCGCGGACGCCCTCGCTGGCGCCAAGGGCGCATCGGGGCGACGCATGGAGGTCACTGAGCGCGCGGATGGCGTGATCATCATCAACGATTCCTACAACGCCAATCCGGATGCGGTGCGGGCCGCGCTGAAGGCCCTGGTCACGATGGGACGCAGCGGCAAGCAGCGGCAGCGGTGCTGGGCCGTGCTCGGCGAGATGGGCGAGCTCGGGGATGAGTCGGTGGTCGAGCATGATCGGATCGGGCGGCAAGCAGTCCGGCTGCTCATCGACCGGCTCCTCGTGGTCGGAACAGGGCGCCCCTCGCACGCGATGCACCAGGGAGCCGTCATGGAGGGTTCGTGGAACAACGAATCACTGCTCGTCGATGATGCTGATGCCGCGCTCGCCATTCTGCGGGATGAGCTCGCGCCCGGCGACATCGTCCTGGTGAAAGCGTCGAAAGCAGTGGGCCTGTGGACGGTCGCGGAAGCGCTGATCGCCGATGCCCCGGCAGCTCCTGCCACTGAATCCGCGGACGGAACGGAGAACCTCCAGTGACACAGATCCTGATCGCGGGCGGGCTGGCCCTCGCGGTGTCCATCCTGCTCACCCCGGTGCTGATCCGGATCCTCTCGAGGCAGGGCCTTGGCCAGGAGATCCGCGTAGACGGACCACAGTCGCACCACTCCAAGCGCGGTACCCCCTCGATGGGTGGCATCGCGATCGTGGTGGGCATCTGGGTGGGCTACTTCGGCTCGCACCTGTTTGGCATCGGCTTCGACGGCGAGGGCCCCACGGCATCGGGCATGGTGGTGCTCGGCCTCACCACGATGCTGGGCGGTGTCGGATTCCTCGATGACTACATCAAGATCCGCAAGCAGCGCAACCTCGGCCTCAACAAGACCTCGAAGCTGGTGGGACAGCTTGCCGCAGCGGTGATCTTCGGCGTGCTGCTGCTGCGGTTCCGCAACGAGGAGGGGCTCACTCCCGCGAGCCCCAACCTCTCGTACGTGCGCGAGATCTCGACGATGTCGATGTCCGCGCTGCTGTTCGTCATCTTCGTGTACTTCGTGGTCACGGCATGGTCGAACGCGGTCAACTTCACCGATGGCCTCGACGGCCTCGCCGCCGGTACCACCGCGATGGTGGTGGGCGCATACGTGATCATCACCTTCTGGCAGTACCGCAACTCCTGCGCGAACGAGATCACCGCGGGCTGCTATCACGTGCGTGATCCGCTCGACATCGCGATCCTCTGTGCCGCGGCAGGTGGCGCGTGCATCGGCTTCCTGTGGTGGAACGCCGCTCCGGCCAAGATCTTCATGGGCGACACCGGCTCCCTCGCGCTTGGCGGCCTCATCGCCGGCGTCTCCCTGACCACGAGCACCGCGCTGCTGATGATCATCGTCGGCGCGATCTTCGTCGCTGAGTTCCTGTCCGTCGTCATCCAGATCGC
Source organism: Hoyosella levis (assembly GCF_026008515.1). Lineage (GTDB taxonomy): Bacteria > Actinomycetota > Actinomycetes > Mycobacteriales > Mycobacteriaceae > Lolliginicoccus > Lolliginicoccus levis. The sequence goes on from NZ_BQYM01000011.1 coordinate 117,568, forward strand.
GGTGTTCCGCACAACCGGGCGACGCGTGTTCCGCATGGCCCCGTTCCATCACCACTTCGAGCTCGGCGGCTGGGCCGAGACCACCGTCATCATCCGGTTCTGGCTGCTCACTGCAATCGCCTGCGCGCTCGGCATCGGCCTGTTCTACGGCGAGTGGGTCGCGACATCAGGGGGCCTGTGATCCATGAGCGAGCCTTCGATCAGTGAGCTCGGTGGCCTGGCTGTCACTGTCGCGGGAGCAGGCGTCTCCGGCCTCGCCACGGTCCGTGCCCTGCTGCGCCTCGGCGCGGTCGTGCGGATCGTCGATACCCGGCAGGAAGCCCTCGACCCGGCCGTCGCGCTCGGCGCCACCGGCATCCTTCTTGCCACCCCTGGCGATGTTCCGGACGCGGCGCTCGACGGTGCCCGGTTGGTAGTGACGAGCCCGGGCTGGCGGCCCGATGCGCCCCTGCTCGACCGTGCCACTGGGCTCGGCATCCCAGTCTGGGGCGATGTCGAGCTGGCCTGGCGGCTGGACCAGTCCGGAATCCTTGGCCCCGCCCGGACCTGGCTGGCCATCACCGGCACCAACGGCAAGACCACGACGACCACCATGGTCCACTCGATCCTGACCGCCGCGGGCCTGCGCAGCACCGCCTGCGGCAATATCGGATTGCCCCTGCTCGACGCCCTCGCCGCTGGCATCGGTGACGAGCCCGGCGAGCGCAATGATGTCCTCGCCATCGAGCTCTCCTCGTTCCAGCTGCACTGGGCCCCGTCGATCCGGCCCACGGCTGGCGTCATCCTCAACATCGCCGAGGACCACCTCGACTGGCATGGCGGCATGGATGCCTACACCGTCGCCAAGCTGCAGGCCGTCACCGGTGATGTCGGCGTGCTGGGCCTCGACGACCCCGTGGCCAGCCAACTCGTGGATCGCGCGACAGCCGCGCGCATCGTGGGGTTCCGGCTGGGCGCGCCAGCCGCTGGCGAGATCGGCATCAAGGATGGCGAGCTCGTTGATCGCGCGTTCGCGGACGAACTCGTGCTGCTCCCAGCCGCGGAGGTGCGCCCCAATGGCCGTCCGGGCCTGCTCGATGGGCTTGCTGCGGCTGCGCTCGCCCGCGCTATCGGCATCGGGGCCAGCGCTATCGCCGAGGGCTTGCGCTCGCACGAGACCGGGCCGCACCGCAATGCGATCATCGCCACCGTGGCGGGGGTCCGCTACGTCGACGATTCCAAGGCCACCAATCCCCATGCCGCGGAGGCATCGCTCACGACCTATGAGCGAGTGGTATGGATCGCTGGCGGCCTGCTCAAGGGTGCATCGGTCGAGGAGCTCGTGCCTGTGGTCCGGGATCGGCTCGCTGCTGCCATCGTGATGGGCGCCGATCGGGCCGCGATCATCGAGTCAATACAGCGACACGCCCCCGAGGTTCCGGTCGTCGAGGTCGCGGCAGGCCACGATGGACTTGTGATGGCGACACTGATCAACCCCGGCGGCGCGCCCGTCCCCGCGCTCGAGATTCCTGGCCTCGACGCCGGCGAAGCGGTCGCGGACGCGGTGATGCGCCAGGCTGTCGCTGCCGCGCGCGCGTTCGCCCAGCGTGGCGATGCCGTCGTGCTCGCGCCCGCCGCCGCCTCCCTCGACATGTTCCGCGACTACGGTCATCGCGGGCGCAGCTTCGCCGAGGCAGTCACCGCGGGGGCGCGGTCCTGATGAGCGCGCAGCGCGCTGGCCAGCCAGGCGTGATCGGTGCAATCTTCGCCAGGTTCGGGGCATGGCTGAACCGCCCGATGGCATCGTTCCATCTCATCCTGTCCATCTCGGCGCTGCTGTCGATCCTGGGCCTCGTGATGGTGCTCTCCGCGTCGAGCGTGTCCGAGTACACCCGATCCGGGTCGGCGTACTCGATGTTCATCCGGCAGCTGATGTTCGTCACGGTCGGGTGGATCGCTTTCTACCTGGCGCTGCGCTTCCCGGTGCGGTTCATCAAGCGCATGGCGTTCCTCGGCGTCGTCGTCTCCACGGTCATGCTCGCTCTCGTCCTCGTTCCGGGGATCGGTGTCACGGTCAATGGCGCGCGCAGCTGGTTCCAGTTCGCGGGGTTCGCGTTCCAGCCCTCCGAGATGGCGAAGATCGCGCTCGCGCTGTGGGGCGCGGTGCTTCTCGGCGAGCGCGCCGTGCGAACCCGTAGCTCCCGCGACATGCTGTTCCCGCTGGTGCCCGGTGCGCTCGTCATCTTTACCCTCGTGGCATTGCAGCCTGACTTCTCCACGCTGGTCGTGCTGTTCTTCATCCTGCTCGCGCTGCTGTGGTTCGCGGGGCTGCCGCTGGGGTACTTCGTGGTCGGTGTGGGTGCCATCCTGTCCATCGCGGTGGTCATGGCTTTCGCGGAGGGATACCGGACGCGGCGGCTCACGTCGTTCCTCAATGCCGATGATGATCCGCTCGGGGCGAGCTACCAGGCCCGGCAGTCACAGTTCGCCCTCGCTGACGGCGGGCTCTTCGGGACCAGCCTGGGGCAGAGCCGAGCCAAGTGGAAGTTCCTCCCCGAGGCCCACAATGACTTCATCTTCGCGATCATCGGCGAGGAGCTCGGCTTCGTGGGAGCTGCGGCGGTCATCGGTATCTTCGGGCTCTTCATCTACACGGGACTGCGCATCGCGGCCCGTTCCGTGGATCCGTTCCTCCGGCTGTTCGTCGCGACCTCAACGGTGTGGGTGATCGGGCAGACGTTCATCAATCTCGGCTATGTCGTGGGATTGCTCCCCGTGACGGGCCTGCAGCTGCCCCTGATCTCGGCCGGGGGAACCTCGGCGGTGCTGACGCTGTTCATGCTCGGGATCATGGCCAACGCGGCGCGGCACGAGCCGGAGGCGATCGCTGCGGCACAGGTGGCCGCGCGGCGGAGCCGGGTGCCCCTGTTCCTGCGGCTGCCGCTGCCGGAGAAGTACAACCCGCCGCGGCCCGCGCCGCGCCGCCCCGATCCTTATGCGGGCGATTACGGCCCCCCGTGGGAATCCCCGTGGGAGCCGGGGCCACCGGCCGCCGGACCCTACCGTGGTGCTCGCCAGCCAGGACCTGCCACCGGGCGCGGGGGAGCAGCCCGGGCAGCCCGGTACCAGGACCATCTTCACCGGGATTACCTGCCCAGGGATTACCCGCCCCGGGACTACCTGCCTACTGACTACCGGCATGCGCCCGTCGTGCCGCGGAGCGGCAATCCCCAGGGACGCCGCTACCCCGGCGGCGGGAGGACTCCGCACGGCCCCATCGACCCCTACGGGGAACCGCCGCGCAGGCGGCGCGCGCGCGGCTAGTGGCGGAACAGTGATCGATGTCGAGGAGGAATCAGCGCAGTGAACGGAACAGGCAAGCCCACGCTCTCGGTCGTGCTCGCCGGCGGTGGTACCGCGGGGCACATCGAGCCCGCCATGGCCGTGGCTGACGCTCTCCGCGAGCTCGATCCGGGCATCCGCATCACCGCGCTCGGGACCGCGCGGGGGCTCGAGACAACGCTGGTGCCGCAGCGCGGCTATCCACTCGTCCTGATCCCTCCGGTGCCCTTGCCGCGAAAGCCGTCCCGGCAGATGATCGATCTGCCCCTGCGGGTGCGGCGCGCGATCAAGCAGACCCGCGCAGCGATGGACCAGGCCGAGGCGCATGTTGTCGTGGGTTTCGGCGGATACGTCTCCCTTCCGGCATACCTCGCGGCCGGGCCAGGCATCCTGCGGCGGCGCCGCAGGATCCCCATCGTCGTGCATGAGGCCAACGCGAGCGCTGGCCTGGCCAACAAGGTCGGCGCCCGGCGGGCCGCGGCGGTGCTGACAGCGTTCCCCGATTCGGGCCTGCCCAACGGGCGCATCGTGGGCATCCCGGTGCGCTCGTCGATCACCTCGCTGGACCGGGCCGCGCTGCGCGCGCAGGCGCGGGAGCATTTCGGGCTGGACCCCGATGCGCCCACGCTGCTGGTGTTCGGTGGTTCCCAGGGCGCGCGCTCCCTCAACGAGGCCATTTCCGCGGCAGCTCCGGAGCTTGCCGCGGCCGGGATCGGCGTGCTCCATGCGCATGGGCCGAAGAACAGCCTTGATATGCCTCAATCCAGCGGTGGTCCGCGATACGTGTCGGTGCCGTACTTGAGCCGGATGGATCTTGCCTATGCCGCGGCGGATGCCGTGGTGTGCCGGTCCGGGGCCATGACTGTCGCGGAGGTGTCCGCGGTGGGCCTGCCAGCGGTGTACGTGCCGCTGCCGCACGGCAATGGGGAGCAGGAGCTCAACGCCCGCCCCGTCGCCGAGGCGGGAGGCGGGATCATCGTCAAGGATGCCGAGCTCACGAAGCAGTATGTGCTGGATACGGTGATACCACTGCTCACCGATCCGGACGCGTTGTCCCGCATGGGACGTGCCGCGGCGGGCGCGGGGCATAGATCAGCGGCCAGCGAGGTCGCACGGATTGTCATGGATGTTGCGAGAGGACGGGTCGGATGACGGCATCGATTGGAGCGGAGCTGCCCGAGCAGCTCCGGCGGGTCCACATGATCGGGATCGGCGGGGCAGGCATGTCGGGCATCGCACGGATCCTGATCGCGCGGGGCGCGGAGGTCTCCGGCTCGGATGCGAAGGAGAGCCGGGTACTGCTCGATCTGCGGGCCCGCGGCGCTGCGGTGCGGGTCGGCCACGACACGACCGCGCTCGACCTGCTCGAGGGCGGGCCCACGCTTGTGGTGAGCACGGAGGCCGCGATCAGGAAGGACAATCCCGAGCTGCTCGAGGCGCAGCGGCGCGGCATCCCGACGACCTATCGGCCCGATGTGCTCGCGCAGCTGATGGAGGGCAGCGACCCGGTGCTCGTCGCGGGCACCCATGGCAAGACGTCGACGACTTCGCTGCTGGTGGTCGCGCTGCAGCATTGCCATCTTGATCCGTCGTTCGCGGTCGGCGGCGAGCTCAACGAGGCCGGGACCAACGCGCACCACGGCACCGGCGGCATCTTTGTCGCCGAGGCGGACGAGAGCGACGGCTCCTTGCTTCGCTACCTGCCACGGGTAGCGATCGTCACCAACGTCGAGGCGGATCATCTCGACTACTTCGGTTCCGCGGAGGCCTACGTCAAGATCTTCGACTCGTTCGCGGACCGCGTCATCGAGGGTGGCGTGGTGGTCGCCTGCATCGAGGATCCCGGCTCGCATGAGTTCGCCGTGCGGACCGCAGCCCGTGGCATCCGGGTGATCGGCTACGGCTCCACCGAAGAGCCGCTCGGCGACGTGGAGCTCGGCGCCGAGCTGCTGAGCTGGGAGGCCCGCGATGGCGGCGGGATCGGACAGGTTCGCCTGGCCGGGATCGAGAAGCCTCTGGTGATGCGCCTTGCTGTGCCGGGCAGGCACATGGCGCTGAACGCGCTCGCGGCCCTGCTCGCGGCCCGCGAGCTTGGTGCCCCTACCGCCGAGGTGCTCGAGGGGCTCGAGGGCTTCGGGGGAGTGCGGCGCCGCTTCCAGTACGTGGGCCGGGAGGCGGGCGTGCGGCTGTATGACGACTACGCGCATCACCCCACCGAGGTACGGGCCGTGCTGCGTGCCGCGCAGGACATGATCGCCGAGGAGAAGGCCGCGGCACCGGAGAACCCCACCGGCAAGGTCGTCGTGATCTTCCAGCCGCACATGTACTCGCGGACCGAGATCTTCGCTACGGAGTTCGCGCAGGCGCTCGACCTCGCGGACGAGGTGATCGTGCTCGACGTCTATGGGGCCCGCGAGGAGCCGCGGCCGGGTGTCACGGGCGAGCTCATCGCGCGGCAGGTCACCAAGCCGGTGCACTACCAGCCTGATGTGTCGGAGCTACCCGCCCAGGTTGCGCGATTGACGCGGCCGGGTGACCTGGTGATGACGATGGGGGCGGGCGATGTAACGATGCTGGGCCCAGGGATCCTTGACGGAATCCGGGCCCGGCGGAACCACGCGCGTCCAGGCGAGGGTGCCCGGGAGGGCCGGTGACAGCGGTGCGCTCCGGTTTGCACCGCTGGCGGTTCGTTCTCGCGGGAATGCTGGTCGTGGGTCTGCTAGTGGGCGGTTTCGCGGTGGCATGGTTCAGCTCGCTGCTCTCGGTGCGCGCGGTGGAGGTCCAGACCGCGCCGTCGGTTCCCGAGGAAGCGGTGCGGGAGGTGATCGGTGTTCCGGCTGGCACGCCATTGCTGCAGGTTGATACTCATGACGTCGCCGCTCGTGTCGCGGAGATCCCGAAGGTGGCGCAGGCGCGCGTCTCGCGGGTCCTGCCTTCGACGTTGCGCGTCGAGGTCGTCGAGCGCGTGCCGGCAGTGTTCTTCGATGGTCCGGGCGGTTCCCACCTGATGGACGGCGAGGGTGTTGTTTTCGCGGTGGAGCCGCCGCCGGAGGGCCTGCCGCGCTTGGTGGCGGAGGAGCCCGGAAAGGATGACCCGGCGACGCGCGCGGCGCTGGATGTGCTGGCCTCGCTGGCGGGGGAGATGCGCGGGATGGTGCTGGAGGTGCGCGCGGGCTCGCCGGTCGATGTGCAGCTGATCCTGTCCGACAACAGGACAGTGATCTGGGGTGATGCTGGGGATTCGGCGTACAAGGCGCGGGTGGCCCAGGCATTGCTGACGCAGCCGGGCCAGGTATATGACGTGTCGAGCCCGAGCCTGCCGGTGATTCGCTGAGCGGTGCTGCAAGCCCCCGCGCGAGGGTCGCGCGGGGGCTTGGTCGTGCCAGTAGTGGCGCGTTGTTGCCCGCTCATTGGAGGACAAGGTTTCGGCAACAAGAAATAACTGTGCGGTATCGGCGCGCCTAATGGCGTTGCGCATCCGTGATGCCTAGCGTTTCCGGCAGTCAGGTACTTGACATAACTCTAACCCTATGGTTGAGGTTTAGGGTTAGATACCAAGATTCCTGCCGAAAGTCCCGTAGAACGCTGATAGAGCAAGACACATGGAAGGCGAGAGCCCATGACGCCCCCGCACAACTACCTCGCCGTTATCAAGGTCGTCGGCATCGGCGGCGGTGGGGTCAACGCTGTCAACCGGATGATCGAGGCAGGACTCAAAGGAGTTGAGTTCATTGCCATCAACACGGATGCACAAGCACTGCTAATGAGCGATGCCGACGTCAAGCTCGACGTCGGCCGAGAACTCACCCGAGGACTCGGCGCTGGAGCAGACCCCGAGGTCGGTCGCAAGGCAGCCGAAGACCACAAGAACGAGATCGAGGAAGTGCTCAAGGGCGCTGACATGGTCTTCGTCACCGCCGGTGAAGGCGGTGGAACCGGAACAGGCGGCGCGCCCGTCGTCGGGAGCATCGCCCGCAAGCTCGGCGCGCTCACCGTCGGCGTGGTCACCCGGCCCTTCTCCTTCGAGGGCAAGCGGCGCGGTGCCCAGGCCGAGGCTGGCATCGCCGCGCTGCGCGAGACCTGCGACACCCTCATCGTGATCCCCAATGACCGGCTGCTCCAGCTCGGCGACGCGGCTGTCAGCCTGATGGATGCCTTCCGTTCCGCCGATGAGGTGCTCCTCAACGGTGTCCAGGGCATCACCGACCTCATCACCACCCCCGGCCTGATCAACGTCGACTTCGCCGACGTCAAGGGAGTGATGTCCGGTGCCGGCACGGCACTGATGGGCATCGGTTCCTCCCGCGGCGAGGGCCGTGCCGTCAAGGCGGCCGAGGCAGCGATCAACTCCCCGCTGCTCGAGGCCTCCATGGACGGCGCGCACGGCGTGCTCCTCTCCATCGCTGGCGGCTCGGATCTCGGCCTGTTCGAGATCCACGACGCGGCGAGCCTCGTCGAGGAAGCCGCGCACGTCGACGCGAACATCATCTTTGGCACTGTCATCGATGACTCGCTCGGCGACGAGGTGCGCATCACGGTCATCGCAGCGGGATTCGATGGTGCTCCCGCGGCGCGCAGTGCCCGCGACGAGCGGCGCGAGCCGCAGCGGCAGGCCGCGGCCCGCCAGCCCGAGCAGCCAGCTCGGCGCAGCGGCGCGGATCTCGGCCGGGATCGTGACTACGGCTCGGGCCGCGGTGGTCGCTTCGGCGGCGACCTGCCCTCCGTGCCTGATCGCGGTCGACGGGGCGACCTGCCCGGACGCCGCGATGAGGTCCCGGTCAGCCGGGGACGTGGTCGTGGCAACGACGGCTTCATCGACGATGAGGATCTGGACGTCCCTGACTTCATGCGCTGACGCTGCGGGACCGCGCGGCACTGCGAACGCAGATGGCACAATCGGGCCAAAGCCGTGCGGAACCAGGGGAGCGCGAATGACAATCCACCAGCTCGTCACCACGCGCCACGGTGGAGTGTCGCCAGCCCCCTTTGAATCCCTCAACCTTGGTGTGCACGTGGGAGACGCCCCGGAGCTCGTGATCGAGAACCGGCGGCGTCTCTCGCTGTTGCTGGGGGTGGAGCCATCGCGCATCGTGTGGATGGACCAGGTGCATGGCACGCATGTCGAGGTCGTGCGAGAGCCGGTGAACGGTGCCCTGCCCGGTACCGACGCGGTGGTCACTGACGTGCCCGGCCTCGCGCTGGCCGTGCTGACCGCCGACTGCGTACCGATCCTGCTCGCTGACCACGCCGCCGGGATAATCGCGGCCGCGCATGCCGGGCGAAAGGGCGCCGAGGACGGCATCGCGCGGGAAACCGTGGCCGCCATGGTCGAGCTCGGGGCCACCGCGGGAGCGATCGAGGCGTACCTGGGGCCCGGGGCATGCGGCCGGTGCTACGAGGTGCCCGGCGCCATGCGCGCGGAGGTCAGTGCCCGGTTGCCCGGTAGTGCCTCCGAGACCCGGTGGGGGACACCCTCGCTCGACCTGCCCAACGGGCTCCATCAGCAACTTGCCGCGCTGGGCATCGGCCGTATCCGGCGCGACCCGCGCTGCACGATCGAGTGCGAGGACCTGTTCAGCCACCGCCGGGGAGCTCCGGCAGGAAGGCTTGCCTCGGTCATCTGGCAGGATGCCGCATCGTGAGCATGATTCTCGAGACACCCCGTGCCCGCGAGATCGCGGCTGCCCTTGACGACCAGCGCGCGCGCATCGCCGAGGCATGCCGCGCAGCGGGCCGACCAGCAGGCAGCGTGCACCTGCTGCCGGTGACAAAGTTCTTTCCCGCCTCCGATGCGAGGATCCTGCGATTGCTCGGGTGCGCCGAGCTCGGCGAGTCGCGCGCGCAGGACGCCGAGGCGAAGGCGCACGAGCTTGCCCTCGCCGAGCCGGGCGCGCCGATCGCCTGGCACATGATCGGTCGGCTCCAGCGCAACAAGGCGAGCAGCGTCGCCCGGTGGGCAGCCGTCGTGCAATCCGTGGACAACGAGAAGCTCGCGCGCGCGCTGTCGCGAGCGGCGACCACGGCGCTCGACGCGGGGGATCGTGACGCGGTGCTGCGGGCCTGCCTGCAGGTCAGCCTCGATGGCGATCCGGCGCGCGGCGGTGCCAGCCTCGACGAGCTGCATCGCCTCGGCGGGATCGTCGCGGAGCTACCCGGCCTCGAGCTCGCTGGACTCATGGCCGTGCCACCCCTGGGCAGCGACCCCGAGACGGAGTTCGCCAGGCTGCAGGAGGTTCACGACCAGTTCCTCGCGAGCTTCCCGTTCGCTACCACGCTCTCGGCGGGAATGTCAGCGGATGCCCCGATCGCAATACGTCATGGATCAACTTGTGTGCGTGTCGGTACCGCATTGTTAGGGCCGCGGCCGATAACCTCGCCGTAACCATCAATGGTGAACCGGCTTCCCCCGCCATCACGAACGGTGCCCGTTCCGGGCCACGTCCATCGACCAGGCCATGCCTCCTCGTCGCCCCAGGAAGGTCAATCCATGAGCGCAATGCAAAAGATCAAGGAGTACTTCGCTCTCGTGCCCCCCGCGGAGTACGAGGACGATTACGTCGACGACGTGGATCAGCGCGGCCGCGGCCGTCGTGACCTTCCGCCTGGACGCTTCGACGAGCCGACCGGATACCGGCCCGGCACCTACGTCCCCTCGCAGCGGCGTCCCGAGCCCGCCCCGTTCCCCCCGCCGGGTGGCTTCGAGCGCGATCCCTACGACCGCTTCGGCGGCGACCCCCGCCAGATGCGGCAGATGGCGCCGCCGCCCGCGGTCGAGGACTTCGATCGCGTCCAGCCCCCGCGGCCGGTAGCTCCGCAGCGCCGCAGCGAGCCCGACCGCCGCATGGCAGCACCTGCGGAGGACGTGAGCGTCCTCGCCAAGATCACCACTCTGCGCCCGGGTGACTTCAGCGAGGCCCGCACCATTGGCGAGCAGTTCCGGGACGGCGTGCCGGTCATCATGGATCTCAACGACATGCCTGGTGCCGATGCCAAGCGCGTGCTCGACTTCGCCGGGGGCTGTGCCTTCGCGCTCAACGGCAACATCGAGAAGGTCGCCACGAAGGTATTCCTGCTCTCCCCGGCCGACATCGACGTCTCGGCCGAGGACCGGCGCCGGATCGCGGAGACCAGCCTGAACCAGGGCCGGTGACAGTGGGCCGCACGGGCTACCACATGGTTTGTTCCCTTCGGAGAATTCAGGCAGAGTGACGGCATGGTGCTGATCCTGTCCGTGCTCTCGACGCTGCTGTTCATCTACTCGCTCTTGCTGATCGCGCGGGTCGTCGTTGAGTTCATTCGCATGTTCGCCCGGGATTGGCGGCCCTCTGGCCCGGTGGTGGTGATCCTTGAGTTCATCTTCATGACGACGGATCCGCCAATCCGCTTCCTGCGCAGGATGATCCCGCCGCTGACGCTTGGTAGCGTGCGCCTCGACCTGTCGGTGCTGATCCTGCTGATCGCAATCTCGATCCTCCAGAATGTCATCGGCGCTTTCGCCGCAAGTCTCGCGTAGGGTATTGCCCGGATCATCGGCATGAGCGTGCCGGGAGGGCTCGCGCATGGTGCCGTGCCCCCGTCGGTGAGCGCGAGGAAGGCGAGGTACAACAGATGCGTCTTACTCCTTCGGATGTGCACAATGTGGCATTCAAGAAGCCCCCGCTAGGCAAGCGGGGCTACGACGAGGACGAGGTCGACGCGTTTCTCGAGCTGGTGGAGCAGGAGCTGAACCGCCTCAGCGAAGAGAACTCCCACCTGTCCGAGCGTGTGTCGAGCCTCGAGGAATCGGTCGCGGGCGCCCAGTCCGCCACCGAGAGCCGGGAATCCCCCAGCGGCCGCGCCATCAAGATCATCGATCATGCCGAAGCGGTCGCGGACCGCGTCACCTCGGATGCCCAGGAGGAAGCGGACGCCCTGCTCACCCGGGCTCGCGAGGAGACCAAGGCAATGACGACCGAGGCCCGGGACAAGTCCGAGGCGATGGTGACCGATGCGCGGGAGAAGTCCGACCTCATCGTGTCGCGCGCTACGGAGAAGGCCGAGGCGCTGCGGGCCGAGTCCGAGAAGGAGCATGCCGACCTGCTCGCATCCATCGCCGAGCAACGCACCACGCTCGAGGGGCGGATCAATCAGCTGCGGACATTCGAGCGCGAGTACCGCGTGCGGCTCAAGGCCTATCTCGAGGCGCAGCTCGAGGATCTCACCTCCGCGGGCGCGCCGGCGCAGCAGGGCCGGGGCGCAAGCGCGGACCAGCAGCAGCGCGAGTCCACCGCGGGCGATGCCGCCGCGGCTCCGGACGCGGAGCGCAGCCTCGTCAACAACGCTTCCTGAGCCCGCGCCACGGCCATCCCGGGCAGTGGCAGGCAACCGCCCGGGTGCCGTATCATCAAGCCCGTCCCCGGCCGTCGTGCGTGAGCGCGGTGCGCCGGGCTGGGCGATGGCGTTGATCCGGCGATCACCGGGGAGCCTTCGGAAGAACAGCTGATCACCCCGCTCGTGCGCGGATCGATCGGCCCAGTAGAACCGAACGGGATGGCCCGTCACAGCCAACGCAGAGAGGCGGAGCGCGTCGCGCGTTCCGCAAGCGGGGTGGTACCGCGGTGCGCGCAGCAGGATGCCCGCATCGTCCCCGTGCCAGGGTTACACCATGCAGGCCGCATGGCCGCAGGCACGAGGAGCAGAGTGGTGTCGAACACCGGTACCGGAAGCACAGCAGGCCACAGCAGCACGGCGAGCGACAGTACAGCGAGCGACAGCGTCGCCGCGGGACAAGCAGCGCCAGGAGGTTCCTACCCCGTCGTCGCCTATCCCGGCGCAGCGGACGCCTCGCCGCGGTTCCCCCAGCTCGAGAAGGCCGTTCTTTCCCAATGGGACGCCGAGGGCACGTTCCGTCGCAGCATCGAGCAGCGCGCGGATGCCCCGGAGTTCGTGTTCTATGACGGGCCCCCGTTCGCCAATGGGTTGCCGCACTACGGGCACCTGCTCACGGGCTACGTCAAGGACCTCGTGCCCCGCTTCCAGACCATGCGCGGCAAGAAGGTCGAGCGCCGGTTCGGCTGGGATTGCCATGGCCTGCCCGCTGAGGTGGAGGCAGAGAAGCAGCTGGGCATCACCCACAAGTCCGAGATCGACTCGATGGGCATCGCCGAGTTCAATGACGCGTGCCGCACCTCGGTGCTGCGCTACACCCAGGAGTGGCGCGACTATGTGACCAGGCAGGCTCGCTGGGTCGATTTCGACAACGACTACAAGACCCTCGATACCGACTACATGGAGTCGGTGATGTGGGCATTCCAGTCGCTGTGGGACAAGGGCCTGATCTTCGAGGGATTCCGGGTCCTGTGGTACTGCTGGCGCTGCGAGACCCCGCTCAGCGCCACCGAGACGAAGATGGACGATGTCTACAAGATGCGGCAGGATCCCGCCGTCACCGTGGCGATGCCCCTGCACGAGTCGAACGTCGGCGACGGCATCCTCAACGGTGCTAGCGCGCTGATCTGGACCACCACGCCGTGGACGTTGCCGTCGAACCTCGCCATCTCGGTGAACCCGGGCATCGACTACGTCCAGGTGCGCGCGGAGGATGGCGAGCGCTACCTGCTGGCCGAGGCCCGCCTGGCGCACTACGCGCGCGAGCTCGGCAAGCACCCCGAGATCGTGTCCCGCCACACTGGTGCCGAGCTCGTTGGCATCACCTACGATCCGCCGTTCTCGTTCTTCGTCGGTCGCCCCAACGCGCACCAGATCGTCGCCGCCGACTACGTGACCACCAGCGACGGCACCGGTATCGTCCACATGGCGCCCGCGTTCGGCGAGGACGACAAGCTGATCACCGATGCCGCGGGCATCGAGGTCGTCGTGCCGGTCAACGAGCGCGGCGAGTTCACCAGCGAGGTGCCGGCCTACGCCGGGCTGCAAGTGTTCGAGGCCAACAAGCCGATCATCACGGACCTGAAGAACGCCGGGATCCTGCTGCGCCACGAGACCTACGACCACCCCTACCCGCATTGCTGGCGCTGCAATACCCCGCTGATGCAGAAGGCCGTCTCGTCCTGGTTCGTTGACGTGCCCGCGATCCGGGACCGCATGGTCGAGCTGAACAAGCAGATCACCTGGGTGCCCGAGCACATCCGCGATGGACAGTTCGGGAAGTGGCTGGAGGGCGCGCGCGACTGGTCGATCAGCCGCAGCCGCTACTGGGGCAGCCCTATCCCGGTATGGCGATCCGACGACCCGGCCTATCCGCGCATCGACGTCTATGGCTCGCTCGACGAGCTCGAGCGTGACTTCGGCGTGCGCCCGAAGGACCTGCACCGGCCCCAGATCGACGAGCTCGTCCGCCCCAACCCGGACGATCCCACGGGCAAGTCCATGATGCGCCGCGTGCCGGAGGTCCTCGACTGCTGGTTCGAGTCCGGCTCGATGCCGTTCGCCCAGGTGCACTACCCGTTCGAGAACCGCGAGTGGTTCGAGAGCCACTACCCGGGTGACTTCATCGTCGAGTACAACGGGCAGACCCGCGGCTGGTTCTACACCCTCCATGTCCTCGCTACCGCCCTGTTCGACTCGCCCTCGTTCCGGACCGTCGTGGCGCACGGCATCGTGCTGGGCGACGACGGGCTGAAGATGAGCAAGTCCAAGGGCAACTATCCCGACGTCAACGAGGTCTTCGACCGCGATGGCTCCGATGCGATGCGCTGGTTCCTGATGTCCTCGCCGATCCTGCGGGGCGGAAACCTTATCGTCACCGAGCAGGGCATCCGCGAGGGCGTCCGCCAGGCCCAGCTGCCCATCTGGAACGCCTGGAGCTTCCTGCGCCTCTACGCCGATCGGCAGGCCACCTGGCGCACCGGCTCGCAGAATGTCCTCGACCGCTACATCCTCGCAAAGCTGCGCGACACCCGTGACGTAATGACCGACGCGCTCGACACCAACGACATCGCCACTGCCTGCGATGCGCTGCGCCTGTTCAGCGATGCGCTCACCAACTGGTACGTGCGACGGTCACGCGCCCGGTTCTGGGAAGGACAGGACGCGGACCCGGATGCGTTCGACACTCTCCACACCGTGCTGGAAGTGACCTGCAGGCTCGCTGCGCCGTTGCTGCCGATGATGAGCGAGGTCGTCTGGCGCGGCCTTACCGGTGGCGAATCGGTGCACCTGCAGGATTGGCCCGGCGCCGACGAGGTTCCCCTCGACGCGGAGCTCGTCGCGGCGATGGACGAATCGCGAACGGTGTGCTCGGCGGTGCTCAGCGTGCGCAAGGCCCAGAAGCTGCGGGTGCGCCTGCCCCTGGCCTCCCTGACCATCGCCACCGAGGACGCGGATCGCCTGCGCCCCTTCACCGGCATCATCGCTGACGAGGTGAATGTCAAGCACATCGATCTGACCAGCGATGTCGACACCCATGGCAGGTTCGAGCTCGCCGTGAACGCCCGCGCCGCCGGCCCCCGCCTCGGCAAGGAGGTGCAGACCGTCATCCGGGCGGTCAAGTCCGGGGACTGGACCGCCAACGCGGACGGAACGGTCACTGCGGCAGGGATCGCCCTGCTGCCCGGCGAGTTCACCCAGCGGCTTGTCGCGGCCGAGCCGGAATCCACCGCTGCCCTGCCGGGCGGGGCCGGACTGGTCGTGCTGGACCTCGCGCTGACCGAGGACCTGGAGTCCGAGGGATGGGCGAAGGACCGCATCCGCGAGCTCCAGGAATACCGCCGGGCGCTCGATCTCGCGATCTCTGATCGCATCACCGTCGAGCTGGCTGTCCCGAAGCATCGGCTGGCCTGGGCGGAGCGCCACCGCGACCTCATCGCGGGGGAGGTCCTAGCCACTGGGCTGGGAATCATCGATGCGGCGGACCTCGAGCCCGGCAGCCATCGCGATATCGGTGATGGCGCGTGGGCACTGATCACCAGGACCAGCTAGCAGGGTAGGCGGGGCAGGCTTGTCCCGGCCTCCCTGGCCGCGTAAGGCAAAAAGTAAGAATCGCGTGTGGATACCCGTGGTACGGCATGGAACTGGGCTGCCCACCCAGTAGTATCGAGCGGGAGCCAGACCGTGTCACCGCTCGGTGTGCGCACCTAGGCGGTAGACCTGAGACGAGATGCGAAGGACACTGCATTGAAATTGCGAAACATCATGGTCGCGGGCATTGCCGCGCCAGCGCTGATGCTGACCGCATGTGGATCCGAGGACGGCGGCACCTCCGAGGGGCCCCCGCAGTCAAACGATGCGGCACCCGCGGCGCAGTGCGAGGTTCCGGAGGGTGACACCCCCACCGGGCCCGAGCTCCTCGAGATCCTGAACGCGGCGCTCGACCCAGCTGTGCCGGAGGACGAGAAGGCCATGCTCATCGAGGGTGGTGGCGACGATCCCGAGCTGTGGTCGCAGCTTTCCGCCGAGGCCGCGAAGAACCCCGACATCCAGTACGAGATCCCGGACACGCCGGATGCCGTGTTCCCGCTCGACGAGTGCACGCTGAGCGCGAACTTCACCCTGCAGATCTCGCCCGATCAGCCTCCCAACACGGGCAGCCTGCTCTTCGTTGCCGAGGATGGCGAATGGAAGCTCTCCCGCGACGACGCCTGCAACTTCGTGACGTCGTTCGCCCTCGAGACCGATCTCTGCGGCTGACGTCGAGTTCCTGAGGCATCGCAGCGCGCGATGTTGCCTAGTACCTGAAACCAGCAGGCCCCGCGATTGCTTCGCGGGGCCTGCTGCTATTGGCGTGACGATAGCGGACGCGACGACGCTTCCCTCATGGTTGTGACCACGTCAGGGCCATCCCTGTGCGCTGCTGCAGCGTGAAGCCTGTCGCCGGATCGGAATATTGCTGCTCCCCGCGGACCGCGACCTGGCCCGATACCGGGAGCGGCTTCTCCAGGTCGATCGTGATGGTGCCCGATCCGTTGCTCGAGAACGTGTCGATCAGGAGCCGACCGGCCCCCGGTGTGTCGAAGTACTCGAGGCTTGGCTGCTGGTTGACTGACACGTCGAGCACGAGCACGTCGTCGGTTCGGTCCCGCAGGGTGACCGTCGTCGATTGCACGATGTCAGTGGCGCTCTCGATAGGCTGCTCGATCAGCCACCGCGCGCCGATGCCGACGGGATCGCTGGGCATCACCCCGACCCCATAGACGGTCTGGAACAGCGCATGCTCGAGCGCCTCGCGGGCCGTGTCATTGGATTCCGGGCTCGGCGAGAGAGTCAGCTCGTGCACCGCCCCGCTCTTCGACATGCGCAGGGTCGCCTCTGATCCGGGGGCCGCCTCGAGCGCGGCGCGGGTGCTGTCGTCGGGGCTCGTGGCGGCGCCCACCGTGAGGGTCACATTCTGGCCCATCGCATTGCTCGCGCCGATGCGCGCGGTGATGGGGAGCGTCACCTCGGGGCGGGAGAAATCCTGCTCGGGGTCGCCACCGAGCACCTGTGCGATCGTCGAGCGTGCCGTGACACGGTGCTCGGACTCGGTGCCATGCGTGAGCTGGTAGGAAAGGACACTGCGAGGCTCGGCACCCGGGTCGAGCAACGTCACCGTGGTGGGCGGCACCGGCAAGGTGACCGTGACGCGCTCCACAGGCGAATCACCAGGCTCGTCCTGGCCCGACGCGCACGCCGCGGGAAGCATGGCCGTCGCCGCGAGCACGATCCCCACGACCACCGAGCCCCACTTCCGGCCTCCGCGCAGGGCCGCGCCACGCGGCGCGTTCCCGCGGGGAACCGGTGATCGCGCCGCGGGGTGGTCGGGATCTGGAGAACGTGGGTCCACAATGCGAGGTTAATGCACCAACCGGCTTATTCCCTACCGCTCGCTGGGATCGGGCGATCGCGACGTGGAAGGATCCGGCGCCGATAGTGGATGATGTGGGGGTGAGCGAACAACCCACCGACCCCGTGCATGTCAGCCCGCGCCGCGCCCGAACCATCATCGCCCTCGGGCTCGGCGTGCTCGTGCTCGACCTTGCCACGAAGATCCTGGCCGTGCGCTTCCTCGAGGATCGCGAGCCAGTGCGCGTTCTCGGGGGACTGCTGTACCTGACCCTGCATCGCAATCCGGGCGCTGCGTTCTCGATGGCCACCAACCTGACCTGGCTGCTGTCGGCCGTCACGCTGCTGGTCGCGGTCGCGATCGTCGTGGCGAGCCGTCGGATACGCTCCCTGCCGTGGGCGATCGGTCTCGGTGCGATCCTCGGTGGCGCGCTCGGCAACCTCGTCGATCGGGTGTTCCGCGAGCCGGGCGGCTTCCAGGGGCATGTGGTGGACTTCCTGTCCCTGCTGGCGCCCGATGGCAGTGTCTGGCCCGTGTTCAATGTCGCGGACCCGGCGATCGTCGGTGGCGCCATCCTGCTGGTGCTGCTTACCGTGATCGGCGTGGAGCCAGATGGCACGCGCCACCGGTCGAGCAAGGCCGTGCCAGCAAAGGCCGCCACAGGAAAGACGGTCCAAGAAAAGCCGGCCCAGGAGAAATGGGCACAGGGGGAGGACGCATGATGGACACGCGCTCGATGCCCGTGCCCGATGGCCTCGTGGGCATGCGGGTCGATGCCGGCCTGTCGCGCCTGCTGGGCTTGTCCCGCACGGTGATCGCGACGATGACGGAAGAAGGCGCTGTCCTTGTCGACGGCGCTGCGGCGGGCAAGTCCGACAAGCTTCATGCCGGTGCCTGGCTGGAGGTCCACCTGCCACAGCCGCGCCGGGAGCCCGAGAACCGGCCCGAGCCCGTCGAGGGCATGACCATCCTCTACGCCGATAGTGATCTGGTGGCGGTCAACAAGCCCGTCGGGGTGGCCGCCCACGCAAGCGTTGGCTGGAAGGGCCCCACCGTCCTGGGCGGGCTCGCTGCTGCCGGATATCGCATCTCCACCTCGGGCCCGCCGGAGCGGCAGGGCATCGTGCATCGCCTTGATGTGGGCACCTCCGGCGTAATGATGGTCGCGGTGTCCGAGCGTGGCTATAGCCTGCTCAAGCGGGCGTTCAAGCAACGCACGGTGAAGAAGCAGTACCACGCCCTGGTGCAGGGCCATCCCGATCCGAGCAGCGGCACCATCGATGCCCCGATCGGCAGGCACGGGAGCAATGACTGGAAGTTCGCCGTGCGCGCTGACGGCAAGCACAGCGTCACTCATTACGACACCCTTGAGGCGTTCCAGGCCGCGAGCTTGCTCAGCGTCGATCTCGAGACCGGGCGCACCCACCAGATCCGGGTGCATTTCGCCGCGTTCAAGCACCCTTGCTGCGGTGATCTCACTTATGGGGCAGATCCGCGGCTTGCGCAGCGCCTTGGCCTGCAGCGGCAGTGGCTGCACGCGTGCACCCTCGAGTTCGCGCACCCGGCGGACGGCCGGTGGATGACGATCACTAGCGATTACCCGGATGATCTGCAGCATGCTCTCGATGTGCTGCGGGAGCACTGATGCGGCAGCGAGCGACGAGTGCCGTGCTTGCAGCGGCGCTGCTCGTCGTGGTGCTCGGCGGGGCGGCGGTGGTGGGCGCGCTCAACCCGGTTCCGCCGCTACCGGTGGCGACCGATGTGCTGGGACCGTCGGCGGGCGAGCCGATCGACGAGTACCAGCAGCGCGCGGCGGCAACGCTTCAGCCCCATGGGGGTGGCGGGATCGAGCGGGATGAGCAGGCCCGCTGGGCGCTCGTGCTGCCGGAGCAACCAGTGGATGCGGCCGCCGCTATCGAGATGGTGGCCGGGACGCGGGCTTCGCGTCTCATCCTTGACGGGGGCCCTGACGGGGGCACCCCGCTCGCTGGTGATCCTTCCGTGAGCCTGCCAGCGCCCGCGCCGGGCCGTGACGCGGCAGCAGTGGTCCAGGATGGTGTCGCTCGAGGTGTCTCGCTGCTGCGGGAGCACGGCGTGATGCGCGGTACCGGGCCTGGTGATCCTGATGCCGCGGGCATCATCGGCGTTCTCGTGCGCGCCCCGCTGCGTGATCTAGCGGCGATAGCGGGCCGACCGGCCGTGGCGAGCGTGGAGGCATTGCCCGCCGATGCGCGCTGGGGAGCCTTTGCCGTGCGGGCCCGCTAGAGCATGGACCGCGTGCACCACGAGGCTTCTCCCGCGGCCACCGCGCAGGATCCCAAGGGGGTGCTTCTCGGGGCTTCGGCCTACGCCTGCTGGGGCTTGTTCCCCGCGTTCTTCGGGCTGCTGGCGTTCGCCGCCCCGGTCGAGATCCTCGCGCACCGCATCGTGTGGACGATGCTGCTCATGCTGGTGGTGGTGCTGCTCCTGGGGCAGGGCGGGGCGCTGCTGCGCATGGGTGCCCGCAACTGGGCGCTCGTCGCGGCGGCCTCGTTGTTCATCAGCATCAACTGGGGCATGTACATCTACGGCGTCGTCAGCGGCCGGGTGGTGGAGACCGCGCTCGGATACTTCATCAACCCGCTCGTCAGCGTGCTCATCGGGGTGATCGTCTTCCGCGAGCGGCTCTCGCGCGCCCAGGCCGTGGCGCTCGGGCTCGCTGCGATCGCGGTGATCGTGCTGACCCTTGACTATGGGTACCCGCCGTACATCGCGCTGAGCCTCGCGTTCTCCTTCGCCCTCTACGGGGTGATGAAGAAGCTCATTCCGATCGATCCGCGGCAGAGCGTTGCCGGGGAGACCCTCGTGGCCGCCCCGTTCGCGCTGATGCTGCTGGGCTGGCTCGCGCTCCACGGACAGGGCAGCTTCCTCGACGGTGGTGTTCCGCACGCGTTGCTGCTCATCGCCGCGGGACCGGTCACCGCGATCCCGCTGCTGCTGTTCGCCGGGGCCGCGCAGCGCGTGCCCCTGGTCACGATGGGAATGCTGCAGTATCTCACCCCGAGCCTGCAGATGGCGTGGGGAGTGATCGTGCTGCGCGAGGACATGCCGCTGACGCGCTGGCTCGGCTTCGCCCTCATCTGGCTCGCTCTGGCGATCCTCACCACCGACCTGCTCCGCCGCTACCGGGGGCGGCGGGCGAGGCGAGTGCGAAGTGTCGGTGCGCCCGCCTAGAGTGGGACCGTTACATCAGGAGTCGGCGGGACCGAGGGGCATACGTGGCTGGTTCGCAGCATGGATCGTTCGTGCATCTGCACAATCACACCGAGTACTCGATGCTCGATGGCGCGGCGAAGGTCAAGCCGCTGTTCGCGGAGGCGGAGCGGCTCGGCATGACCGCGGTGGGCATGACCGACCACGGCAACATGTTCGGCGCGAGCGATTTCTACAATGTCGCGACGAAGGCCGGGATCAAGCCGATCATCGGGATCGAGGCGTATGTGGCGCCGGAGTCGCGGTTCAACCTGAAGCGGGTCCGCTGGGGCGAGCCGTCGCAGAAGTCCGACGATGTCTCGGGCAGCGGCGCCTACACCCACATGACGATGGTGGCCCGCAACGCGACCGGGCTGCGCAACCTGTTCACCCTGTCCTCGCTGGCCTCGATCGAGGGTCAGCTCGGCAAGTGGCCGCGCATGGACGCGGAGCTGATCGCGCAGTATTCCGAGGGCATCATCGCCACGACCGGGTGCCCGTCGGGCGAGGTGCAGGTGCGCTTGCGGCTCGGTCATGACAAGGAAGCGCTCGAGGCCGCGGCGAAGTGGCAGGAGATCTTCGGCAAGGAGAACTTCTTCCTCGAGCTGATGGACCACGGCATCTCCATCGAGCGGCGGGTGCGCGACGGCCTGCTCGAGGTGGGGCGCAAGATCGGCATCCCCCCGATCGTCACCAATGACTGCCACTACGTGACGGTGGACCAGGCCAAGAGCCATGAGGCGCTGCTGTGCGTGCAGACCGGCAAGACGCTCAGTGACCCCACGCGCTTCCGGTTCGACGGTGACGGCTACTTCCTCAAGTCGGCCGAGCAGATGCGCGCGGCGTGGGATGACATGGTGCCCGGGGCGTGCGACAACACGCTGCTCATCGCCGAGCGCGTCGAGTCGTACGAGGAGGTGTGGAAGCACCGCGACCGCATGCCCGTCTTCCCCGTTCCCGAGGGGGAGACACAGGCCAGCTTCCTGCGGCGCAGCGTCCATGAGGGCCTGCAGCGTCGCTTCCCGTCCGGTGTGCCCGAACACTACACCCGGCGTGCCGAGTACGAGCTCGACGTCATCAACCAGATGGGTTTTCCCGCCTACTTCCTCGTCGTGGGCGATCTGATCCGGCACGCCCAGGAGGTCGGGATCCGCGTGGGGCCGGGCCGTGGCTCGGCGGCGGGCTCGCTGGTGGCCTTCGCGCTGGGCATCACCAACATCGATCCGATCCCGCATGGCCTGCTGTTCGAGCGGTTCCTCAACCCCGAGCGCGTCTCCATGCCCGATATCGATATCGACTTCGATGATCGCCGCCGCGGCGAGATGGTGCGCTATGCGACTGAGCGGTGGGGCAGCGATCGTGTCGCGCAGGTCATCACCTTTGGCACCATTAAGACCAAGGCGGCCATCAAGGATTCCGCGCGCGTGACGCTCGGGCAGCCCGGCTACGGCGTCGCCGACAAGATCACCAAGGCCCTGCCGCCGCCAGTCATGGCGAAGGACATCCCGCTGCACGGCATCATGGATCCGCAGCACGAGCGGTTCAAGGAGGCCGCGGAGGTGCGCGCCCTCATCGAGACCGATCCCGAGGTGCGCCAGATCTACGAGACCGCCCTCGGCCTCGAGGGCCTGATCCGCAACGCCGGCGTGCACGCCTGCGCGGTCATCATGTCGTCCGAGCCGCTGATGGAAGCGATCCCGCTGTGGAAGCGCGCGCAGGACGGCGCGATCATCACCGGGTGGGACTATCCCTCCTGCGAGGCCATCGGCCTGCTCAAGATGGACTTCCTCGGGCTGCGCAACCTCACGGTCATCGGCGATGCCATCGACAACCTCAAGTCGAACCGTGGCATCGACATCGATCTCGACACGCTCTCCCTCGACGACCCCAAGGCCTACGAGCTGCTCGCCCGCGGCGACACCCTCGGTGTGTTCCAGCTCGATGGCTCGGCAATGCGCGATCTGCTGCGCCGCATGCAGCCCACCGGGTTCGAGGACATCGTCGCCGTGCTCGCCCTCTACCGGCCCGGCCCGATGGGCATGAACGCCCACAACGACTACGCCGACCGCAAGAACGGCCGCCAGCCCGTCAAGCCGATCCATCCCGAGCTCGAGGAGCCGCTCAAGGAGATCCTGTCCGAGACCTACGGCCTGATCGTCTACCAGGAGCAGATCATGCAGATCGCTCAGAAGGTAGCGGGCTACTCCCTCGGGCGCGCCGACATCCTCCGCCGCGCCATGGGCAAGAAGAAGGCAGAGGTGCTCGCCGCCGAGTTCGAGGGCTTCGAGAAGGGAATGCAGGACAACGGCTTCGGCAAGGCCGCCATCAAGGCCTTGTGGGACACCATCCTCCCGTTCGCTGGCTACGCGTTCAACAAGTCCCACGCCGCCGGCTACGGCCTCGTGTCCTACTGGACCGCCTACTTCAAGGCCAACTTCCCCGCCGAGTACATGGCGGGGCTGCTTACCTCTGTCGGTGATGACAAGGACAAGGCAGCGATCTATCTCTCCGATTGCCGCAAGATCGGCGTCACCGTGCTCCCGCCGGACGTCAACGAGTCCGAGCGCAACTTCACCTCCGTGGGTGATGACATCCGCTTCGGGCTGAGCGCCGTCCGCAACGTCGGATCCAATGTCGTCGCCGCGATCATCGAGGGGCGCACCGAGAAGGGGCACTTCACCTCCTTCTCCGACTACCTCAATAAGGTCGACGCCGCCGCGTGCGGCAAGAAGGCCATCGAATCGCTCATCAAGGCCGGCGCGTTCGACTCCATGGAGCATCCCCGAAAGGGGCTCGTGCACATCCACTCCGATGCCGTCGACGCCGTCATGAGCACCAAGAAGGCGCAGGCCATGGGCCAGTTCGACCTCTTCGGTGGCGACGATGCGGAGGACGTCACCAGTGTGTTCGAGGTCAAGGTCCCCGACGAGGAATGGGACACCAAGCACCGTCTCGCTCTCGAGCGCGAGATGCTCGGCCTCTACGTCTCCGGCCATCCGCTCAATGGCATCGAGCACTTGCTCGCCGCGCAGACCGACACCCAGATCACCGCTATCCTCGACGGCACCATCAAGGATGGCGCGCAGGTCACTGTGGGCGGAATCTTCGCCTCGGTCACCCGGCGCGTCAACAAGAACGGCCAGCCCTGGGCCGCCGCCCAGCTCGAGGATCTCGAAGGTGGCATCGAGATCATGTTCTTCCCGCAGTCCTACTCCCTCTACGGCATGGACGTCACCGAGGACGCCATCGTGCTTGTCAAGGGGCGGCTCAAGCGCCAGGATGACCGGCTGTCCATCATCGCCAACGATCTCGTCGTCCCCGACCTCTCCGACGTGGGCGTCGCTCAGCCCATCGCGCTGACCATGCCGACCCGCCTTTGCACGCCCGACAAGGTGGGCGCGCTCAAGCAAGTCCTCACCCGTCACCCGGGCAGCGCCGACGTGCATGTGCGGCTCCTCGCCGGGGACCGCATCACCACCCTCAAGCTCGATGACAACTATCGGGTGGCCCCCTCGTCCGCGCTCATGGGCGACCTCAAAGCACTCCTCGGGCCAGGCTGCCTGGGGTAGAAATGGAGAGTGGATCAGGTCACCGCCTAGCACGGGAGCGGACATGCGCAGAATCGCACCAGCCAGCCTCGCCATGCTTGGTGCCGCCGCAGCACTTGTCGTGAGCACCTCGTGCGGAACCGTCGACCAGTCCACGCCGGCAGCCCCGAGCGGCGCCCCCGGCACGGCCGCTGCGGAGATGGAATCGGCCCGCGATGGTATCCACCGCTTCACCGAGCAGTTCAGCCTAAACGGCACCGGCCAGGACCAGGCCAATACCGTGTACTCGCCGCTGAGCATCGCCACGGCATTCGCCATGCTCCGCGCTGGAGCAGACGGCGCCACCGCTGAGCAGCTCGACACCGTGTTCGGCTACCCCGCGAGCGATCCGGCACAGGCATACGGAGCCCTGCTCGATACGGTCGGCACCACCACAGAGCCGCCCGAGCCGACCGGGCAGGGCGCAACCCGCAGCAGCGATGATCCACCTGCGCCCACCGTGGTGGCGCTCGCCCAGGGGCTCTTCGTCGCCGACGACCTCGAGCTTGGCGAGGAGTTCACCGACACCATTGCCGACCACTTCGACGCCCGGCCCGAACAGGTTGATTTCACCTCCGATGATGCGGTGCAGATCCTCAACGATTGGGCGAGCGACAACACCGCCGGGCGCATCACCAGCATGTTCGACCAGCTCGACCCCGCCACCGTCGCCGTCCTCGCCAATGCCACCTACATGACAGCCGAGTGGCAAGTCCAGTTCAGCGAGAACGAGACCCGCGACGAGCAATTCACCAGGCCGGGAGGCGCCACCGTCACCACGCCCATGATGAACATGCAGAACCTTCGGGCCCGGCACATCGAGACACCCGGCTGGACAGCCATCGCGCTGCCCTACCGCGGCGACGAGCTCGTCATGTGGATCGCCCTCGACCCCAGCGATGAGGGCGCCGTGCCGCCTGCCGTCACCGCGACCATGCTCGAGGAAATGGCGCGCGGTGGCACCGAGCGGTCCGCTCGGGTGGCGGTGCCACGGTTCCGCATCGACTCCAGCACCGGGCTGCTCGATGCGCTAGGCCGCGTCGGCCTTACCGACCTCAGTGGCCTGGAGGACATCACGCCCGGGTTCACCATCAGCGATGCCATCCACCGCGCCACCATTACTGTCGATGAGTCAGGGACCGAGGCCGCGGCCGTCACTGGCCTCGCCGGCGTGACCAGCATGCCACCGCAATCGCAGATCACTTTCCGCGCCGACCAAGCCTTCTCCTTCGTCCTGATGCACCAGCCCACCGGGATACCACTGTTCACTGGCACCACGACCGACCCCACCGCCTGATCTGCCCCGAGGAGACCCACGCCATGCCGCTTTCTGGGACCTACGAGCCACCCGCCACCGACTTCGTCCGCCAGCAGATCGAGACGTACGAGGCGAGCGACGGGGCGGAGGGCAACACCATGGGCGGCAAGCCCGTCGTCGTTGTCACCATGCAGGGGGCGCGGAGCGGCAACCTCCGCAAGACCTGCCTGATGCGCGTCGAGCACAATGGCGAGTACGCGCTCATCGCCTCGATGGGCGGCGCGCCCCGCAACCCAGCCTGGTACCACAACATCCTTGCCCACCCGCATGTCGAGCTGCAGGATGGCGCCGTCCGCAAGGACTACGACGCCCGCGAGGTCCACGGCGAGGAGCGCGAGCTGTGGTGGCAGCGCGCCGCCGAGGTCTGGCCCGACTACAACGAGTACCAGACCAAGACCGACCGCCTCATCCCGGTCCTGGTCCTCGCCCCGCGCGACTAGCCGCTTGCCCGTGTCGCAAGGCAACCGGCCAGGCCGCTACCAAAAGCGTCACGGAACGGCCCAACTGGTCTAACGACTGGATACCGGTGCGCCTGGGATGGCAGCATGGACCGAGTGTCAACTGCTCACGATCTCCAGGCCTCCACGTCCCCGGCGCTGCTGACCGCGGACGATATCGATGCTGCCGCGGCACGTATCGGCGGCGTCGTCGCGGATACGCCCCTCGAAAGGTGCGATCGCCTCTCCGAGATCACTGGCGCCAACATCTGGCTCAAGCGCGAGGATCTCCAGCGGGTCCGCTCCTACAAGCTGCGCGGCGCCTACAACCTCATGGTGCAGCTGACCGATAAGGAGCGCGCCGCCGGTGTGGTGTGCGCTAGTGCTGGCAACCATGCGCAAGGGGTCGCGCTCGCCTGCAAGGCCCTCGGCATCCAGGGGCGCATCTACTTGCCGTCCAACACGCCGAAGCAGAAGCGCGACCGCATCCGCGCGCATGGCAATAGCTGCGTCGAGCTGAAGATCACCGGCCCCACGTACGACGAGGCTGCCGCGGCCGCTGCCGCGGATTGCGAGCAGACCGGCGCCACCCTCATCCCGCCCTTCAACGATCCCCGCACCGTTGCTGGCCAAGGCACGATCGCGGCGGAGATCCTCAAGGAGCTCGACGGCGAGCTCGGCACCATCATCGTGCCCGTGGGAGGGGGCGGGCTCATCGCCGGCGTCACCACCTACCTCCGGGAGCGCTCACCCCGGACCACCATCGTTGGTGCCGAGCCCTCCGGTGCCGCATCGATGATCGCTGCGCTCGCCGCGCACGGCCCCGTCACCCTCCGCGACATCGATCCGTTCGTCGACGGCGCAGCGGTACGGCGCGCCGGCGACTTCACCTACGCCGTGCTGGCTGCGGCTGGGGCGACCGCGCTCACGCACGCGTCCCTGCCGCTCGTTGCTTCCGTGCCGCGCCCGAGCCACCCGGGTGATCTCTCCCTCATCAAGGTCGACGAGGGCGCTGTGTGCACTGCCATGCTCGACCTCTACCAGAACGAGGGCATCATCGCCGAGCCCGCGGGGGCGCTGGCCACCGCCGCGCTCGAGCAAATGGAGTTCGAGCCTGGCCAGAACGTCGTCTGCATCGTCTCCGGAGGCAACAACGACGTCTCCCGCTACGGCGAGATCCTTGAGCGCTCGCTCGTCCACATGGGGCTCAAGCACTACTTCCTCGTCAACTTCCCGCAGGAGCCGGGCGCGCTGCGCCGCTTTCTCGACCAGGTGCTCGGGCCGGACGACGACATCACCATGTTCGAGTACGTCAAGCGCAACAACCGCGAGACCGGCGGCGCCCTTGTCGGCATCGAGCTCGGGGAGCGCGAGGGGCTCGCGCCACTGCTCGCGCGCATTCGCAAGTCCGGCATGGACGTCGAGCGGCTCGAGCCTGGCAAGCCCGCCTTCCGCTACCTGATCTAGGAACCCTCGGCAGCCGTGCCCGCTGCGGGCCTGTCGCCCTGTCGGCAGGGGAGTGATTCGCTACGGTTGCCTGAAGGGATCGGCGCTGGTGGCGCCACCGCGACAAGGAGGAAATCATGGCTGGATCATTGCGCGAGCATTTGCTGTCGGACGGCAACAAGGACGCGTTCGTGGCTGAGGCGCGCGCGGTGCTCGATGCCGAGGTCAAGGCGAAGCGCGGCCCCGGCGGCATGGTGATCAAGGGTGCCTACAGGACAGTGAACGCGGTGCACGCGACGTTCGTCGATGGTGTGCTGCGGGCGCTGCTGCCGGATTTCCTGACGGACCTGCAGCCGCACTGGGACGCGTTCGAGGCCGACAGTGCCGAGGATTTCGGTCAGTACCTCGCGCAGCATGGTGACGCCGCTGCGGATTCGTTGCTCGCTGTCGTTGATCGCCGCGCGGAGGGCTCGTCCTACAAGAGCGTGGTCAAGCTGTATGGCCAGTTGCGCGGCCAGGCGCACAAGCATGTGGTGCAGGCGCTGCCGGCCGTGGGGGAGCTGATCCAGCGCAACATGCTGTGACCGTGACGGGAGGAGAACCAGTGCGCTAGATCGTCGCGGTATGCAGCTCGCGTGGTGGTGGCTGCGGGTCGCCACCACGCACATAGAAGGCGATGCCATCGTGCGGCACCGCATCGGGGAGGCTGACGCCGGGATCGTCGGGGTCGCAGTGAATGATCCGCTCGGTGGTGATGTCGTGCCAGGTGCCGGGCGGGAACCGGATCAGGGTGCGCGACCATTCGTCCGGGTCGTCGTCGATATCGGTGCCGATGTCATGGTTGAGCGATCGCAGGACGAGGCAGATCACTTCGGGGAGCGAGTGCTTGCGGCCGCGTGCGAATGCAAGGACGTGGGTCTGCTTCGGCCCGGTGGCGGGCAGCGGCTCGTACTCACCGCCGACGAACACCTCGGGACGCTCGGAACGCAGGCCGAGCGCCGCGCTGAGCAGCGTGCCGATGCTGCCGGGCTCGTGGGTGACGATGGGGACCCCGGGGCCAAGGGCGTCGATGAGCTGCGCCTCGGGCGTACTACCTGCGGGGATGAGCGTGCAGGGCCAATGGCGGGCGACGTGCGCGCGCATGAGATGGAACTCCGAGCGTGGCACGTAGTGGTTGGTGAGGGTGTGGGCTCGTCCGTTGTGCCCAGCGAGGACCCCGGCGGTGGTGCGCGTGAGCTCGACGGCAATCGTCCCATCGATGCCGAGGGGCAGGGCGGGGGTGCCGGAGCGGGGCAGCGGCATGGGCGCCTGGACAAGGACGAGCCCGTGCTCGCCAGCAAGCGCCCGCAAGCGCGCGGAGGTGTCGGCGAGCGAATCGACCGTACCGATCCCGGTGAGGATGACGCCATCGACGAGGCCATGCTCGAGAATCCGGTGCAGGTCGCTCGTGGCGCTCGTGCCAGCGGATGAAAGGGCGGCGAGCGAGGGGAGCGAGAGAAGGAGCCGGGCCGTGGTGCCGGGCTCATCGAACAGCTCAGCGAGCTTTCTCGGGCCCGCGGCGAGGAGAGCTGCTGGGTTCGCGACCGCATGGGAGCAGGGCAGCGCGTCGGCGTGGCTCATGAGGTGGGCGAGCGCGCCGACCGGGTCGTTCCCCGCGCGTGGCGGCACCGCGCGTGGCCAGTACACGCTGGTCAGGCACGGTCGGCCGGGTCGGCTAGTGGGGCTCACCACTCCATCGTCTCACCACCAGGCGGTCGCGTCCCCGAGTTGCCGATCGAGCTCGGGGATCATCGACCGCACATAGGACGCGGTGAGGTGGTTGAAGTCGCGATAGACGGCGATGTTCCCCTCCACGGCGCGGCAATGGGTGGTTCCACAGATCGCGTCGGACATGTCGAGCGAGACCATGCCCGGGATCTGCTCGGCCCACTCGTCCGCGGGATTGGTGGCCCGCAGCACGGTGCTGCGGGGCGCGCCGCACTGCTCGGGGGTATTGCGTCCGGCCAGGCAGTCAGCAGGGTTGGGGAACGGCCACAGCCACGGGTTGTCACGAATGCCCAGGACGTTGATCCCCGCGCTCGATAGCGCCTTGAACGCCTCCACGTAGTTGCCGGGGATGAAGTCGCCCGTTCCGTCGTGCAGCGGCCGGGTGCTGTTGGTGAGGACGAAGCCGGGCTGGGTAGCGATGAGGTGCTCGGCGAGCCGGACGTTCCAGTCGCGGCACTCGGGATAGGGCAGGCCGTCGAAATGCCGGGGATCTGGCTCGTCCCACATGGGGCAGCCCATCTTGACGATGACGCTCACGCGGAATCCACGGGCGAGCCCGATGGGGTGCATCGCGCTGATCCACTGCTCGGCATGCGAGCCGCCCACGAGAGCGATGGTCCGGGCAGCGCTCGTGTCGCCGTACTCGCAGATGACCAGTTCCGCGGTGAAATAGTTGGCGATGCACTTGTCTCTGGCGGTGATCGGATGGTCCCGCTGGATGTCGAGCGGATCGGGGAAGAGCCGCGCATCGGGGACGGGGGCGTTGTCGGTGAGGGCGAGCGCGCCGGGGTGCGTGCGCGAGCCCGGCGGATCACGGAGCGAGGAGTCACGGCTCGCGATGTAGCCGAGCCATCCCCCGGCAGCCGCGAGCATGAGGATCGTGGCGAGCCCGATCCCGATGGCGGGGTAGGTGGATCGGCGCTTCCAGCGGCGCCGCGATTCGCTCGGGGCGGGATTGCGGTGGCTATAGCGCAGTGGCGCCTCGATGTAGCGGAGGGTCAGCCAGGCGCAGGCCAGTGATGCCGCGATGATCGCCAGTCCCTCGAGGAACGTCGTGGCGGGCTTGCCGGTATGGATCAGGTAGAAGATGAGGATCGGCCAGTGCCACAGGTAAAAGGCGTAGGCAAGCGTTCCTAGCCACACCAGCGGCCCGCTGCCGAGCAGGGCACGCACTGGGTCGCTACGGGTGGCGTTCGCGCCGGCGATGATGATCGCGATCGTGCCGAGCACGGGCACGAGTGCCCAGGGGCCAGGGAACTGGGCGCGGCCGTCGAGGAGCTGGCCGGTGGCAGCGATCGCGGCGAGGCCGCCGAGCGCAAGGACTGGACGAGCCGCCGACGGCACCCGGATGAGCGGGAGAAGGGCAGCGATGGCACCGCCGAGCAGCAGCTGCCAGGTGCGGGCGAAGGTGTCGTAGTAGTTCCAGGATGGCCGCGAGACGACGTGGATGGCGGCGTAGGCGAACGAAGAAATGGTGACGGCGATGATGACGCCGGTAGCGGCGCGCGCGGACCAGATGTGGCGGCGTGGGTGACGGCGCAGGATGGCCTGCACGATCCACGCGCTCGCATAGGTGGCGAGGAGGGAGGCGAGGAAGAACTGTCCCTGCACGGACATCGACCACAGATGCTGCAAGGGGCTCGTGGCGGGATCGGCGGCGAGGTAGTCGCCGGCCGCGACGGCGAGGTACCAGTTCTGGTAGTAGCCAGCGCTCGCGAGGAGCTGCCGCGCGATATCGTCCCAGCGGGTGAAGGGGATGAGCAAGTATGCGGCGAGCGCGGTGGCGATCAGCACGGTGAGCAGCGCGGGAAGCAGGCGCCGGGCGAGCCGCTTGATGACGGGCAGGGGGGAGAGGTCGGTGCCGCGCCGGATCGTGCGCAGCAGCATGCCGACGAAGAAGAATCCGGACAGGGCAAGGAAGACGTCGACGCCACCGGAGACGCCGAGCGCCCAGACGTGGTAAGCGACTACCAGCAGGATCGCGAGCCCGCGCAGCCCGTCGAGATCCAAGCGGTATTGCATGGCCGGAGCGGGCATCCGGGTGTCCGTGCCGCCTTGTCGCGTGATCGGCGCGTTCATAACGAATGTTTACGATACCTTGGGCGCGATTCATGCTGACGATGTGTAGGCAATAGCCGCACTGGCCAGGGCTCCGGTGAACATTGCGTAATCACCCGCGCGAACCATCTGAATTGTCCGGCCACCGGACTAACGTGGACACCATGTCGACCAATCTGGATCACCATCTGGATGGACCCTCCCGGCCCGCCGAGACGGCGCTCGACGCGGCATTCGCACCGCTGCGCCGGGAGCTGCTCGCGCATTGCTACCGGATGCTCGGCTCCTTCCATGACGCCGAGGACGCCGTTCAGGAGACCTACCTGCGCGCCTGGCGCTCGTACTCGTCCTTCGAGGGACGTTCCTCGGTGCGCACCTGGCTGCACCGGATCGCCACCAACGTGTGCCTGACGATGTGCGAGACCCGCAAGTCCCGGGCCCTGCCGCGCGGGCTGGGCCAGGAACGCAGCGATCCTCGCGCGCTCCTCGAGCAGAGCAACGAGATCCCGTGGCTCGAGCCCTTCCCTGGCCAGCCTGCCGCCACCAGTGCCGATCCCGCGATCGCGGCCACCGAGCATGCCCGGGTCCGGCTCGCCCTCATCGCGGCGCTGCAGCACCTGCCGGCCCGGCAGCGCGCGGCCCTGCTCATGAAGGAGGTCCTCCAATGGAAGGCCAGCGAGATCGCCGATGCGCTGGGCACGACCACCACATCGGTCAATAGCAGCATGCAGCGTGCGCGCGCCCACCTCGCGGAGCTCGCTCTCGACGAGGACACCCTTGCCGAGCCCGATGACCGGGACACCCACGAGCTGGTCGGGCGCTACGCCGCGGCCCTCGAGCGCAAGGACATTCCCGCAATAGTGCAACTCTTCACCGCGGACGCGATCTGGGAGATGCCACCCTTCCTGGGCTGGTACCAGGGGCCCGCCGATATCGGCGCACTGATCGACACGCAATGCCCGGCCGGGCCAGGAGAGCTGCGCGCCCTCCCGATCATCATGAACGCGCAGCCCGCGCTCGCCGTCTACATCACCGCGCCCGGGGACCAGTGGGAGGCCTTCCAGATCCAGGTCTTCGATCGCGAGGCGCAAGGCAGGCTCTCCCACGCCTACGTCTTCTTCGATACTGCCCTCTTCGCTGCCGCGGGGCTCCCGCTCGCGCTGCCCGATGCCGAGATGCAGCGCCGCCAGCGCCGCGCCTGAGCCGACCTGGCTCGATTTCTGCCACGCG
This sequence comes from Hoyosella levis, assembly GCF_026008515.1. Classification (GTDB taxonomy): domain Bacteria; phylum Actinomycetota; class Actinomycetes; order Mycobacteriales; family Mycobacteriaceae; genus Lolliginicoccus; species Lolliginicoccus levis. Next base: position 149,722 of record NZ_BQYM01000011.1, read on the forward strand.
CGGCGATACTGTCGTGCATCGTGGTGGACTACGCACAGACACAGGTCGCGAAGTGGGATGCCCGCGCGATCGGCGAGGCCGACGCCGCGCACGTCTGGCACCCCTACGGCGCGTTCCCGCCGACGACGCGACCCCTGGTGGTGGACAGTGCGCGGGGCACCCGGCTATGCCTCGCCGACGGCCGCGAGGTCATCGACGCCATGAGCTCCTGGTGGGCCGTCATCCACGGCTACCAGCACCCCCGCCTCGATGCCGCGGCGCACGCGCAGATCTCACGCATGTCCCACGTCATGTTCGGCGGCCTCACCCACGAGCCCGCTGCCCGCCTGGCCTCGCTGCTCGTCGACATCACTCCCGAGCCGCTCACCAAGGTGTTCTTCGCCGACTCCGGCTCCGTCTCCATCGAGGTCGCGGTCAAGATGTGCCTGCAATACTGGCGCAGCCTGGGCAAGCCCGCCAAGAGCAAGCTCCTCACCTGGCGGGGCGGCTACCACGGCGACACCTTCACCCCGATGAGCGTGTGCGACCCCGACGGCGGCATGCACTCCATGTGGACCGATGTGCTGCGCCCCCAGGTCTTCGCGCCGCGACCACCGGCCGACCATGATCCCGCCTACACCGCCGAGCTCGAGCGACTCATCTCCACCCATGCGGATGAGCTCGCTGCGGTGATCGTGGAACCCGTCGTCCAAGGCATCGGCTCGATGCGATTCCACCATCCCAGCCACCTCGCTGACCTCCGCCGACTGTGCGACAAACATGGCGTGCTGCTGATCATCGATGAGATCGCCACCGGCTTCGGCCGCACCGGCAGCCTCTTCGCCATCGAGCAGACCGGCATCGCCCCCGATGTGATGTGCATCGGCAAGGCGCTGACCGGTGGCTACCTGACGCTCGCCGCCGTCCTGTGCACCGACGAGATCGCCGGGGCCATCAGCGCGTCCCCCGCGGGCGGACTGATGCACGGCCCCACCTTCATGGCCAACCCACTGGCCTGCGCGATCGCTGTCGCCTCCACGGAGCTGTTGCTCGAGCAGGACTGGGCGACCACCGTGGCCGGCATCGAGAAGCAGCTCGCTGAGGGATTGGCTCCGGCTCGCGATCTGCCCGGAGTGGTCGATGTGCGCAGCAAGGGAGCCATCGGGGTCATCGAGATGAGCAAGCCCGTCGATATGCAGCTCGCCACTGACATCGCGCTCGAGCACGGCGTCTGGCTCCGGCCCTTCCGTACCCTCGTTTACACCATGCCGCCCTACATCAGCACCGACGACGATCTCGCCGCGATCACCGCCGCGATGGTCGCGGTGGCTGCCGCACACTCCAGCGAGCCGGGCTCGTGAGCGGCCCGATGGACCCCCTCGGCTGGATCGACGACCTGGCAGCACTACGGCGGGAGCGGGGCATGCAGCGCACGCTGCGGCCCCGGCAACCCTACGAGACGGTCATCGACCTCGCCTCCAACGACTACCTCGGCCTCTCCCGGCATCCCGAGGTCATCGAGGGTGCCATCGCAGCCGTGCGCGCCTGGGGCGCGGGCTCCACCGGATCGCGGCTCGTCACCGGTGACACCACCGCGCACCAGCAGCTCGAGCAGGAGCTCGCCGCGTTCACCGGCGCCGCCACCGGGCTGGTGTTCGCCACCGGGTACGCCGCGAACCTCGGAGCCGTGACCGCGCTCAGCGACCGCGACACCCTCGTGGTGTCCGACCGCACCAATCACGCCTCCCTCGTCGACGCCTGCCGGCTCTCCCGCGCGCGCACCGAGATCGTCGCGCACCGCGACCTCGAGGCGATGCGCGCGGCCCTCGAGGAGCGCGATGAGGTGCGGGCACTGCTGGTCACCGATTCCGTGTTCAGCGCCGATGGAGACCTCGCGCCACTGCGCGCCATGCACGCGCTCTGCCGGGATACCGACGCGGTACTCATCGCCGACGAGGCGCACGGGGTCGGTGTGCGCGGCGACGGCGGCCGGGGCCTCGTGCAGGAATGCGGGCTCGCGGGCGAGCCCGACGTGATCGTCACCCTGACCCTGTCGAAGGCTCTCGGCAGCCAGGGCGGCATGGTGCTCGCCGACGAGAAGGTGCGCGACCACCTCATCAATACCGCGCGCAGCTTCATCTTCGATACCGGGCTCGCCCCCGCCTCGGTCGGTGCGGCGCGCGCTGCCCTGGGGGTACTGCGCCGGGAGCCGGAGCGGGCGTCCGCCGTCCTCGACCATGCACGGTCGCTAGCGGCCGCCGCCGACGTCACCGAGATCCCCGAGTCCGCAGTGGTATCGGTGGTGCTCGGCGATGCCGCCACCGCGGTCGCCGCAGCGGAGCGCTGCGCGAGGCTCGGCGTGCGCGTCGGCTGCTTCCGGCCGCCATCCGTGCCTCCAGGCACCTCGCGGCTGCGCCTGACAGCGCGGGCGGACCTCACCGATGCCGAGATCTCCACCGTGGTGCGGGTGCTGCGCACCGTGCTCGGCGAATCCCGCTAGACAACGACAGCGCTCGAACAAGCACAGCGCTCGAACAATTACAGGGCAGGGGAGCCGCATTGAGCGTCCTGATCATCACTGGAACATCGACCGAGGTCGGCAAGACCGCGGCCACCGCAGTGCTCGCGGCCATCGCGCGCGGCTCGGGGGCCAGCGTCGCGGTGTGCAAGCCCGCCCAGACCGGCATCGAGGACGGCGAGCCGGGCGATCTCGCCGAGATCGAGCGCAGGGTGCCAGGCATCCACGCCGTCGAGCTCGCCCGCTACCCGGAGCCGCTTGCACCGCTCACCGCGGCGCGGCGCTCGTCCCGGCCACCCCTGCGCCTGCAGGACCTGCTCGCGCGGGTGCGGGAGCTCGACGACCAGCATGACCTCGTGCTCGTGGAAGGCGCGGGAGGCCTGCTCGTGCAGCTCGGCGCGGACGGATTCACCCTCCGCGATGTCGCCCGCGAGCTCGCCGCGCCGGTCATCGTCGTCGCGGCGCCGGGGCTCGGTACGCTCAACCACACCGCGCTGACCATGGAGGCGCTGCGGCACGATGATGCGGCGATCGCTGGCGTAGTGATCGGATCATGGCCCGATGAGCCGGACCTCGCGATGCGGTGCAACCGGACTGACCTGCCCGAGGTGACTGGCGTTCCCGTGGTCGGGGTGATCCCGGCAGGGATGCCCGTCGCTGAGCGAGACACTTTCGCCGACGCCGCGAGGAGCTGGATCGCCCCGCGATTCCAGGATTCCTACCTGCATCGACGCGACACGTCGGCACGAGCATTCACACTTTAGTGAGACGGTAAGGCACACTGAATTGGCGTGGGGCAGGTCACGAGATGCTCGGGCCGTTGCCCCCGATACCCGCGCGGCCAGGGATAGGATCGTGCGGCGCAGTACACCGAAGAGGAGAGCTCCTAGTGACCCAGGCACCCGCTCAGACCACCGAAACAGGCGAGCCCGGCGCGGCCACGGACATTCTCGCGATCGCGCGGGAACAAGTGCTCGAGCGTGGCGTGCCGCTGCGCACCGAGCAAGTCCTCGAGGTGCTCCAGCTCGAGGATGACCGGCTCGAGGAGCTCCTCGCGCTTGCCCACGACGTGCGCATGCGCTGGTGCGGTCCCGAGGTCGAGGTCGAGGGCATCATCAGCCTCAAGACCGGTGGCTGCCCCGAGGACTGCCACTTCTGCTCGCAGTCCGGGCTCTTCCAGTCGCCCGTGCGCAGCGCATGGATCGACATCCCGAGCCTCGTGGAGGCCGCGAAGCAGACCGCCAAGAGCGGGGCGACCGAGTTCTGCATCGTCGCTGCGGTCCGCGGCCCCGACGCCCGCCTCATGTCGCAGGTCGCTGCCGGGATCGAAGCGATCCGCAACGAGGTCGACATCCAGATCGCCTGCTCGCTCGGCATGCTCACCCAGGAGCAGGTCGATCAGCTTGCCTCGATGGGCGTGCATCGCTACAACCACAACCTCGAGACCGCGAAGTCGCACTTCCCGAACGTCGTCACCACCCACTCGTGGGAGGAGCGCTGGGACACCCTGCGCATGGTCCGCGAAGCAGGCATGGAAGTGTGCTGCGGTGGCATCCTCGGCATGGGCGAGACCCTCGAGCAGCGCGCGGAGTTCGCCGCTCAGCTCGGCGACCTCGAGCCCGATGAGGTTCCGCTGAACTTCCTCAACCCGCGCCCCGGTACCCCCTTCGGTGACCTCGAGGTGCTGCCCGCGACCGAGGCGCTCAAGTCCATTGCCGCGTTCCGGCTCGCGCTGCCGCGCACCATCCTGCGCTTCGCGGGTGGCCGCGAGATCACCCTCGGTGACCTCGGCGCCAAGCAGGGCATGCTCGGAGGCATCAACGCCGTGATCGTCGGCAACTACCTCACCACCCTGGGGCGCCCCGCCGAGTCCGATCTCGATCTCCTCGGCGAGCTCGAGATGCCGATCAAGGCGCTCAACGCCACCATCTAGCATTTGTGATCTACCAGCCCCCTGGCCGCCGACGGTGGCCAGGGGGCTGTTCCAGGCCAAGCAGGAAGGCACAGCGGTGACGATGACAAGCATCCCGGACGGTACAGCCGGGGATCCTCGCGTGCCCGCGCGGCGGGACCGCAGTGCATCCGTCCCTGCTGCCAAGGAGATCGCCCCGCGCGACGGCGGGCCCCTCGGTGGTGAGCAGCGCTTCAGCGTGTACACCGGCACCGAGCTAGCTTCCGACGCTGCCATTCCTACCGCCGCTCAGCTCGGGCTGGAGCCGCCACGCTACTGCGGGCAGTGCGGGCGCCGGATGATCGTGCAGATCGACCCCGTGGGCTGGTGGGCGCAGTGCTCGCGGCATGGCCGCATTCACAGCAACGAGATCGCCGGCTACCGGTAGGCGTTTTACTGGGGCGCTGCGGGCTGCCGCTGCCGCTGTTTGCACCGCGAGTGTGCGAAGAACGACAGGTTTGAGCCGGCGGTTTCAGGGAGCCATCGCAACACCTGCGATCAGTCCTGCCAGCTTGTCACAGGGCTTGCTCCAGCCCAGGGTC
>NZ_BQYM01000012.1:0-105303 GCF_026008515.1 Hoyosella levis
TCACCATCGTGACATCACTCCTTCTGGGCCCTTCATGGCCCAGTGTTCAGGATGTCCACACTCCGGGGGGAATGCCCAACGATCAGTGCCCGCGTCACCTACCGCAATCCGCAAAGGGCTCCGGCCGTCCCATCGCCCATGAGCACCGCCGATCCCAACACGGCGGGGATGACCATGCAGCCCGTCGCCGACGCCTACACCAGCTCACACGCCCCCTGCCGACGCCCTCGTCGACCCCCGCAACCGAGGCACCGTGCTGCTGACTCAGAACAGGGTGTCGCGTACCCGCAGCGGCCGGTACCCGGTCGGGCCGAGCGCGGCGAGTTCGGCGTCGATGTCGACCTCGATCGCGCCGAAGAAGTTGATGTTCTCGCTGTGGGCGGGGCTGATATGGGCCAGCACCTCGTCATCGATGCGGCGCCCGGCACGGCGCATCTGCTCGACCGCGAGCCCGTAATACTCGGTGGTCCAGGCGATCACGGCGTTGGTGGCCAAGGTCAGGCACCACGCCTGCTCGGTCTGGTCGTCGAGCTGGCGGGCGCGGATCATGCCCTCGTGCGCATAGAGCAGGTCGCGGCGCAGCGCGTGCAGGGACTCGCCCTTGTTGAGCTGGCGGGAGATCTTGCGTCGATAGTCCGGATCCGACAGATACTTCGCGGCGTAGACGGTGCGCCGGACCGCGCCGTACTCCTTGAGCGCGGTGGCCAGGGTGTTCTGCCGCCCGGACGCGGACAGCTTGCCGACCAGCAGCGAGGCGGTGGCGTGCCCGAACTTCAGCGACCCCGCCAGCCGCAGCAGATCGTCCCAGTGCTCGGCGATCAACTCCAGATTCGCTTTGCGGGTCATCAGCGGTCCGGCGTGCGGGAACCGGGCCTCGGTCTCGCGGCGGGGGCCGGGCCGGTACAGGGTGATCCGGCCCAGGTCCCGGATCCGGGGTGAGAGCTGCATCCCGAGCAGGTCGAACAACCCGAAATTCACCAGAGTCACCCCGTGGGTGTCGGTGGCGTGTTCGGTGATCGGCAGATCCGTGGCGTTGCCCAGGATTTCATCGAGCACGTAGTGCGCTTCGCGTTTGGTGGCGACGATGATCTTCGTGCCGTAGGTGGCGTGCTGATCGGTGACATGGGTGTAGGTCGACAGCACCCGGCCGCCGTGGATGACCATCTCCCGCGCCGAAGTCGACTTACCGCGCACCGGGAACCGCTGCCCGTCGCTGGATGACAGCGTGCCCGCACCGAACACCGTGGTCAGCGGCAACCTTTGGTGGTAGTCGATGATCGCCAGGTTCGCCGCCCGCAGCGTCTCCTCGCGGACATACCATTCCGCCGTCCACGCGAGGATGTCGTAGGAGATGCCGCAGGCCTCCGCCATCCGGGTCAAACCCAGGTTCGTCGAATACGCCAGCAGCACCGCGATGAGGTTGCGTTTCAGCTCCGGGGTGCGGGTCTGCTTGCCCGAGGCGTGAGTGAAACAGTCCAGGTAGCCGGTGCGTTTGTCCAGCTCGATCAGCAACGACACGATCGGCGCGAACGGCAGCATCTCCGTCAGCTCCGCCTTCAACGACTTCGCCTCCTCGGGGACCTCTTCGGCGGTCAACGGCGAGATCACCAGACCCCCGCCCTCGTCCACACGGACCGGGCCGTCCCCGCCGGCCAGCACCGCCTCCAGCCCTTCGACCGCCTCGTGCAGCTCATCGACTACCGCCGCCAACCCTTCGCCGGGGTCGGCGGGTTTGCCGACCAGGCGGCAGAACTCGGCCCGCTGCGGCGCCCACTGCCCGGTAGTGAGCAGGTAGGCGGCCGGATCGGCGTAGCGGCGCGACCCCGGCACGAACACATCCCCGCTACGCAAACCGTCCCGCAACCCCAGCAGCACACACAGCTCCCAATAGTGCCGATACGCGGTGACACTGCCCGATTTCCGGGCCTCGTCGAGATAGCCGCGCCACTTGACCGGCACGAACCCCGCCGGTGCCTCGTCGAACACCTTCCGACGTCCGGTGGCGTTCAGCTCGCGCAGCATGTCCACCGCAACCAGCAGCTCCGTCGCCGCGGTGCCGCCGGCGAACCGCACCGCCGACAACACCGCCGGAGTGAACTGCCGCAGATAGCTATACGACGAATCCAGTGCGGCCAGATGCCCGTGATCACGCGGCAGCCGCGGTTTGGCCGCCGCGATCGCCGCCCGCAACCGCTCCCACCCGATCGCATCGCCCCGGACCAGACCGCCAACGTCTTCGTCGGGGATCTGCGGGTCATTGATGATCGCCAGCAACTCATCGAGGAGGGCCTGGCGATCCTCTCCCGTTTTGCCGCGTTCGGCCAACTGCTGCTGCATGCGCCGCTCGGCCTGGCCGAACTTCGCCGAGATCGCCTGATCGAACAGCGCCACCACCTCATCGAGCACATCGGTCGCCGACTGCGCCAGCACCGTCAACAAGATCGGATACCGGCGTTGCGGCTCTCGACGTTCGAGGGCCTGCGGGGTCAGACGCCGGCCCATCGTGGCCAGAAACCGGCGCCGCTCGGCGGGCAGCACCGACATGTCGAGGCGGTCCGCGCCCATCCCGCGCAGGAACCCCAGCTTCTCGACCTCGGCGCGCACCGCCTGCGCCGACGCCTCCACCGGAGGCGTCGACAGCCACCGCAGCCGCGACACCCCCAGCGAGGGATCGGTGACCAGCAACGAATCCAGCTCCGTGCACCGTTCGGGTGTGAACTCGTGCGCGAGCCGGTCATAGGTTTCGGTCTGCGCCTGGTGACGGGCGTGGGCGACTCGCTCCACCACCGTGACCGGGCCCGGCCGGATCACCCGCGCCGAGATCAGGTACTCGCACGCCAGCCGGAACAGCAGCGTCGGGGAATCATGCTCCATCGCCCGCGCCAGCAAGAACTCGTCCAGCTCCTTCGACTCCAACGCCCCGGCCGCCCGCCAGCCCAGATACTGCGCGGCCAAACGTGCGTGCTCGGTGCGGGTCTTGGCGCGCCTGCCGTACGAACCGATCCCCACCGCATCCACCCGCAACTGCTCAGCCAGCCGGGCCACCGCCACCGGCGGCGCCGTAGTCAACCGGTCCGGCACAAAACCCAGCCACGGCAGAGTGCACAACGCCACCGCCAAACCCAACCGGTCCGCCGGACCCCGGCCACGACCCGGATCCACAAACGCCAGATCAGCCGGAGTCAACGTGAAAAACCGGAACAACTCCTCACGGCTGATCTCCGGGAACCCCCGCAGACGCTCCAACTCCTCGTCCGCGAACACCCGCGTCGCCACGAACCCCAACCTCCAGCACGCCGATCAACCCTCATCGGCAGCCAAGCCAAGCACCAACCACCCCACCGTGCACCCCGAACACGAAAACCCTGCTCTACCAGCCCACTACGCCATATCCGCCCGAAATTCGGCCGATACTACGGCGACCCCTGTTTCCCACCACCGATCAAATCCCGGGCCGGCGCGACCGGAGTTCGGCCCAGCCGCCGGTGAGGAACGGCGTGCCGCCGTAGACGAAGATCACCGTGCCCAGCACCGGCGGAATCCACATCGCGCCGGGGAAGTCCGGCATGGGGTAGCCGAGCAGGTCGGCGACCATGTGGCTGAACGCGACGACCGGCACCGACAGGATCAGACTGACCCAGAACCGCCGGCGGAACATCTCCCCGCGTGCCCCGTGCCCGGCATGCCGATCGTGACCCCCGTGCCCGGCATGCCGATCGTGACCTCCGTGCCAGGTATGAGCAGCGCCTTGTCCTCGCGAAGTCAGGGCGATGCGGCGGTATCGATGGCCCGACACGCTAAATACTGGATGCCGCTACGGATGTCTTGCTGTGCAGCTGTACCCGTACCCGTTGTGTCAACGCAGCGCGGGGACCGCAGCTGCTGCCGCTCGTCGCCTGACGCATCGACGAGGGGTCCCGGGAGTAATGGCGCAAAACCACGAGGTTCGCGTAGTTCCTGATCGGCGGTGATTTCTCGGTTCGGGCTGCGGACCGGGATGGTTGGCGCTCGGCTTGGCTATTGATGAGGTTGGTCGGCGTTTTGGGAGGCTGGGGTTCGCGGCGACGCGGGCATTCGGGAGCGAGGAGTTGCAGCGACTTCGGGAGTTCCCGGAGATCAGTCGTGAGGAGTTGTTCCGGCACTTCACGCTGACCCCGGCTGATCCGACATTCGTTGCTCCGCAGGGCAGGGCCCTGCAGTCCGTCTTGGCTGGCGTGGTGCCCCGCGAGCACGGCCACACCCGCGGCGGATGCCCTACGAAACAATCAGACCCTCTCCACCCCTGCGTTAGACATCCGGTCCACACCGACCGGGTACCGAACCGGCCGGGTTACCGAGAAGAACGCGCCCGGCGGGGTGCATCACCGGTGCCGGGTGCCGGTGACGCACCCCCACACGGCGCTCAGCTCCGGTAGTCGAGCCTGGTCATCATGCCCGCGTCTTGGTGGTAGCCGTTGTGACAGTGCAGCATCCAGTAACCGGGATTGTCAGCGACGAGGTTGACTTCGATCTTCTGCATCGGCAGGACGATCACGGTGTCCTTACGCGGTCCTGGGGTGCCATCGGCGCGGACGACCTGGAACGTGTGCCCGTGCAGGTGCATCGGATGCCACATCATCGACATGTTGGTGAACGTCAATCGGGCATGCTGGCCTTCCCGGACGGTCAGTGGCTCCATCTGGTCGAACATCCGGCCGTTGATCGTCCACTGATAGCTCATCATGTCGCCACCGAGATCGGCCGTCAGGTTCACATCCGGCGGTCCCTGGGGAAGCATCACTTCACCGGTGGCCGAGAACGAGTGCACGGTGCCGACCTGCCCGGCGAGTTCGGTGGGCCGCATACCTGGATCCGGCACGGCGCCGGCGCCTGTCCGGAGCAGGGCGCGGGTCTGCGCGTTCTTACCCTCTGCCGCGGCGACGAGCGGAAAGACGCCGTCTGCGGCCGTGACGATGACGTCGTAGCGTTCGGACATTCCGACCAACAGTGCATCGACCTCGGTGGGGACCACAGGGAAGCCGTCGGTGTGGGTGACGGTCATGCGGTGCCCGGCGAGCGCGACCCGGAACGCGGTGTCGGCACCGGTGTTGATGATACGAATCCGGATCCGCTGGCCCGGCTTGGCGGTGAACGAAGAAGGAGACTCCGGGACGCGGCCGTTGATCAGATAGAGCGGGTAGGTGACATCCCCGGCGTCACCGCCGAGAAGGTTGTCGCTCGTCCCATCGGACAAGCCGCTGGTGGGCGGCTGAGCCATGCCCGACATGCCTGATGACATGCCTGATGACATGCCCGGCATGCCGGACATACCTGGCATGCTCATCCCGGGCATGGAGCCGTGATCCATCGATCCCATCCCACCTTCGCGGAGTTCGTCGAGAATCTGTTGAGGGCTGCGACCGACACCATCGGTCCAGTCATCGAGGACCACGATCCATTCCGCGTCGTACGACAAGGGTTCGTTGGGGTCGTCGACGATCACCGGCGCATACAGCCCGTAGTCCGTTTGCCCACCGACATGTGGGTGGGCCCAGAAGGTGCCCGAGTGCGGCACCGAGAACCGGTAGGTGAAGGACTCGCCCGGCTTGATGTCGGGGCTTGCGGGGGCGGCGCCGTCCATGTCGTTGCGCAGAGCGATGCCATGCCAGTGCACCGATGTGGGATCAGACATCTTGTTGTCGACCGTGACGGCCAGCTCGTCACCGACGCCGGCGCGGATCACCTGTCCCGGCACCGTGTCGCCGTAGGCGTAGGAACGCACTGTTGGTCCGCCGAGGTCGAGTTCTGTCATTTGCGGGGTGAGGTTGGCAGTGACGGTACGACCGGTGTGAGGGCGTTTCGCCTCGGCAGCGAGAATCGCGCTCTGCTCGACGCTCGCTGCTGTGGTGCCGGGCGTCGTCGAGGTTGTCTTGCTGCACGCGGTCAGCGCCAGACCGCCGATGCCCACCGAGGTGGCGGTGAGGAATGTTCGCCTGCTGACGCGGGGACCGAAGTTGCCGGAGGGGGTCACGAAACTCTCCTGAAGAGTGTGCGGTGCGCGCCAGCATGTGGGGCGCGCTGGGAACCGAACAGCTGACCGGACTCCGTATCGGAAGGACACAGGTCGGGTCGGATCCGATCACGTGCGCAGGACACATTTCCGGTGCAAAATCTCCACACCGGACGCTGACGGGGCCGCCACCGCCGCCACCGACCGAGGCCCGCCGCGTAGCTGCATGCGATGTCGCTGCCGGTGTTCGGCCGGGGCACTCTGTCGGGGTTCGACCTGCTGCCCGCATCCGCAACCGGCACGACCTGAACTTCTACCGCCCCGAGGCGAGCGCCCGCTATCAGCACATCGATTCGCTGTTCGGCGACAACGTCCTCGACTGGGCGCTGCTCGAGACCCACCGGCCGGACCTGATGTGCACTGTCCCCTCGACCCGGGATGGACGATTGTCGTCGGTGACGCGGCTGCGCAAACTGGGCAACCATTCCCGCAATAAGGCCCGGATCAGTGCTCATCGGGGTCAGTCCAGTGGGTAGAGCGTCTGGGCGGTCGCGGCATAGGCGGTGTCGAAGTCGACGGCCAGCACGGCTTCGACCGGCCCGACCACCGCGTGTTGTTCCCAGCTCTGGCCGGTGCGGCTGCGCCAGGCGGTGCCGGTGGTGTCGACCCCCCACAGGGAGCCGTCGCTCGCGGCGGAGAGCAACGCCAGCGGCGGGGCGTCGGGCACCAGGGTGAAGGTGCGCCCGGCGTCGGTGCTGTGTTTGAGTCCGGCGGTGGTGGTCGCCCACACTCCGGTGTCGGTGACGGCGAGCGCGGCCGCGGCCAGCGGGGCGCCGGCACTCCAGGTGGCGCCGTCGTCGGTGGAGGTCAGCAGGCCGGTGCCGCCCTCGTATCCGACCAGCAGCTCTCCGTCGGTGGCCAGGGCATGAAAGTCGACTTCACCGGTCAGGGATTTCGGTGTCCAGGTGCGGCCGCCATCGAGGCTTTCGATCAGTCCCAGTGGGTTCGGGGCGGAGCTGGACGGCCCCGGATGCCCGGACGCGAAAAGGTGGTCGCTGCCGGGCACGCCGGTCAGTCCCATGAAGTCGTCGTCGGAGCCCCCGAGGCGGGTGGTGCGCCCGTCGGTGGCGAGGTCGACGAGGCCGGTGTGGGTGCCGGCCAGCACCGCCCCGCCGGGGGCCAGATGCAGACCGTGCAGGTGATCGAGCGCCGGGGCCAACGCCACCCCGGGCACCGACGACTCGACCGCCGCCACCCCGGCCCCGGACCCGGACCCGGCCGGGGTGGGTGGCTCGCCGGTCGAACACCCGACCAGCACCGCCGCAGCAGCCACAGGGACAAGGACATGCGCCCACCGGCGCAGGGGAAAACTCCACATGAAAAACAAACTCGTTTCGGATCGGGTCGGGTGCCGGCTCAGGTGCGGGCCAGGCGGGCGGGGTCGAGGTCGAGGCGGCGCAGCAGCTGAGCATTGAGCGCGACCACGATCGTCGAGACCGACATGAGGATCGCGGCCACCGCCGGGGAGATCGCGACCCCGGCGAAGGCCAGCACCCCGGCGGCGAGCGGAACGGCGATGATGTTGTAGCCGGTGGCCCACACCAGGTTCTGCCACATCTTGCGGTAGCTGGCATGCGAGAGCGCGATGATCGACAGCACCGCCCGCGGATCGTTCGCCGCGAGCACGACGCCGGCGGATTCGATGGCCACATCGGTGCCTGCACCGATCGCGACGCCGACATCGGCGCGGGCCAAAGCGGGGGCGTCGTTGACACCGTCGCCGACCATCGCGACCGTGTGCCCGCGGTTCTGCAGTTCGGTGACCTTGGCGTCCTTGTGTTCGGGCAGCACCTCGGCGAACACCTCGTCGATACCGAGATCGGCCGCCACCGCGTCGGCGACCTGCCGCGCATCCCCGGTGATCATCGCGACCTTCACCCCACGGGCGTGCAACGCGTCGATGGCCTGACGCGATTCCTCGCGCACGGCGTCCTCCAGCGCCACCGCCCCGAGCACCCGGTCACCCTCGGCCAGGTGCAGCACCGAAGCCCCGCGCCGGATCCACCCGGCGGTGACGGCGGTGACGTCCGCGGGCACCGACAACGACAGGTCGGTGAGCATCGCCGGTCCGCCGACCGTCACCTCGGTGCCGTCGACGATCGCGCGCACCCCGCGTCCGGGTAGCGACCGGAAGTCGGTGGCGACGATCCGCTCGCCCGCCGGGACACGACTGTCGGCGGCGGCGACGATGGCCCGCGCGACGGGATGTTCACTGTCGGCCTCGACCGCCGCGGCCAACGCCAGCACCTGCTCGTCGCTGATCCCGTCGGTCACAGCGACGCCGGTGACCTGATGCCGGCCCTGGGTCAACGTGCCGGTCTTGTCGAAGAGCACCACATCGACGGTGCGCATGCGTTCGAGCGAGAGCCGGTCCTTGACCAGCACCCCGGCCTGGGCGGCGCGTTCGGTGGAGATCGCGATCACCAGCGGGATCGCCAAACCGAGGGCGTGGGGGCAGGCGATGACCAGCACGGTGACGGTGCGCACCACGGCCTCGTCGACGTTGCCGAGCAGCGACCACACCGTAAAGGTGACGATGCCCGCGATGGCGGCGAAGTAGAACAGGAACGCCGCGGCCTTGTCCGCCAGTGCCTGGGCGCGAGAGGAGGAGGCCTGGGCGTCGGCGACCATCCGTTGGATGCCGGCCAGGGCAGTGTCGTCGCCGACCGCGGTGATGCGCACCCGCAGCGCGCTGTCGGTGGCGACGGTGCCGGCGACCACGGTGTCCCCGACCTGCCGGGTGACCGCTTTGGATTCGCCGGTGATCATCGATTCGTCGACCTCGGCGCGGCCGTCGGTGACGGTGCCGTCGGCGGGCACTCGCGCCCCGGCGCGAACCAGCACCCGATCGCCACGGGACAGCTCCGAGATCGGCACCTCGCGGGTGCCGTCATCGGTGATCTTCTCCGCGGTGTCCGGGAGCATCGCGGCCAGGGCTTCGAGGGCGCCCGATGCCGAGCCGAGGGCACGCATCTCGAGCCAGTGCCCGAGCAGCATGATCACGATCAGCAGCGCCAGCTCCCACCAGAAATCCAGGTTGAATCCGCCGAGTCCGAGGGTGGTGACCCAGGACGCGACGAATGCGACGCTGATGGCCATGGCGATGAGCAGCATCATCCCGGGGCGGCGCGAGCGGAGTTCGGCCCAGCCGCCGGTGAGGAACGGCGTGCCGCCGTAGACGAAGATCACCGTGCCCAGCACCGGCGGAATCCACATCGCGCCGGGGAAGTCCGGCATGGGGTAGCCGAGCAGGTCGGCGACCATGTGGCTGAACGCGACGACCGGCACCGACAGGATCAGGCTGACCCAGAACCGGCGGCGGAACATCTCCCCGTGCGCCCCGTGCCCGGCATGTCGATCATGGCCCCCGTGCCCGGTGTGACCCTCGTGCCCGGTGTGGCCTTCGTGCCCGACATGGGCGAGGTGCTCACCGTGACCGGCGTGCGCATCATGTTCATCGGGGGGCGGACTCTGCGTCACCGCACCGTGGTCATGCCCGGCGGATGCCGGCTCCGGGTCGTTGGGTCCGTGCTCGGGGCGCGCCATCGAGACAAGCTCCTGACTGTAGTGGGTTGGGAAACGAACGCGGTGTCTACAGGGTGGTCAGCAGCTGGCGCATGGTGTCGATCTCCTGCTGCTGGGTGTCGACGATGGTGCGGGCCATCTCGACGGCGTCGGGGAACTGTCCGTCCTCGATCTCGGTCTGCGCCATGTCGATCGCGCCTTCGTGGTGGGCGATCATCTGCTCGAGGAACAGGCGAGCGGCGTCGGTGCCCTGCGCATCGGACAGTGCCTGCATGTCCTCCTCACTCATCATCCCTTCCATCTGCATTCCCTCCATTCCCTCCATACCGTCCATGCCCTCGTCCATGTCCATGCCGGGCATGTCGTTGTTGCCGGTTTCGGGCATCTCGGTGGGCTCGCCCCACTGCTCGAGCCAGGATTCGAGCTGCGCGATCTCCGGGCCCTGAGCGGCCTTGATCTGCTCGGCCAGCGCGGTCACGTCGGCGGGGATGTCCTGCTTGGCCAGCAGCATGTCGCTCATCTCGATGGCCTGACTGTGGTGCGGGATCATCATCTGCGCGAACATCACGTCGGCGTCGTTGTGCGCTGCCGCTTCGTCGGCGGCGGAGGCGGTGGCCGAGGTGGTGGCGCTCGATGTGGCGGCGGTGGTGCCGGTGTCGGAGTCGCTGCACGCCGCCGCGGTGAACACCACCGCCAGCGCCATGGCGCCGACGGCGAGAGTCTTCTTGTTCATGAGTGGATCCTTTCCTCGAACGGTCACAGACACAGGTGAACCAACGACGGGGTATCCCCGCAGCCGGCGCACCCTGGACTAGGCCAGGTAGGACACGGTGGTCATCATCCCGGCCTCCTGGTGGTAGGCGTTGTGGCAGTGCAGGGCCCATTGGCCCGGGTTGTCGGTGTCGAATTCGATCTCGACGGTGCGCATCGGCCCGATGGTGACGGTGTCCTTGCGCAGACCGGTGTCGGTGAGCGCGAAGGTGTGCCCGTGCAGGTGCATCGGGTGGAACATGTCCGACATGTTCCGCATCCGCATACGTACCCGCTGCCCTTCGCTCACGTCCAGCGGCGGGATGTCGGGGTGGGCCCGGCCGTTGAGGGTCCACCGGTACGGCGACATGGTCCCGCCCATATCCACGCTGTGATACAGGTCGTGATCGCGCTCCGTCAGCCGCACATACTCGCGGGGCGCGAGGTCGGTGCCGAGCAGCACCCGCCGCTCCAGCTCCTCGGGCCGGGACCGTGCGGGTAGCTCGCCGACGGCGGTGCGCACCAGCGCTAGCCCGTGCCCGGTCTTGCCTTCCGCCTGCGCGAACAACGGGAACACGCCGTCGCCGAGGGTGACGAGCACGTCGAAGCGCTCGCCCATGCCGATCAGCAGTGCGTCGGTGTCCTGCGGCACGACGGGGAAGCCGTCGGTGTGGGTGACGGTCATCCGGTGCCCGCCCAGCGCAACACGGAAGGCGGTGTCCGCGCCGGCGTTGACGAACCGGATCCGTACCCGCTGCCGCGGTGTGGCGGTGAAAACCATCGGGTCCTCGGGGACTCGGCCGCCGACCAGGAAGTGCGGGTAGGAGACGTCCCCGGCGCCGCCGAGCAGCGGGGAGAGCATCGTATCCTCCCCCATGTCCATGCCGTCCATGCCGTCCATGGCGCCGTGGTCCATCCCGCCCATCCCGGCATCGTCGCTCTCGCCGGTGGCGCCGATGCCGAGGTCGCGGCCCACCTCGTCCGGGGTGCGGCCGGTACCGTCGAGCCAGTCGTCGAGCACCACGATCCACTCGTGGTCGTAGTCGCCGGGCTCGAGCGGGTCGTCGATGACCAGCGCGCCGTACAGGCCGCGGTCGAGCTGCAGCCCGGAATGCGAATGGTAGAAGTACGTGCCCGGATCCGGGACGGTGAACTCGTAGGTAAACCGGCCGCCGGCGGTGATGGGGTCCTGGGTCAACCCGGGTACCCCGTCCATGTCGTTGCTCAGCGCCAGGCCGTGCCAGTGCACGCTCGTCTCGACCGGCAGCCGGTTGTCGACCTCCACCCGCAGCAGATCCCCGGCGCGGGCCCGGAGCAGGGGTCCGGGCAGATTCTGGTCGTAGCCCCAGGTGGAGACGACGCGCCCACCGAGGTCCACCTCGACCGGACGCGGCGTCAACCGGGCCGAGACCACTCGCTGGCCGGGGCTGCGGCGCTGCTGCTCGAGCCGGCGCACCACGCCCGACGAGGCGGTCACCGGCGCACCGGTCGGCGATCCGGATCCGGAACAGGCCGCCAGCGCCCCGGCACCGACGAAAAGCGATCCGAGCATGAAGGACCGGCGGGTCAGTTCACCCACGGATCGGCTCCTGTCGGCCGCTGCCATCGGCCGTGCCCCTGGTCGGGGTCAGTAGCTGACGGCGTGCGACGAATTCGTCGTAGTCGATATCGCCGCGGGCGAAACGCGCTTCGAGCACCTGCAGCGGACCTGCCTCGTGTTCGGTGCCGTCTGGCCCGCTTGCGCGGTCGGTGCGGAACATGGCGGCCATCAGGTAGAGCACCACCGCCCAGAACGCGAGCATGCACACGGCCATGAGAATCCATCCGGTCAAGCTCAGCTCACCTGCCCAGCCCATCATGATCGTCCCCTTCCTTCTCTTCGTGCTTCCAGCCTCGCGCACGGACCCCGGTAATCCGGTGGAGGTTGCATGAAGATTTGCTCAAGAAGTCCGGCCCGCAACGTCAGCGCCGGACGCTACTGGCGATGATGGATGCCATGGACACCTCTGCGCGCACGCCCGAGACCAGCAGCGACACCGCAACGGTGCGGCGCCCGCCGACGGGGTTGCGGGCGATGGTCGTCGAGGACGAGGCGCCGCTGGCGAACCTGGTGGGCAGCTACCTCGAACGCGACGGGTTCGAGGTCACGATCACCGGTGACGGCGCCGACGCGGTCGGCCTCGCCCGGCAGGTCGATCCCGATGTCGTGGTCCTGGATCTGGGCCTGCCACATCTGGACGGTGTCGAGGTGTGCCGGCAACTGCGCACCTTCTCCGACGCCTACGTGGTGATGCTCACCGCCCGCACCGAGGAAGTCGACACCCTCATCGGGCTCTCCGTCGGCGCGGATGACTACATGAGCAAACCGTTCAGCCCCCGGGAGTTGACGGCCCGCATCCAGGCCATGCTGCGTCGCCCCCGCACCCACACCCCCCGGCCGGCCGAGTCTGTTCCGGGCACGCCCGCCCGCAACTTCGGTGACCTGGCCATCGACGTCGACGGCCGTGAGGTCACCGTCGGCGGCGTGCCGGTGGCACTCACCCGCACCGAATTCGACGTCCTCGCCGCCCTGTCCCAGGATCCCGCTGTCGTTCTCAGCCGGACGCAGCTGATCGAAGCGGTGTGGGGTCCGAGCTGGGTCGGGGACGAGCAGCTGGTCAACGTGCACATCGGGCATCTGCGCCGCAAACTCGGCGACGACGCCACCGAAGGCCGCTACGTGCGCACCGTCCGCGGCGTCGGCTACCGGATGGGCACCGGACAATGAACACTCGGATCCCCGCGTCGGGGCCGTCGCTGCGACGGGCACTGACCGGTTCGAGTTTCGGCACCCGACTGTTCCTCGCCCTGACCGTGGTGGTGGTCGGCTGCGCGGTCAGCGCCTGGCTCGTCGCCTCCGCGCTCGCGCCCGGCATCTTCCACGATCACCTCGGCCAGGCCGGCATCGACCACAACTCCAGCGAAGCCGCCCACGTCGAACAGGCATTCACCCGGGCGATCATCCTGGCCTGGGGCCTGGCCATCGCGATCGCCGTGCTCCTGGCGCTGGCGGTGAGCTGGTACTTCACCCGCCGCGTCCAACGCTCGCTGACCGCCGTGACCGCCTCCACGGCCCGGATCGCCGATGGCCACTACGACACCCGCGTGCCCAGTCCCGGACTCGGCGGCGAATTCGACGAACTCGCCGCCACCGTCAACGAACTCGCCCGCCGGCTCGACGCCACCGAAACCACCCGGCGTCGGATGCTCGCCGACCTCGGCCACGAGATGCGCACCCCCATCGCCACCCTCGACTCCTACCTCGAAGCCCTCGACGACGGCATCCGCACCTTCGACGACGACACCCGGGCGGTCCTGCGCGCCGCCACCCACCGGCTGGGTCGTCTCGCCCAGGACATCACCGCGGTCTCGCGCGCCGAAGAACACCTCACCCGCATCCGGCCGGTGCCCACCACCACCGGCGCCCTGGTCACCACCGCGGTGGATGCCGTGCGCGAACAGTACGACAGCAAGGGCGTTGCCGTGCACAGCCGTATCGACGACTCCGCAGCTGTGACGGTCGATCCCGACCGGCTCGGTCAGGTGCTGGGCAATCTACTCGACAACGCCCTGCGCCACACCCCCAACGGGGGCACGGTCACCGTCACCAGCAGACGAGTGGACAACGGTCATGCGGAGATCGCCGTCGCCGACACCGGTGACGGCATCACCCCCGATCACCTCGATCATCTGTTCGACCGGTTCTACCGGGCCGATGCCGCCCGCGACCGCCGACACGGTGGGAGCGGCATCGGCCTGACCATCACCCGAGCCCTCGTCGAAGCTCACCACGGGCGTATCCAGGCGCACAGCGAGGGACCCGGCCGTGGGGCACGCTTCACCGTCGAACTGCCCACCGCCGGGTACTGAAACACAATCCTGAGGCAAGCTGTCCGGACCGGGCCAGAGAGACGGCGCTTCTGGAAGGGCGCCGGAACCCGGTGACGGCATCGACGTCGATCCGATCGGGGTCGGCCGAGGAGGCGGATCCCCAACCGGGCGCCGGCGGGATCGCCGCGTGCCGAGCACCGCGACGGAGCGAGTCATATCGCAGCACGTGCCGGGTGCTTCGGCCGGATGATCAGTACCGGACAGGGGGCGTGGTGGGCGATCTGACTCGACACCGAGCCGAGCAGCAGGTTGGTGAAGCCGCCGTGGCCGCGCGAACCCACGACCAGAAGATCTGCGTCCTTCGACGCCGTCAACAGCACGGCCGCGGCGGGCCCCTGATGGATTTCACTGCTGACGGCGACACCGTCGCAGGACACCTCCTTCAATGCTCGGGCCTGGATTCGTTGCGCCACGCGCTGAAACGCATCGAACTCCCATGGCAGGCTTTCCATACCGGCCGCTACTGCGGGAAACTGCCATCCGGTCACCACGCGGAGCTGCCCGTGGCGCAGCCGAGCTTCCGTGACCGCCCATTCCAGGGCGAGCAGTGACTGGGGTGATCCGTCCACTCCGACGACCACCTCGAATGTGTGTTCCTCGTCCATGGGGCACGCCTTCCCGTACTACTAAGTGACGTAGTTGCAGACTGTCACATCAACGACGTTGACGTCTGGGTCTCGGCCGAGGACTGTCCGGTAGCCGTTGCCACCGCAATGTGCACTCATCGGTCCGGCGGTGACATCACTACGGCGCGGGCGATACGCTCGGTGTCTGCCTCGCTCCACCCTTGCGGCGCCGCGACAGCGGCCCAGGCATAGGGGATCAGGTCGGCGTAATTGTGTCCGTGCCCGGGTGGTGAGGTCTGCGCCCGGGCCAGATCGGCGGTGACCTGCCCGAAGGTCACGAAGGGGTACCAGCGCATGGCGGGGCTGCGGTCGCCGCCCGGGGGTTCGGACAGCCAGTCCGGTCGTGAGAACAGCAGCGCGGGATCCCACCACACCGTCGGATCGGAGCTGTGCTGCAGGTAGAGCACGCGCGGGGGTGTCCAGGGCTCGCTCGTGGTGTGCAACCCATTTTCGGTGGGTACCACCAGATCCTGCCGGGTGGCGGCGAATCGGATGACGAGACCGTCGGAGTAGGTCGGCAGCACCTCCGTGGTACCGGGATCGCGTCGATCTTTCACGCTGCGCCACAACCGGTCCGAGTTCGGGCCCACAAACAAGGCCCCGTCGACCGATCGGCGTAGCTCGCCGGGGCCGTCGAAGGCGGCTTCGATCGACTGCGCGCCGAGGCCCTCGCCGTAGACCACCAGGCGGGGGCGGCGGTCCGGGGGAAGCTGCGACCACCGTTGGCGGATACCGTCGATGAGAGCGGCGCCCGCCGCGTCGGCGGCCGCCCGGTCGACCAGAAGCGAAAGCCAGCTCGGCAGGGAGGAATATTGCATTGCGGCGATGGCGGTGTCGCCGTTGTACATCAACTCCACGGAGTCGACGGCGATCGGATCGAGCTTCCCGGCCCCCGTCGTACCGGCCACGACGAGGATCTTCCGATTCCACGCCGCGGTGCGGTCGAGTTCGTCGAGGACAAGCTCGACCCGAGCGGCGGTGTCGGCAGCGGAGGCGAGACCGGCATACACCCGGATCGGTTCCCGGGCCGGGGCGCCGTTGACCGTCGCCAACTCCATCGCTGTGCGGCCGCCGCTCACGAACAACTGTCCCGGCATCCCGAGCGTGTCCCACCCCGACCGCGACACAAGACTGCCCGAACGCTCCGTTAGCTGCGGTTGGACAACGTCCGCCGCGGTACCGTCCTGGGCGCCGAAGACACGGCGGGCCGCGCCGGAACTGCCCGACCGGTCGACCTCGTCGACGGCGAACACCACCACGAGCAGCATCACGAGCGGCACAACCGCATGCGCCACGATCGGGGGTAGATGCGCTCGGCCGCGGAGCCAGTGCCCCCCACCGCGGGCCATCGTCGCCAGTCCTCGGGCGAGAAACAACACCGTTCCGAAGATCGCCGCCCCGAGCAGAGTCGTGCGCCCGTAGGGCACCGTGGCGGGCGAGGGCATCCCCACCAGTACAGCGAGATCACGTTGCCAGTCCGCGGCCGCCCACGCGGTACCGACCACCATCGCCGCGGCTCCGGCCACGACTATCAGCGGCAGGATTTTTTCCGCTCGGCGGGAGGAAAGCGGCCTCCACGACAACTTCGGCACAATCCATCGACGGACCGGGAAGGCCAGTGCCAGGCCCACGCCGTAACCCGTGGCGCCGGCGAGCCCACTGAGCACACCCTGGACGACCCATCCTCGCGGAAGCAAGGACGGGCTCAGGCTCCACGCAAGAAACACGAGCGCAAAACTCAGACCGATGACGTCCGGGCCTGCCAACATCGCCCGTCGACGTTCGCCGCGGCCGATATGACGCCGGGACCGATCGGCAATCTCTGGTGCGGTCACCCGCCGACAGTAACCGTCTGCGATCGGCCGTAGGCGCCGGCCGACTCGGCCGTGCCGGCACCGGGAACAGTCTCTGCACGTCCACATCCCGGTGTCGGGGCTGGGACGAGGGCAAGATAAATCGATATGAGCCGCAGTGAGCTTCCCGGCCCGACCGGATCCTCGATGACGGAACCGGGCGGCGTCCTGGCCGCCGAGGACGTGCCGTGCTCGCCGTGCGTGGCGCAACTTCATTCACCGGCCGAGGAACTGGCAGCGCTGCGCGCCGCAGTCGAGCACGAGCCCGACCCTCTGGTGACCTTGACCCATCTACTGCACCTGTGCCGTGACGAACATCCCGTGCTGTGGGAGCAGGCCGGCAACCCCGCGACCCAGGCCACCGTGACCCAGATGCTCGAGCCCCTCCGCGCCCTCGCCCGTTCCCGTCCGGCCACCGCGGCGCTGGACCCGGCAACGCGACGCGGTCTCGTCGATGCGCTGCAGCCGGTAGGGGCAGTCGCGCCCGTGGTGGTGGCCCGGGAGCTGGCCCAGTTCCTCGACGACCATTACGGGCAATTCTTCGCCGACTCCTTCCGCCGCCGCAGCCCGTACCAGCCCGGTGTCGGAGACCCGATCCCACTCGGAGGACCCGACGTCCGGACGGTGATGGATATGCAGCCCACGGCGCCGCCCTGGCGACTGGCGAACCGGCTGGACGAGACCCGCCACGTCCGGTTGGCCGGAGGATGGGCCACGCAGTTCCGTGTTGTGTTCGACTACAGTCTCGTCGAGACTGCCACCGAACTGATCACCACCGAAACGATCGTTGCCACCTGCCACCCCAACCGCGGCCTCACCGAATTCACCCTTCCCGACGATCCCAGCCAACCCGCGTTTCCGGTGCAGCCGGCGCATCTCGACGCACAGCGTGCGCACCTCGACCGACTCGTCCGCGACGCCGTCCGGGCCGGCGCGTCCATCGTCGTGCTGCCCGAACTGTGCGTCACCGAAGCCCTCGCGCACGACCTGCAGAACTGGGTCAAACGAGACGACGGACCCCAGATCCTGGTGGCGGGCAGCTACCATCACGCCGACGGATCACCGCCACGCCGCCGCAACACCGCCCTGGCCTGGATCCGTGGACACGACCGCCCGTTGATTCACGACAAGCATTCGCCGGCGGAACAACCGATCCGGGAGGACATCCAGCCCCAGGGCTGGCCCGAGGTGCGGGTGTACGTCACCGCCGAAGGGTGGCACCTGGTCCTCGCGATCTGCCGGGATCTGCTCAACCCGCAGGCAGTACACACTCTGGCCGAGATCGGCGCCAACGTGGTGCTGGTCCCGGCGATGAGCGAGAGCCTGGCCCCCTTCACCGGTCAGGTCGCCCATCTGGTCGGCTCGGCGCAGGCCTTCGTCGCCGTAGCAAACAACCCCGCCGACTGGGCCGGCAACGGCGCACCGCCGCCACATCGCGCTGCCCGTGCACTGTTCGGCCATCCGGGACTCGGGCAGCAGACCCGGCAGGTGACCTCGCCCGACACGGCTCCCGGCATCGCCACCTTGCACGTGCGATCCGGACAGCTCCGATGGATCGGCACCGACTGCGAGACCTCGCCCGCGCACCGCAACAGCGTCGTGGACGACATGCCGCCGTGGGCTACCCGGCTGGCAGCCACGTTGCGACCCTACCTGCCGAACGAGATGCCCAGCGGGGGGTCGGTCATCCTGCGCACCGCTGCCGTGCTGGTGCTGCTCACGGAGGGACCGACCGGTCCTCAGGTGCTGCTCACACAACGCACTTCCGATCTGCACGACTATCCCGGACGTCTCGTGTTCCCCGGCGGCGTCCAGGATCCTGGCGACGGCGGGCCGGTGGCGACCGCCCTGCGGGAGGCCCGCGAAGAGATCGGCCTGAACCAGGACGGTGTCCGCATTCTCGGCGTGCTGCCCGCCGTGACCGAACCCGAAACCCGGTTCCTCGTGGTCCCCGTTCTGGGCTGGTCGAATCGGCTCGGGTACCTCGGAGCGGTCAACCTTGCCGAGGTCGGGGTCCCGGTAGTAATGGCGCAAAAAACAACGAAGTTCGCGTAGTGCCTGGTCAGCGGCGATTTCTCGGTTCGGGCTGCGGGCCGGGGTGGTTGGTGCTTGGCTTGTCTGCCGATGAGGTTGGTCGGCGTGTTGGAGGCTGGGGTTCGTGGCGACGCGGGTATTCGCGGACGAGGAGTTGCAGCGCCTGCGGGAGTTCCCGGAGATCAGTCGTGAGGAGTTGTTCCGGTACTTCACGCTGACCCCGGCGGATCTGGCGTTTGTTGCTCCGCAGGGCAGGGGCCCTGCGGTCCGTCTGGGCCTGGCGGTGGCGTTGTGCACCTTGCCGTGGCTGGGGTTCGTGCCGGACAAGGTGCCGTCGGCGCCGCCGGTGGCGGTGGCCCGGCTGGCGGATCAGCTGAATATCGATGCAGCGCAGCTTCGTTCGTATGGCAAGCGGGCGCAGACGCGGACCGAGCATGTGCGGCTGGTGGCCCAGTATCTGGGGTGGCGGCCTGCCGGGGCGATGGAGTTGAAGGAGCTGGATGAGTTTCTGCTGGCGCGGGCGATGGAGCACGATTCGCCGACGCTGTTGTTCCGGCTGGCGTGTGAGTACCTGATCTCGGCGCGGGTGATCCGGCCGGGCCCGGAAACGGTGGTCCGCCGGGTCGCGCACGCTCGCACGCGGGCGCAGCGGGAGACCTACGACCGGTTGGCGCGCGAGTTCACGCCGCAGCGGTGTAAGGAACTGGATGCGTTGCTGGTCGTCGACCCGTCGATCGAGATGTCGCGGTTGCGGTGGTTGTCGACCGGCCCGGTGGAGGCGTCGGCGACCGCGGTGAAGGCCGAGGTCGAGAAGCTGGTGTTCCTGCGCAACCTGGGCGCGGATGAGCTGGACATGTCGGTGCTGCCGGCGGAGCGGCGGCGGTTCCTGGCGACGGTGGGCCGCCGCTTGACGGGCCAAGCCCTCGAACGCCGGGATCCGCAACGCCGCTACCCGATTCTGCTCACCGTGTTGGCGCAGTCGGCCACCGATGTGCTCGACGAGGTGGTGCAGCTGTTCGATCAGGCGATCTCGGCCAGGTTGAGCAAGGCCGAACGCCGGATGCGCGACGAGCTGGCCGAGCGCGGTAAGGCCGGAGAGGATCGGCAGGGGTTGCTCGACGACCTGCTGGCGATCGTCTGTGACCTGCAGATCCCCGACGAGGAGATCGGCGGCCTGATCCGGGGCGATCGGATCGGATGGGAGCGGTTGCGGGCCGCGGTCGCGCAGGCCAAGCCTCGGCTGCCGCGCGATCACGGGCACCTGGCCGCTCTGGACAGCTCGTACTCCTACCTGCGGCAGTTCACCCCGCAGGTGCTGTCGACAGTCCGGTTCGCCGGCGGCACCGCCGCGACCGAGCTGCTGATCGGGGTGCACATGCTGCGGGAGCTGAACGCGACCGGTACCCGCAAGGTGCCCGACGACGCGCCGACCGGGTTCGTGCCGACGAAGTGGCGCGGCTACCTCGACGAGGCCCGCAAAGCCGGTAACACCACCGCCTATCGGCACTACTGGGAGCTGTGCGTGCTGCTGGGGCTGCGTGACGGGTTGCGCAGCGGGGATGTGTTCGTGCCGGGGTCGCGCCGCTACGCCGACCCGGCCGCGTACCTGCTGACCCCGCAGGCGTGGGAGCCGCAGCGTGACGAGTTCTGCCGCCTGGTCGGCAAGTCCGCTGATCCCGCTCGCGCGCTGGCGACCGCCACCGACGAGCTCGACGCCGCTATGGGCGAGTTGGAGAAGGTGCTCGCCGGCGGCGACGGGCCGGTCCGTCTCGATGAGGCCGGTGACCTGGTGATCTCACCGCTGTCGGCGGAGGATGTGCCCGCGGAGGCGACGGCGCTCAAGGCCGAGCTGACGGAGATGCTGCCGTTCGCGCCGATCGTGTCGCTGCTGATCGAGCTGGACAAACGCACCGGCTACCTGGACTGCTTCACCCACGCCGGCGGCAAACAGGTCCGCAGCCCGGAGCTGAAACGCAACCTCATCGCCGTCCTGCTGGCCTACTCCACCAACCTCGGGCTGACCCGAATGGCCGAGGCGTCGGGCCTCTCCTACGACATCCTGGCCTGGACCAGCGAATGGTATGTGCGGGAGGAGACGCTGCGGGCGGCGAACCTGACGATCATCGACTACCACCAAAGGCTGCCGCTGACCCCGGTCTTCGGCGCCGGCACCCTGTCGTCGAGTGATGGGCAACGGTTCCCGACCCGCGGCAAATCGGTCACCGCCAGAGCGTTGAGCCGCTATTTCGCGAACGAAGGACTGAGCACGTATACCCATGTCACCGATCAGCACGCCACCTACGGCACCAAGGTCATCGTCGCGACGAGACGCGAAGCTCACTACGTGCTGGACGAAATCCTCGGCAATGCAACGGATCTGCCGATCACCGAGCATGCGACCGACACGCACGGCGTCACCCTCGTGAACTTCGGGCTGTTCGACCTGCTCGGATTGCAGCTCTCGCCCCGCATCCGGGACCTGGGCCGGATCACCCTGTATCGGGCGGCGCCTCGGGCCCAGGTGGAGTCCGCGTTCCCGCACGCCGGGCCGCTGCTGACCCGCAAGCTGAATCTGGATCTCATCGCCGAGCACTACGACGACCTGCTCCGGCTGAGCGGGTCGCTGAAGTTCGGGCACGCCACCGCATCGCTGCTGGTCGGCAAGCTCTCCGCGTCGGGCCGGCAGAACGCCCTCGCGGCGGCGCTCAAGGAATACGGGGCGCTGCGGCGCACGATCTACGCCGCCCGGTACCTGTCCGACCCGGGCTATCGGCGCAAGATCTCCCGACAGCTCAACAAGGGCGAATCCCTGCACGCGCTCCGCCGCGACCTGCTCTACGCGCACGAAGGCGCCGTGCGCGCGAGGCACCTGGAGGGACAGACCGAACAGGCATGGTGCCTCACGTTGGCGACCAACGCCGTCATCGCCTGGACCACAGAGTATTACGGGCTGGCGACCGAACAGATGCGGCGGGCCGGGCGGCGCATCGACGACGAGGTGCTGACGCACATCTCCCCGGCCCACAGCGAGAACATCAACTTCTTCGGCGCCATCGAGGTCGACATCGACGCCGAACTCGCCCAGCTCGGCCCCACCGGGTACCGGCCGCTGCGCGTGCGGGACACCCTGTTCTGACCCGCAGCGCCGGCCCGGATCGGCGGCGGCGCGATCTAGCAGCAGGCGCTGGTTCCGGTGGTCGTGGTCGGGTCGGTGATCGCGTCGGCGAGGGGGCGGGCGAGCTGGTGGTAGGCGTCGGTGACCGGCAGCACCGTCATGCCTGGGAATTTCGCCTGCCAGTGGTGGGCGGCGTCGGAGGTGGCGAGGAACATCTGCGGGTTGCAGCAGGTGGCGCGGAGGTGACCGGGCTGGATCCGGTCGGGGTCGACGAAGGCCACCATCGCGGTGGCCGGTTCCAGGTCGCTGACCCCGGTGACGGGGTCGATGGTCAGGCGCACGGTGGTGCCCGTGATCGGGCAGTCGGATTCGATGCAGGCGGGTGCGCCGATGACGGCGGGGAAGATGAGGGTGTCGGGGGCACACCAGGTGTAGAGCTGGTGGCCACCGACGCTGAACCGGTGCGGGGTCGGGTTGAGGGTCAGGCCCCAGCCGACGATCCGGCCGGCCTCGTCGTATTCGACGTCGGCGCCGATCGGCGTCTGCGCGGGGTCGAGGTCGGGCACTCCCGCGGCGGCGGCGAGTTCGGTGACGGTGACCGGGGTGCCGTGGGCGAGCAGCCGCAGCGCGGCGCGCATCAGCGCCCGGTCCCGGCCGGCGGGCAGGATCTTGGCGAAAACGTCGGCAGTGAGGTTGTCGGTACTCATGGGATCGGACTCCTCGAGGGCGATCGGACAGTGACGGTGCCGACGGTAGGGTCTGTCCCCGGGGTGAGGGTCAAGCCCGTAGCTCGCATCCGCACGGGTCACCGGCCCAGCACAGGTCGTCGGTGGCCAGATGCGCACGGTGTGCGGTTTCGAAGGCGTCGATGCGGTCGAGGATCTGCTCGGCATCGGGCGCAGCCGCTGCCGCGACCGCTGCAGCAGCTCGGCGAGATGGGCGCCGACCGAACGGCCGTGGTCGTCACGGTCGGTGGAGGTTAGCTGGCAGATCTCGGCGATGGTGAGCCCGAGGCCGCGCAGCTCGCCGATGAACCGCACGCACCACTCCGCGTCGTCGGTGTAGAGGCGGTAGCCGGCCGGGCTGCGGCCCAGGGTGTAGATCAGGCCGAGGTCGGTGTACTCGCGCAGCGCCTTCACCGGCACCCCGGTGCGGGCCGAGAGGTCCCCGATCGTCATGTGTCCGTTCATCACTGCCTCCCGTCCGACGGCGTCAGCCTGCGCAGCAGGACAGTTTGGTGACGTCGGTGGTGAAAGTCTGCGCGGTCAGTTTCAGCGCTTCGGCCATGGTCAGGTACGGCGCCCAGGTGTGGGCGAGCCGGTCGACGGTCAGACCCGCGGTCATCGCATAGGTGGCGGCGGTGATCAGGTCCCCGGCGCCGTCGCTGAGGGCGTGCACGCCCATGATCCGGCCGGTGCCGGCTTCGGCGACGATCTTGACCAGGCCGCGGGTGTCCCGGTTGACCAGCGCCCGCGGCACGCTCGACAACCCCAGCACCCGGCACTGGCAGGCCAGCCCGGCCGCGGCGGCTTGCGCGTCGGTCAGTCCGACCGAGGCGATCGCGGGGCTGGTGAACGTCACGCGCGGCACCGTGGTGTAGTCCAGGACGCGATCGGCACCGGCCAGGGCGTTGTCGGCGACCAGGGTGCCCTGCGCGGCGGCCACGTACACGAACTGCGGATCCCCGGCCACGTCCCCGGCCGCCCAGATGCGCGGATTGCTGCTGCGCTGGCGGTCGTCGACCACGACCGCGCCCCGCTCGTCGACGGCGACGCCGACCGCATCCAGGCCCAGCCCGGCGGTGTTGGGGCGGCGGCCGGTGGCCATCAGCACCTGCTCGGCCCGCAGCTCGGTGCTGGCGCCGCCGCCGGTGCGCACGGTCACCACCTTGTGCCCGTCGTCGGCGAGGACCTTCTCGACGGTGGCGGCGGTGAGCACGTCGATGCGCTCGTGGGCGAAGACGGCCTCGAGCGCGGCCGAGATTTCCGGTTCCTCACCCGAGGTCAGCCGGCTACGCGCGATCACCGTGACCTTGCTGCCCAGGCGGGCGAACAGCTGGGCCTGCTCGAGCCCCACATAGCCCGCACCCACCACGATCAGCGACTCCGGCAGCTGCTGGAGGTCCATGGCGGTGGTCGAGGTCAGATACCCGGCCTCAACGAGGCCGTCGATCGGCGGAGCCCAGGGCGCGGCACCGGTGGCGATCAGATACTGGTCGGCCTCGATCACCCGTACACCGCCCTCGGCGCGCGCGACCCGCAGCACGGGTGCCTCGGCGCTGCCGTCGAACACCGCGGTGCCGGAGACGATCTCCCACCCGTAGTCGGCGGCCAGGTCGACATACTTCTCCGCCTGCAGCTGCCCGACCAGCGCGTCCTTGCCCGCGATCAGGGCGGGGAAATCCAGCGGCACCTCGGCGGGGGTGAGCCCGGGGAACCGGCCCGCCGCCTCGGCGGCGTGGCGGGCCTCGGCGGCGGCCAGCAGCGCCTTCGAGGGCACACACCCGACGTTCACGCACGTGCCCCCGACCGTCCCGCGCTCCACCATCACCACCCGTTTGCCGAGGTTGACCGCGGCGATGGCGGCGGCGAACGCCGCCGAGCCGGAACCGATGATCGCCAGATCGGCGCGGGAATCTGTCAAGGTCACGAGGGTGCCTCCTGGTCGGGCAACCGCTGAACCGACAACGGCTGCTATTCGTGTTGACGAATATCTACCGGAACCATATTATGCGTTTATCCGAATAGTTCAAGTCTCGTGGAGGCGATCCCATGGCCCGGTCCACCACCGCCACTGTCACCGTGCCCGGTGCCGAGTCGGCGTGTACGCATCTGGATACGACGGCGAAGTTTTTTCGCGCCCTGTCGGATCCGACCCGGCTCAAGCTCCTCGAATTCATCCTCGCCGGGGAGCGCACCTCCGCCGACTGCGTCGAACACGCCGGCATCTCGCAGCCCCGGGTGTCGGTACACCTGTCCTGCCTGGCCGACTGCGGGTATGTCCTCGCGCGCCGCGACGGGAAGAAACTGCGGTACTCCGTGGGTGATCCGCGGGTAGCTGACCTGGTGATGCTGGCGCGGTCGCTGGCGGCCGACAACTCCGCCGCGCTGGGCTGCTGCCCGCGCATCCCCGCCGCGGACGGTAGTGGGCGGCGATGAACACACCCGACAACAAGGCGATGAACACACCCGACAACGACTCGGGCGGGTTCGGTGGTCTGCTCGCAGTGGCCGGTGGCGTGCTGGTGATGGTCGCCTGCTGCGCCGGTCCCGCCCTGATCGCCGGCGGCGTGCTCGCCGGTCTCGGCGGTGTCTTGACCAGCCCGTGGCTGCTTGCCGCAGGCGTGCTGGTCGTGGCCGCCGCCGTCGGCTACACCCTGCGGCGCCGCGCCCGTAAGGCCACGGGGTGTTGTCCGCCCCGACCCGGATCCCCTCGGTCGGCTCCGGCCGACCGCGACCGGACGGAAACCCCGGCATGACCGTCTCGAACTCTGACACCCCGATGAGCGGTCGCGAGACCGCGCTGACACTCCCTCGCCCCCCGCACGAAAGGCCACTGTCCTCGAATGGCCACTCTGCCACGCTTTCGCCGCCCCGCCCCGCCCTCGCCGCCGCCGCGCTGGCGCTGTCCGCAGCCCTGGCCCTCACCGGGTGCACCTCGACCGACACGACGGCGCAGGATCCGGTGGCGCCGGTGCAGGTCGACACCGTCACCGGCACCTCCATCAGCGTGCCCGGTGACAAGCCGACCGCGTTGTTCTTCTTCTCCGTCGGCTGCGGCGAATGCGTGGGCGGCGCGAAATCGGTGGCGCAGGCGGCCGGACAACTCGGCGACAAGGCGTCGTTCGTGCTGGTCGACATGGATCCGGGTGAATCCGCGCAGACGGTGGCCGGGTTCCAGGACTTCACCGGCACCCAGGCGCTGCCCGCCGTGATCGACACCGGCGCCACCCTCACCACACGACTCTCGGTGGCGTCGCTCTCGACGCTGGTCGTGGTCGATCCGGCGGGCAAGGTCACCTACCGCGCCACCGACCCGTCCGCCGACCAGATCACCACCGCACTGCGCGACGCGGGAGCGGCGTGATGGGCGGACTGCTGGCGCTGGCGTTCACCGCCGGGATGCTCGCCCCGGTCAACCCGTGCGGATTCGCGCTGCTGCCCGCCTGGATCACCCACACCCTCGGCGACACCACCACCGACGCGTTCCCGGTCCGCATGGCGCGCGCCCTGCGCGCCGGGACCGCGCTCACCCTCGGATTCGCGGGCACCCTCGCCGCGGCGGGCCTGGCCGTCAGCGCCGGCGCCCGCGCGCTCATCGCCGCGGCCCCCGCCTCGGCCTGGCCGTCGGCGCGGCGCTGGCGGTGCTCGGGCTGGTCATGCTCACCGGCCGTGGCCTTGGCCTGCGCCTGCCCCGCCGCGCTCAGCGCCCGCCCCGCGCATCGATGACCACCACCGGTATGGTGGCCGCCGGTGCCGGCTATGCGGCCGCGTCGCTGTCGTGCACCTTCGGGGTGCTGCTCGCCGTGATCGCCCAAGCCCAGGCCACCGCCGGATGGGCAGCGCTGCTGGTGGTGTTCGCCGTCTACGCCGCCGGGGCCGCGACGGTCTTGCTGCTGGTCAGCCTCGCCACCGCCGCGGCGGGCACCGCTGCCACCCGCTACCTCGCGGTGCTCGCCCGCCACGGCACCCGCATCACCGCCGTCGTGCTCGTCGCTACCGGCGCCTACCTCGTCTGGTATTGGTGGCCCGCCGCTATCGGCAGTACCGGTGGTGCCGCGATGGGCTCCACCGCCTGGTCCGCCGCGGTGAGCATCTGGATTCAAAACCACACCGGCACGGTCATCATTCTCGCCGTGGCGGCCGTGGCCGCCACGCTTGCCGCCACCGTCGTTGCCCGCAACACCCGGGCCCGACACCGCGACGCCACCCCCGACAACGACTGCTGCGCCCCCGCACCCGCCACAATCGAGGAGAAACACGCGCGCTGACCGCGCCGACCGGTCGACTGCCGTACCCCTTCCAGAGCGATTCGATCGAGGAAAGGCACCGAGCACATGAGCGAACGCTACGACACCCTGGTACTCGGCGGCGGCATGGCCGGCCTGCCGCTCGCGCTGCGCGCGGCCCGGCACGGCCGCGTCGCGTTCGTGGAGAAAGAACTGCTCGGCGGGACCTGCCTCAACCGCGGCTGCATCCCCACCAAGACCATGATCGCCTCCGCCGCCGTGGCGCACCAGGCGCGCCGCGCCGCCGAATTCGGGGTCCGCCTACCCGGACCGGTCACCGTCGATTTGGCCGCCGTGGTCGACCGCAAGAACACCATCGTCGACTCCATCCGCGCGGGCTCCTACCGCACCGTCGAGAAATCAACGGACCTCGACTTCTACCACGCCACAGGACATTTCACCGCACCCCGCACACTCACCGTCGACGGCACCGACCTGACCGCCGACCGGATCTTGCTGGTCACCGGCACCCGCAGCACCATCCCCGCCATCGACGGCCTCGACACCGTCCCCTACTTCACTTCCCGCACCCTGCTGGACCTCACCGACCTGCCCTCACATCTGCTCGTCGTCGGCGGAGGCTACGTCGGCTGCGAGTTCGCCCAAATGTTCCGGCGATTCGGCTCCGAGGTCACCCTCATCCAACGCGCCGACCGGCTGCTGCCCGGCGAGGACCCCGACATCTCCGCCGCCGTCAGAGAGGGCATGACCGCCGACGGCATCACCGTGCTCACCGGCACCACCTGCACCGCGGCCACCGGCACCACCGGGAACATCCGGCTCGGCTGCACCGGCAGCGAAGCCGACGACATCACCGGCAGCCACCTGCTGATCGCGACAGGACGCACCCCCAACAGCGACAATCTCGGCCTCGAGTACCTCGGTCTCGAACCCGACCCACAGGGCTTCCTCACCGTCGACGCCTCCCTGCGCACCGACGCCGAAAATGTTTGGGCGCTCGGCGATCTGCGCGGCGGGCCCATGTTCACCCACACCGCCCGCGACGACGCCGACATCGTCTACCGCACCATATTCCGAAGCCAGGACCGCACCACAACCGGGCGCATCGTGCCTCACGCGGTGTTCACCGACCCCGAAGTCGGCGCCGTCGGGCTCACCGAACCTGCCGCCCGCGCCGCCGGCTACGACGTCGTCGTCGGGCGCCAGGACTTCACCGGCGTCGTGAAAGCCCGCGCCATCGGCAACACCCGCGGCCTGGTCAAATTCGTCGCCGACGCCGCCACCGACCGTATCCTCGGCTGCCACATCGCCGGACCCGACGGCGGGAACCTCGTTCACGAGGCCGTCATCGCCATGACCACCGGCGCCACCTACACCCAACTCGCCCAAGCCATCCACATCCACCCCACCCTCGCCGAAGCGGTCAACACCGCCGCCGGCGGCGTCCACCGCGAAATCGGCGCATAGACACCCCATGAGCATCGCCCGGTACTCGGGTGAGGCCATTTTCCGACTGCCACGGATAACACCCTGTTATCTGTAGCATCATGACATCCGGCCTGCGCCGACTCCGCTCCGGCGGTGCGCGACGCGGACCTGTTATCTGCGGCAAGCCCAGTGAGGGAGGTACCACCGTGCCGTCCGGGATCACCGTCCGCGCCGCCGGCGACAGCTTCCTCGACTCGATCGGCTCCCCGAACACCCGCCGCGCCTACGGCATCGCCGTCGACAAGACCACCGCCACGCTCGGCGAGACCCGGCGGCTGGCCGACGTCGCCGACGATGAGATCGGTGAAACCCTCGAAACCCTGTGGGGCTCCTCAGCAGTCAACACCTGGAACGCCCGCCGCGCCGCGGTCGCGTCGTGGCTGGCGTGGTGCCGCGAGCACGGCCACACCGCCCCGGCGGTCCCGGCCTGGGTGAAACGCTCCACTCCACCGGACTCCACCACCCCGGTGCACTCGCGCACCGCGATCGACCGGCTCATCGCCCGCCGCGACATCGACCTCCGGGAGAAGACGCTGTGGCGGATGCTCTACGAAACCTGCGCCCGCACCGAGGAACTGCTCCAGGTCAACATCAAGGACCTCGATCTGGCCGGGCGGTGTTGCCCGGTGAAGTCCAAGGGCGCCAAGCCCCGCACCCGCCGCCGCGGTGCCACCTACCACGAGTACGCGCACGAGCTCGTGTACTGGGACGCGGGCACCGCCCGGCTCCTGCCACGCCTCACCAAGGGCCGCACCCGCGGACCGCTGTTCGTCACCCACCGCCGACCGGGCCCCGGAAAGGCCGCCGCCGACCGGGACATCTGCCCCGACACCGGGCTGGCCCGGCTGTCCTACGGCCAGGCCCGCGCCGTGCTGGATGCCGCCACCGCGACGAATGGGCCCGGCACCGGTTGGGATCTGCACGAACTTCGGCATTCCGGCCTGACGCATCTCGGCGAGGCCGGTGCCAGCCTGGTGGAGCTGATGGCCAAGTCCCGCCACCGCAAACCCGAGAACCTACGCCGCTACTTCAAACCCTCACCGGCAGCCATGCGCGGCATCACCAGCCTCATCGGCCCCGACCGCAGCCACCGATAGCGGCCACCAACAAGAGCGTCCGTCTACCCGCTGACCAGGCACTACGCGAACTTCGTTGTTTTTTGCGCCATTACTACCGTGACCCCTACCTGCCCACCGGCTTGTAGCCTTGCCACCCATGAGCCTGGGACGGTGGCGCGCGCTGGTCGACTCGAACGTGTTGTACTCGCGAACCCTCCGGGACTGGATCGCGCTGATGTACCTCGCCAAGGCCAACACCTGCTTCGACATCCTCTGGACCGAGGACATCATGGCCGAGGTCATCTACCACCTCCGCAAGAACCATCCCCATCTCGCCGATGAGCAAGTCGGCGGCGTTCGCAGGAGACTGGCCGCCACCTTCGCCGCGGGCGCGGTCACCGGATACGCCATCGACCCCAGCGCCCACTATCCCGACATCTACGACGCCCACGTCCACTGCGCTGCCGTCCATGCGCGGGCCGACTACATCATCACCCTCAACGCCAGCGACTTCGAAGGCATCGACGACCAGCCCTACGAGGTCTACTCCCCCGATGACTTCCTCGTCCTCATCGACGATTCCGCACCGGAGATCGCCCATGAGGCACTCCACAAGCAAATGCGCTACCACCTCGGCAAGGGCAGCCCATTCTCGCTTCCCCGCAGCCTGGTCGCCGCTGGGGCACCCGTCTTCGCCGACCGCATCCGCCAGCACGCGCAGCACCTCGACATCGCCGCGCTCGAGCGAGCCACCACGCTACGAGCCCGCTGAGCAGCGAGAAGGACCACCAACCCCAAGCCGGTGCCGATCGAGCACGAGGCAGCACGGGTCCCGTCCTGCTGGCATGACCGTCGTGCGCAAGTAGGCTCGCGCTGTGGTGGACACCAAGCAGACGAAAACCATCGGCGAGCACCACGTCGCAGCGGAGCTCGCGCGCCGGGACTGGGCACCGGCGCTGACCCGGGATGGGCTGGAGCGGACCGACATCCTCGCGGTGCTCGCACGGGGCGAGAACCGCCGCATGGTCGAGATCCAGGTGAAGACAGCACGGGGACCGGTCCAGGACTCCATGAGCTGGCCGCTCGGTGCGAAGTCCCAAGGCCCGAGCCTGCATGGACGCGAGTACTTCGTCATGGTGGCCGTGCCGGTCGATCACGAGGAGAAGCCGCGATGCTTCATCGTTCCCCGCTCCCACGTGGCCGCGGCGGCATGGATCCAGCACATGGATTGGCTCACCGAACCAGGGATCCCAGCAGGCAAGCGCAACGCACCGGTAGATCGCTCGCGAGTGCCCCTGACCATCTTCGCCCCGTACGAGCAACGCTGGGACCTGCTCCTGATCGATGACAGGGATGCCCCCATCCTCCTGCCCCGGCGCTTCCGGAGCCTCGCCCAGGAGCAACGAGTCGGACTGCCGCCAGGGCACCCCTGGCGCGAGCAGCTCCCCTATTGGTGATCCGCCCCGCAGAGCTTTATCCGCGGAGCCCCGCAGAATCTAGGCCTTGTCCATGCCGAGGTACCAACGCAGCGCCTGCTCGACCAGCGCGCTGCGCGATCCCGCGCCCCACTGCTCGACCAGCCCATCAAGGACGGCCACATCCGCTGGGATGATCCCCGACAACGGGATCCGTGCCGGGGCCGCCGCATGACGGCGCCGCCGCGGCCGCGAGCCGTCCGCCCGCTGGAACAAGCCCGACCCAGCAGGCTCCGGGCGTGCCCAATGCCTCGCGAGCTGCTCGGCATGCGCCTCCACCGCGTCCAGGACCACGACACCGAACGAGCGCGCGCGCTCGGGGTGTCGCTCCCGCTCCCTGGCGGTCAAGCGTCTCAGCGCTGCATGCACCTCCGGTGCGATCACCACCTCCGGGGCACCCGTGCGCGGCCGCGCCACCGTCCTCGCCGGGCTCACGGCCGGGGCCGGGGCCGGGGCGGCGTCCGCGGACCGTGAGCCCCCAGCCTCGCCCCGCTGCTCCTCGACTGGCGCGGGGGCAGGGGCAGGGCGTCGCAGCGGCGTGGGTGCCGGCGGCAACAACGAATCAATGTCGCTATCAAGGGCATCCGGGGAGAACGCCGCGCGACGACGCTGGGTGCTCATGCCACTCCCCCGCTCACTCGGTCTGACTCGCGCTGGGCGATCCGCTGCAGGATCTCCCGCGTCAACGCCTGGTAGTCAGAAGCCAGGCCCGAGGGATCCCTCGACCACATCCGCCGCTCCCCGGCCACCTTGTGCCGCAGCTGCTGGATACGGGTGCGCTGGTTCTCCTCCGCAGCAGCCACGAGCTCGGCGGGCGTGAGGTGCCGCGATCGCAGGTCCACTGCTGCGGCCCGGTCCGACCGCACCATCGTCTCGAACGGTGCCGCGCCGCTGCCGGCGAGCAGGTCCTCGATCTGCTCGAGCGCGTCACGATTGCGCACTGTCGCCCGCGGATTGATGTCGAACAGCACCACCCCGAGCAGCTCGATTCCCCCGCCGGACTGCCGTACCCGCAGGTACCGCCGCGCCAGCAGCTCCACCCCCGACAAGCTCGCATCATCATCGCGGGTCGGCACCACCAGGTACGACGCGCTGCCCAGCAGCGCATCGAGCAGAGGCGCATCGCCAGGCCCGGAGTCGATCAGCACGAGGTCATAGCCCTCGCGCTGCTGCAGGTCCGCCAGCGCCTCGGCCAGGTTGGCCCGCATGTCCAGGCCCGTCTGGGCCGCGACCGTCGCCGCCGCCCCGACCAGCGCGAGCGCTGTGCCCCCGGGCAGCAGGTCCAGGTTCTCCCGGGCGCCGCGCACCGGCTCGAGCGGCTGCCCATGCTGCAGGGCCATGCTCAGCCCGCGGCCATTGTCCCCCTCGACGCCGAGGTCGGAGTTGGTCGCGTTGGCCTGCTGGTCGGCATCAACGACCAGCACCCGCCGCCCGGTCGAGGCCACCATGCTCGCCACCGACGTCACGATCGAGGTCTTGCCCACGCCGCCCTTCTGGTTCGCGACGAGGACACTGCGCAAAGGCTGTGCATCCATGCCCCCGACAGTACGTCCACTCCCCCGCCGCCACCGACGGTGACACGACCCTGCCACCGACTCGTGCACGGACAGTTACCCAATCGTGCCCCTGGGCCCGGCCACGGCCCCGGTCAAGACATTCCCAGCTGTCCTATCCACATTCCTAGCCGCTGCCATGCAACACGCCGTGGCGCAGGCCGGATGCACGCACAAGGCAACAGTCGTTGCTCGATACGGCTCAGTCTCCCAGTCAGCCGCCATGCCACCATCCGCGACGATGGGCGATTTCCATGCCAGATGGAAGTACAACCGACAGTCTCTAATGGCTACCTGTCCACAGGGCGGGTAGATGATCGGAAGAACCTACCTGGCGAAGGCCGGATGGAAGACGTCGTACCAGAGCGTAGGCATGGCCATACCACAGTCCGTAGCCATGATCGGTAGGCAGCCCCTAGAAAAGGACATACGCAGGGCGGTCCAACGCTCGGAAAAACGATCAGCCTGGCCGCCATGTCCATGCACTGCACGCAAGCCAGGGGAAGGGACGTGTGAACGATCTCCTGCAAGCACCGCACGAGGACCGTTCATAAGCCCATGCGCATGGCCCTAGTCATGGGTATGTGTATGGGCTTAGGCATGGACCTATCTATGGCATCAGGCTAGGCCATAGTCCATCCCGATCGCCAGGACGAGAAACCGATCATGGCGCGGGACGCGCACCCGACCAGCAGGATCAGTATCCACGCAGGTGGCGCGTCGCGTTATCGCCCAGGTCAGCGGTGGCATGGACATACCGATCCAGCATCTCATAGGACGCATGGCCGGTCTGCTGGCGGATCAACCGCGCCGGAACGCCGCGGCGCGCCGCGGTCGTGACGAACCCCGAGCGCAGCGAGTGCGCGGCATACACCGCCCCATCCTCCCCGATCGCGACCAGGGCGGACTTGACCACCCGGGACACCGTCGCGGGGGACAGCCGCGCCATCCGGTCACCATTGCGGGTGCCCGAGGTGTTGGTGAACAACGGTCCCGGTTCCGGTCCGCGCACCACCAGCCACTGCTTGAGCGCCTGCACCGGGCAGGTGTCGGTGCCCTGGTAGTTGACCGGTATCTGCCGCCCCCGCCCCCGCTGGTCGGTCTTCGATGTCCG
The DNA here is from genome assembly GCF_026008515.1 of Hoyosella levis. Taxonomy (GTDB): domain Bacteria; phylum Actinomycetota; class Actinomycetes; order Mycobacteriales; family Mycobacteriaceae; genus Lolliginicoccus; species Lolliginicoccus levis. The sequence goes on from NZ_BQYM01000012.1 coordinate 33,540, forward strand.
CAGCGAGACGACCATCCCATCATCGCCCTCATCATCGAAGACCACGTCCGCGGCGTCGAGGGCGACGAGCTCCGAGCGACGCAGCGCCCCGTAGAAGCCCAGCAGCAGCATCGCTTTGTTCCGGATCCCCAGGGCAGTGGCCGGCAACGCTCGGGCCGCCGCATCGAGCTTGCCCAGCGACAGTGCCCGCGGCCTCGACGAGCCAGCCTTCTGCGCGCGAGCGATGAAATCCAGCGTCCGCGCGATCAGGTTCTCCCCCTCGCCATACTGGGGCCACCGCGCCCCCTCCGCGGCGTGCCAGGCCTTCAGGCCCGCGACCCGCCGTGCCAGCGTCACCGGGCGCAGCAACCGATCACCGGCGGCGCGTGGAACCGAGGGATCGCCGTGGTAGAGCAGGTAGCCGATCACCACCTGCTCGGACGCGGGCAGAGCCACGAGATCCCGTGCCGCGCACCACTGCTCGAACACCACCCGGTCCGATTCATATGCCCGGTCCGTCGCCGGCGCGCGCAGCGCCCGGCGCATCCGCGCGCCATAGGCGGCGCGGAACTGCTCATCGGTGGAGCCAGCGAGCACGATGGGCAGGCCCGCGGAGCGGCCCGGGGGAGGGGCGGCAGCACTCATGATGGAACACGACCTCTGGCGAGCGACGGCGGGGGAGCGGGGCTATCGGGAGAGCCAGCCCGCAGGAAGCGAGGCCCTCCGGGGCCAGGCTAGCGGGGAGCACTGACATTCCAGCGACGCCGGTCTCCCGGCGAGCCCCGCCCCCCACACGAGCATCACGTTACGAAATAGTCGATGGGTGACGGTACGGGGGAGCGGGGGCATGCTCGCGGCGTCGAATGGACGATAAGCATCCCTTATCGACCATTGCTAGTGCCTGGGCCCCACTGCCGCGCTGTCGCCCCGCCTGGGGCAACCCTTGCCGGTCCCGCGTGATCGCTCCAGGACACCTCTCTCTTCTGCCCGATAAAAGACCATCGATTATCCCGGGTCACGCTGCGCCTATATGGACCAGGTTTTCCTGCGCCCCTTCCTGGGTGGTTTGCATCGAGAATATTAGCTCGAGATCAAAAAACCGAAGATTTTCGATGGGAAACTCGGCTATTGAGGTTTGACATCCAACCCTCGATGGCGAAATATGCCAAAATATACCGAGCGGTCTACTGGGCAATTAGGGCAAGGTATTTGGGTCAGGAAAATCGTGACGGTTTTGACCCGTCTATAGGGTTGGCAAATGGCCCTCGGAAGTCCCCCGTTTGGTCCGGTGAGTATTTCCTTCGGGAAATACTGATCCTAATATCCAGCAAATATGCGGATGATGGTCGCCCGTTGATAAATAGGCTCTGACCTGCGCATAGTGGCTTCATTGAGGTTTGCTTCGGTGGCCGGGGGCGGCGCTAGGCGAGCGCTCCGACGCCCCTGTTTTGGGCTACTGAAAAGATTCTTCAAAGAATGGCTTGCGTGCCCCGCTGGCTGCATGTACGGTATCTTTTATACCGCCCACGACGGAAAGTCTCGGGCACCCCCCTAATTCCTGCAGGGCTCGCCCTGTGCCCATAACACGGCGACGCATAGGCGTCGCGGACGCGCAAAGGATCACACCCATGAAGATGACACCACTGGAGTTCGCCCAGGCCGCCCGCCAGCTCAAGGCGCGCGCGGGCACCCGGGCCTGGACCCTGGCCGACGCCGAGATCCTGCGGGAGGCGCTGCGCCAGGCCACGGGCCGACGAGTGAACCTCACCCAGTCCGCCCTCGCCGGACTGACACTGGCCCTCCGCCATGAGGGCATGGGCGTGTTCCCCCCGCTCGATCAGCTCGAGCGGGGACAGCTCACACGGATCTACCACGCCCGCAACATCAAGGGAGACACCACCCTCGAGCGGCTCCTGCTCGTCCTGCTCCACCCCGGACCGGAGACCGATACCGAGCTGGGAGCCGATCTGCTCAAGCTCAAGGGCCAATGGGAATGGGGCCCCCGCCGCATCGACCCCGCAGCCTGACCACCACCGACTCCTGCTCCCTGGGCCAATAAGGTCCCACGCCCAAGCCACCGCACGGAAGGACCACCACGAATGAGCACAACCACACCCCGCAAGGTCGGAGTCGTCTACGACTGGGAGAACACCATCCGCACCTCTACCGACGTCCGCCCCTACGGCCACGACCACCGGTGCCGCCAGACCGACCCCCTGGCCCTGGCCCACATCCTCGTCGAGCGCGCCGGGGCAGGACTCGGGGTCCGCGCAGAGCTGGCACAAGTCTTCATCGCCGCGGGCATCCATTCCCCCTTCCAGAACCGGCGCCAATGGCAGGCCCGGCACTACGAGGCACGCCGCTGGAACAGCCACAAGCTCATCCACGCCGAGACCCGCGAGCTGGTCTACGGCGAGGGAACCTGCCGGGAGAGCGCGGCCATCGACCAACTTGTCGCCGACAAGACCCTCGAGCTCTCCCGCAGCAGCGAGCTCGACCTGCTGATCGTGTTCACCAACGACAGGGGCATCGCGCGCGCCACCCACGATGCGTTCCGCTTCGGGCGCTGCAAGATCAACGCCGCAACCTGGTCGGACAAGCCCAGCGTCCTGTTCCGCAAGGGCCTCTACGTCCACCACCTGACCGAGCAGGACTACCTGCGCAGCTCGACCCCGTCGCCCATCGCGGCGTAGCGCACCCCGGCACCACCACCGATGGCCCGCTAGCCCCTGGGGCCATCGGTGGTGGCCGCCACCACCGAACGGAGGAAGCGACGGCGCTGGCGCTCGCCGGCCTGCCCCGCCGCACCCATGGTGACCTCCAGCGTCCTGCGCAACGGATGCGGGGAACAAGCGATCGCATCATTGCGCCGAGCCAGCCGCCCGATCTCGTCCTCCGTGGGCGGGCGCGCTCCCTTCGACAGGTTGCACGGAGCGCACGCCAGCACGAGATTCCACACATGATTGAGGTCCGGGCCACGCCAGCTTCCCGTCCGCATCCACGCGAACGGGAACACGTGATCGACATGCACGTCCGGCCCCAGCGACGCGAAGTCCTTGCGGCAATAGAAGCACTCTCCATGCTGGAATCCCGCGATGCCCCCGCGCAACGAGGTCACCGCGACCCGCCGCGCGGGGGCGACCAACACGCCCTTCTCCGCATCGACTGCCATTCCGGAACCGACCAGGCCACGGCCTATCCCCGCGTCGAACGAGGCCTCGACGATCGACCATCGTGAATCAAGCTCCTCGGCAAGCACTCCCGAGCCAGGGGCCAAGTCACGCAGCTCCGGCGAGAACCGCACCACTCGCCGAGCGCCGCGCCCCTCGAGCTCGTAGAACGAATGAGCCACCCGTCCCAGATCACGGAGATTATGGAACTTCTGCATGACCATCCCCGGCATCGAGCTCATCGCGGCATCGACGAGAAGCTCGCTCGGTCCGCCCTGCTCGCGGGACGCATCACGCTCGCGCGCGAGGACTGACAGGAAGTCCTGCTCGCCGAGCTCCACCGCGGACGGAGCCTGGCTAGCGGGGGAGGGGCGCTCGAGCATCCTCGCCGAATACGCTGTGGCCAGGTTCCGCAACGACACGGCCTCGGCACCACTGCTGGCGAGGTCGAGCAGGGCGGCGCCCAGCGCGAACTTGTAGGTCCTGGTATTGACCCCCATCAGGATCGCCAGGCGCCAGGAAGTACGCGCAGTGGGCTCGTCGCGGTAGAACTGCATGATCCAAGTATGCAAAGGAGCACCGACAGCATGGGCAAGCTGGTCCGCGACAAGATCCCCGCCATCATCCGAGCGAGTGGCGGAGATCCGGTCACCAGGGTGCTGGGCGCCCGCGAGTACGAGCAGGCACTACGCGACAAGCTCGTCGAGGAGACCACCGAGCTGCGCGAAGCCGACACCGCGGACGATCGGATCGCCGAGGCCGCCGATGTCCTCGAGGTCCTCACAGCCCTCGTAGCCCTCGACGGCCACGATCTCGCCGACATCGTCGAGGCAGCCCGGCACAAAGCCGCCCACCGCGGAGGATTCGTCGATCGCACATGGCTCGAGCAGGCATGAGCACCCCCGATGGCTCCTGGCGGCTCGGGGCCAGCGCGCCGACCAGCATGGAGTTCCACGACACCCGGCAAAGCAACTCGTGCGGCCTGGAGATCGCTCGAAAACCACGGCCCATGACCGTAGTACTTGCGACTTGGCAGCCCCAAGCGGCTACGTGGCGCGGATGTGACAAGGTCTGGCTTGCTGCGATGCCTTGATGGACACGTTGCCGGGGCTGCTCGCCAGTCGCGCTAGCGCAGAGGTAACGCGGAGCACACCTCCGGCGATATACGGCTACAATACGCGTTGATCTCGCCGCCAAGTCAGCGAGACTTGGGGCCGCAACAGGGGGAGCAAGTGCATGCCGCGCGCATCAACCATGGTAGGTATCGGGGCCGCGGTCCTTCTTGCCGGCGGGCTCGTGATCACACCGACAGTCGAGGAAGAGCCCAGCAGCGCGGCGGTGGAAACCACGCAGTCCCAGACCACCACGCCAACGCCTGCACCGACCACTACCAGCGCACCGCCGGCGACCACTGAGGCACGTGCCGATGATGCGCAAGCCAGCAGCCGCGACAGCGGCAACCGCATCCCCGATGATGCACCGGACGAGCTGCGCCGCGCCTACCAGCAGCTCGCCTCGCTCGAGGTCAAGGGCCGCGCCCCCAAGACCGGGTACGACCGCGACCTGTTCGGACCGTCCTGGACCGATGACGTGAGCGTCGAGGCCGGCCGCAACGGGTGCGATACCCGCAACGACATCCTGCGCCGCGACCTCGACAACATCATCATCAAGTACAACAGCAATGGATGCGCCGTGCAGTCAGGCACCCTCGACGGCCCCTACACCGGCCAGGCGATCTCCTTCGAGCGGGGCGGCGACACCACCGATGTGCACATCGACCACGTCGTAGCGCTGTCCGACGCATGGCAGAAGGGCGCCCAGCAATGGAGCCCGTCCACGCGGCAGGACTTCGCCAACGACCCGCGCAACCTCCTCGCTGTCGATGGCGGAGCGAACATGCAGAAATCCGACGGTGACGCCGCGACCTGGCTTCCCGCGAACAAGGCATTCCGCTGCACGATGGTCGCGATGCAGGTCAACGTGAAGGCCAACTATGGGCTGTGGGTGACCCAGGCCGAGCACGACGCGATCGAGCGGGTGCTCGACTCGTGCGAGGGGATCTCCTTCCCGGGACCGGTCCCCGGGATGATGCGCGACCGCGAGGCCGAGCCCCCAGTTCCCGTCCGCGCGCCAGAGCCGGAGCCGGTGTACACGCCGGAGCCGGAGCCTGTCTATACCCCAGCACCCGAGCCGGTGTACACGCCGCCGCCAGCCCCCGCGCCATCCAGCGTCTATTACGCGAACTGCAGCGCGGTCAAGGCGGCCGGAGCCGCTCCGATCCGTATCGGTGAACCCGGGTACAGCACCAAGCTCGACCGCGATGGCGACGGCATCGGCTGCGAGAACTAGAAAGAGAGGAAACCACCATGATCGGAAAGCTCCTTGCCGCGCTGTCCTGGACCGGATTGGTCTTCTTCGGCCTGGCGACTTTGGGCGGAGTGGTTGCGTGGCTGGGCGAGGGTGACCCGGCAGGACCTGGGATGACGATGGTAATGCTGTCGTTCACGATGCTGTTCGGGTTCTTCCTGCTGCGCCGTCGCGAGAACAGGGCCAAGGCGATTGCCAGCACCGCGCAAGCGCCGGTTCACCCAGGCAGTGATCGATACTGAACCACGAGGCGAAACGACCAGGGCAGAGTCTCCTTCTGGGTATTCTCTGCCGACCGACCTGAACCCAGGTCTCGCCAGGCCCTCGGTCCGGCATCGGCCGCCTGCCGTAGGCAATGCTGGTAGCCGGGCACCGGCCTAGGATCTAAACAACAGCAACGCAGAGACTGCGAGACCCGAGAAGGTAGGCCATGACCAACACGGCAACCACTGGGAACGGCGTCTGGATGTTCGTCAACAACCCGCACGTCACGACGGGATGGCCGGATCCACACGGCATCAGCGACTCCTACGACATCGTGACTGCGCCGGATACGGAAAGCTATTCGGTTGGACGGGGCATCAAGCTGATCGGCCCCGGCGATATCGGACTGGTGTACCGGGCTGACCGAGGCGCGCAGATGAGGAAGAAGGGCAAGATCGTTGCGGTTGCCCGCATAACCTCAACGCCACAGGAAGCCAGCGACGGAAACACCTACGTCGAGTGGGAGCTCTGTAGGCTCCCACCGGAGGCATGGATCGATGAACAGCAAATGCTGGCCTCTGGGAACTGGACCTATGATGTGCGCCCATTTGGTGGAAGCCACCAAGCGCCAGCAAGCAGGGTCAGGCCCGATCAGTGGGAGTGGCTGAAGAGAACCTTGCCGAGCGCGGTCGTCGATTGGTTGAAGATGCCGTAGCCTGCCGGTCCACTGCATGGTCGGTGCCACCGCAGCGGCAACACGCGGCTACTTCGCTGCCGTCGCGCCTCGGCTCAATGCCAGGCAAGGCCGCTCCCGACACTGAGACACTCCTTGCGCGAGCAACAGATCGCTGGTGGCATGAGGTGATCCACAAATATAGCCGATAACATATATTATGTCATATACAGTGTGGATGCCGGAGGTCGACCGATGGCCAGCACGCCGCGATGGGTTGCGCGGTGCGTATCAAGGAGCCGACGCAGAGCGAGCATTTTGGCGGGGAGCCTGTCGACAGCCTGACGATCATGCGCTGGAAGTTGTGGTGTGGCTGTCCCGATCGGCCTACGGGGACATGATGTTTGACCGATGACTCCGCGAAACCGTCGTTCGTGAACCAACGTAGAGCGCGGGCTTCTCGAGAGTAGAATCTAGAGTAGGTTCCCAGAGGGACTAGGCATCGAGCCGATTTGGAGCAGATCACGGTTGATCACCACCTGCCCCAGTGGGGCCGTCTTCGCAAGTTGACTGCCCGCGTGAAGCACATTTTGCCTGGACTCGAAGCCGGAGTTGGGGCTGGGCGCACCGCTCAGCCCCAACTTTTTTCGATGACGAAAGAGATTCTTGTGTGGTGGGAGCTTGATCAGCGGGTCCGCGAGGCGTCGATCCGCCTCATCGAAGAGCATGAGACGTACGCGAAGTCCGTCTATGATGAGAACACTCGGCGCCGTAGGCGCAGCTCTGGAACCCCCGCGATGCTCCCAGTCAGGCGCCCAGAGACGTGGAATCTCGATCCTGGTTTCAACCCCTATATCGTCCGATCCCGGCATCGGCGCATCGCCCATGCGATTGCAGGGCGGCTAAGGGACCGAAGCTACTCCCCCAGGCCTCCGGCTGGATTCAGCGTCCCCAAACCGTCCGGTGGTGAGCGGGTCGTGAGTACATTCCAGATCGCAGACGAAGTGATCTCCAACCGTCTGTTTCGATCTTTGATGAGGAAGAACCTCGGACGGCTGAGCGCACGGGCGTACGCCTACCGGCCTGATCTCGGTCCACACGATGCTATTTCCTACGTCTCTACTGAATTTAAACGGGAGCACCGTTTGTTCGTTGCGGAGTACGACTTTAGCAAGTTTTTCGACACGGTTGACCATGGATTTCTACTAGAAACGCTCGATACGATGGGAATCGTGAGAACCCCGCTTGAGCAGCATATAATCGAACGCTTCCTTGAAGCCCCTGAAGCATTGGTCGAAACAGCAGGCAACCCCGTCTCCGGGCCACCGCGAAGGCAGGGTATTCCACAAGGAACATCTGTGAGTCTTTTCCTCGCCAATGTTGCTGCATCTGAACTTGACCGTGCCCTAGAGAGAATTGGTGTAGGTTTCGTCCGATATGCGGATGATACCTTGATATGGGGCACGGACTACGGGCGCGTTAGTGAGGCTGCCTCCATTCTTTACGAAGCATCAAGCCGAATCGGCTCTCCGATAAACTCGGGGAAGAGCCTGGGTATAAGGCTGCTATCCAAGGAGGAGACCGTTCATGTCGAGATGTCCTCGACAAAGAGTGTTGACTACCTGGGTCATTGCATCGGATTACGCAAAGTGCGCATGAAAGATTCTTCGGTCGATCGCATTAAAAAAAGGATCGGCGATCTGATATTTACCAATCTAATTCTTGAGCCACTTAACGGAACGCAGCAAGAAAGTCGCCTTAGTGATGTTGATCGAGACTATGTAACTTTAATCTGGCAGCTCCGTCGTTACCTCTACGGTCCGCTAACTGAGAAGGATGTTCGCCGGTTTCAGGCAGGCGCGATTCCGCCGATGGCCTTCGAAGGGGTCATGTCGTTCTTTCCTCTGATGGACGATGATGACAGTCTCCGCGAGCTTGATGAGTGGATCGCGGCACGCCTCTGGCTCGCGATGAGAAAGCGAGCTCGCCTACTCCGTGCGACTGGTTTGGCGGTCCCGCTCCCTCATGCGATTCCGAAGCATCAACTGATCGGCTTCACCTCAAAGTCCTCGCGCACCGGCGACACTGTGGACTTGCGGATGCCTAGTCTTCGCAAGATCGCAAGGGTCATTAGACTGGCAGTCTCCACTCACGGTCTTGGTGTTGTCTCGGGCCAAGCGCCCCTCTATCTCTACGGCGAGGACTAGCCTCTCCCACTCGCATGAGGCGAGCAAGCCCAATACCGCTGCCACGCGGACGAGGTCCAGCGACGGTGGGCGGAAATCCTGAGGCGGTGTGGCGGGCGGGCCCGCTCGCCGCGCTCGGTCGCGGCGAGCCAGGCGCGGACGAAGTCCACGCGGAAGGCCAGGGGGAACTTGCGGGCGCCGCTGGCGGTGCAGCCGGGCGGGGCAAGTAGTGCCTCATAGAGTGGTGTCGAGCGGTGACCGAGATCGTCGATTGCCACGAACAGCGCGGTCACCGTGTGGTCCGTCGGCTATCCCAAGTCCTGGCCGACGCGTCTGCCGATCTGACGCGTCAGCTTCTGCAAGCATTGGTCAACGCTCTGTTGTCCGCCGGCGCGGTCCCCGGCAGGCGATGTGGCGAGGGAAAAGGGAGTGTTCACATGATCCGTGCTCTCGACGAGGACGAGATGGTGGGTCCCGAGCTCGCCCACCTGGTATGGCTATCCACTGCGGCCAATGATGAGAAGCTGGGCAGGATCCTGCGCGAAGTGTTGCCGGGCCTCCTGCTCATCGGTGTGTTTGAGCACCGCCGTCTCGTGGCCTTCGTGGCGCTGGACGCCGGTTCCGAGATGATCGTGATCAGGTATATCGCGGTCGATGAGAAATGGCAGGGGCGCGGGCATGGGCGCTCGCTCGTCAGCGCTGCCCGCGAGATGGTGCCTGGTCGAGGCCTCTGCGCGGAGACCGACGACGACGCTGTGGGCTTCTACCGGCGCATCGGGTTCACCGTGACAGAAATGGCACGTGATCCGCGGTGGCCCGAGCGCCAGCGCTACGCTTGCGCGCTAGCGTAATCAGCGCGGGGCTGGCCCCGCTGGCGAATCTGGTTCGAGGGCGACACACTAACGGCATCACCCGATCATGAGATCGATTCGACACGTCACGATCGCCCCGCATCGGTCGGTGAGGTAGTGCGCGCACTGCTGGCACCGCAGCGCTTCGGGTCGCTACAACCGCGACGCCACGAGAGGCGGACTACGCTCGATCCGTGACCATCCCTGGCGACGAGGCCGATGCGTGCCATTCGACGGCGGAGCCATTCTCCCCGCCCGGCGAGCGTTCACGGAGGCCTCCGCTAGCGATCACCGGCGCGCCCGAGCCCATGGACGTGGCGAGGCTGCGCTGGCAGTGGGCCCGGGAGTCCGACCCGGGCATCGGGCTGTGGTCGCACGACCATGGCTTCATCGCGTCGGTTGAGCAATGGGCCAGCCAGGCGCATCGCACGGTCTGGACCGCGGGGTTCGCGGGGCATGCTGTCGGGATGGTGTGCATGACCGAGCATTCCCGCATGCCCAGCCCGCGGGCCGCAGCGGCGGGTCGCTGGGGCTATCTCGGGCACCTCTATGTCGATCCCGGCCACCGGGGGCACGGCATCGCGACCACGCTCGTCGAGCATGTCCTGCATGCTGCTGACCGCCGCGGCTATAGCAAGGTCATCCTTTCTCCCACCGAGCGCTCCATCGCTGTCTATGAGCGGTGTGGCTTCTCCCGTCGCAACGATCTGATGATTCGCCGCCGCGCGTGATGGCCGAGCAGGGCTGTGCGGGGCGTCCGCCGAACCGGAGCGCGAGGGCTGGTCGTCATAACAGGCGCAAGGCGTCCTCGAGCATGCGGTGCCCTACTCACTGCGATGTTTCCTTCGTGGCGCTGGTGAGCAGCCGGTAATGCGGCTTCAACGCTGCGGCTGCCTCGGTATAGCGCTGCGTGGTTGCGATGGATTCGTCGCCGAGCATCCTGGCCAGGGCGTGGATGGTGATGTCAGGGCGGTTCGCCATGGTCGTGGTGAAGGTATGGCGCAACGTGTGAGTGAGTGCCCCGATGGATCGCTCGGGTTCTATCCCGGCACGCTTGTAGGCTCGCTGCACGCGGTGCTGAAGGGTTCCCTGGATCAGCCGCAGCTCGTCACGGTTGATGAACAGCGGGTCGCGCGAGTGGAACCCGTTCCACGGCGGGGAATCGCCGGGGGCGCGCCTGCTCGCGCCGAACCGGGCCGCACGGGTGGAGAGGCAGTCCGCGAGGATCGCGGTGAGCGGTGGGGATGCGTGCGCGATGCGGTCCTTGCCGCGCACGTGGATGCGCAGCTCGGTGGGCGCATCGGGGTGGGGTTGCAGATCCCCGATGTTGAGGCCGCGCAGCAATGCGAGAGCGGTGGTGGCGAAATCCCGCTCCGGCCAATCGTCGGATCTCCCCGAGGCAGGGGAGCTGGTGGCGAGGCTCTCGATGAGCCGCTGGACCGCATCACAAAAATGGGCGCGGACGGCAACACCGCCCACGCCCCATCAACCCGGCTCACCTGGTCGGTGGCCCACACGACGCCAGCACGCGGTCCAGCACCGCCTCGTGGTGGGCGCGAGCGGCGAGCCCGAGGCTGACGTTGTGCCCCGCACCGGCCAGGAACGAGTCCTCGACGAGCGCTTGTGGGAAGCGCCTGCGGAGCTGCTCCCGGTCATATGGCGTACAGGCCCACCAGCCCTCGTGCTCGGCGAAGCTGAAGTGCACGGGACAGGTGACCCCGGGTGCCACGTCTGCCAGCGTCCGGTGCCAGCGGGGCACGTCGGCGCGCTCCGCCGCCGGGAACGGCTGGGTGATGTTGCGGGCGGCGTGCAGGAAGGTCCCGCTCGGGTAGTTGCGCACCGGACCCCAGTGCAGGTGCATCGCGCTGCGGGCGTTGTGGTGGGTAACCATCTCGACGGGTACGGCGTAGCGCTCGCCGACGCCACAGGTCTCCAGACGGCGCACACCGAGGTCAGGGTGCCGTGCCGCCAGGGCAAGTGCGACCTTCCCTCCGAAGGAGTGCCCATAGACCGCCAAGCCGGCCGAGGCCCTACCAAGCAACCCGTGCAGCGCCTCGGCCACCACGTCCGACTGGCCAAGGACGCCGAGCCCGACAGGGAAGCAGGCCCGGGAGGCGCCGTAGCCCGGGCGGTCCAGCGCCAGGACGCTCAATCCGCGCCGCGCAGCCGCGTCGAGCAAAGACCGGTCGTGCCCCGCGGCGTCGAAGTAGGCCGCGCTCATGGCGGCCCCGTGTAGCGCAACCACCATCCCCCGGGACGGGCCGTCCGGCTCCGCGAGCAGGCCGGAGAGGACCCCGCCCCGTACTCCGAGCAGCACCTCGCGTCGTGGCTTCATCGCGGTAGGTTCACGTGCTTGCGGTTGCGGCGCTCGCCCTTCGCAGCCAGGACCTCGAACGCCGCGGCGACGGTGGCCCGGGTCTCCACCGGGTCGATCACGTCGTCGACGAGACCGCGCTCGGCGGCGTAGTAAGGATGCATCAGCTCGTCGCGGAAGGCTGCGGCCCGCGCACGCTCCTCCGCGGCGGGATTCGCGCAGCCCGCGATCTCGCGCCGGTAGATAACCCGCGCCGCCGCCTCCGCTCCCATCACGGCGATCTCGTTGCTCGGCCAGGCGAAGCAGAAGTCGGCGCCGATGGAGCGCGAGTCCATGACGATGTACGCCCCGCCGTACGCCTTGCGGAGGACGAGCGAGACCCGCGGCACCGTCGCCTGGCAGTAGGCGCTCAGTAGCTTGGCACCGTGCCGGATGATCCCGCCGTGCTCCTGATCGACCCCGGGCATGAAGCCGGGCACGTCGACGAGAGTGAGCAGGGGGATGTTGAAGCTGTCGCAGAACTGCACAAAGCCCGCCCCCTTCTGACTGGACTCGAGGTCCAGTACACCGGCGCGGTGGATCGGCTGGTTCGCCACGATGCCGACGGTGCGGCCACCGATCCGCGCGAAGCAGGTGACCAGATTCCGGGACCAACCGGGATGGATCTCGAGGTACTCCCCGTCGTCCACGATCTCCTCGATCACGGCGAGCACATCGTATGCCGTGCTCGCCTCCGCGGGCACGATGTCGAGCAGTCGGTGGTTGGGTCGGTCGACCGGGTCGGTGCTGGCGTAGCACGGCGGCTGCTCGCTGCTGTTCTGCGGCAAGAAACCAAGCAGGTAGCGGGCATCCTCCAGGCACGCCTCCTCCGACTCGTAGGACCGGTGGGCCACCCCGGACATGGTCGCGTGCACCCGCGCTCCGCCGAGGCTCTCGACGTCGACCTTCTCGCCAGTCACCGTGCCGACCACGTCCGGACCGGTGACGAACATCTGGGACGTGCTCTCGACCATGAAGACGAAGTCCGTCAGGGCCGGGGAGTACGCCGCGCCACCCGCACAGGGACCGAGCATCAGCGAAAGCTGCGGGACCCGCCCGGAGGCCTCGGTGTTGCGGACGAAGATGCCGCCGTAGCCCGCGAGCGCCGTCACGCCCTCCTGGATGCGGGCACCCGCCCCGTCATTGAGTGCGATCAGGGGCGCCCCGGCCTGGATCGCGAGGTCCATCACCCGGTGGATCTTCTGCGCGTGCGCCTCGCCCAACGAGCCGCCGAAGAGACGGAAGTCGTGGCCATAGACGAACACCGAACGGCCGTGCACCTTGCCGTAGCCCGTTACCACGCCGTCGGTGGCGGGACGGCGGCCCGCCAGGGATGCCGACTCTGCACGGTGCTGACGGAACATCTCCAACTCGTGGAAGGTGCCTGGGTCGAGCAGGAGCTCAAGCCGCTCGCGGACGGTGAGCTTACCGCGCTCGTGCTGGCGCTCCGACGACGGATCGTCGATGCAGCGCACGTGCGCACGGCGACGGTGGAGATCGCCGACCCGATCCGCGATCGAGTCGGGCGTGCAGGCGAAGGGCTCCGCCACGGGGGTCTGGATCAACGCGGTCATCAGTTCTCCTCGGGGGTGGGGTGAGTGAGCTGCTCGGTCGACGACGGCGGGAGCCGCATGGAAAGGAGGCCGGGCGACGAGGTCGAGTCCGGTGACCACGTCGAGGTGCGGCCGTGCGCGCGCAGGGCACGCCTCTTGTTCTCGTGCAGACGTGAGTCGAGCAGGCCGGCGTGGGAGGACGGCAGACCCCGCTGGACGCCGGTGCCTACGCGGCGCGAGGACACCGCGACGGCACTGGTGGCCAGCGTCTCGCGCAGGCTCGTCTTGTCGAGGAGCGCGCCATCGACAAGGGCATAGCCCACCTTGAGCGTCTCGCCATAGGTCCAGCACAGCGCAGCGGCCAGGAAGATGCTCATCGCGAACCTCCGTCGGGAGTGATGAGGGCGACCGCCGCAGCCACGAGAAGCGCGCCTCCGGCGGCGGCGAGAGACGGAGACAAGGTACGGGCGAGCGCGGTGCCGGCCAGACCGAGCGGGACGGCCAGGGCCGCGCCGGACTGGACTAGGACCTGATAGCCGCCCAAGGCCCCAGTGCGCAGGCCGGGCGGGATCGCGGCGACGGCGCGGAGGTTCAACGGCACGAAGCCGAACACGAACGCAAGACCGACGAGCGTCGACAACCCGGCCACGACCGGAACCGACCAAGGGGCAAGCAGCGCGCCGAGAAGGTACGCCGTACCCGCACAGGCTGCGGACGCCGCGACCAGCAGGGCCAGTGGGACCCGGCGGACCAACACCCCCGTCAGTGGGACGGCGAGCGCCATCCCGAGTCCGACCGGCGCAGCCGCCAGAGCAGCGACCGGCACGGGCCCGGTCACGTACAGCTGTTGCTGCGCGGCCGCGAAGAAGAGCAGGAATGAGCCGTTGAACAGGCCTGCGGTCGCCGCGTTCGTGGCGAAGGATCGGGAAGCGGCGGCCGGGAGCGCGGCTCGCAGGGGCGCTCGGACCAGCACGACGACGGCACCCGCGGCGAGCAGCCCCCCGCCGACCCGCACTGCGGCTGGGACGGGAGCGAGAGCCGCCACGATCCCTACGGCCACGGGTATGACGACCGCGACGGCGATGCCGGACGACTGACCGGGCGCGGAGGGGTTGGCGGGCATCCAGCGCGCGGCGGCCGCAGCGAGGCCGAGTGCCACCGGAGCGGGCCAGCACGCGGCAAGCTGCCAGGACGCGCCCAGCAGCGGAGCAGTGACGAGCAGCCCAGCGACGAAGCCGCCGCCACCGACCAGGCTGTAGAGCCGGGTCGCGCGCTCCCGATCGGCCGGGTTGGCGAAGGCCTGAGCGAGGACCGCGTTGCCGAGCGGGGTGGTGAGCCCGGCGCTGAGACCCTTTGCCAGGCGGGCGACGACGAGTGCGGCGGCACCTCCGGCCAGGGCCGAAAGCACGGTCGCGACGGCGAAGACGACCAGCGCGACGACGAGGACGGTGCGTGTCCCGAAACGCTCGGCCACCGGCGCCGCGACCGGGATGCCCGCGACGAAACCGAGTGGGAAGGCTGCGGCGACTAGCGCGATGTCGCCCGGGCCCAGTCCTACGTCTGCGGTGATCGCTGGGAGCAGAACGAACAACGAGGAGACCTCGACCGTGTCGATCAGGAGGTTTCCCGCGACGACGGCGAGGACGCCCCAAGGAGCCGCGCGCAGCCCGTTTGTGGTCATCGATGCCTACCCGAGGACCGTGCCACCGCTGGCGTCGACGACGGTGCCGGTGATCCAGCCCGCTTCATCGGAGGCCAGGAAGCTCACCGCCGCCGCGATCTCCGCCGGGTCGCCGACCCGGTTGAACGGCGAGAGGCTGCCCATCATGGCGACTGCGGCCGGGTCGTCGAAGATCGCACTGCCGTTGTCGGTGATCCCGGGAGCCACGGCGTTGACTGTGATGCCCCGCTGCGCGACGCCCTTGGCGAGGTGTCGGGTGAGCTGCTCGATGGCACCCTTCGTCATGGCGTAGGCAATCTCATCCGGGTTCGCGATCTTGGTCAGCCCGGTGGAGATGTTGATGATCCGGCCGTTGGCCGGCATGACCCGCAGCACCTCCTGAGTGAGGAAGAAAGGCGCCTTCACGTTGACCCGCACCAGCTCGTCGAAAGCGTCCTCGCTGGTACCGTCGAAGGAAGTCCCGCCCATCACCCCAGCGTTGTTGATCAGCACATCGACCTGCGCGCTCCCGGTGCGGTCGGCGAACTGCTGCGTGGTCTCGGCCACCAGATCGCGCAGCCGGGTGGTGTCGTCGAAGGCGGCGACCACGCTGAAGGCAGCGCCCCCGAAGGACTGGATCTCCGCGACCACCTCGGCCGCTTGCTCGACACGGCGGGCGCAGTGCACTGCGACAACCGCACCCTCGCGCGCGAGGTCGAGTGCGATGCCGCGTCCGATGCCACGGCTGGCGCCGGTGACGAGGCAGCGCTTCCCAACGAGCCGTTGGCCACGGGGGGCCGGTCGGCCGGTGATCGCGGCCCGCACGACGGAGGGGACGGCGACGGTGGTCATGGTGCTCCTGAAAGTCTCGGTGAGGATCTCGGCCAGGGTGACCGGATCGCGATCGGTCCACGTCACAACACCGTCGGGGAGGACGAGGGCTGCCCGCAGACCGGCCAGGGCAGCTACATGGGGGCCGGTGGGCTCGCCGACGAGCACCACGCAGCCACTCGCGGTGACGCGTCCCCAGACCTGCTCCCCTGCTCGGTCGCGGCACCACAGGACGGCGCGGCCTGCTCGCAGCGACGAGGCAACCGATGCGGACCTACCGTCGGGGCCGGTGACGTCGAACGCGCCGATGACGCGTCCGGAGCGGTCACCGGACGGAAGCGCACCGGTGCCGGAGACGACACCGGCTATGTCCCGGTGCACCGATTCCAGCTGCAGCAGCTCGGCCATCATGCCGCGCTGCGGCTCGAGGTCATTCTCGCTAAGCAGCAGGTGTGCCTGGGCACCGACGTTCAGTGCCGCGCGGCGCGCCCGCGCGACCGCGTCGGTGGAGTAGTCGTCGAGGATCGCCTCGTCGGCCGCACATCGGTGGATGGCCGCGAGCCGCCAGGCCAGCCGGGCCGCGTCATCGAGGCCGAGGTTCAGCGGCAGGCCACCGGCAGGCATCAGCCGGTGGCCCGCGTCGCCTGCCAGCACAACCCGCCCCGCACGGAAGTGGCGGGCCCATTGCGCGGCGTCGGTGAAGGCATCGATCCAGCCAGGCCTCGCTGCGCTGATGTCTTCCCCCGTGAGGGAGTCCCACAGCTCGCAAACCTCGGCGAAGTCAACCTTCTCGGTGTCGTCAGGCTTGGAGCCGTGGCGGTAGGCCATCAGCCGCGTCTCGCCGGTGGGCAGGCGTGCGGCGGTGACCATGCCGCCCTCCACCACCTCGAAGCGGCGGAGCGCGACCTCGATTCCGGTCACGTCGGCGCGCACCAGACGGCGGTTGCCCGCGCGACCGTCGAGCTCGATACCAGCGAGACGTCGTACCGTGCTGTCCTCGCCGTCGCAACCGACGAGGTGACCGGCACGCAGCTCTACCCGCGCGGTCTCCGTGGCGAGGTCGGCCCGTACCTCGCTGCCGGTGTCATCCAAGCCGGTGAGGACCACACCCCAGCGGACGGCTACCCCGGCCTCGTCGAGCTCGGCGATGAGGGCAGCCTCCAGCTCGGTCTGCGGACACTTCCACTGCCCGGCGAACGGTGTCCCGTCCTCGAGCGGAAGCGGCAGCCCTGCGAAGTGGCCCGAAGGGAGATGCGGCAGGTCGTTGAGTCGGCTCAGCAGCCCTCGCGCGCCGAGGAGCTGCATCGTGCGAGCGTTCAGGGTGGTGGCGCGGGACTCCGCGCGCGGAGCCGTCCGGGCATCTATCACGGCGACATCGACGTCGGCCCGCCGAAGGTCGAGCGCGAGCAGGAGGCCGACCGGACCCGCGCCGACGACGAGGACATCGTGGCTCGCGTGCCGGGTCACGACACCGTTCCCTCGGCCCAGGCCTTGGCCCTGTTGAGGGTCATCAGGCTGTTGGTGCTGAGCGCGTCCTGAACGTAGGTACGGGCGGTCTCCACCGTCGCGTCGGCACCCAGGATCCGGGGGATCGCCTCGGGGTTGAGCAGCACCACGTGACGCGAGCTGACCCGCGCTCCCCCCGCTCCGTCGTCAACGAAGCGCCACTCGCCGTTGTGCACTGTCATCAGCGGCGGCAGGGTCGTCTGCTTGTAGACGATCCGATCCGGCGCGAAACAGATCCGGTACGACCGGGTCGTGTGGGTCGAGCCGTCCTTGGCGACGGTGTCCATCTCTAGGGTCTGCACCCCTGGCTCGGGCTCGTCGAGCCGCACCTGCGCGACGTGGCCCAGACGCTCCTTCCAAGCACCGGCCTCATTGACGAAATCGAAGCAGGCGGCGGCCGGGCCGGCCACTTCCACCGCGTCCTCGAACTCCAGCAGCAGCCCCGTGCTGTCATCGCTCGCCTCGGCGTTGCGCTTCAGCGCAGCCAGCTCCGACCGGCTGTTGCCGTCGACCGCGCGGACGATCCAGTCCAGGGACTCCGGGTCGTCGCCGACGGCGGCGAAGTCGTGGAGCAGTCGCACGACGCACCCCGTTGCTTCGCTGCCGGGCTCGACGATCCAGGTACCGCCCATCGAGGCGACCGGGTGCTGGGAGCGCTCCTGGCGGAAGCGGATCGTGCGCCGATCGGGGTCCAGGTCCCGGCGCGAGCGCCAGCTCTTCACGGCGTCGTTGGCGGTCGCCCAGATGTGGATGCGTTCCGCGCGACCGCCGAGGTCCTCACGGTCGAGATGAACGGTCGGCGGGAACAGGCGCGGCCAGCTCTCGACGTCGGCCAGCAGGCCGTAGACGTCCTCGGCGGGACGGGTGATCTCGATAGTGTGCTCCATGGTGGTGACGCCGTCCACGGTCACGGCATCCGGCGGGGTGACGGTCTCGGTCATCGAAAGCTCCTCAGGTCGACAGGGGGTCAGAAGTTGCCGAGGCCGCCGCAGACGTTGAGCGCCTGCGCGGCGACCGCGGCCGCACTGGGGCTGGCGAGGTACCCGACGAGACCGGCCACCTCCTGCGGGGTGGCGTAGCGGCCGAGCGGGATCTTGGCGGTGAATCGGGCGAGGATCTCGTCCTCGCTGGTGTCCCAGGCCGCAGCGTATCCCCGCCGGACTCGGGCGGCCATCGGCGTTTCGACGTACCCGGGGCACACGGCGTTCACGTTGATCCCCTGGCCGGCGAGCTCGTTGCCGAGGGACTTGGTGAAGCCGACGAGGGCGTGCTTCGAGGCGGAGTACGGCGCGCCGAGCACGACCCCCTGCTTGCCGGCCGTGGAGGCGATGTTGATGATCCGGCCAGCGCCGGCCGCCAGCATGCCGCCGGCGTTGAGAACCTCGCGGGTCATCCGGAAGGCGCCGTGGATGTTGACGTCGAACACGTCGAACCACAGCTCGTCCTCGAGCGCGGCGGTAGGTCCGCCGCCGCTGCGGCCGGCGTTGTTGACAAGCACGCCGACCGGGCCGAGCTCCTGCACGGCCTGCTCGACGAAGGCCGTCACGCTGTCCTGGTCCCGGACGTCGAGCCGCGCCCCCGCGACCGTGGCGCCGGTCGCTGCCAGCTCGGCGACGGTCTCTTTCACGGCGCCCTCGTCGCGGGCGCCAAGGAAGACCTCATAGCCCATCTGTGCCAGAGTGCGGGCGGACTCCAGCCCAATCCCGCTGGTCCCTCCCGTCACCAGCGCGGCGCCGGCGACTCCTCGTCGGGTCTGCATCGTCATTGTCGTCCTCGTCTTGTTGTAGGTGTGTGGCCGGGGGCTTAGGCGGTCACGGCCGCAAGGGCCTCGTTGACCACCGCGGTGAGCTCGCGCGGGGTGCGGGCTTCGGAGAGCGCGGCCTCGTCGAGGACCACGCCGTACTCGCGTTCGACCAGGCCAGCGGCCTCAAGGATCGCGAGAGACTCGTAACCCAGATCTTGGAGCTCGACGTCAGCGACGTCAGCTGTCAGGTCGACATCCTCGGCGGCGCCGCCAGCGCGGTCGAGGATGTCCATCAGGATCGGAACGGTCATTTGCATCACAAGCTCCCTTGTTGGAGTGGTAGGGGCGGCGGGGGTCGGTACGACCGGCCGACGGCTCATCGGGAGACGACGGCGCACGAATTGAAGCCGCCGATGCCGCGCGCCAGCACCAGCGCGTGCTCCGCGTCGTGGGAGCGCGGCGTGCCGACGACGACGTCGAGACCGAGGGCGTCTGTGCCATCGAGGCCGGGGGCGGGAGGCAGCAGACCGTCGCCGAACGACTGCAGGGCAACGACCACGTCGACCGGCGCGCCACCGGACAGCAGGCGTCCAGTGCCGGTCTTGGACACGACCACGGGAACGGCTCCGAGGACGTCTCGCAGAACGTCGGCCTCCATCTGGTCGCGCTCGGTCGTCCCGTAGGCGTCGGCCACGACGAACCCGATGTCGCCGGGCCCCAGGCCCGCGTCGGCGAGGGCGGCGATGACCGCGGCGGCGAGGTTCGGCCCACGACTGCTGCCGGGGCGGGGGTCGAAGGTCGCGGCGTAGCCGCTGAGCCGGCCGCGGACGGGCGCGTGGCGGGCGCGGGCGTGCTCGGCGTCCTCCAGCACGAGCATCGCGCCGCCCTCACCCGGCACCCATCCTGTCGCCGCGCTGCTGAACGGGCGGTAGGCCAGGTCGGGGTCAGTCGCGCTGGACAGCTCGCCCGTCATCATCAGGGCGACCCAGGCCCACGGGCAGACGGTGGCGTCCATGCCTCCGGCGACCACGGCGACCGTGCCGTTGCGCACCTGGCGGCGTGCTTGGCCGAGCGCGTCGAGACCACCGGCCTGGTCGGAGACGATCACCCCGCTGGGTCCCTTGAGGCCGTGCCGGATGGAGATCTGGCCGGAGTTCACCGCATAGAACCAGGCGAACGACTGGTAGGCGCTGACGTGCTTGCTGCCGTCACGCCAAAGCTTCGCGAGCTCGTTCTGGCCGAACTCGAAGCCACCGGCGGTCGATGCGGTCACCACGCCGATGTCGAACGGGTCGACCGTGTCTGCGTCGAGACCAGACTCGGCCAGCGCCTCGTCCGCGGCGGTCAGCGCCATCTGGGTCATCCGGTCGGTCTGCGGGAGCAGGCGCCGACTGAGATGGTCCTCCCCGGCGAAGCCGTCGACCTCGCCTGCGACCCGCACAGGGTAGTTCCGAGCGTCGAAGCGGGTCACCGGACCGATCGCGCGCTCCGCGCCCAGCGTGTGCTGGCGGAACTGCTTTGCGCCGATGCCCGTCGGGGCGACGACACCTAGCCCGGTGAAGACTGGTGCCATCATCGCGCACCCCCTCCGCTGAGCACCATGGCGCTCTGGAAGCCGCCGAAGCCGCTGCCGACGGTGAGGACGGTGTCGATGGAACTCTCCCGCGCGGTGATCGGCACGTAGTCCAGGTCGCACTCCGGGTCGGACTCGTGCAGGTTGGCGGTCGGCGGCGCGACGTCGTGGCGGATCGCCAGCACCGAGGCGGCGATCTCGATCGATCCGATAGCCCCGAGCGAGTGCCCGACCATCGACTTGATCGAGCTGATCGGCACGTCGTAGGCGTGCTGCCCGAGGGATCTCTTGAACGCCGCCGTCTCGTGCCGGTCGTTCTGCTTGGTGCCGGACCCGTGTGCGTTGACGTAGTCGATGGTCTCGGCCGCGATCCCCGCGAGACGCAGGGCGTTGTCGATCGCCTCGGACATCTCCGCGCCGTCGGCTCGAAGCCCGGTCATGTGGTAGGCGTTGCACCGCGAGGCATAGCCGCTGACTTCGGCCAGCACCTCTGCACCGCGGCGCCGGGCCCGCTCCCGTTCCTCCAGGACGAAGAACGCAGCGCCCTCCCCGAGCACGAAGCCGTTGCGGCTCGCGTCGAACGGCCTGGAGGCGTGCGCGGGGTCGTCGGTACGGGGTGTGGTCGCCTTGATCGCGTCGAAGCAGGCCATCGTGATCGGTGAGATCGGTGCGTCGGTCGCCCCGGCGAAGACGACGTCCGCGCTTCCGTCGGCGACCAGCTGGGCCCCGAACCCGACGGCGTCGATGCCCGACGTGCAGCCGGTCGACACCACGTGCACCGGACCCTCCGCGCCCACCTCCCACGCGACCTCCGAGGCGAAGCTGCTCGGCACCATCTGCTGGTAGAGGAAGGGCACCGCGTAGCGATGGTCGACCTCGTGGAGGCGGCCCCCGTCGCTGACCACTCGGTACTCCTGGTCAAGGTTCGTCGTGGCGCCAACTGCGGTGCCGAGGGAGACCCCGACCCGGTGCGGATCGAGCGCGGCGAGGTCGAGCCCGCTGCTGGCTACCGCCTCCCGGACCGCTGCGAGCGCGAGCTGGCCGGCCCGGTCGATGCGCCGGGTATCGTGGGGCCCCAGGCCGTGCGCCTCCGGCGCGAAGTCGATCTCTGCAGCGACCTGGGAACGGAACGGGCTCGGGTCGAAGAAGGTGATCCGCCTGGTCGCAGTACGCCCCGAGGTCAGCAGGGACCAGAAGGCCTCGACCCCGGTGCCACCTGCCGCCAGCACCCCGATGCCCGTAATCGCCACCCGCCTCTGGTTGTTCCTATGCATCGCCGGTGCCCTCCGCCGTCCAGTCGTAGAAGCGTTCCGCCATCGCGTCCGAGGGCGAGCGCCAGGTCGCCGGGTCATAGGCCGAGATGAAGGGCTTCAGGTCCTCGCTGATTTGCACGAACCGGGGGTCCTGCTTGGCTCCCTCGATCCGCTCACGCCCCCGGGAGTCGTCGAAGTCCTGCAGGTGGAAGTAGAGGCCGCGGTAGAAGAACAGCTGCCGACGGCGGGTGCCCATCAGGTGCGGCATCTCGCCACGGTCGAACTCGGCGAAGATGCGCTGGACGGAGCCGACAGAACCGGGCTCCATGCGGGCCACGATCAATGAGCTGGTCATGGGGTGCTCCTAGGTCTGGGTCAGTGGGATGGACTACGCGGTGGCCCGGAGGGGATACGACGACGGTCCGCACCAAGCGGACAACGCCACCTCCAGGGGTTGGTCGCTGTGGGGGGCGGTCCAGGCGACGTACCCGTCGGGGCGGACCAGGAGAGCTTTCGTCCCCGAGAGGCGGTCGCTGCCGCTCTCCGGCCCGGTGTGGACGACGATCTTGTCTGCCCACGGCTCGGCACGCTCGCGCAGCGCCGGGGAGTCGGCGAGATCGAGGAGGACGGCCTGGCCTTGGCGCAGCAGGTGAAGGGCCGCGGTCGCCCCGCCCGCGCCGTCGAGCAGCACATCGGGAACCCGTCGGCCGAGCAGCGGGTGCTCGCCGCCGCCCATGGGGTAGACGATGTCGAGCCCGCTGACCTTGGCCGCGAAGAAGCGCGCGACGTCGAGCTCGTGCACGAGCGTGCCGAGAAAGTCGCGCAGCGGCCCGGCCTCCTCGCCGCGGAGGAAGAGCACGCCCTGGGCCCGGGTGTTGTCGAGCAGGCGCTTGCCGACCGGGTGCCGCTCGTCGTGGTATGAGTCAAGCAGCGCCTCGGGCGCGTCGCCACGGACCACGGCGGCCAGCTTCCAGCCGAGGTTGAAGGCATCCTGGAGACTGGTGTTCATGCCCTGGCCGCCGGCGGGCAGGTGGATGTGGGCGCTATCCCCGGCGAGCAGGACCCGACCGCGACGATACTGCGTCACTTGGAAGGCCGCGTCGCCGAAGGCGCTCATCCACACCGAGGTCGACCCGGAGATGTCCTGGCCGGTGATCCGCTTCCATCCGGCCGCGACCTCACTGAACTCGGGAGGGGCGGTACGACGGCGCGGCGGCGCCTCGCGCTCGCAGACCACGATCCGGGTCGTCCCGTCAGGGAGCGGAGCGCTCATCACCATGCCGCCGTCAGTGACCTCGCCGATCATCCGGGTGGCGATCTCGGTGTCCGGGTAGATGTCGCCGAGGAACATCTCGCGGGTGGCTGGAACCCCGCGGAAGCTGAAGCCGCCGAGGCGGCGTACAGTGCTGCGCCCGCCATCGCAGCCGACGAGGTAGGCGCAGCGGCGCCGGCGTACCTCTCCTGCCGCGTCGCGGGTCTCGACCTCGACGCCGTCCGCCGTGGCCGCGAAGGCCAGCAGCTCGACACCGCGCTCGATGCGCACCCCGACCTTGAGGGCACGGGTCTCGAGAACCGCCTCGGTCTGGTGCTGGGGCACGGTCTTGGCCGCCTGCTGGGAGCCCTCAAGGACGCTGAAGTCGACGGGGATGCCTCCGAAGTGGCCGGCGTCGGAGATCTCGATCTTCCCGAACTCTCCCAGCAGTCCCCGCTGGTCGAAGACGTCCTTGGTGACGCAGGTGAAGCCCAGGCCGCGGGACTGGCCCGTCGGGGCGTGCAGCTTTTCGACGATGACGACGTCGTCCACGCCACCGAGCCGCAGCTCGATCGCCAGCAGGAGTCCAGCCGGGCCAGCGCCGATGATGATGACGGGGTGGTCCATGGCAGTGGCCTTTCGCAGAGGAAACGGGCACGAGAGATTGCCTGTAAAGGCGAAAAGAATATGCTTGCATATCCCGTTCCAGTGATAATCGATGGGATTATCTGGAAATCGCGAATACACCTCATCATGTCTGTTCCGGACGAGCGATATCAAGCAAACAATGCAAGGCCTGTGTGAGCGAATAAGGCACGGATGTCAGGCGAATGTGAAGCCACCATAGACTCCTCACTCCGTGACCAAGCGGACCAGCAGACTGCCTGCCTCGATCGCGTCGCCGGGGCCGCATTGCACCGACTCGACCCTGCCAGCGCGGGTGCTCTGCACCGGGAGCTCCATCTTCATCGCCTCCAGCACGGCCAGCGTCTGGCCTGCCTCCACGGCGTCCCCCTCGACAACGAGCAGCCGAACGACGGTGCCGTTCATCGGAGCGCGCACCTCAACGCCTTCCCCGCTGGCCTGGTGGACGGCCCGGCCCGGCTCGAACCGGCGACGCGGTGGAGGGGACAGAGCACGGGCCGGCTCGGTGCTCGGACCGTCCGCCGACCCGAGCAACCGCTCCACCCCCTCGCGGGGCAGACGGACCTGGATCCGGCGCCCGTCCACCTCGACCGCGAGGTCGAGGTGGGGGTTTGCCTGGTCGGGGCACGGCAGCTCAACTGGATGCAACGGCGGCGCGGACACTTCCAGGTCGGCGTCCTCCAACCATCGGGTGTGGATCCCGAGTGCGCCCCCGGGCGCGGTGAAGTCCGGGTGATCCAGCAGCGCCTCGTAGAGCGGTGCCACCGTGACCACGCCTTCGATCTCAAGCTCACGCAGCGCGCGCCGTGCCCGCCGCAGGGCGTGGTCCCGGCTGTCTCCTACCACGATCACCTTGGCCAGCAACGAGTCGAAGGCGCTGGTTACCTCGCTCCCGTGGCGCACGCCGGAGTCGACGCGGACTCCCGGGCCCATCGGCACCTGGTACACCGCCACCCGCCCCACCGCTGGCAAGAAGCCTGCCCCGGCATCCTCGGCGTTGATGCGGAACTCGATCGCGTGGCCGTGCGACGCGGGGTCGCCCGGGTAGAGCCGGGCACCGCGAGCGAGCCTGATCTGCTCAGCTACCAGGTCGGTGCCGGTGATCTCCTCGGAGACCGGATGCTCAACCTGGAGACGGGTGTTGACCTCCAGGAAGCTCACGGTCCCGTCCACGCCGACGAGGAACTCACAAGTGCCGGCACCGACGTACCCGGCCGCGGCGAGCAGGGCCCGCGAGGATTCCACGATGACCTTCTCAGTCAGTTCGTCGAGGAAGGGCGCTGGCGCCTCCTCCACCAGCTTCTGGCTGCGCCGCTGCAGGCTGCAGTCACGGGTGGAGACCACGACGACGGTGCCGTCGGCATCGGCGAGGCATTGGGTCTCCACGTGCCGGGGGCGCTCGATCAACCGCTCCACGAAGCACTCCCCACGACCGAAGGCCGCGGTGGCCTCTCGCACGGCGGCCGCGAACTGCTCAGGAACCTCCTCGCGGGTGTGAACCATCTTCAGGCCGCGCCCACCGCCCCCGTGGGCAGCCTTGATCACGACCGGGAGGCCGTGGCTGTCGACGAACGCCGTCACCTCCTCGACGTCCGCAACGGGGCCTGGCGTCCCCGGTGCGAGCGGGGTGCCGACGCGAGCCGCGAGCTCGCGCGCCCGCACCTTGTCCCCGAGCCGTGCGATCACCTCGGGCGGCGGGCCGATCCAGACCAGACCGGCGGCGAGGACCGCCTCCGCGAAGCGGGCGTCCTCGGAGAGGAAGCCGTAGCCCGGGTGCACGGCATCGGCACGGGCGGCACGGGCCACGCCTACCAGCCGGGAAGCGTCCAGGTACGCCGCCGCACCGGCGGCACCGAGCGCGTAGGCCTCGTCGGCTAGTCGCACGTGCGGGCTGTCGCGGTCCTGCTCGGCGTACACCGCGACGGAGGTGATGCCGAGATCGCGACAGGTGCGCACGACCCGGAGGGCGATCTCGCCGCGGTTGGCCACCAAAACCCGCTCCACGGCAGGACCGACGCCCTCATCGAAGGTGGTCAGGAAACGCTGGCTCGGTTGCGGCATAACGAGCATGCTAATCGTGTGAACCGACTGATTTGTCAGGCCAAGGAGAGAATTTGGATCGACGCGACAATTGTTCCGCAATTGCGGGCGGTGAATTCTTGACCTTGGCCTGACGCAGGGCGCAGTTTCGTTAATCCTCGCCTGCGCGGGCGCTGCGAGGCATAAACCGGCAATAACCTCGGTCACATGATCGCAATTGTCTTTCCTGGCCAGGGCGCGCAGCGCCCCGGTGGCCTGGTCCCCTGGTTGGAGGTGCCCCGCTTCGCTGACGCGTTGGATCGGTTCGCCGACGCCGCGGGCCTAGACCTGGTCGCCCTCGGCACGACCGCCGATGCCGCCACGATCACCGACACCTCCGTCGCCCAGCCCCTCATCGTCGCCACCGGCATCGCCACCGCGCGCCTGCTTGACCTCGACCCGCAGCAGACGGTGTGGGCGGGCCACTCAGTCGGCGAGCTGACCGCCGCCGCACTGGCCGGTTGCCTACGGGACGAGGACGCCGTGCGCCTCGCCGCCGAGCGCGGCCGAGCGATGGCCGCCGCGAGCCAGGACGCGCCCACGGGCATGTCCGCCGTCCTCGGCGGCGAGCCGACCGAGGTCCGGGCCGTCCTGCGCGCGCTCGGGCTGACCCCCGCCAACCTCAACGGGCCCGACCAGATCGTCGCCGCCGGCACGGTCGAACAGCTCGACGCCCTGCGCACGGCACCGCCGCACGGCGCCCGGGTGGTCGCGCTCCGGGTCACCGGGGCCTTCCACAGCGAGCACATGCGGCCCGCGCAGGAACGCTTCGCGCGCGCCGTCGCTGCCGTACGGCCAGCGGAGCCATCGGGCACCCTGCTGTCAAACGCCGACGGCATGCCGATCTCCTCCGGCGCCGAGGTGCTGGCCCGCCTGGTCCGTCAGGTGTGCGCGCCAGTGCGCTGGGACCTGACCGCGAGCAACCTCGCGACCCTAGCCCGCCACGTCGTGGAGGTCGCCCCAGCGGGGACGCTGGCGGGGCTGTTGCGGCGCAGTGCCCCCACCTTGGATGTGGTCGCGCTCCGGGGTCCGAAAGACTTGCCGGTCACCACAACCGGGCACCGCTGACCGTCACCCGACCTGGTGTCCAGTCGATCGGCATGCGCTCGACATGCGGTCGCGACCCATCGCTGGACACCACTAGTTCAATCCCCCGTCATATAGAATGGACAATCGTGACAACGACCTCGCAGGCCACATGACCAAGTCCCGTGACCTGCTCGATGGGGCACTGCGGACCTTCGCCCGCAACGGCTACGCCCGCAGCAGCATCGTGATGATCGCCTCCGAAGCTGGCGTCTCCACCCGCACCATCTACAACCAGTACGCCAGCAAGGCCGAGCTCTTCGAAGCCGTCATCGAGTTCAGCACCCGGCAGATGGCCGACCACCACATCGCCCTCGTCCGTGCATCCATGGTCGGCCGCTCCCTCCCCGACGCCCTCCTCGACTTCGCCGAACGCTGGGTCCGAGCCGACGGCCGATACGCCGACCACCACGCCCTGGTCCGCCAAGTCCAGGCCGAGCGCGAGCACATCCCCCAATCCGCCCTCGACACCTGGGTCACCCTCGGCCCCCTCCGCGTCCGCGCTGTCCTCGAGGACGAGCTGCGCCGCCTCTTCGCCGAAGCCGGCGCCCCCCTGCATGACCCCGCCACCGCCGCTACCCACCTCATGCTCCTCATAGGCGGCGACCCCATTTCCCGCGGCTTCTACCGCGCCCAACCCCTCGACGAGACCTACCTCGTTACCCTCGCCCGCGACGGCGCACGCACCTTCCTGAAGGCTTACGCCGGGGTCGACCTGGTGGCCGATGCCCACTCGCGCTGAGCGGGCACCTGACCGACGGTTGCGCTCCTGGACAAGGACGGTGACGCGCTACGGGCGGCGGCCCCAGGTGCGGATCCCCAGCGTCGTGATGTCCTGGTAGGTGGGGTCGTCGAGCGTGGCCAGCCACGCGGTGATCAGGTCGTGGGTGAGCAGGCCGCGGCTGACCAGCGTCTCGCGCTCCACCCGCATCCGCACGTCCATCAGCGCGTTCTCGGCAGCACCCTGGCCGGGTCCGAGAGGTCGCACCGACGACCCGACGTCGAGCAGGCCGGCCCGGGCCAGCAGGGAGGGCAGGCGGCGGGCCAGGCGCAGGTTGGCGCCTGCGTTCGCGGCGGCCTGCACGTACCCCTCCAGGACCTGTCGCCCCAGGTCGGTCGCGGCGTCCTCGGCCGGCATGAAGTAGAAGTCTTCCGCGACCAGCACCCCGCCGGGCCGCAGCCACGTGCTCCAGCGCTCGAGGGCGGCCAGCGGATCCATGATCCCGGACAGGACAGCACGCACGAAGACCAAGTCGAATGTCCCAGTAGGAAGGGCATGCGTGGTGGCGTCGGCCAGCACGACCTCGCAGCGCGGCAGGTCCCGCAGCCGGCCCAGGCCAGTGTCGTCGATGTCCAGGGCGACGACATCGGCACCGAGCTCGTCGTGGAACCAGGCGCTCATCGACCCCGAGCCAGCACCCACGTCGATCACCCGCGCTCCTGCCGGCAGTGCCAGCGACCGTACGAACCGCTGGCTCTGCTCGTCGTAGTTGCGCTCCCAGGCCACCACGATATCGGCAGCCGTCACCTCAGGGGCAGTGGTCATGCTGATCGACTCCTCTCGTTCTCGATGATCGAGAGCGCACCCATCGGGCAGCACTCGACCGCGTCATTGAGCTCCTGGGGCACGTCCCCGAGGAGGAGATCGGATGAAGCGCGTCGCGGCCGGTGGTCGTTGCCGACCTCCAGGTGGTCCGGCGCCATCGCGGTGCACAGTCCCGACGCGCGGCACAGTTCGAGGTCGACCTCGACCCGCCACCCCACGTCAATCCTCCCTGCCGGTGACGACCGGCAGGCTGGTGAGTCGGCGCATGGCCCAGTTCTCGACGTACTGCGCCGGGGCCTGCGGGTCGCGCAGCTCCAACGCCGGGAACGCCTGCAGCACCTCGCGGAGGACGATCCGGCCCTCGAGCCGGGCCAGTCCCGAGCCCATGCAGTTGTGGATGCCGTGCCCCAGCCCGAGGTGGGCCGCGCCGGAGCGACGCAGGTCGAGCTCGTCGGGACGGTCGAAGACCTCGGGGTCGCGGTTGGCGGCTGCCAGCGAGACGACGACCGGCTCACCACGTCGGATCGTGCGGCCGCGGACCACGAGGTCCTCGGTGGCGAGCCGGAAGAGGGCCGAGCTGAGTGCGCCCTCGTAGCGCAGCAGTTCCTCGACGGCACGCGCGGCGGGATCCTCCGTGTCATGCCCTGCGCGCGGCTGGTCGACGATCACGTCCCACTGCTTGCGGCTACCGAGCAGGGCATGCACGGCGTTGCCGAGGAAGGCGCGCACGGTGTCACTGCCGGCCAGGATCATCGCCGCCACCATCGCCACCACCTCCTCCGACGACAGCCGATCACCGTCGTTGGCGACGGTCAGCAGCGAGGTGACCAGGTCCTCGGCCGGGGCCGATCGCTTCTCGGCGACCAGTTCCTCGGCGTACGCACAAATCGCAGCGAAGCCCACCGCCGCGTCCCCGGCGTCGTCCGAGCAGGAGGGGAAGGCCTGCTCCAGTGCCGCGACCAGGTCCGCGTGACGGTCGAGCCGCAGCCCGAGGATCTCCCCCATCACCCGGCTCGAGACGGGGCCCGCCAGGTCGGCCATCACGTCGAAGTGGCCCTGCGTGGCGCAGGCCTCTATCTGCTGCCGGGTCACCTCGCGGATCCGCTCCGCCCACCTCCGCGCGTTCGCGGGCGTGAACGGACGCATGCCCAACTTTCGCAGCCGCGTGTGGTCCGGCGGGTCGACGACAGTGACCGCGCGCTCCAGGACGCTGCCCTGGCCGGCGACCAGCCCGGCCTCGACGAAATCTTCGTTCCCCCACGTTCGCCCCTCCGGGCTCAACCGGGGATCGGCCAGCAGAGCGCGGGCGTCATCGTATCGGGTGATCAGCCAGGCACGCACTTCACCTACCGGGAAGCGGAATTCGTGGACCGGGTCGTGCGCGCGCAGCTCCGCGAGGGTGGGGAACGGGTTCTGGTAGTAGTCCGCGCTGAACAGCGGGGCCGTGGTCGTGGTGCTCACGTCAGTCTCCTCAGACCTCAGGGGATCAGCCGGGCAGTCCCGGCGACGGGATGGCCTCACGGCGCTCGACGCTGCGCAGGCGGAGCGCGGCGAGCACAGCGAGGAGGGAAACAACGGCGACGCTGACGAAGACCGCACGGAAACCGGTCTCGACGTCGTCCACCATCCATCGGGCGAGAATGACGGTGAACACCGCACCGCCCAGGGCTCCGCCGAGTCGCTGCACGATGTTCACCTGGGTAGTCGCCTGGGACAGGTTCTGCGCGCTGACTGACTTGTAGGCCGCGATGGTCGGCGGCACGGCTCCGAAGGCCAGCGCGACGCCCAAGACGAAGAGGACGAGCAGCATCACCCAGGTGTCCCCGAGCGAGGCGGGTACGGCAACCAGGGCGAGCGAACCCACGAGGCAGGCCGCCGTGCCGACGACGGCCACCGGCCCGGCGCCCTTGCGATCGACCAGGCGACCGCACCAGGGCAGTGCGAGCGCCGTGCCCCCACCGAGGCTCAGCAGCCGGAGGCCGGTCTCGATGGTGCCGTCCCCGTGGAGCAGCTGAAAGTACAGCGGGATCACCAGCCCCACGCCGAACATCAGCATGCCGGTGAAGCAAGCCGCGGCGACCGATGCCGCGAAGCGCGGCTGGGCGAAGAGCCCGAGCCGCAGCACCGGTTCCGGGACACGTCCGGCGTGGCGGACGTAGCTCGCCAGCAGTACGACGCCGAGCACCAGGGCGCCCGCGGCGACCGGGTCGACCCCGTCCCCGCCGACGCTCTCGGTCAGGCCGTAGAGACCAGACGGCAGCCCCACGGAAAGGAGGGCGAGACCCGGCAGGTCGAGGGTCCGCCCACGCTGGGCCTCGCCGCGCGGGACGTAGCGCAGGCCCAGGGCCAAGCCGATCACGCCGATCGGCAGGTTGATCGCGAACAGCCACGGCCACGAGGTGGTGTGCAGCAGCACGCCGCCGAGGACCGGGCCGAGGGCCGGTGCCAGGGTTACCGCTATGCCGAGCGTAGCGATCACCCGGCCGACCTTCTCGGCACCGACGGCGCGCCCCAGGACGGTCTGGCCGGCCGGGATCAGCACGCCGCCGCAAAGTCCTTGCAGCGCCCGCATCGCGATCAGCATCTCGATCGAGACCGACATCGCGCACAGCACCGAGGTCACCGTGAACCCGGCGAGCGCGAAGAGCCAGACCCGGCCCACGCCGTACCGGTCGCCGAGCCAGCCCGCCAGCGGCAGGGAGACGGCGAGGGCGAGGAGGTAGCCGCTCGCCACCCACTGGGCCACCCGCAGCGAGGAGTCGAGGTCGGACCGGATCTCCTCCAGCGCGACATGGACCAGGCTAGTGTCCAGGCCGCTGGCGAACGCCCCGAGGACAATGACGCCGGCGAGCCGCCACACCTGCCACGGGATGCGGTCGCTGTCCGCGGCGACACCCGGAGCGGTCCCGGTGGTCATGCCGGCACGCTCTGGTGGCGCAGCGTCCTCAGCGCCCCGGCCCAGGCGACCAGCTCGTCGAGCAACCGCTCGAGGGTCTGCTCTTGGTGCGGGCCGGGCGTGAAGGTGCCGGGCTCGACCGGGCCGGTGAGCGTGAAATCGTTGAAGAGGGACAGCACGACGTGGGTGCGCACCGAGGCGAGCTTGACCTCGGAGACCACGGTGCGCAGATGCTCGACCGCGCGGACCCCGCCGTGCAGGCCGTAGCTGACGAAGCCCACCGCCTTGTCGTTCCACTCACGGAAGACCAGGTCGATGGCGTTCTTCACGACCGCGGGGTAGGAGTGGTTGTACTCCGGCACCACGATCACGAACGCGTCGAAACGGTCGACCTCGGCTGCCCAGGCCCGGGCCCGCTCACCGCGGACGGTGCCCACGGCGGGTGCCTCGGGCTCGTCGTACAGCGGGAGGTCGAAGCCGCGGAGGTCGAGGACCTCGACCTCCACGTCGGAACGGGTGGCGGCGTGGCGCTCGACCCACGACGCGACGAGCGGGCTGCGGCGCTGCGGACGAGTGCTACCGACGATGACACCGATTCGGATCATGGCTTTTCTCCTTGGTTCCGGATGGACACCCACCGAAACTACATCGAACGTTGTACTATTGCACTCCTATGGTTGCATTGACGACGTACCACCGCAAGTCCCGTGACCTGCTCGATGGGGCACTGCGGACCTTCGCCCGCAACGGCTACGCCCGCAGCAGCATCGTGATGATCGCCTCCGAAGCTGGCGTCTCCACCCGCACCATCTACAACCAGTACGCCAGCAAGGCCGAGCTCTTCGAAGCCGTCATCGAGTTCAGCACCCGGCAGATGGCCGACCACCACATCGCCCTCGTCCGTGCATCCATGGTCGGCCGCTCCCTCCCCGACGCCCTCCTCGACTTCGCCGAACGCTGGGTCCGAGCCGACGGCCGATACGCCGACCACCACGCCCTGGTCCGCCAAGTCCAGGCCGAGCGCGAGCACATCCCCCAATCCGCCCTCGACACCTGGGTCACCCTCGGCCCCCTCCGCGTCCGCGCTGTCCTCGAGGACGAGCTGCGCCGCCTCTTCGCCGAAGCCGGCGCCCCCCTGCATGACCCCGCCACCGCCGCTACCCACCTCATGCTCCTCATAGGCGGCGACCCCATTTCCCGCGGCTTCTACCGCGCCCAACCCCTCGACGAGACCTACCTCGTTACCCTCGCCCGCGACGGCGCACGCACCTTCCTGTCCGTCCACCACCCCGGCGCGGGGCCCTGCTCCGGGGGGCACGCATCGAGAGTGACGAACTGTTCGCAGTGAATTGACTTGCTCCTGACGTGAGCCCATTTCGCGACCCCTCCCGCGGTCCCCACAATGGACCCACCCGCTAGTGCCGACGAGGAGAACCCCATGACTGAGCGTTTCCTGATCACTGCCGCGACCGGCCAGGTCGGGCCGCACGTCGCCCGGTCACTCATCGACAAGGGGCACGCCGTGCGCGCGCTCGTCGTCGAGGGCGACGAGCGCGCGTCGGTGCTGCCTGATGAGGTCGAGACCGTGACGGGAAGCCTCGACGATCCGGCCACCGTAGAGGCAGCGCTGGACGACGTGAGCCACGTCTTCTGGATGTGGCCGTTCTTCTACCTGCCGACGGTGACCGCGCCCGCGATGGTCGAGCGGATGTCCGAGCGCGCACTGCGCGTGTGCGTGGTTTCCTCAGTCGGCGTGCACATCGGCGTGGAGCGCAGCGACAACAACTGCCACGCTTACCTGGAGGAGCTACTCGGCGCGTCCCGCTGTCGCTGGACCTCGCTACGGACCACCGGGTTCATGGGCAACGCCCGCGGATGGGCACCGCAGATCCGCGGCTCGGACGTGGTCCGCTTCCCCTATGGTGATGCCCGCCGCACCCCGGTGCACGAGCGCGACCTCGCCGAGGCCGGCGTGCACGCCCTGCTCGACGACCGGCACGTGGGCCACGCCTACCTGGTCTCCGGCGCCGAGGCGCTCAGCCAGCGCGAGCAAGTCCGGATCATCGGCGAGACCCTCGGCCGTGACATCGGATGGATCGACGTCGAGGCCGACGAGGCACGCGTCCAGATGGTCGCGACCGGCTGGCCGCCCTCGTACGCCGACGGGGCGCTCGACTACTTCCGCCGACTCACCGGCGAGGCGGAGGTCAGTTCCGACGCGGTCGCCATCCTCACCGGGCGGCCCGCCGCGAGCTTCCGCGACTGGGCCCAGGAGAACGCCGATGTCTTCCGCTGACGCTGGCACGGGCCGCTGCATCCAGCTGGCCCGGATCGCTCCCCACTCCGTCGCTGGCACCGAGCTCACCGCGGCCCGCCTCGAGGAGGCGCTTCTCCTCCATCCGCCGTGCAAGCACGGCACACCCCCGGCCTCGGCGCGGGTGCTGACCAGCCGCAGCGGGCCGGATCTATGGTTGGTGGTGCGTGGGCACCGAGACCTCCAGGACACGGTGGACAGCTTGCTCGCCACCGCCGCAGTGACGGACCTGGTCGACTGGCGCTGGTCAGGCAACGAGGCACCCGGCATCGCGGGACCTGCCGCCGGCGCGTCGCCCGCCGTCGCCGCCGTCGCCGTCCGGCACCTGCGAGACCCGGAGAGCGCGAGCACGGTCCTGGCCCTGCTGCAGCGCACCGGAGCCGAGTGGAAGCAGACCTTCCCGGGCTTCGTCGCGGCCACGCCCTTCCTGGGCGCGGACGGCGTGACGCTGGTCAACTACCCGCGCTGGGCCAGCGTGGCGTCGTACGACGCCTGGATGGCCGAGCCACGGATGCGTTCGGGCCAGAAGGAGGTCGGCGAGCACGAGATCGCCGCCCCGGAGTACCACGTGCTCGACGTCCACGCCTACCGGCTGCTCGCCTGAGAGCGCGACCTCAGCTGGGCTCGAACCGGTAACCGATCCCCCGCACGCAGGACACCGCCTCGCGACTGCCGATCTTGCGACGCACGTTGTTGACGTGGGTGTCGAGCGTCCGGGTGCGGATCCCGGACTCGTCGCGCCATACCCGCTCCATGAGGGTGTCGCGCGTGACGTTGCGCCCAGCTTGCTCGACGAGCAGGCTCAGCAAGTCGAACTCCTTGCGGGTTAACGGGACCACCTCGTCGCCCCGCGTCACGGTGCAGGTCACCCGGTCGACAACG
Organism: Hoyosella levis; assembly: GCF_026008515.1. Lineage (GTDB taxonomy): Bacteria > Actinomycetota > Actinomycetes > Mycobacteriales > Mycobacteriaceae > Lolliginicoccus > Lolliginicoccus levis. The sequence continues at coordinate 68,143 of NZ_BQYM01000012.1, forward strand.
AGCTCCACGCTGTCCACGGTCGTGTGGAGCCGATCGGGGCGGGCATCCTCTGTGGGAGCGCCGTCGACCGGGTGGCGACACACGCGACGCTGCACGGCGTCGATCCGCGCGACGATCTCACGAATTCCGGTCTGCTGTGGCACGCAGTGGTCCGCCCCGGCCTGGAAGGCGAGAACGTGGTCGAGCTCGCCGGCCGCACAGGTGTAGACGATGATGACCACGTCGGGCCGACACCTGATCTGCCGGCACAGCCGCAACCCATCAGCGTCAGGGAGATCGATGTTGAGCAGGGCGACGTCGGCAGCCCCCGCGAGCGCGATGGCGTCGCCGGCCGTGCCCACTCCTTGGACCTGGTACCCGTGTCGCTCGAGCTGGCGAGCGATGACGCTGCGGTAGCCGTCGTCGGGATCTGCAATGAGCACTCGTGCGGCATTCACATCTCCGTCACCTCCGAGGACGACGACTCGCGGATACCATCAGCATTGTAGTAAAACTACGTCGCTATGGGTAATGGGACTACTCCGACCTGATGCACGTGACGCTGGACTGCAACGTCGGGCCGTGCAACGCCGCGCCCTGACTCAGGGCGCCATGAGTAGCCACGGCACCTCTGGCTGAGGTCGCGTTCTGCGCATCGGTCAACCGCTACCAGCTCCGCCGTGAGCTGCTGTCCTGGCCGATCGACTACCGGCACACGTCAACTCCGGGTCGAGAGTTGGCCACGCTGACCAGCAGGGCCACCTAGCGCGACACGCGGTGCTCGCGCGATCGCAGCTGCCGAGCCACCTTGAGGGCTACAGCGACTCCGGATGCATTGCAGCGCCGGGCGTGGCCGGAAGGCCCGCGCCTCGACGGTCTAGTCGGCTTCCTCAAGCTGGGCTCGACAGCGCACCCGAGCGACTGCGCGGCTGCACGGGACGCCGCTGCGCAGCGGCGTCAGGCACAGCGCGTGGCGGCAAATCTCCCTGCGGGGTATAGCCCCTGTATCGGGCTCGCGCGCCCGAGGCCGACCTGGAAGCAGTGAGGCAGGGGCGGTACCAGGCGCTCGAAGCAGCAATCGCTCCACTCCGCAGCTCCCAGCCCCAGCAGATCGATGAGTGATAGTGAAAACTGAGATAGACGCTCGTTCATCTACTTCGGTAGGCTTGGGTGCGACGGGAGGGCGCGATCCACCCCCCAGGACCCCAGGAGGAACTGATGAGCACTAGTGGCGCGCCCGCGGAGGACGTCAGGACCGCGAACAAGCAGCGCCGCGCCGAGATCCGCGACCTACACGCCGCGCTCTCGCGCGCCCAGGCCGACCTTGAGGCCGCCCGCGAGGTCGTCGAGCGCGCCCTCGCCGCCCGCGACGAGGCCATCCTCGCCGCCCGCGAGGCCGGGGTCCCCGTCTCCCACATCCAAGGTGTCACCGGGCTATCGCGGCCCGCGGTCTACAAGATCACCGACAAGGCAGCCACGGCGGGGAGCGCGGGCGATGCCTGAGACCCCGCGCATGACCGGCGCGCGCCTGCGCGTGCTCCGCGAGCGCCTCGGCCTGCCCGTCGAGTGGCTCGCCGAGCGCCTCGGCGTCAACGCCCGCACCCTCGAGCGCTGGGAGCACGAGCGCAACCCCATCCCCGACGGGGTAGCCAGAGAGGTCGAAGCGCTCGACCGCCAGGCCACTTCGATCATCACCGCGACCGTGTCGGGACTTCGCGAGGACGACGAGCCGATCATCGAGACCTACCGCACCAACGACGGCTACCGCGCCCATGAGCCAGGAACCGACTGGCCAGCATCCTGGCACCGAGCCCTGGCCGGGCGCATCGCCGAGCGGGTACCGGGCGTGGCCATCGTCTACCGCGACGGGCCACCCGCTCGGCAGTGACCCGTTCGTACCGCTCCTGCATATGCACCACCTGCACAACATGCACTAGATGTACTCGCTGCGCTAGCGAGCCCGCCCGGCGCGCGCTTCCCTCGCTAGCCGCCGGGCGGGCTGCGCCCACTATATCGAACACATGTTCTATATCGCTTGGCGTGTGGCTCCGATGCTCCCGGGGCGCGTGGACTTGGCCAGTGCGCCTCGGGTTGCTGGTCGCGGGTTGAGGCCCCGCTCGTGTCCGATCCGCATCCCCCGATAGCGTGACGAAGGCGCGGACACGGCAACCGTTACACCGACGTCCTGCGGATACGCCCCACCACTACCAGGTGTCCGTGAACGATCGTTCACGGACATGCTCATGGCCTGTCAGGTGCCTCGTGCACACTTCTCGTCATGCAGGCAGAAAACTGGAGTGTCCTCGCGGAGTGGTTGCTCGTCCTGTTCGCCTTCGTGGCGCTGGTCTTTGCCTACCTAGCAGGCCGGTACGCGAAGGGACAGCTTGAGGAGGCCCGGACGCTCCGCGAGGAACAGGCGCAGCCCAACGTGGTGGTGTTCATGGACATGAACAAGGTTGACTGGAGAACCATCGAGATCGTGGTCAAGAACTTTGGCCAAACGCCGGCATACAAGGTGACGCTGGACTTTAAGCCGCGCTTGAGGACGAGCCCGCAGGCGGACGACGGCCAGCCCGAGCTGTTGGACCTTCCCGGGGAGATCCCGTTCCTCGCACCCGGGCAGGAGTGGCGCACGTTCTGGGATCACGGGGTGCCCAGGGGCAGAACGACATCCTTGCAGGATGAGAACAAGCACGACGCGCGGTGCCGTTACCTCGATAGTCGAGGCAAGAAACACAAGTCCCGCTCGATCCTCGACCTGGAGGTTCTTCACCGAACCTCGATGCTGGAGGAGCAAAAGCTCCATCATCTTGTGAAGGCAGTGCAATTTCAGAACGAAATATTAGCGAAGATCAATAAGTCCATCTCACTGTTCTCCTCTCGGAGTAGTGGGGTGAGGGCCTATGCAGGCAATGCCGCCGACGAGGCCGCTAGGAGGGAAACGGAGCTCGATACCACCAGCAGCGCCCACCTGGACACGGGGGCAGGGAGGCCGAGCGAGGGGCCAGCCTTGTCGATCACTTCGGAAGAGGCCCTGCGGGAGCAATGAACAGCTTCAGGGGGCTGGTCCTGTCATGGCCTCGTGGTACGGTCCTGCGCCGTGAAGAGTGACGCTCCGGAAAGCGAGCCCGTCGATTCGGAGCACGCGGAGACGATGGCCTTCCTCGAGGCGCACATCATCCGGTGCATGACCGACCAGAGGGCAAGGTCCCACTCGCTCGAGCAACGCGCCGGTGTAGTGCTCGGCTTCTCCGGCGTCCTCATCGGGCTGGCCTACAACACGATCACCAGTCTCCCGGTCATCGCCACCATCGGAGCCGCGCTCGCCATGATCGCAGCAACGGCCGCAGCGATCATGGCTTCCTGGGCCTTGCGGCCCACTAGCCTGAAGGCCATCACTCCGGAGCGGATGCTGGAGAGGCTCCCGCGCTCGCCGCTGATCGCTGCGCGCCGCAAACTCCTCGCCACCCTCGCCACGGAGTTCTCCTTGGCCGAGAAGCACATCGCCATCAAAGGACGGTGGGTCACTCTGTCGGCCTACGCGCTCGCGGTGGCGGTCGCGATCCCGTCCCTCGCATTGGCCATCTCGTTGACAGTCCCGCTCCACACCTGGCTGTACGCCCTGCTATTCGCTTGAAAGGAAGAACATTGCCGAACGCCCCGAGCGCCGAGGATTCCCAGGCGCAGGAGACCTCCGAGGTGGATCTCCTGCCTGATATGGACCTCCTCGACACCATCACAGCTGGTGCCACGCCACAGGATCCGGAGCATTTCCACCGCAGGAGGTAGACACTGCTTCCCGGTGTCTGCACCAGGGGCTCAGGCCGAGACGATGCCAGCTACCCGCTGCATGACATCGACGAACAGGGCCTCGTTGCCCTTGACGGCATTGATTCCACGGTTGGATGGGTGGGGGCCAACCAGCGGCGGCAGCGGCGTGCTGAGCCCCGCGATCCTCCAGCCCTGCTCGGCCTTGCGCCCCAGCAGCACCACGCGCTCCACCTTCGGCAGCATCCCGAGGAGCTGCTTGGTGTAGGGCGCGGCGCGGCGCATCTCGCTGGTCGTCGAGTTCATGCCCTCGGTGGGGAACGGAACGATGTTCCAGTACAGCACCCGCGCGCGATCAATCCCGAACCGCTGGTTCGCGCGCCATACCCGCTCGGCGGTCGGGTCGTCGTTGTCCATGCTGATCAGGCCTGAGCCGCTGCCCGCGCGAGCCCGCGGGCCAGGATTATCGAGCAGGAACAGCACGCGGGCCTCGATTCCCGCGCCGTCAGGATCAGGGTAGGGAACCATGCCGGGATCGAGGCCGGAATCGACCGCGATCTGGTCCGCGAGGGCGGAGATAGGGGCGACGTGCGGCTCGCGGACGCGGGCGAGCTTGGCCGCGAGGAACCGGCGCTGGGCGTGCATCCTGGGCTGCATTCGCGGGTACTCCCTTGCTGTGCTCATCACGATGAGGCTGGTTCCGCCCCTCGCGCCATCGCCCCGGAAGCATACCGGGAGGGCCTGACGGGAACCGGTGGCGACGGCAAGCATGTGGCGCTGCGGCCACGCTCGAAAGCGCTGAGCGCGAGGAGATGCGGCCTTCCTGGACTTGTCGCCATCCCCGGTGAGGCGCGCCAGCGGCCGTCGCGCGGATCACATGCCGCGAATGGCGGATATGGGCGGTTAGAGCGTTGGGTGGCACTGCCGCCGGGCGGGAAGCTGGACCCATCCCCCGAGCGCGCGCGCCGCCGCCTGCGGCGCGGTATCGGGGTTGCCTCTCTCCAACCACGCAGAAGGACCCACTGATGAACGCATCGCTGCGCCGCCGAGGCGCGTCCGCCCTGGCAGTCCTTGCCTCCACCGCTGTCCTGGCCGCTGGCTGCGGCAGCGACGGCCCCACCGAGGCCGAGCTGGCCGCCCAGGCCGCCGCCGCCGAGGCCGAGGCCGTCCAGCCGATCCCCGACGAGGCATCCGCTGTCGTCGAGCAGTTCGTGGCCACCGCGCTGGCCTGGAACCCCGCCGACGAGCAGCCCGAGCGCGCGGCGTTCGACCGGGCAAAGGTGTGGATGACCCCGGAGGCCGGGGAGGCCGGGCAGCTGCGCGGCCGCGTGCCGTCCGCGCCGTTCGACCGCATCCGGGAGGAAGGCGGCAACATCACCGCCGATGCCGATGTCACCGGCCTGGAATGGACGGACGGGGAGAACATCACCGCGACGTTCGACGCGACCCAGTTCGTCACCAACGGCGTGGACGTGCCCTACCGGCTGGCATCGCTGACCGGCGAGGCCCTGCTGGTGCCCGAGGAGCGCACCGAGCAGTGGCGCATCATGTCCCTGCGCATCGCCGAGAACTAGCAGGACGGGCGCGGATCGAGCGGGGGCGGGCTGGTGCTCGCCCCCGTCGTCGTTCCCGGATCAGGGGAAAGAGCAAGGGGCTGCCGCGACCCGCTCCGCGGGCCTTGCCATGTATGACCCCGTGCCCCGGCCCGCCACCTCATCGCCCAGGCGTTCCCCTGCTGCCACCATCGCCCGCGCGTGGCCACCGCCACCGGAAAGGGGTCGGGGAGGACCAAGAAAAAATGATATATGCGGTAGACATATAGTATCTACTGCGGTAGACTCATTGGTGAGGGGCAGGCACGAGGCCAGCCCCGGACCCCCGGGAGGGAACCATGATCGTCCGCATCTTCCACAACATCGCCCGCGACGAGCAGGGCCGCCACGCAGGATTCGCGGGATACCGCCCCGGCCACCAGGTCGAGCTGGTCTTCGCCTACAGCGCCGAGGGCAGCGACGACGAGCTGCTCGAGCGCGCGTTCTTCCTGACCAACATCGGCTCCGGCCCGCTCGCCGATGCCTACCGCGCGCGGGGGCTGCGCTCGCTGTCGGTCGGCGACGTGCTGGCCATCGGCCAGCGCTACTACGGCTGCGACCGCATCGGCTGGCAGCCCATCGAGCGCCCCGCCCGCCAGTCCATCGCCGCCTAGCCGGTCCCCTGTCGGGCAGGCCGGTCCCACGGCCTGCCCGGCCCCAGCGGCCACCACCCGGCCACGAGCCCCAGGAGAACCCCATGATCGAGCCACTCGACAGCGACCTGCCCGAGCCCTACGCGCTGGAGATGCCCCCGCTCGTCCACCGCATCCGCATCCACGACGGCCACGAGCTCCACTACGTGCCGGGCTGGATGGTCACCGCGCTCGTCGCCGGCTACGGCGAGGCGCAGTGGCACTACCCGGACTGGCCGACCGCCCGCCGCGCCGCCGAGCGGATCGCCGCCCGCGCCACCGCGCCCGCCGCGCGGATCGCTGGCCGGCCACTGGTCCACCGGAGCATCGACGCGCCCCACCGGGAGCGGATCGAGCCGTCGAGCACCCACCACCGGGACTGGATCGTGCGCGCCGAGGTCATCGAGAACGATGGCGACGAGCACCCCCAGGCGTGGTACTTCAGCGACTGGCACCAGGCCATCGCCCACGCCGGATCGCTCGTGGCCGAGCACGCATCCAGCGACCACTGACACCATCCCGCCCCGGTGCCGCCCGCGCGGCACCGGGGCGGGGCAAGGAGCCCCCATGAGCACCGACCGCGAGAACATCGACCGCGAGCCCACCGACCACCTCATCGACGCCGCCGACATCGACGGCGACGACCACGACACCGAGGAGGCCTGGCTGCTCGGAGCGCTGCTGTGGGCTCGCCGCGCCGAGGTCGAGCGCGCCGCCGAGCTGCTCGATCCCGCCGACTTCCACCGCCCCCTGCACGCCGAGCTGTTCGCCCTGATCGCCCGCGAGGCCCGCGCCGGGCGCGGGCACCGCCCGCCCGACATCCTCGCCGCCCTCGCCGCCGAGGGCGGCACCGCCGGGCACCGGGGAGGCCAGGCCGCCCGCGCGCTCACCGCCGCGACCACCAGCGGGGCGGACCCGCTGCGCCTGCCCGTCCACGCCTACCTCGTGTGCGCCGCCGCCGCCCGCCGCGCCACCATCCTCGCCGCCCACGACCTGCTCGACGCCGCCGAGCGCGCCGGGGAGCACGAGCTGTTCCCCCGCCTGCTCGCCCACGGCCGCGCCGCGCGCGCCCGCGAGCAGCGCATGGCCTGCCTGCGCGCCTGGTCCGGGCGCGAGCCCTGACACCCGCTAGCTTTGCCGATATATAGCGCTAGCGCTATGCTGTGGGGCATGTGGTCGATCCACCTCGCCCCCGACGCCCTGGCCTGGCTGCGCGGCCTTCCCCCCGCCGACCAGGCCGCCATCACCGCCCTGCTCGACGACCTGCCGGCCACCGGGCCACCGGCCCCGCCGCGCCTGCTGCGCGCCCGCGCGCCCTCCGGGGACCATCACCTGCGCTGCTCCATCGACGGCAGCGACATCCTCGTCCACGGCGACCTCGCCCCCGACCGCGACGGTGCCCTGCCCTGGCCCCGCGCCCGCGACCAGCTCGCCACAGCCCGCGATGAACCCGCCCGCCGCGCCCACGACGACGCGCTGCGCCGCGCCCGCCTCGACCGGGCCCTCGCCGCCCTCGCCCGCGACGCCCGCGCGGGAGCGGGGCTCTCGCAGGCCGCGCTCGCCGCGGCGTGCGGCACCACCCAGTCGGCCATCGCGGCCATCGAGTCCGGCGCGCGCGTGCCGGGCCTGGACATGCTCGACCGCATCGCCCGCGCCACCGGCCACCGCCTCGCCCTCGGCCTCGCCCCCGCCACCGGCGACGACACCATGACCCCCGCCACCAGGACCAGGGACGGGTAAGGACCATCACATTCCCGCGCGCGGCTAACGACGACCTCGTTTTCCCAGGATGGAGTTCAAACACGCAGGCAGGACGCCCTGCCGCTCCAACCACGAGGACGACACATGGCACGCCGACGCGGGCGCGACGACAACCAGCAAGACCTGTTTTCCCTGCTGAACGACGAGACCAACGAGGAGACGACCCATGAGCCGAGCACGCGACCTGCTGGACGAGGCGTACCGGACGCACCTGAGCCTGCCGCCGGAGTGGACCGACCAGCAGAAGGAGGACTACCTCGACCGGGAAGCGACGAGGCTCGAGCGCCTCTACAACCAGGTCCAGGCCGACCTGCAGGACACCTATCTGAGGGAGTGGAAGGCCCGCTACGACAAGATCCCGGACTTCCTGACCCACGCGGGACTGGTGCGCAACTCCCAGATCGAGGCATGGAACGTGGTCCTCGACCAGGAGGTGTGGAGCCTGATCGAGCCGGACGAGGACGAGGAGGAGTGGATGCACGAGGAGACCAACGAGGAGCACTACCAGCGCAAGCTGGCGGAGCTGTACCACGACCCGGATCGCTGGAAGACCCCGTGGGTGGAGACCCTGGCCGAGGCCCGGGCGCTGGCCGAGACGCTCTGGCCGGACGAGGACCAGGAGTTCCACTTCCTGATGGGCGAGTACCTGACGGTGCGGACCGACCAGCAGCGGATGGTGCCGATGAGCGCGGACGAGCCCCTGGCGATCCAGATGGCCCAGGAGGTCCGCGAGTTCGCGCCCGAGCGCAGGAGGATGCTCGACGAGCAGATAGCCAAGGGCCGCGCGCGGCGGGCCAACCAGGCCTGATCGTCCCGCCGCCACGGCGGCGGCGCGGCCACGACCCCGCCCAGCAGGACCTGTTCGCCCTGCTCGGAGATGAGGCCGAGGACCAGCCCACGCCCGCGCGCGCCCACGATCCCGGCGCTGCTCCCCTGCCCCCGGCCGCGCCCGCCGCACCCGCGCACGAGCCGGTCGCCGAGCCCACGACGCCGGCGGTCGAGGCGGTGGACTGGCGCGCCGACGAGGTCACCGTGCCCTCGGGCGCGAAGTCCCGCGCGCGGGCCAACATCGCCGCCATCGAGCTGCTCGAGGTCCTCGACCGCGAGGGACGCCACGCCACCCGCGACGAGCAAGCGACCCTCGCCGCATGGTCGGGATGGGGCGCGATCCCGAAGGTGTTCGATGCCCGCGACGAGTCCTGGCGCGCGGAGCACGACCGCCTCCGCGAGCTGCTCGATCCCCGCGACCACGACCGCGCCCGCGCCTCGACCCTCAACGCCCACTACACCGACCCCGCGGTGGTCTCCGCGGTCTGGGACGCCCTCGCCGCGGCCGGGCTCGACGGCGGCCGCGTCCTCGAGCCCGGCTGCGGATCGGGCAACTTCATCGGCCAGCGCCCCGCCGGGGTGCAGATGGTCGGGGTGGAGCTCGACCCGATCACCGCGCGCATCGCCGCGCGCCTGTACCCCTCCGCGCAGGTCCGCAACGAGGGGTTCGAGACCACCCGCGCGCCCTCGGGCAGCTTCGCCGCGACCGTGGGCAACGTGCCCTTCGGGTCCTACACCGTCCACGATCCCGTCCACAACCCCGACCGCTACCCCATCCATAACCACTTCATCCTCAAGTCGGTGGACCTGACCGCGCCGGGCGGCTACATCGCGGTCATCACCTCCCGCTACACCCTCGACGCCGCCGACGAGCGCGCCCGCCGCGACATCGCCCGCAACGCCGACCTGATCGCCGCCTACCGCCTGCCCACCAACGCCTTCGACCGCGTCGCGGGAACCTCGGTGGTCACCGACCTGCTCGTGCTGCGCCGCCGCGCCACCGAGCGCGACCCCGCCGCGCCCATGCCCGGCTGGGTCGCCACCCGCGAGATCGACGTGCCCCGCGCCGAGAACGACACCGAGGCCGTCCCGATCCGGCTCAACACCTACTGGCAGGACCACCCCGACCACGTCCTGGGAACCCCGGTGGCCAGCCACGGGATGCACCACCGCGACGACCTGCGCGTGATCGCCGGGACCGCGCCGCTGGCCGAGCAGCTGCGAGCGGTCCTGGGCACCGACATCGCCGCGGCGCGGGGCGCCGGGCTCGGGCTCGACCCCGCCCCCGCGACCACCAGCGCCACGATGGACACCAGCGCCGGGCTCGTCCTGGCCGGGACCGCCACCGGCGAGCCCGACCTCTACACCCTGCGCCACGACCCCGAGCGCGACGCCATCGAGCAGTGGGACGGCACCGGATGGGCCGCGCTGGACCGGCTGCCCGCCCGCAAGGCCACCGAGTGGCGGCAGCTGCTCGGAATCCGCGACGTCGCCCAGCAGCTCACCTTCGCCCAGCGCGACGGCCAGCCCCCCGAGGTCCGCCAGCTCCTGCGCGGCGAGCTGAACCGCCGCTACGACGCCTACGTCGAGCGCTACGGCCCGATCAACCGCTTCGCCTGGACCCGCCCCTCCCCGGTCACCCAGGACCGCCACGACGCCAAGCTCGCCCGCCTCGAGACGGCATGGCGCGAGCGCAACCGCGACGAGGACGGGGTGCCCTACCAGGGAGCCATCCCCGCCGAGGTGCTCGGGGAGATGGACGAGAAATCCTGGCAGCCAGCCACCGCCACCAAGCGCCAGGCCCACCTCGACGGCGGGCTGCGCGACGACCCGACGTTCACCATCCTCGCCGCGCTCGAGGACTTCGACGAGGACACCGGCACCGCCACCAAGACCGCCCTGTTCTCCCGCGACGTCCTCACCGCCCGCCAGCCCCGCGAGCGCGCCGATACCCCCCAGGAGGCCCTCGCCCTCGCCGCGGCCGGGCGCGAGACGATCCAGGCCAGCGACATCGCCCGCCTGCTCGGCTGCGACACCGAGACCGCCATCGAGCGCATCGCGGGCCTGGCCTACCCCGACCACCGCGACCCGCAGGCATGGGTGCCCGCCGCGGCCTACCTGTCGGGAAACGTCGTGGCCAAGCTCGACGAGGCCCGCGCGCTCGCCGCGACCGACCCGCGCTACGCCCCCGGAGCCCAGGCGCTGGCCGCCGCCCAGCCCGAGCGCGTCACCCACGACCAGATCCGGATCCGCCCCGGCACCCCGTGGATCGACCCCTCCATCATCGCCGCCTTCGCCACCGAGACCTTCGGCCTGGCCGCGGTCACCGCCGACCACGTCGGCGGCGAATGGAGCCTGGAAGGCCGCGGCAACAAGCACTCGGTGGCGATGACCGAGACGTGGGGCACCGGGCACCGCGACTGCGACGCGCTATCGCTGCTGGCCAAGCTGTGCAACTCCAAGTCCATCGTCGTGCGCCGCACCCCCGCGGAGATCGCCAAGGACGGCGGCGACGAGCTGGACATGAAGGGAACCTTCGCCGCGCAGGCCAAGGCCCAGAAGATCAGCGAGCACTTCCAGTCCTGGCTGTGGGCCGACCCCGTGCGCCGCGACCAGCTCGAGAACACCTACAACCGGATGTTCAACAACCTGCGCGCCCCCGCCCACGACGGCGCGCACCTGGACTTCCCCGGCCTGTCCGACCAGTTCACCCCGCACTACTACCAGCGCGACGCCGTCGCCCGGATCATCAGCGAGCCCACCGTGCTGCTCGATCACGTCGTCGGCGCGGGCAAGACCGGCACCATGTTCATGGGCGCGATGGAGCTCAAGCGCCTCGGCCTGGCCCAGCAGCCGTGGATCGTGGTGCCCAACCACCTGCTCGAGCAGTTCGGGCGCGAGGCCAAGCAGTGGTACCCCGCCGCCAAGGTGCTCATGGGCACCGCGGCGACCAACCCGGAGGGACGCCGCCGCCTGGTCGCCCAGTCCGCCACCGGCGACTGGGACATGGTCATCGTCGCCCAGTCGGCGTTCACCGCGATCAAGGTCGATCCCGCCCGCCAGCGCGACTACATCGAGCGCGAGCTGGCCGAGATGCACGAGCAGCTCTCCGCCACCCGCGAGGACGGCACCGAGAGCACCGTCAAGCGCATCCAGAACGCGATCAACGCCGCCGAGGAGAAGCTGCAGCGGCTGACCGACCAGGACCGCAAGGACACCGGCCTGCGGTTCGAGGACTCCGGCTGCGACTACCTGTTCATCGACGAGGCCCACGGCTACAAGAACCTGGGCCGCGCCTCCAACATCGCCGAGCTGAACCTCGCCGACTCCGCGCAGAAGGCATCGGACCTCGACATGAAGCTGGGCATCCTGCGCGAGCGCCGCCACGACCAGGCCGTCGCCGCCGGGCGCGACCCCAGCGCTGAGTCCGGGCGCGTGGCCACCCTGGCCACCGGCACGCCCGTGGCGAACTCGCTGGCCGAGCTGTGGGTGATGCAGCGCTACCTGCGACCGGACCTGCTCGCCGAGGCCGGGGTCGCCAACGTCAACGACTGGGGCGCGGCCTTCACCGGCACCACCACGAGCATCGAGGTCAACGCCACCGGCACCAAGCTCGCCCCGGTCACCCGCGTCGGCATGTTCGTCAACCTGCCCGAGCTGGTGCGGATCAACGAGCAGTTCACCGACACCGTCACCCGCGAGCACGTCACCGCCGCGCTGCCCGCCCTCGAGGGCGGCAAGCGCTCGATCGTCACCCTCTCGCCGTCCCAGGAGGTCCGCGACTTCATCACCGACCTCGCCTGGCGCGCGGACAACCTCGACCCCAGGCGTCCCGACCTCGACAACAACCTCAAGATCGCCAACGATGGCCGCAACGTCACCCTCGACCCCCGCCTGGCGGGGCTGCCCGCCCCACCGATGGCGGCCGCGCCGCGGCGGTGGCCGAGCACGTGATGCGCGTCGAGGCCCGCACCAGCGGCACCGAGTACCGCAACGCCGATGGCACGACCTCGCCGGGCGCGCTCCAGATCGTCTTCTGCGACCGCGGCACCCCGAAGAAGAACCAGCCCGGCTTCACCGTCTACGACGCCATCCGCGACGAGCTGGTAGAGCGCGGCATGGACCCCGCCCGCATCCGCTTCATCCACGATGCCGAGCGTCCCGACGACAAGCTCGCCCTCGCCCAGGCCTGCCGCGATGGCCGCGTCTCGGTGCTCCTCGGCTCGACGGAGAAGATGGGCACCGGCCTCAACGTCCAGGCCCGCTGCGCGGCGATCCATCACGTCGATGTGCCGTGGCGGCCAGCTGACCTCGAGCAGCGCGAGGGCCGCGGCATCCGCCAGGGCAACCAGAACCCCAGCATCGAGATCCTCACCTACGCCGCCGAGGGCAGCTTCGACACGATCATGTGGCAGAAGGTCGAGGCCAAGGCCAAGTTCATCGCCCAGATCAAGTCCCGCGACCTCGAGGTCCGCGAGGCCGAGGACCTCACGGGCGGCGAGCTGGGCAACGCCGCGGCGGCGACCAAGGCCGCAGCCACCGGCGACCCGCGCTACGTCCGCCGCGTGGAGCTCGACGACACCGTCAAGAAGCTGACCGCGCTCGAGCGCGCCCACTCCGAGGCCGCGGCGCGCAACCACTTCGACCAGAAGCGGCTCGCCGAGCACATCCCGGCGCTGTCCAAGGACATCGCCACGCTCGACGCGCTGCGTCCCCAGCCCGAGCGGCCCAAGCAGTTCTCCTTCGCCGGGACAACGACCAGCGACCGCACCGAGGCGGCAAGCCTGCTCGGCACGGCATTGCGCGCGGCCTACCACAACGGAGCCCGCGCGGGCGCGCAGCACTACCAGACCATCGGCCACATCGACGACCTCGAGGTGATCGCCTCGCGCAGCGTCGTCGATGACGCCGTGCATGTCACCCTCGGCGTTCCCTCCACGCAGCGGCGCATCCCGCGCGCGGACCTGTTCGAGGGCCAGTCGATCTCCGCGCCGATCTCCGATCCCACCGGGGCCAAGCATCGCGGGCTGCTCTCGCGCGTGGAGAACCTCGTGCGCGACCTGCCCGAGCATCGCGGCCGCCTGGCCGAGCAGCTCGACACCGAGCGCGCCGCGCTCGAGGACCTGCGCTCGACCCAGGGCGCGCCGTTCGAGCACGCCGAGCAGCTCTCGGCAGCGCGCACGGAGCTGGCGGAGGTGTCGATGGCCATCGCGCGGGAGGAATCCAGCGAGGCAGCGCGCGCCGCGCGCGCCGAGGCCGAGCAGCGCTTGCGCGAGACGGGCCGCGAGCCGGGCTGGTCGCTGGCGCTCAACCCGTCCCGGCAGACGATGGCGGAGATGGGCGCGCATTCGCTCGACGCGGCCCGCGAGGCCGCGCGCGAGGAGTTCGCCCGCAGGGCCGCCGAAGCGCGACCGTCCACCGCCACCACGACCGAGCACGACCAGGCCCCCGGCAAGGACAACACCCCCGGCAAGGAGACCGGCAAGGACAACGACACCGGCAAGGACACCGGGCCGCGCCCGCCGCTAGGGATGAGCGGCTACGGCCAGCGCTCGCCGCGCCCCGCCCAGGACAACACCACCGGCAAGGACAACGACACCGGCAAGGAGACCAGCAAGGACACCGGGCCGCGCCCGCCGCTGGGCATGAGCGGCTACGGGCCATCCACGCGCGGCCGCGCGGCCACCCTGCCCCCGCAAGGCTCGCCGCGACCGCCCGGAACCGGCAACGACCGCGACCGCGACCGCGACAACGGCCTCGGCGCGTAGCCGACCAACGACGCCCCGCGCCCCCCCGTGCTCGACGGCACGGGGGGCGCGGGCGCGCTCGCAGGCAGGCGCGCTAGAACAACCGATGCTGGCCGGGATGGACGGCCAGCTCCGCGGCATCGAGCGCCGCGCGCACGCGCCCGGCATCCCAGCCGCCCGACACCGCCGCGCGCAGCGCGCGCGAGCGCGCCACCCGCTCGCTCGAGCGGGCGACATGCATCCACCCCGGCCACCCGCCGCCACGACGCTTGATCGCCATGTCGCGCAGGTTGTCGGCCTGGGTGCCCAGCACCACATGACCACCCGCCGCGGCGTGCACTCCCGCGCGCACGCAGATCGGGCTGTCGCAGCCGTGCATGGCCACCTCATCGGCGGCCAGCGGGCGGCCCAGCGCCAGGCTCAGCGCGTAGCGGTGCGGGCGCACCACCCGCTGCCTGCCCGCGCGCTTGAGCCAGTACCGCCCGTAGCCATCATCGGAGATCGCGCCGGTCCACAGCCAGCAGTCATCCTCGCCCGGCCCGCGCACCACATGCGCCCAGAACCGCGCTATCTCCGCGGCGTGCTCACGCGGGTCGATCACCAGAGGCGCTGGATGCTCCATCGCCCACCCCCTCGCCCGATCCGGCCCCGGCGGCGGGGGCGTCGGTGGCGCGCGCGGCATCGAGCAGCTCGCGCGCCTCGCGCTGCGACAGCCCCGCCAGCGAGGCGAGGGAGGCGACGTTCTCGCCGTTGCCACGCAGCACCGACAGCGACCGGCCCTGCGCCGAGCGCAGGGCGGACTTGCGCCGCTCGGCCTTGGCCTCGAGGGCCGCCACCGCCCGCGCGGTCTCGGAGTCGATGCCCGCGACCTCCTCGGAGCTGGCGAAGAACGCCGCGAGCGCATCCTGGTTCTCCCGCAGCCTGCGCGCCGACTCGGCGAGAGCAGCCTCGGCCTTCTTCCGCGCCGCCGCCCGGGCAGCGACCTCCGTCCGACCCATCCGACCAAACCCCTAACGCAAGCCCAGCCCCCGAAGCCTGCCCTCGATCCGTGACCACCCCCCGGTGACACCGACACTCTAGCCCGGCACCCGCCATTCCCGCGACGCACCACTCGTGCCCCGGCCCGCTCCCGAAGCCCGTCCGCATCCGTTCCGGTCGTGGTCGCGCCGACGTCCTCGCCGCCACGACCACCGAGCCCGCCCGTCCGCATCCGCTCCCGGTCGGCCAGGCTGGCCCCGAAAGGCCACCCAGAACCCACACACCTCTTGCACTAACCGTGGGTTTTGGGGGGAGGTGCCGCTAGGATGGGCCGGGTGATGACCCTGCATGTGCTCCACGCCGGGGACGGGTATGCCTACCTGACCCGGCAGGTCGCCAGCGGCGACCGGGAGCGCGGGCGCGGCGAGGCGCTGGCGGACTACTACACCGCCAACGGCACCCCGCCCGGCCGCTGGCTGGGATCGGGCACTGCATCGCTTGCGGTCGGGGGCGCGGCGGCCGCGGTGTCGGAGGTCGCCGGGCAGGTCACCGAGGACCAGATGAAGGCGTTGTTCGGGCTGGGCATCCACCCCAACGCTGATGCGATCCAGCAGGCGGTGATCCTCGCCGCCGATACCGGGCGCGCCCGCCAGACCGCCCCTGGGCGGGCGGTCGCGGCGTCGAGGCTCGGTCGTGCCTTCCCTGTCTATGCGAACGACAACCCGTTGCGCGACGAGGTCGGAGAGGCCATCGCCGGGCTCGAGCGCGAGCACGCGCGCCCGGCGACCCGCGCCGAGCAGAAGCACCTGTGGCGGGTGGTGGGCGCGCGGATGCACGCCGAGGCCACCGGCCGGGAAGCGGGCAGCAGCCGGGAGCTTGATGCGTGGATCGCCCGGCAGCGCCACGCCGACCGCCATCCCGTCGCCGGGTACGACCTGGTGTTCACCCCCGCCAAGTCGGTGTCGGTGCTGTGGGCGCTGGGCGATGGGCGGGTCCGCGAGGCCGTGGAGGCCGCGCACCACGACGCGGTCGCTGATGCGCTGGGCTGGCTGGAGCGCGAGGCCGCGTTCACCCGCCGCGGGGCGGGCGGGGCGCGGCAGATCGACACCACGGGGCTTGTGATCGCTGCGTTCGATCACTACGACAACCGGGCCGGGGAGCCGAACCTGCACACCCACTGCGCGGTGTCGAACAAGGTCTGTGGCAGCGATGGCCGCTGGTCGGCGCTGGACGGGGCGACACTGCACCGCCATGCCGTCGCCGCCTCGCAGCGCTACAACGCCGCGGTCGCTGACAACCTGCGCCGCGCGCTGGGGGTCGGGTTCGTCGAGCGTGGCATGGGGCCGGGCCGCCAGCCCGTCCTCGAGGTCGCCGGGATCAGCGACGAGCTGCGGGAGGGATTCTCCTCGCGCACCGCCGCGGTCCGTGCCCGCCGCGACGAGCTGGCCGCGGCCTACCGCGCCGAGCACGGCTACTCCCCCGATGCGCGCGCGCTCTACCGGCTGGCCCAGCAGGCGACCCTCGATACCCGCGAGGGCAAGGCCGAGGCCCGCTCGCTCGCGGCGATGCGCGAGCAGTGGCGCGCCGATGCGACCGGGCTGCTCGGCTCCCGCGACGCGGTCGAGGACATGCTCGACCGCGTGCTCGGCGGTGCCGCGGCGAGCACTCCCCGCGAGTACGCCGGGGCCGATGCGGAGGCCGCGGCGGTGCTCGATCACCTCTCCGAGCGCTGCGCGACGTTCACCGCCGCCCAGGTCCGCGCGCGGGCCGAGGCCCACCTCGCCCCGGTGGTGTTCAGCGACCCCGCGGCCCGCCGCGATGCCATCGAGGACACCATCGCCCGCGCGCTCGATCCGCGGGCGAACCCGGTCGCGGCGAGCGCAGGCGACCGGGTCGTGGCCCTGGCCGCCCCGGCGCTGCTGGAGGTTCCCGACCGGCTGCGCCGCCGCGACGGCGAGGCGATCACCACCCGCCACGGCGAGACCCGCTACACCACCACCGCGAGCCTGCGCGCCGAGCAGGCGCTGCTCGACGCCACCACCCGCGCCACCGGCCACGCCACCACCCACGTCGGGCTCGTCTCGGCGCTGGCCGATGCCAAGCGCGAGACCGGGCGGTCGCTGAACCCCGGCCAGTGGGAGCTGGCGCGGCACTTCTGCCTGTCGGGGGCGCGCCTGGCGGTGGCGACGGGACCGGCCGGTGCGGGCAAGACCACCGCGATGAAGGTCGTCGCCGACGCCTGGCGCGGCTCCGGGCGCACGGTCATCGCCCTGGCCCCCTCGGCGGTGGCCGCCGACACCCTCGGCGCCGAGATCGGCACCGAGGCTGCGACCCTGGCGTCGCTGACCTACCCGTGGCGCGGCCGCATCGACGGTGTCGCGGCGGGGACGCTGGCGCGGCGCATCGAGCCGGGCACGATGCTGCTCGTCGATGAGGCCGCGATGGCCTCGCTGCACGACCTCGCCGCCCTCGAGCAGATCGCCGCGGCCAGCGGGGCGGTGGTGCGGCTGCTCGGCGATCCCGCCCAGCTCGACGCCGTCGAGACCGGCGGGACGCTGCGGCTGCTGGCCGATCACACCCGCGCCCCCGAGCTGGCCGATGTGGTGCGCTTCGGCGACGACCGCGCCCAGGCGCTCGCCTCGCTGCGGCTGCGCGAGGGCCACGCCGAGGCGCTGGCGCTCTACGACGAGCGCGGCTGGGTGCATGGCGGGGCGCGCGAGGACCTCGCCGCGCAGGCCGCGGCCGCGATGATCGCCGACCGCGAGCAGGGCCGATCCTCCATCGTCCTGGCCGCCACCCGCGAGGACGTGCGGATGCTCAACGAGATGCTCCAGCTCGCCCTCAACCCCGCCCCCGCAACCGGCGGCGAGGCGGTCGAGCAGCCGGTGGCCACGCTCGGCGATGGCACCACCGCCCGCACCGGCGACACCATCGTCACCCGCTGCAACGACACCACCCTGCGCGCCGTCGCGGGCACCCGCCCCGGCCAGCGGGTCCGCAACGGCGACCTGTGGACGATCACCGCCATCGCCGAGGGCGGCACCATCACCGCCCGCTCCCAGGACCACCAGGGCAGCATCGACCTTCCCCCCGCCTATAGCGCCGAGCATGTCGAGCTGGGCTACGCCTCGACCATCCACCGCGCCCAGGGCATCACCGTCGATACCACCCACGCGCTGATCACCGGCCACACCGACCGCGCGGGGCTGTATGTCGCCGCGACCCGCGGGCGCGCCGCCAACCACCTGTACGTGCCCACCGACACCGACCTCGACATCGACACCGAGGCACCCCACCTGCCCCCCGATGCCACCGAGCCGACCACCCTCGACCGCCTCGCGGTGGTCCTGGGCCGCGATGGCGGGCAGCGCTCGGCCACCGAGGCGCTGCGCGAGGCGCTCGACGAGTCCGAGGACCCCGCCCGGCTGCGCGAGGCATACCTCGCCGCCCGCGACCAGCTCGCCGCCGACTACCTCGACTGGCTGATCGAGGCATCCCTGCCCGCCGCGACCACCACCACGATCAACGCCTCCCCCGCATCGCGCGACCGGCTGCGCGACCGCCTCGATGCGCTGTCGGCGACCGGGCACGACGCGACGGCGCTGCTCGCCTCGGCGATCAGCGAGCGCGACCCGGCCACCGCCGAGGACCCCGCCGCGGCACTGCTCGCCCGCCTGCCGCTGCCCGGGCGCATCGACCGCGACGAGCTGGCACCGCTGCCCCCGCGCCACCCCGGCTGCGACCCGCGCCTGATCGACCACGCGCTCGAGGCACGCCAGCTCCTCGACCATCCCCCCGCCACCGCTGCCCGCGAGCCGGTGGAGACCGACGCCCAGGTCGCCGAGCGGCTGCGGTCCTCGCGCTGGCGGATGCTGGATGACACCGAGCTGGCCCGCATCGCCGCGGGCCGGGACCGCGATCCCTCCCTGGCCCGCCGCGCCGCGCTGTTCGGGCTCCCCACAGCCGGGGCAGCCGCCGCGCGCGGCGAGCAGGAGTCCGCCCGCGCCCGCCTGGCCGGGCTCGACGAGGCCGCCGCCGCGTGGGACCGCCACGACCGCGCTGCCACCGATGCCCGGTCGCTGATCGCCCAGCGCGACGCGCTGGCCGCCCAGCGCGACCGCCTCGCCGCCGAGCGCGACGGCCTGGGCATCCTCGCCCGCTCCCAGCGCCGCGCGATCACCGACACCCTCGGCGAGGTGGGGGCGCGCCACGACCGGCTCGCCCGCGATGCCGCCGAGGCCAGCGCGCGCGCCGACCGGCTGCGGCCCACGCGTCCCCGCCCGACCACCAGCGAGCTCGACGAGGCCCGCGCGGTGCTCCAGCGCGCCACCCGCCGCGCCGCCGAGACCGCCACGGCCACCCCGCCCGGCCCCCAGGACCTACGCCCGGGGCGGGGCCGGGCCGCGCGGATGGAGGCCGCGCGCACGGAGATCGCCCGCCGCGAGGCCCTCGATCCCGCTCAGCGCGACCGCGAGGACCGTGTTCGCGCCCGCGTTGCCGCAGACCGCCAGCCCCCGGTCGTGCCCGGCACCACGGCCCCCCGAGGGGCCGGGCGCGACCATGGGATCGACGACTAGCCCCGGCGGGCGGTCTGTACTGTTGTCCCCCGAAGCCGTCGCTCTGGGCGGCCCCGGACGCGCTGGAGGGCTGCCTGGTGGAGCAACTGTTCGCACTGTGGCTGATCATGACCGCGATCAGTTGCTTTGTTGCATCGAGCATCGCTGGCCCCAAGGGGCTCAGCTCGACCGGCTACTTCTTCCTCGCTGTGGCGATCGGACCGCTCGCTGTCGTCGCGGCCGCGGCATCGCCCATCGCTCGTCCCGCGCCGCCGGTGGGCATGAGGAGGGTGCATTGCGCCCGGTGCCTCGCCGCGCAGAACATGCTGCTGCGCGATGAGCGTTTCCATTGCTGGCGGTGCGGACTAGATCAGGAAGGGCCGCAGGAAGGTAGCCAGCCGCCGCCGGAAACCTGGCAGCAATGGTTGGGCAAGGACGACAAGCCCTCGGGCTAGGCGTGGCCCTGGTCGCGGATGTCGTTCTGCGCGGCATCAAGCTCGACCGCCGCGCGACCGAATAGCTCCGCCGCAGTATCGAGCCGGGCACGGCAGGCTGCCACGCTCCGCGCCGGGTCGCGGGAGTCGCGCACCTCGTAGGCATCCAGCGACCGCTCGAGCGCGCCACCGAGCCGTGGCAGCGCTGCTTCGAGCCGGGAGGCAGTATCGCGCAGCGCCGCCAGCGCCTCGTACAGCTCTAGGGCAGCCACCGGGCCGGAGAGCTGGTGCGCGATGGAACGGATCGCCTCGGCGGCGGCCTGGGCCTGGCCAGTGTATCGGGGATTTCATTGCTGGACCGTCGCCGATGGCACAGACACCGCGCGGCCATGCCGCCGAGCCCGCTCGGCCTCCGCACGCACGAAGCGGGGAGCACCTGGTGGTGCTCCGCCCGGTACGGCTACCGCAGATACAAGGCTGTGGCTACCCGCGTCCAGGTCGCTGAGCGGTGGGCGCGCTAGCGATGAGGAGAACGCGGCGAAGAAGGTACAGGCCGAGTTCGACCACCCATACGGCTACTTCGGCTCCTGGAAGACCACACCCTCCGAAGTCGAAGTTGTCGAGTCCGAGCAGACCACCGTGATCCGTTCGAACCCGCTGTCGGAATCGGGTCCAATGCCGCTGTCGCTCAAGGACGCCGGCGTCGCCCTCGGGATCCCCTACTCAGCGGTACATCAACTGACTAACCGCGGCGACATCGAGCACACCAGGATCGGTACGCGGAAGTAAATCTCGCGAGAGTCCCTGCTGGCCTTCATCCGGGAGAACACGCACCGGGGCTACTCGGGCTGATCGTTGGTGCGGGCACAGATCTGCTCGCGCAGGACCCCCACGATCTCGCGGTGGTATCGCGGCGACACGCGATGGCGCTTCCCCTCGCGCACCTCCCTGGCGAACCTTGCGACAGCATCGGCTTCACCGAACGAGCCGCCGGCCGCGAAATAGCAACGAATCCACTCGTCGGCATCGAGCGGATCGCCCTCAGCCGCCATCGCCCGGAGCAACTGCACGACGGCATCCTTGCCGCGTCCAGCGGCGAGCCCGTTGTACTCTTCATCGACCATGAGGCCGCATGCCGCGACCCGGAGCGGATCAAGCTGCGGCACGGCATCGCCAGCGTGGAGGTCGGTCGCCCCACGTCCTTCGAGCCACGCGCGCACACTGTCCGTGCGCGCCCAGACCTGCACGAACACCAGCCCAAGCCGACCGGCTTCAACAGCCTCTCGTAACTTGTCACAATCCGGCTTCCCGACGGGATGCAGGGCAATCGCAGCGATATCGCCGGCATCGCCACGCTCGGACAGCCGGGCCAGGTCATCGAAGCTGACAACTGGTCGAGGATTTGCCGTGCGGCCGATGTGGATGGCGGTCTCGCGGTCCGCGCTGCGGTCCGGGTCATCGAACCGCTCAGGCTTGCCAACGACGAATACCAGTCGGCTGTCCCCGAGCCATTGAGCGATCCGGTCGCTGCTTTCCCTCATCGCCGTGCCGCGCTGGGCCCAGTCCTGCCGCACCATGTACCCCAGATCGGTCATGGAGCAAGTATTGCAGCACGCACCGACATCGCAGCGGCCGCTCGTGCTCGCCCGTCCTTGGTCTACGAAGTGCCGATGGGGCGCTCGACCGGATCCGAATGTTGTCGCGGCTCCGGTATAGGGTTCGTGACGTGGTCCTCTTTCTTCCAGACACTCCTGCCCCGGCCGAGGAATTCGGCGAGGTACTCACTCGGCGCTGGGTCGTCGAGGCGATCCTCGACCTCACCGGATACGTGCAGTCCCCCGACCTGGCGGGAATGGTGCTCATCGAGCCATCCGCCGGGCGCGGAGCGTTCCTGCTCCCTGCCGCCGAGCGGCTGATCGCTGCGGCCCGGCCAGCGTCATCGGAGTTCAAGGCGCTCGCGCCGTGCATCCGCGCCTACGAGCTGCAGGAAACCAATGTCGAGCATTGCCGCGCGCAGATCGAGAGCCTGCTCATCGGCGCGGGATGCCCGGGCAGCGATGCCCAGGACCTTGCAAGCGAGTGGATCCGGCACGGGGACTACCTGCTGGAGCCCGACCTCCCCATCGCCGATGTCATCGTCGGCAACCCGCCGTATATCCGCATAGAGGACATCCCCCCGGCGACGCAGTCGCTCTACCGCAGCCTGTACGCGACGATGCGTGGTCGCGCGGACATCTACGTCGGATTCATCGAGCGATCACTGCGCGCCCTGGCCGGCGGAGGCAGGCTGGGATTCATCTGCGCGGACCGCTGGATGCACAACCAGTACGGGTCCGCGCTCCGCTCGCTGATCGGCAGTGGCTACTCCGTCGACGCGGTCTGGAAGATGCATGACGTGGATGCCTTCGAGACGACAGTATCCGCCTACCCCGCGATCACTGTTATCAGCAACCGCGCGCAGGGCTCGTCCGTCGTCGCCGAGGCCACAGCATCCTTCGATGCCTGCTCGGCCCGCGAACTCGCTGCCTGGAGCACCACGAGCAGCTCGGAATCAGTAACCACCGGTTCCTACGCCGCGTACCGGCTGCCCCACTGGTTCACTGGCACGCAGCTGTGGCCAACCGGATCACCAGCTCGCCTGGCCCTGATCGAGCACCTCAACGACAACTTCGGCCCACTGCATGATCCCAGCAACGGGACCCGCGTCGGGATCGGCGTAGCCACTGGTGCGGACCGGGTCTTCATCACCCGTGACGCCGCCGCGGCCGAGGCCGACCGAATGCTCCCCCTATCCATGGTCGGCGACCTGGGCTCGGGGAAGTTCTCCTGGTCAGGGCACTACCTGGTCAACCCCTGGGAGGAAGACGGAACGCTGGTCGACCTATCCCGCTATCCGCGGATGCAGCGCTACCTCCAATCATCAGCGGAGATCCTTGCTGGAAGGCACGTGGCCCGGCGCAACGCCGCCGCCTGGTACCGGACCATCGACAAGGTCACGGCATCGCTGACCACGAAGCCGAAGCTGCTCCTCCAGGACATGCGCACGACCATCCATCCGGTCCTCGAGACCGGCGGGCACTATCCCCACCACAACTTGTACTACGTCACCTCCGAGAGCTGGGACATGGAGGTCCTTGGCGGGCTGCTGCTCTCCGCGGTTGCCCAGGCCTTCATCGAGGCATACGCGGTGCGCATGCGTGGGGGAACCCTGCGGTTCCAGGCCCAGTACCTCAAGCAGATCCGGATCCCTGACCCCGCGCAGCTGCCCGAAGCCCAGCAGGAGGCGCTGCGCGAGGCATTCCGGGCGCATGACCAGCGCGCGGCGACCCGTGCGGCGATCGAGGCATACGGCATCCACGACCACCGCCACCTGCTCGGGGAGGCCCCGTGAGTGTCACGCGCGAGGACTTCCTCGATGCCATCGCCGCCTACTGGGGAACCAAGAGCACGCAGATGGAGCAATCAGCCATCGCTGCCGCGGTTGGCGCGGGGACATCCGGCGCGGTCCGCGGCGGAGCGCACTTCGATCCCATCGCGGTGCTGATCGCGAAGTTCTTCCTCGATGCCGGGTACGAGCCTGGCCAGATCCGCGTCAAGCGCTCCCAGGGGCTGGAGCTCCCTGGCTACTACCGCCCCCAGAAGCAGTGGGATGTCGTGATCACTGATGGCCAGACGCTCGTCGCCGCGTTCGAGCTCAAATCGCTCGGCGGCCCCTCGTTCGGCAACAACTACAACAACCGCGTCGAGGAAGCCCTCGGCAGCGCTGTCGATCTGCGCCGCGCGGTGCTCGCGGACCTGTACCCCGGTGAGAAGCCATGGCTGGGGTACTTCTTCATCATGCAGGACGGTGATGGATCGCGCAGCCCGGTCAGGATGAGGCCCGGGGCGCTGCCACCATCCGGGGAATGGGCGGGCAAGAGCTACCAGGAGCGGTTCGCCATGTTCTGCGAACGCCTGGTGGCAGAGAACCATTACGATGCTGTCTGCTACATCACCTCAGCCGCTGGATCGGCTCCCGGAGAGCCGGTACGCGGCCTGGACTGGCAGCACTTCGCCGCAGCGATCAACGCCCGCATCTCCTATCTCAAGGATCTTGGCATACCCAGTGCCTCCCCCCAGGGCTAGTACGGTGGTTCTCCGTGGCCGCATGGAGCAATGCTTATCTAGAGTCCATAACCGGATGCGCCCTCGAGCAGGGAGCCATGACGGAATCATCGATCCAAGCACTCGTCGATTCACTGGGCGACGAATCCGAGATGATCGACTTCAAGAGCAAGCTGGCGCTCCGCCAGGCCAACCAGAACCCGGCGTGGAGCGATCGGCAGGAGCATGCCAAGGACATCACTATGCTCGCCAATGCGCGCGGCGGGATCATCATCTTCGGGGTCACGGACGCAGCGAAGCAACCAGATGCAGCCCAGAGGCTAGATCCCTTCACGCATGAGGATCCCGCATCGAGCGAACTGATCACTCGCTTCCGGCGCGATGTAGGGGAGTTCGCGCGGCCGGTGCCCAAGTTTGACATGTTCGCGGTCCACACCGGGCACGACAGCTCCTTCTACCTGGTAGCGGTCGTGCCCCCCGGAGTGGACTCCCCTCATGCGGTGATCATGACAAAGGGCGATAGCCGCCGCGCGCTCGTCTACTTCGTTCGCACCGAAGGCGATTCGCATTCCCGCCAGCTCGAGGAGCACGAGGTCGCTGATCGGTACAGGAACCGCTTCCGCAGCGAGGAGGACCGGAGGCGGCACGCCGAGCAGGCGTGGTCCACGGGAGTGGAAGCGCTCCGCCATGGATCCACGCATCTGTGGCTCGCGGTGAGCATCACCCCCGATGCACCAGCCCGCGCCACCCTCGATACCGGGGCGATGGACCAGATCATCGAGTGGAGCGGCGACCATCCGTTCCCGGATGGCGTGCTGGGCCTGGCACCATTCACTGCCGACTATCCATTCCCCGGACCGGGATACATCGAGTTCACCAACAAGCACGACGACGGCGGGCGGTCCACAGTGGTCCCCACGATCGCGCACCGGATGCTCCATGCCGACGGGTCTGCATTCGCTGCGATCCGCATCAGTGAATCCCCATCCCAGGAGAAGGTGCTCGGCCAGGACGAGCTGGTCGATGCACTCACCGCGTGTGTCCCGCATGTGCTGGGGTGGACGTGTCACCACAGTGGTCAGTGGGGCACTGCCAGGCTCACGGCTGCGATCGTGGATGCCACCACCGACAGTGATTGGTTCGGAAGCGAGGTGCGCATCGCCCCGCCTGTACCCCGTGTCCATGGGCTTCGCGTGGTCAGGCGCTCGCACCGGTCCATCCTGGCCATTCCGCTAGATTCGATCGCGGGCGCCCAGGACAGCCTGGCGGTGACCTACACTGTCGCGTCGGCGCTGCTGCAGATGTTCGGCGTCATTGAACCTGAACTGTTGACCGCTGCCGGCGAGATACGGCCTCACAGCTACGACCGCTCGCGTCAAGCCCATGTCGCTCAGTGGATGAAAGCACACGGAGCCTGCAGCGCCCGTTATTAGAAGCTATGTTGGCAACTATAATTGTGGAGGGCTACACTCCGGCCCTGCTATCTCCCCTAAATGTGGAAACCTCAGGATCGCAGCTCGGAAAAGAGTCGCCCCACAACTGTGGCTATGCATTACTGAGCATGGGCAACTTCACGAATTTTATTATTCGACTATCCGTGGCCTGTGCTCTGAAAACGATAAGTGGGGCTCCGGCGGTAAATACTGGGTATGAGCTAAGCTGGGGTGGCCTCAAGGATGAGTGAAAAGTTTTGAAGTATACCCCTCGGCGCCAAGGACTCCCTGACTAACTTACTCTTCTGATTGCGACTGCCTGTGATCTTCATTTTCTGGCGTCGTGCCACCGTCGCCTGACGGTTTGGCAGAGTTTCTTGAATCAGTTTCTAGTGCTGCCTTAATTTCATTCCAGAAATCTGATACTTTTGCAAGAATGGAGTACTTCAAGCGCCCTCCCTTATTGTTGAGGGTTTGGGCGGTAGAGTCATTTGTTGCATCTTGTGGAACTCCTCTAAAAAAGAGGTCAAAAATACCTGAAGCACCCGAAAGAAGGAGTGCTCCAGCCACGCCTAGGATGGCTCCAAGTACTATCAGGTAAAGTTCTCTTGCATCAACTCTTGAGCGATCTGTGAAAATGTATACCGGCTGGCTAGTGAAAGCAAATGAGTTTTCAATGGAGCCCTGGTTGTGCCAAATTGTTCTGATGCTATCGTGCCAGCGCACGGGATCAATCGCTGGGTAGGGGTAAGCCTCTGATAGTTGCCATCCTGGTTGGCGGAGTATGGATACTCCGACTCTCAGATTCTGATGGTAGTCAATTCGATTATCGACTCCACTCCAGTTTATTTGGTAAGGGAGAAGCGTTCGGCGCGATCCCAGATCTAGCAAATTTCCTACACTTTCATCCACCCAGGCAGTACTCATTCCCAGTTCGCAGGATTCGGCAAACACCACCTGCCCCCCATTTGTAGCGTACGTCTTTCTATGGCGAATATACTCATCTTGTTTAACTACGCGAAGCCTGCCCGAATGAACCGATGTGAAAACCCTGTCTTCTGCGACGCCTCCTGACATTTCTTGCCCCAGGTGGTTAATCGCTGAGTATGGCCCACCTTGGGCATCGTAGAGGATCGGGATTTGAATCCCTTCAGGCAGCATGCCAAAATTTGTAGGGAGGGTTGGTTGGTCCTGAGCGCAGGTGACGCTTTCTACAAAACTGGAACCAGCAAAAGCGATTGTGTAGTCAATATCCACACTATCAACAAGGACATTATTGATGTCGTCAGCAGTGAAGTAGAATACCAATTTTACGGGCTTCTGGAACTCATAGTACTGGTCTACATTGAGTGTCAACCCTGGCTTATTGCCGCCTTCTGTTGCAATTATTATGAGACCCCTGGTCTCATTTTTTGAAACCTCTGAAGTGTTCGTGTATGAAATGTAAAGCAGGAAGCACGCTGCACCTAAAATTGCGGCAGAGAGTAGTGCTAATACTGTCTTCGTAATAGTTGTTCGGCGCCAGTGTTTCGCGCTTGGTGTCATCAACTGATTGCTAACCATCCCTTGGGGTGACTTGGAGGCTGCTGCTGCACACAGTATGCGAATTTACTGCCATTCTATCTGCGGTTCCTCGTGGCAATGTGCAAAATTGTAGAAGTTCGTGAGCGGTTCCACAGTTGGGATCTCTAGTCGTATCCAGGGGCTGTCTTCCAGTGAAGGAAGCTAGTCCCTGGGAGCGGTGCCTGCGGCAACTCGCGCCTAGGGCCTGTTACGAAAGTGGTTGTTGAGGTCGCGCTTCGCGACTGGGAATAGGTGAGGCCTTCGGTGTAGCGCAGGTGGTGCCAAGACAACCACGCCACTGCCGGAGGCCTCATGCCCACGGTAAGGGCTGCCGCCCGTCACGATCTCACCGACGCGCAGTGGGCGTTGCTCGAACCGCTCCTGCCTGCCCCGGCGCGCCGGGGCAGGCCCCACGCATGGCCGCTGCGCGGACTGATCGACAGCGAGCCCGCTGATCATGCCCTCGGCCGCTCGCGCGGCGGGTTCTCCACCAAGATCCATCTCGCCTGCTAGCAGGGCCGCAACGTGCTGTCGTACCTGCTCACGCCCGGCTAGGCCGGGGACGCGCCGTACATGATCGGCGTCATCGGCAAGATCCGCGTCGTCGGCTGCGGCAGAGGGCGACCATGTACCCGTCCCGACCGAGTCCTCGGCGACAATGCGTACTCATCACGTGGCGAACCGCGCGTACCTGGCGCGCCGCAGCATCAAGTCCACTATTGCCGCTCCCCTCGACCAGCGCGCACCGAGCTGCCCGCAGCGGACGGCCCTACGCGTTCGACCCGGGGATCTACCGCGACCGGCATGCCGTCGAGTGTGGCATCAACATGCTCAAGCGCAAGCGCGGAATCGCCATCCGTTGCGACAAGCTCGCCGTCCGCTACGAGGCATCGGTTCGCGTGGCCAACATCGACCGCTGGCTCACATGACTTTCGTAACAGGCCCTAGTCGTGGCAATCAGAACGGGGCATTCGCAACTCGTGAATCGGGGACAGTGCGTCCGATGCGGCTACCGCTCGATGCCTTGCGTGCGTGCCCGCGCCTGCCCCGCCACCGGCGGCGCTACCGCCGGGGCCGGGGACAGCGTGTAGGCCCGCGCGGGGATGTACCCGCTCATCGCCAGCGCCATCAGCTCCGCGCTGGCCTGCGACTCCACCGCCCGCGCCCGAGCGCGATCATGGCCGACCTCGGCGTGCAGCGCGGTGTACTGGCTGGCCGCAGCAGGGTCCGGGGAGTTCTCGGCGATCTCCGCGACCGCCTCGCGGGCGACATCGCGCATCAGCGCCTGCCCGAGGCTGGCCTCCGAGCGTGCCCCCCGCGCCACCGAGCGCAGGTTCTCCACCGACGCTCCCGCGCTTCCCGCGGGCACGTATCCCGCCTGCGGGTCATACCCGCCCGGCAGGCCCGCCACCGCCGCGCGCGCCGCGCGCTCGCGCTCGATCACTGCTCGTCCTCACCGGTGGGGCCGAGCGCGGCGAACGGCACACGGACGGCATGATCGGTGGGCGCGGGCTCGACGACGAGGTGGTCGGCGACCTCGTGCAGCCCGCCCCGGCACAGCCGCATCGGCCCGTGCACCGAGCAGATCACCGCCATCGTCGGGTCGAAGCGGTGCAGCCACCACATCGTCAGGGTCTGGCCCTCGGCGACGGTGGCCTCGTAGTCGATCCACAGCCCCAGCAGCCGGTTGACGACCTCGGGGAAATCGAACCAGCGCGGCGACCAGCGCATCGTCGTGGAGTCGCGGCTGATCATCGGCGCGACGAGCTGCTCGACGAAGTCGGCCAGCGACGCGAACACCTGCTTGGGGGCCTCGGTGGCATCCTCGCCCTCGAGCGTCTCGATGATGGTCATGGCTGTTGCTCCTTCCTGGTGGCCGCGGTGGCCGCGGCGACGGGCTCGCCGGTGGCGGGCAGGTCCTGCTCGGTTGAAGTGAAGGCGTCCTGGGAGGCGCGGATGGCCTCGGCGTGCTCGCCGCGGAACCACGGGCGGGTCTTGATCAGGGCGGGCCGGTTGCCCGAGGACAGCAGCAGCCCCCGGCCCAGCGGCATCGCCGCGAGCCGGTCGGCGGGCAGGATCGGCTCGCGGGTGACCGACTGCGACCAGGACTTGCCGCCCTTGCCGCCGTAGGACTTGTTCTCCCGCGTGCGCTCATGCTCACCGACCAGGCGGGACAGCTCGGCGGCGAAGTCGGCATCGTGGTTGCCGCCGAGGTAGACCTTGGCGTTGGCCACCCCCCACATCTCCCCGAAGCCGCCGCGGCCCCACACCCGCTCGCCCTGCTGGCGGGACTGGATGATCGGGACCAGGCAGATGCCGATGCCACCGGCATACGACAGCATGCCGGGCAGCTCGCGGAGCTTGCAGATGTTGGCGGCCTCATCGAGCACCGCGACGACCGGCTCGCCCAGCCGCCCGCCCGGCATCGTCGCCGCCTGCTCGCCCCCCGCGCGCATCACCATGCCCACCAGCGCGGTCACCAGCGCTTTCGGGGAACCGTCGTTGTCCCGAGAGATCGCATACAGCGTGTCGGTGGAGGCGACGAACGCCGCGGGATCGAACACCTCGCGGTCGTCGTCGGCATCGGTGGCGAAGTAGCCGCCACGATCAGTGCCCCCGCCCGCCGGGGACGAGCTGATCACCGCGCGCGTGGCCGGGCACACCCACGCGGCGTAGCCGGGCGAGGACATGACCTCCATGAACTGCTGGGCCATGCCGTACACGCCCTGCTGCTGGCGGTCGTTCAAGTTGTTCATCTCCGCCACCGATTGAGCGAGCGCGGCGAAGCCGTGCGCGGCGAGCACCCGCGCGGGCAGATCGAGGGTGGGCCGATTGAGCCACTCGGCGACGTGGAGCATGTCGCCCCCGGCCAGGGCGGCGGCGAGGATGTAGGAGCCCAGCGCCTTGTGCGAGGCCCCGTCGAAGTACGACGAGCCCACGGCGTTGTCGGTCTTGGCCGCGGCCACGAAGTGCCCGGCCAGCTCCATCGCGGTCTCCGGGTCGCGCACCACCACCAGCGGGTCGAGGCGGAAGCCGGGCTTGGCCGTGCCGGCGATGGACTGCGGATCGAACAGCCACTCGCGGTGCCCGCCGTCGCGGCGCACCCGCCACGTCCCGGCGTAGACATCGGGCTTGTTGGAGGTGGCGATCACCGCGCCCGGCGCGCCGACGACCAGCGGGATGGCGTACGAGGTCGATTTTCCGGTGCGGGTACCGGCGATGATCATCACTGACGATTCCCAGCTCGCCCGCAGCATCCGCCCATCGCCGACCAGCTCGCCCAGCGGCATCCCCCACCCGTCCGGGCTGTCGCCCGGCGCGCCCTCGGCCCGGCGCAGCCGGGCCGAGGAGCGCCGGGCCTGGGACTCGGTGATGCCGGTGAGCTGGGAGTGCCGCGCCAGGTGCCGCGCGGCCTTGTCCAGCTCGCGCGCGCCGGGCGAGTCATCACGGTGGCGGGACCGCCACATCCACCAGCCGCCCGCGCCGAGCAGCGCCACCAGGCCCACGACCCCGGCGATCAGCGCCACCATCGCCAGCGGGTCCGCGCCGTCGCGGATCGCCAGCCACGCTTGCAGCCCGCCGTAGGCCACCCCGATGGCCGCGACCATCCCCAGCGGCTTGGCAGCTTCCCTATCCACCTGCTCCCCCGATCATCCGGTAGCCGATCATCCGCCAGCCCTGCCCGGTCTCGGCCATGCGGGCGAGCACCCGGAAGGTGGTCTGCTCGGGCTCGCCGATGCGCGGCAGCACCGTCTGGGTCACCAGCGCCTCGATCTCCACGACACCATCGGTGAGGACCTCTCCCGCGGCGATGGGCCGCGCATCGGCGGTGATGACTGCTTCCTGGGCGCGCCACCGCGCCCAGTCGCCGTCGTCGCGCACCCCCGACTCGCTGGTCCCGGCCTCGACCGCGGCGAGCAGCTCGCCGCCGAGCCAGTCCCGCGCGCGGCGCAGCGCATCAGCGCGGGACTCCTCGGTCATCGGCTGCCAGGTGTAGACCTGCGACAATGCGATCGCCGCGGCATCGGCTGCCGAGGCGATCGCGGGGCTGGTGTAGGCCGAGCCGCTGGCCGTCGATAGCGGCACCGCCGGCGCCGAGGACGGCGCGGGAGAGGGCCCGCTAGAAGTGGGGATGGTCGCGCAGCCCGCGGCGATGATCGCGCACAGGCCGGTGGCCGCGATGGCCACCGCGGCACTGGTGCCGCGCCGCCTCGGCGGCGCGGCCGGAGCCGGTCTGGCTGGTCCGATGGTGCTCATGGTCGGTGTCCTTCCTATCGGTGGTGGCGTGCTCACGCGCGCGAGCTGCCCCGGAAGCCGGGCTCGGCGGCGATGATCTTGTCGGCGTAGGGGCGGGTCTGGACGACGTAATCGACGTGCCCGGTGGGAAAGCCCCCCGAGCGCAGCACCGCGCCAGGACCGGCGTTGTAGGCGGCGAGGTACAGCTCGGTCGGCCCATTGGGTGCTGCGACCGCGCCGGAGGCGATGCCCGCGTCGATCTGCGAGGCGATGGCGCACATGAAGCGGCCCTGCGCCATCACCGCATCCCCGATGTCGAACGGCGAGACCTGGCCGTTGCCGTCATCGTCGCGGCCATACGACGGCCAGGTGCCGGGCATGAACTGCGCTGGTCCCTGCGCCCCGACCGGGGACACCGCGGCGGGGTTGAACCCGGACTCGGCGCTGATCTGCGCGGCGATCAGCGATGGCGGGATCTGCGGGCACAGCGCGCCCGCCCGCTGTATCCAGGGCGCGAACTCAGCCGGGACGCTCGTCGCGTCCAGCGGCCCGCCCAGGCCCGCGCACCCGGCCAGGGACGTGCCCGCGCCGGGCTGGCCCGCGGCGTAGGACTCCGAGCCCGTGGCCATGCCGCCGCCCTCGACGGTGATGTGGACGTGGTCGTTGTGGTTCTGGGTGTCCGAGCCCCGGTTCTCCATGCCCGACCAGGAGCCGTTCTGCCATATCCGCTGCCGCCACAGGATGTAGGTGACGTTGTAGTGGTCGGCGTTGGCGACGAAGTAGCTGGCGACGCGGTCGCCGAGCGCGATGCCGGTCGGGGTGTTGTAGGCAGGGATCATCGCATCGACGGCGCGGCCGGAGGGATGGTCGGGATACGGGTCGGAGGGACGGTAGCCACCGATGCTGTTCACCTGCGGGAAGTTGGCGTTGATCGAGCGCATCACCCGCACCCCATCGACGGTCATCGACCGCTCGGAGCCCTTCGACGCCGGGAGCGGCGGCAACGACGCCCCCGCGTCGGCGGCGGGCGCGGTGGCGCTGGCCGGGCCGCTATCGCCGGGCGCGACCATCGCGGCGAGGTCCACCGGGGAGCCCCCGCCGTCGCCATCGCTGCTGCTGCCCGCGGAGCCGGGCTCGGCGGCCGCGGCGACATACGGTGCGGGATCGACGGCGCTGCCGCCGAACCGCCCGCCCGGCCACACCTCGAAGTGCAGGTGCGGGCCGGTGGACTGGCCCTCGGAGCCGACCCCGGCGATCTGCTGGCCCGCCCGGACCTGCTGGCCGCTGGCCACGGTGATCAGGCCCGCGGGCATGTGCCCGTAGACCGTGGAGATCAGCTGGCCGTCGATGTTGTGGTCGATGACCACCCAGTTGCCGAACCCGGTGGCCGGGCCGGAGGCGCGCACCACGCCATCGGCGAACGCGAAGATCGGCGCGGCGATGGCCGCGGAGTAGTCCAGGCCGTAGTGGAAATCGCCCCACCGCGGCCCGTACGGCGAGGACAGGGTGTAGGTGCCTGCCTGCATCGGCTTGGACACCGAGCCCGCCGGCAGCGGCGCGACGCCCGCGCCGGACCCGGTGCCGCACGCCCCGAGCTGCTGCTCCTCCTCGGCGGCGCTCATCAGTAGCAGCGACATCAGCACCACCACCGCCACGACCACCCCGAGAACGCCCACCACGACCAGTGGCCCCTTCTTGCCGGGCATCACTGGCCCCCGCGCTTGAGCGAGGAGAACGCCTTGTCGGTGTTGTAGAGCACCCGCTCCCGGTCGGTCAGGGTCATCCGCACCGGGATGCCGATGCGCTCGCCGGACTTGATCAGGTACCGGCCACGTCCGGGGTGCTGCTGGCCGGGAACCCACGTCGGCGGGGCCGACCACGAGGTGACCTCGGCGCGCTCGTAGCTGGTGAACGGGGTGATCTCATCGAGCCGGTCCATCTCCCGGTTGTCGGTGCCACCGATGACCTTCAGCGCGTTGCGCGCGGCCAGGCCGCGCGCCTTGGCGCGGTCGGACTCGCTCGGCAGCGCCTCGAGGTCCTCGAGCGAGTGGGTGACCTGCGCGGAGATGACGCCGCGGTGGCGGCCCAGGCGGGTCACGCGGTCGGACTTCTCCACCAGGCCCGGTGCCGCGCGCAGCGCCCGCCACAGCTCGTCCTGGACCTGGAAGACGTTGCGGCGCTTGCCCGCCGCGACCTGCCCGGCGGTCATCGCCGAGGACCAGGCCCACGAGCACATCATCGCCGCGGCGACGACGTTGTCCGAGGCATCCTCGACGCTGGCCAGCGACACCGACACCGCGCGGGTGTCGTCGTCGATGCGGAACGACGAGGGCCGGTCGAAGATGCCCTTGATCGCGCCCTCGCACATCAGCCGCAGCGAGCTGACCAGCTCGAGGACCTTCTGCTCGTAGTCCGCGCCCGACGTCGCCGCGACGGCCTGCATGCACTCCGCCCCGCCCGCGTCGATCACCGCCAGGACCTCGGGGATGATCGGGTCGCGGTTCTCCGCCTCGGCCACCCGCGAGGCGATCTCCACCGCGCGGGCGAGCAGCACCCGCTCGGAGGCCCGCAGGTTGTCGGTGCGCGACTCGATGGCCAGCAACGCCTCGAGCAGCGCCAGCCGCGACTCCGCGGCATCGTCGATCAGCTGCTGGCGGCGCGCCCCCACCGAGGCGTTGATCGCCCCGCGCAGCGGCGCGGTATCGAGCGGGTTGAGGGTGCCCCGCCCGCGCCCGAGGTGGATGATCTGCCCATCGAGCGCGCGAATGATGTCCTCGTACTCATCCTTGAGGTCCCCGAGGATCTGCACGTTGAACCCGAACCCCGCCAGCCCGAGCAGCAACCGCTTGACGAAGGTGGACTTGCCGATGCCAGGCTGGCCCTGGATCCACAGCCCGGTATTCGACACCAGGCCATCGACGAGCAGCTGCGCGGGATCAAGGCCCACCGGCTCCCCGGTATGGGCATTGATGCCCACCGGCACGCCCCGCAGGTGCGCGCCGGACGGCGCGGCGAAGGGGAACAGCCCGCACAGCTGCGCGGTGGTGCCCTGCCACTGGTCCCCGCCCATCGGGTTGGCGATGCGCCCGCCCGCGGGCATGCCGTCGCCGCGCGACGGCGGCACCGGGGAATCCAGGTCCACCCCCAGGCGGTGCGCGGGCGGGGCCGGGCGGCCCGCGGCCGCGCGGCGGAACCAGCGCCGCCGCGCCCGCAGCACCGCCCCGGTCGAGGCGTCGGGGCCGTGGCCGTCGGTGGCGGCGCCTGTGCCGGGCTCCAGGCCGGGGAACGCCTCGGGATCATGCTCGATCAGCGTCATCGCTGCTGCTCCTGGTTCTCGCGCGGCCCCGTGGGGCCGCTGGTGGTCGCCTCCCGCGCCGCGCGCGCGGCATCCCACAGCCAGCTCGCGGCCACCAGGCCGTCAAGGGCTATGGATGTGCCGGTGCCGGGCTGCTCGCCCACCCACGGGGCATCGGCGAGCAGCCGGGAGGGATGGTGCGTCGCGGAGGGATCGGTGCGCCTCATGCCGCCTGCCACCTCTCCGCGCCCTGGCGCTTGAGGCCCGCGGCAGGGTCGATGCCCAGCCCCATCGACGCGGCGAACCCCGCGGCCTGCGCGCCGTGGCAGGGACGCAGCCGCAGCTTGGCCTGCCCGGCGCGCTCCTCGACATCGGCGATGGCCGCGGGCAGCTCGCGCGGGTCCGACACGGTGGTGGTGACATACATCGTGAAGCTGCCCACGCCCGCGCCGAGGGCTTCCTCCTGCGCGGCGAGCAGCGCCCGCCGACGGTCCTCGATGTCGCGCTGGGTCTCGTCCTTCTTCGACTTCGACGCCAGCCAGCCGCGGACGTTGCCAGCGTTGATCTCTTCCTCGACCTTGCGCGTGGCCACCGACGCGGGCATCGGGGTGTAGACGATCGACACCCGGCGCGGGAACCGGCCCGGGGAGAGCATCGGCAACAGGATGCGGTTCTGCACATGCCCGGTCGGGGGCGCGTCGAGCACCCAGGAGAACGAGATTCCCGAGTCATGCCGGTAGGACCGCCACGCTTCCTCCGCGCGGATCGGCCCGGCGTCCTGCCAGCGCAGCACCTCGTCGGCCTCGGCGACCTCGAGCTGGCGCGACGCCTCGCCGCGCGCGTCCGGGTCGAAGGCCATGCGAACGCGCCGGATCAGCCACCCGAGCTGGGCGCGGCCGATCACCGTCGCCCCGCACGCCGACAGCGAGTTCTCCATCGCCGGCAGCCACCGCACCACCTCCGCGGCGGCTTCCTCCATCGTCGATGGCTCCGGCCGCAGCCGCGATGGATCGAAGTTGATCGTCACCGTGGTGGTGACATCCGCGGTCGCCGCGGCGCTGCGCGAGACCAGCTCGTCGAGCACGGCGGTGGCGAAGCCAGGGGCCGAGCCACGGTGGGGCTCCATGCGCTCGCGCACGTAGTCGCGCTGGGTGGCCCCGCCGGTCGGCGCGGACTCCACGGTCATCGCCACCGACGCGACCATCGGCTTGTAGCCCAGCTCGGCGAGGAACCCCCCGTAGGACGCCACCCACGCGTCCGCGTCGGTGCGATCAGCGAGGGTGATGCCCACCGGGGCCACGCGGACGATGGCCGAGATGAACCCGGTCGCGCGGTTGTGCACGAGCACCTGGTGGCCGCCCCGGCCATCCTCGGCGGCGACGGGCACCAGCGGCGACAGCACGCCCGGCAGCCGGTTGCGCCGCGGGTGGCTGGTCAGCGGGCCACCGTAGAGCGATGCGCGGCCCGCGGCGATCATCAGCCGCCCACGGATGTGGAACACGGTGCGCTCGAACAGCGTCGCGCGCCCGAACGGGATGACCGCGTAGAGGATGATCAGCCCGGAGATCGCCGCCCACACCAGGA
Organism: Hoyosella levis; assembly: GCF_026008515.1. GTDB lineage: Bacteria > Actinomycetota > Actinomycetes > Mycobacteriales > Mycobacteriaceae > Lolliginicoccus > Lolliginicoccus levis. Next base: position 104,633 of record NZ_BQYM01000012.1, read on the forward strand.
CGGCCGCGATCCCGGCGTTGAACAGCAGGATGCCGATCATCATGCAGCCAGCGACGATGCCGAACCGCTTGAGCGATAGGCCCGCGAGCTCGTAGCCGCGCTGCCTGCGCCACGCCCCGTAGGTCCGGGGCATCGCGGATGTGTCTTGACGTGCCATTGGTCAGTCCTTCTTTCCGTGGTTGGTCTCGTCGGTGGGTGGCCGCGAGCCCACCGCCCCGTCCGGCGACGGTGCCGGGGGCGCGGGCGGGCGCGGGGATGGCCGCGAGCTGCCCCGTCCCGCCGCTGGCGCGGCGGGACGCGAACCGGTCGGTGCCGGGGGCGCGGCGTGGTGGGGACGCGGCGAGCGGCCCTCGAGGTAGGACGGCTTGCTGCGGTTCTCGAGGTAGGACGGCGGAGGCGTTGCCGCGCCACCACCGCTGCTGCTGGTATCGCCCGAGCCCGTGGGGACCGGCACGAACGGCAGCGCGCCCGCTGCCCCAGCCGCGGCGTATCCGCCGCCATCACCGGACGGTGCCGGTGACGGGCTGTAGTCGCTGGACCCGGAAGGGCCAGCCGCGGCGTATCCGCCGCCATCACCGGACGGTGCCGGTGACGGGCTGTAGTCGCTGGACCCGGAAGGGCCAGCCGCGGCGTATCCGCCGCCATCACCGGACGGTGCCGGTGACGGGCTG
>NZ_BQYM01000012.1:105313-128397 GCF_026008515.1 Hoyosella levis
CCAGCCGCGGCGTATCCGCCGCCATCACCGGACGGTGCCGGTGACGGGCTGTAGTCGCTGGACCCGGAAGGGCCAGCCGCGGCCACCGCGCCTCCCAGCGCACCCGTCATCGCGGCAGTGCCACTGTCACTGCCGCTGGTCCCGAAAGGGGCGGCATCGCCACCACCGGGCATGGAGCCGGACGGGGAAGCGCCGCCGCCCGTGGCACCGTCGCCACCAGCCGAGGGAGCGCTACCGCCACCACCGGGCATGGAGCCCGAGGGGGAAGCGCCGCCGCCTGGCTGCGGGCCACTGCCCTGCCCACCACCTGTCGAGGTCGGGAACGGAGCACCGCCCGCGCCCCGCATGGCCAGCGCGGACAGCCCCGCGCCACCAGAACCGCCACCACTGCTTCCCTGCGGCAGGTAGGCGTTCGACGGCGCGCCGCCCATCTCCTGCGCCTGCTCATCGAGCGCGCGCACCTCGGAGTTGACCGCGCCGACCGCGGCATCCTTGACCGCGCCGACCGCCTGCATGCCCGCCATCGCGGCCATGCCGATAGGACCGGCCGCTGCACCAGCCGCGCCGCCAGCGGCACCACCACCAGCACCGCCACCAGCACCAGCCATTCCGGCCTTGCCGCCACCCGCGGCCGCGAGGCCACCACCAGGAACCGCGCCACCGGCCTCGCCGCCAGCAGCACCACCAGCCTTGCCACCGGTCTTGCCACCACCGGACATGCCCTCGGTCGCCGAGGGAGACCCACCGTGGCCGCCGTGGCCGCCGTGACCGTTCTTCTCCCCGCCGCCAGCGCCGCCGCCCAGCTCGCCGCTGCCGCCCGCGCTGACCTGCTTGGCCGCTTCCTGCGCGCCCTGCATCAGTCCCTGCGCGCCCTGGCCCATCGCCGTCTGCCCCGCGAGGCCACCAGCACCACCACCAGCACCGCCGCCAGCCAGGCCACCAAGCCCGGCACCGGACGGGGAGCCCCCGCCACTGCCACCGGAATCAGGCCCGTTGGCCGCCATGTACGACGAGTGCGCCGTGCCCCCGCCGCCACCGCCGCCAGACATCGCCCCGCGCATCATGCCGCCGGCCATCATCCCGCCCGCGGCACCAGCGAGCATCGAGCCCGCCGAGCCACCACCGAAGCGGACCTGCGCGAAGGAGAACATGCTCATCAGCGCCGGGAGCGCGAGGATGGACATCACGATGATGATCAGCCCGGTGATCACCGTGCGGATCGAGTCCTCCGAGTCCTCGGAGACGAACGCGAAGCCGATCGAGTACACGATGGCCGCGGCGGGCTTGTAGGCCACCAGCGACAGCAGCGGCCCGATGTAGCGCGACAGCCACGACCGGGTCATCGTGCCGAACTGCCCCGCCGCGGCGATGGGCAGCAGCACCGCCAGGATCAGCACCCCGGCCTCGCGCAGGAACGCCAGCAGCCATTGCAGCGCCGCGACGAGCACCAGCAGGATCGCCAGAAGCAGCAGCAGGAACGGCTCGTCGGCGAGCATCTGCCCGAGCAGGGAGTTCTCCATCGCGCGCCCGAAGTCCACCGCGGTCTCGTCCATCAGGTCCGCGGCGAACTCATCGCCGGCATGGATCGCCCCGGTCAGCACGACCAGGCCCAAGGTGGACCACACCACCCAGCGCACCACCCCGAACAGCAGGTCCACCGCGGGCTCCGCGCGGCGGCGCAGCATCAGCGTGATCGCCGTGGCGAAGACGCCGGCCATGATGATGAACCCGACGATGGGCGCGAGCGCCTGTTGCTGGTTGATCACTGCGGAGTCCATCGGATTGATGAACGTCGTGGACAGCCACCAGCCCAGCGACCGGACAAGCACCTCCATGCTGCCCTGCGCCGCCGAGCCCGCCCAGTCCGCGAGCAGCCCCGAGGTCTGCTCGCCCACGATCTCCGTTCCCCGGTCGATGGGGTTCAGCACGGTGTTCAGGCCCGTGCACACCATGCCGAGCCCACCACCCATGCCGTCGCAGGTTTCCTGGAACCCCGCCGTGCCACCGGACGGCTCGCCGGTCGTGGTGTCCTGCGCCGCCGCTGTCCCGGCCACCAGGCCGAGCAGCGCCACGACCGCCAGCACCAGCGCCGCGAGGCGCGAGAGAATCCGTGCAGCCATCACCACCACGTCCAATCGCCCTCGAGGGCCGCAGCCGGAGCGCCCCCGACCAGGCCGTTGAAGTCACGGAGCTGCCAGTCCCCATCGACCCAGTCCAGCTCGAAGCGTGACAGCTCGAAACGTGCATCGTTCGTGCTCAGAGCCGTTTCCACGACAGCGTGGTCAGGACTGAACTCGACCACGCGAACAGCGCGGAAGGGGTAGACGATCTGCGGCAGCGGCGTGCCCTGCCCATCGGGGCCGCGCAGGATCGTCTGGATCATCGCGGCCCGGTCGAGCTCGAACTCACCGGGCTCACCCAGTGCCGCCACGGCATCGCCGCATTGCTCGGGGAACATCGCGGCCCGCCAGTTCAGGTGAGCCGCGGCGGTGATCGCGCCCTGCGCGGTGCGGGCGAACCCCGACGCGCAATGCCCGTCGATCCGGGCCGGTCCCGCGCCCGGCGACACGGGCAGGACAAACGTGCCGAACTGCTTCCAGATCAGCCCGCCCGGCTGCGCCGGGTCCTGCGCGTCCACGCCAGGCTCGCGCAGCTCACCGACCGCGAAGCCCTGCCCCACCGCGTCCGCGGGCGACATCGGCGGCAGCCCGGTCAGCGGCGAGAGCCCGATGGTCTGGTCCTCGTGGTCCAGCTCCATCCCCGCCAGCCGCTCGGCCAGCCCGGCCTCGCCGCCCGCGGGGCCGCTGCCCGCATCCGTGTCCTCGCTGGCCACAGGCCCGGAAGCATCGGTGCCCTCGTCCCCGCCGCCGAGCGCGACCACCGCGAGCAGCACCATCGCCACGACCGCGAGCACCATCACCACGGCCAGGCCCAGCATCATCCGCGGGTCCATCCCGCTTCCCTCGCGCAACCGGCTCATCGGACACGCCCCCACGTCGCGGTGAGCATCCAGAACTGCTCGCCCTGCGCATCGACGATGCCCAGCGACGCGCCCTCGACCGTGGGCGGGCCGGACTCGAGAACGCACTCGAGCGGGAACACCGCCAGCTCGACATGGAACTCGCCCACATCGCGCTGGTAGGGCGCGAGCACCGAGCGGCACTCCCCCGCCTCGATGGGGCCAGCGCCGAGCTGCCCGACGATGGGGCCGGAAGGCACCTCGGTCACGCCCTCGGCCAGCTCCGGGAGCACATCGGCGTATAGCTCTGGGTCCGGGGCACCGTCGTCGCCGCTGAACAGCGGCGCGGGAACATCCGGGATGTAGACCGGGTACTCAGCGCCCGGAGCGTCGGTGCCCAGCACCGCGCCACCAGCGCCACCCGCAGCACCGCCACCAGCCGAGCCAGCGCCACCCGAGGCAGCGCCACCACCACCGCCCGGCAGGGAGCCGGACGGGCCAGCACTGCCACTGCCGGAGGGCAGCGGGACCGGAGCGCCGAGCACCGCGCCCACGGGGCCATCGCTGCCCTCGTCATACGGCGGCAGCGGATTGGCCAAGTCATCGGTCGTGCTGGTGGGCCGGTCCCGCTCGTACAGCGGCGAGCCCAGCCCCGGCGACGACGTCGCCGCCGCCTCGGTCGTGGCGGGGCCGTCGCTCGACGACGCCGCCACCTCGGCGGGCTCATCATCGCTGCCCAGGGCCAGGACGATCACCGCCCAGGTGATCAGGCCGACCAGGCCCGCGCCGACGAGCACCAGGCCCGCGATCATCGCGCGCGGCCCGCGCCCCGAGCCGCCAGGGGATTCGCGCAAGGAAGTCATTACTAGCTCCAATCAGACGGAAAGGAAGTCAGGAGAAAAACGTGGCCCCGGCAAGGGCGGGAAACACCGCGGGGGCGCGGGGCAGCCTGCCCCGCGCCCCCGCCCGCGCCCAGCCAGGCCGGTCCTAGCGCCCGCGGCGCTCGGTGGGATCGGTCCACGACGGGAACACGCCCTTGGCATCGCCGGGGGCGAACCCGCCCGCGGCCGGACCGCGATCATCCCCGTCGCGGTCACGGGCGCGGTCGGTGCTGGTTCCGGGAGCGCGGGAGGCCAGCAGCCACACCGCGCCGATGGCGAAGCCCAGCACCATTGGCACGATGATCGCCCAGGCCGGAAGGCCACCGAGCATCCACGACACCGCCGCCGCGGCGCTGCACGCGCCCCCGAGCAGCACTGCCCCGGCTGGCCCGGAGACCTCGCGGTCCATCAGACAACGCCCATCGCGTCGATCAGCGCGGCCGCGCCACCGATGATCGCCAGGCCACCGAAGACCCAGGGCGCGTGGCCGAGCGCGGACTTGGCCATGTCGGAGCGCCCGCGCACGCCGACCATCATCATGATGGCGATGGCGAACAGCCCGCCGAGACCGGCGATCAGGCCGAACCACTTGGTCCAGCCCAGGGCGGTGTTGATGAAGTCGGGCAGCGAGCCCGGCGGCTGGACCGGGGCAGGGTTGGGGACCTGGGCAAGCAGGTCAGTGGTGGCAGCCAGGGCGAGGATGTCCATCGTGTTTTCTTCCTTCGGATCAGTGGGAGGGCTCAGCGGTCGCTGGCCCGGCTAGGGCGGCTGCCATCGGTGTGCCATCCCCGGTCGGGGATGCAGGCGAGCCATCGGGCGAGGCGGGGCCATCCTGGCCGCTCGCCCCGGTATCGGACGGATCATCGGGGGCCAGGTCCTCGGCCAGGCGCTCGGCGAGCACCTCGCGCGCGGCGACCGACAGCCCCAGCAGCGGGCGCGCCCACCGCAGTGGCCGCTTGCCCGAGGACCGGGCGGCAGCGAGCGCGCCGCGCGGGTCGGAGTGATGCCGCAGGAACTCCACCCACGGCACGGCGAGGATTCCGCAGGTCCAGCCCCGCGCGAGGCGCGCGCGCACCCGCGCATCGAAGGGCCGGTAGCGGGGGGCATCGCCAACGAGGACGAGCAGTGGCTTGCCCGCCAGAGGCGAGAGCCTGCCCAGCGCCGCCTGCGCGGCCACCAGGCCATCCGAGGTCGCTCGCGCGACGAGCACGTCGCAGCCATTGCCCTCGGCGAGCACACCATCATCAATGCCGTCGAGCAGCTCGGCGACCATCGAGGTCCCCACGCCACCCGCGGCACCCGCGACCACCGGGCGGCGCGCGGGCACGACCTGCGGGTCGGCCTGGCCGCGGCGGCGCGAACGACGACGCTTGAGCACAGCAATCTCCTTGCCGGTGGCGGGCCGCGCCGCGGCCCGCCACCCTTGGGGTTGGACTAGAACAGCGGGACGCCACCGAGGCGCAGCAGCAGCGGCGCGACCTGGATCGCCAGGGCGATCAGGTCACCGAGGAAATCTCCCCCGGTCGCGAGCAGGTCGGACTCGGCACCGCCCGAGGGGACCGACGGCTTGGACGGGGTGAAGATCGGTGTGCCGAGGTTTCCTGTGATCATGTGTTCTCACCTCCTCGCGGATGACTCGGGTAGCGGGGCCAGGTGGCCCCGGAAAACGACAACGGGGGCGGGGCGCGCCGCGCGCTCCCCGCCCCCGCCCTGGTGCCGCGCCCCTACAGCGGAAGCGGCAGCGACTGGATCAACGGAGCCAGGCCGGAGGCCAGGTCGATGACCGTCGAGACCAGGTCGAACGCGGCGGCGGAGCCGGTCTCGAACAGCCCGGAACCGGTCTCGATCACGCTCGAGCCGGTCGACGAGCCCGAGTCGAGAAGGGCGGAACCGGAGTCGAGCACGCTCGATCCGGCGTCGATGACGGAGGAACCCATGTTTTGTCACCTCCTTCACAGGTGTCAGGCCCGGCTGGCGGGGCCAGCGCGGGACGCGGGCTCGCGGACCTGGTGGACACCACGATGGGCACACCACTCCGCGCGGACAGCTCCGCCATCGAGCGGACGAACAGCTCGAAGGGGAAACCTGCCGGACGGCACAGTCGCGCCGAACGGGGGGATAGAAGGGGAACTGCAGTCTGGCTCGAGCGTGGCTGGACCACTCCGACTCCCAATGCAAGGTGCAGATCATGCATGTGCAAGTTGCACACACGAAGTACACACCACTGCTTATTGGACTCGCAACTGAGGATGCGGAAAACCTGTAGCGACCTACGTCACTGTCGTGAATGCCGTTTTTCGCCGTGGGGACGTCGGCGTTCATCGCGATCCGGGATGCGTAGGATCACTAAACGTGGCTGAGTGGGATGAGAACGATGCGTGGGAGCGGCTCGCGCTGATCCTGGCCGCTCGCCGCCGGGCAATGGGCTTTACCGCCCAGCGTGACCTCGCGGCGCGCGCCCAGGTGTCGGTGCGGACGATCAGTTCCCTGGAGACAGCGGGCCGGGCGAACTACCGCGACGAGATCCTCTCGCGCATCGAGAACACCCTGGCGTGGCGCCAAGGCAGCATCCGTGCATTCATCGCCACCGGCGTCGAGCCCGAGGAGGAGCCGGCCAGGAAGTCGGCCCGGACGGGCGAGGCTCCTCTTATCTCCACCGCCCCGGTCCTGGTGCCCGTCGATCCCATCCTTGCTCAGATGCAACTGGTCCGTCGGCTGCACGCAATGGTCGACCAGCTCGGTCCTGCGTGCCCCAACGAGCAGGAAGCACGTGACCTGGCTCGCATGTTCGCCCGCAACGTGACACTGCTCGCGGGGCCCTACTTCACGCGCCTCATCGAGCACAACTCCTACCCCGGACAATCCATACATCCGCTGGTAGAGCATATGATCGCGCCCTATATCGACGAGCCGATCCCGCCCGATGCATCACCCGAGCTGCGCACCGAGATGCTGTATCGTCGGTGGTTGGCAGGACGCGCTGCTGCGATCTCGCAGCAGCAGGAGGAAGACTTCTGGCGGCGGTGGAGAGATGCGCGACGAGAAGAGCACAGACCTTTCTAGGACGCGGCAGATCCTCAGCGTGGTCGCGGGATTCGATGTCACCGACGACTACGTGCGCGCCCTCGGCTATGACTCTCCCCAGCTCGCCCGCGTCGTCGATGCCCTGTCCGAGCGCATCCCCGGAACCGCGTTCCGCAGGAACCCCCACGCCCGCGCCACGCCCGATGAGATGCGTGGATTCCTGGATCACTTCGTGCGGCAGAGTGCCTGATAGGCACGACCTCGAGCAGGCCCGCAGGCTAGCCGACGCCGTGCCGCTGAGCCCCCCGTACACCATCGAGCTGATCCTTTCCGAGCTGACCGTGCGCCACGGCACCCCTATCCTGCTGCGCGAGGGCCAGACCGGGCCGTTCTCCGCCTACACCGAGACCACGCGCGAGGCGCACACGATCTACCTGCCCTCCCTCGGGGAGACTCGCGCCCAGACATGGGTCATCGCTCACGAGCTCGGCCACATCCTCATGGGCGACACCCTCGGAGCGGCCATCCCGCACCATCCCGAATCCGAGTCCCGCGCTGACGCTTTCGCCGATCGCCTCGTAGAGCGGCTGGCCGCGCGCCGGCATATCCTGACCAAGCGCCCGCACCTTGGCGAGGCGATGGAAAGGTTCGCACGGGAGCTGGGCATCTATGAGTGAGCATTACCCCGAGTACACCGAGCAGTACCCCGCGGAGTACTGGCAGCAGGTCGCCATCGAGCGCGGCGCGATCACTGGCCTGCTGATCATCTTCCTCGTCGTCAGGCTGCGCCGGCGCGACCGAAGGACCACAGCGGTTACGGGACTGCTCGCCGCGATGATCGCCGCGAGCGCGTTCAACCACCCCTACGTCGCGTTCCCGCTCGACAACCACGTCGCCGAGCTGACCGGTGTCTACAGCATCTCGAACATCCTGATGTGCACCTCGTACTCGCTCGCGGCACTGTTCCTCGCCCGGTACGCCGAGTACATCACCGGGGCCAACCGGTTCAGCCGATTCCACGACATCGGCAATGTCGCGGCGATCGCGGTCATGATCGTGGCGTTCTTCCCTGCCCCAGTGTCGGACCAGACCACCACCGCTGCCCTGACCGGGCATGGATTCTCCGGGTGGCAGCTGGTGTTCGTAGGGGCTTTCGCCGCAGGCATCCTGCTTTCCCTCGGGCGCATGACCGCAGCATCGGCCTTCGGCTTGTGGATCGTGTACTCCCCGACCCTCAAGATCGCTTTCGCCACCCTGCTGGCGGGCTGCATGGCGGGATGGGCGGCGGTCGCGATGACCGCTGCACAGGCCACGGTCGGGTTCGATAATACCCGACTGCGCGGCGCGGCCATCATCGCGGGAATGGCGCTGTTCGGCGCGGCAGCGGTGTGCTTCAAGTGGCAACCAATCGTCGGCAGGTTCGGACGCCTGGCCACGATGCGCTCGTACCTCAAGCGCACCGGCACGCCCCGGCCTCCGCTGCGCGGGCTCTGGATCGCCGCCGCCACGGTGACCGGTTCAGCACGCATGATGACCGATATCGCTGATCGGGCGGCCGCTCGCGCAACGCTCTGAAACACGCACAACTTCGCTCCACTTGCTTATATGGGTAAGCAAGTTGCATACTTGCGCTGGCGGAAGTTGACGCCTCGGAACACCGTTCCTCCGCTTCCGCCGGACAAGGAGGCACAGCATGGCTGGCCGTGGCAGACCCGGTCCCACCGGGCTAGGACCGCGCAAGCTGCTCGCGGTCAAGCTCCACCCTGAACTGAAGGAATCGCTTGCTCAGCAAGCAATCCTGGAATCTCGCTCGGTCACATCGCTGGTGACACAGCTCATCGCCGACTATCTGCAGCTTCCACACCTGACCACCGAGCAGCTCGCCCGCCGCGCGGGCGAGCCCCATGAAACAGCCGTGGCCCCGGTGCGCGAACACCGGGACCACGATGCACGACTGAACTTCTCCAACCACGGATTTCTCCCCCGGCAAGGGGAGGACAGCGAAAGGACGCCGTCGTCATGCAGTGTGCGACTCCCACGATAACCCGCGATACCGGCAGCGCGCGAGGCCACCACGCGCCCCCATGCACCACCCATCCGGCCCACTGGTGGGACCTCACCCAGGGCAGCGGAGCCCAGTGCTGGGCCGCGGCCGCGGCGCTGTGCCAGCAGTGCCCGATCCTCGCCCGGTGCGACCGCATCCGCGCCGAACTGCACGCCACCTACGGCAAGAACGGCGTACGCGGCATGATCTACGCCGGCCGCGCCTACAACCAGCAGGGCCGCGAGATCACCAGCTTCGCCCACATCACCGCCGCCGCGCGGCGGCGCGCCTCATCCACCGCCGCCTAACGGCGTGGAAAAGTGGTGCGGTGGTGGAGCATACGCGCCACCGACGACTGATCACGACCGTCCAGGAGGACACCAGCACCACCCCAGACAACAGCAAAGCCCCCGCTAAGGGGCGGGGGCTTGGAAATAGCTGATGTGAACCGAAGCGCCAACTTCGACTCACGGAGGCCCTAGCTAAAGGACCGGAATGCTTCGCGGCATCTCCGAGGGTAGCCCATACCCTCATCCCCGGGCAACGACATGCCCGAACGACACGCGCATCGATCACGCGATGCTGGCGTCGCGCCCATCAATGCTCGACGGTATTGGCCCGCGCGCATACCAGGGCGTGCCCTGCTGGCGCTCGCGGACATCCTGGCTGATCGCCGCCACGACCGCCTACCACCTGCGCTACCTGCGCCTCGAGCGCGAGCTGCGCGCCACCCACGGCGGCGGCGGCATCACCATGCCGACCTTCCTCGCCATCGCCCGAGCCCTCTCCGAGGCTGCGGACGGAACCACCGGCCGCAACGCCTGCACCTCCAACGCCATCATCGCCACGGCCACCGGCTACACCGCCAAGACCGTCCAGCGCGCCAAATGGCTGATCCGCCGGCTCGGGCTCGGCACCATCGTGTTCACCGGCCGCAGGCTCACCCTCGCCGAGCGCCTCGCCAAGTGGGCACGCGGCAGCACCCAGCGCGGCCTCGCCTCGATCTGGGCCCTGCACGAGCCACCACCGCCCGCCCCGCAGTGCAACCCGCCCTACCGGCCCCCCGAAACCCCAGGCACACAAGCCATGTCGCCCCTCCCCGAAGGGGTAGAGAAACCATCGAATTCTCACCCTGGTACCTCATCACCTACCGGCAAGCCGGTAGCAGCCAGAAATCCCCCCGGCCCGAGAAGCCATCAGAGAGATGCTCTAGCGGCTGGGCTTGCGTTAGGTCGGCGGTGGAGATCGGATCCTGGATCGCCGGTATGGGCCCGCCAGCACAGCCCCCGTGCATGGGCCAGGCTCCTCGACTCGCCAGCCCGTCACGGCTGGACCGTCGACGACCTCAACGCCGCCATCGGCGACTGGGCACGATCCGGCCACCACTTGCCAGCAAGCCCCCACAAGCCCATCGGGCTGCTCGGCGCCATCCTCGCTGCCACGCCGCTCGCGCCCACGCCCACCCAGGCTCGCCATGCCGCCACCGCCGAGGCCCGCGACCGCCGCGCCGCCATCGATGCCTGCCCCCGCTGCGACCACAACGGCATGGCCGAGACCCCCCACGGCGCGATGCTGCGCTGCACCCACTCCCCCGACCAGCCGCTCCCCCGCGGCCCCCAGCGCGAGGAGCAGCGCAGCACCCCCGCTCACCGTGAAGCGATGCGCGCCCAGCTCGCCGAGCAGCTCGCCCGCAAGGGGGCGAACCAGTCAAGCCCAACCCGCCATTGCACTTATAAGTGAAAGTTCGGTATCGTGGGGAACGACATCGCAGCCAAGGAGACACCCACCATGAGCACGACCGTTGACCGCGGAGCAGGAATCCACCTCTCGCTGACCGACGACGAGCTCGCCCAGGCCCGCCGCTTCGCTACAGCCTCCGCCGACCACTCCCCCGCGGCCCTCGAGATCACTGCCCGCTTCAGCGACGGCGCATCGATCCCCCTGCCTCCCGAGCTCGCCCACATCGTTGGCCAGGTCGTCGCGGCGATGAGCCGGGGAGGCACCATCACCATCGGGACGATCCCCGAGGAGCTGACCACCACCACCGCCGCAACGATGCTCGGCATCTCCCGGCCTACCCTGATGAAACTGATCGAGCGCGGCGAGCTCCCCGCCCACAAGGTCGGCAGCCACACCCGGCTCAGCTCCAAAGATGTTCTCGCGCGCCAGGAGCAGCAGCGGCAAGCCCAGCTGCGCGCCTTCGAGGAGCTTCGCGATCTCGAGGACACGCTCGGCCTCGACCGCGACTGACACGCCCGATCGACACAGCCGCGACTACCTGGGGTCGCCGTAGTATTGGCCGAATTTCGGGCGGATATGGCGTCGCTGCTGGTCAGTGGGTGCGGGAAGTGCCGGGGCCGATGAGGCTGGTCAGTTCGCGCATGGCCTGGGGTGCGGGTTTGAAGTAGCGGCGCAGGTTCTCGGCCTTGCGGTGGCGTGACTTGGCCATGAGTTCGAGCAGGCTTGCGCCGGATTCGCCGAGGTGTGTGAGGCCGGAGTGGCGGAGTTCGTGGAGGTCCCATCCGGTGCCGGGGCCGTCGGTGGCGGTGGCGGCGTCGAGGAGGTCGCGGGCTTGGTCGTAGGACAGCCGCGCGTGTTCGGTGTCGGGGCACAGGTCGCGGTCGGCGAGGTATTTTCCGGGTCCGGGTCGGCGGTGGGTGAGGAATACCGGCCCGTGGGTGCGGCCGCGGAGCAGCCGGATCCGTTTCCGGGCTTCGCGCAGCTCGGCGTTCTCACTGGCGGTGGTTCCGGGCTTGACGCCGTCCTCGACGTCGGCGGCCTTCATCCAGTTCGCCAGGCAGGACTCGCTGATCCCGAAATCGGCGGCGATCTGCTTCAGTTGCTGACCGGGCTCACGGCCACGGGCAACACGGACGACGTCGTCACGGAACTCTTTGGGATACGGCTTCGGCACAGGGCACATCCTTCCAGCAGTGCCTTGCGGCACCACAGATCAGATGTCACCTATCCGTGCAGCAGTCCCGGATCCCGATCTTGTGGCTGGCGTAGTGGGCCAGGGTGATCCCGAGGTCGGCGACCAGGACCGCGATCAGCACCTGCATCACGAACGGCCAACCGTGCGGCCAGATCCCGTCGCCGGGAATGAGCGCGGCCAGAGCGGGGATGGCGGCGACGCTGGCCAGGATGAGGGTTTCGTTGACGAAGCCGTGGACGGTGTCGCGGCCGGTGTCGCCGTGAGAGGCATTCCAGGACACCTGATACGGCAGCACGCGTTCGGCGGTGAACGACACCGCGACCGCGACCCCGAGCAGGGCGATCAACCAGGCCTTGTGGGCGCCGCCGGCGGCCACGGCGATACCGACACCGTTGATACCGAGCAGCATGAACGGTGCGTAGCCGTAGCGGATGAGTGGGCGGGCGAGCAGCGTGGACATGGATTCAGCCTCGCGCTCAGGCGCGGAAGGGGCTTGAAGAAACCGGCTGACTTCGCCTCGCCGAGTGGCGGCCGAGGTGGAGGTCATCGCAGGGCAGGACCTGACCGGCGGCGGCCAATGGCCCGGGTGTCGCACCGAATGTCAGCTACACCCCGGCTACAGTCTCGAGTAACCCTTCATGCTTGGGGTGGTTGTGGTTGGTGTGATCGGTGGTGCGGTTCGGGTTGTGGAATGCGGACCGGCCGCCGCGGTTTCTACCGAGGTAGGAGTACTGGTGCCGAACTACGCCCGCAAACGAACCATAACGCTTCCCCTGGTCGCGGTCGCTGTGGTCGCGGCGCCGGTCGTGGCCGGTTTCCTCGGTGGAGGGGGTCAGTACCGGTTCTCCAACGACAGCGGTCCGGGCCAGCGTGCGCAGACCAGGACCGCTGTGGTCGCGCTGTCGGAGTTTCCGACGGCGGTGGTGGCGTTGCGTGAGCTGGCCGGGATGCCGTTGCCGGACCTGCGGGTCGGTGATCTTGCGGTGGTCCCGGGTGCGCCACCGCTACCGGAGGGTTCGCGGGTCGGGCCGATCGGTTTCATCGCCGGCGAGGGAGCCGCGCCGATCTCGGCCCGGACACCGGCGTTGGATGCCGGCGTGGTGCCCGAGCAGTTGGCCGATCGAATCGGAGCGCAGGTCACCGAGCTCACTCACCGGGGTCGTTTCAGCATGATCGGTTTGACAGCGCCGGACTTGGGGGCATCACCACGATGGTGCGAGCCCGCCAACTCGATGGTTCCTGGGGTCCGTGGTTCCAGGCCGGGACCGACGACAGTGTTGCGGCCCGTCGCCCGGGCCCGGGACGCGTGCAGGGCAGTGAACCTGTCTATGTCGGCGACACTGACGCGGTGCAGATCCTGAGTACCCGCGGGCCTGCTGAGGCAGGTCTGTCCGAACCTCAGGGGCCGAGCGCGATCACGGGGCCCGAGCGACTCGGTTCCGCGACCACGCAGCTGTCGGCGGTGTTGCTCGATCCAGGCCGCGACGAGGGGGATCTGTCGGCGATTGCGGCACCGCTGGCAGGTGGCGGGCCCCGGGTGATCAGCCGGGAGCAGTGGGGCGCCGACGAGTCGCTGCGCTGTGAGGACCCGACCTACGACGACGGCCTGGGCGGGATCGTGGTGCACCACACCGCGGGACGCAACGACTACAGCAAGGCCGAGTCGGCGGCGATCGTGCGCGGCATCTACGCCTACCATGCCGAAACGCTGGGGTGGTGCGATATCGGCTACCACGCGCTGGTGGACAGATACGGTCAGATCTTCGAGGGGCATTTCGGCGGTTTGGACCGGCCCGTGCAGGGCGCGCACACCGGGGGGTTCAACGAGAACACCGCCGGGGTGGCGTTCATGGGTAACCACGAATCCGAAGAACCGTCCCAGGCGGCGATCACCGCGATGGGGCAGTTCATCGGGTGGCGCGCGCGTGTCGCGGGATTGGATCCCCGAGGGACCACCACCATGATCTCTGAGGGCACCGAATACACCCCGTACGGCGAGGGCGAACAGGTGCAGCTGCCGGTGGTGTTCTCCCACCGCGATGTCGGTAACACCACCTGCGCCGGTGATGCTGCGTATGCGCTCATGGATCGTATTCGTTCCATCGCGGCGGGTACGAGCCCGGGTGCGGGGCCCGGGCAAGCTCCGGGCGGCCCGGACTCGTCTGCGGTGCCCGATCCCGATGCTGATGCCGATGTGTCGACGTTGGCGGCGCTGACGGGCAAATTGTTGGATTTGGTCGACCGCAGTGTGCTGGCCCGGTACTGGGTCGATACCGGTGGACCGCAGGGGCGGCTGGGGCCGGCCGCCTCGGAGCTGGTGTTCACCGCCGACGGCGCACAGCAGGCCCGATTCGTCCACGGTTATCTGTTCCAGGCTCCCGACGGTCGGGTCTACGAAGTTGCCGGGCGCATCGGGCAACGGTTTGCCCAGCTCGGCGGGAGCGACGGCGTGCTGGGTGCGCCACGCAGCAACGAGTACCCCGTGCCCGGTGGTGTGCGGGTCGATTTCGATCGCGGATCGTTGGTGTTCAACCGGGAGACCGGTGTCGTCACCACGTTCGGACCACCCCAACCGGATCCCGATCATCCGACGCCCTCGACTACGTCCGCTGAAATTCCACCAGCACCTGCACCCGTAGCCGCGGAGGCTGTACCGGCACCGCCTCCAGCGTCCACCGGCTCGGCCGAAACTGCGCCGAGTCCACAGTGAGGTAGTCCGCACGTCGCGAGCAGCGCTATGCGGTGGTGGTTCGGTCACGCACTGGTGGCGGCCGCCATCCGGTGGCGGTCAGCGCTTCGGTCGGTGAGATGCCGATCAGGTCGCGGCAGGTGCGGGTGAGGTGGGCGCTGTCGGCGAATCCGGCTGTGTGCGCGGCCTGGGTCAGGGATCCGCCGTCACGCACCACGGTGAAGCCGAGCTGCAATCGTACCCACCGCCGCCACGCCACATAGGGCAGTCCGACCTGGGCGGTGAAAATGTGCGAGAGGCGACTCGCCGACATCCCGATGTCGGCGGCGAGTTCGCTCAGCGGGGGTGGCCCTCCCACCCACTCGGTTGCCCGGCGCAGTGCCTCGGCTACGACCGGATGCGAGGACCGGCGCGCCGGGACGCCGGCGGACGCAGGTGGCGCGGGTGCGGTGACGCTGACCCAGGTTGTGGATGCCTGGCGAGGTTGCTCGCCCAGTCGGGCCAGCGCTGCGTGAGCGGTCGTGCTGTCAGGGTCGAGGAAGGCGAGGAATCCGCTGGTGCCGGGTTCGGTGTGGACCTGGTGGACCACCCCGGGTGGGATGATCGCTGTGACAGCGGGGATGGTGTGTCCGGTCGCGTCGGTCAGGATTAATCGTCCGCGTGCGACGAAGAGGACTTGCACGGCGGCGTGGGCGTGGGCAGGCGCGTCGCCGATGTCGCCGGTGAATGTCATGAGCCCGGGAGTCAGGGACACCCCACCGGACCAGCGCTGCCCGGCAGCCCTCACCTCCGCACCGCCCGTTGATGGCGGCGTCGGAGCAGCGATCGGTAATTCGGGCGCGGGGTCAGGCAAGTCACGGTGCCGCCCTTCTGGCGTGGTGATCTGGTTTGTGCGGACACGGAGTGTGCGTCAGAGGCCGAAGGCGCCGCCGCTGACGAGGATGACGATTCCGAGAACGATCAGCACGAGCGGGAACAGGATGTGTTCCCACCGTTCCAAGATCTCGGCAATAGTGCTGCGGGTGGTGAGGAACTTCGCGGTGATCACCAGCACCCCGACCAAGAGCAGGAACACGACCGAGTAGGCGATGATCGCTGCGGTCCCGACGGTGGCGAAGACCGGGACGTAGACGCCGATGTTGTCGCCGCCGTTGGCGAAGGTCACCGCCGCCACCGTCCAGACCGCGACCTTCTTGCCCTCGAACCGGTCATCGTCGTCGCCGTTGTTGCGCCATGCTCTCCAGGCGGCGAGCAGACCGAGCAGCAGAGGAATGAGCCCGAAGTAGGCGATGGCTTCTTCGGGCAGCAGCGCCGTGACTCCGAGCGCTACGAGGACCGACGCGGCGAGGATCGCTCCGAAACCGAGATATTGTCCGGTCGCGATGGCGGCCGTTGTTCCGCGGGTTCCCGCGCCGCGGGCGAAAAACAGCGAAAGCACGATGATGTCGTCGATGTTGGTCACCAGGAAGAGTCCGATGGCCTGCAGGATCGAGGTAACCATTCCGGCGGATGCCCTTTCTCGGGGAGTGCACTGCTGTCCGGCTGCCACGCGGTTGTGTCGCGTGCCGCAGCCGCTGTCAAGGAAGTGGCTATTTCAGTTTCGATCACGCGCCGGTGATGTCGGCGCGGGCGCAGGAGTGTGGTTGGGGAGTTTGGCGGCGATGGCCGCGGCCAGTAGTGCGCTGATGGCGGCGCTGGCGAGGAACACTGCGGACATGGCGTGGCTGTAGGCGTGGGCGCTGGTCGCGGCCAGATCGGCGCCCGCTTGGCCGGGAATCCGGGTCGCGGCCAGTTGTGCTCCGGCGATGTTGTCACGCGCCGCGCTGACTACTGGTTCGGGCAGGCCGCTCAGGTGGGGGTCGAGGTCGCGGGTGTAGGTGACGGTGAGCAGGGTGCCCAGGATGGCCACGCTGAACGCCGCACCGACCTGTCGAATGTCCATCAGCAACCCAGCTCCTGCCGCGCTGCGGTGCTCGGGCAGGCTCGCCATGACCGCATCGACAGCTGGCGCCAACGCCAGCCCGGCACCTAGGCCCACGGTCGCCAGGCACGCCGCGACGAAGCCGTAGCCGGAGTCGACGGTGATGCGGGATGCGAGCACGAATCCTGCCGCGGCGATCACCATGCCGATGATGATCGGGATTTTGGCGCCGAGTCGGGTGACGATTTTGTCGACGGCGGCTGCGGCGATGATGATCGCCAGCACCAGAGGCACTAAGCGCAGGCCGGTGCCGAAGGCGTCGTGGTGGCGCAGGATCTGCAGGTATTGCGGCAGCACGAACAGCACGCCGACCAGGGTGAAGGTGCCTGCGGTTGCGGCCAGGGTAGGCCAGGTGAAGGCCGGATTGGTGAACAGTGCCAGATCGACCAAGGGGTCGCGGGCACGGCTTTCCCACACCAGAAATCCCGCGATCAGCCCCACACCGGCTGCCAGAGCCGCGAGCACGACGGGATCGGTCCACCCGTACGCGGGAACCTGGATGATGCCGAATACCAGCGACGCCGTACCGGGCACGGCGGTGAGGATCCCGAGCCGGTCCAGCGGCGGTGCGTGCGGGTCGACCGATTCGGGCAACAGCACCGCACAGGTGATCAGGGCGGCGACACCGACCGGGACGTTGATCAGAAACACCGAGCCCCACCAGAAATGCTGCAACAGCCAGCCACCGACGATCGGCCCCAGCGGCAACCCGACACCCAACGCGCCGACCCATACCGCGATCGCGCGACGGCGCTGGTCGGGGCCGAACAGGGTCGGCAGGATCCCCAGCGACAGCGGGACGATGATCGCCGCGCCGATGCCCATGACCGCGCGGGCGGCGATCAGTGAGCCGGTGGACCCGCTGAAAGCGGCCCAGGCCGAGGCGGCGACGAAGGCGACCAAACCTATCAGCAGCAGCCGTTTGCGGCCGTAGCGGTCACCGAAGCCGCCGGCGGGCAGCATGAGCGCGGCGAAGACCAGGGTGTAGGCGTTGACGATCCACTGCAACTGGGTGGTGCTCGCGCCGAGGTCTTGGGCCAGGGTGGGCAGGGCGACGTTGAGGACCATCAGGTCCAGCCCGACGGTGAGCAGGGCGACGACCAGCGCCGCCAGCCCTGCCCACCGACGTGACGGGCCCGGCTCAGTCCCGGTTGTCGGCGTGGTGTTCGGGTGAGAGTTGTTCTCGCTCATCGGAGTTTCCGATCAGAGTGGCGATGATGAGGGCGGTCGCGCCGAGCACGATGAAGGTGTCGGCGAGGTTGAAGGTGGGCCACCAGCCGGTGTGCAGGTAGTCGGTAACCACACCGTCGGGGAACCGGTCGATCACGTTGGCAACCGCGCCGCCCAGGATCGCGGCGAGCGCGACGCGAGTGAGCAGGTTCGCTCGCGGCGCGACCACCCATCCGCCGACCGCGACCGCGGTGGTGATCACCGTGGTGAGGGTGAGCATCACCCAACTGGGTGCGTCGGCGGCGATCGAGAACGCGGCGCCGGGGTTGAACGCCAACCTCAGGTCCACCGGACCCGCCTCGATCGGTGCCCCGGCCAGCGTGGTCTGCGCCCACGCTTTGAGCGCGAGGTCGATACCGGCCAGCGCGGCCGCGGCAGCCACCCACCGCAGTCGCCGCCCCCACCGCGACACGGTGGGAGCAGACGACGCGGTGGCGGTCACGCGGGTGCTCCGGCCAGTACCGGTGCGGGCTTGGCCGCCGAATCGGGCAGCGAGGCCAGGGGTTTGGTGCGTCCGGCGCGGACACCGTTGGCGATGACGACGATCTCGGCGAGTTCGTGCACCAGCACCACCGCCGCCAACCCGAGAATCCCGAACAGCGCGAGCGGGATCAAGATCGTGATCAACCCCAACGACAAACCGACGTTCTGCAACATGATCCGGCGAGCCCGACGAGCGTGCTCGAGAGCCCGCGGCAGGTGCCGCAGGTCCTCACCCATCAACGCCACATCCGCGGTTTCGATAGCGACATCGGTGCCCATCGCCCCCATCGCCACACCCAGGTCGGCAGTCGCCAGTGCGGGGGCGTCGTTGACGCCGTCGCCGACCATCGCGGTGAAACGCCCCTTGCGCAGGTCGGCGACGATGCGGGCCTTGTCCTCCGGACGCAGATCCGCGTGCACGTCTTCGATCCCCGCCTCAGCGGCCAAAGCGGCGGCGGTGCGGACGTTGTCACCGGTGAGCATCGAGACCCGGATTCCCAGCGCGTGCAATCGGTCGATGACCTCGTGTGCCTCGGGCCGCAGTTCGTCGCGCACAGCGATCGCACCGATCACCTGGCCGTCGAGCTCGATCAGCACCGCGGTCGCCCCCGCGTGCTGCATCCGTTCCACATCGGCGGCCAGAACACCCGGTTCGATCCAACCCGGACGGCCCAGCCGCGCCCGACGCCCGTCGATGCGGCCGGTCAACCCGGCGCCGGTGACCGCCTCGACGTCGGTGGCGGGAGCGACGGTCTCGACGGCGGCGAGGATGGCGCGGGCGAGGGGATGTTCGCTACGCGATTCCAGCGCCGCGGCGACAGCGAGCACTGTGGCCTGCTCGGCGCCGGTGACGGCCGAGATCTCGACGACTGCAGGCTGGTTCGCGGTCAGCGTGCCTGTCTTGTCGAGCGCGACCTCACGCACCCGACCCATCGCCTCGAGTGCGGCACCGCCCTTGACCAGCACGCCCAGCTTGCTCGCCGCGCCGATGGCGGCGACGACGGTGACCGGCACCGAGATCGCCAGCGCGCACGGCGAGGCCGCGACCAGCACCACCAGCGCACGTTCGATCCAGGTGACCGGATCCCCGAAGAGCGCGCCGATCACCGCGATGGCGGCGGCGGCGATCATGATGCCGGGCACCAGCGGTTTGGCGATCTTGTCGGCCAAGCGTTGAGCGTCGCCCTTGCGGGCCTGCTCGGCCTCCACGATCCGCACGATCCGCGCCAGGGAGTTGTCCTCAGCGGTCGTGGTGACCTCGACGGTCAGCACACCGGTGCCGTTGATCGACCCGGCGAACACCTCCGCCCCCGGCCCGGCTTCCACCGGTACCGATTCGCCGGTGATCGCCGAAACATCCAGCGCGCTACGCCCGTCGACGATCACCCCGTCGGTCGCCACTCGCTCGCCGGGGCGCACGAGCATCTGGTCCCCGACGCGCAGCTCCGCTGGGCTGATCACCATTTCGGTGCCCTCGCGTAGCACGGTGGCCCGGTCCGGTACCAGGTTCAACAGCGCGCGCAGCCCGCGGCGGGTGCGCGCGACCGCGTACTCCTCGAGGCCCTCGCTGATGGAAAACAGAAACGCCAGCATGGCGGCTTCGCCGACCTCGCCGAGGATCACCGCGCCGATCGCGGCGATCGTCATCAGCGTGCCGACCCCGATCTTGCCCTTGGCCAACCGTTTGAGCGTGGATGGGACGAAGGTGTAGGCACCGACGAGGAGCGCGGCGATCTCCAACCCCAACTCGACGGCGCGCGGGCCGCCGGTCCAGCCGACGATCAGTGCCGCGACCAGCAGCACTCCGGCGACCGCGGCGGCGCGCAGTTCGCTGACTTCCCAGAGCTTTTCGGGTTCGCGTTCCTCGGCCTCGCCGTCACCGGCGGGTTCGTCGTGGCCGCAGCCGCATGCGTCGCTCATGCTCGCACCTCCGCGCTCTCCGTCTCGGTGGTGGAGTCGGTGCCGTAGTTCGGGCACAACGCCACCGCATTGCCTGTCGCCGCGAGCAAGGTCTCTGCCGAGGCGAGTAGGTCCATCAACTCCGGGCGGGCCAGGCTGTAGAACACCTGCCGCCCTTGCGGACGCCCCACGACCAGCCCGCAGTCGCGCAGGCACGCCACATGCGCCGACACCGTCGACTGAGCCAGTCCGAGCCCGGCCATCAGGTCCGAGACCCGCGCTTCCCCGCACGCCAACCGGTGCACGATCGCCAACCGTGTCGCATCGGAGAGGCTGTGGAACAGTGCCACCGCCGGATCCAACCCCTGCGTCTCGACGAGGCAACCCCCGCCATCATTAATCGCCATAAAGCGATGATAGCTGCGAAACCTATTGATATCGAGTGAGAGTGTGATTAATCTCGTTTCAACGATTACATCGCGATATGGCGATCAATTCGTGGTCGCTACCGAGGGAGAACGCGTGAACCAGCAGAAGTCCGCCGTCGTCGAGAACTCGCCTCAGCAACCATCGCCGCCGGGCTCGCCCGGAGTGCTGTATCGGTGGGGCGTTCTGATGGCCCGGCGCAGACGTGCGGTCCTGGCGGTCTGGGGACTGCTGCTGGTGGTGTGCGCGGTGGCCTACCCGCTGCTCGAGAACCGGCTCGGTGCGATGGACTTCGGTGTCGAGGGCTCGGAGTCCACCGAGGTGGATCGCCTGGTTGCCCGGCACTTCCCGCAGTTCGGTACGGAACAGGCGGTCATCGTGCTGCAATCTGGCGCGGTCACCGCCACCGACGCCGAGTTCCGTGCAGCGGTGGCTCGCACGATCACCGTCGCCACCGCGGTCGAGGGCGTGGTCGAGGTCGTCGGCCCCTACGACGGGCTGCCCGGATCCCAGATCTCGGCCGACGGTCACGTCGCGATCGCGCTCGCCGGCATGGACGGCGACATGGCCGAACGCGCGAGAGTCGCGCGCGACCTGCAAGACGCCATCGCCACCACCGGCGACGATTCCATCGACGTGGGGGTCACCGGGTACTCGGCGGTACAGAACGCGGCCACCGAACTGCAGAACGCCGACCTGGCCCGCGCCGAGGCAATCGGCATCCCGGTCGCGCTGGTCCTGCTCGTCCTCGCGCTCGGCGCCCTGGCCGCGGCGGCGGTCCCGATCGCAGTGGCCATCGCCGGGATGCTGACCGCGATCGGAGTGTTGTTCACCCTCACCACTGTGACCGCGTTCGATTCGCTGACCGTGGCCATGGCCATCATGGTCGGCCTCGGCGTCGGTATCGACTACGCGATGTTCATCGTCAGCCGCTTCCGCGAAGAACTCACCCACCACACCGTCGCCGACCACGCCGCGATCTCCGGCGCCGTCGGCCGCTCCCTCGCCACAGCAGGCAAAACGATTCTGGTCTCGGGCCTGGTGGTGATGATCTCGCTGTGCGCGTTGATCATCATCCAGGCACCGATCTTCCGTGGCATCGCCATCGGCGTCGCCACCGCCGTCACCAGCATGCTCGCCGTCGCCGTCACCCTGCTACCCGCCCTGCTCGCAGCTTTGGGCCCGGCTGTCAACCGCGGCAGTCTCCCGGCCCGCTGGCGCCCTGCCGACAGCGCCACCGACACTTCGGGCGTTGTCGGTGGTCGCTGGGCGCGCTGGGCGTATCTCGTCATGCGCCGACCCGTCCTCTTCGGCACCGCGGCCGCAGCGGTGCTGGTCCTCGCCGCGCTGCCGGTATTCGGGATCCGCTACGGCCTCGACATGGGTACCACCGCCCTCGACAGCACCCCGACCGGACGCGCCAGCACCGCATTGACCACCAACTTCTCGCCCGGAGCACTCTCCCCGGTCGAGATCATCGCCACCGGCCCCGGCGACACCCCACTCACCGCAGACGCCGCAGCACGGGTCAACCGATTCTTGACCGAGATCGACGGCGACGCCCGCATCGACACCGTCCTGCCCGCCCAGCTCAATGACGGTCGAATGCTGGCGATGGCGATCCCCTCGGTCACCTTCGACTCGATGGCCGCCACCGACCTCATCCGCGACCTGCGCACCACAGCCGCCGACGCGACCGAAGCCGAGATCCGCATCGGCGGCAGCACCGCCGAATTCGTCGACCTCTCCGACGAAATGACCACCAAACTGCCGCTGGTCGTAGCCTTGGTGCTGACCGCCTCGCTGGTCTTCCTCATCGCCGCTTTCCGCAGTATCGCCTTGCCCCTCAAGGCCATCGCGATGAACCTGCTCGCCACGGGCGCCGCCCTCGGTATCACCGTCGCGGTGTTCCAGTGGGGTCTGGGCGAGAACGTCCTCGACTTCACTAGCCCCGGATTCGTGCAGGTCTACCTACCCACCGTGGTGTTCGCGCTACTGTTCGGGCTCTCGATGGACTACGAGGTGTTCCTGATTCGTCGCATCCGCGAATACTGGGACGCCAGCGGCGACAACCAGCGCGCCGTCGCGGCGGGGCTCACTCACACCGCGCGGCCGATCACCGCGGCCGCCGCGATCATGATCGCCATCTTCGCCAGCTTCGTCACCGCCGACATCCTCGAACTCAAACAACTCGGACTCGCCCTCGCGGTTGCGGTAGCCATCGACGCCGTCCTGATCCGCCTCGTACTCGTCCCGGCCCTCATGCGCCTGCTCGGCAAGTGGAACTGGCGGCTGCCCACCCCCGGCGTCCGGTTTACCACCGACACCCATGCAATCGAGGAACGCCGCTGAACCACGCGGCGATCACGATCTGACACGGCGATCACGACAGGTTGTATGCAGGCACTGGCCGCCCACCGAACCCGCACCGCCCAGGCACCATCCCCAGCGACAACGGGCGTTCCCCCCGAGATATGGACACCAATACCTATGCGGCGGAAGTCATCATAGTCGATCTCTGCTCGAACTCGAT
>NZ_BQYM01000013.1 GCF_026008515.1 Hoyosella levis
GTGGACGGCCGCGACGTGCATCCATGCGCAACACCTCTTCTGCTAGAAGGTGTTGCGACCACCCCTTGAACCCAGGCGCGTGGGACTGACGCTTTTCGCACTCTCGCGCCTGCCAACACGCGCCCGCAACCTAGTGCCCGCGCGCGATCCACTCCTCAAGGTGCGGCGCTTCTCCGCCGACGGTGGTTGCCTCGCCGTGGCCAGTGTGCACGCGGGTCGCGGCCGGGAGAGTGAGGATGCGTTCGCGCAGGGAGCGGATGATCGTCGGGAAGTCGGAGAACGATCGCCCAGTGGCGCCCGGTCCGCCGGAGAACAGCGTGTCGCCGGAGAACAGGGTGTGCGCCTCGGGCAGGTAGAGGCAGATCGATCCCGGCGAGTGGCCGGGGGTACGGATGACCTCGAGCTCGGTACCGGCGATCGCGACGCGTTGCTCGTCCTCGAGCTCGCGGTAGGGCTCCTCTGGGTGGGTCATGCGCCATAGCGGATCGTCGCCGGGATGCAGCAGGATGGGCGCGTCGAGCCGCTGGGAAAGCTCGGGAGCGACGGTGACGTGGTCGTTGTGCCCGTGGGTGCAGATCACCGCCCGTACGTGCCGCCCGTCCACGGCGTCAATGATGGGCGCGGCCTGATGCGCCGCATCGATGATGATCACCTCATCGTCATCCCCGACGAGCCAGATGTTGTTGTCGACGTCCCACGCGCCACCGTCGAGCTCGAAGGTGCCGGAGGTGGAGAGGTGGTCGATGCGCAGCGTGCCGCTCACAGGATCACCACCGAACGAAGCACGGCACCCTCGTGCATGGTGCGGAAGGCCTTCTCGACGGCATCGAGGCCGATGCGCTCGGTGACGAACTTCTCCAGCGGCAGGCGCCCTTGCAGGTGCAGGTCCACGAGCATGGGGAAGTCGCGCTCGGGCAAGCAGTCGCCGTACCAGGAGGACTTGAGCGCGCCCCCGTGGGAGAAGAAGTCGAGCAGCGGCATCTCGAGCCGCATGTCGGGCGTGGGCACGCCGACGAGCACCACCGTCCCGGCGAGATCGCGCGCGTAGAAGGCTTGCTTCCATGTCTCGGGCCGGCCCACGGCGTCGATGACGACGTCCGTGCCGAAGCCGCCGGTGAGCTCCTGCACGGCCGCCACGACATCGGTGGAGCTCGCATTGATCGCGTCGGTGGCGCCGAGGTCGCGCGCCCAGGCGAGCTTCTGCTCATCGCGGTCCACGGCGATGATGGTGCGCGCACCAGCGAGGCGGGCGCCCATGATCGCGGCATCCCCCACACCGCCGCATCCGATGACAGCGACGGTATCGCCACGTGCGACTCCGCCGGTGTTGACTGCCGCGCCAATCCCGGCCATCACCCCGCAGCCGAGCAGTCCCACGACGGCGGGGTCGGCAGCGGGATCCACCTTGGTGCATTGACCGGCGTGGACGAGCGTCTTGTCGGCGAACGCGCCGATACCGAGCGCAGGGGTCAGCTCGGTGCCGTCGAGAAGCGTCATGCGCTGCTCGGCATTGAAGGTGTCGAAGCAGTACTGGGGGCGGCCGCGCTTGCAGGCCCGGCACTGGCCACAGACCGCGCGCCAGTTGAGGACCACGAAGTCACCGGGGGCGACGGACTCCACGCCCTCCCCGACGCTCTCGACGGTGCCAGCGGCCTCGTGGCCGAGAAGGAAGGGGAACTCGTCGTTGATCCCGCCATCCCGGTAGGTCAGATCGGTGTGGCATACCCCGCACGCCGCGATGTCGACGACGACCTCGCCCGGGCCTGGGTCGGGGATGGTTATATCGACGAGCTCCACGGGGGCGCCCTGCTCGCGGGCGATCACGCCCCGCACCTGTTGCGGCATGGTCATTCACTTCCTTCCACCGGCGTCGCATTCATGCGCATGAATGCATGGCCCCCACGCTAGCCGCATCGACTGGTCCCGGCGACAATCCTCGGCCCCAGGCGCGGCCCATGCCCATGAGAGTGCGAAATACGACACCTTTCGGCGCGAACCCTGTCGTTCTTCGCACACTCGCGCTGTCGGCCACTCGCCAGCGCCCTAGCCAGCCGCCTGCCCGCGCGTGATCCGGTAGTGCCGCTCGTCGGGCGTGGTGAGCATCGCGGTCATGGTCTTGCGGTCGAACGGCCACAGGTCGATGGTGCCGTCCTCGTTCTGGTACCAGGAGTTGCAGCCTCCGGTGTTCCAGATGGTCGGTCCGATGGCCTCGCGCACCTGCTCGTTGAACTCACGGGTGGCCTCCTCGGTGGGCTCGGCTGCGGTCAGCTCGCCGTCGCGGAACCGCTGGATGAACTGCAGGATGTACCGGGAGGTCAGCTCCGCGGTGTACTGCAGGGAGATCGATCCGATGGGAGAGTTTGGCCCGAGCATGGTGAAGAAGTTCGGGAATCCCGGCATGGCGGTCATGCGGTAGGCGCGTGGCCCTTTCGCCCATGCCTCGTCGAGGGTGATGCCGTCGCGTCCGGTCAGCTGCATGGGGCGCATGTAGTGGTGGGCCTCGAAGCCGGTGGCGAGGATGATGACGTCGAACTCGTGCTCGACGCCATCGGTGGTGAGGATCGACGTCTCGGTGACGCGGTCGATGCCGGTGCTGACGATGGCCACGTTGGGCTGCTGCACGGCCTTGTAGTAGCTGCCGGAGACGACTTGCCGCTTGCAGAGCGGCTCGTACTCGGGCGTGAGGGCCGCCCGCAGCGCGGGGTCGCGGACGCTGCGCAGGTGCAGGCGCGCCAGGGATTGCACGAGGCGGCGCCGCCAGCTCGGCCGGGTGGTGATGTCGGCGAGGATGCCCGAGGCCCACAGCGCGGTGCTGTAGACGCGGCGGTTGGCCGAGGGGACGCGGGCGAGCGCCTTGCTGATCACAGCGGCCTGGCGGAGCGCGGTGGGGCCCCACAGCACCCATTGGGGGGTGCGCGCGAACTGGGTGACCTGCCGCGCCTCGGGCTGCAGCGCCGAGACCACTTGCACCCCGGTCGATCCGGTACCGATGACGGCGACCCGCTGGCCGCGCGTGGTGACGGTGTCATCCCATCGCGCGGTGTGCACAACGGGCCCGCCGAACGTGTCGAGCCCGTCGATAGCGGGGATGCTGGGGTGGTGCAGGGTGCCCGTGGCGGCGATGAGGAAATCGCACGCGTAGCGCTCCCCGCTGTCGGTCTCCACGACCCACCCGGGATCGGTATAGCGCGCCGAGATGACTGTAGTGCCGGTGCGGATGCGGGGGCCGAGGCCGAACTGCTCGACCACGTCGCGGTGGTACTGCTGGATCTGTGGGCCGGTGGCGAAGACGCGCTTCCAGTCCGGCTTGGGGGCGAACGAGTATTGGTACAAGTGGGAGGGCACGTCGCAGGTCAGTCCGGGGTAGCGGTTCCAGTGCCACACTCCCCCGACGTCGGTGCCCTTCTCGAGGATGACGAAGTCGTCGATCCCGGCCTGGCGCAGGGTGGTGCCCATGGCGATGCCGGACATTCCGGCACCGATGATCACGGCAAGCACGCGGTGCGTCATCGAAGCTCCTCCATTCTGGTGACGCGCTGCGGAAGCGTCTCGAGAGCGTGCTCGAAGACTGCTTCGCGACGCCGGTGGTCCATGAAGTTGCCGCCCATCGCGGCGAGATCGTCCACGGTGGCATCGAGGACGACGACGCGGGTTCCTTCCTCCTCGAGCCGGGTGATCTCGGCGCGCAGGCCACGGGTCATGCCGCGCCGCAGCAGCCGGTCCTCGCCACGACCGAGCAGGCCGGGCGCTCGATCCCCCGAGAGGGAGGCCATGGGCGCGATCACGATGGCTTCGTCGACCCTGGTGCCCGCTGGATCGCTTGCGAGCAGGTCAACCGAGGCAGTGGAGGCAGCCCCGCCATCGATGTAGCGCTTGCCGTGGATCTCGACGGGCGGGTACCAGCCGGGGATGGCCCACGAGGCTTGCAGCGCCTGATCGATGGCCGCGGACGGGCTACCCGGCGCACCGAAGGCGACGCGCTTGCCGGTGTCGTAGTCCATGGCAACGAGTCGTAGCCCGGCATGGTCGGGCCAGCTAGCGCGAGGGTTGAGGGAGATGGCGAGTCGCTCGAGCCAGGCTGGATCGCCACTGCCACGAGGCGCGATGCCCGACAGTCCCGCGAGCCCGCGAGCTCGGCGCAGCAGCCCGGGAGAGCCGAGTCCTGCGCGCGGCATGGGCGGGAATCGGCCAGGCGCGTCAGCCAGATGGGCGCGCAGTCGAGCGTCGCGGGTGGTTCCGAGCTGCATCGCGACGAGGTCGTCAACACTGATGCCACTGCCGAGCATGGTGGCGAGCTCCGCGCCCGCTGACGTTCCCTGGATGATGTCGGCGGTGCGGGGGTCCCACTCGAGGTGGTCAGCGAGCGCCTTGAGCGCGGCGATGATCCAGGCTCCGCCGAGGGTTCCGCCACAGCCGAGAACGAGCGCGCGCCTCTTCGATGTGCTCATTCGTGGCCTCCGAGCTGGCTGGCGACGCGATCCTCGTAGGGGCGCCGGGCGTGATGGTCGAGCTGGTCGAGGGCGCGCCTGTCGTTGATGAGCGCGCGGCCGATCCGCTCGAACGGCTCGGGGACGAGGGCATTCATCAGTGCCACGGCGGGGTGGACGAAGCGAGGCACGGAGACCTCGGCGGCACGGGTCCGGACGGTACGGACGATCTGTCCGGCCACGTCCTCGGGGTCCACGGTGGGCAGTGCTCCGCCAAGGCGGGCACCGGACGAGAGCTCCGTGCGCACGGCACTGGGCATGACGCAGCTGAAGCTGACGCCGGTGCGGGCGTTCTCGGCACGCAGCGCCGTCGAGAGGCCTACCGCGGCGAACTTGCTGGCGTTGTACATGGCCATGCCGGGAATCGGCAGCTTGCCCGCCATCGAGGCGACGGTGACGATGTGGCCGCGGCGGCGCTCGAGCATGCCGGGCAGGACAGCGCGCGTGCCGTGGGCGGGGCCGTGCACGTTGACGTCCATCATGAGGCGCGAGAGCTCCTCGGGCTGTTCGAGGAACGGCCCGAGGGGCATGATTCCAGCGTTGTTGACGAGCACATCGATCGCACCACTGCGCGCGGTGACCGCAGCAATGAAGTCGCTCCAGGACTCGGGGCTGGTGACGTCGAGGGGCGCGGCGTGGGTGTTGTCCAGGGAGGCAGCGGTCTCCTCGGCGAGGCTGGCGTCGATGTCGCCGATCCAGACAGTGGCACCGCGCTCGCTGAAGGCGCGGGCGGTGGCGGCGCCGATGCCGCGTGCTCCGCCGGTGACGATGACGGTGGCGCTGTGCAGGGGTATCCCGGGGTAGCGAGGCATGGGGAAGCTCCGATCCAGATACACGACGTTTCTCACTTCTTCCGAGTGAGAGTACAGAGCGTTTCTAGATTGTCAATGCGTTGCCGGTGGGGCCTGAGTGGTGGCGGCAGTGGAGAGGCATGACGCGTGCCACCGGTGTCGCTGGCGACGGTGGGGCGGCGGCCCCGGCGCGGCAGCCCCGCCTCAGTGGAAACTTCTCCCCCTCCCAGCGGGAAAAGTTTCCACTCCACACGCTGATACCGCCGGAACGAGGCGCGATCACCCCAGCTCGAACGACGTGACCCCGAAGATCCGCTGCAACGGCAAGCCCGGATCCGGGCCCCGATACATCCGGCCGGTCTCGAACACCACCTCCATGCCCCGTTCGCGCGCTAGCCGCGCCGCGGCACCATTGGGCTCTGGCGCGTCCAGGAACACCAGCACTCCGCCACCCGCGCACGCAACGAGGTCCTCGAGAAGCTCCTCAGCGAGGTCCGTCGAATCCGCGAACAGCGGCCCCACCTTCCAGCCCTCGAGGCAACGCCGGATCGTTCCCGAGGCCACCACCTCGCCATCGACCACGATGAACCGGCTATGCGAATCCGGCAGTGACCACCACGCCGCGAGGAAGGCCCGGCGATCCGCGGGGAAATGCCGCCGGTCATAGGCGATGAGAGCACCGTGCGCGGCGTTCGTGACCGAATGTGCCCGCACGGAAGGCCGTCCCTCGAGGACCCCACCATGACGGAACGAGGAGAACGCGCGCACGAAGCCGGAGCGCGCGTAGGCCTCCTGCTGCTCGACCACCGCGTCCAGGCCCACTGTTCGCACGTCCGCGAGCGCCTCCATCGCCTCGCCCCACAACCGGTAGCCGAGGCCACGGCCCCGCCAGCGCGGGCTCACGATATAGAAGCCGATGAACCCGAGCTCCGAGCCGTAGCGCACCGCGGAAATCGTGGCAATCAGCTCGTCGCCCCACCACGCGCCGCGAAAGCCGGATGGATCCGCAGCAGCGAACGCGTCGGCATCATGCAGGCCGGGGTTCCAGCCCTCCTCGGCCGCCCACTCCACAGCCGTCCCCACACCGCGGACGTCCAGGAACCCGCTGGCATACTCGTCCATCCGACCTCCCGCCATCCGCGCCGCGCTTCCTAGAATATTGCCGCATCGCCGCGCGCGACAAGGCCCCGGAACCGGCCATCACCACGCACTAGACTGATGTTCAACCAACCAGGACGGCGCCGACCAGGACCGCGCCGACCAAGAATGCGCCGACCAAGAATGCGAAGGGAGCATCGTGCCCGAGAGCCGGCAACGCTCCCTCGTCCCCGACGAGTTCGACGGCCACCTCCCCCGCCACCGGCACAACCTCACGCGCGAGCAGGTCAAGCAGAGCCAATCGGCGCGGATCATCAACGCGGCCATCGAGCTGTTCGCCTCCCGTGGCTACGCTGCCACCACTGTTCTCGACATCGTCAAGCGCGCCGGCGTATCCCGCAAGACGTTCTACGAGCTATTCGACACCAAGGAAGCCGTCATCGTCGCCGCCTACAGCGCCTTCGATACCTTCCTCCGCGACGCCGGCATGACGGCGAGCAATAACGCGCTCTCCTCGCCGCAGGAACTGCGCGAGCTCGTTCGAGCACTGCTCACCCTCCTCGGCGCCTATCCCGCCGGGGCACGCATGTTCTTCCTCGAGGTCCTCGGTGCGGGCGATGATGTACGCCGGCGCCGTGCTGCCGCGATCACTCAGTTCACCGCGATGCTCGACCAACCACTGCAACACTTGCGCGGGAGACTCGCCCCCGCCCTGCCGCGCCTGGACCTCATCGTCGTGCGCGGCATCGTTGGCGGTGTCATGGAAATGATCGTTGATCACCTCGTTCATCACGAGCCCGGCACCATCGCCGACCTCACCGACGACGTCACCCACCTCATTCTGGGAGTCACCGCGCCTACTTTCGACGCGCTTCGCTAGGGCACCCGGAACCCGGCCTCAGCCATCACTTGCTGCCCGGCCTCCCCCGTGAGCATGTCCACGAACTCCCGGGCGGCCTGGTTCTCTGCGTGTTCGAGCACCGCCACCGGGTAGGTATTCGCGGCTGACTCGGCCTCGGGAAATGCTATTGCGGAAACCGCGCCCCCAACAGCAGCAGCGTCGGTGACATAGACGAGCCCAGCATCCGCCTGGCCGGACGTCACCTTGGCGAGCACGCCCGCCACCGACGATTCCTCGCTGACGGGGCTGAGGGTGATTCCCGCATCCTCGGTGGCCGTCTCCGCGGCAGCTCCGCACGGCACCTGTGGCGCGCAGGTCACGACCAGCAACGCCGGATCAGCGAGGTCAGCGAGCGACTCGATGGCTTTCGGGTTACCCGGCGCGGCGATGATCGTCAGCACGTTCGCGGCAAAGGGAACCGGCTCCCCGGTGATGAGGCCGGCGTCCACGACCTTTTGCATGTTGGCCTCGTTCGCGGAGGCGAACACGTCCGCGGGGGCGCCCGCGATCAGCTGGGCCGCGAGATCCGAGGAGCCTGCGAAGCTTAGCTCGACATCGATTCCAGGATTCTGGGCCTCGAAGGCCGCGGCGAGCTCGGTGAACGACGAATGCAGGGACGCGGCCGCGAATACCGTGACCCGGTCCCCGGTTCCGGCCTGCTCCGCGCATCCGCTGATGCCCATCGCCACGCACGCGAGCGAACCCGCCAGTACTCGTCTCACACTGCCCACTTTCCGCAGAAACGGAACCATATGCTGATTTTCTCCGTGCATGCGCCACAATAGCCCGCTGCAGCTAGGATCGTCCGTGTGGTGGCAGTCAGAATCCGGCAAGCGGCAGAGCTCCTCGGCGTCAGCGACGACACCGTGCGACGCTGGATCGACAGCGGCACCCTCGAGAGCCGCAAGGACCGATCAGGACGCAAAGTGATAGACGGACCGGCGCTCGCGGAGTTCGCGCGATCGCACGCCGCGGCCCCCACCGATCCGATCGGCATCGGCAGCTCCGCGCGCAACCGGCTTACCGGCCTCGTCACCCGCGTCACCTCCGACACCGTCATGTCGCAGGTGGAGATGCAATGCGGACCATTCACCATCGTGTCCCTGATGAGCACTGAGTCCGTCCATGAGCTTGGGCTCGAACCGGGCAGCATCGCGGTGGCCGTCGTCAAGGCAACAACCGTGATCGTGGAGACACCGCGCCCGTGATGCCACGTTGGATCATCATTCCTGCTACGGCGGGAGCGCTCTTCATCCTCGTTCCCGTCATCGCGCTCGCCAGCGTCGTCGAGTGGCCCCGGTTCATCAGCCTCATCACCTCCGAGTCCTCGCTCGCCGCGCTGGGCCTGAGCCTGCGCACCGCCACCGCGAGCACCGTGCTGTGCCTCATCCTCGGCACCCCGATGGCGCTCGTCCTGGCACGCGGCTCGTTCCCCGGGCTGCGCCTGGTCCGGGCCCTGATCCTGCTGCCTCTGGTCCTTCCCCCGGTCGTGGGGGGAATCGCGCTGCTCTATGCGTTCGGCCGCCAGGGACTCCTCGGCGAGCACCTCGAGGCACTCGGGATACGCATCGCTTTCACCACCACCGCCGTCGTGCTCGCGCAAACATTTGTCGCCATGCCATTCCTCGTGCTCAGCCTCGAGGGCGCCCTGCGAACCGCAGGAACCCGCTACGAGGCCATCGCCTCGACGCTCGGCGCCCGCCCCACCACGGTGCTGCGCCGCGTGACCATCCCGCTCGTCCTGCCCGGGCTGCTCTCCGGCACCGTGCTGGCGTTCGCGCGGGCGCTCGGCGAGTTCGGCGCCACCCTCACCTTCGCTGGCAGCCTGCAAGGAGTAACCCGCACCCTGCCGCTGGAGATCTACCTGCAGCGCGAGACCGATCCCGATGCGGCGGTAGCGCTTTCGCTGGTCCTCGTCGCCGTCGCCGTCGTGATCGTGGCGTCGGTCTACCGTCGCGGACGGCCATCATGACGAGCCTGCGCGCGCGGGTGAGCGATCCGGCCCGCGGCGTCGAGGCCGAGCTCAATGTCGCAGCGGGAACAGTGACGGCGATCCTCGGGCCAAACGGGGCTGGCAAATCGACGCTGCTCAACTCGATCGCCGGGCTGCACCAACCGTCGGTTTCCCACATCGAGCTGGGCGGCCGGATCCTCGACGGTGTTCCGCCGCATCGGCGCCGCATCGCGTTGCTCGCGCAGCAGCCACTGTTGTTCCCGCACATGACGGTGATCGACAATGTCGCTTTCGCACCTCGCAGCACTGGTTCGAACCGGTCCGGGTCACGCGGGATCGCCGCCCGGTGGCTCGAGGAAGTCGATGCGCTGGATCTCGCCGCGCGCAGGCCCAGGCAGCTCTCCGGCGGCCAGGCACAACGGATCGCCGTGGCCCGGGCGCTCGCTGCCGATCCGGAACTGCTGCTGCTCGATGAACCCATGGCCGCGCTCGACGTCGCGGCGGCACCAGCGTTGCGATCACTGCTGCGCAGGGTCCTCCGCGAAGCACGGCGCACAGCGATCCTTGTCACCCACGACCCGCTCGACGCGCTAGGCCTCGCTGACCGAGCGATCATCGTCGACAACGGCCGCATCGTCGAGGACGGCAGCGTCCACACCGTTCTCTCGCACCCCCGCAGCAGCTTCGGAGCGCGCATCGCGGGCGTCAATATCTGTTTCGGCCGCGTCAGCGAGCCCGGATGCCTGCGCACTGCGACAGGCCAGCATGTCTACGGGATCGCGGCGGAATCGCTACCCGCCGGAAGCCAAGCGGTAGCCGTGTTCTCTCCATCGGCGGTCGCGGTCTACACCCAGCTGCCCCACGGCAGCCCCCGGAACCACTTCACCGTCACAGTCGCTGGGCATGAGCATCGCGGCGACCTCATCCGCATCACCGGCCACGACACCAACGAGCAACCCGGCCTGATGGCCGACATCACGCCCACCGCCGCGACCGAGCTCGATCTCGCGCCCGGCGTGGAAGTCCAGCTCGTGGTCAAAGCGACCGAGACACGGATCTATCCGGCTTGAGCGGCTGGGATTGAAAGTGGGGCGGGCGGGGCTCGAACCCGCGACCAGCGGATTATGAGTCCGCGGCTCTAACCGACTGAGCTACCGCCCCTCGAAGGCAGACTTACCTTACACAACGAATCAGGCCCCTCAGTGCATTGAGGGGCCTGATGGCGTGCTCCTCCGGCTGGACTCGAACCAGCAACCGTCCGATTAACAGTCGGATGCTCTGCCAATTGAGCTACGGAGGACCGTTCATTGCCTGCTTGCAGGCCTTGACGACAATAGCGCATCGGGGGGCGGTTGCGCCAACCGGTTCGTGATTCAGTCGATGAGCTGCGAAGTTGTGTCCCGACCGGATTATGGCCTCTCGCTAGGGCAAGATGGGGGCGGTCGGATGAACGAGCAACGGGAGCCTCGGGAGGCTTGGCGGATGATTGGTGTTGTTGTAGGCGTGGCTGCCGGCTATGTGCTGGGTACTCGAGCGGGACGCGAGCGGTACGAGCAGCTCAACCGGGTCGCGCGCACCATCGCGACGAGCCCCGCGACCAAGAAGGCTGTCGCAGTGGGACGCCAGAAGCTCTCCGAGGCGCTCTCGACCGCGCCCCAGCTCGAGCGCGTCGCGGAGATCGACGAGACCACCTCGGTCTATGCCCCGCAGGGTTCCCCGCGAGCTCAGTAGCCGCTGATGGCGGGGTCGGCGTCGCCCACGGCCTTGGTCAGCAGGCTGCGCCGGTACTCCTCGAGCGCCACGAGGTCGCCGAACAGGCCGTGGTAGGCGTCAGGGTCCTCGGTGGGTGACATGCGTTGCAGCCGGGACTTGAGCTCGGCGATCTGGCCGCCGACCCACACTTCCTGGAGCCGGGCGAGAACGCCGCCGATGTAGCGGGGCACGGCGTCCTCGTCGACGGGCATGTTCTCGATGGCAAGCTCGGAGACGAGCCGGATGTAGGGAGTGTCGAGGCTGGCGGTCACCGCGGTGATCCAGTCCGCTCCACTGATCCCGGCAGTGGTGCCGCCCGCGTTGAGGATTGCTTCGTGAACTGTGTGGTAGGCGGGGTGGGTGAAGGTCTCGTCGGGCAGCGCGGCGAAGATCGTTCCCGCGATGGCGGGGTATTGCAGCGCGGCCTTGAGCGCTTCCCGCTCGGGCCAGAGGGCGGGGTCGCGCGGGGCTGGCATGCGCGGGGCGGCGGGAGCGCTCGTGGCCTCCTCCGGACCAGGCGCCTTGGTCCGCTTGTCCTGGTGGCTGGTGGTCGTTGTCGTGGCCGTGGAGCGGGCGTGCTGTGCTTCCTCGCGCACGCGCTTGCGGACCTGCGCCACCTTGTCCCAGCCGACCCATTCGGCGAGCTGCCGGGCGTAGTCATCGCGCAGAGCGCTGTCCTTGATGCGCGCGACGATGGGCACGGTGCGCCGCAGCGCCTCGACGCGGCCCTCGGGGGTGTCGAGATCATGCTCGGCGAGGATGGATTGCACGGCGAACGCGAACATCGGTGTGCGCTGGGCGATGAGATCCCGGACGGCGGCATCACCACGTTCCTTGCGCAGGTCGCAGGGGTCCATTCCATCGGGGGCGATGGCGACGAAGGTCCGGCCGGTGATCTTCTGGTCGCCGTCGAACGCCTTGAGGGCGGCGTTGCGGCCAGCCTCGTCGCCGTCGAAGGTGAAGATCATCTCGCCGCGGAAGTAGTCGTCGTCCATCAGCAGGCGCCGCAGCACCGAGGTGTGCTCGTCGCCGAACGCGGTGCCGCAGGCCGCGACGGCGGTGGTGATGCCCGCGAGGTGCAGCGCCATCACGTCGGTGTAGCCCTCGACGATCACTGCCTGGTGCTGGCGGGCGATGTCGCGCTTGGCGAGATCGAGCCCGAACAGGACGTTGGACTTCTTGTAGAGCATCGTCTCGGGGGTGTTCAGGTACTTGGCCTGGGGGTCGTCCTCGAAGATCTTGCGCGCGCCGAAACCGATGACGTCGCCGGAGAGGTTGCGGATGGGCCACACGAGGCGCCGGTGGAACCGGTCCATGGGTCCGCGCTTGCCCTCGCGGGACAGTCCCGCCGCCTCGAGCTCCTTGAACTCGAAGCCATTGCGCAGCAGGTGCTTGGTGAGGGTGTCCCAGCCCGATGGCGCGTACCCGCACCCGAAGCGTCCCGCCGCGGCCTGGTCGAAATCGCGCTCGGCGAGGTAGCGGCGGGCGGTCTCGGCCTCCGGGGAGAGCAGCTGCTGCTCGTAGAACTCCTGCGCGGCGGCGTTGGCGGCGACCAGGCGGGCGCGGGTGCCACGGTCGCGCTGCACGGAGGTGCCGCCGCCCTCGTAGCTGATGCGGTAGCCGACCCGGTCAGCGAGCTGCTCGACGGCCTCGGCGAAACTGACGTGCTCGATCTTCTGCAGGAACGAGTAGACATCGCCGCCCTCGCCGCAGCCGAAGCAGTGGAAGTGCCCGTGGCTGGGGCGCACATGGAACGACGGGGTCTTCTCGTCGTGGAACGGGCACAGTCCCTTCATCGACGATCCGACGCGACGGAGGGACACGTACTCGCCGATCAGCTCGTCGATCGCGATGCGCTCGCGGATCGCCGCGATGTCTCTGTCAGGGATACGGCCAGCCACGCGACGAGTGTACGGCCCGGCGCGCGGATTGCCGACCGCGCGCTGCTAGCCCCAGGCCGCCTGTGCGCCGCGGCTGGACTTGTCGACCCGCTCGAGCCGGTGCTCGGTGTAGGAGGCGATCTGGTCGACGATGACGCGCATCCTGGCGGCGTCGTCGGCCGCGTTGTCCCAGGCCGGGACGAACAGCGCATCGAGGCCCACGGGCGCGGTGTGCAGGAGGTACTGGGCGACGCGGTGGATGCGATCGCGCTCGCGCTCCTGCCCGGCCCGGTGCTGCGGATTGGTCATCACATAGCGCAGGGCCATTGTCTTGAGCAGGATCACCTCTGCCTCCACGACGGGCGGGATCCGCAGGCCGCTGGCATAGCGGCCGATGGGCCCGTCCGCCGCGGCCGAGCGCGTGGCGAGGATCGCGGCGGAGGCGAAACGTCCCACGAGCTCGCTGGTCATGGTCTTCATCGCGACCGAGCTGCCGAGCGTGCCGTCATACTTGCCGACCGCCTCGACCACTGGCAGTGCCGCGAGCCGGTTGGCGGCCTCCACGAGCACAGCGGGGTCGGCGAACCCGAACTCGCGGCACCCGACCTCGGCGAGGTCACGCTGCTCGGTGGGGTCGGTGAGCGCCCGCAGGTCCAGCCTGCCCTCGATCACGCCGTCCTCGACGTCATGCACCGAGTAGGCGACGTCATCGGACCAGTCCATGATCTGTGCCTCGAGGGCGCGCTCGGCACCAGGAGCGCCATCGCGCAGCCAGGCCAGGGTCGCGGCATCGTCATCGTAGGCACCGAACTTCCGGGAGCCACCCGGGGCGGACGAGGCTGTCCAGGGATACTTCGTCGCCGCGTCGAGCGAGGCCCGCGTCAGGTTGAGGCCCACGCTGCGCCCCTCCTCATCGAGCACCTTCGGCTCGAGGCGGGCAAGGATGCGGAGGCTCTGGGCATTGCCCTCGAATCCGCCGCAACCCTCAGCGACCTCCTCGAGGGCCCGCTCGCCGTTGTGCCCGTAGGGGGGATGACCGAGATCATGCGCGAGGCCCGCGAGATCACAGAGGTCCGGGTCGGCACCGAGCCCATCGGCGATGCTGCGTCCGATCTGCGCGACCTCCATCGAATGGGTCAAGCGGGTGCGCGGCGTATCGCCCTCCCCCGGGCCCACCACCTGTGTCTTGTCGGCGAGGCGGCGCAGCGCCGCGGAATGCAGTACCCGCGCGCGGTCGCGGCTGAACTGTCCCCGGTGCGTCGAGGTTGCCCCGGGCAGGGCGGAGCGCTTCGGCGCCTCGTCGACCCTGCGCTCGAGGTCATGGTCGGCATAGATGTAACGGCGTTGCGTCATGATGCACCGTCCTCGGTCTCGGGGAGCTCGCGCTCCTACAGGCTGGGCGCGTACGGCAGGTCCAGCGAAGAGTGCGTCACCTGGTAGTAGAGCAGGGCCGCGGTCTCTCGCGCTATTCCCTTGACCTGGGACTCGCGGGTCCACACGGCAGGACCGGATCGTACCGGGGCCGTGGTCGCGTCGAGCCCGGCGTCGTTGGCCATGATGCGGGTGCGCAGGCTGTGCCAGGGGTCGGTGGTGATGATGATCGAGCCGAGGCCACGCTCGACGAGCTCGCGGGCGACAGCATCGACGCTCTTGAGGGTGTCGCTGCCCTCCTCCACGGCAAGGACATGGGCTGCGGGGATGTCCTGCTCGATCAGGTAGTCGCGACCGGCCCCGGCCTCGGTGAACGCATCGCCCTCGAGCTTTCCGCCGACAGTGACGATGAGCGGCGCTGCACCCTCGCGGTACAACGATGCCGCCTGATCAAGACGAGCCTGGAACACATCGGTGGGAACGCCGTTGTACTGGGCCGCGCCGAGGACGACGATCGCATCAGCGGGCCCGGTGTCGGTCGTCCGGGCTACCTGCCACACCCGCCCCGCGGTGCCGAGCACGACGACCAGCGCGATCAGGATTGCCCCGATCACGATCCGACCGATCCACCGTAGGATCACTGTCGCGTTCCTCCTGCCTCGCCACCATGCCAGCGCGCCCGCTGCGGGGTCCGCGTCCACCAGTGTGCCAGCTTGCACGGTCCGCGGAGAGTGACGTCCTTCACCCGTCAGGCATATCGACTAGATTCAACGCCATGCATCGCCCGCGCCCTGCCGTCCGCACAGGTCCTCGCCGCACAGCATGGGCTGCGCTGCTCGCCCTGCTGCTCGTGATCGCCCCGGGCGTCGCCCTCGGGCCGGGTCTCTCGATCGCCCATGCCGAGCAACCATTCGAGCTGCGTGATCGCATCACCGACAACGCCGCCGTGCTGACCGCCGAGGAGACAGCCGCGGTGCGGGAGGCGATGAACACGCTCTCCGATACGCGTGGCATCCGGTTGTGGGTGGTGCTCACCGACAGTTTCTCCGGCATCGAGGGCAGCGCCTGGACAGACAGCGTGGCAGAGCTGAGCAGGCTGGGCGACGAGGATGTCCTGCTCGCCGTGGCAGTCGGCGATCGCGACTACTACCTGGACCTGGCGTCGGCACTCACCCGCGTGACCAGCGCGGAGGAGCAGGCGATCGCCCGTGACGATATCGAGCCGCACCTCGCGGCGGACCGGTGGGCCGCCGCGGCGATCGGGGCGGCCAGCGGGCTCGAGCGGGCCGCGGCACCCTCCACCAGCGGCGGCGCGGCGGGACTTGTCATCGTGGTCGGTGTGATCGCGGGCATCGCTGTGCTCGCCGTGCTCCTCGTGCGCCGCCGCAGGTCCAGCGCCAGCCAGCAAGCGGCGCGGCTCGCGGGGCTCGACCTGACCAATCGGGCGATCGTGGCGCAGCAGCCCGTGACAGTCCTCGACCCGCTCTCGCGCACCATGCTCGTCGAGACCGACAACGCCATCAGCTCCAGCGCCGAGGAGCTCGCGCGCGCCGCCGACGAGTTCGGTGACCGTGGCGCCGCGAGCTTCCGCGCCGCCGTGGATGCCGCCAGCAACGATCTCGTGCGAGCATTCCAGCTGCGCCAGCAGCTTGATACCGGCACCGGCATCCCGATGCTGCAGCGCCATGCCATGCTCGTGGATCTCGTGACGCTCTGCGCGCGCGCCGACGCTGCCCTCGACGATCAGGTCGAGGCATTCGACGAGAAGCGTGATCTTCTCGTCCAGGCACCGGACAAGCTCGACGCCGTGGCCCGCGACATCGTCACGATCAGCGTGCGCCTCCCCGAGGCGGAAAAGGCGCTCGCCGCCCTCAAGGAGCAATTCGCCCCCGAGGCACTGGCGTCGATCAACACCAACACCGGCCTCGCCCGTGACCATCTGCAGCTCGCGGAATCAGCAAGCAGCAAGGGCCACGAGGCCCTCGGCCGCGGCGACGCTGAAGGCGCTGTCGCCCAGGTCCGTGCGGCCGAGTCCGCGGTCAGCCACGCCAGCGCCCTGATCGCCGGAGTGGAGAACGCCGAGAACGACATCCGCTCCGCGATCAACAAGCTGCCGGCCGCGATGGCGGATCTCGAGCGCGACATCGCAGCGGCCGATCGCCTCGCCAGTAGCGGCGGCACCCGGCTCGCGGAAGCACGCGCCCGTGCCGAAGCGGCCCTCGCGCACGCGCGCCGCGCCCAGGGCAGTGATCCCCTCGGCAGCATGAAGCACATCGTGCTCGCCGACGATGCCCTCGATGATGTGCTCGACGAGGCCAGCGAGAACGAGCGGCGCCGCCAGCATGCCGCCCGCGCGCTGGCGAACGACCTCGCTGCCGCCCGGGCCAACGTCACTGCGACGCAGGACTACATCTCCACCCGGCGCGGCGCGGTGGGCGCGCAGCCCCGCACCCGCCTCTCCGAGGCCCACCGGCATCTCGCCGAGGCCGAGGCGAAGTCGTCGACCGACCCGATCGCGGCGATCAACCTCGCGCGCGCCGCGATGCAACTGGCCCAGCAAGCCCTCGCCGAGGCCCAGAACGAGGTCCGCACCTGGGAAGGCCAGCAGCAGCGCGCGTTCGGATACACCCCTGGCGGTGGAGCGACGTTCCGGCAGTCCCGCAATCCCGCGACCGGCGCTGTCCTCGGCGGGGTGCTTGGTGGCGCGCTCGCCCACGGGATGCAGAACCGCAGCAAGCCCAGCAGGGCCGCCCGGCCCGCGCGCCGACATGGCCGGGCCGCGCAGACCCGCTCGTTCGGTGGCCCCCGCACTTCCGGGCGGCGCGGCACCGGCGGCCGCTTCTAAGATCGGTGGCACTGATCCGAAGGAGCTTCGTGAACGACACCACCCGAGCACCCTGGCCACCGGAGTGGCCGAGCACCGCACCCCTGGGACGGACGTGGCTTGGCATCATCCTGCTCGGCCTCCTCGCCGCCGCTGCCCTCGGGACAGGAATCGCCGGGCTCGCCGACGGCAAGCTCGTGGTCCTGGCGATCGGCCTGCTCTTCACGACCGCCCTTGGCCTGACAGCCACCTACCTGGTGGTGCGCAGCATCCGCCCCGAGCGCGAGCACCATGACATCGTTGCCACCACCAACCGGGATGGCACCCCGGTGACCCGTATCCGCCAGTCCGCGACCCTTTTCCACCTGCGCACCGCCATCATGAGCGCGCTCGCCCTCGCGTTCGCCATCTCCGCGATCGATCACTACGCCACCACCGGCAGCGAAGGCCTGCTCGGGGTGCTCATCTATGTGCTGCTCGCCGGCTTCTTCGGCTCCTACGTGCTCGCCGCCGCGACCGGAGCGCTCGCCGCCGGGCACCTCGATCTCTCCGCCGGAGGCGTGCATCACCGAGGCTGGAGCTTCGAGTCCACGATGCCCTGGCGCACCCTGCTCGTGGCGCAGCCCGTATTCGAGGATCGGCACCATGGCATCCAGCTGATCGGGGACCCCGGCAAGAAGTGGGAGCACGCCTACACCGTCCGGCTGTGGCGCATCGACCGCGTCGCGGTGGTCCCGATCATCGACCTCGACACCCGCCGCTTCCGGGTTCCGCCGGAAGTGCTGGCTGCCTGCCTCGCGCACTATGCGATCGCCACCGCGGACCGCGACGAGCTAGGCACGGATCGCTCCCTCGCCCGCATTGACCGATGGTGGCCCGCGCCGTGACCAGCCTCACCTCACATCCTGCGCGCCCCGCGCGTCTACCTTGGTGATGTCCACCCGATCGCGCATCGCGCCGCCCTTCGAGAACGTCGTGGAACAGCACGGCCCGATGGTGCTCCGCGTATGCCGTGCCCTGCTCGGCCCTGGCGCCGATGCTGACGATGCCTGGTCCGAGACGTTCCTCTCCGCGCTGCGCGCCTACCCGCAGCTGCCCGCCGACGCCAACACCGAGGCGTGGCTGGTCACCATCGCGCACCGCAAGGCCATCGACGTGGTCCGCTCCCGGCACCGGCGACCCGTCCCCCTCGCAGAGGTGCCCGAGCCGCCACCGCACCATCTACCCGACAGTGCCGACACTGGCATCTGGCAACAGGTCGCCGCGCTGCCACCCCGGCAGCGGCAGGTGCTTGCCTACCGCTACCTCGCCGGGCTCCCCTACTCCGACATCGCCACCATCACCGGCGGAACCGCGGCCGCAGCCCGCCGCGCCGCCGCGGACGGCATCGCCACCCTCCGCCGCACGCTTGCCACCACCGAGGACGTCCGATGAACCAGCCCCCCGAGATGCTGCCCCCGGAGCTCCTGCGAACGCTCTCCGGTACCAGCTCCGCGCACCTCTCCGCGCTCCGCGACCGGCTCGCCCAGCAGGCCGCCCGCGACGAGCTGCTCGACGTCGCCATCTGCACCACCGACACCCCCGTGGGCGAGCTGTTGCTCGCCGCCACACCCGCCGGCCTCGCTCGCATCGCCTTCGCCAGCGAGGACCACGATGCCGTGCTCGAGCGGCTCTCCCGAACGCTCGGCCCGCGCATCCTCACCAGCCCCCGCGTCCTCGACGACGTCCGCCGCGAGCTCGACGAGTTCTTCGACCGCCGTCGCACCACCTTCACGATCCCGCTCGACTGGTCGCTGACCACCGGATTCCGCCGCACCGTGCAGGAATACCTGCCCCATATCGCCTACGGGCGCACCAGCTCCTACAAGGAAGTCGCCGAGGCCGTGGGCAATGCGCGCGCCGTCCGGGCCGTTGGCACCGCGTGCGCCACCAACCCCCTGCCCATCGTGGTGCCCTGCCACCGCGTGCTGCGCAGCGATGGCACTCTTGGTGGCTACCTCGGCGGGCTCGACGCCAAGACCCTCCTGCTGGAGCTCGAGCATGACTGACGAGTTCCCTGACCTGCTCGATACCAGCACCGTCCCCGTCGCGGAGGGTGCCACCTGGCTGCCTGGATGGCTCGCTCCGCACCAGCAGCGATGGCTGGCGAACCAGTTCCGGGCCTGGGCCGAGGGGCCCGTCCCTGTTTCCTCGCCACTGATCCGCGGCAACCGCATGTCCACCCGCATGGTGTGCCTGGGCTGGCACTGGACCCCCACCGGATACCGCCGTCAAGCGATCGACGTCAACGGCCAGCAGGTTCTGCCCGTCCCCGAGTGGGCCATACGCCTCGGCCGGGCTGCCGTCGCCGCCGCCCGCGGCAAGCCCGCTCCCGACTACGAGCCCGACGTCATCCTCGCGAACTACTACTCGGTCGATGCCCGCATGGGCATGCACCAGGACAAGGGCGAGCACGCCCACGCCGCCGTCGTTTCCCTCTCCATCGGGGATACCTGCACCTTCCGGTTCGGCAACACCCGCACCCGTGCTCGCCCCTACGTGGACATCCCGCTCGCCTCCGGGGACGCATTCGTCTTCGAGGGCGCGGCACGGCTCGCCTACCACGGCGTCACCCGC
The DNA here is from genome assembly GCF_026008515.1 of Hoyosella levis. GTDB lineage: Bacteria > Actinomycetota > Actinomycetes > Mycobacteriales > Mycobacteriaceae > Lolliginicoccus > Lolliginicoccus levis. The sequence goes on from NZ_BQYM01000013.1 coordinate 19,675, forward strand.
ATCCACCCCGGCACCGCCCCGCCGGGCTGCGGCCTCGAGACCGGGCGCATCAACATGACGCTCCGCATGACGGGACTGCCTGGATGAAACCGGCCAACGACCTCGTCCTCGGCCCGGATGGACTCGCCCGCCCGCCGTGGGCCGCCCGCGACGAGTTGCTGCGCGATTACTACGACACCGAATGGGGCGTGCCCGTCACCACCGAGCGGGGCGTGCTCGAGCGGCTCTGCCTCGAAGGCTTCCAGTCGGGCCTGTCCTGGGCGACCATCCTCTGCAAGCGCCCCGCCTTCCGCGAGGCGTTCGCAAGCTTCGAGTCCGAAGCGGTCGCGGGATTCGACCAGCGCGATATAGACCGGCTCATGGGCGACGCGCGGATCGTGCGCAATCGCCGCAAGATCGAGGCCACCATCGCCAATGCCCGCGCCACCCTCGCGCTCCGCGACGATCCCGCGCTCAATTCGCTTGGGAAGCGCCAGGTCCGCGCTCCCCTGCTCGAGCCCGGGCTGCCCATCCTGGTCTGGTCGTTCCAGCCCTCGCGTACCCCCGCGCCGCGCGCTCTCGCCGAGATCCCGACCACTTCGCCCGAGTCCGTGGCACTGAGCCGCGAGCTCAAGCGGCGCGGGTTCCGGTTTGTCGGGCCCACCACGATGCATGCGCTCATGGAGGCGATCGGGGTGATCGATACACATCTCGTGGGCAGCCACCGCCGCGGCAGCTCCGGGGTGTGGCCGGGCTAGGGCTTCCGGTTGGCGGGTGGCTGGGCTTCGGCGGTGGCTGGGCGCCGACCCCGGCAAACGCGATAGAAACCACTCTCGAACCGGCGTGTCACCCCGGCGTGTCGAACAGTTTCCGGTGCGTTTGGCGACGGGAGGGCGAACGCAGCGTCGGGAGGGCGACGTGCGGTGGCGGCACCTCGATAGGCGCCCCGCCGCGGACCCGCACAATGCGAGAAGTCCCTGCGCGGATCCAGCCAAGCGGGCTCCGCGCAGGGACTCTGCCGAGTGGCAGCTAGCAGCTAGACCCCGATGAGGCGCTGTGCCAGGTATTCCTCGACCTTGTCGAGGGCGATGCGCTCCTGCGTCATGGTGTCGCGCTCGCGGATGGTGACGGCCTGATCGTCGAGGGTGTCGAAGTCGACGGTGATGCAGAACGGGGTGCCGATCTCGTCCTGGCGGCGGTAGCGGCGACCGATGGCTCCGGCGTCATCGAACTCGACGTTCCAGTGCTGGCGCAACTGGGCGGCGAGGTCCTTGGCCTTGGGGGTGAGGTCAGCGTTGCGGCTCAGCGGCAGCACGGCGGCCTTGACGGGGGCGAGGCGACGATCGAGGCGCAGCACGACTCGGGTGTCCACGCCGCCCTTCGAGTTGGGCGCCTCGTCCTCGCTGTAGGCGTCGACAAGGAATGCCATGAGCGAGCGGGTCAGTCCGGCCGCGGGCTCGATGACGAAGGGGGTGTAGCGGGTTCCGGTGGCCTGATCGTAGTAGGACAGGTCGACACCGGAGTGCTTGGCGTGGGTGCTCAGGTCGTAGTCGGTGCGGTTGGCGACGCCCTCGAGCTCGCCCCAGCCGCTGCCGGAGAAGCCGAAGAGGTACTCGATGTCGACGGTGCGCTTGGAGTAGTGCGAGAGCTTGTCCTTGGGGTGCTCGAACAGGCGCAGGTTCTCGGGGTTGATGCCGAGGTCGGTGTACCACTTGAGGCGGTAGTCGATCCAGTACTGGTGCCATTCCTCGTCGGTTCCGGGCTCGACGAAGAACTCCATCTCCATCTGCTCGAACTCGCGGGTGCGGAAGATGAAGTTGCCGGGGGTGATCTCGTTGCGGAAGCTCTTGCCGATCTGCCCGATGCCGAACGGGGGCTTCTTGCGCGAGGAGGTCATGACGTTGGCGAAGTTGACGAAGATTCCCTGGGCGGTCTCGGGCCGCAGGTAGTGCAGGCCCTCCTCGTCATCGACGGGGCCGAGGAAGGTCTTGAGGAGCCCGGAGAAGGCGCGCGGCTCGGTCCACTTGCCGGGCTGGCCGGTGTCGGGATCGTTGATGTCGGCGAGGCCGTTTTCGGGCGGGTGGCCGTGCTTGGCCTCGTACGCCTCGATGAGATGGTCGGCGCGGTAGCGCTTGTGGGTGTGCAGCGACTCGACGAGAGGGTCGGTGAAGACATCGACGTGGCCGGAGGCCTCCCAGACCTGGCGGGGCAGGATGACCGAGGAGTCGAGACCAACGACGTCATCGCGGCTAGTGACGATGTTGCGCCACCACTGCTTCTTGATGTTGTCCTTGAGCTCGACACCGAGCGGGCCATAGTCCCAGGCGGAGCGGGTGCCGCCGTAGATCTCGCCGCAGGGGTAAACGAGACCGCGGCGCTTGCATAGGTTGACGACCGTGTCGATACGGTTGGACTTGCCTGCCACTGGGGGTGCACTCCATCTTGTCGCGAGGTCACTGATCTCTTCAGCGCTGTCGGCCAGCACTGTGGGGCCAGCCGGGAGACTTCTCAGTCCCGGCCAGTCTAGGCAACGCTGGGACGAACGCTAAACCGGCCCGGCCTGCTGCGCTAGGCTTGCGCCTTGACATGCACATCCGTGCATATAATCATGGTTATTGTTTCCATTAATCGTGAGGAGCTTACCCTGACCGGCACCGGCATCTTCGACGACAGCAGCGAGGTCGAGCACACCAAGCCGACCACGCCCGCGGCCCCGCTCCCCCCGCAGCGCACCCTCATCGCCGCCGGCGAGCTCCTCCGCGCCCTGGCCGCGCCCGTGCGCATCGGCATCGTCCTGCAACTGCGCGAGTCCGAGCGCTGCGTGCACGAGCTCAAGGACGCCCTCGGCGTCACCCAGCCACTGATCAGCCAGCATTTGCGCATCCTCAAGTCCGCGGGCGTCGTGGAGGGCGAGCGCTCCGGCCGCGAGGTCCTGTACCGCCTCGTCGACGACCACCTCGCGCACATCGTCGCCGACGCCATCGCACACTCGGAGGAAACCCGATGAGCACCAACCCCCCCACCAGCACCGGCAAGCGCGCCGCGCCCACCATCGGCGTGCGCTCCACCCGCCAGCGCAGCACCATCACTGCACTGCTCGACGACGTCGACGAGTTCCGCTCCGCCCAGGAGCTCCACGACGTGCTGCGCCAGCGTGGCGAGACCATCGGGCTGACCACCGTCTACCGCACCCTGCAGTCCATGGCGGATACGGGCGCGGTCGACGTCCTGCGCACCGACACTGGCGAGGCGATGTACCGCCGGTGCTCGAGCTCGCACCACCATCACGTCGTCTGCCGCGAGTGCGGGTACACCGTGGAGGTGCACGGCGATGTCGTCGAGAAGTGGACCGCGTCAGTGGCGAAGGCGAACGGGTTCTCGGACGTCTCCCACATCGTGGAGATCTTTGGCGTGTGCGGGGAATGCCAGCGCAAGGGATAGGCCTCGCCATGCCCCGCGATTCGTACCCCGCGACAGTGCGAAAAACGACAGGCTCGAGCACGGGAGCTGTCGTTCTTCGCACTGTCGCGGCCGGGTAGGGGCGAGCACGCCCCGGCCCCAGAGCCCCTAGCTGGTGTTGACCCCTCCGTAGCGGCGGTCCCGCTTGGCGTACTCGACGCAGGCGTTCCACAGGTCGCGCCGGTCGAAGTCAGGGAACAGGGTCTCCTGGAACACGAACTCGGCGTAGGCGGACTGCCACAGCAGGAAGTTGGAGGTCCGCATCTCGCCGGAGGGCCGCAGGAAGAGATCGACGTCGGGCATGTCCGGCTCGTCGAGGTGGCGGGCGAGCATGGCCTCGGTGATGCGGTCTGGGTCGAGCTTCCCCGCGGCGGCCTTGCGGGCGAGCTCCCGGGCGGCGTCGACGATCTCCGCGCGGCCCCCGTAGTTGACGCACATGGTGAGGGTGAGCTTGGTGTTGTCCTTGGTCATCTCCTCGGCGATCTCGAGCTCGCGGATGACGCTGCGCCACAGCCTCGGCCTGCGCCCGGCCCAGCGCACCCGCACACCCATCTCGTGCATCTCGTCGCGACGGTTCCGGATGACGTCGCGGTTGAACCCCATGAGGAAGCGGACCTCCTCGGGGCTGCGGCGCCAGTTCTCGGTGGAGAAGGCGTAGGCCGACAGCCATTGGACACCGATCTCGAGGGAACCGCACACGACGTCCATGAGGACGGACTCGCCGCGCTTGTGGCCCTCGGTGCGCGGCAGGCCACGTTGCTCGGCCCAGCGGCCGTTGCCATCCATGACGAGGGCGACGTGGCGGGGCACGAACTCGGCGGGCAGCCGGGGCGGTGTCGCGCCGGAGGGGTGCGGGTCCGGGGGGCGGACCTCGCGCGCGTCGCTTGCTGCAGTCTTCCGCCAGGATGATCGTCGCTGTGCCACGGTTCTCATCTTGCCTGACGGGCGCTGCGGCCTGGGAACGGGGACGCACGGGCCGGACCCGCGGTGTCTAGGCGGGCGCGCCGACCGGGTCCGGGGCGGGCCCGGTGTGAGGGCGGTTTCGCTCGATGAGGGGCAGCGTGCGCAGTTGCCGCTCGAGGTGCCATTGCAGGTGCGCGGCGGTGAGTCCACTGGCCTGGCTGCGCACCGCGGGCGTCGTGGCGAGGGCGTGGTCCCAGTGCCCTTGCACGAGCGCGGCCATCAGGGCGAGCACCTCTGCACTGGGGGTAGCGGCACCGGCGGGGCGACAGGCCACGCACACGGTTCCGCCCGCGGCGACGTGGAAGGCCCGGTGCGGGCCGCTGGTGCCGCAGCGCGCGCAATCCCACAGGGCGGGCGCCCATCCGGCAAGGCCCATGGCGCGCAGCAGGTAGGCGTCGAGGATCAGCTCGGTGGGGCGCTCCTCGGCGACCAAGGCACGCAGCGCGCCCACGGTGAGGTGGAAGAGGCGCGGGGCGGGTGCGTGCTCCTCCCCCGCGAGGCGCTCGGCGGTCTCGAGGATCGCGCAGGCGGTGGTATAGATGCCGTAGTCGGTGACGGTCTCCGCGGCGAACCCATCGAGCACCTGCACCTGGGTGACGATGTCGAGGTTGCGGCCGGGGTAGAGCAGCACATCGACGTGGTTGCCGGGCTCCAGCCTCGCGCCGAACTTGGAGCGGGTGCGGCGGATGCCCTTCGCGACGGCACGGACGATGCCGTGCTCGCGGGTGAGCAGGGTGAGGATGCGGTCAGCCTCGCCCAGCTTGTGCTGGCGAAGCACGATCGCGCGTTCCCGGTATAACCTCACGAACCTAGTGTGCCATCGCGGTACGACATGTTCACCGCGGCTCGCGCTGGGCCGGGACCGCACGACGCGCGGGAGGCGCTGCGTGCCGCTCGGGCACCTGGAACTGGTAGCCGAGGCCGCGGATGGCGCGCAGCCACTCGGGATCGTGCTCGTCATCGCCGAAGCGCTTGCGCAGCCGGGCGATGTGGACGGTGAGGGTATTGCTGTTGGTGGCATTGCTCCCCCACACCGCATGGACGAGCTCGGTGCGGGGCACCACCATGCCGGGGCGCTCGGCGAGGTAGCGCAGCAGGAGGTACTCGCGCGGGGGCAGGCGCACGCAGTCACCGTCGAGCCACATCTGGGGCGCCGCGCCGTCGATGCGGAGCCTGCCGAGATCGATGGTGCTGCGCCTGGCCTCGTGGATGGCAACGCTGTTGAGGTAGGACTGCACGATCACGGCAAGTTCCTGGGTGCGGTAGGGCTTGGGCACCACGATGTTCGCCGCGGTGGAGGCACGGGCGACGAAGTCGCCGTCGCTGGGTGCCGCTGCGACCAGGATCGGCAGGTCGGGATCGCCCTGGCGCACGAGCTCGAGGAACTCCAAGGAGCTGATCAAGCCACCGACGGGGGCGAGCACCACGAGGTCGGGCCGGAGCCTGCCGACGATGAGCAGCGCCTCCGCGGGCTCGAGGCACGCCTGGACGGTGTAGGGCTGCCCGCGCAGGCCCTCGGCGAGCGCGGTGACGGCGTCCTTGTCATCGTCGACCACGAGGACCATCGGATGGTGGCGGGCGGTTGCTGGATCACTGAGCTCGGATAGCTTGCGCGCGCCCACGAACGCGACATCGATGTTCGCCACCACCGCGTTGTCACTTCACTTTCTGCTCGGGGCCCTGCCTGTGGCGAGCGGCGCGGGGAAGGACCATCAGCCGAAGCGGCCGGAGATGTAGTCCTCGGTGCGCTGATCGCTGGGGTTGGAGAAGATCTTGGCGGTGTCGTCGTACTCGATGAGGCGGCCGGTGCGATCACCATGGTCATCAGCCTCGGCAGTGAAGAAGGCGGTGCGCTGCGAGACGCGCGCGGCCTGCTGCATGTTGTGGGTGACGATGACGATGGTGAACTCCTGGGCGAGATCGGCCATCAGGTCCTCGATCTTGAGGGTCGCGATGGGGTCGAGCGCGGAGCACGGCTCGTCCATGAGGATGACCTCGGGCTTGGTGGCGATGGCCCGGGCGATGCACAGGCGCTGCTGCTGCCCGCCGGAGAGCGCGAGGGCGCTGTCCTTGAGCTTGGACTTCACCTCGTCCCAGATCGCGGCCTTGCGGAGGGCTTCCTCGACCAGGTCATCCATGTTGTCGACCTGCATGTTGGTCACGCGCGGGCCGTAGGCGACGTTCTCGTAGATCGACTTGGGGAAGGGGTTGGGCTTCTGGAAGACCATGCCGATGCGGCGGCGCACCTCGGTGGCGTCGACGCCCTCGCCGTAGATGTCGGTGCCCTCGAAGCGGACCATGCCCTCGACGCGCGCGCCGGGGATGAGGTCGTTCATGCGGTTGAGCGACCGGAGCACGGTGGACTTTCCGCAGCCCGAGGGACCGATGAGGGCAGAGACCTCGTTGCGCGCGAACGTCATGTTCACATCGCGCACGGCCAGGTGCTTCTTGTAGAAGACCCGGACGTCATCGCAGGTGATGGCGGGGCCGCTGCGGCTCGCGGAACGTGCTGGGCGGGCATGCCCCAGATCGAGGCGGAGGCCAGGCTTCGCGCCAGCGTCGGTGGTGTGGGACAGATCCGTTCCAGATGACGTCACATGGGCCATGGGGTTTGCTCCTCGCGTGGTGTGGGTCCAATCGGGCCGGACGGTCGGGGTTTCCTGCCCGTCCGGTGACTCGGCGTCAGCCGAAGCGGCCACTGATGTAGTCCTCGGTCCGCTTGTTGGTGGTCTTGGTGAAGATGTAGTCGGTGCTGGCGAACTCCACGAGCTCGCCCGCGCGGCGGTCGCCGTCCCCGTCCTCGACGCTGAAGAACGCAGTCTTGTCGGACACGCGGGCTGCCTGCTGCATGTTGTGCGTCACGATCACGATGCTGAATGACTCGGCGAGCTCGCGGATCAGATCCTCGATCTTCAGGGTAGCGATTGGATCGAGCGCTGAACAGGGCTCGTCCATCAGCAGCACCTCGGGCTCGACGGCGATCGCGCGCGCGATGCACAGGCGTTGCTGCTGCCCGCCGGAGATGGCAGTGCCGCTTTCCTTGAGCTTTTTGTGCACCTCGTCCCAGAGCCCAGCGCGCCGCAGGGACTTCTCGACGAGGTCATCCATGTTGCCCTTGTAGCCGTTGAGGCGGGGGCCGAAGGCGACATTGTCGTAGATCGACATCTGGAATGGGTTGGGGCGCTGGAAGACCATGCCGATGCGGCGGCGCACCTCGCCCCCGTCGATATCGGACTCGTAGATGTTCTCGCCGTTGAAGCGGATCTCGCCGTCGACGCTGGCGCCGGCCACGAGATCGTTCATGCGGTTGAGCGACCGGAGCAGCGTGGACTTGCCGCAGCCGGAGGGTCCGATGAACGCGGTCACCTCGTTGCGGGCAATGGTGAAGCTCACATCGCGCAAAGCGGTGAAGCTGCCGTACTTGACCGACACCTGGTCGATCTCGAACACCGGATCCTTGGCACTGCCGGTCGGTGTGGCCGAAGCTGCTTTTTCCTGGACTGTCATGGTTATCACTTCCGCTTGTTGGCCCGGGCCCCGATGATGCGGGCTGCGATGATCATGAACAGGACGAGCCCGAACAGTGCGAGCGCTCCGCCGAAGGCGCGCTCGAGGCCCGCCTCGAAGGGCTGCCGGGCGCCGTTGTAGATCTGCAGCGGCACGGCGGCCTGGGGATCGCCCTGGAAGGCTGTGACGAGGAAGACGGAGCCGAGCGCGGTGAGGATGAGCGGCGCGGTCTCGCCGATGCCTCGAGCCACCGCGAGCATGGAGCCGGTGATCAGCCCCGGCGCCGCAGCAGGCAGCACGGTCCGCATGATGGTCTGCGCCTTGCCCGCGCCGAGCCCATACGAGGCATTGCGCCACTCGTCGGGGACGAGCTTGAGCATTTCCTCGGCCGAGCGGGTGACGATCGGGAGCATGATGATCGCGATGGCGACGGCCGCGGCGAAGGTGCCGAAGCCGAGCGAGATCCAGCCCGAGACCAAGAGGCCGTAGACGAACAGGCCCACGAAGATCGAGGGGATGCCGGTCATGACGTCGGTGAAGAACCGGACCACCATGGAGAGCTTGCCCGTGCCATATTCGACGAGATAGACCGCCGTGGCGATGCCCAGCGGCACGGCCATGAGGATGGCGAGCCCGGTGATGTAGAACGTTCCGAAGAAGCCGGCCAGGTAGCCGCCGCCCTCGCGGGTGTAGGGGGGCTCGTTCTCGGTGAAGAACTCGATGCCGATCACGCCCGCGCCGCGGTAGGCGATGTAGGAGACGATCAGCACGAGGGGGATCGCGGCGATCGCCATGCCTGCGGTGAGGAGGCTGCTGAACACCGTGTTCGAGATGGTGCGCCGACCGGCGTTGCCGGCCCGGTTGCGCAGGCTGCGATGCTCCGCGCCGGGGGTTGGTTTATCGAGCTGGGTGGTCATACTGCTGAGTCTCCCGTCATGCGACCGAGCCGCCATACGATGATGCGAGCGACAACGTTGACGATCATGGTGACGACGAAGAGCGCGACACCGATCGCCATGAGGCCCCGGATGGCCTCGGGGGCGGCGTCCTGGAAGGTCGCGGCGATGTGCGCGGCCATGGAGTCACCACCCTGCACGAGGCTGGTACTGACCTTCTGGGTACTGCCGATGAGGAACAGGACGGCGACGGTCTCGCCGAGCGCGCGGCCAAGCCCGAGCATGGTGCCGCCGACGATGCCCGAGAGGCTCGAGGGCAGGATGACCTTGCGGATGACCTCGAAGCGGGTGGCCCCGAGACCGTAGGCAGCGTGCTGCTGGTCGATCGGGTTGACGAGGAAGACCTCGCGGAAGATCGCGGTCATGATCGGCAGGATCATGATGGCGAGCACGATGCCAGCGCTGAGGTAGCTGGTGCCGAAGACAGGGCCCTCGAGGAGGAAGAACCAGCCGAAGGTATCCGCGAGCGGCTCGAGCACGAAGGGGCGCAGCACGTTGGGCATGAACCAGAAGAAGCCCCACATGCCGAAGATGATGGAGGGCACCGCGGCGAGCAGCTCGACGCTGTAGGAGAGCGGGCCGCGGAGCTTGTTCGGGGCGAGCTGGGTGAGAAACAGCGCGACCGCGATGGCGAGCGGCAGGGCGATCACGATGGCGATCAGCGCGCTGACCAAGGTTCCATAGATGAACGGCCAGGCGCCGTAGGTGCCGGTGATCTCGGTGCGGGAGTACCCGGCCTCCCAGTCGGGGCCGAACAGGAAGCCGAAGAAGCCTTCCTTCTGGAAGATCGGCAACGCGTCCTGCGTGGTGCGGATGACCATCATGGCGAGGATGATCAGGACGGTCGTGGCCGCGATGGCCATCGTCCAGCGGAATATGGGGTCTGCGAAGCGGCCGCGCGAGCGGTTTCGCAACTCGGGACCACTAGGTGGTGTGAGTACCGACATGGGGTCTTGTCTCCGTATGTCTGCGTCGGGGCAAGGGTGGTGCTGGGGACGCGGTCCAGCGCGGTCGGCGATGACCGACCGCGCTGGGGTTCTACCGCCTAGCAGTCACTGCGTTCAGTTCTGCGAGTTGATGCGCTCGACCTGCTCGAGCACGCGATCCTTGAGGCCGTCACCCATCGGGGCGTAGCCGAGCTCGAGGGCGAGCTCGTCAGCCTCCTCCGAGGTGAGCACCCAGGTCCAGTAGTCCTTGAGCATCTCGGCAGTGTTCTCCTCGTAGCCGCACTCGTAGGCGAAGATCCAGTTGGTGCCGGTGATCGGGTACCCGTCGCCACCGATGCCATCGATGGTGAACTGGAACGACTCCGGGATCTCCGCTTCCTCGGAGGCCGCGGTGGTGGCCTCGAGTGTCGGGTAGATCTCGTTGCCATCGGAGTTGACGACGGCCGCCTGCGGCATGCCCAGCTCGAGAGCGTAGGCCTGGTTCACGTAGCCGAGCGCGCCACGGTTCTGCTCGATCTGGCCGGAGACGCCCTCGTTGCCCTGTCCACCGATGGTGCCGTTGGCCCACTGGATCTCGGTGCCCTCGCCGAACTCGCTGGCCCAGTCCTCGTCCTCGGTGTTGAGGAAGTGGGAGAACACGAAGGTCGTGCCGGAGCCGTCGGAGCGGTGCACGGGGATGATGTTGAGGTCGGGCAGATCCATGTCCGGGTTCAGTTCCGCGATGGCCGGATCGTTGTAGTTGGTGATGTCGCGCGCGTAGATGTCCGCGATCACCTCAGGGGTGAGGACCATGCCGTCGAGCGCGGGGTCGTTGAACGCGATTGCCACGGAACCGAAGATGACGGGGAACTGGATGGCTTCGCAGCCGCGGCCGTCAGAGGCCTCCTGGAGGGCCTGGTCGGTGAGGAAGCGCTCGGAGGAGCCGAAGTCGACGGTCTGGCGCAGGAACTGCTCGATGCCGCCGCCGGAGCCGATGCTCTGGTAGTTGATGCGCACGCCGGGCTCGGTCTGCTGGTAGGAAGCAGCCCACTCCTGGAAGACAGGGTTGGGGAAGGTAGCACCGGCACCGGTCAGGGTGCCGTTGAGCGAGCCCTCGCCGCCGCCGTTATCACTGCTGCAGGCCGCGCCGAATGCCACGACCGGCACCGTCGCGCCGAGGGCGATCAGGGAACGCCACTTGCCCATGCTTTTCTCCTTGGAAGAGTTCGTTCTCGTTTTCAGCGGTTCCGCCAAACAAGGTGAACGTATCCGGTTCGAATGAACGAGGAGTGCCTGTAGGCAAACGAAAGGTGAACAGAGCTGATCGCCGCAATGAACCTCTGCCGGGGGTGTGTCCTGGGACACCCGGACAAGCTTGTCCCATTGGTCCTAGAAGCCTAGTTTTCCCAGCTGTTTGGGATCGCGTTGCCAATCCTTTGCAACCTTGACATGCATGTCGAGGAAGACCTTCGTGCCGAAGATCCGCTCGAGCTGCGCCCGGGCCGCGCTGCCGACCGCACGCAGCCGGGTACCGCCCTTGCCGATGATGATGGACTTCTGGCTGGGCCGCTCGACGTAGAGGTTCGCGAAGATGGTCAGCACGGGCTGGCCCTTCTTGTTCGTGCTGTCCTTGAGCTCCTCGATGACCACCGCGAGGGAGTGGGGCAGCTCATCGCGCACGCCCTCGAGCGCGGCCTCGCGGATGAGCTCGGCCATCAGCACGATCTCGGGCTCGTCGGTGAGCTCCCCCTCGGGATACAGCGCGGGTCCCTCGGGCATCATCGTGCGCAGCAGCTCGGTGAAGCGCTCGACGTTCTCGCCGGTCTTCGCCGATACCGGGATCACCTCGGCCTTGTCCCCGAGCTGCTGGGACACAGCAACGAGTTGCTCGATCACCTCGGCCTTGGACACCTTGTCGATCTTGGTGACCACCCCGATCACAGGTGTGCGGGGGGCCACCGCCTGGAGCTGCTCGAGGATCCAGCGATCACCAGGGCCGATCTTCTCGTTCGCGGGGATGCACACGCCCACGGCATCGACCTCGGCGTAGGTATCCCGCACGAGGTCGTTGAGCCGCTGGCCGAGCAGCGTGCGGGGGCGGTGCAGGCCCGGGGTGTCGACCATCACGATCTGCCCGTTCCCGCGGTGGATGATGCCGCGAATGGTGTGCCGGGTGGTCTGCGGGCGCGAGGAGGTGATCGCGATCTTGGCGCCCACGAGCGCATTGGTCAGGGTGGACTTGCCCGTGTTGGGACGGCCCACGAGGCAGACGAACCCGGATCGGAAGTCAGTGGTCATGGTGGTGTTCCTTTGTCTTGTCCGGCTTCCGGCCAGCATCTGTCATGGCTGCGCCCGAGAGCTCTTCCTCATGCTCGGTGACCTCGGGGTCGGCCTCGATGACCCGGCTAGCGAGCACGGTATGGATACGCACCCTCCCGCGGAGATCCTTGCCACCCTCGGCCACCAGCCTGATGCCGTTGATGTGCACCTCGGAGCCGGGCAGCGGGACACGTCCGAGCTCGTGGGCGAGCAGCCCGCCGACGGTCTCGACATCCTCCTCGATCCGTTCGTCGAACAGCTCGCCAAGATCATCGATGGAGATGCGAGCCGATACGCGGAACATGCCGTCCTCGAGCGGGACAACGGGCGGTGTCTCGTCCGTATCGTACTCGTCGGCGATCTCGCCCACGATCTCCTCGAGGATGTCCTCGATCGTCACGATGCCCGCCACGCCGCCGTACTCATCGACGAGCACCACCATATGGTTGCGATCGCGCTGCATATCAGCGAGCAGCACATCGAGCGGCTTGGTGTCGGGGACGAACACCGCGGGGCGCATCAGCTCCCGCACCACGACGCTCCGCCCGCCATCGACCGCCGTGTACGTCTTGGTCACCAGGTCCTTCAGGTAGACGACACCGCGGATGTCGTCGACGTTCGAACCGACCACGGGGATCCGCGAGTGCCCGCTGCGGATCGCCAGCGAGGTCGCCTGGCCCGCGTGCTTGTCCTGCTCGATCCACACCATCTCGGTGCGCGGCACCATCACCTCCCGCGCGATCGTGTCTCCCAGATCGAACACGGACTGGATCATGCGATGCTCGTCGGCCGCCACGACTCCCCGCTCCTGCGCGAGATCAAGCAGCTCGCGCAGCTCGATCTCCGAGGTGAACGGACCGTGCCGGAAACCCTTGCCCGGCGTGACGGCGTTGCCCAGCAGGATCATGCCGCGCATCAATGGACCCAGCAGCGTGCCCAGGACACGCAGCGGGATCGCGACGGCCACCGAGACGCTGTAGGCGTGCTGGCGCCCCAGCGTGCGCGGCCCCACGCCGATGAGCACGTAGGACACGACGACCATGATGATGGCACTGAGCACGAGCGCCCAGTGGGTCTCGAGCCGGTCGAGGAGCAGGGACGCGAGCAGTACCGTCGAGGCGATCTCGCACACCACCCGCAGCAGGATGGCGAGGTTGATGTACTCCGCGCGATCATCGACGAGCCTGCGGAGACCGCGGGAACCGGTGGCGCCCGATTCGGCGATCTCCTGGACGCGCGCCACCGATAGCGTATTGAGGGCGGCATCGATGGCGGCAAAGACTCCGCCGAGAAGGACAAGAAGGGCAATGGTGGCGAGCAGCATGGCGTCGAGGCTTTCCGTGGCCGGTCCCGTCACCGATCCGAGGAGTCGTCGAGGAGGCCGACCTTGCCGAGGAGCCGCCGGTCACGCTCGACCTGCGCGGCCTTGCGCGCTTTCTCCTCCTGGGCCGAGACCCAATCGGCGAGCAGCTGGTTCTGCAGCCCAAACATCTCTTTCTCCTCGTCCGGCTCGGCATGGTCGTAGCCGAGCAGGTGGAGAACCCCGTGCACGGTGAGGACCGCGAGCTCGTGCTCGGGCGAATGACCGGCCTGCTCGGCCTGCTCCGCGGCCACCTGGGGGCAGATGATGATATCGCCGAGCATCGCGGGACCTGGCTCCGCCGCATCGGGCCGCCCGCCCGGCGTCAGCTCGTCCATCGGGAACGACATCACATCCGTGGGGCCAGGCAAATCCATCCACTGGACATGCAGCTCCGCCATGGTTTCCTTGTCCACGAAGACCATCGATAGCTCTGCCGCCGGGTGCACATCAAGCCGGTCGAGGGCGTATCGCGCCACCGCCATCAGGCGCTTCGCCGGTACTGCCACGCCACTCTCGTTGCTGACTTCGATGCTCACCCTGCGGTGCTACCTTTCATGGTTCTGCTGGCCCGATTCTCGTGCCGCGCGCGGTGCGCTGCCGATGGTGCTCATACCCTACCGCCCACCGGGGTCGGCTCCTACCTGCGCGGCAACCGGTGATCGGGACCACGCCGGCGCGGACCGTCCCCCACCGGCCGCGGCCCGGCGGACCGCTCGGCATCCTCGAACCGCGCGTAGGCATCGACGATGTCGGAGACGAGCCGGTGGCGCACCACATCCTTGCTGGTGAGCTCGATGCGAGCAATGCCGTCGATGCCCTGCAGGATCTCGGAGGCCACGTGCAGGCCAGAACGAGTGCCCGAGGGCAGGTCCACCTGCGTCACGTCACCGGTGACGACGATCTTCGACCCGAACCCGAGGCGGGTGAGGAACATCTTCATCTGCTCGGGAGTCGTGTTCTGCGCCTCGTCGAGGATGATGAACGCGTCATTGAGCGTCCGGCCGCGCATATAGGCAAGCGGAGCCACCTCGATCACCCCGGCCTGCATGAGCTTGGGGATCGCATCGGGATCGAGCATGTCATGCAGCGCGTCGTACAGCGGCCGCAAGTACGGGTCGATCTTCTCGTTGAGGGTGCCCGGCAGGAACCCGAGCCGCTCCCCCGCCTCCACAGCGGGACGCGTGAGGATGATCCGGGTGACATTCTTCGCCTGCAGCGCTTGCACGGCCTTGGCCATGGCCAAGTACGTCTTTCCCGTGCCCGCGGGCCCGACCCCGAAGACGATCGTGGACTCGTCGATCGCATCGACATAGGTCTTCTGGTTCACGGTCTTCGGGCGGATCGTTTTGCCGCGCCGGGAAACGATATCGAGGCTGAGCACCTCGGCGGGAGACTCATGCGTGCCCTCGGTGAGCATCGCGACACTGCGCTCCACGGCATCGAGGGTGAGCGCCTGGTCGCGTCCCACGATGGTGAGCAGCTCATCGAGCACGCGCTCGGCGAGCGCCACGTCCGAGGCATGGCCGGTAAGGGTCACCTCGTTGCCGCGCACGTGGATATCAGCGTTGAGCAAGCGCTCGAGAAGGCGAAGGTTCTCGTCCGCCGAGCCGAGCAGCGGGAGCACCGTGTGGGGCGGCAACTGCAAGCTCGAGCGCACCGAGCGCTCCAATGCAGCGCGCGCCGACTGGATGGGCGTCGACGGGGTCGACGTGTTCTGGTCATCGTCCTGGGCCGACACGATGGGTCGCGAACCTGCTTCCTGGTAGCGATGCGGGAACCACGCGTAGCGCGTGATCGGATGGCTTCAGTCTATGCCGGGTTGCCGCCCGGCGTCGCGCGAGAATCCTGCGCGGGCACGGCCGCCGGTGGAGATCCGGGCCCACCTGGCCCAATCGATAGCCGCGCTAGTCGATTGCCGTGTCAGTCGATAGGAGTGGTGCTCCACTTGGACGTCAGCACGCCGAGCGCACCGAGCGCCACCGCGCCGGCGGTGGAGGTACGCAGGACCGTCGGCCCGAGCAGCGCGCAGCGAGCGCCCGCGCCCACGAAGAGATCGAGCTCCTCCGGCGCCACGCCCCCCTCGGGGCCAATGACGAGCAGCAGCTCGGATGCCTCCGCGAGGGGAATGTCATTGATGTGGCGCATCGAGGACTCGTGGAGGACCAGTGCGATCCCGCCCGCACCGAGGGTGGACTCGATGAGCT
The DNA here is from genome assembly GCF_026008515.1 of Hoyosella levis. Classification (GTDB taxonomy): domain Bacteria; phylum Actinomycetota; class Actinomycetes; order Mycobacteriales; family Mycobacteriaceae; genus Lolliginicoccus; species Lolliginicoccus levis. Next base: position 35,351 of record NZ_BQYM01000013.1, read on the forward strand.
CGACAACCTGCTTCGACGAGTGCTGGTCACGCACCTCGGGGAAGTGGGTGCGGCGCGCCTGCTTGGCCGCGGCGAACGCGGTCTTGCGCCACTTGTCCACGCCCTTCTTCATCTTCAAGCCATCCCACCGGGCCACGCAGCGCGATGCCGACCACGGCACGATCACATCGGCCCCGGCCTCGGTGACCAGCTCCACCGCCAGCTCGGATCGCTCCGACTTGGGCAGGGCCTGGACGATGGTGATGCGGGGGCCGTGCGGCGGCACCTGCGCGCGCTCGGTGACGCGGATCTCGACGAGGTCCTTGGCGGTGCGCTCCACGATTCCCCGGGCAGTGCCGCCCGCGCCGTCAGTGAGCACGAGCTCCTCGCCCACGCGCATGCGGCGGACGGTGGCAGCGTGGTGGCCCTCGGGGCCAGCGAGCACGACGAGCCCACCGTTGTGGTCGGGCAGGACATCCAGATGGAAGATCGATGCGGCCACGGTGCTAGTGACCGCTCACGAAGTCTCGGAGCTTCGAGAAGATCTTGCTGCCATGGTGGGAGCCGCTCGTGACGACCTCCGCGGTGTCACGATGCCGGGACTCGCGGAAGGAGCGCAGCAGATCGGCCTGCTTGTGATCAAGCTTGGTCGGCACGACCACCTCGAGGTGCACGTAGAGGTCTCCGCGGCTGTCAGCGCGCAGCCGCGGCATGCCCTGGCGCGGAACGGTCGCCACGGCGCCCGGCTGGGTACCTGCCTCGACGTCGATCTCGATCGGCCCGTCGATGAGGCTCTCGAGCGTGACCGTGGTGCCGAGCGCGGCATCGACCATGGGCACGCGCGCGGTGCAGTGCAGGGCATCGCCATCGCGGACGAACGTGTCATGGGGCTGCTCGACGACCTCGACGTACAGGTCGCCAGCGGGGCCACCACCGGTACCGACCTCGCCCTGGCTGGCCAGGCGGACCCGCATGCCACTGGCCACCCCGGCGGGAATGCGCACGCTGATGTCCCGGCGGGCCCGCACGCGCCCATCGCCGCTGCACTTGCGGCAGGGGTCGGGGATGATGCTGCCAAAGCCGTTGCACGTGGGGCAGGGACGGCTGGTCATGACCTGGCCGAGGAAGCTGCGCTGCACCGATTGGATCTCGCCCGCGCCCCGGCACGTGTCGCACTGCACTGGCTTGGAGTCGCCGTTGGCGCCGGATCCGTGGCAGAGGTCGCACAGGATGGCGGTATCGACCGTGACCTGCTTGGTGGCGCCACGCGCGCACTCGGCGAGATCGAGGCGCACCTTGATCAGTGCATCAGCACCGGGCTGGACGCGGCTGCGCGGCCCGCGCGAGCCCATGCCCTGCCCGCCGAAGAATGCCTCGAACACATCGCCGAGGCCTCCGAAGCCCTGGCCGTTGAATCCACCGCCAGCGCCCGCTCCGGCCGCGCCCTCGAGCGGATCGCCGCCCATGTCAACGATCTTGCGCTTCTGGGGGTCGCTGAGCACCTCGTAGGCCGTCGTGGCTTCCTTGAAGCGGTCCTGCGCAGCTGGGTCAGGGTTCACGTCCGGGTGATACTCGCGTGCGAGCTTCCGATACGCGCGCTTGATCTCCTGCTCGGTCGCCGACTTCGTCAGTCCCAGCGTCCCGTAGTAGTCACGTGCCACGTCTGTGTCTCGTCCTGTTCTCGCTCTGCGGATCGTATGCCCTGCCGTCGCGGCGGACGACGGCCATTGAACGACGGTACTCGCTCATTCCCGAGTTGCCACATCGCCAGCGCCTCATCATCGCGCCGACAGCACCTCGCCGACATATCGGGCCACCGCGGAGACCGCGGCGATGCCCCACGGATAGTCCATGCGGGTAGGGCCCAGCACTCCCACGCCACCGAAGGTGGTGCCCGCCGACCCATAGCCCGTGGTGATCATGGAGGCCCCACGGATCTGCTCGTCCTCCATCTCCTCGCCGATGCGAACAGTCACCATGCCAGGCTGCTGCACCGCTGCGAGCAGCTTGAGCACGACCACCTGCTCCTCGAGCGCCTCGAGGACCGTGAGCATGCCCGTGGTGGTTCCTCCGAAGTCAGCAGCGTTCGCGGTGAGGTTCGCGGTGCCGCCGAGCACGAGCCGGTCCTCGCTACGCTCCACGAGCGTCTCGACGAGCACCGTCGCCGAGCGCACCACCGCGTCGCGCACGTCCTGCGGGGCCTGCGAGGCGAGCTCGGCCACCGCCACCGACGCCGCAGCAAGCCGCTTGCCCTCGAGCGCCGTGCCGAGCAGCGAGCGCAGCCGGGCGACCTGCTCCTCGTTGATGACATCGCCAAGCTCGACGAGGCGCTGGTCCACTCGTCCCGTATCCATGATGACCACGAGCAGCAGCCGGGCCGGGTTCAGCGGCACGACCTCGATGTGCCGCACCGTGGAGGACGTCAACCGCGGATACTGCATGACCGCCACCTGCCGGGTGAGCTGCGCGAGCAGCCGCACCGCGCGGTGCAGCACATCATCGAGGTCCACGCCGCCCTCGAGGAACTCCATGATGGCGCGGCGCTCCGGCGGGGAGAGCGGCTTGATCTCGGCGAGGCGATCCACGAACTGCCGGTATCCCCGGTCAGTGGGCACGCGCCCCGACGAGGTGTGGGGCTGCCGGATGTAGCCCTCCGCCTCGAGCACGGCCATATCGTTGCGCACCGTCGCCGAGGACACCCCAAGGCTGTGGCGGTCCACGAGAGTCTTCGATCCCACGGGCTCATGCGTGGAAATGTAGTCGGACACGATTGCCTGCAGCACGGCAAAACGCCTGTCCTCCGGGCTTGGCATGCGTCCACCACCTCCCCGTAGTTCCTCTGAGTTCGCCGGTGTTCGCCGGCCTCGCGAGCGTCCGGATCCCCACTGCCGGCCCACCCTCTCGAGGGGAGCCGCGGCGTTGCCGCCGGGAGATCCATGGTCGACCTCCCATTTTAGCGCGATCGGCAGTACTGCCGGGGTTGCCTCGGCCACAGCTGCCCCCAGCGCTGCTCAGCTGGCGGCCGCGATGCGCCGCACGACGGCATCGGCGAGCAATCGCCCACGGCCCGTGAGCACCAGCCTGCCACCAGCCTCGGTGCCCAGCCCTTCCCGGATGCACGCGCGCGCGGCCTCGAGCTCGGGGTCCGCTAGCAGCGCCAGATCCAGGCCGCTCCGCATGCGGACCTGCAGCATGATCTGCTCGAGATGCTGGTCCTCCGCGGTGAGCTCCTCCTGCCCAGCGATGGGCAACTCGTCCTGGCCGAGGGATTCGGCATAGCGGGCGGGATGCTTGGCGTTCCACCAGCGGATGCCCCCGAGGTGCCCATGCGCCCCAGGGCCCGCGCCCCACCAGTTGTCGCCGTTCCAGTAGCCCAGGTTGTGCTGGCACTGGGCATCGGGGCCCGAGGCCCAGTTGGAGACCTCGTACCATTCGAGGCCCGCGCCGGAGAGGCGGTCATCGATCAGCTCGTAGCGGGCGGCGAGCACGTCATCGTCGGGGGCGGGCACCACGCCCTTGCGCACGCGCCGGGCCAGCGCCGTGCCCTCCTCGACGATCAGCGCGTAGGCAGAGACATGATCGACTCCGGCGTCGAGCACCGCATCGAGGGTCGCTGCGAGGTCCGCATCGGTCTCGCCCGGGGTGCCGTAGATCATGTCGAGGTTGACGTGCTCGAAGCCGGCGGCCCGCGCCTCCCCCGCCGCGGCAACCGCCCGTCCGGGGGTGTGGGTCCGGTCGAGCACGGCGAGCACGTGCGGGGCCACTGATTGCATGCCCAGCGAGACCCTGGTGAATCCCGCCTCGCGCAGCGACCCGAAGAACCCCGGCGAGGTCGACTCGGGATTGGATTCCGTGGTGACCTCGGCGCCCTCGACGAGCCCCACGGTCCGGCGGATCACGCCGAGCACATCGCCGAGCATCTCCGCGCCGAGCAACGACGGCGTGCCGCCGCCGATGAACACCGTGCTCGCCGCGGGCGCGCCCGGGCCGCACGCCTCGACGGCAAGCTCGAGCTCGCGGGAGAGCGCGCCGAACCAGGAACCAGGCGAGGCGCTGGTGCCGAGCTCGCCCGCGGTGTAGGTGTTGAAGTCGCAGTAGCCGCAGCGCGTCGCGCAGAACGGCACGTGCACATAGATCCCGAGCGGCCGATCCGGCAGGCTGGCGCGCGCCCGCTCGGGGAAGACGGATCGGGCTTCGCTGGTCACGGGCATGTCCTCGCTATCGTGCTGGCCGGGCCTACCGGGGCTCGCTGCGGGCCCCTCGTGCCAGTGTGCCCGCCCGCGGCCCCTGCCTGGAAATCGATGCTCTAGCTGCACGTTGTGGCGGCCGTCGGTGTTCATGGCACAATGAACGCGTGAGTGGACCAGAAGAATGGCTGGCAGGGATGCACCTGGTGCAACGCCGCCATATCGATTTCAAGCGCGTTTGCAGTTGCTGCTGTCGCAGCACCACTGCCTGAACGCGCGCCCGCTCCCCTTGCGTGGCTGGCCGAGCTCGCGCGTCTGGCCCATGGCCCCACAGTTTTCCGCTTGCTGCCAGGGTGTGCCGTGCAGGCCCTGCACCGCCACATGGCATCGTCCCCAGCACACCATTTCCCAGGAGACTTGAATGTCGTCAGCCCACGACGCCACCGCGCGCAGTGACCGTGGCGGCCGTGCCCGCTCGACGCGGCCGCGCCGCCGCAAGTCCGAGGGGCAGTGGAAGCTCGGTTACCGCGAGCCGCTGAATGCCAACGAGCAGTCCAAGAAGGACGACAACCCCCTCAACGTCCGCCAGCGCATCGAGAACATCTACGCGGTGCGCGGCTTCGACAGCATCGACAAGGCCGACCTTCGCGGCCGCTTCCGCTGGTACGGCCTCTACACCCAGCGCGCCCAGGGCTACGACGGCACCTGGACGGGTGACGAGAACATCGATGTGCTCGAGGACAGTCACTTCATGCTGCGCATCCGCTGCGATGGCGGGCTCCTCGATCTGGAGCAGCTGCGCGCCATCGGCGGGATCGCCCAGGAGTTCGGCCGCGACACCGCGGACCTCTCCGATCGCCAGAACGTGCAGTGCCACTGGATCCGGGTCGAGGACATGCCCGAGATCTGGCGGCGCGTCGAGGGCGTGGGCCTGACCACCACCGAGGCGTGCGGCGACACCCCGCGCATCATCCTCGGATCGCCGCTCGCCGGGCTCGCCAGCGACGAGGTGATCGACCCCACCCCCGCGATCAAGGAGATCACCCGCCGCTACCTCGGTGATCCGCGCTACTCGAACCTTCCGCGCAAGTTCAAGACCGCCATCTCGGGCCTGCAGGACGTCGCCCACGAGATCAACGATTGCGCGTTCATCGGTGTGGACCATCCCGAGCATGGCCCCGGCCTCGATGTGTGGGTCGGCGGCGGACTGTCCACGAACCCGATGTTCGCGCAGCGCCTCGGCGCCTGGGTGCCCCTCGACGAGGTGCCCGATGTGTGGGAAGGCATCGTCGCGATCTTCCGCGACTACGGCTACCGGCGCCTGCGCGGCAAGGCACGCCTGAAGTTCCTCGTGAAGGACTGGGGCGTCGAGAAGTTCCGCCAGGTCCTCGAGGACGAGTACCTCGGGCGCAAGCTCCTCGACGGCCCAGCGCCCGAGGAACAGACCATGCCCCGCGACCACGTGGGAATCCAGAAGCTCAAGAACGGCAACTACTCGGTAGGCGTGGCACCGATCGCGGGCCGTGTCTCCGGGACCAAGCTGCTCGCTGTCGCGGATGCCGCCGAGCGTGCCGGCTCGGACGCGGTGCGCCTGACGCCCTACCAGAAGCTCATCATTGTTGATGTCCCCGAGGACAAGGTCGAGCCGCTCGTCGCGGAGCTCGCCGAGCTCGGGCTGCCCGCCCGGCCGTCGCTGTGGCGCAAGAACCTGATGGCCTGCACTGGCATCGAGTTCTGCAAGCTCTCGTTCGTCGAGACCCGCAAGCGCTCGCAGGATCTCGTTCCCGAGCTCGAGGAGCGGCTCAAGGATCTCAACGAGCAGCTCGATGTGCCCGTGACGATCAATATCAACGGCTGCCCCAACTCGTGCGCGCGCGCACAGGTCGCCGATATCGGCTTCAAGGGACAGCTCGTGCTTGACGAGGACGAGAACCAGGTGGAGGGCTTCCAGGTGCATCTCGGCGGCCACCTCGGCCTCGCCGCGGACTTTGGCCGCAAGCTGCGCCAGCACAAGGTCACCACCGACGAGCTCGGTGACTACGTGGAACGAGTAGTGCGGCAGTTCATCGACGACCGCGACCAGGGCGAGCGCTTCGCCGACTGGGTGCTGCGGGCCGACGAGGACAAGCTGCGCTGAGCAGGGAAGGTCGAGGAGCAGGCACGCATGAGGAGGGACAGCGGTGGAGCCCGGCAGCGGGGCGGCGGGAACAGAACCCGTCCGCGCGCCGTTCCACTGTATTGCCCCCTCGCGCGTCCCGTGAACGCACGTGGCCGGCAGCGCAGCCCCGCTGACCGGCAACCGGAACAGGGTCATCCGACCGGCATCGCCGGCGGCCGGCCCGTTCCCGACCGAAAGGTGACATCATGAGTATCGCGACCGAGAGCGAGTTGCGCCGCATCGCCGAGCGAGGCGCTGCCGATCTCGACGGCGCGTCCGCCGAGGAACTGCTCCAGTGGACCGAGGACACCTTCGGCAGTCGCTACATCGTGGCATCCAACATGCAGGACGCCGTGCTCGTGCATCTCGCCGCGCAGGTCCACGCTGGCGTGGATGTGCTGTTCCTCGATACTGGCTACCACTTCGCCGAGACCCTCGGCACCCGCGACGCCGTCGAGCAGGTCTACGGCGTCAACATCATCAACGCCACCCCCGAGCACACCGTCGCCGAGCAGGACAGCATCGAGGGCAAGGATCTGTTCGCGCGCGAGCCCAACCGGTGCTGCTTCCTGCGCAAGGTGGTGCCGCTGCGGGAGAACCTCGCGGGCTATGATGCCTGGGTCACGGGGATCCGTCGCGTCGAGGCTCCCACCCGGGCCAATGCCCCGCTGATCTCCTACGACGAGGCATTCGGCCTCGTGAAGATCAACCCGCTGGCGGCATGGTCCGACGAGCAGATGCAGGACTACATCGACAAGCACGGCATACTGGTGAACCCGTTGGTCGACGAAGGCTACCCTTCGATCGGCTGCGCGCCGTGCACGGCCAAGCCCACGCCTGGCACTGATCCGCGCAGCGGCCGCTGGGCGGGGAAGAACAAGATCGAATGCGGCCTGCACGCATCATGACACCATCACAGACAGCCGGACTGGCGTCCGCACGAGAGATGAACGGGGTGTTGCCTGACGTGGGCACGCACAGCGCTGACGAAGACTCACCACAGCACCATGCGGCAGCAACGAACTTCGACACGTTGACCGCCCTCGAATCCGAGGCGATCCACGTCTTCCGAGAGGTTGCGGGCGAGTTCGAGCGCCCCGTCATCCTGTTCTCTGGCGGCAAGGACTCGACGGTGCTGCTGCACCTGGCCATCAAGGCGTTCTGGCCAGCACCGCTGCCCTTCACTCTCTTGCATGTCGACACCGGGCACAACTTCCAGGAGGTGCTCGACTTCCGCGACCGCATGGTCGAGCGGTACAACCTGCGCCTGCACGTCGCTAGCGTCGAGGAGTACATCGCCGACGGGCGCCTCGAGGAGCGCGCGGACGGCATCCGCAACCCCCTCCAGACGGTCCCCCTGCTCGACGCGATCAGCGAGCACCGCTTCGACGCCGTGTTCGGCGGCGGCCGCCGCGACGAGGAGCGCTCCCGCGCGAAGGAACGCATCTTCAGCCTCCGCAACGCCTTCGGCCAGTGGGACCCGAAGAAGCAGCGCCCCGAGCTGTGGAACCTCTACAACGGGCGCCACTCCCCCGGCGAGCACGTGCGGGTCTTCCCCCTCTCCAACTGGACCGAGCTCGACATCTGGCGCTACATCGCCCGCGACAACGTCGAGCTCTGTCCGATCTATTACGCGCACGAGCGCGAGGTCTACCAGCGCGACGGCATGTGGCTCGCCCCCGGGCCCTGGGGCGGTCCTGGCGACGGCGAGCAGCTCCAGTCCCTCTCGGTGCGCTACCGCACCGTCGGCGACGGATCCACCACCGGCGCGGTGCTGTCGGACGCCACCGACAACTTCGCGATCCTCGCCGAGGTCGCCGCATCCCGGCTCACCGAGCGAGGAGCAACCCGGGGCGACGACCGTGTCTCCGAGGCCGCCATGGAAGACCGCAAGCGAGAGGGATATTTCTGAGCATGAGCGACCTACTTCGCCTCGCCACCGCCGGCAGCGTCGATGACGGCAAGTCCACCCTCGTCGGACGGCTGCTCTACGACACCAAGTCAGTGCTCGCCGATCAGATCGATGCTGTCACCCGCGCCTCCGTGGACCGCGGCCTCTCCACGCCAGACCTCTCCCTGCTCGTCGACGGCCTGCGTGCCGAGCGCGAGCAAGGCATCACGATCGATGTGGCCTATCGCTACTTCGCCACCCCGCGCCGCTCGTTCGTGCTCGCCGACACCCCCGGGCATGTGCAGTACACCCGCAACACCGTTTCCGGGGCATCCACCGCGCAGCTCGTGATCCTCCTCGTCGACGCGCGCAAGGGTGTCATCGAGCAGACGCGCCGCCACGCCGCTGTTATGGCGCTGCTCGGCGTGCCCCGCCTCGTGCTGGCCGTCAACAAGATCGACCTCGTGGACAATCCCGCCGAGGTCTTCACCCAGATCTGCACCGAGTTCACCTCGCTGACCACCCAGCTCGGGTGGGCGCCGGAGAACGTGCAGGAGATCCCCGTCTCGGCCCTGCACGGCGACAACATCGCCACGCCGTCGGATCGCACCCCCTACTACAGCGGCCCCACGCTCATCGATCACCTCGAAGCCGTGCCCGTCGATGCCGAGCCGCACAATGTCGGCCTGCGCTTCCCCGTTCAATACGTGATCCGCCCCCGCACCGCCGAGTACCCCGACTACCGCGGCTACGCCGGCCAGATCGCCGCCGGAGAAGTCCGGCCCGGTGATGAGGTGCTCGTGCTGCCCGCCGGCATCCGCAGCACCATCGCGAAGATCGACACGATGGACGGAGAGCTCGACCACGCCGAGGCTGGCCGCTCCGTCACCCTCCTGCTCACCGATGACATCGACATCTCCCGCGGCGACGTCATCACCTCCCCCGGCGATGCCCCCGAGCCCATCAGTGAGTTCGAGGCCACTGTGTGCGTGCTCGCCGATAAGGCGCTGCGACCCGGTGCCCGGCTGCTGCTCAAGCACGGCACCCACACCACCCAGGCGATCGTCGGTTCCCTCATCGAGCGCTTCAACGAGCAGGAGCTGCGCGCCGATCCCGCGCCCGAGACTCTCGCGCTCAATGACATCGGGCGCATCCAGATCCGTGTAGCAAGCCCCATCGTGGCCGATGACTACGCCATCAACCGCCACACCGGCAGCTTCCTGCTGATCGATCCCGCCAGCGGCAACTCCCTCGCCGCCGGGCTCGTCGGAGACGTCCTCTCCGCCGTGGAGATCGGCGAGCGGCGCAACAGCTAGCTGGGTTCGCGCGGCTGGCGGAATCCGCGGGCACCGCTGGCATCCGCGACCCCTATTGCACAGGCGCCACCGTTGCGCGAATCTGCCACGGACACACACGTGGCAGCTGGGGCCGATCCGTGGCAGCACCGGGCTAGCAGTGGCAGATCCGGGGCGCTCGGCATACTGCGAGCAGCCACTGGCTCCCCGTGCGAGGCACTAGCCGAGAAATGCAACCGGCGGTGCGGAAGCCGACCGCTACCCGCCGAATGTCGCGCGCTAGTGGAAACTTTTCCCGCTCTGGCCGGGAGAAGTTTCCACTAGCGGCGCGCACCCCTCCGGCGCGCACCCCTCCGCGAACGGAATCCTGGCGTCCAGCACCGGCGGGCCAACAACCACGAGCCGTGGTCCCGCTCCCGCCAGCGGAAGCCGGCCGCTACCCGCCGAATGTCGCGCGCTACCTACTCGCCGCCACCTTGCGGGGTGAAGTCGAGCTGCTCGGCGACCTGCATGGGGTGACCGACCTCGGAGTCCATGGTGATGGCGATGCCGTCGCGGAAGGGCTGGACGTCGCGCACGATCCCGTCGCTGCGGGAGGGGACCCGCCAGGGCTCCCATCGCACGCCGTGGTCGGAGAGCCACACCACGGGCCCGCTGGCCTGGTTGGAGGTGTAGCGGCCGGCGGCGGCGAATCCTCCCGCGACGCGCACGGGCTCGCGCATGGTGGCGCCGAACCCGGTGCGGAAGGTGCCTTCGAACTGGATGCCATCCTCGGTGCGGAGCACGATGTTGCGACCACCGGTGGTGGCGCTGAGGATGGCTTCATCCTCGCTGGTGGCGCATCCAGTGAGCTCGCCCTGGCCACTGCCGAGGATCTCGGCGGTGGCGCGGGTCCATCCGTCGGTGTCCTTGCGCCATATCGCGGGCACGGGCGAGCCATCATCGACGGTCGATCCGGCAACAAGCACGGGGCCGTCGGCGACCTGGCAGACCGCGTTCGCGGAACTGCCCTCGTCGGTGCCGCCCAGGATCTGCTCCATCGCCCAGGTGCGCCCGTCCTCGGATGACCAGACCGTGGCGGCGGGCGGATGATCAGACTCGGCTCCAGTGGACGTGCCGACGGCATACCAGGCCTCGTCGGTCCGGGTGACCGCGGTGAGACTGGCGTCCGCGACCGCGCCGAACCCCTCGACGGCAACCCAGGGCTGGTCGCCGGCGGGCTGGAACCAGCCGCGCGCTTCGATGCGGTTGCTCTCGAGGCTGAACTGGGAGCCGAGAGTGATGATCTCACCGGCCTCGGTGCTGGAGACCACGCCGCCGATGAGGTCGGCCACCTCGGGCGGATCGAGGGTGATCGGGGCGAGAACCAGTGGATCCTCGGGCGCGGTGCCGCCACGAAGCTCGAAGAGGTCGCGTTGCTCGGCGCTGCTGAAGTCCGCTCCGTCGATCTCGTAGCGCACCTGCAGTGTGGTGGCGAGCACGCGGCCAGCAGCGGAGACGATATCGTCGACCTGCGCGATCTGCTCGCTGGTACCGACCCGTTGCACCTCGCGCCATTCCTCGCCGGGGCCCTTGACGCCCATGACGACCTCTCCGACGGCGAACGAGCCGAGCAGGGCGGCGCGTTGCTCCGGGTTCATCCCGATGACGACTCCGCCGACGCCGGGGAACTCCATGGGCTCGGAGACGCCGTTGAAGAACCATTGGCCGTCGGGGGTGCGGTGGTAGAAGCCTGCCCGGAGGGAATCATTGTTGCTTGCCACGGCGAAGAGATCGCCGCCGCGCGCCGAGGGCCGCCCGAGCGTGGTGTCTACTCCCTCGGCGATGAAGAAGACCGATTCCGCAGGGGGCGCGGGCACGGTCTCCGCGGTCCATTCGGCGCCGTCGCCGGAGACCCATGCGGCCGGGACCTGTCCGCTCTCGGCCTCGGGGGCGAGCGTTCCGCCGGTCAGGACGAATTGATCGCCGACACTCTCGACGCCGGAGACCGCCATGTCAGTGCTGCTGCCGATGGGGTGGGGTCCATCCCACGTGCTGCCCGCGTCGGTCGAGGCATAGGAGACAAAGGTGCCAGCGGTTCCTTCGTCGCCGCGCTGCGCGATGAGGACGACGGTGTCGCCGTGGGCCGCCATGTCCACGATGAGGCGCTGCTCGCGGTCCGGGATGCCAGGCAGCAGCGTGTACTCGACCGAGTCGCCCTCGATGATGGCGACACCGAGCTCCTTGTCCAGCGAGTTCCCGGCCGTAATGATCTTGTTGCCAGTAACGGTTCCGGTGACGACCCGGAACTCGTTGGCGTATTCCGGGGGCAGCGGCACCGCGTCCCATGCGCGGCGATCGGCGGACCGCCAGACGCGGGAGACCAGGGCGCCCTCCTCGTAAGCAGTTCCCACCACCGCGCTCACGGCATCATTGCCGACGAGACCGCCCGAGAAGGCGTGCGGGTAGTCGGGCGCCACCTCGACGGGAGACCACGCCTCGCCATTGTCGGCGACCCACACCACGGGCCGGGTCGAGCGGCCCGGGGCGGCCATATTGAGCGCGACGGCGTAGGGCGCGTTCTCGGCCGGGGGCAGCAGGTCGAGGCCACGGCCAGCGAACTCACCGGTCCGGAACAGCGAGCCCGGCACATCGACCGGCGCGGTGGTGAGCTCCCGCAGCTCGGCTGGCGGCACCTCGGTGGTCTCCGGGGAAGGCTCGGTGGAGGCCTCGGGGGAATCGTCCGGCGTGGACGAGCACGAGGCGGCGAGCAGTGCTACCGCGAGGGCAGCAAGATGGCGCCGAGCCGTGCCACGATTCGGCGGAGCGTGGTGTGTCCTGTTCGCGTGCCCAGGGTGCGCCATGAATCCGACACTAATGCGTGTCATCCCTAGCTTGTGCCACATTGCCCGAGTTCACCACTGGATATTGCCGCCAGGAGGTGCTCATCGCGCTCCCCTGCTCGGATTATCGAGCCCCGGCGGGGGCGACTCCGGGGATATGGGCGGCCCGCACGTAGATCTGCTCCCCTCGCTCGAGGCCGAGATCGTCGGCATCACCGCGGGTGATCTGGGCAGAGAGTCGGGGATCATCATTGAGCGGCACGAGTTCCACCCGCACCTCGAACCCGAGCCGGACGATGCGATCAACGGTCGCCTCGATGGCACCGGGATGGAAAGTCCGGTCGAGGTGAAGGTCGTGGGGACGGACGAGAGCGCCGTTGATCGTGGCCACGGGGCCGAGGAAGGACATGACGAAGTCGTTCGCGGGCCGCTCGTAGAGATCGTCGGGCGTGCCAACCTGCTCGATGTTGCCGCGATTCATCACCGCGATGCGGTCGGCGACATCGAGTGCTTCCTCCTGGTCGTGGGTGACAAGAACGGTGGTGACGTGAACCTCGTCGTGCAGCCGGCGGAGCCATTCACGAAGATCGGCCCGCACCTTGGCGTCGAGCGCCCCGAAGGGCTCGTCGAGCAGCAGCACCTTGGGGTCGACCGCGAGCGCCCGGGCGAGGGCCATGCGCTGCCGCTGCCCGCCGGACAGCTGGGACGGGTAGCGGCGCTGGAAGCCGTCGAGCCCCACGATGCGCAGCAGCTCGTCGACACGATCGTTGATCTCGTTCTTGGGGCGGCGGCGGATGCGTAGCCCGAAGGCGATATTGTCCCGCACGGTCATGTGCTTGAACGCCGCGTAGTGCTGGAACACGAACCCGATGCCTCGCTTCTGCGGCGGCACCCCGGTGACGTCCTCCCCACCGATGGTGATGATGCCCGAGTCGGGGCTCTCGAGCCCGGCGATGGACCGCAGCAGGGTGGACTTGCCGGAACCGGACGGGCCGAGCAGCGCGGTGAGGCTGCCCGACGGGATGTCGAGGTTGACGCCGTCGAGCGCGACGAAGTCCCCGTAGTTCTTGCGGACGTCGGTCACGGTGATCATGGTGTGCTCCGCTTGCGGTCGAGTAGGGTCATGAGCAGCAACGTCAGGATCGCGATGCCCATTAGCAGGGTAGCGGCGCTGTAGGCGCCGAACGTGTTGTGATCGTCGATGTAGCGGGCGTGAACGAGCAGCGTGAGGGTCTGCGAGACCCCCGCGAACCCGGACGAGACCATGAGGACGGCACCGAACTCGCCAAGGGCGCGAGCCACGGTCAGCACAACGCCATAGGTGAGCCCCCAGCGGATCGCCGGCAGGGTGATCAAGCGGAATGTCTGCCAGTTGTTGGCCCCGAGGGTGGACGCCGCCTGCTCCTGCTCCTCACCGATCTCGCGCAGCACCGGCTCGACCTCCCGCACGACGAATGGCAGCGTCACGAAGATCGTGGCGAGCACCATGCCGGGCAGCCCGAAGATGACGCGGATGCCGGTGAGCTCCATGAGGCTGCCGAACCAGCCGCCGACGCCCCATAGGGTGATGAGCGCGACGCCCACCACCACGGGCGAGACCGCGAACGGAATATCCACCACGGCCTCAAGGATCCGGCGTCCGGGAAACCTGCCCCGCACGAGGGCCAGAGCGGTAACGATGCCGAAGACAACGTTGAGCGGCACGACGATAGCGACGATCAGCAGCGAGAGGTTCAGCGCGGATATCGCAGCGGGGGTGCTGATGGCCTCCCAGAACGCGATGAAGCCGCTCTCGAAGGATCGGTACAGGATCATGCCGATCGGGATGAGCAGCAGCAGCGCGAGATAGGCCAGCGAGACGAAGCGCAGCAGGTAGCGGGCATTCTTGCTGAGGATCATGTGTCCTGCTCCTCCCGCCGGGTAGCGCGGTTGGCGAGGACGCGCAGCGCGAGCAGCGTGACGAACGCGATAGCGAGCAGCACCACGGAGGTCGCGGCCGCGTCGCTGGGCCGGTCCATCTCGAGGAGCTGCTGGATGTACTGGGAGGTCACCTGCGTCTCGCCGCGGATATTTCCTCCGATGAGGATGATCGAGCCGAACTCGCCGATCGCGCGGGCGAAGGCTAGCCCTGCGCCACCGAGGATCGCGGGGGCGAGCACGGGCAGCACGACTTTCCACAGGATCGTCAGGTTGCCCGCGCCGAGCGAGGCCGCCGCTTGCTCGACATCCCGGTCGAGCTCCATCAGCACGGGCTGCACCGACCGCACCACGAACGGCAGCGTGACGAACGCGAGCGCCACCACGAGGCCGGCTTTGGTGGCGTTGAGGTGCACGTTGATCGGGCTGCCCGGGCCGTACAGGGACAGCAGCACGATGCTCGCCACGATAGTGGGCAGCGCGAACGGCAGGTCGATGATGCCATTGACGAATCGCTTGCCGGGGAATTCATCGCGCACCAGCACCCAGGCGATCATCGTGCCGAACACGACGTTGAGCAGAGCGACCGCGATCGAGACGAGAACGGTGATGCGCAACGAGGCGAGCGCGCCGGGCGCGGTGATGGCGTCCCAGAAGCCTCCGATGCCCCCGGCCAGCGCGGTGGCGGCGAGCGCGGCGAGCGGCAGCAGCACGATGATGCTGAGCCACAGGACAGCCATGCCGACGCCAAGCGAGCCAAAGCTCGGTGATCGGCGCCGGGCCCGCGCCGGGACGGATGTCGTAGTCATGCTGCTACCTCAATGCCTCGTAGTAGATGACGGAGATGAAGCCCTTTTCGGGATCGAACAAGGTGGCGTTGACCTCGTCCCAGCCACCGAGTTCATCGACGGTCCACAATTGCTCGGGCTCGGGGAACTCCTCGTCGAACTCCGCGAGGACTCCCGGTATCACCGGCCGATACCCGGCCTCGGCCCAGGCGCGCTGGCCCGCCGCGGTGTACTGGAACTCGAGGAAGTCCTCGGCGAGCGGGCGGGTGGCTGAGCCGGGCCGGTCCACGATCGCCATGGGATTGTCGATGCGCAGCGTGCGGGGCGGGATCACGTGCTCGAGCGGATCTCCATTGCGCTCAAGGAAGATCGCCTCGTTCTCGTAGGTGATCAGCACGTCGCCGCGGCCCTGCAGGAACGCCTCGGTGGCCTCGCGCGCCGAGCCTGGCTGGATGGTGATGTGATCGTTGACGAGGCGCTCGACGAACTCGAGGCCCGCCTCCGGATCCTCGCCCCCCTTGCTCGCCACCGCGTAGGGCGCGAGCAGGTTCCACTTCGCCGACCCGGAGCTGAACGGGTTCGGGGTGATGACCTCGATGCCGGGGCGCAGCAGATCATCCCACTCCGTGATGCCCAGCGGATTGCCCTCGCGCACGACCAGCGTCACCACTGACCCGAAGGGCACCCCGCCATGCTCGCCGTCGTTCCAGTCCTCGCGCACGAGCCCCTCGGAAACGAGCCGCTCCACATCGGGCGCAGTGGAGAAAGCCACGACATCCGCGGGGGCGCCGAAGGTGACCTTGCGGGACTGGTCGGCGGAGGCGCCGAAGGACTGGAGGAAAGAGATGCCCTCGCCCTCGGGGGTCTCCGCGAACGCCGGGATGACCTCGTCGAAGCCAGGCTTGGCTACAGCGTAGGCGAATAGCGCCAGCGTGCCACGGCTGCCGTCGCCACCGATAGTGGCCTTCCCGGGGATGTCGCTGGGCCCGCCCGCGCAGCCTGCCAGCATGAGGGCGGCCGCGGCGGCCAGAGCAGAGATCCGCCTCCCCCAGTATCCACGCGGCTGAGGTCGCATTGGTGAACTAGCCTTCCCGTCTCGACTGACATGACACTGAGCGATTCACATCGGCGGCGTGCAGCCACGATCATTCCGAGGATGTGAACAGCCGCCATGATTCGGGGGCGGCACCCGGCCAGCTCCTGTGCACGCAAGGCGTGACGAGCAAGGCTTGGCTCAGCGACAACACATGATGTCGGCGACAGCAGGAAAACCGACAGCAATGAGCGCCAACTGATGGCGTACTACATATTGCTCGGCTGCTTCCACGGCGCCAATCCTAACAGGGGCAGCCGCAAGCGGGAAAACGCGCAGCCACCGCCCCTGCTCGCGCTCGCGGCTCAGAGCATCGAGATCCCCCACGCGATGAGCACCAGCACGAGCAGGGCCACCAGCGCCAGCGATACACGGGACCTCGGCATCAGTGCTCTCCATTCCTAGCCGTCGTTCCATCATTGCCCCGCTGCGATGCCTGTTCGCCGCCCCATCGCCTGGCGCGCTTCAGCACGTTGTAGTACACGGCGCTGCCGACAGCATCGAGCCAGCGAGCGAGGAGGAAGCACAGTGGCACCACGATCAGGGCAACGATGGTGACCTGCGGCAGGAACGACAAGCCAGTGATCCACAGCTCGGCACCATCCCACCAGCGGGCCACCATATCCACGCCCCCACTCTAGCGGGCGCGGTGCGGGAGCAACCCGGTGGACCGCTCCGAAGGATCACGCTCGGGCAGGCCGCCAGCTCCCGGCTCCCCGGCGCCAGCTCGAGGCCGCCGCGGAACCGCCGGATGCCGAATGCGCGCGAGCGCCCGCTTGCCGGGCCACAATAAGGCCATGGCGACACCCCCTCAGGAGACCTCCCCGGAGGCGACCCCCACCGACCGCCGCGACCGAGGCGCTGCCGATCCCGGGCTGCCCGCACCGCCGCGCGCCCACCACAGCGGATTCCCGCCGATCGGAGACTACGGCTTCCTCTCCGACTGCGAGACCACCTGCCTCATCGCGCCCAATGGGTCGGTCGAGTGGATGTGCGTGCCCCGTCCCGACTCGCCATCCGTGTTCGCCGCCATCCTTGATCGCAGCGCCGGGCACTTCCGCATCGGTCCCTACGGCCAGTCCGTGCCCGCCGCGCGCCGCTATCTGCCAGGCGGGCTGATCCTCGAGACGACCTGGCAGACCGAGACCGGCTGGCTGACCGTCCGTGATGCCCTCGTCATGGGCCCCTGGCACAACACCGAGGAACGGTCCCGCACCCACCGCCGCACGCCTACCGACTGGGATGCCGAGCACATGCTGCTCCGCACCGTCAAGTGTGTCAGTGGCACGGTGGAGCTCGAGCTGAGCTGCGAGCCCGCTTTCGACTACCACCGCAAGTCCGCGGCCTGGGACTACTCCGGCAAGGTGTACGAGCAGGCCACTGCGTACTGCATCGAGTCTCCTGACGGCGAGCCGCAGCTGACCCTCACCACGAACCTGCGACTGGGCCTCGAGGGCAGGGAGGCCCGCGCCCGCACCAGGTTGAGCGAGGGCGACCGCGTGTACGTGGCGCTCTCCTGGGGCGACCTCGCCGCGCCCCAGTCCTACGACGCGGCCGCGGAGAAGATGTGGCAGACGGCCGAGTGCTGGCGGCAGTGGAACACTATTGGCCGGTTCCCCGACCACCCCTGGCGCAGCTACCTGCAACGCAGCGCGCTCACGCTCAAGGGGCTGACCTATGCGCCCACTGGGGCGCTTCTCGCCGCCGCCACTACCTCGCTTCCCGAGACCCCCGGCGGCGAGCGCAACTGGGACTACCGGTACGCCTGGATCCGCGACTCCACGTTCGCCCTATGGGGCCTCTACACGCTCGGCCTCGACCGGGAAGCGAACGACTTCTTCGCCTTCATCTCTGATATGGGCAGGGACGAGAACGGCGAGCCAGTGCCCCTGCAGGTGATGTACGGCGTGGGCGGCGAGAAGACCCTCACCGAGGCCGAGCTCGGCCACCTGACGGGCTACGAGGGAGCCCAGCCCGTCCGCATCGGCAATGGCGCGTTCGACCAGAAGCAGCACGATATCTGGGGCATCATCCTCGACTCGGTCTACCTGCACGTGCGGTCGCGCAACCAGGTTCCCGAATCGCTATGGCCCCTGCTCAAGCGGCAGGTCGAGGAAGCCATCGACAACTGGCGCGAGCCCGACCGCGGCATCTGGGAGGTCCGCGGCGCCCCGCAGCACTTCACCTCCTCGAAGGTCATGTGCTGGGTCGCGCTCGACCGTGGCGCCAAGCTCGCCGCGATGCACGGCGAGGATGACTACGCCACGCGCTGGTCGGTCATCGCCACCGAGATCAAGGAGGACATCCTCGCGCACGGCGTCGACGATCGCGGCGTGTTCACCCAGCGCTACGGCGACCCCGCGCTCGACGCGTCTCTGCTGCTCGTGCCCCTGATGCGGTTCCTGCCCGCCGACGACTACCGGGTGCGCAACACTGTGCTCGCGATCGCTGATGAGCTCACCGAGGAAGGACTTGTCCTCCGCTACCGCGTGCACGAGACCGACGACGGGCTCAGCGGCGACGAGGGCGCCTTCACGATCTGCTCGTTCTGGCTCGTCTCTGCCCTGGTGGAGATCGGCGAGGTGCAGCGCGCGAAGCACCTGCTCGAGCGGCTCCTTGGTTTCGCGAGCCCGCTCGAGCTCTACGCCGAGGAGATCGATCCGCGCACCGGGCGGCACCTCGGCAACTTCCCGCAGGCCTTCACGCACCTCGCGCTGATCAATGCCGTCGTGCATGTCATCCGCGCCGAGGAGGATCAGGAGGCTGGGGCGTTCAGCCCCGCCCACCCGCACCAGTAGCGCGGGGCTCGGCGCACGGGCTGGGCCCGGTCCGGGCTGGGTACGGGCGGCTCCTGCCGGATTTGCTAGTCATTGTCACGTTCCCAGCCTCGTGTCGCGGCGTGGCGGAGCACATTAGCTAGCAGATCTCGGGGAGCACGTGGGATCGGAGCCGCGCCAGCGGCCGCCCGGACGACAGATCCCGCTCTGCCACCACCCTCTTCGGGCGGGGGGGCAGAGCGGGATCGTCGTCGCAATGGAGCGCAGCCTCCGCATGGCGGGCCGCCTCGGTTGTCCTACTTCTCGAGCTCGGTATCCTTCAAGTCCTCCTCGCGGGCGACAACGGCTTCCTTGCCGCCCCGCGAGGTGAGCCGCTTGAGCGGCTTGCGAAGCGACTGCGCGGGGCTAAGCATCCAGTCGGCGTTGTCGAGCACGTTGTCGAGCCGGCTCAGCGACTCGTTGAGCGAATCGAGCGACGTATTCAGGGTGTTGAGGCTGCCGTCGAGCTTGCCAAGGGTGCTGTCGAGCTTCTCGAGGACGAGGAGCAGGCGGTCAGTGATGATGTCGAGCCGGCCGAGGGTCTCGTCGAGGTTGAGCACCGCGTTGGTGAGCTGCTTGATCTTGCGGCCCGGGCCCCAGCCCTTGGTCGTCTCCGGGGGTGAAACAGTCATTGGTTCTCCTTAGCTAGCACGCCGACCCTGGTCGCGGGACCCGCCGTGGGGCGGATCCGCATGCCTGAATCCTAGGGCACTGCGACCCGATCGGCGCGGGCGAGCCAACGTCGTGCCGGTCACATACCGCAAAACCGACTCAGTAGTTTCTCCGCGTCACTTCCGATGCCCGAGACCACATCTGCCACAGGCCTGGAGGCGTTCACGAGCCCCGCGGCCTGCCCCGCATACACCACGCCCGCGTCCGGATCGTCCGGTTCGTACGCCGCCGCGATCTGGTCCTCCTCCGCTCCTGCGCCATGGAAGCGATCGCTGAAATCGTTGCGGATCGCGCGGCCGAACCAGCGCGGCGACCACGGCTGGTGCCGTGCCTTGTCGAACACATCGGTATACACGGTGTCCGTGCTTCCTGCCTCGAGCAGCCGGTCCACCGCGTAGCGCGGGCCGATCGCCTCCGGGCTGCCGAGCAGCACCGTGCCGATGAGGACGCCCTCGCCTCCCGCGGCGAGAACCGCGGCAAGCCCGCGCCCCGTCGCGATGCCACCGGCGGCGAGCACTGGCAGCCTCGTCGATTCCAGCACCTCCTGGAGCAGCGGAAGCGTCGCGATGCGCCCAGTGTGCCCACCAGCCTCCGCGCCCTGCGCCACCACCGCGTCCACGCCAGCGGCTTCGGCCATGCGCAGGTCCTCGATCGTGTTGACCTGCGCGATCGCGAGCGCACCAGCCTCGTGCACGCGCGGCACGTACGGCGCTGGGTCACCGAACGACAAGGACACCAGCGCGGGCCGCTCCGCGAGAGCCGCGTCGAGCAGCGCGTCATCATCGTCGAGCGCCCACGTCATCAGGCCCACGCCGAACGGTCCGCCGATATCCCGCGCCACAGCGGCTTCCGTGGCGATCCATTCCGGCGTGGTGTAGCGGGCAGCGCCAAGCATGCCGATGCCTCCCGCGCGACTCACCTCACCCGCCAGCTTGCCGCCCGCGCGACCTCCCATGGGCGCGCCCACGATCGGATAGGTGATATCAAGCTCCCGCGTCAACCATGTCGTCAGCACACCTTCTGATTACCACAGCGCCACGCTGGTGCCTACCTGTTCGTGATGGGAGAGTGGCCGTGCTCCGCGGCGAGCGACTGGCAGACGTCGTGCACGCTCCCCACATCATGCAGATAGTTGCTTGCCAAGCGGCGCGCTAGCCGCTCCATCTGCTCATCGAGCATCCGTGCCGCGCAGCGGACCTCCGGCGCGGCCGAGGACCGGCCCGCGTCGACGAGCCGCGGCACGAACGACAGAGTCGCCGCGAGCGATTCATCCGGCTCCTCCTCGCGAAAGAAGTAGATCTCTCCGTATTGACCGAGATCCATCTCGACCGAGGCCAGCGCCTCGGTAACCGAGACCAGCCACTGGGCAGCGATGCTCGACCTCCCGGTAGCGACGACATCCTCCGCTCCGGTGGTAGCCATCAACGCGAGCTGGCGGGCAACCGCGCGGCGCCGGCCCAGAGCCGGATACACCTGGAGTACCCAGGTGACCGCGGCCGTGAACAGCCAGAATCCCACCAGTGCCTGCAGCGGAACGAGGAGGCGCAAGGCTGGGAGCGTGGGCGTGATGTCGCCGAAGCCCAGCGTCGTGACAGTCACCAGCGAGAGATACAGCGCGGCCACGGGATCCGAGGAGCTCGCGGGCTGCAACGAGGAGCTGAACGCGAAGCCCCCGGGCATGTGTGGCAGGTAGACAAGAGCGCACCCGAGGACGAGCGTGACGGTCCACATGATCATCGTCGCAGCGAGCCCGAGCGGACCCACGGCCGCCAGCGCGCGCCCATTGCCGCCCACCTTGCCCGCCGCTCGCCACAGGAGCACGAACAGGCCGCGGCACAGGGTGCCCAGTCCCTTGGGATGCCAGAGGGTGGTGTAGATGTCGCGAATGCCAAGGCAGACCAAGAGCACACCACAAGCGCTGACCAGCCAATTCACGAGAGTGCTCACGTGGCCCCCTCTGATCCAGCCACGCACCGCACAGATGTCATCGCTCCTCCGCCTTTCGCTCGCATCCAGGGTGCGTACCCTGCTCAGGCCCGGATAATCCGGCTCGCGACAAAGCCCGGGCGCCGGTACGATCCCGTCATATGGCTCAGCACTCCGCGAACGCCAGGGACGATCCGCCGCTTAGCCTGCCCATAGGCCGCGAACTGATCGTGATCAACAACCGGTACGAGACGCTCTCGATCATCAATGACGTCCTGATCGCCATCTTCTTCACGGTCGGCAGCATCTTTTTCTTCTTCGAGTCCACGCAGACCCTCGGCACCTGGTTCTTCCTGATCGGGTCGCTGGAGTTCCTCGCCCGACCCATGATCCGCCTGCGACGACGCATCCACCTCAGCCGCATCGGCGTCAGCACTGGCACCGAAGGCAGCGACTACGACTACTGATCCCCCGTTCCCGGGCTACCGGTCCCTGCCCGGCCGTGCTTATCGCGCGAGGCGGACGCCCCCGCGCGGGCCGTTGACTTCCGGTACAGCGCTCTGCCCGGCGCTCCTGTTAGACCAAAGACAACGGTGCTGCAGACAAGCACCAGGGAGCCTGCCGCCAGGATCGTCGCGCTGGCTCCTCCGCGCGCGGCCTCGAGGGTGAGGTAGAACAGGGCCGCGACCCCCACCGGGCCGAACCATCCGAGGTAGAGGGCATCTGCCACCGGCAGGCGCAATGCCCGCGCCAGAACCAGCAGGGGGGGAACCCGGCGCAGCAGCAGGATAGCCACCACGAGCACCAGCCCGTTCCAGCCCAGCGCGCCCCATTCCGTCCAGGGCAGCGCGGCACCGAGCACGAGGAACAGCGGCAGCACCGCGAAGCGGTTGATCGCCTCGTCGATGGGGGCCTCCGAGGTCCGCTCCCCGCCCGTGGCCACGAGGTTGAACGCGAGCCCAGCGACGAATACCGCGAGCACGCCATCGACATGCGTGATCCCCGAGATGCCCAGCGTGCCGAGCGCCAGCACCACGGTGAAGAACAGCGCGGGCGCGCTAGCGGTCGCCCCATGCTTGTCCCCCATCCGCATGGCGGCGCCCCCGAGCCCGCCGGCCAGCGCGCCGACGACGATCCCGCCCATCACCTGCCACAGCGACTCCACGAGCGCGGAGGGAACGCTCGAGGTCCCAGCGATGGCGAGCGCCACGAGCACCAGGGGAAGCGCGAGCCCATCATTGGCGCCCGATTCCAGGGAGAGCAAGTGCCGATCGCGGGCGGGAAGGTCCTGCTCGGCGGCCTCGCCCGTGACGACGCTGGATGCCAGCACCGGGTCGGTAGGGCTGATCGCGGCGCCGAGCAGCAATGCCGCGGCGATCGAGATGTCGAGCACCGCCCAGCTGATTGCCGCTGAAGCAATGGCCATGAGCGGCATGACAAGAACGACGAGGAGCAGGACTGGCCGCCAGCGCTCGCGCACGACGCTGAGCGGAAACCGGAGCGCGACCGCCATGACCGAGATGGCGAGGAGCACCCCGCTCGCTTCATGGAGGAAGGCTTGCTCGCTCGTCAACGGCTCGATCGGCAGCACCCCCATCACCGCCGGGCCGAGCAGCACGCCGGCGACAAGAGCGATCAGGGGCTCCGAGAGCGGCAACCGTCGCATTCGCGCCGAGATCGTCGCGACGAGCATCCCGAGGATCCCGACCGTGGCAAGAACGATATCGATGCTCATGCCGCAGGGGTGCCCCGCTTGGTCCGTCCTAATCCGCGAGCAAGCAAACGCGCGCTAGCCTGGCTCCATGCGCGAGTACTGGATCGTTGATGCCTTTGCCTCCCAGGCGTTCTCCGGCAACCCGGCCGCCGTGGTGCCCATCGATAGCGTGCTCGACGAGCACTGGGCCCAGGACGTGGCAGCCGAGTTCAACCTCTCCGAGACCGCGTTCCCGCAGCGCCTCGGCGCGGAGGATTGGGAGCTGCGCTGGTTCACCCCCACAACGGAGGTGGACCTGTGCGGGCATGCGACCCTTGCGACGGCCCACGTCCTTGTTCAGCAGGGCCACCAAGGGCCCATGCGATTCCAGACGCGCAGCGGGCCGCTAGTCGTGGAGCTCGATGGGGAGCAGCTGTGGATGGACTTCCCCGTCGCCGAGCTACGGCCGGTGGAGGCGCATGACAGCCTCTCCGAGGCACTGGGCGCGGTGCCCCGAGGAACGTGGTCCGGCTCTACCGGGGATCTCCTCGTCGAGCTCGATCATGCAGACGCTGTGCTCGGGCTCGATCCGGATATTGCCGCGCTGGCGCGCATCCCGGCGCGCGGCGTGATCGTCACCGCCCCGGCGGAGGGCAGCCACGATTTTGTCTCACGCTTCTTTGCGCCCGCGGTCGGGGTCCCCGAGGACCCGGTGACGGGCAGCGCCCACACAATGCTTGCCCCGTTCTGGAGCGCGCGCACCGGCCAGGATGAGCTCGTTGCCTACCAGGCATCGCGCCGCGGCGGCGAGCTGCGCCTGCGGATGCGCTCTGGCGGGCGCGTGCTCA
The DNA here is from genome assembly GCF_026008515.1 of Hoyosella levis. Taxonomy (GTDB): domain Bacteria; phylum Actinomycetota; class Actinomycetes; order Mycobacteriales; family Mycobacteriaceae; genus Lolliginicoccus; species Lolliginicoccus levis. The sequence goes on from NZ_BQYM01000013.1 coordinate 59,436, forward strand.
TTGGTGGCTCCGCGGTGACCGTGATGACCGGCACGCTGCACGCCTAGAGCGCGGACAACGGCCGGCACCACGATCGCCGGAACCTACTTCTTCGGCTTGTCGGTCGAGGAGTCGGTCGACAGCGCGGCGACGAAGGCTTCCTGCGGGACCTCGACCCGACCGATGGTCTTCATCCGCTTCTTGCCTTCCTTCTGCTTCTCGAGCAGCTTGCGCTTGCGGCTGATGTCACCGCCATAGCACTTGGCCAGCACGTCCTTGCGGATGGCGCGGATGTTCTCCCGGGCGATGATCTTCGAGCCGATGGCGGCCTGGATGGGCACCTCGAAGTGCTGCCGCGGGATCAGCTCCTTGAGCTTGGTGCACATCTTGTTGCCGTAGGTGTGCGCGGCCTCGCGGTGCACGATCGCGCTGAACGCGTCGACGGCCTCGCCCTGCAGCAGGATATCGACCTTGACGAGCTGCCCCTCCTGCTCGCCGTGCTCCTCGTAGTCCATCGACGCGTAGCCGCGGGTGCGGGACTTCAAGGCGTCGAAGAAGTCGAAGATGATCTCGGCCATCGGCATGCGGTAGCGCATCTCGACGCGCGTCTCCGAGAGATAGTCCATGCCGCCGAGCTCGCCGCGGCGCCCCTGGCACAGCTCCATGACGGTGCCCACGAACTCCGACGGGGTGATGATGGTGCACTTGACCATGGGCTCGTGCACGGAGCTCACCTTGCCGTCGGGCCAGTCCGAGGGGTTGGTGACGGTCAGCTCGGTGCCGTCCTCGATGACTACACGGTAGATGACGTTGGGCGCGGTGGAGATGAGGTCGAGGTTGAACTCGCGCTCGAGCCGGTCGCGAGTGATCTCCATGTGCAGCAGGCCAAGGAACCCGCAGCGGAATCCGAAGCCGAGCGCTACGGACGTCTCGGGCTCATAGGTGAGCGCGGCGTCGTTGAGCTGCAGCTTGTCGAGGGCGTCGCGCAGCACGGGGTAGTCGGAGCCATCAACGGGATACAGGCCCGAGTACACCATGGGCCGAGGGTCCCGGTAGCCGACAAGTGCCTTGGTGGCGCTGTTCCTGGCGGCAGTGACGGTATCGCCGACGCGCGACTGGCGCACGTCCTTCACCCCGGTGATGAGGTAGCCGACCTCGCCGACGCCGAGCCCGTCGCACTTCTTCGGCTCGGGAGAGATGATGCCGACCTCGAGCAGGTCGTGGGTGGCGCCCGTCGACATCATGAGGATCTTCTGCTTGGGGCTGATGCGCCCGTCCACGACGCGCACGTAGGTGACCACGCCGCGGTAGGTGTCGTACACGGAGTCGAAGATCATCGCGCGCGGGGGTGCCTCGTCCTCACCGACCGGCGGCGGGATCTTCTGCACCACGGCATCGAGGAGCTCCTTGACGCCGATGCCGGTCTTGCCGGAGACACGCAGCACGTCCTCGGGCTCGCAATCGATGATGTGCGCGATCTCGTCGGCGTACCGGTCGGGATCCGCCGAGGGCAGGTCGATCTTGTTGAGCACCGGGATGATCTCGAGATCCCGCTCGAGCGCCATGTACAGGTTCGCGAGCGTCTGCGCCTCGATGCCCTGGGCAGCGTCGACGAGCAGGATCGCGCCCTCGCACGCCTCGAGCGCGCGGGAGACCTCATAGGTGAAGTCCACGTGTCCCGGGGTGTCGATCACCTGCAGGACATAGTCCTCCTCGGTGCCGTCATCCAGGGTGATCTGCCAGGGCAGCCGCACGTTCTGCGCCTTGATGGTGATACCACGCTCGCGCTCGATGTCCATCCGATCGAGGTACTGGTCACGCATCAGGCGCTCGTCCACAACGCCGGTGATCTGCAGCATGCGGTCGGCCAGGGTGGACTTGCCGTGGTCGATGTGCGCGATGATGCAGAAGTTCCTGATCCGCGCGGGATCGGTGAACGTCGTGTCCGCGAAGCTAGGCACTCGGCTCCTTAACATGCTGTCGTGTGCGGGTCGGCTCTCGGCTGTCGAGCCTACGTGCTCGATTCTATGGCTTCGGGGGCCTGGATCGATATTCGGTGACCCCCCAAGCAGGCCCGGGGATCACGCATGGCCCGTGGCCGGGCCCCGTTGCGCTTTGCTAACGAGTGGGTTGCGTCCGTGCAGCCCCGCCACGGCCACGGCCCCTGCCCCCTACGGTGGGGGCGCAGAAGCACACCCAGCACCGACACCTCCCGGGATGCCATCGTGACGAACCATCGCCAGCCGCGCGCCCACCACAGCCACCCGCGGCCCCTCGATCGCCGGGGCTTCATGATCGCCGGCTCCAGCGCGGCCCTGGGACTGACAACCCTCGGCATGGCTTCCCTGGGGGGTGCGACCGCCCATGCGCGCACCACCCCGGCGCTGGCCGCGGACGAGCCGTTCGCCGCGATCCCGCTCGGCACGCCGAGCACGCCGCCCCCGGGCGGGGAGTTCGTGGGCATGACCTTCGAGCGCCCCACCACGGCTCCGGCCCGCGTGCGGTTCGCCAGCGGCGGCGCCCTGGGGCGATGGCATGCCCTCCACCCGAGCAGCCATTGCCCGGACTCCGTGCCGCTGGGCATCTCTACCGACCTGCTCCGCATTCCCGACGGCTGCACCGGAATCGAGGTGGCCCACGACGACACGGCCGCCGGAGCGAGCGCGATGACCATCAGTGGCGGCGTGCGGCCGATCGCCAACGCAGGCACCACCACCGATTTCCTCGGCCTGCCGGTGGTGACACGTCCCGGCTGGGGCGCGCAGACCAGCCTTGTGGAGAGTCCCTGGCAGCAGCAGTTCACCCCCGCACAGATGATCACGGTGCACCATTCCGCGTCGGCGCCGTGGTCGACCGGGCCCGCCTCCGTGCGCGCGATCTACCGGTACCACGCATGGATGCTCGGCTGGGGCGATGTCGGCTACCACCTGCTCATCGATCCGGCGGGAGCGGTATACGCGGGGCGCGACACCGGATCGGACGCCTCACCCGTCTTCCAGCCGGGCACCACCAACGTCGTCACCGCCGGGCACTCCTATGCCGTCAACGGTGGCAATATCGGCATCTGCGTGGTCGGTGACTACGAGACGCAGCGCCCCAGCGCCGCTGCCCAGCGCTCCCTCGTCACGGTCCTCGCCGCGCTGTGCCAGCACCTCGGAATGGATGCGGCTGGCCGCCTCACCTACGTCGAGCCAGATTTCGGTTCCCGGCTCGCGGTGCCGACGATCGCCCAGCATCGCGATCTCAACGACACCTCCTGCCCCGGCGATGGCTTCACCGCGATCTTCGGCGCGCTGCGTGCCGTGGTGCCGTCCCGGATGGAATCCCGGCGCGCTGCCAGCGAGAACGTCACGGCGGCCGAACCGCCAGCGGCACAGCCGTTGTCGCCCGTCGAGCCCGCCAACGCCTCGGCCAGCGCAGGGACCGCCGCTGTCGACCTAGTACCGGTCGATGCGACTGCGGGCGGCGCAGCCGCTACGCCAGGCGCGTGATGTCGACAACGACATCGAGGGCCGTGGACTTGCCGCCGATGAAGATGCCCCGCAACGGGGGAACATCGCGGTAGTCGCGCCCCACGCCGATCGCGACGTGCTGCTCGGTGACGTCCATCGCATTGGTCGGGTCGAAGCCCCACCAGCCGCCGGTCCATGCCTCGATCCAGGCGTGGCTCTCCCCCGATACTGTCTCGCCCACCTCGCCATCGGGCTTGGGGTGCAGGTAGCCGGACACATAGCGGCACGGGACACCAATGCCGCGCAGCATCAGCAGGGTCAGGTGCGCGTAGTCCTGGCAGACGCCCTTGCGCTCCTCCCAGGCCTCCACCGCGGAGGTATGCACGCCCGTGGTACCGGGCACGTATGACATCTGCTCGTGCACCCAGCGCGAGATGATCTCGACAGCCTCATCGGGCCGATGGCCCTTGCGCAGGTCCTCGGCGATCGCGGTGAGCTCGTGGTCGCGCGGCACATAGTTGGTGTTGAGCAGCGACTCGTTGAACCAGTCGAGGATCCGGTCAGTGCCCAGGTCCTTCCACGTCACGCGCTCCTCGGGCCGCGTCGAGGGATCGGTCTCGACCACCGACGAGCCCACCACCGCGAGCTCGGTGTGCGGCGCATGCAGATCGAAAGCCGTCACATGGGTGCCCCAGTAATCGGTGTAGCGGTAGGACCGCGTGGCCGGGTTGGTCTCCACCCGGTTGAGGATCACGTTCTGCCGCGGCTCGCTTCGCGGGCTCAGCCGGGCCTCGTTGTACGACCTCGTCACCGACGTCTCATAGGCATAGCCCGTCGTGTGGACGATTCGCATCCGCCAGTTCACAGCTCCGCCTCCACGTGCATCTCGTCCTGCCGCGCATCGGCATCGGTCCACGCCACCCACGGCGCCGAATGGAAGTACTGCAGCGCCACCGCCTCGTTGACGTCGGTGCAGGTATCAAGCAGGGCCAGCAGGCGCGGCTGCAGCTCCTCCAGCAGCATGCCCGGGCGAAGGAACTCCAGCTCGCTGCGGGCGCGGCCCAGCAGGCGCGGCGCCTCCGCGCGTGCCCCGATCCGGCTGCGCGGGCGATTGTCCAGTTCCTCGAGCGCGGTCTCGGCAGTGCGCATCGCGTGGAACACCGAGCGCGGGAACAAGCGATCAAGCAGCAGGAACTCCACTACGCGACCAGCATCGAGCGCGCCGCGGTACGTGCGCAGATAGGTATCGTGCGCGCCCGCGGAGCGCAGCACCGTCACCCACGATGGCGACAGAGTCCGGTCCCCCGCGCGAGAAAGCAGCAGCCGAACGAGCATGTCCACCCGCTCCACCGAGCGGCCGAGCAGCAGGAACCGGTAGCCGTCATCCCGGCTGAGGGTGCTATCCGCGAGACCCGCGAACATCGCGGCCCGCTCCTCCACGTAGCGGAAGAACTCGTGCGGGCCCAGCAGCCGGGCCGCCCGCTCCCGCGATGCCAGCCCATTGACCGTCGTGTTCAGGCACTCCCACATCTCCGTCGACGTCACCTCGCGGGCGCCGCGCGCGTTCTCCCGCGCCCGCGCCAGCGAATCAACGATCGAGCCCGAGTTCTCCCGGCTATAGGCCACCCGCTCCGTGAGCGACCAGACATCGAGCGTCCCGTCCGGAGGCTCCACCCCCAGGACCTTCAGCAAGATCCTCGACGTGCGATCCGGATCCACCGTGGAATCCTCGAGGAGGTGGTGGACCGCCACGTCGAGGATCCGGGCGAGATCATCGGCCCGCTCGACGTACCGGCCGATCCAGTACAGCGATTCCGCGTTGCGCGCAAGCATGATCCCCCACCTCCTATTGCTGCTGCTGTTGCTGTTGTTCCTGCTCAGTGCCAGGATCGGGCCCCACCTCGGAACGATGGGCCGTCGTCGGCTCGGAGACCAGCTCATCGCCCACTAGCTCACGGTCCTCCGCCGCCGAGCGTGTCGTCGCCAGCACCCAGGTGTCCTTGCTGCCGCCGCCCTGGCTGGAGTTGACCACCAGCGAGCTCTCCTTGAGCGCCACCCGTGTCAGGCCGCCCGGGAGCACCACCACATCCTCGCCATCATTGACCGCGAACGGGCGCAGGTCCACGTGCCGCGGCGCGAGCTCGTCACCCACCTTCGTGGGCACTGTCGACAACTGCACCACCGGCTGCGCGATCCAGTCACGAGGATGCGCGCGCACCTGCTGGGAGATGGACTTGAGCTCCGCGGGCGAGGCGTCCGGGCCGAACACGATGCCGTAGCCGCCCGAGCCCTCCACCGGCTTGATCACCAGCTCATCAACCCGGTCGAGGACCTCCTCGAGCTCGTCGGGGATCCAGCAGCGGAACGTATCGACATTCGGCAGGCTTGGCTTCTCATTGAGGTAGTACTCGATGATCGTGGGCACATACGTATAGACGAGCTTGTCATCGCCCACGCCGTTGCCGACCGCGCTGGAGATCACCACATTGCCCGCCCGCGCCGCGTTCAGGACGCCCGGCACGCCCAGCACCGAGTTCGGGCGGAACTGCAACGGATCCAGGAAATCATCGTCGATGCGCCGGTAGATCACATCCACCTGCTGCTCGCCCTCGGTGGTGCGCATGTAGACGACATTGTCGCGGCAGAACAGGTCACGGCCCTCGACCAGCTCCACGCCCATCGTTCGGGCGAGCAAGGAGTGCTCGAAGTACGCCGAGTTCGCCACGCCCGGTGTCAGCACGACCACCGTCGGATCAGCCTCGTTCAACGCCGCCGAGTTCCGCAGCGCCCGCAGCAAGTGCGACGGGTAGTCCCCCACCGCGCGCACCCGATGGCTCGCGAACAGGTCCGGGAACACACGCGTCATCGTCCGCCGGTTCTCCAGCACATACGAGACCCCGGACGGCGAGCGGAGGTTGTCCTCGAGGACCCGGAAGGTGCCCTTCTCATCCTTGATCAGATCGATGCCCGCCACATGGATGCGCACCTCGTTCGGTGGGACGATGCCCATCGCCTCACGATGAAAATGCTGGCATGACGTCACTAGCCTGCGCGGCAGCACACCGTCGCGAAGGATGTTCTGCTCCCCATAGATGTCATCGAGGAACAGCTCCAGCGCCTTCACGCGCTGCTTGATGCCCTTCTCCAGCCGCGTCCACTCCGCGGCCGCGATGACCCGCGGCACCAGGTCGAGCGGGAACGGACGCTCCTGGCCCGACAAGGAGAACGTGATCCCCTGATCGAGGAAGGCGCGGCCGAGCGCATCCGCACGAGCAGCCAGGTCCATTGCCGAGACCGGGGCGAGCGCCGAAAAAATGCCCTTGTAGGCCGAGCGCACATCGCCCTGCTTGTCGAACATCTCGTCATACGCCTTGGCGTAGTGCTCATGCACGGGGCCCGTGCCCGCGTAGCCGCTGAACACGTACTCACCGTGCCCCGCCTCATCGGCTTGCTGCAGCGCATCGAACAACGCGCCATGGGTACGAGGTGACCTTGAACCGGAACTCACTCTCTCCATGCTGCTACAACCGCGCGCTCACAGCACGCAGAACCGCGGGAGATCTCGTTAAAGTCTCGTTTCCCCCGGCGTGGCAGCGCCGGCGCGCCACCAACACTCGCGGCGCCTGGCTTCGTGACGCTCGGGGCGCCCGGCGGTTCCCGGCCCTCTGCCGGCTCAGCCGCGCGGCTCGAGAAGCGCGGCCCCGCCCACGCCGACCATTACGGCGAGCACCGCACCGACCGCCATCGCGCTGCCCGATGGCGGAGCAGCCAGCGAAGCGTCCTCGAGACCACGCTGGCCAGACAGCATCACCAGCGTGCCCGCCGAGATGAACAGGGTGATCGTCCACGAGGTCCCCGCCGTGAATCTCGCCGCCCAGCGCCGGAAGGCCGAGCCCCGCGTCTCGAGCAGCACCGCGAGCACCGCGAGCAGCACGGTGAACAACGCCGGCACCACGTACGACAGCACCGCCGTCGAAGCAGTGCTCAGCGACGTGGGCTGCCCGGTCGTCGGCGACCACTGCGTCACCACGCGATCCGGTAGCGAAGGCAGCCACACCAGCATCACCGCGGTGCTCACGGCGACGATCAGGATCGGAACAGCGATAACCGCGCGATTCCGCAGGACTCCGGTGGCGCGCCGGGGGCCGGTGCCGCTCCCCTTCTCATTCCCGCTGCCGGTGCCGGATTCGCCGCTCGTGCCGGTCTCGCCGCCGGCGCCGTGGGATGGTTGCTCATGGTCGCTCACGCCACCCACCATATCCGCGGCCTACCCACGCGGGGCCCGTCTACGGCGGTTCCGCCCGGCGAGTGCTGTGGACAGTGGTCCCCTCTGTCGAAACCCCGATGCGGCGCCGCTGGTGGAATTGGCCTGTTCCCATCGCCGGTGGTAGTCTTGCCCTTCGGCGCGCACGGTCAGCCAGTGGCTGCTGCGCACGCACTCCCGGCGCAGGCAAAGCTTCGAGCCACCCACACAGTTGGGACGAGCGAAGCGGCCTGCAAAAAGAGTGCCAAGTCATCCATTAGACGAATCTGACCAGAGGTTGTACGCGTGGCCAACATCAAGTCCCAGATGAAGCGGATCGGCACCAACGAGCGTAACCGGCTCCGCAACCAGTCGGTGAGGTCTGCGCTGCGCACTGCCATCCGGAACTTCCGGGAAGCAGTTGCCGCAGGCGACAAGAACACCGCGGAGGAGACCCTCCGTGCGGCTAGCCGCAAGCTCGACAAGGCTGCCACCAAGGGTGTCATCCACCGGAACCAGGCCGCCAACAAGAAGTCGGCCATGGCATCGGCGTTCAACAAGATCGCCTGATCCAAGTCTTTCCCCGAACGACCCAGCCTGCCGAGCGTCCGGTTGAAAACCGCGCTCTCCGGTAGAGCTGGGTCGTTTTGGCGTCTCCGCAACTTGTGTCGGCGTACCTCTCAGCGTGCAAGCCTCTAGCTCACTCAGCGAGGCTCTAGCTCACTCGGCGAGGCTGGAGATCTGCATGATTGCGCGCTCGAGCGCGTAGTCGGCATCGGCCGCGCCGCCCTTCACATCCCCGTTGAGCCGTGCCACCACGCGCAGCGCGACCGCGAGGGTATCGGGCCGCCAGGCGCGCGCCTGCTGCTGGGTCTTCTTGACCTTCCACGGTGGCATGCCCAGCTGGCCCGCTAGCCGTCCAGGGTCTCCCCTTCCTGCTGCGGCAACGCGGGCGATCGAGCGGACCGCCTCGCCGAGCGCATCCGCGAGCAGCACATGCGGCGTTCCGGTGTGGAGCGCCCACCGGACCGCCGCGAGGGCCGCGGCACGATTGCCCGCTACGGCCTTGTCTGCCACGTCGAACCCCGTGACCTCGGCCTTCCCCGCGTAGTAGCGCTGCACTGCCGCGGCCGTCACAGCGCCGCCCGTATCGGCAGCGAGCTGGGAGCATGCGGAAGCGAGCTCGCGCAGGTTGGAGCCGACAGCATCGAGGATCGTGGTGATCACGTCCGGGCTGGCTCGCACGCCATGATCGCGGAGCTCGGTGCGCACGAACTCGACCCGTTCCGATGCGTTGAGCTTGGCGCAGCGGTGGGTCTCCGCGCCGAGCTTCTGCAGTGTTCCCGCTAGCGACTTGGCGCGACCGCCGCCGGTGTGGTGGACGATCAGGGTCACTCCATCTGGCATGTCCCGCGCGGTGCTGGTGATGACCTCGACAGCGTCCTTGCCCGCTTCGTGGGCGTCGTCGAGCGCGACGATGCGGTCCTCCCCGAACAGGGAAGGGCTGAGCATCTCCGCGAGGATGCTGATGCTGGCGTCACCGGCGCGCATTCGGGTGAGCTCCATGCCCGCGGCGTCGGCGCTCGCTGCCCGGGCCGCGGTGATGAGCCGGCGCAGGGAGCGTTCGACGAGGTATTCCTCGTCCCCGAGCAGCAGGTGGAGTGGCACGCTAAGACATTCCCACATCGGTGTGCTCGGCCACAATCCTCAGCCCCTCGGGGGTTGCCCGGACGGTGCTGGTGCCGTGCTGGTCGGTCCGTGCGATCGCTGCGCCCTGGCGGTGCAACTGGTCGAGGATCGTGGCGCGGGGGTGGCCATGCGCATTGCCGGCGCCAACGCCGATGAGCGCGATGCGTGGATTCACGACGTCGAGGAAGCCTGGCTCGGTGGTGTCAGCGCCGTGGTGCGGCACGGTCATGATGTCGGCTCGCAGCATCTCGGCGGGATAGGTGTCGAGCAGCCATCGCTGGGCGGGTTGCTCGGCGTCACCAGTGGCGAGGAGCGTGGGCCCGCCCTCGTGGAGCGTCATGGAGAGGACGAGGGATTGATCGTTGGGATCGGCGTGGAGCGCGCGCTGCGGCTCGGGCCCGAGGATGGTTGCTTGGGCGTTTCCGATCGCGAGGGTGTCACCGGCGGTGACGGTGCGCACGGGCAGGTCGTGGTCCTGAGCGAGGGCGTGCACGTCCGACAGGGCGGGCGCGGGATCGCGGCCCGGTCCGAGAACGATCATGCTGGGGCCGCGCGCGGCAATGGTTTCCAGCCCGTCGATGTGGTCAGCGTGCAGATGGGTGATGAGAACAGCGTCGACGGTGCGGATCCCCAGGCGGTCAAGGCATTCATCGGCAGCTACGGGGTCTGGCCCGGTGTCGATGATGAGTGCGCTGCGGATTCCCGTGGCGACGACGAACATGTCGCCTTGCCCGACATCGCAGGCGGCCACGAGCCAGCCCTGGGGCACGCTTGGGGGTACCGCTACCCGCATGACGATCAAGCAGGCGGGGATCGTTGTCGCCAGCACAAGCACGCAGCGGTATGGGAGTGGCGCGCGCCCCCACCAGGCAAGGCATTCGCGGGCACGCAGTGCTGCCACGCCCAGCAGGGTGAGTGCGAGCACGAGCGCGAACCCGCCCATGCCCTGGGGGACGCTGATGCTGGATCGGGGCAGGCCGGCGCACCAGGTGGCCACGGTGACGATCCAGCCTGTAGGGTGTCCGGCGAGCCAGATCGGGACCGTCGCGAGCGTGGTGGACACGGGCGCGAGCAGCAGGCCGAGGTAGCCGCAGATGATCACCACGGTCACGATCGGCGCCACCAGCAGGTTTGCCAGCACGCCGACCACGCTGAACTGGCCGAACGCCGCGGCGATCAGGGGCGCGGTGACAATCTGGGCGGCAATCGCCACCGCGAGCACCGAAGCAACTCTGCGGGGCATTCCCCGGCGGTGCAGCCCATCCGCGACCGGCGGCGCAAGCATCACAAGCCCTGCGGTGGCGATGACCGACAGCGCGAACCCGATATGGACGGCTAGTTGCGGCAGCGCGATCAGGAGCACGATCACCGCGGTGCAGAGCGCGGGCAGGGCGTGGCGCCGCCGACCAGCAAGGAGGGCCAGCAGCGTGACCGATCCCATGGCGGCGGCACGGAGCACGCTCGGCTCAGGCCGGCACACGATGACCAGGACGAGCAGTGCGAGCGCTGCGGTGATGGCAGCGGCGCGCCGGGAGCCGGTGGCGATCCGGGCCGCGAGCAGCACTGCCCCGCACACGATGGTCACGTGCGTGCCCGATACGACGGTGAGGTGAGTGAGGCTGCTCGTGACGAACGCCTCGCGGAGGTCCGGTGGCATGGTGGAGCGGTCCCCGATGACGATCCCGGGCAGCACCGCGGCGGTCGTCTCATCGAGTGTGGCTGCCACCACCTCGCGGTATCGGTCACGCACATGCCCCGCAGCCTGCCCCCACCAGGGCGTGCTGGCGGTGATGGCGGGGTCACCTCTAGCGAAGATCGTCGCGACTGTGAGGTCGCTCTGGCCGGGCTCGGCAATCGCTCCGGTGAATCGCACGTGGTCCCCCGGGAGGAGTGCCGCCCAGCCATCGGCGCTGCTGGTGCTGGACCGGTCCAGCGCTGGCGCGAATACAGTCACGGTGCCACCCGCGACGGTGGTGCGCTGCCCGGCGCCACCCGCGACGGTGGTGCCCTGCTCGGTGGTGAAGGACTCGAGACGCGCACGGAGCATCCAGGTGGGCCGCGCTGGGCCGTCCAGTGCCCGGGGATCGGTCAGCACGCGGGCGTGAAGGACAACGGGCTCGCCGGAGGCGTGGGCGCGCAGCGGGTGAGTCGCGGCGGCATGCGCGTGAACGGCACCGGCCGCAGCGAGCGCGATCCAGAACAGGCAGGCAGTGGCCACGATGACTCGCAGCCGAGGGGATGCTGGCCTGATCGCTAGCACAACGAGGGCAAGGGTCGCGGCGGCGACCATGCTGGCGATCGCAGCACGTGGTCCGTGGACGAGCGCGAGGGCCGTGGCTGCCCAGGCCGCGACGGCGCAGGGCACGAGACGGACGTCGATGAGCGCTCGGTCAGAACGTGAGGTGGTCACGGAACTGCTCGAGCTTGGCCGGGCCGATCCCCCGGATCTCGCGGAGCTGCTCGATCGAGTGGAATGGACCGTTGGCCTCGCGCCATTGCACGATCGCTTCGGCAGTGACGGGTCCGATACCGGGGAGCGTCTCGAGCTGTTGCGCCGTGGCTGAGTTGGCATTGACAATGCTCGGCGCGGCTTCCCCTGAGCTCGCCTGCTGTTGTGTGGCCGCGCCCAGGATGACGCTCACGACTGGCTTGGTCGCTCCGTCTGCGTGGCGATCCCCGACGATGATGTGATCACCATCGCGCAGGGGCTGTGCCAGGTTGAGCGTGAGCGTATCGGCCCCTGGCAGTGGCCCGCCGGCCTCGCTCAGGGCATCGGCGACCCGCGACCCGGCCTCCACGGTCACCAGCCCCGGCCGGGAGATATGCCCGGCCACGCTGACGATCAGGTGGTCCGGCCGTGCTGCCGGTTCCTCCGTGCTTGGCGCGGCTGTACCAGGCAAGGGCTCCAATCGCTCCAGAGGTTCCGCGGGCTTGTGCGATGACGTGGTGCTGCCATTGCTCGCCGTAGCCGGGCCGGGCACTGGCGTCTCGCTGGGCGCTGCGGAGCGGGTCAGCAGCACAGCAACGATGATGCCGATCAGGCCGGTCGCGATCAGTGCCACGGCGCCCGCGCGCGAGAGGTCGATCCGGGCACGCGTGGGCGGGGCGAGAGGTGTGCTCCACTCGGCGGGCGCGGGGCGGGCCGCGCCAGCAGCGCTGTCCCCATCCGTCGCGGTGGAGCCTGGTTCGTCGATTTCGCTGGGCTCGCTGGATTCGTCAGCAGTAGTGGTCCCGGTGCCAGGCTCGCGCGGCAAGGACATGACGGCGCGGAACCTTTCCCGCGCCGCGTCAGCGTCATAGGGCATGAGGCGACGCTAGGGCAGCCGGTACCTGGATGCTGGTGGTGAGAGCCATCCTGGGGAGAAGCGGAATGGCTGGGGATAACTCCCCGTTGTCAGCTATTCGTGGTAGAGGGAGACGCTGATCGCGCCGGGGCCGAGATGCACGCCGAGCACGGCACCAAGGTCCGCGATGTGGGTGGAATGCACCGTGCCCAGCCGGGTCGTGATGCGATCGAGGACCTGTCGGGCGCGGTCCTCGGCCTCGATGTGCTGGACGGCGATGCGGATATCGCGGTGCGGCTCGGCAGCATCGACCGCGAGGTCGACGAGTCGGTTGAGAGCCTTGGTGGCGGTGCGGGCCTTGTCCCGCACGGCGAGCGCCCCATCGGAGAGATGCAGGACAGGCTTGATGGCGAGCGCGGTACCGAGGATCGCGGAGGCGGCACCGATGCGGCCACCGCGCCGCAGGTTGTCGAGCTGGTTGACATAGACGAAGGATCGCGTGCGGGTGGCGGCGCGGACGGCGGTCTCGTAGACGGCGTCGCGGTCGCATCCGTCCTGCGCGGCGCGGGCAGCCGCGAGGACGATGAAGGCGAGGCTGAAGGCCGCGGCCTGGGAGTCAACGACGCGCACGTGCGGCCCGGACTTCGTGGCGGCCTGGTGGGCGGCTTCCCAGGTCGAGGAGAGCTTGCGGGAAAGGAAGATCCCCACCACGCCGTCGCCGTCGCTGGCGGCCTGGGCAGCCTCGAAGGCGCTGACGAGCTCCTGCGGGGATGCGCCCGCGGTCGAGATGCCACTGCCCCGCCAGGCATCGGAGGGCATTGTATCGACGCCTTCGCGAAGGTCTTCCCCGTGATACAGGATGTGCAGGGGGACGACATGGATGCCATGCCGACGAACGAGGTCGATGGGCAGCGTCGCCGACGAGTCCGTTACTACTGTGACTGCCATTGCAGGTCCTCTCTCGCTACCGCGCCGCCCTGGCACTTCCGGGCGAATCACTCTCACCGGACACGATAGCGGTGTGCATCAGGCGGGCGACGCGGCGATGTGCAGCGAAGCCCCAATGGATACCGTCCGGGTTTCCCTCCCCCGCGCGCAAGTGGTCGATGGTAGCCGCGGGCACATCAATGAGCGGGACGCCCTTCTCGCTGGCCCACCGCGTGATGGCCTGGGACGTGCGGGGCTGCCCAGGCTGCGCGTAGCCGTAGTAGTGGCTGTGGTGCAGCGCTGGTAGCACAGCGATGATCGGGATGCCGGGCCGCACGGCCGCGATGGCGGCACGGATCTTCTCGAGGTACGCAACGGTCACCGCAGGTGGTAGTGCCATGGGCCAGCCGAGGGGCGCGAGCACGGGCTGCACCCGCGCGTAGGTGGCGCGCACTCGCCTGCGCAGCCAGGAGGGGCGCACGTACCGGATCTGCTCCCGGAAAGCAGTGGGCAGGGGCGAGGGGAGGGAGTCCATGCCCGCGACCGCGATGATGATCGCCCCGGCGCGCGGGATCGCGGCCCACACCAGCGGATCCTGGGTCAGCGCCCACCATGCGTCGCGGCTCGTCCAGCCCACGCGCGCGCACAGGTGGGAGGTCCAGCCGAGCTCGTCAGCGAGGAGGCTGGGCCAGATGCGGTCATCATTGGCGGGCAGGCCGCCCGCGGGGCCGTAGAAGGCGAGCGAATCGCCCAGGACGAGCAGCGTTGGCGTGGTGCCGGGCTCAAGCTGCATCGGGCGCTACCTGGGCGGAGGAGTTCCATACGTCGAGGCGCCATTGGCCGGTTCCGTCGGGCGCGCCGTAGTGGCTGAGCTGGACCCAGCAGGCATTGCCCAGCGCTCCGAGGATCGGCCAGTGCCCGACCGGGAGGTCGAGCAACTGGGCGGTGAGGGCACCGATCAGGCCGCCATGCGCCACCAGGACGATGGGATGCTCCGGCCAATGCTCGAGCGCGGCATCGCCGTCGGTGGAGCGGGCGAGCAGTTCATCGATCAGCGGCACGGCGCGCGCGGCCACATCGATGCGGCTCTCGCCCCCAGGCGGCGCTAGGCGGGGCTCGAGCCGCCAGGCTGCCCGGGCGCCCGGGTGGAGCGCATCGACCTCGGCGTGAGTGCGGCCCTGCCAGTCGCCCAAGTGGGTCTCGCGGAGCCGCTCATCCTTGCTGACCCGCAGTCCGGTCGCGGAGCCGAGCGCGAGGGCGGTGTCATAGGCACGGTGCAGATCGGAGGAGATGATCGCGAGCGGATCGCAGTGGGCGAGCACCTCGGCCGCACGATTGGCCTGCTCGATGCCGAGGGGCGACAGCGCTGTGTCGAGCTGCCCCTGCATGCGGTTCTCCGCGTTGTACACCGTCTGTCCGTGGCGGAGCAGCACGATCCTGCGGATCGTGACTGGTGGCGCCATGGTGTGTCCTCGTTCCTTGTGCGACGGCGGCCCTCGGGCCCCGGATCACTCTAGCCGCTGGCACTGCCCCATCGGGCGAGCCGTGTCAGTCCTGTCCGGCCTCGTCGTCGGCACCGGCTTCATCGAGCCCATCGACCGTGATGGCGGGGCAGTCCTTCCAGAGGCGCTCGAGCCCGTAGTAGGAACGCTCCTCGCCGTGCTGGATGTGCACGACGAAATCGACGTAGTCGAGCAGCGCCCAGCGGCCTTCGCTGGCGCCCTCGCGGCGGGTGGGCTTGCGGCCGATCGCGCGCAGCTTCTCCTCGACGTTGTCGACGATGGAGCTGACGTGCCGCTCGTTCCCGCCGGTCGCGATGACGAAGCAGTCAGTGATCACGAGCTGCTCGGACACGTCGAGGACGATGACGTCCGTGGCCTTCTTCTCGGATGCGGCGCGAGCGGCTACGGCGCTGGCCTCGATCGCCTCGTGCGTGGCGGTCATGGGTTCTCCTCATGTGGGGTTGCCCGCGCGGATGCGGGCCGTGTGTCTGCGGATGCCGGGGCGATCTCAGGCTTCGCGCCTGCTACCGGGGCGTCGGTGGCCCTCCGGTAGAGATCCCGCTTGGCGATGTACTGCACCACCCCATCGGGCACCAGGTACCAGACGGATCGCCCCTCGCGGGACCTGTCCCGGCAGTCGCTCGATGAGATCGCCAGGGCCGGGATCTCGATCAGGGTGATGACGTCATCGGGACGGTCATCGAGGTGGGCGGAGAGATGCTCGGCGTGTAGATCATAGCCGGGCCTGCTCACCCCGACGAATTTCGCGAGATCGAAGATCTCCTCCCAGTTCTGCCACGACAGGATGTTGGCGAGCGCATCGGCGCCGGTGATGAAGAACAATTCATCACCGGGATAGGTGTCGCGCAGGTCCCGGAGGGTATCGGCGGTGCGCGTGATGCCGGGCCTGTCGATATCGACGCGGCTGACCGAGAAGCGCGGGTTCGATGCGGTCGCGATGACGGTCATCAGGTACCGGTCCTCGGCGGGGCTCACGTGCCGGCTCGCCTTCTGCCAGGGCTGGCCGGTGGGCACGAAGATCACCTGGTCGAGGGCGAACCGGTCGGCAACCTCGCTCGCGGCCACGAGGTGGCCATGATGGATGGGATCGAAGGTGCCACCCATGACGCCGATGCGTCGTGTGTCTGCGCGCATGGGACTCGACAATACGGCGCATCACGGCCCAGCGGGGGCCGTGGGCTGGACCCCACTCCCCGAGCGTGTGCGAAAAACGACACATCCAAGCGCGGGAGCTGTCGTTTCTCGCACTCTCGCAGGATCCTTTCTGCCTCATCCCCGGCCAGTTTGTCGCCGCGATGGATACGATCGGGAGGTGGCCCTCAAGGACGGCACTGATCCCGCACCACGGCCAGCCGGCACGATCCCGCCGCTGGACGAGCAGATCGAGCGCGCGGGCCTGCTCGATGGGCTGAGCGGCGAGGCGCGCGCGTTGCGCCTCGCGGCCCTGCATGCCCTCGCCGGCGATGGCGTGCCGATCGAGGAGCTCGTCATCGCGGTCGGCGCGGGACGCCTCGCGAGCCTCATCCTCGAGAAGGCCCTGGATCCTCCGGGGGTGTTCACCATCCATGAGCTCTCCAGCAAGGCGGGCGTGGATCCGGGGCAGCTGCGATCCTGGTTCCGGGCGCTGGGCCGTGGTGTCCCCGCAAGCGACGCGCCGATATATAGCCACGATGATCTGCTGATCGCGGAGCGGTTCCGCGAGTACCTCCGGCTGGGGTTCGACACCGAGAAGCTGTTCGCCACGGCCCGCGTGTGGGGACGCAATCTCGGGAGCTTCGTCGATGCGATGTCCGGCATGGTCGAGGATGTGCTGGTCGCCGCGCATGACGATCCTGATGTCGTGCTGCGATATGCGATGGAGGTCCGGCGCTTCGCCGAGGCCGAGGCACAGATCGTGGCGCACCTGCTCGGGACCATGCTCGCCCAGCGGATCCGGTCGGATGCCGTGGGCGCGGCCCGGTCCCGGGACATCGCGATCACCGGGGTACAGGAAGTAGCGTTCTGCTTCGCCGACCTTGTCGGCTTCACCAGCCTTGGCGAGAAGCTGCCTGTCGATATCCTCGGGGAGATGGCTGACGATCTCGCCGCGCTGGCCACCGATCTGGCCGAGGCTCCGGTTCGCGTCGTCAAGGCCATCGGGGACGCTGTGATGCTGATGAGCCCGGATCCCGTGGCCCTGGCGCGGACCGCGGTGGACATCGTTGATGAGGCGCAGGCCCGTGGCTTGCCGCCGCTGCGGGCATCGGTGACGCTGGGCACCGCGATCTCGCGCGCCGGCGATTGGTATGGCCGCCCGATCAACCTGGCTAGCCGGGTGCTCTCCGCGGCACAACCGCACCAGGTACTGGTCACCGATGCCGTGAGCGACGCGTTGCAGCGAGCGGGCTGGAGCACGAGCTCCGCTGGCTCCTTCGACTTCAAGGGAGTACCCGGCCCGACGCCGTTGTTCACCGTGGAGGCGCCACCGCTGGCGCGTTCCTGACCGATCGGAAGCGCTCACGCCCCAGCGAGCTCGAGGACCACGGTTACGGTATCGCCCTCGGAGACGCCCTCGGCGGCGCGCACTTGCTTCTTGATCGGCAGCAGGAAGCTGCCTGTCGGCTTGTCGGGGAACACCGAGGTGTGCCACGTGGTGCTGCCGATGGTCACGGCGACACGAACGGACCCGAAGCCAGCACGGGGCCCGGCTTGCTGGTCGTGGATCTCCTCGGCGACGTCGAGGGGAAGGCGCAGGAACGTCCAGGAGACGGCGTCGCCGCGCCAGAGGAACAGGTCAGCGTCGAACTCCCAGCGCATGGCTCGATGCTAGCGCGGAAGGCCAGGACGGCAGGGGAACTACACGGGCAGCAGCCGCGCCACGACGGCCGCGAGGTGCTCGGCGGTGCGGCATTCATGCATGGGGATGATCTGCTGGTAGAGATCGGCGGCCGAGTCACCGCTGCCCCATTGCGCGGCGGGCTCGGGATTGAGCCAGTGCGCTTGCCGGGCTGTGGTGACCATGTGGGCGAGGGCGGCGAGGTTGGGGTCGCGGTAGTTGGTGCGTCCATCGCCGAGGATCAGCAGGGACGCGCGGTGGGTGAGGGCGTGGCCGAACTCGTTGGTGAAGGTGGCGAAGGCATTGCCGTAGTCGGAGTGGCCGTCGTAGGTGATGAGCCGGGATTCGGCCATCATGCGGGAGATGGCGGTGCCGAGGCCGGATTGCGCGTCGAGGTAGGCGGTGACCTCGTCAGTGGCGTCGATGAACGCGAAGATCCGCACCCGGGAGAACTGCTCGCGCAGGGCGTGGACGAGTTGCAGCGTGAAGTTGCTGAAGCCGGCGACGGATCCGGAGATGTCGCAGAGCACGACGAGCTCGGGCCGGGTGCGCTTGGGACGCTGGGCGACGAGGTCGATGGGCACGCCGCCGGTAGTCATGGACTTTCGCATGGTCTTGCGGACGTCGATGGATCCGGCGCGCATGCGCTTGCGGCGGACTGCGAGCCTGGATGCGAGCAGCCGGGCAAGCGGCGCGACGCTGGCGCGGAGCGCACGCAGCTCGGTGTCGCTGGCGCGGAGGAAGTCGACCTGCTCGGCGACCTTCGGCACCGCGTAGGTGGTGACCTTCTGCACGCCGAGGCGCTGGGCGACGCGCCGCTGCGTCTCGGACTCGACCTGGGAGCGGAACCGCGCGACGAGGGCCGCAGCATTGCGCTTGGCCACCTCGAGGGCGAACGGCTCGGGAGTTTCTCCCCCGGCGGGCGCGATGCGCTCGAGGAGTCCCTTGAGGACCTTGTCGAGCACCTGGTCGGGAGCCATGGCCTGGAGTGCCTGGTAGGCGGAGAAGGACTCACCGTTCATGGAGCGGTAGCGACCTAGCTCGTCCACGATCAGGATGATGGTCTCGTCGAGCTCGTCCTTCGCATTCAGGGAGGTGCTGGCGAGGAGGTCTGCAACGGTGTCGCGGAGAGCTGCGACATCGAGCGCGCCTTCCTCGTCGCGGGGATGCTCGGCGCCCGCTTCCCCGGTGGCGGCGCGGGCACCGGTCGCGGCGGGGAACCACAGGTCGAAGGTGATGTCGAAGGTGGGGCGGTGGGTGTCGCGGCGCACGAGGGCACAGGCAAGGCCCTCGCGCACGACATCGCGCTGGTCGAGGCCGAGGTGAGTGAGCACGCGGGCTGCGTCGACGGTTTCGGCGGGCCCCACGGGCATGCCCTTGGACCGGAGCGCCTCGACGAATCCGGCGAGGTGCCCGATGATGTGGGGATGCTCCGCCGCGCCTTGGGGGGTTCCTGGGCTGCTGGCGGTTCCTGGGCTGTCCATGCGGGCCGCGCTAGGCGAGCTTGAGGTCGGCGAGGGCGCGCTGGTGGTCGGCCTGATGCTTGAGCACCACACCGAGTGTCGTACGGATCGTGTCGTCGTCGAGCTTCGCCTCGCCCAGAGCGAGAAGGGTGCGGGCCCAGTCGATGGTCTCGGCGACCGAGGGCGACTTCTTTAGCTGCAGTGCGCGGAGAGCGCCGATCACATCGACGATGCTGGCAGCGAACGCGGCGGGCAGCTCGGGCACGCGCGCGGCGAGGATGCGTCGCTCGCGATCAGGATCCGGGTAGTCCATGTGGAGGAACAGGCAACGGCGCTTGAGGGCCTCCGAGAGCTCGCGGGTGGCGTTGGAGGTGAGGATGGTCAGCGGCCGGCGGGTCGCGGTGATGGTGCCGAGCTCGGGGACGGTGACCGCGAAATCGCTGAGCACCTCGAGCAGCAGGCCCTCGAACTCGGTGTCGGCCTTGTCGGTCTCGTCGATCAGCAGCACGGTGGGCTCGGTGCGGCGGATCGCGGCGAGAAGAGGCCGGGCCAGCAGGAACTCCTCGGAGAAGACGTCATCGCGCGTGTCCTCCCAGCTGTTCTCGTGGGCGGCCTGGATGCGCAGGATCTGCTTGGCGTGGTTCCACTCATAGAGGGCACGTGCCTCGTCGACGCCCTCATAGCATTGCAGCCGGATCAGGCCAGCCCCGGTGGCCGTGGCGATGGCTCGGGAGAGCTCGGTCTTGCCGACCCCGGCGGGCCCCTCGATGAGCAGGGGCTTGCCGAGCCGGTCGGCGAGGAAGACCGCCGTCGCGGTGGCGGTGTCGGCGAGGTAGCCGGTGGCGGCGAGCCGTTCGATGACCTCGGCGGGCGAGGCGAACGCGGGCGTGGTCACGCTGATCGGATCCATGGGTGCCTTTCCGGCGCGCGGGCCGGTGGGTGGGCCAATGAGTGAGCCGGGGGAACTGCTAGGCGGGCCGGGTGTGGCCGTTGCCCCACACGATCCACTTGGTGGAGGTGAGCTCGGGCAGGCCCATCGGGCCGCGGGCGTGCAGCTTCTGCGTGGAGATGCCGATCTCCGCGCCGAACCCGAACTGCTCGCCGTCGGTGAAGGCGGTGGAGGCGTTGACCATCACGGCCGCGGCGTCGACTCGGTTGGTGAACTCGCGGGCGGCGGCGAGGTCACTAGTAATGATGGCCTCGGTGTGGCTGGTGCCGTACTGGTCGATGTGCTCGATGGCGGCATCGATGCCGTCGACGACCTTCACGGCGATGTCGAGGCTGAGGTACTCGTCGGTCCAGTCCTGCTCGGTGGCGGGCACCATTCCAGGCAGGTCTCCGTGCACGGTGACGCTGTGCGTCTGCAGCGACTGGGTGAGCCGCGGGATGGCCGTGCTGGCGATGGACTCGTCGATGAGAAGGGTCTCGGCGGTGTTGCAGACACTGGGGCGCCGTGTCTTGGAGTTGAGCACCACCTTCTCGGCGATCTCGAGATCAGCCGCGGAGTGGATATAGACGTGCACGTTGCCGACGCCGGTCTCGATGGTGGGCACGGTGGCGTCGCGCACTACCGCATTGATGAGCCCGGCCCCGCCGCGCGGGATGACCACATCAACAAGTCCGCGGGCCTGGATGAGGTGGGTCACCGATGCCCGGTCCTCCGCTGGAAGCAACTGCACCGCATCGGCGGGCAGGCCCTGCTGCTCGAGGGCGCCGCGCAGGGTGTCGACGAGGGTGGCGTTGGAGGTGGCGGCGGATCCGGAGCCGCGCAGCAGGACGGCGTTTCCGGACTTGAGCGACAGGCCGAACCCGTCGACCGTCACGTTGGGCCGGGCCTCGTAGACGATGCCGATGACGCCGAGCGGGACTCTCTTCTGGACAAGCTCGAGGCCGTTGGGGAGGGTCTTGCCCTGCACGATCTCGCCGATCGGGTCTGCGAGGCCCGCGACCTGCCGCAGCCCGGACGCGATGCCCTCCACCCGGGTCTCGGTCAGGCGCAGGCGGTCGATCAGCGATTCCGCGGTCCCGGCCGCACGAGCGCGCTCGATGTCGTCGTCGTTCGCGGCGAGGATGGTGCTGGTGGCGGCGAGGATGGCGTCGGCCGCTGCATGCAGCGCTGCGTTCTTCTGCTCGGTGGTGAGCAGGGCGAGCACGCGGGACGCGCCCCGGGCGCGACAGGCCGCATCGTGGACGTGCGAGCGCAGGTCGTAGGTGGTGGAGCTGGGCGAGCCCGCGAGGGTGGAGCCGGTCGTCATGGCCTCCAGGGTAGCGGGTCGGCATGGCGCGCGGATCGCCCCTCGCGCCGGGCAAGCGCATGGGATGCTGGTGGGATGAGCCGGATCGCAGTGCTGGGCAGCGTGAACATGGATTTGGTGACGCGGGCGCCCCGCATTCCAGCCGTGGGCGAGACCGTGCTGGGCGAGTCGCTCGTGGAGATCCCGGGCGGCAAGGGCGCGAACCAGGCCAAGGCGGCCGCTCGGCTCGGCGGGGAGGTGTGGTTCCTCGGGGCGCTGGGCGATGACCAGTTCGCGGGGCCGCTCCGGGAGTCGCTGGAGCAGGCCGGGGTGCATCTTCCCGAGATCCGAGCGGTGGAGGCGGCGAGCGGGCTCGCCGCGATCAGCGTGGACAACGCTGGCGACAACGCGATCATCGTGGTGCCGGGTGCGAACGCGGCCATGACGTCCTTGCTGCCGGAGGAGCGACGGCGGATCGTGGAGTGCGAGCTGCTGCTGCTGCAGTGCGAGCTGCCGATCGGGATCGTCGTCGAGGCCGCGATGGCCGCGAGCGCCGTCGGCGCCACGGTAATGCTGAACCCCTCCCCTGCCAGGGAGCTACCGCGCGATCTCCTCGCGTGCACGGACGTGCTGATCGTGAACGAGCATGAGGCCGCGATGCTTGACGGGGAGCTGCGGCATGTCCGTCATGTGGTGACCACACGTGGTGCGGCGGGAGCCTCCTACCGAGGGCCTGGTGGAGGGGTGATCGATGCTTCGCCGCCCGCGGTGGAGGTGGTCGATACGACTGGGGCGGGCGATGCGTTCGCTGGCGCGCTCGCGGCCTTCTGGCACACTGGTGCCCGCACCGCGATGCGTTGGGCCACTGCGGCTGGAGCAGTGGCGACGACGCGGCCTGGAGCTTTCGCGCCACCATTGACGCTGGTAGCGGAGTTCGTCGAGCACGATGACATGTGACCAGCAGCCACCACTGATGCCGTCGCTGCATATGTCAACTATGATCACAATGTGACGATGGCCACATTGCATGGCTGTCCAGCGAAAACAGCTCCGAAAGTGCCCCTGCCCGCGCGACGCTCCCTGACAAAGGGACGACGCATTGTTAATCTCAGGTTACCGATGAAATCTGACATCGAAAACACAGACACCGCCCGCCGTGCGGTGCGATTCCGCTTTCCAGAAATCTCGGACGGGATTCGACTCTGGGAAATCGCCCGCGATTCACAAGTACTAGACCTCAACTCGAGCTACGCATACGTGCTCTGGTGCCGCGATTTCCGGGAGTCCTCGGTGGTCGCGGAGGTCGATGGCCGAGTAGCCGGATTCGTCACCGGATACTTCCGCCCACCGGATCCGCTCACCATCATGGTGTGGCAGGTTGCCGTGGACGGCGACTACCGGGGCCTGAAGATCGCCCACAACATGCTGGATTGGCTGCTAGACCAGCCTCCGGTGCAGCGCGCCACCCATCTCGAGACGACCATCAGCCCGGACAACGAAGCGTCCATCAAGCTGTTCAGCTCGCTCGCGCGCTCCCGTGACACCGATATCGTGCGCAGCGATCTCTTTCCGCCGGACCTCTTCCCCGATAGCCACGAGGCCGAGGATCTCTACCGCATCGGTGAGTTCGCCCCGCGCTGACCACGGCCGCCAGACCACGCGGCCGCAGCAAGACCATCACGTCCCTGACGTCGATTCGCATTATTCAAGGAGATAGACATGACCATCGCTGACTTGCCTACTGACGATAAGTCCGAGAAGCCCGGCACCGGATCGGGCGTCCCGTCGATCATCCTCAACCGGGAGTCCGAGGTCCGGGGATACTGCCGTGGCTGGCCCACGACGTTCACGACCGCCAAGGGTTCGTGGATCACCGACACCTCCGGTCGCAAGTATCTCGATTTCTTCGCCGGAGCCGGCTCCCTCAACTATGGGCACAACCACCCCGTGCTCAAGGAAGCCCTCCTCGAGTACATCAGCAAGGACGGCATCACCCACGGGCTCGACATGGCCACCGTGGCGAAGAAGGAGTTCCTCGAGACCTTCGAGGAGAACCTCCTCAAGCCGCGCGGCCTGGACTACAAGGTGCAGTTCCCCGGGCCCACCGGGACGAACTCCGTCGAGGCTGCCCTCAAGCTCGCCCGCAAGGCCACCGGCCGCGAGGCGATCATCAACTTCACCAATGCCTTCCACGGCATGACGCTCGGGGCCCTCTCGGTCACCGGCAACTCGATGAAGCGCGCTGGCGCTGGCATCCCGCTGGTCCACGCCACGCCGATGCCGTACGACAACTACTTCGGCGGCGTCACCGAGGACTTCCAGTGGTTCGAGCGGGTCCTCGATGACTCCGGCTCGGGACTCAACCGCCCCGCCGCCGTGATCGTCGAGACCGTGCAGGGCGAGGGTGGCGTCAATGTGGCCCGCCACGAGTGGCTGCGCGCCCTCGCGGACCTCTGCGCGCGCCGCGACATCCTGCTGATCGTCGATGACGTGCAGATGGGCTGCGGACGCACCGGCCCGTTCTTCTCCTTCGAGGTCGCGGGCATCAAGCCGGACATCGTGACCATCTCCAAGTCCATCAGTGGCTACGGCCTCCCGATGGCGCTGACGCTGTTCAAGCCGGAGCTCGACATCTGGACGCCAGGCGAGCACAACGGCACGTTCCGCGGCAACAACCCCGCGTTCGTCACCTCGAAGGTCGCGCTCGAGACCTTCTGGTCGGACAACAAGCTCGAGCTCGAGACGGCCCGCAAGGGCGAGATAATCGCCGATCGGTTCGAGGCGCTCGCGCAAGAGATCGGCGGGCTCCAGCACCGTGGTCGTGGCATGGTCCAGGGCCTCGTTTTCGACGAGCCCGAGCTTGCCTCGGCCGCGTGCGAGATCGCGTTCAACAATGGCATGCTCGCCGAGACGTCCGGCCCCTCGGACGAGGTGGTCAAGCTGCTTCCGCCGCTGACCCTCACCGATGAGGAGCTCGACCTCGGGCTCGACATCCTCAGCGATGCCGCCCGGCAGGTACTGCGCTAGCCCTGGCACTTCCACCATCACGCCGTCGCCGCGCGGTAGCCAACGCGCGGCGATGTGCTGCCCAAGCGGATCGCAGAGAAAGGCACCCAGCATGATCGTTCGCACCACCCAGGACATCACCAACACCGAGCGGGACGTCGAGGCAGAGAACGGCAACTGGCGCTCCAAGCGCATCGTCCTCGCCGACGATCGGGTTGGCTTCTCGTTCCACGAGACCGTCATCAAGGCCGGCACGATCAACGACTTCTGGTACGCGAACCATGTCGAGGCGGTCTGGCTCGTCGAGGGGCGCGGCAGGCTCACCGATCTCGAGACCGGCACCGTCTACGATCTCGGCCCCGGTTCCATGTACCTGCTCAATGGCTTCGAGAAGCACCGCCTCGAGGTCGATGAGCAGATGCGCATGATGTGCGTGTTCAACCCGCCCGTCACCGGGCGCGAGGTGCACGACGAGCACGGCGTGTACCCGCTCATCACGCTCGACGAGTGACCTGCACTAGTCCTCGTGTCTAGGCCCGGCGGCCCCGGAGCACTCGGCCGCCGGGCCTTCGCGCGCAACAGGCCGAGCGGACGAACGTTGACGATTGCGGCCGGACTGGAAACGAAAAGCGAATTCTAGATCGAGAATCGCTTCGGGGTATAACAAATCCGGGACTGATGGCCAGATGATCCACGATTCCGTCGATCAGGCTGGTATACCGGAGGTGGACGCGGGGCAGCTGGGGAAGGTGCCCCGCGTCCTTCCCTGTGTCGCGAGGGGTGCAGCCGTGCCATCGGCTGGCCTATCCTGGGCGGGGTGAGAAGCCCGATGCCACCCGAGCTCCTGGCGCGAGCCATCGAGCACGAAGGCCTTGCCCGTGCGATCGAGATCCTCGCGGGCGGCAATGCGGTCGCGCTGACCGGGGCGGGGTTGTCCACCGACTCCGGGATCCCCGACTATCGCAGCCCGTCGGCGCCCCGGCGCACCCCCATGACGATCTCGCAGTTCCTCGGCAGCCGGGAGGCCCGCCAGCAATACTGGGCCCGCAACCATATCGGTTGGCGATTCATCGAATCACGCTCGCCCAACCCCGGACATCAAGCGCTTGCCACTCTGGAGGATGCCGGTGTCATCCGCTCGGTGATCACCCAGAACGTGGACTTGCTGCACACCCGGGCCGGGCACCGCGACGTGATCAACCTGCATGGCACGTACCGCACCGTGGTTTGCCTCGACTGCGGCGGCCGCACCAACCGGGCCATGCTCGCGCAGCTTCTCGAGCGGCTCAACCCCGAGTTCGCGAGGGCAGCGACCATCGACGGCCTCGAGATCGCTCCCGACGCCGATGCCCTGGTCCGGGACGTGGCAACGTTCCGCATGGTTGATTGCGCTCATTGCGGAGGCATCCTCAAGCCGGATATCGTCTTCTTCGGCGAGTCCGTCCCGCGCCCCACTGTCGAGCGCTGCTACGCCGAGGTCGACGCGGCCGATGCCTTGCTTGTCGCGGGCTCGTCGCTGACCGTCATGTCGGGACTGCGGTTCGTGCGCCGCGCGGCCCGGCGTGGCATCCCCATCATCATCGTCAATCGTGGCGGCACTAGGGGCGATGAGCTCGCGAGCGCTCGAATCGACGGGGGCTGCTCGGAAACACTGGGCGCCCTCGCAGAGGTTCTGCTCTAGAGGTCTTGCTCCAGAGGTGGTGGCTGCCACCCCGGATTGCCGGCTATATCGACTTCTGTCAATATAGATGCATGTCGAACCAGACCGAGGATCTCGCTAGTTTGCTCAAAGCGCTCGGCGACCCCATCCGGCTCCAGATCGCCACCACCCTGGCAACGAGCCCGGGCAGCGTGTGTGTCTGCGACATCACGAGCTTGTTCACCGTCTCGCAGCCCACTGTCTCCCACCACCTCAAGGTGCTGCGCGAGGCGGGCATGGTCACCGCGGAACGGCACGGGACGTGGATGCACTACACCCTCACGCCCCGCGCCAAGGAGATCATCACGGCGATCCTCGCCGCCAGCAATGTGCGCCCAGCTGGCTCGCTGCCCCTCGCGCCCACCACCGACCGCTGCTAGCCCCGCCCGCACGGCACTGGAGAAGGACCCCACTGTGACCGCTCCCCCGAGCACCGGAACCCACGTCGTCGACAAGCTCTCCACCCTCGACCGCTACCTGCCCGTCTGGATCGGCGCCGCGATGATCCTCGGCCTGCTCCTCGGCCGCTTCGTCCCCGGCATCGACACCGCCATCGACAGCATCACCGTCGACGGCATCTCGCTGCCCATCGCGCTCGGCCTGCTCATCATGATGTACCCAGTTCTCGCGAAGGTGCGGTACGACCGCCTCGATACCGTCACCGGTGACCGCCGGCTGCTCGCCAGCTCGATCATCCTCAATTGGGTCGTCGGCCCGGCCGTGATGTTCGCGCTGGCCTGGATGCTCCTGCCAGACCTGCCCGAGTACCGCACCGGCCTCATCATCGTCGGGCTGGCCCGCTGCATCGCCATGGTCATCATCTGGAACGACCTGGCCTGCGGCGATCGCGAGGCAGCGGCGGTGCTCGTGGCACTGAACTCGGTGTTCCAGATCGTCATGTTTGCCGTGCTCGGCTGGTTCTATCTCGACCTGCTGCCCGGCTGGCTGGGGCTCGACCAGGCCACCATCGACGCCTCCCCCTGGGACATCGCCCGCTCCGTGCTGATCTTCCTGGGCATCCCGCTGATCGCGGGCTATCTCACGCGCAGGCTCGGCGAGCGCGCCCGCGGCCGCGAGTGGTACGAGGCGTCATTCCTGCCCCGCATCGGCCCCTGGGCGCTCTACGGCCTGCTGTTCACCATCGTGATGCTGTTCGCGCTGCAGGGCGAGCAGATCGCCGCCAACCCGCTCGACGTCGTGCGCATCGCGCTGCCGCTGCTGCTGTACTTCGCGGTCATGTGGGGCAGCGGCTACCTCGCCGGCATCATGCTGGGCCTGAGCTACGAGCGGACCACGACGCTCGCGTTCACCGCGGCGGGCAACAACTTCGAGCTCGCCATCGCCGTCGCCATCGCCACCTTCGGCGTGACCTCCGGGCAGGCCCTCGCAGGCGTCGTCGGCCCGCTCATCGAGGTGCCCGTCCTCGTGGGCCTCGTCTATGTGTCGCTGTGGCTGCGCCGACGCTTCTGGAGCAACACCGCCAACCAGCAGAGGACAACCGCATGAGCGACCGCCCCAGTGTCCTGTTCGTCTGCGTCCACAACGCCGGGCGCTCCCAGATGGCCGCCGCCTACCTCGACCACCTAGCGGCCGGGCGAATCGAGGTCCGGTCCGCCGGCAGCGCCCCCGCCGAGACGATCAATCCGGCCGCCGTGGCCGCGATGGCCGAGGAAGGCATCGACATGAACGGTGCACGGCCCAAGATCCTCACCGTCGATTCTGTGCAGGATTCCGATGTGATCATCACGATGGGGTGCGGCGACGCGTGCCCGGTGTTCCCCGGCAAGTCCTACCGCGACTGGGTGCTCGAGGATCCCGCCGGGCAAGGCATCGATGCGGTGCGCCCGATCCGGGACGAGATCCGTCGCCGTGTCGAGGAGCTCCTCGCCGAGATCGGCGCCTCGTTGGACGGGGAGCAGCCCAAGCCGATCGACCGGGCATTGCTCGACGGCGCCGATGCCGTCGTGATACTCGGCCCCGAGGCGGTCATCGACAATCCGCCAGCAACGGTGGAGCGGTAGATCATCGACGAGCCATCCGAGCGTGGAATCACCGGGATGGAGCGCATGCGGCTCGTGCGCGACGATATCGACGCGCGGGTGCGCGAGCTTGCCGCACGCCTCGGCGTAGCGCTAGGCGACGCGTAGCGGGCCTAGCGGCGTAGATGGTCAGTGGGCGACGAGATCGTCGGCATGGATGACGGGGCGCCGCAGCTCCGGGGATAGGTCGATGCTCGACCGGCCGAGCATGCCCGCTAGCTCGGCCGCATCGTAGGCCACCACACCGCGGGCGATGCGGCTCCCGTCTGGGGCGCAGATGTCTACCACGTCACCGCCGTAGAATCGGCCCTCGACAGCGGTGATGCCTGCGGCCAGGAGCGACCGGCGATTCCCGATCACGGCCTTTACCGCGCCGTCGTCGAGATGAAGCGAGCCATTGGTATCAGCGGCATGCCGCACCCAGAACTTGCGCGCCGACATTCGCTCCGGCCGAGCGACGAAGGCCGTGCCGATCTCAGCGGCGGAGAGCGCCTCGGAGGCCTCCGTTGCGGCGGCAAGCAGTACGGGGATCCCGGAGTCCGCGGCGAGGCGTGCCGCCGAGAGCTTCGACGCCATCCCGCCCGTGCCGAGCGCCCCGCCACTGCCAGCGATCACACCATCGAGATCCGCTGGCCCATCCACCTGGGAAATGAGCCGCGCTCCCCCTTTGCGGGGGTCACCGTCGTAGAGCCCGTCGACGTCGGAGAGCAGGACGAGGGCGTCCGCGCCGACGAGGTGCGCGACCAGTGCAGCGAGCCGATCATTGTCACCGAAGCGCAGCTCGGTCGTGGCGACAGTGTCGTTCTCATTGACCACGGGCACGGCATGCAGCGCGCGCAGCCGATCAAGGGTGCGCTGCGCGTTGCGATGCTGGGCTCGCCGGGCGATATCGTCGGCGGTCAGCAGGACCTGGCCGACCGTGCGCCCATAGCGGGCGAACGAGGCACCCCATGCCTGGACGAGCGCGAGCTGCCCGACGCTTGCCGCGGCCTGCTTGGTGGCGAGATCCTGGGGGCGCTTGCGCAGCCCGAGCGGGGCGATGCCTGCCCCCACCGCGCCAGAGGACACGACCACAAGATCAGAGCCGGCTTGCATGCGGGCCTCGAACGCGTCGACCAGTGCATCGATGCGCTCGGTGACCAGTCCGCCCTCGACAGTGGTGATCGCCGAGGATCCCACCTTGACCACCACGCTGCGAGCCCCAGCGATAGTGGCGCGGATGCTCACTGCTCGAGCTCGCTCTCGTTGTCCTCCAGTCCCCGACGAATACGGCTCGCTAGCTTGCGCTCCTTCGCGCCGACGCGATCAGTCTGCTCGAGGCGCGCATCCGTGCCGCGACCGGTGGGGACGACATCCGCCCCGGCCGGGGTCTGGGGATCGAACTCGAAGGAGACATCGCCGACCGTGACCGAAGCGCCGGGCTCCGCTCCGAGCCGGAGCAACTCGTCCTCCACGCCCAGCTTGTGCAGCCGGTCCGCGAGGAAGCCGACAGCCTCGTCGTTGTCGAACTGGGTCTGCTTGATCCACCGCTCCGGCTTCGCGCCGCGCACGATGAAGCCGCCTGGTTCCGAGGGATCGCGCGTGACGGTGAACGTCTCCTCGGCGAACTGAACGGGCCGGATGATCTGCCTGCGCTCGGTTGCCTTCGGATGGGCCGCACGGTACTCGGTGACGATCCGGGCGAGCGCGAACGACAGCTCGCGCAGGCCAGTGCGCGCCACCGCCGAGATGATGTGCACGGGCCAGCCGCGCTCCTCGAGCTCGGCCTGCACGAACTCCGCGAGCTCCGCGGCCTCGGGCACATCGGCCTTGTTGAGGACCACGATGCGCGGACGATCGCGGAGGTCGCCGAGGCTAGCGTCACCCTCCAGGGACGGCGTGTACGCTGCCAGCTCGGCCTCGAGGGCATCGATGTCGGAGATCGGATCGCGCCCTGGGTCCAGCGTGGCGCAATCGACGACATGGGCGAGCACCGCGCACCGCTCGATGTGGCGCAGGAAGTCCAGTCCCAAGCCCTTGCCCTCGCTCGCGCCGGGGATCAGGCCCGGCACATCAGCGATGGTGTAGGTGACGTCGCCCGCTTCGACCACGCCCAGGTTCGGTCGCAACGTGGTGAAGGGGTAATCGGCGATCTTCGGCTTCGCGGCCGACAGCACCGAGATGAGCGACGACTTCCCCGCGGAGGGGAAGCCAACAAGCCCGACATCGGCCACCGATTTCAGCTCCAGGACGACCTCGGCATGCTCGCCGTCCTCGCCGAGCAGCGCGAACCCCGGGGCGCGGCGGGCCCGCGACACCAGCGCGGCGTTGCCGAGACCGCCACGACCACCGCGCGCGATGACAAGCTCGGTGCCCGCGCCAACCATGTCCGCGAGGAACTCGCCGTCCTTGTCGAGGACAACGGTGCCCTCGGGGACGTGCAGGATCAGGTCGTCGCCCTCTGCACCGTTTCGGTGGCTGCCCATGCCGGACTTGCCGTTGGTGGCCTTCGCGTGGGGCCGGAAGTGGAAGTCAAGGAGCGTGTGCACGTTGGGGTCGACGACGAGGATGACGCTGCCGCCGCGGCCGCCGTTGCCGCCGTCGGGCCCGCCGAGGGGCTTGAACTTCTCACGGTGCACGGAGGCACAGCCGTGCCCGCCGTTGCCTGCCTGGGTGTGCAGAACGACGCGGTCGATGAAACGTGCCACGAGTGGATCCTCCTCCCACCGGGATCACCGGTGGTACTGGTCCGCGCGGCGGTGCCGCGCCTGGTGCCCCTGAGCTCTGGGGCCGATTGGTGCTGGGTGTGAATGGGCGTCCTGGGCGGCTGCTTGGGCTCAGCGGCCAGGGCGGCAATGCAAACAGGGGCGGGCTTTCGGGCGTGCTGCCCGGGCCCGCCCCTGCGAGAGCGTGAACGCTGCGTTGAACGCGTGTCCCTGCGAGGTGCTTTTGTGCTACGCCGAAACTTCGACGGGGATGACGTTGATGGTCTTGCGGCCACGCTTGCGGCCGAACTCCACAACTCCACCGTCGAGGGCGAAGAGGGTGTCGTCGCCGCCACGGCCGACGCCGACGCCGGGGTGGAAGTGCGTGCCACGCTGGCGAATGAGGATCTCGCCACCGTTTACGAGCTGGCCGCCGTAGCGCTTGACGCCGAGCCGCTTGGAGTTCGAGTCGCGCCCGTTGCGCGAGCTGGAAGCACCCTTCTTATGTGCCATTGCTGGTCCTCCTTGAAGGCCTGAAGTACTGAGATCGAGACAGTGACTTACGCGTTGATGCCGGTGACCTTCAGGACGGTCAGCTTCTGCCGGTGACCCTGACGCTTGTGGTAGCCGGTCTTGTTCTTGAACTTGTGGATGCGGATCTTCGGGCCCTTGGTCTGCTCGACGACCTCACCGGTGACCGATGCCTTGGCCAGAGCGGTGGAATCGGAGGTGACTTCTGCGCCATTAACGACGAGGGCGACAGGAAGCTCAACCGCAGTGCCCGGAGCACCCTCGATCTTCTCGACCTTCACGAGGTCACCAACAGCAACCTTGTACTGCTTGCCGCCGGACTTGACGATCGCGTACATGGAGGGCTACCCCTTGCTTCATCAAACGTGTGTGCTCGTACCGCAGGGCGCGATACGACTGGTCCATCATGCTAGCTACCCAGTTCACCAATGCACCTGCGGCGAACACGGGGTTCACGCCGTCACCACGTCTCGCAGGCACATAGCGCGCATGGGAGGCGGAGCTCCCATGACCACTCACTTATGCGCGATCGCAGCATGAAGGGGCATCGCCGGGCAGCGACTTTCC
Organism: Hoyosella levis; assembly: GCF_026008515.1. Lineage (GTDB taxonomy): Bacteria > Actinomycetota > Actinomycetes > Mycobacteriales > Mycobacteriaceae > Lolliginicoccus > Lolliginicoccus levis. Next base: position 91,571 of record NZ_BQYM01000013.1, read on the forward strand.
AAGGCTAGTGGACAGGAGGCAGCCTGGTCAAACCAGACTCCGGAGCCGCGCCGGATCAAACTGCAAACGCGATAGAAGCGGCAGTGGATCCCATGCTGCTTCTATCGCGTCTGACGGCATCTAGTGCTTGTGCCGCCCGAGGCCGTTGGCTGGCCGCCCGGCGGCGTCGAAGGACCTAGTCCGTGCTCCCAGCGGAGTCGGCCCCAGCAGATTCACCCACATCGGTTCCACTGGAATCGCCCGCATCCACCGGCGGTCCCGAGGGCCGTCCCGCAGCACGCCGCTTGCGCCGTGGCACAGGCCGCGCAACTACCTCGGCCTCCTGAGCGGGCACGATCGTCACGGCGGGTGCAGGCTCCTCGCTAGCAGGCTCCACCGCGGATGCCGTTTCCGGCGATGCTGCAGCTGCTTGCTCCGGCGAATCCGACCCCGAAGAGACCGGCGCCGAGGACGCTGCGCCACCCGCAGGCCGCTGGACGCGCCGCCGCCGCGGCGGACGCGCCGTTTCCGTATCCGCTCCCCCGGTGACTGCGTTCGGGGCACTAGCGGTCGCGTTGGAGCTGGCATCTGCCTGGTTCTGAGCCACTGCCTGTCCGGCCGCACTATCCGGTCCGGGGGCTGCGTCCCGTGGCTGCTCCGCAACCTGCGATTCTGCAACCTTCGCTTCTGCGCCCTTGGCTTCTGCGCCCTTGGCTTCTGCGTCCTTGGCTTCTGCGTCCTGCGCTTCCGCTACAGCCTTGGGCGCGCTGCTGGACCCACTCGACCGGCTGCGCCGGCGCGACCGGGATGGCCTGCTGGCCTGCTCCGGTGCAGCGGCCTCCGCCGAGTCCGCCTCGTTCGCCGACGAGCCCGTTGCAGCGCTGGCACTGTCCGACTGCCCCCGCGCATCGGAGCTTCCCGAGGCAGCCGCAGCAGCGGCTTCCTCCTCCTCCTGCTTTGACATCGCGAGGATCATCGGGTGCTTCGAGTGGTTCTCAGCCTGCGCCTTGAGGTCATCGGGCGACGATTGCGGCGCGTGCTGCTTGGGAGCCTCGGGAACCTCCACCTCGGGCTTGGCCGCGCGTGATCGGCGCGACCGGCGGGAACTGGTGCCGCGATCCGGATCGGACTGCGCATCGACGGGCTCGTCATGCATGACGATTCCCCGGCCGTGGCAGTGCTCGCAGTTGGTCGAGAATGCCTCGACGAGTCCGGTGCCAATGCGCTTGCGCGTCATCTGGACAAGCCCGAGCGAGGTGACCTCTGAGACCTGGTGCCGCGTGCGGTCCCGCGCCAGTGCCTCGGTCAGGCGCCGGAGAACGAGATCGCGGTTCGATTCGAGCACCATGTCGATGAAGTCGATCACGATCATTCCGCCAACATCGCGCAAGCGCAGTTGCCGCACGATCTCCTCTGCCGACTCGAGGTTGTTCCTCGTGACCGTCTCCTCGAGGTTGCCGCCCGATCCGGTGAACTTGCCCGTGTTGACATCGATCACGGTCATCGCCTCGGTGCGGTCGATGACCAGCGTGCCGCCGGACGGAAGCCAGACCTTGCGGTCGAGCGCCTTGGAGATCTGCTCGTCGATCCGGAACCGCTCGAACACATCCAGCTTCTCGTCGTGCTTGACCACGCGATCGAGCAGGTCGGGCGCTACCTTGCGCACGTACCCTTCCACGGTGTCCCACACCCGGTCGCCCTGCACGACAAGCTGGGCGAAGTCCTCGTTGAACATGTCGCGGACGACCTTCACGAGAAGGTCGGGCTCCTCGTACAGCGATCGTGGCGCCTTGCCCTTGTCGGCCTTGGACTCCTCGGAGATCGATGCCCACAGCTTGCGGAGGCGATCGACATCCCGCGCGAGCTCCTCGGCCGGCACGCCCTCCGACGCCGTGCGAACGATGACGCCCGCATCGTCCGGGACGATCTCGCGGAGGATCTCCTTGAGCCTGCGCCGCTCGTTATCAGGCAGCTTGCGACTGATACCGGTGGACGAGCCGTCGGGAACGTAGACGAGGAACCGGCCAGCGAGGGAGACCTGGGTGGTCAGTCGAGCACCCTTGTGCCCGACCGGATCCTTGGAGACCTGCACGAGCACCTGGTCGCCGGGCTTCAGCGCCTGCTCGATCTTCCGGGCGCCGCCATCGAGCCCGGCTGCATCCCAGTTGACCTCGCCGGCGTAGAGCACGCCATTGCGGCCACGGCCGATGTCCACGAATGCGGCTTCCATGCTGGGCAGGACGTTCTGGACCCGGCCGAGATAGATGTTGCCCACGATCGAGCCGGACGCGGCGCTGGTCACGAAATGCTCGACGAGCATCCCGTCCTCGAGGACGCCGATCTGGGTGGTCGTGCCGGGCTGGTTGCTGGCTCGCTTCTCGCGCACCACCATCACCCGCTCGACCGATTCGCGGCGCGCGAGGAACTCGGCCTCGGTCAGGATCGGCGGGCGTCGGCGAACTGCCTCCCGCCCGTCGCGGCGCCGCTGGCGCTTGGCCTCGAGACGCGTCGAGCCGGTGATGCCCTGCACCTCATCCTTGCGGGACTTGCTGCGTGGCTCCCGCTCGTGCACGACGGTGTTCGGCGGATCCTCCCCCGGAGTGGCATCGCTGGCATCGTCACCGCTGCCCCGCCTCCGGCGGCGGCGACGGCGACGCCGGCTGCTCGCGGAGCCGGATCCCTCATCGCTGTCGTCGCCCGAGGACTCCTCGGCGGAATCGCTGGAACCCGACTCGTCCTTCGACGACTCGCCCTTGCTGTCCGCACCCTTGCCCGAGTCAGCCTTGCCCGAGTCAGCCTTGCCCGAGTCGTCGCCCTGCGAGGACTGGGAGGACTCGGCCTTGCCGGGCTGGTCGTCGTCGGCTGCGCCTGCATCCTTGCTGGCAGCGCGACGGTCGGACTGCTGGCCAGTGTCCTCGCTATCGCCGTCCGATGAACCATCGTCGCCCGAGGACGTCTCGCCCTTGCCGCGGCCACGGCCACGGCGGCCACGGCGGCGGCGCCTATTGCGCTTGCCGCTGTCATCGTCGGTGCCCGATTCCGAGGTCTCCGACTCGTCCCCGTCAGCGTCGCTCGCCTGGTCGGAGTCGCTGGCCTTCTCTGGATCACTGGTCTTGCCGGAGTCGCGGCGCCGGGGCTTGTCGCTCCCGGACGTATCTGGTTCGTCCGCATCCTTGCCGTCGCTGGCCTTGCGGCGACCTGCCTTGGGCGACTTGGCCTGAGCATCATCGGGCTTGCCGCCATCAGGCTGGGTGCCGTCGGACGTGGCGCCATCTGGCGTGGTTGCCTCTGGCTGCTCCGGGGCCTGGTCCTCGGCCGCGCGCTTGGGCTTGCGCGTGCGGGTCCGTGCCCGGGGCTCCTCATCGCGGTCCACTTCCGGCGGCGACAGGAACAACGGAGGGCCGACATCGATCGCGGGCTCATCGGTCGAGCGCTGCCGGGTCGCAGTGGGCTCGCGCTTTGCCGCGGGCTCCGAGAAGAGCGATGGCGACCCGGATGGTCCCGATCGCTTCGCCGGTCCCGCTTCCTCGGTGGGCGGCGCGGGCTCGGCCGTCTCGGGGGCTGTCGCTGCGGGAGCAGCATGCGCAGTGCCCGCAGTGCCTCGCGCGTCGTCCCACAGTTGCTCGGCGAGCGACCGTTCCACGGTGGAGTGCGCGCTGCGCATCTCGTGGCCTTGTTCCTTGAGGCTAGCGAGCAGTTGCTTGCTGGTCTGCCCTAGCAGCTTGGCGAGCGCGTGCACGCGCATCTTGGCGGGGAACACTGGGCGTGAGTCCTCACTGTCGGCGGACTGAGCTGCGGGTTCACCGCTGGTGTTCGGTTGGGTAGCGTCATCGGGCGCCACGTGATCAGCCACGTATACTCCTCGGGCCCCCGGGCGCGTCGGACGCGGCCACACAGGGGCATAAGCCTTCTCGCGCTCGTACCGGCGCGAGTACATTGTCAGGTCTGCCAGCGGTGCCTCACCGGGAAACTGTTCCAGCAGGTCATCGCTGCGGGCACCTTGGCTTGCCCGGCTGGATCCTCCGTTGGGCTCGGCGCCTGGCATGACTGTCATGCCGCGCCTGAACCGGTGGTGGGACCAGGCCGGGCTCCCCGTCGGAAGCCCTGCAGCAGCACCGTCTCATCCTCGCTGGAACGCGACCATGTCCCCGTCCCGTCGCGGCGGATGTGATGCCACTGCCCCCTACTATCCCACACTCCTCGCGCCAGGCTCGCCACGATGGGAAAGACTCGGCAGCGTGGCTGGTGCCCATGCACTCAGCCGGTGCTGCCGAGCCTCGGTGTGGTAGGTCCCGCCCGGGCCACGGATGTGTTGCTCGGGTCAGGCTGCTCGGGTCAGGCCAGGCCGGGGAACCAGAGCGCGATCTCGCGCGCTGAGGAATCGGTCGAGTCCGACCCATGCACGATGTTCTCCTGGACCTCGAGGGCGAAGTCGCCACGGACGGAACCGGGCGCTGCCTTCTCCACGGGGTCGGTGCCGCCGGCGATCTGGCGGAACGCCGCTACGGCGCGCGGGCCCTCGACCACGGCCGCGACGAGCGGCCCGGAGGTGATGAAGTCGATCAGGGACTGGTAGAAGGGCTTGCCCTGGTGCTCGGCATAGTGCTGCGCGGCAATCTCCTCGGTGACATGCTTCAGCTCCAGCGCAGCGAGGCTGAGGCCGCGCCGCTCGATGCGGGAGAGGACTTCACCGACGAGGCCACGGGCCACGCCGTCGGGCTTGATCAATACTAGGGTGCGCTCACTCACGCGCCTAGCCTAGCTGCATTGGCCAGCCCTTGCGTCATCGGCCTGGCGCATCGTTCTCCTCGGGCGCAATGTCCGCTTGATCCCGCTGCTGCGCGGGAAGCAGTCCCTCGGCCATGCGCTTGCGGATGTCATTGCGCAGGTACAGGATGTACGCCCACACCGCGAGGAAGATCAGCCCAAGGATGCCGAGCGCGATGCTGAAGAAGAACGTCGCGACCATGAGCGCTTGCAGGGCGAAGTCAAAGCGCAGGGCCCACGGCCGGCGCTGCAGACCGGAGCCGATGATCATCAGGCCCGCGAGCCCGAGGATGTAGCTCCCCGATAGCCAGGTGATGCCTTCGCCGACGCGCCACACGGCGGGTAGCGCGAGCAGGACGACAATGGCTTGCAGGATCAGCGTGCCAGCCATGACTCCCCGCAGGCCCTTCCAGGGGTCGGGAGCTGTTCCAGGACCACTGCTTGCGGTTGCCTCGGTCACGACGGTTCCTTTCCGAACAGGCTGCGCGCGTTGCCGGCGGTGACGACGGATCCGGTGATGACGATGCCCGCACCGGATACATGCTCGTCGCCGGTGGCGACCTCCTCCGCCCGCGCCACGGCGGTCTCGATGGCATCGGCGAGGCTAGGAGCGATGATGACACGATCATCGCCGAATCGTGGCAGCGCGAGCTCGGCGAGATCGTTGGCAGGCATCGCGCGGGGCGAGGAGTTAGTGGTGACGACGATCTCGTCAAGGACGGGCTCGAGGGCATCGAGTATCCCGGCCGCGTCCTTGTCCGCCATCACCGCGACCACACCGACGAGCCGACGGAAATCGAACTCGTCGGAAAGAGCGCAGGCGAGCGCCTGCGCGCCGTGGGGATTGTGCGCCGCGTCGAGGAAGACCGTGGGGGCGGGCCGGACTCGTTCGAGCCGTCCTGGGCTAGCGACAGTGGCAAAGGCATCGCGCACCGCATCGATATCGAGCCGGCGATCCTTGCCCGCGCCGAAGAACGCCTCGACCGCAGCGAGGGCGAGCGACGCATTGCGTGCCTGGTGCTCACCGTGGAGCGGCAGGAAGATGTCGTCGTAGACACCACCGAGTCCCTGCAGGGTGATCTGCTGGCCACCGACGGCCACCCGCCGCTCGATGACAAGGAACTCACTGCCAGCGCGGGCCACCGCGGCATCGGTGTCGACGGCCTGGCGGAGCAGCACGTCCATGGACTCGGGCTCCTGCTCGGCGATGACCGCGACGGTATCGGTGGGAATGAGCTTCTCGGGGGCGCGCTTGATGATGCCAGCCTTCTCGGAGGCGATGGCGGTGAGCGTGGAGCCGAGGTACTCGGTGTGGTCGAGGCCAATGGGTGTGATCACCGCGACGTCGCCGGTGACCACGTTGGTCGCGTCCCACGTTCCACCGAGGCCCACCTCGATGACACCGACGTCGATGGGGGCATCGGCGAAGACGGTGAACGCCATCGCGGTGAGCACCTCGAACTTGCTCATGCGCGGGCCACCAGCGGCGACGGACTTCTCGTCGATCATCGCGATGTACGGCTCGAGCTCGCGGTAGGTGTCGATGTAGGTCCGCGGGCTGATGGGCGCGTTGTCGACGCTGATCCGCTCGGTGACGAGCTGCAGGTGCGGGCTCGTGGTGCGCCCGGTGCGCTGCCCCATGCGGGTGAGCAGCGCGTCGATCATGCGGGCGACGGAGGTCTTGCCGTTGGTCCCGGCGATGTGGATCGATGGGTACGCGGTGTGCGGCTCGCCGAGCACATCGAGCAGCAGGGAGATCCGGGTCAGGCTTGGCTCGATCTTGGTCTCGGGCCAGCGCTGGTCGAGCTCGGCCTCCACCTCGGCGAGCTCGGCGAGATCCTCCGCGGTGGGCGGGACGTAGATCGGTGTATCGGGGTCCGGCTTGGACTCATCGTCAGGCACCCCGAGCGCCTTGAGGAGGTCGGGTCCGTCGAGGTCATCGATATTCATCGTGCTCCCAGGTTGATAATGTGCCCAGCCTCATCGTTCGCCAGCCTCAATTTGCATCCAGCCTCATCGTGCTCCCAGCGCGGCGAGCCGCTCCCCGATGCGCTGCACCTCCTCCTCGGCGATGGCCTTGCGAGTGGTGATTTTCTCGACGACCTGCGCCGGCGCCTTGGCGAGGAATGCCTCGTTGCCGAGCTTGGCGGAGGTCTGCGCGAGCTCCTTCTCCGCGGCGGCGAGATCCTTGGCAAGGCGCCGCTTCTCCGCCTCGATGTCCACCGTGCCGGAGGTGTCGAGCTCCACCTGCAGGGTAGTCCGACTGGTGCGGACCTCGATGCCAGCGGACGCGGTGAAGCCTTCCCCGGCAGCGGTGAGCCGCGAGAGGGCGGCGATGTAGGGATCGAGCGCCTCGAGGTCTGCCTGGTCCAGGCCCGTGATGCGGGCTGGCACCTTCTGGCCGGGGCGCAGGCCCTGGTCGGAGCGGAACCTGCGGATCTCGGTGACGAGGTGCTGGACGTCCTCGATTCGCCGGGCAGCCTGCTCGTCGCGGTCCGCGCCCAGCGTTCCGGGCCAGTCCGCGATGACCACGGACTCCTCGCCGGTGAGCTTGGTCCAGAGCGTCTCGGTGACGAACGGGATGGCCGGATGCAGCAGGCGCAGCAGGGTGTCGAGGACGTTTCCCACGACGATGCGGGTGGCGGGCGCGGTGGCGTCGTCGGCGAACTGCACCTTGGCGAGCTCGAGGTACCAATCGCAGAACTCGTCCCACGCGAAGTGGTACAGGGCCTCGCATGCCTTGCCGAACTCGTAGCGATCAAAGGCGGCGTCCACCTCTGCTCGCACGTGCTCGAGGCGGTCGAGGATCCATCGGTCCGGGTCGGTCAGGGTGTTCCGGGCTGGAAGCTCGCCGGGCGCTGCGCCGTTCATCAGGGCCAGCTTGGTGGCGTTGAACAGCTTGGTGGCGAAGTTGCGGGCCGCTTGCGCGTGGTCCTCGCCGACAGGCAGGTCAGCGCCCGGATTGGCGCCGCGCGCGAGGGTGAAGCGCAGGGCATCCGCGCCGAAGCGCTCCACCCAGTCGAGCGGGTCGATGCCGTTGCCGCGGGACTTCGACATCTTGCGGCCCTGCTCATCGCGCACCAGCCCGTGCAGGAACACGTCATGGAACGGGATCTTGCCGCCCGGGGAGTCCTCGGTCTCCTCGGCGACGAAGCGGCCGAACATCATCATCCGGGCGACCCAGAAGAACAGGATGTCGTAGCCGGTGACGAGCACGCTGGTGGGATAGAACTTGGCGAGCTCGTCGGTCTGCTCGGGCCAGCCCATCGTGGAGAACGGCCAGAGCCCGGAGGAGAACCAGGTGTCGAGCACATCGGGGTCCTGCACATAGCCCTCGGGCGGCGTCTCCCCCGGCGCGGGGCACACCACGTCGCCCTCGGGGCCGTACCAGATGGGGATGCGATGGCCCCACCACAGCTGGCGGGAGATGCACCAGTCGTGCATGTCATCGACCCAGGAGAACCAGCGGGGCTCCAGGGACTTGGGATGGATGACGGTATCGCCATCGCGGACGGCATCACCGGCCATGCGCGCGAGCTCGTCCACCTTGACCCACCACTGCTTGGACAACCGGGGCTCGATGACCTCGCCACCGCGCTCGGAGTGGCCGACGCTGTGCACGTAGGGGCGCTTCTCGGCAACCACTCGCCCCTCGGCCGCGAGCCGCTCCCGGATGCGGGCACGAGCCTCGAACCGGTCCATGCCATCGAACTCGGTACCGGTGCCAGCGATGCGGGCGCGCTCGTCCATGATCGTGGGCATCGGCAGGCCGTGGCGCACACCGATCTCGAAGTCGTTGGGATCGTGCGCGGGAGTGATCTTCACCGCACCGGAGCCGAACGCGGGGTCTACGTACTCGTCGGCGATGATCGGGATCTGGCTCTCGGTGATCGGATGGTAGACGGTGGTGCCGATCAAGTGCTGGTAGCGCTCGTCCTCGGGATGCACAGCGACGGCAGTATCACCGAGCATCGTCTCGACCCGGGTTGTGGCGACAATGACGTGCGGCTCGTCGTCCTTGAGGGAGCCGTAGCGCAACGAGACCAGCTCGCCCTCGACCTCCTCATGCTTGACCTCGATGTCGGAGATGGCGGTCTGCAGCACCGGTGACCAATTGACCAGCCGCTCGGCGCGATAGATCAGGCCAGCGTCATAGAGCTTCTTGAAGATGGTGTGCACGGCGCTCGAGAGGCCCTCGTCCAGCGTGAAGCGCTCGCGTCCCCAGTCGACGCCATCTCCGATGCGACGCATCTGCTCCATGATGGTGCCGCCGGACTCGGCCTTCCACTGCCACACCCGCTCCACGAACGCCTCGCGGCCCATCTCGTGCCGACTGGTGCCCGCGGCGTCGAGCTGCTTCTCGACGACCATCTGGGTGGCGATGCCCGCGTGGTCCATGCCGGGCAGCCAGAGCACCTCGAATCCCTGCATGCGCTTGCGGCGGCACAGGATATCCATCAGCGTGTGATCGAGCGCGTGGCCCATGTGCAGGCTGCCGGTGACGTTCGGCGGGGGCAGCACGATCGAGAAGCCCGGCTTGTCGCTGCGCGGGTCAGCGGTGAAGTACCCGGCATCGACCCAGCGCTGGTACAGCCCGGCCTCGACGGCCTGCGGCTCCCACGCCTTGGGCAGGTCCACAACTGGTCGGGATCCTTCCGCGCGGGATCCTTCCGCGCTGGAACCTTCTGGGCTCGTGCCGCTCGGGCTGGCGGTGTCCTGGGGGTCTGGCGCTGCACTGGTCACCCCGCGATTCTAGGGAACAGGACTGCCCGGGGTCACATCCGTTCCGCTGCGAGCAGCCCCGGCCGCGATCTACTACGGTTCGTCGTATGGAAATCGTGATCGGCTTTGTCCTCGCCCTGCACATCATCGGGATCGTCGCGCTGCTCGGTGGGGTGCTCTACCAGATGAAGGACATCAAGGCCGGGACAGCCCGGATATCCCCCGGAATGCTGCACGGCGCCCTCACGTTGCTGGTGACAGGACTGCTGCTCGTCGGCCTCAACGAGATGAACGATGCCGAGCTCAACCACATGAAGATCGGCATCAAGTCCCTCGTCCTCGTCGCGGTCCTCGTGCTCGTCATCGCCAAGCGCAACGCCGCCACTGTGACCCCCGCGCTGCTCGGCAGCATCGGCGCGCTCGCCACGGTCAACATCCTGCTCGCCACCATGTGGTAGCCCGCCCCGGACGACTGCTCCGCGAGAGCCCGGGCCTGGCACATATGATCGGACGAGGAGCCGATCCGCACCGGGCCCCGCACTGGGCCCACGAAGCCGGGAGCACAGCCATGAGCAACACCGAAGCCCACCCCGCGGAACTCAACTGCACCGCCGCGAGCAGCCAAGGCGAGGTGGAGATCCTCGCACCACGGGATGTGCCCCTCGGCGGGCCTCGTGCCATGCTCGTGCGCCGCACCCTCCCCCAGCGGCAACGTTCCTTCATCGGGGCTTGGTGCTTCGCCGACCACTACGGCCCGGAGGATGTCTCCGACAGCGGTGGCATGGATGTGGCCCCGCACCCCCATACCGGGCTGCAAACCGTCAGCTGGTTGTTCACTGGCGAGATCGAGCACCGCGACAGCGGCGGCGTGCACGGCCTCGTCCGCCCGGGCGAGATCAACCTGATGACGGGCGGCCACGGCATTTGCCACTCCGAGGTCTCCACGGGCAACACCACCGTCCTGCATGGCGTGCAGCTCTGGGTGGCACTGCCCGAGCACGCGCGCGATGCCCCTCGCGATTTCCAGCACCATGAGCCCGAGCTGGTGCAGCTCGACGGCGCGAGCCTCCGCGTTTTCCTCGGCAGCCTCGCCGGCAGCACCTCCCCGGTCACCACCCACACGCCGCTGCTGGGAGCCGAGCTGCTGCTCGAGGCAGGTGCGACCATCGAGCTCGAGGTCGATCCCGGGTTCGAGCATGGCATCCTCGTCGACTCAGGCCAGGCCAGCGTTGGCACGACAACAATCGATCGAGGCGCGCTCGCATACCTGCCCACCGGGCGCCGCACGATCACCCTGGACAACACCGGCGACGGGGCGACGCGGATCATTCTGCTCGGCGGCACGCCGTTCGACGAGGACATCATCATGTGGTGGAACTTCGTGGGCCGCACGCACGCGGAGATCACCCGCTTCCGCGAGGAATGGGAAGCGCACTCCGATCGGTTCGGGGCCGTGGAGGGGTACGAGGGCAAGACCGAGCGCATCCCGGCTCCCCCGCTGCCCAACGCGCAGCTCAAGCCACGCCGCAACCCATCAAGCCGGTAGGCGTCACTCCTCGTCGTCATCCGGCAGGGCGACGCCCAGGACGTCGGGCAGCGCGGCAGGCCCGGCCCCCATCCGGCCAGCGAGGAAAGCCAGGACGGTCTCGTACCACACCTTGGTGTGCTGGGGCTTGAGGATCCAATGGTGCTCATCGGGGAAGCTCAGGAACTGGTGCTCGGAGATCCCGTGGTCATCGCTGGGCAGGCCCGACTCGGAATTGAGCTCGAACCACAGGCGCAGTGCTTCGCCGATGGGGACCCGATAGTCCTTGTCGCCATGGATGACCAGCATGGGGGTGTTGATGTCAGCGACGTAGAGGTGCGGCGAGTTGTCCACGGCCATCTCGGGCGTCATCTCCCGCGCCCAGTACCACGCTGCATCGGTGGTGGGCGCGAACTGATCGAGCGCCCACAGCCCGGCATGGCTCACGATGGCCGCGAACCGGTTGGTGTGCCCGGCGATCCAGTTGGCCATGTAGCCACCGAAGGAGCCACCCATCGCGGCGGTCCGGCTCTCGTCGATCTCCGGCAGCTGCTCGGTCGCATCAGTCAGTGCCATCAGGTCCGTGTAGGGGGCATTGCCCCATTCACCCCAGCCTCGCTGGATGAACCTGCGCCCGAACCCGGTGGACAGTGCCGGGTCCGGCAGTAGCACCGCATAGCCGTGCGCGACCATCAGCCAGGGGTTCCACCGCCACTGCCAGGTGTTCCATGAGGCGAGCGGGCCGCCGTGGATCCAGAGCAGCAGCGGGGCCGGGGAGTCCTCGCTGGCCGTCGCGGGCAGCGCGAGCCATGCCCGGATCGGTGTGCCATCATCGCCGCTGGTCAGTACTTCGGTAACGCGCCCGGGGACGGCAGGCACGGACGCGGGCGCGGGGAGCCGCAGCAGCTCGCCGGTCTCGAGATCAATGCGAACCGGAGCGGGCGGCACGGAGATCGCGGCCCGCAGGGCGTAGGCGTAGCGGCCGGACGGATCGATGCACGCATCGCTGTAGGCGGCGTCGTCGGTGGTCAGCGCTCGCACCGCGGCCTTCGGGCTCGTGGCGGAGACGAGGAACAGGGGCGCGCGGCCGTACTGGTCTGCGGTGACAACGAGACCTGTTCCGTCGGGCAGCCAGGCAAGCGCGGTCGCCCATCGGTCCCAGCCCACCGCGATCCGCGTGGCCTTGCCCGTGGATAGGTCATGAACGTGGATCGTCACGTCGGGCGCGGTCTCGGGATCCGCATGTGCCTCGCGCACATAGGCGATCCGCATGCCGTCCGGCGAGATCGTGGGCATCCCGAAATCAGCGTCGTTCTCCCGCGCGATCACCGATCGCTCGCCGGTCACGAGGTCGAGGCGCATCAACTGCGCGCGCGTCACGCCCAGCGGCCCGGCCTCGTTCCACACCGTGACCGCGAACGAGCCCGATGGGTCCACGTCGATTCCCGCTTCGCGCAATGCCGCGTCCTGCACGATCCTCTGGCCAGCGCCGTTCGCATCGACCACAGCGAGGCATGGCACCTCGGGGCCGAGGTCGTGATCCCAGTAGCGCACGGGGTAGCCGGTGTGCAGGATCGCCGAGACCTTGCCGGACCGCCGGGCGTCGCGGATCCGCTCATCACCGGCATCGTCGCTTGCTGACGGGAACACCGGCATCGTCACGATCGTCGCATCGCGCTCGCGCGGCACCATGACACTGCTGATGCCGAGGGGCGAGCGTGCAACCTCGACGGCCTCGGCGCCATCGCGGGGCAGTCGCCAGGCCGTCGCGGGGTCCTCGTCGGACTTCCCCCGCGCGGCCACGAAGAGCAGGTCGCCGTTGGGCGCGAACGCGGGCGAGCTCTCCCCGCGCGCGCCATGGGTCAGCTGGCGGGCCGCGCGCTCGCCCTCCGGATCGATCTCCCACAGCGCGGGCACATGCTTGGTCGCATCATCGTTGAGCCCGCTGACGACGGTGACCAAGCGAGAGCCGTCCGGGGAAAGCCGCAGCCCGGACAAGCGTGGCAGCCGCAGGAACGCATCAAGATCATGGAACGGGGTCTCGCTGGGGGCGCTCGCGCCACTGTTCGCATCGGTCACAGTGAAGTTGTTACCACGTGCGCCACGCATCGTGCCGCGTGATGCCCAGCACGAGAGCTCCCCGCGGCCCCCATCGCGCTCTAGAGTGGGCCGGTGAGCACCCCATTCTCCTCTGGGCAGAACCACACTGCCCTGCCAGCCGTGGACAGGATCGCAGCGTTGTTCTCCACGCTCTCCACGCCCGCGCGGGTAGCACTGGTCCACCACGTCGCTCGCACACCCGGCGGCATCCGGAGCGGCGAGCCTCTCCCCCACGACTGCTCGCGAACCGACCTGCACGCTCTCCTCGAGTCCGGGATCCTGGCCGAGCACAACGGCAGCATCGTTGTGGCCCGCGACGCCCGCGCGCACGCTTCCGTTCTCACGGACCTGCTGCTCGGCCTCGCCCCGGTCGGCATCGGTAGCGCCATCCCGCCCAGTTCCGGCGACGTCGCGATCCGTGCCGCCGCCACGTCGGACTGGGACGCGATCCTCGCGATCTATGAGGAAGGCATCGCCACGGGCAACGCGACTTTCGACACGCGCTCCGCGGGAGCGGACGCCTTCGATGGACGCTGGCTTCCGGAGCATCGCTGGATAGCCGAGCGGGAGGGCACCATCCTGGGGTGGGCCGCGCTGAGCCCCACCTCCGTGCGACCATTCTTCGCTGGGGTCCTCGAGGTCTCGATCTATATCAGCGGGGCCACTGCCGGGCAGGGAGTGGGATCGAGACTGCTCGAGCATGTGGTGCGGCACGCGGACGCGGCGGGGCTGTGGACGCTGCAGTCCTCGATCTTCCCGGAGAACATGGCGAGCCTCGTGCTGCATCGCAAGGCGGGATTCCGCACCGTCGGCGTGCGCCAGGCCGTAGCGCGCCACCATGACCACTGGCGGGACACCGTGATCGTGGAGCGCCGCAGCCCGACTGCCTGGTAGCCGGAGCTAGTCGCCTGCAGGAATATCCTCGTCCAGCGCCGCGCGATACTCCTCGGGCGTGTTGAGATTGCGCAACTGGTGCTCGAGCCCCGTGGCGAGCACTTCGCAGGTGCGGGCACTGGCGAGGAAGCGCCGTGGTGAGCGCTGGCCGTCGGCGAGCGCGGCTTCCATGCTTGGCGCGAGCGCGGTGCGGTAGAGGGCGGCGAGCGGTTGCGCGGACGCGCCATCGTGGGCGGTGATGATGTCGTGCGATACGGCGATGTGCCGGGCGAGCTCATCGATGAGGCTGGCCTCGATGCCGGGCATGTCGATGGCGCAGGCGAAAGCCCATTCGGCGGGACTAGCAGCGGCAAGGCCGGTGGCGAGCCCGCGCAACGGGCCTTGGTGGGCAATGGGATCCTCGACGATGCGCGCCCCAGTAATGGGCAATGCCTGGCCGGGCGCGGCAACCACGATGATCGGAGCGCAGCGTCGCGCTAGGCGAGCGACGAGGTGCTCGGCGAGGGTCGCTCCCCCCCACTTGAGAGTCGCCTTGTCGCGGCCCATGCGGCGGGACTGCCCTCCGACCAGGATGATCCCGGCAATCTCAGGCATGCTGCACGATCATCCCCGCGGAAGGGCTCGGGCCAGATGCTCGATGGCGGCGAGGTAGCCATTCGTGCCGAGGCCCGCGATCACTCCGGTGGCGATGCCAGAGATGTAGGAGTGGTGCCGGAACTCCTCGCGGGAATGAATATTGCTGATGTGGACCTCGAGCACGGGGGCCTCGACGGTGATGACAGCATCACGCAGCGCCACGGAAGTGTGCGTGAGCCCGCCCGGGTTGATGATCAGTCCGGCGCACGACTCCCGGACCTCATGGATCCAGTCGATGAGCGTGCCCTCGTGGTTGCTCTGGCGGGCATCGAGCGCGAAGCCATGGTTGCGCGCTTGCTCGCGGCATTGCTCCTCGACATCAGCGAGCGTGGTGTGCCCGTAGACGTCGGGCTGTCGCTTGCCGAGCAGGTTGAGATTGGGCCCGTTGAGCACAACGATCGTGCCGCGGCCCGGCTGTGGCGTGGTCACAGTGGCGCCTAGGCGGACTTGTCGCGCCGCTCGGGATCCTCGGCTCGCCGCGGGACAATGGTCGGGTTGACGTTCTCCCGGACGGTGGAGCCCGTGACAACAACCTTGGCGACGTCATCGCGGCTGGGGATGTCATACATGACGGGCAGTAGCACTTCCTCCATGATCGCGCGCAGCCCGCGAGCGCCGGTGCCACGCAGGATGGCCTGGTCAGCGATGGCCTCGAGCGCCTCGGGGGTGAACTCGAGCTCGACGTTGTCCATCTCGAACAGCCGCGTGTACTGCTTGACGAGCGCGTTCTTCGGCTCGGACAGGATGGAGACGAGCGAATCCTTGTCGAGGTTGGTCACTGAGGCGACCACGGGCAGGCGTCCAATGAACTCGGGGATGAGCCCGAACTTGATGAGATCCTCGGGCATGACATCCGCGAAGCGGTCAGCGGTGTCGATCTCGTTCTTGGACCGCACGTCGGAGCCGAAGCCGATTCCGCGCTTGCCCGCACGGTCGGCGACAATCCGCTCGAGGCCAGCGAACGCTCCAGCGACGATGAACAGCACATTGCTAGTGTCGATCTGGATGAATTCCTGGTGGGGGTGCTTGCGCCCGCCCTGTGGGGGCACGCTGGCCTGGGTACCCTCAAGGATCTTCAGCAGGGCCTGCTGCACGCCTTCGCCGGACACATCGCGGGTGATGGAGGGGTTCTCGCTCTTGCGGGCGATCTTGTCGACCTCATCGATGTAGATGATGCCCGTCTCGGCACGCTTGACGTCGTAGTCGGCAGCCTGGATCAGCTTCAGCAGGATGTTCTCGACATCCTCGCCGACGTATCCGGCCTCGGTCAGCGCCGTGGCATCCGCGATCGCGAAGGGCACGTTGAGCATTTTCGCGAGAGTCTGGGCCAGGTAGGTCTTGCCGCAGCCCGTCGGACCGAGCATGAGGATGTTCGACTTCTGCAGATCGACATGCTCGTGGCGGGAGTCGCGGGCCTTCTCGCCTGCCTGCACTCGCTTGTAGTGGTTGTACACGGCCACGGCGAGGGTGCGCTTGGCGTTCCCCTGCCCGATGACGTACTGGTCGAGGAAGTCGTGGATCTCGGCCGGCTTGGGCAGCTGGTCGAGCTTGACGTCGCTGGACTCAGCGAGCTCTTCCTCGATGATCTCATTGCACAGGTCGATGCACTCGTCGCAGATGTACACGCCCGGGCCCGCGATGAGCTTCTTGACCTGCTTCTGGCTCTTTCCGCAGAAAGAGCACTTCAACAAGTCGCCGCCGTCACCGATGCGCGCCATACCCGTGCTCCCAACTTCCTGATACTCGCCACGCCTGCCGGGTATTCCCGGCTATAACAACATCGTGGTCATGTGCAGCATGCCCTGACAGTACCTGCCGTGGAGGATCCACGACGTCCTTGTGCCTGCCAGCTACCTATCGTCAGCGCCCCGGCGGCGCTTCGCGACCCTTGGAGGCTCTAGCGTCACCGTTCGATACCGATTTGTGCGGTATCTGCCGTCATGCGGCGTGTCGTCCCAGCATACAACCGGGACGACCCGTCAGCATGTCAGTTTTGTCACTGGTTGGACAGTGAAAGCTTGCGGTACTCGAGGACATTGTCGATGATGCCGTACGCCTTGGCTTCCTCGGCTGTGAGGATGAGGTCGCGATCGCTGTCCTTGCGGATCTGCTCCGCCGTCTTGCCGGTGTGCCGCGAGAGCGTGTCCTCCATCTGCTTGCGCATCCGCTCGATCTCCCGGGCCTGGATCTCGAGGTCGGACACCTGGCCCTGCATGCCGCCGGTGGCCGGCTGGTGGACGAGGATGCGGGCGTTGGGCAGGGCGAGCCGCTTGCCGGCTGATCCCGCAGCAAGCAGGATCGCCGCAGCGGAGGCCGCCTGGCCCAGGCACACGGTGGTGATGTCGGCGCGCACGTACTGCATGGTGTCGTAGATCGCCATCAGCGAGGTGAACGAGCCGCCCGGCGAGTTGATGTACATGGTGATGTCGCGGTCGGGATCCTGCGACTCGAGGACAAGCAGCTGCGCCATCACGTCATTCGCGGATGCGTCGTCGACCTGCACGCCGAGGAAGATGATGCGCTCCTCGAAGAGCTTGTTGTACGGGTTCGATTCCTTGACGCCGTAGCTGGAATGCTCGATGAACGAAGGCAGGATGTAGCGGGCCTGCGGGCCCATGTGCTGTGGGAGCGGATTGCGGTTGACGGTCATGTCTTCTCCACGTTTCTATCAGGCGAGGACAACAGGTGGGGGTTCGATTCGGCCAGAGCGGCCAGGGCCGCCGATGGCTCAGCGGGGTGGCCGCCGGATAGCTCAGCGGCCAAGGCCGCCGGACTGGCCGGCACGGGAGATTACGTGGTCGACGAAACCGTAGTCCTGCGCCTGCGCGGCAGTGAACCAGCGATCGCGATCGGAGTCCTTGGTGATCTGCTCGACGGTCTGCCCGGTGTGGAGCGCGATCAGCTCGGCCATCTCTCGCTTGGTATGGGCGTACTGCTCGGCCTGGATAGCGATATCCGCCGCGGTGCCACCGATGCCCGCGGACGGCTGGTGCATCATGATCCGCGCGTGCGGGAGCGCGAACCGCTTGCCCTGGGTGCCCGCCGAGAGCAGGAACTGCCCCATCGATGCCGCGAGGCCCATCGCGTAGGTCGCGACATCGCACTCGGCGAACTGCATGGTGTCGAAGATCGCCATGCCCGCGGTGACCGAGCCACCGGGCGAGTTGATGTAGAGCGAGATGTCACGGGTGGGGTCCTCCGCCGAGAGCAGGAGGATCTGAGCGCACAGCTTGTTGGCGATGTCATCGTCGACCTGGGTGCCCAGGAAGATGATGCGCTCCTGCAACAGCCGCTCGAACACCGAGTCGCTGAGGTTCATTCCGTATGTGTTTGAACGCATCGATGGGGTGCGCGCGGGAGTGTGCACGGTCACGGGTGCCTGCCTTCCGGATACCTGGACGTTTTTTCCCCGGCGCCGGGGCTTGGTGCGGGGGTTCCCGCCATCAAGTCGAGCTAGTGGGCGCCGATGTGCAATGGGTCTGACACTGACAGTAACGAACTAGGGCGGCACCGGTATCCCGGCACCGCCCTAGTTCGCTGTAAGCGTCAAGAATAACGGCCTACTTGGCGTCGGCCTCGGTCTCGTCGACCTCGTTGGCATCGCCCGACTCGTCATCAGAGCCCTCGGTGGGAAGCGCATCGTCCTCGTCGTCCCCGGCAGCACCGAAGTACTCCGTGACGTCGAGCTCCGAGCCATTCTGGTCCTTGACGACCACCGCGCGGATCACCTCGACGAGAGCCTTGGTGCGGCGCGCATCGGCGAAGATCGTCGCGAGGCCGTTGGGCTGCTTCTGGATCTCCTGGATGAACTGCTGCGGCTCCATGCCGTAGCGCTGCGCCTCGGAGAAGATCCGCTCGAACAGCTCCTGCTGCCCGACAGTGATGTCATCGGCATCAGCGATCGCGTCCAGCAGCAACTGGGCGCGCACCGCACGCTCGGCAGCCTCGCGGGACTCGGCGTCGAACTCCTCGCGGGACTTGCCCTGCGCCTCGAGGAGGCGGTTGAGGGTGTCCTCCTCGCCTCCGAGCGAGTGGAGCGCGCTATGCAGCTGCTCATGCACCTGCTCGTCGACGACCTTCTGCGGCGCCTCGAAATCCACGACCTCGAGGAGCTTCTCGAGCACCTTGTCACGGATCGAGTTGGTCAGTGCGATCCGCTTGGACTGCTCCGCCTTCTCGCGAAGATCCGCCCGCAGTTCCTCGACAGTGTCGAACGCGCTGGACAGCGAAGCGAAATCGTCATCCACCTCGGGCAGCTCGCGGGTCTTCACCGACGTCACCTTCACCGCGACGACAGCGTCCTCGCCCGCGAAATCGCCTGCGAGAAGCTTGGTGGGGAACTCTGCGGTCCCGCCGGCCTCGACGCCGGTGATGGCCTCGTCGAGTCCTTCGATCAGCTCGCCCGAGCCCACCTCGTGGGAGAGGTCATCCGCGGTCGCGTCCTCGACGGGCTTGCCGTCAACGGTGGCCGACAGGTCAAGGGTGACCAGGTCACCCTTTTCGGCGCCGCGCTCGACCGGGACGACCGTGCCGAAGCGCTTGCGCAGCTCGTCGAGCTGCTCCTCGACATCGGCGTCAGTGGCTTCCTCGGCCTCGACCGACACCTCGAGCGATGCGTACTCGGGCAGGGTGATCTCGGGGCGCACATCCACCTCGGCGGTGAAGCCGAAGTGATCGTCCTCGATCTTGGTGACCTCGATCTCGGGCTGCCCGATGGCCTTGATGTCTCCCTCGGAGACTGCCTCGGAGTACTTGCCCGGAACAGTGTCATTGATGACCTGCTCGAGCACGGCACTACGGCCAACGCGCGCGTCGATGATGCGGGGCGGCACCTTTCCAGGGCGGAAGCCGGGCACCCGGACCTGCTGGGCGAGCGCCTTGTAGGCGCGATCGAAGTCCGGCTTCAGCTCCTCGAAGGGCACCTCGACACTGATACGTACTCGCGTCGCGCTCAGCTGCTCGACGGTGCTTTTCACGGAGATGCTCCTACCTGGTTTTTTGAAATCTTACGAGGGGGTGGCAATGCGAATCCCGGATTACCGGCCCCGGTTGCGCGACCCACCGGCCCAGCTTGGCGCCAAGCTCACGAACCACGACCGGAGGCCACAACGTCGGGGTGACAGGATTTGAACCTGCGACCCTCCGCTCCCAAAGCGGATGCGCTACCAAGCTGCGCTACACCCCGTTTGCTCCAACCCGAGAGACTACATGGAATTAGCTCCAAGTTGCAGCCGGGGCAATATTACGTGCTTGGCTTGGCGTTTCCAAAGCAGGTTAGGTACAGTCACTTGTCGCATGCACCGAGGTGCGAGCGCGGGTGTAGTTCAATGGTAGAACCTCAGCCTTCCAAGCTGATGGTGCGGGTTCGATTCCCGTCACCCGCTCCACACGGAACAGCCCCTGGCCAGCGGATTCGCAGCCAGGGGCTTTCTGCATCCGTAGGTCCTTCGCCTGGCCTGGCCTCGCCTAGCCTGGTCTAGCCCCGCCTCGCCTCGCGAGTGTTCGGAAAACGACAGCTCACCGCCGGTGGATTCATGCGGTCGTCGCAACACCAGGCGGATCCGGCTCCTCGGACAACATCCTAGCGAGGGCCTCGGCA
>NZ_BQYM01000014.1 GCF_026008515.1 Hoyosella levis
ATCGAGTTCGAGCAGAGATCGACTATGATGACTTCCGCCGCATAGGTATTGGTGTCCATATCTCGGGGGGAACGCCCCTGCAACGGAGTGAGCGGCTCCGTGCCGACCAGTCGCACGAGGGGCCGGCCCCAGAACTGGCCCGGCCCGCTCCCGCCGGGCTTGTTCAGCAGTACCCACTCCACCATGTGCACGTAGCCGGGCGGGAAGAACTTGGCCGGATCGGCATCCCGGCCGGTGTCGCGGTGCTGCATGGATTGGTCGTGCACGATGGTGGAATCGCTGGTGTCGGCGGTCGCGAGCCGCCAGGCCTGCGCGGTCGCCACCGCGCGAAACGTCCCATCGTCCCGCTGGGCCTCGAGCTCCGCGCGCAGGAGCTCGACCTTGCGTCCCGGGCGAGTGACGTGGGCGCGGACGCGGCATTCAGTGAGCGGGATCGGTCCGAGGATCTCGACCGCCACTCGCGAGAGCCGGGCATCGTCGCGCGGCTCGCACTGCTCGAGCGCGCGCACCAGCAGTGCCGCGGGCGGGGAACCGTGCTGCATGGAGGATGACCACACGCTCACCGTCGAGCTGGTGGGCTGGACGTGCTCCCACTCGGAGTCGCCCCGCCCAGGGAGAGGCAGGTAGAACGGCTGCGCCATCGAGGTTCCTTCGCTTGATTCCAGCACCAGCGCGCGAGTGCGCCTGGGACATCGTGACCAGCTTATCGGGCGGGAGGGCCAGCCCTGCTCGGGTGCGGCCGCGCTTGAACTAGATGCCCATGCGCCACACCAGGGCATCCACCGCGCGCGGGGAGAGCGCCCCGATCGCGCGGAGCGCGTGGGCGTAGCGCGGGTGCACCTCTACCGGCCGTGTGCGGATAGCGTCGATGATCCACTCCGCGGCACGTTCCGGGCTGATCGCGGGGGCCGTGGCGTACTTGGCCGTCGGGGCGATCATCGCCGTGCGCACCAGCGGGAAACCGATCGTGGAGATGTGCACGCCGTGGGGCCTGGTCTCGGCGCCGAGGCTGCGGCCAAACGCGCCGAGCGCGGCCTTCGATGCGTGATAGGCCGTGAACAACGGCATGGAGCCAGCAGCGACCCCCCAGGTCGCGACATTGATGATGTGCCCGGAGCGGGCCTCGAGCATGGACGGCAGCAGCGCCATCGCCAGCCGTGCCGCGCCGAAGTAGTTCACCGCGATGGTGCGCTCGTAGTCATGGAAGCGATCCGCGGCCTCGGCTCCACTGCGGCGGATGGACCGGCCTGCGTTGTTCACCAGTACGTCCACCCGTCCATGCCGCGCGAGGATCTCCTTGGCCAGGCGAGCGGTGTCCTCCGCGCTCGTCAGGTCACCGGTGAGTGCCTCCGCCGCGCCACCGGCCGCGAGGATCTCGTCACGGACCTCATGCAGCGCCTTTGCACCCCGGGCGACCAGGAACAGCGTGGCGCCGTGCGCGGCGAGAGCGAGCGCGGTGGCCCGGCCCACACCGCTCGAAGCTCCGGTCACGACGATGACCCTGCTCGCGATGGAGTTCCTCCGGGAACGCTCGAGCTGCCCCGGAATGATCGAGCGCACGGTGTCGGTGATCCGCTGCGGCGGGTTGAGCAGGTAGTGCATGGCGGGCTTGCGTCTCATGCGCGGGCTCCCTTTCCGAGTAGTGGCTCGTGGTCAAGCATGGGGCTCCGGGAGGCAGTCGATCCACTCCAGGTAGCCAGTGGTGGTGATGGGCCTGCCGCGCCATTCGCCCTCGTAGGTGCAGGCCGCGACGTAGCCGCGCCCGTGGCCGTAGCGTGGCTCGGAATCCACGCGTGCCAGGAGCTTGCCCACGATCTCGTCGCTGTCGCTGCTCCGCACGGTCCACCGCATGAGCTCCGGGATCCGCATCGTTCGCCCCAGCGGATCGATGGCAGGGGCAGGGCGGTGCTCGAGCACCTCGAGGGTGACATCGTCATGGACCTCGGCGGGCCCGTCCACCGATCGCAGGTGCGCCAGCCGGCAGGCGGTGGAGCCCGCGGCCTGCACATCGGTGAGCAGCAACTGCGTCCGCTCATCGAGATTGACGATCTGGTAGGTGAAGAAGTCCACGGGAAGCTTCGCGGATTCGGGCAGCGGTCGCGGCGTCAGCGCCTGGGGAGACATGCATCGCGCGTACTCGACCGTGCACAGGTCCGAGATCCGCGTGGTTCCCCGCTCGTCGGTGAGCGTTCCCGTCACCGTGGCGAGGAGGCTGAAATGGTCGTAGGGGGGAGTGCGAACAAACCAGGAAGCGTGATCGGTCGCGACGACGGCAAGGTCCACCTCGAGGTGCTTGTATCGGCCCCGTACCTGGTACCGGGGATGGTCCGCGGTGATGGTGAGATCCTCGCCCCACGAGAGCACGGACCCGTCCTCGAGGAAATCGCAATCGCGCCGCGCGTCATAAGCCTGGTAGTGATGATGCGGTCCGGTCGCCGTGGTGGACAGGACGGTCGCGGTGTCGCGGGCGTCGGGCACCGCGAGGTAGTCGTTGTCGAAGCAGCGGGTGCCGGTGGCGCCAATGAAGGTCATCGTGTTCAGGAACCGGTAGGGCTCGGGCAGCCTCGGCAGGAAGACCCCGTAGTGCGTCCATGCCCAGCGGCGGGACCCCACGTGCGGTCGCATCATCGTGGGCTTGTCGAACGGCGTCGTCGAGGAGCTCATCCGGTGATCGAGGCGGGGCCCGACATGGTCGATCAGCAGGCGGGTGCCGAGCCCGAGTGCCTTGCGCGGGAACGCTGCAGCGAGGTTGCTCATGCGCTTGCCTCCTCGGCTTGGGGGGTCGCTGTCGATGGTGCCTGCCGCGGCTTCCATCCGGGCGGGGCGAAGATGAAGCCGAGCTTGTCGCGCCAGGATCTGGCCGAGCGTACATCGCGAAAGATGTTGCCGTACTCGTGGTATTGCAGCTTGAAGACGTTGTAGGTGCCCACTGGCGTGGTCAGCCCGTACCTGGGTCGATGCAGCTCCTCCTGGAACGTGCCGAGCAAGCGATCCCAGATGATCAGCACGCCGCCGTAGTTCTTGTCGAGGTACTCGGGGTCGCTGCCGTGGTGCACGCGGTGGTGCGATGGGGTGTTCAGGACAAGCTCGAAGGGCCGGGGGAGCTTGCCGATCGTCTCGGTGTGCACAAAGAACTGGTAGACGAGATTGAGCCCGAACGCCACGTAGATGGTCCAGGGGGAGAACCCGAGCAGGGGGAGCGGGGCCCAGAAGATTGCCTCGGACCAGGGGTTCCACTTCTGCCGCAGCGCGGTTCCGAGATTGAAGAACTCGGAGGAATGGTGGGCCTGGTGAGCGGCCCAGCCGATGCGTACCCGGTGCGAGAAGCGATGGTTGCAGTACCAGGCGATGTCGACGATCACGAAGAGCAGGACCCAGTACCACCAGGTGTCGGTGGGCAGGTGCCAGGGCGCGAGGTAGGTGAACAGGAAGACGAACGCCACCATGGTGAGCAGCTTGAACAGGGCCATGAAGACGAGCGCGCCCGCGCCCATGCTCAGGCTGGTGCGCGTGTCGATCCCGAGGTGCCCGAGGGGCCGCGGTCCTGCTGCTTCGATGCCCGCTGCGTCTTGCGCGGCCTCACGGTGGTGGTGCCGCAGCGCGATCGCCTCGATCGCGATGAATACGGCGAACACGGGCAGTGCGTAGAGGATCGGGTTCTCGATCTGCTGCCAGATGTCGTGGAGCATCGCTGCACCTCCTAATTGACCAAGTAGTAAGTTACTATTTAGTCAAACCCGGGTGGCCGCGTCAATACCCCCTGCCCGCGAATGCTTGGATGGAGACCATGGCCACAGCCGGAACCAAAGGAGTGCCCCGCCCCGAGCGGGAGCGCCAGATCCTCGACGTCGCCGCCGATCACATCGGGCGTGTGGGCTACGCAGGGCTATCCCTCGCCGAGGTCGCCAGCCAGGCCGGAGTCTCAAAACCACTGGTGTACGGCTACTTCGGCACCAAGGATGGCCTCTACGCCGCGTGCGTCGAGCGCGCGGCCGCCGTCCTCGCTGATGCCATCGAGAACGCCATCGCCAGCACCGCCAGCCTGGAGATGGCGCAACACACGCTCGATGCGATCTTCGCTGCCCTCGAGCCACGCCCGCACGACTGGAACGTGCTCTTCGATCGCTCCGCGCCCCGCGAAGGACCAGCAGGGGACACGGTCCGCATCGCCCGCCGGCGCATCGCCAGCCAGGCTGCGCGCGGCATCGCCACCGTGTTCGATGCCACCGGCATCACCGACCCCAACGACCTCTCCGCGCTCACCGACGTCTGGATGGGCGCGGTGACCTCGCTCGTCAACTGGTGGCTCCGGCACCCCGAGCAGACCGCTGCCGACATGAGCGCGCGCAGCAAGCGCCTCATCGACGCGCTGGCCACCGGTCAGCGCTGAGGCGCGCCATCGTGGCTGGGCTATGCCACCCGGCGGTCGGTGTGCTCCGCGAGATCCGGCAAGGTCCACCAGCTGCCAAGCTCGACGTCGGCGCTACCCCGGGGGCTGAAGAACGACATCCCGCTGCCGGGATACGGCGTGGTCTCGCCAAACCACACCACGCCCTCGTGGTCATACAGATCGACGCGCAGGAAGTCGAACGGAGCACCGATCCGCGCCGCTGCCTCCAGCATCCGGTCCAGGCTGTCAGGACGAGGCATGGGGGCGCCCAGTTGCTTGCGCGAGCGCAGATCGTACGGCGTCCAGTCCGGCGTGTAGGTGTTGATCGTGCGCCCCGCGTCGACACTGGTCATCACCAGGCGCGGAACGCCATCGAACACGAAGAACTTGAAGTCGGAGGGTGGAGTGCTGCCATCCCCGATCATTTCTTCGATGATGAACATCGGACGTGCCCTGCTGTAGGCCCACTCGCCGCCGAGCTCCCAGTTCGGATTCTCCAGCCAGTTGCTCGTTCGAGCCATCAGGTCGTCGATGTCCGGCGTTCCCTCGCCGAGGATCACGATTCCGGAGGAACGGTGGTTCGGCTTGAGCACCCAGCGGTGCGGAAGCGTGATATCCGCGAGCTCGCGCAGGTCCCGGCCACTCCACAAGGTGCGGGGCACGCGCACCATGTCCCCTGCGCTATGCCAGGCAAGCTCCTTCATGCGGAGCTTGTCGCACGTGCCCGCCAGCAGTTCCCGCCGGTCCTTCAGAATGCGCCAGTTCACCTTCTCGGTGAACGTTCGTGGGTGGCGGAGCCGAGGTGGGCGCCCCATCGCCAGGATGTACCCGTAGGAGCGGCGTGCCGTCACCGGCATCGCTCGCACCATCGCTAGATGCGCCCGGGACAGGTAGCGCGTCGCGGTAGAGATCATGATCGCGGAGTTCCTTTCTTCGCGGGCTCTCGGTCCGGCATATCTTCCGGAGCTCCTGTGCTTGCCTCGACGAGTTGTGCC
Source organism: Hoyosella levis (assembly GCF_026008515.1). Classification (GTDB taxonomy): domain Bacteria; phylum Actinomycetota; class Actinomycetes; order Mycobacteriales; family Mycobacteriaceae; genus Lolliginicoccus; species Lolliginicoccus levis. The sequence continues at coordinate 5,386 of NZ_BQYM01000014.1, forward strand.
AGAGTGGCGATGGTTGTCCCGCGCTCGAGGAAGTCGGCGAGCGTCACGTGCACTCCGAGCTCGCTCTCGATCCGGGAAACGACTCGCGCGGCCAGCAGGGAGTGACCACCGAGGTCGAAGAATGTCGCGCGCGTGTCTGTCACCGGGCTCCCGAGCAGCCCCGACCAGATCCGGGCCAGCTGCCGCTGCGCCGGGGTCGACGGCTCCTCCGCCATCACGTCGTCGTTCCCAGACCCGTTGATGCCATCGCCAGTCCTGCCCCATCCGGAACCCGGGCCTGGTAGCGCGGCGCGGTCGAGCTTTCCGCTCTGGAGCCTCGGGAGGGTGGGCAAGAGTACCCAAGCCGTGGGCACCATGTACTCCGGCAGGCGCGAGCGCAGCCAGTCACGCAGCTCTGCCACACCGGGAGCGTCGCTGCTCACGACATATCCGATCAGGCGTGGCTGGCCGTCTTGGCCAGGCCGCATGGCCACGGCCGCTGCCTCCACGCCCGGATGCTCGCTGAGCGCTGCCTCGATCTCTCCTGGCTCGATGCGGAAGCCGCGCAGCTTGATCTGCTCGTCGAGCCGACCGAGGTGCTGCAGCCGGCCATCCGCGAGCAATCGGCCGCGGTCGCCGGTACGGTACGCCCGGCCCCCCTCGTTCGCCGGGGCAAGGCCATCGGGAACGAATCGGCTGGCGGTCAGCCCTGGCCGGTTGATGTAGCCGCGCGCGATGCCGCGGCCAGCGATCACCACCTCGCCGGGAACCCCCGTGGGCAGCAATCTTCCGTGCACGTCCATGACCAGCACCCGGGTCCCCGGGAACGGGATCCCCACGGTAATCGGTTCGCCCGCCCGCACGAGCCCGCCGCCGGCATATACCGTCGCCTCGGTCGGGCCCCAGCCATTCCACACCCTGCGGCAGCACGCGAGCAGGTCGGAGGCGAGGGCCTCAGGCAGGGGCTCGCCGACGCTGCCCGCAGTAAGATCATGCTTTCCCTGCCACCCGGCAGCCAGGAGCGCGCTCCACGCGGTCGGGGTCGCGCAGAGCAACGTCGGCGCGGACTGGTCGATCAAGCGGGCGAGGAGGCGCGGATCCTGGATCTGCTCGCTGGTGGCGAGGATGATCGTCCCACCCGCGACCAGCGTCGGGAAGATGTCCCCGACCGACACATCGAAGGCATACGAGCTCACCGACAGCACCCTGTCCCGGCTGGCCAGCCCAACGGCGCCGGGCATCGCCGCCACCAGGTGCGCGACGTTGCCGTGCTCGACCTGCACACCCTTGGGGGCGCCGGTGGAACCCGAGGTGTAGATGATGTAGGCCAGGTCCGTCGCGATGCTCTCGGGCCGCGGTCGCGCAGGAGTCGGAGGCGTGCCCGCCGCGTGCTCGATCACCAGTACTGCCATGCCCTCGGCAGGCACGGCGTGGCGCGTGCCCGCGTCCGTGAGGATCACCCTTGCTCCGGCGTCGGCGATCATGAACCGGACGCGCGAGGCGGGGTGGGTCTTCTCGAGCGGCAGGTAGGCCGCCCCGGACATCAGGATCCCGAGCAAGGCCGGGACCAGGTCGATGGTGCGGTCGAGAACCACGGCCACTACATCGCCGCGGCCGACACCCTCTGTCGCCAGCAGATCGGCGATCTCGTGGGCCCGTTCCACCATCCCGGCGTAGGTCAGCTGCCGCCCGCCAACCTCCACCGCCACTGCATCAGGGGCAAGCCGGGCCTGCTCGAGAACTAGCTGGTGGACCGCGCGGAACTGCCCGGCCGGGACCGCGGGATTGAAGACGGCGAGCTGGTTGTGGCGATCTGTGGCAGCCGGGCCCGTGATCTCGCTGAGCGGGCGTCCAGGCTGGTCGGCAGCTCGCCGGAGGACCATCAGGAAATGATGCGCCATGAGCCGGGCCGTCGGATCGTCGAACAGCGCCGAGTCGGCGATCAGGCGACCAGAGATGGAGCCGTCGGGCTGCTCGTCGAGCTCGACGCTGATGTCGCAGACAGCGCTGACCGGGATGTCGGCAAGCGCGTTGTCCATCTGGGGCGAGCTCCAGTCAGGATCGGGCGACGCCGGGGGAGGCTCTAGGGCCAGCAAAGCATGGAAGACGGGATTCGCGCGGGGATCGCGCGGCAGGTTGAGGGCGCGCACCAGGTGGCTGAATGGCACCGCGCAGTCCAGAGCCGCGAGTATCTCGCTGCGGGTAGCGCCTATCAGCTCCTCGAACGACATGGTGCGTGCCAGCGGCACGCGCAGCACGACCGTGTTCAGGCAGTAGCCGGCCATTGACGCGAAGGCCGGGCGGCGAAGATCGCTGGCGATGGCAAAACTGGCTTCCCCCTCCTCGGTATACCGTGCTAGCCAGAACGCATAGCCCGCGGCGACCGCCTGGAACAGGCTCGCTCCGCGCCTGGCAGCGACCTCCCGCAGCCGCTCTACGGTCCGGGGAGAAAGGTGAAGCTGAACGGCAGTGCCAGCGAAAGCACGGCGCACTGGGCGCGGATGATCATGCGGCAGCTCCGGCGGAGCCAGCCCCGCGAGCCGCTTCCGGCACTGGTCCACGCGGCGCGCGGCCTCGGGGCCGCGGAGCCAGTCCTGCTCCCACGATGCAAAGTCCCGGTACTGCGCGACAGGAGCGGGGAGCGATGGCACGACCCCCTCGGACCGCGCCTGGTAGAGGCGAATGAGCTCGGGAAGCACGATCGTGTTGATGGTGACCCCGTCGAAGACGATGTGGTGCGCCGCGAGGAACAGGTAGTGATCGTCACCAGCCATCCGGACAAGATGTGGCCGGAGCGGGGGACCGGCCGCGAGGTCATACGGGCGCAGGACGTCCTGGGCCACGAGCTCCCGCGCCGCGACCATCGCGTCCTCGGCGGCCAGCGAGCTGAAGTCAGCGAGCGGAAGCTCGTAGGGGCTGGGCTCGCTGATGATCTGGCGAGGCTCGCCGTCGACCTCGGCGAACGAGGTCCGCCACGCCTCATGGCGGCGCACGATCTCGTTGAACGCCCAGCGGAAAGCGGGAGCATCGAAGTCTCCAGTCTTTCGCAGGGTGACGATCTCGTTGTAGGCAGTCGTCCCGGGCGCGTAGGTCGCGAAGTACCAGAGCTGCGCCTGGGCAGCGGACAGCCGCGAAGGCCCCTCCGGCCGGTGCCCGGGTCCGGCAGCGGGGCGCGCGCGCTGATCGCCGGCATTGCCAAGACCGCGGAGGCGGCGGCGCAGCAAGGCCTGGCGGGCCTCGTCCAAGTTGGTGCCTCGTTCCGACGTCATGAGCCCCACCGCACGCGCAACGCGCTCAGGCTCCGGAACGCATGATTCGCTCGCCAGCGGACGGAATCCTCATCGGCCATCGGTGCCGGGATCCGGCGCAGAAGGGTCTCCAGCGCGATCCGCGCTTCCAGCCTGGCGAGCCCGGCGCCGAAGCAGGTATGGCTGGACCAGCCGAAGGCGAGGTGCTTGTTGTCGGCCCGGCGCAGGTCCAAGCGGTCGGGATCCACGAAGCGGCGGGGATCGCGGTTCGCTGCCGCGAGGACGATCACCACGGTGTCTCCGGCAGATATGGGCTCTCCAGCGATGGTGGTGTCCGTCGCGGCGACCCGGTCGGTGTGCTGGCTCGGGCTCTCGAAGCGCAGGAGCTCCTCGATGGCTGAGGGCATGAGGCCGGGGTCGGCGCGCAGCGCAGCAGCAGCCTCCGGGGCCCGCAACAGTGTCAGCGTGCCGTTGCCGATCAGTGGGGTAGTGGTCTCCTGGCCACCGACCATCACCAGGATCAGGTTCGCGATGATCTCCTCCTCGGTCAGCCGGTCGCCGTCAGCGCGGGCCCGGAGCAGTGCCGCGATCATGCCTTCGTCGGCGTGGTGGCGCAGCGCGTCGCGGAAGTAGCTGGTCATCTCGTCGATGCTGCGCATGATCGAGGCAGCGTGCGCGGGATTGTGCTGGAACGTTCCCAGCACATCGGCGAAATCACGCGACCATCGCTTCAGCAGGACGTGATCGGAAGCCGGGAGCCCGAGGAGCTCGGCGGTGACCATCGCCGGTAGCGGCTCGGCAAGATCAGCGACGACGTCCATCTCGCCATCGTCGGCGACCGCGTCCACGAGCGAGCCAGCGATTGCCTCGATGCGAGCGCGCATCGAGGCGACCCGGCGGGGGCTCAGCGCCGACGCCGCGAGACCTCGTATCCGGCCGTGGCCGGGCGCATCGAGGAAGAGCATCTGCCGCAGCATCACCTCGGCCATCGGCACGAGCTTGCCCATCCCGAGCGCGAGCAACGCGCTCGGCGTGGCGGCGCGCTCGGCGCTGAAGCGCGCGAGCGCCTCGGCCGACTCCTGGTAGCGCGCGACCACCCAGACATGCAGGTAGGGATCCCAGATCACGGGAGCGTGCTCACGAATGCGCGCGTACAGCGGGTAGGGATCGCTGAGAACAGCCGGATCGAGCAGCGGGTACAGGCTCAGCGACGCGCGGCCGGCGCTCACGGCGCGCTCATTCCTCGTAGGCCCCGGCGTCGCTGAACAACGCTTCGGGCGACATCCTTGCGATCTGCTCGGTTATCAGCCTCTCCACCTCGATCGCCATCTCCTCGACGGTGGGATTGTCGAACAAGGCGAGCATCGTCATCTCCACCCCGAAGATCTCGGATATCCGACCGATCAGCTGGGCGCCGAGCAGCGAGTGGCCCCCGAGCAGGAAGAAGTTCTCCTCCACGCTGACCTCCTCCAGCCACAGCAGTTCGGCGACCAGCGCGGCGAGCACGCTTTCCTGCTCGTTCCGCGGTTCTACCAGTGCCTGGCGCTGGGGGTTCCGCCGTGTTCGGCCGAACGAGACCGCGAGATCGATGAGGGCACTCTTGTCGACCTTCCCGTGCGCCGTGGTGGGAAGCTCGTCGACCTGCACGATCAGGCTGGGGATCATGTGTTCCGGAAGCCGGGAGGCTGCATGCGCGCGAAGCGCGGTGATGTCGATGCGTTCATCCGGATCGCCGACGACGAAAGCGCAGAGCCGCACGCCCCCCGGCCCCTGCGCCGGCACGACAACGCTGGTCCGCAGGTCCGGATAGTCGTTGAGGGCATGAATGATCTCGCCTGGCTCCACCCGGTGCCCGCGGATCTGGATCTGCTCGTCCGCCCGATTGATGAACTCGACCGAGCCATCAGCGCCCACCCGCGCCCGGTCACCGGTACGGAAGGCGCGGACCGCGGGGTCCAGCGGATCCGTGATGAAGCGCTGCGCGGTCTGATCGGGGAGATTGAGATAGCCCCTGGCGACGCACCGTCCACAGACGAGAAGCTCGCCAGCCACGCCATCGGCAACCGGCTCGCCGGCCTCGTCGATGACACGGAGGTAGGAATTGTCGATAGCGCGACCGATCGGCGGCAGTTCCGGTTGGCCCTCGCTCGGAGGCTCCACGATGCCCGAGCAGGCCGTGACGGTGACCTCGCAGAGGCCATAGTTGTTGACCAGCGTGAAAGGCAGGCCCGGGGGCGGGCGGTGGTGCAGGATATCGCCGCCGGTATGGAGGTAGCGCAGCGCGGTCGAGGCAGGCCAGTCCAGAGCGATCAGTTCCTCGGCGAGCGGGGCAGCGACGAAGCACTGCGTGATTCCCTCGGCGACGAGCCAATCACGCAGGCGTGGCGGATCGTTCTTGATCGCCTCGTCGGCAACGTGCAGGGATCCGCCCGAGAGCAAAGTCGGCCAGATCTCGTTCGCCGACACATCGAAGCCCGGGTTCATCAGCAGCGCCGAGCGATCGGTCGCAGCCTGCGAGAAAGCGCCAGCATGCCAGTCCGCGAGATTGAGCAGCCCGTCCTGCTCGACCAGGACGCCCTTGGGATTGCCGGTCGATCCCGAGGTGTAGACGACATAGGCGAGGGACGCTGGGGCTGCGGGCTGGGATGCTGCGGGACTTGCCCCGTTGCTGGCACCGCCCGGCGGGACGCGAGGAACGAGCACGGTTCCGGTACGCAGGCGGCGGGCAACGGATTCGTGAGCTACCAGGACGCTGGCTCCGCTGTTGTCCAGCATGTACTGCAGGCGGGCATCAGGCTGGGACGGGTCCAGCGCCACGTAAGCCGCGCCGCTCGCGAGAATCCCGAGCGCACCGACGACCAGGTCGACCGAGCGTGGCAGGCACAGGGCGACGAGGTCGCCCTCGCGCGCGCCCGCGTCCCGCAGCTTGCTCGATAGGGCCAGGGCTTGAGCGACAAGGTTCTGGTAGTCGAGATCCTCGCCGCTACCGCGGATAGCCAGGGCGCCTGGTTGATCGGCTGCCCTCCGCGCGACCCTCTCCGCGATCCCTGTCCGAGGGTGCGGGAGGCTCGGGTGAGCCGATACCTGTGTTGCCGAACGATGCGAAGCCAGCCGAGCCGTCATCTTTTGCTCCTCAAGATTGCCCGGGTATACCCACGGGTCCCTTCCTCCATACGGAAAGTGTGAGGAAGATCTCCTAAGCTAACGGTATCGGACAATTTCGGCGCGCGACACGTCAGAGACGTGATAAATTGCCTGTCGACAAGTTGCCGGGCCGTGGCGAGCCCGGGCTCGCAGATCGAGCGCTAGTCGCCCGGCCACCCCGGGTATTCCGGGGGAGTCCCACCGAACTCCGGGCACAACGATTGATGATCGCACCAGCCGCACAGCTTGCTCGGGCTCGGCCGGAATTCCCCACTGCGACCCGCGGCACGGATCGCGCCCCAGATCGCATCCAGGGTCCGCTCGAAGCTCCGCAGCTCCGCCTCGTCCGGACTGAGCGTCATCACCCCGCCGTCGCCGAGATACATCAGCTTCAACTGGTGCGGGATCACTCCGCGCGTGCGCAGCAGCATCAATGCATAGAACTTCATCTGGAACAACGCGCTGCCCGCATAAAGCTGCCTAGGTGCCCGGCCCGTCTTGTAGTCCACCACCCGCATCTCGCCGGTGGGAGCAATATCGATACGATCCACGAACCCGCGCAGCCGCACGCCGTCACCCGTCTCGGCCTCCACGAACAGCTCGCACGACTCCGGGTCGAAGCGCGTGGGATCCTCCATCGTGAAATACCGCTCGACCAGCCGCTGCGCCTCCCTGAGAAAACCCTCCCGATCCTCGCCCACTAGCTCGATCACATCCGGGTCATCCGATACCAGCCGCTCCCAGGCAGGGCCCAGCAGATCGATCGCCTGCTCCTGGCTGCGCTGCGGGCGAGGCAACCCATACAGCGACTCGAGCGCCGAATGCACCAGCGTTCCCCGCGCCTGCGCCTTCGTGGACGGCTCCGGCAACCGATCGATCGCGCGGAACCGGTATAGCAGCGGGCACTGCTTGAAATCATTCGCCCGCGACGGCGACAACGCCAGCGGCTTGCGCACCATCGACCCGGTGGCCGTGCTCGTGGTCGCGGCGTCCAGCGGGACGGTGCTCGATGCGTCCAGCGGGACGGTGCTCGATCCGTCCTTCTGGACGGTGGCCTGCGGCGTCTCGGAATCCATGGTCACCAAGGATAGGCACGAGCACCGACAACACCTGCAACCCTCGCGACCATGTACTGTGTCACGGTCACGTACCAAGGGAGGACACCCCCAGCATGAGCACCAGAAGCGGACCATTCCGCGACGGCGACCGGGTCCAGCTCAGCGACTCGAAGAACCGGCGCTACACCCTGCTGCTCAATGCCGGGAGCGAGTTCCACACCCATCGCGGCGCGATCCTTCACGATGACCTCATCGGTTCCGAGGAAGGCAGCGTCGTCAAGTCGACCAATGGCACCGCCTACCTCGCCCTGCGCCCCCTGCTGACCGACTACGTGCTCAAGATGCCACGCGGAGCGCAGGTCATCTACCCCAAGGACGCCGCGCAGATCGTCCATGAGGGCGACATGTTCCCCGGCGCCCGCGTCCTCGAGGCCGGAGCAGGATCCGGCGCGCTCACCTGCTCGTTGCTGCGCGCCGTCGGCCCCACCGGCGAGGTCATCTCCTACGAGATCCGCGACGACCACGCCGAGCACGCTATTCGCAACGTCGAGAACTTCCATGGGGAGATCCCCGCGAACTGGCACCTCACCGTCGGCGATGTCTCCGAGTTCACCGGCCAGGTTGATCGCGCCGTGCTCGACATGCTCGCTCCCTGGGAAGTGCTGCCCGCCGTATCCAAGGCCCTCATCCCCGGTGGCGTCCTCATCATCTATGTCGCGACGGTCACCCAGCTCTCCCGCGTCGTCGAGGGGCTCCGCGAGCAACAATGCTGGACCGAGCCCCGTTCCTGGGAATCCCTCGTGCGGGACTGGAACGTCGTTGGCCTCGCCGTCCGCCCCGAGCATCGCATGCAGGGCCACACCGCGTTCCTCATCTCCACAAGGCGCCTCGCCGACGGGGTCATCGCGCCCAAGCCGCAGCGACGCCCCAGCAAGGGCTAGCCGCGCCCGTACCTCCGCTCACGTGGGCGCCGCACCTGGACTCGTGCCCAGCAGCGAGAAGTGCCACACTGGCCCGGTGACGCCCGCACCCAGCAGGCACCCCGTGCTCGAGCTGCTCGCCAGCCGCCGCGCGGGCCATCCTGATAACCATCGCCTCGCCCTCTCCATCGAGGGCGGCGGTCCCCGCGGCGCCTACTCCGCCGGCATGCTCACCACCCTCGGCGCGCACCGCTACCTGCCGCACTTCGACGCCCTCTACGGCTCCTCCGCCGGGGCATTCAACGCCGCCTGGGCCCTCGCCGGTCAGGCTGGTCTCGGTGCGGCCGCCTACTCCGATCCCGCCGTGGTCCCGCACGTCTGGCGCCCCCGCAACATCCTCGGCCCCGGCGCGGTGGTCGACACCCACCACCTCGCGCGCACCGTCTATACGCGCATCATCCCCCTCGAATACCAGCGCGTCCTCGACAATCGCACCAGCTTCCATCCCATCGCCACCGATGCCGATACCGGCCTCGCTGTGGACCTCGGTCCCCGGATCCATGACATCGAGAGCCTCCAGCGAGCGCTCGCCGCCACCGCGAACCTCGTGCTGCTCGGCGCGCCGCCCATCCCCATCGACGGCCACCGCTACGTCGACGCCGGAGTGGCCGAGCCCATCCCGTACCGCACCGCCATGTCCCACGGTTCCACGCACATCCTCGTGCTCCGGACCACCCCCGTCAGCACGTCCCCCACGCGCATCCCGGTCCACCAGCGCGCGTTCATGCGCGCGTGGCTCGCCCGCCGCGCGCCGGGCGCGCGGCCCGCCTGGCTGGAGCGCTACGAGCAGGAAACCGCCGACAACGACATCCTCCACCAGCACAGCACCAACCCCGATCTCGCTCCGCACATCCTCCAGGTCCGGCCGCCCGACGGGGCCGAGCGCGTCATCCGCCACCCCAAGCACCTCGGTGGCTACCGCGAGGCGGTCCACCTCGGCGCGATCGCCATGCACGACATGCTCGAGGAATAGCCGCCTCGGCCGTCCGGGGTCCCTGGCTCCGGGGCCTCCCGGCCTCGCTTGCCTCCCTGGCTCCCCAGTGGAAACTTTTCCCCCTCCGAGCGGGAGAAGTTTCCACTGGCCGAAGGGCCGAGGCAGATGGCCTTTGCATCTCGGCCAGCCAGGATCAAAGGAAGCGCTCCCGCCTCGCGCGATTGAGCGCAGTACGGATCTCGCTGAGAACGCCGCTCGGATCATGCGCGAGGCGATGCCAGCCGAACCGCAGCACATGCCATCCTGCGTTGACCAGGGTGTTCTGCCGCTGCAGATCGTGAGCGAATCGGCCAGCGTCCCGGTGCCACGCCCACCCGTCCACCTCGATCGCGACTCGCTCGCGCTCGAACGCGAGATCGATCTCGAACCCGTGGCTGCGCACGTGTAACCGCCACCCGGTGATGCCAGTGCCGCGCAGGGCCCGCACGAGCAGCCGCTCCGCCTCGGACGCGCCGCCGGTCGCAGCGATCGCGAGCATCCACGCCGAGCGTGCGCCGCCGCGCCGCGGCAGGTTCCGCTCGTGGGCCTGTATCAGAGATGGCAGCAGAGTGTGCCGCTGCAGCGCGCGATCGAGGAACACGGAGCCATCGGGCATCGAGACAGCAGTCTCAAGGATCGCGAGCTCGCGGGAGACCACCGCGACACCATGCAATCGGGTTCGGTCCGCCGCCGGGATGTCTCGGCGCAGCACCTTCGCATCGCGGATGCAGGCACGTCGATCACGCGGGATCATCACGAGCGGAACGGCAGACGGATCGTCGAGAACGCCATGCCACCAAGCAGCGGACGGGCCCCGCGCAACCGCTCCCGGACCCGCCGCGAGGACAGCGGCGCGCAGCCGGGCCGCCGTGGTCACGGGTCGGTCCGCCGGGATATAGACCCCGGCCTGGAGGCAACGCCACTCACCCGTGGCGACGCGGCCATCGACCTGGTGCCGGGACATTCCAAGCTCGAGCGCGCGAGACCTGGTGATCACCCCATCGTGGCGGGCTAGCGCATGAACGACCTTCTTGGGCAGCATGCCTGGTAGGACGCGGAACTGGGGCTGGTTGGTTCCGCTTCCCGGGGATTGGCAGCGAGCCGCTTCCGCTGGTGGAAACTTTTCCCGCTCTGGCCGGGAAAGGTTTCCACCCCACGGCGGGCCACCAGCGGCGGGCCACCAGCGGCGGGTACCCCGCGGCGGGCCGCACGTCGCGCAGCGCGGCTCCGCAGGCACTAGCTTGTGCGTCATGGGAACCGAGGATGCGCGACTGTCGCGGTCGCTGGGCGTGGTGGATTCGGTGATGGTGGGCCTCGCCGCGATGGTGGGGGCGGGCATCTTCGCGGCCTTGGGTCCTGCTGCGGCTGCTGCGGGAGATTGGTTGCTGGTCGCATTGGCAATCGCTGCGGTGGTGGCGTATTGCAATGCGCGTTCGTCTGCGCGACTGGCCGCGTTATATCCCGAGTCGGGTGGCACGTACGTCTATGGAGGGGAGCGACTGGGCCCCATCTGGGGCTATCTCGCGGGCTGGGGCTTTGTCGTGGGAAAGACAGCGTCGTGCGCGGCCATGGCGATGACGGTTGGTGCCTACGCGTGGCCGGGCAATGCCACCGCCGTCGCGGTGCTGACGGTGCTTGTGGTGACCGCCGTGAACTATGCGGGTGTGCAGAAGTCCGCGAGCGCCGCCCGGCTGATGGTGGGGCTTGTGCTGCTGGTGCTGCTGGGCGTGGTGGTGATCGCGCTGATCGAATCAGGCGGACCCGCCTGGCCGTGGGCGGGTGCGGAGAGCGCCGGTGCGGGTGGCATCCTGCAGGCATCGGGGCTGTTGTTCTTCGCCTTCGCGGGATACGCGCGGATCGCGACGCTCGGCGAGGAGGTGCGTGAACCGGCCCGGACGATTCCGCGGGCGATCGGGTGGGCACTGGCGATTGCGCTGGGCGTCTACCTCCTGGTCGCGGTGGCGGTGGTGTCCGCGCTGGGCACCAACGGCCTCGCGGGCGCGCATGATCCGCTGGCCCAGGCGGTGAGCTCGATGCCGGGGGCGGAGGTGGTCGTTCGAGGCGGAGCGGTGGTCGCGGCCGCGGGCGCATTGCTGTCACTTCTGCTCGGGGTCTCGCGGACGGTTTTCGCCATGGCGCGCGATGGGCATCTTCCCTCGGCGCTGGCATCCGTGCACTCAAGGTTCGGTGTACCGCACCGTGCCGAGATGGCGGTGGGTGTCGTGGTGGTGATGCTAGTGCTGGTGCTCGATGTGCGGGGGGCGATCGGGTTCTCGGCGTTCGCGGTGCTGTTCTACTACCTCGTGGCGAACGTGTCGGCGTGGACGCTGGATCGGTCGGTGCGGGCCAGGGCGGTGCCGCTGGCGGGCGCGTTTGGGTGTGTCGTCCTTGGCCTCGCGCTGCCGCTGGCCTCGGTGGTGGCTGGCCTGGTTGTTCTCGCGCTGGGAGCTGCGGTGTACGGAGTGCGACGGCGGAACGGTGCGCGATAGTCCGCCGTCACCATTTACCAATGTCCAGCGCCGTCCGGCAGTCTCCCATGGGCCGTCTGCAGCGGGCCGTCGCCAGCCGTCGGTGGAAGCTTTTACTGGCTGGAGCGGGAAAAGTTTCCACCATCAGCCGCGCGAACCCACCATCAGCCGCGACCCCACCTCGAACTAGGCCCTTGGCCGGCAGCCCTGCTCAGGCCATCGCGGGCACGTCGAGCTCGGCGAGGAGGGCGCGGACGCGACGCTCGATCTCGTCGCGGATGGGGCGGATGTCGTCGACGGTGAGCCCGGCGGGGTCGGCGAGGGCCCACTCCTCGTAGCGGTGCCCGGGGAAGATGGGGCAGGCGTCGCCGCATCCCATGGTGACGATGACGTCAGCGGCCTGGACGATCTCGTCCGTCCACGGCTTGGGGTACTCGTTGGTGATGTCGATGCCGATCTCGGCCATTGCCTCGATGGCAGCGGCGTTGATCTCGGTGCCGGGCTCGGATCCGCCGGACCAGGCGATGGCATTGCCCCCGGCGAGGTGCTGGAAGTAGCCGAGCGCCATCTGCGAGCGTCCGGCGTTGTGGGTGCACAGGAACAGGACGGCGGGCTTGCCGTCGTGGGCATGTCCTTCGACGCGGGCGAGGGCGGTCAGGCGTTGCCTGGCGAAGCGCTCGGCGAGGAGGGGCAGGAAGTTGGGGACGGTTGCGCGCGCGGCGAACTGCTCGTAGGAGGTGTGCAGGAACCGTTCGATGGTCTCGGCGCCGAAGATGCCGGTGAACTGCTCGGTGAGGCGGGTCGAGGCGGTCTTGAGGGCGATGTGGTGATCCAGGGAGAGGTCGCGGCGGTGGTACTGGGTGGGGCTGCTCATGGTGTGCTCCTTGTTGCTGGGCGGTAGTGGGGCGCGATGCGGGCGATGCGTGTGGCGAGCTCGGCAATGGCGGTGTCGAAGTCGCCGTCGGTTCCGGTGCGTACGGGGTCGGGGATGGACCAGTGCGCGCGGGGCACGCTGGCGTCGAGCTCCTCGTGGGCGTTGTCGCAGACGGCGATGAGGGTGTCTCCGTCGGCGAGGTCGAGGCGCTGTGGCTGCTGGGGCCGCAGCGGGATGTGGTGGCGCTCGGCGGCGGCGAGGGTGCCGGGGTGGATCGCCGGCGCGGGGCGGGTTCCTGCCGAGGTAGCGGGAATGGTGCTGTGCTGGGTCCACAGCGCGGCGGCGAGCTGGGACCGCGCGGAGTTGCGGGTGCACAGGAAGACGATGCGCTCGGTGGCGCGCGCGGCGCGGGGGAGCAGCTGGGCGAGGGCGTCGGCGTCGAGGGTCCAGTAGGCGCGGCGGCGGTCGGCCTCGGACCGCTGCTTGTGGACGATCCCAGCGGCGGCGAGAGTCTTGAGGTGGTGGGCGAGCAGGTTGGAGGGCATGCCGAGGGCGCGCTGGAGCTCGGTGGGCGAATGGTCGCCGATGGCGAGGAGGTCGGAGATGCGGACGCGGGCGGGGTCGGCAAGGGCGGCGTGGAGGGTGGCGCGGCGATGGGCGTCGCTGAGGGCTCGGTCATCGCGCGCTGAATCAGCTGCAACCGAGCCAAGGGCAGCCGGACCTGCGGGACCGTAGCCAGTGGACCCAGCCGTCGTGGTCATGGCGCCACCTCTCCTCTAATAGATCAGTAACAATTGACTCAATAATCATGGAGCAAATGCCGGGAGCGCAACACCGGTCCCACGATCTAGGATCTGCACCATGCCGGTGGATCACCCGAGGCTGCCCCAGCACGCCTACGACGCGGCCCGGCAACGCATCGGCACCCCCGCCCGCGAAGCGATCAACGCCGCGCGCTGGTTGATCGACAGCGCCACCGCGCTGCATGCGGCACCCCAGGAATTGCGCGCCGCGGCCCAGCAGCAAGTCCGGGCGATCATCGGCGCCAGGGCAATCGCGCAGCTCGCCGCGATCCCTATCGACGACCTGCGCCCCCACCTCGATCGGGGCACGCGGCTCGCGGCGCTCGAGGCAGCAGGAGTAAGCACCGTTGCCGCGGCCGCCCAGGCCGACCCCCAGCAGTTGACCTTCATCCCCGGGGTGGGCACGCACACCGCCACCCAGGTCGTCTCCGCTGCCCGCGCGATCGCCGACGAGGTCATCAGCGCCACGCCCCTGCGCATCGAGCCCGACCGCGAGGACCCCGCGCAGGCACAGCTCCTCGCCATCGTCGCGGCGATCAACCGGGCCGACGCGGCCGCCCTCGACCTCGCGGACATCCACACCCTCGCGCAGCGACTAGCGCACGCGTTGCCAGCCGCCGAGCGTGCGAGCAGCTGGTGGCGCATGCTGTTCACGGGCACCGCGGCGAAGCATCGCATCCTCGCGGCGCTCATCGACATCGAGCATGTGCTCACCGAGCCCGCATCCGTCGCGCTGCAGCACCGGATGCGGGCCGCCATGCCTGGGCTCGATCCGCGGGCGTACTCGCCTCGGCAGGTGTGGCAGTGGTTCCGCGCGGACCCGGCGGGCTTCTACGCCTACCTCTCCTCCCTGGGCATCGCTGCGGGCGCCACCGATACCGAGGGCTCGCGCGGCTATCTCGACGATGAGCTCGCCCGCCGCATCAGCGAGATCGACCTCGATGCTTCATTGCTGCGCTCCTCGCTGCGCGGCTACCAACGCTTCGGCGCGCAGTTCATGCTGCACCGCGAGCGCACGCTGCTCGGCGACGAGATGGGCTTGGGCAAGACCGTCCAGGCGCTCGCCGTGCTCGCGCACTTGGCCGCGCGCGGCCAGCCCCGCTCCCTGGTCGTGTGCCCGGCAAGCGTGCAGGTCAACTGGGTCAAGGAAACATCCCGCCACACCATGCTGCCCGTGCATAGCGCCCACGGCCGCGACAAGCTCGACGCCATTGATGCGTGGCTCGCCGAGGGCGGGGTCGCGGTGACCACCTTCGGGACGGTGGCGAGCCTCGGCCTCGCGCACACCCCGATCGACACGCTGATCGTGGACGAGGCCCACTACGTGAAGAATCCAGAGACGCAGCGTTCCGGGGTGATCCGGCACCTCGCGATCCAGGCCGAGCACGTGATGTTCCTGTCGGGCACACCGATGGAGAACCGGGTCGCCGAGTTCAAGGCACTGGTCGGCTACCTGCAGCCCGAGGTAGGCGAGAACCTCGATGCGGCAGCCACGCTGGCAGGGGCACGAGCGTTCCGCCGCCGCGTCGCACCGGTCTACCTGCGCCGCAACCAGGAGGACGTGCTCGCCGAGCTGCCCGAGCGCATCGACGTCGAGGAATGGGTCGAGCTTTCTGCCGAGGACGAGGCCGCATATCGAGTCGCGGTAGTCGAGGGAACGTTCATGCGGATGCGCCGCGCGGCTTGGGAATCGCCACGATCGGCGAAGCTCGAACGAATGCTCGAGCTCGTCGACGAGGCCAGCGAGGACGGGCACAAGGTACTTGTGTTCTCCTTCTTCCGCGACGTGCTCGACGCGATGGCCGCCGCGCTCGGGGAACGCGCGGCCGGAGCGATCACGGGATCGGTGCCAGCGGGGCGGCGGCAGCAGCTCGTCGAGGGCTTCGCCCAGCACGACGGCACCGCCGTGCTGCTCTGCCAGATCGATGCCGGTGGGGTGGGACTGAACATCCAGGCCGCGTCGGTGGTGATCCTCGCGGAGCCGCAGTGGAAGCCGAGCAGCGAGGAGCAAGCGATCGCGCGTGCTCATCGCATGGGCCAGGTCCGCACGGTGCAGGTGCATCGCTTGCTCGCCAAGGACACTGTCGACGAGCACATCCGGGGCGTGCAGGAGCATAAGCGAGCGCTGTTCGATGAGTTCGCCCGCACGAGCGACATGCAGGCCGAGGCAGCAGCGGCGGGCCTGGCGGGCCTGCCGGAATCGCAGGCAGAGCAAGCGTTGCTCGAGATCGAGCGCGTCCGGCTGGGCATCCGGCAGGCGCAAGATGTTCCGTAACAGGACCGCATAGCCTGTGCCCTGCGCCACACTTCTCTGCCACACTGATGCCATCGCACTGAGCCTGACAGTACTGGGCCCGGCAGGACCGGGCCCGACAGGACTGGGCCCGACAGGGGAGAAGCCATGGCCGACAAGACTTTCACCGTCGAACGTTCACGCACCATCAACGCGCCCGCCGCCGTGGTCTACGCGCACATCGCGGATCTCCACGCCTGGCAGGACTGGTCGCCGTGGGAAAACCTCGACGACCACCTCAAGCGCGAGTACACCGGGCCTCGCATGGGCACGGGAGCGAGCTACGCCTGGTCGGGCAATCGCAAGGCCGGCGAGGGGGAGATGGTCATCACCGAGGCTGTCGAGCCCACCTCGGTCACGATGTCGCTGGTCTTCACCAAGCCGTTGAAGTCCACCAACCAAGTGCGGTTCATCATCGGAGAGCACGGGGATTCCTGCACGGTCACCTGGACCATGGAAGGGCCGCAGACCCTGCTGACCCGCGCCGCCTCGCTGTTTGGCGGAATGGAGAAGATGCTCGGCAAGCAGTTCAGCCAGGGCCTCGATACCCTCGCCGCCGTGGTCGAGAAGGACTAGGCCGGGCACATCGCCAGCACCGGTAGACTGGTTCACAGACACCGTGTCCGTTATATCTCCTGGAGGAGAACCTGTGGTCAGCCCGCTGCTCGAAGCCACCATCGAAACCAACGCGAAGCCTGCCAAGGTGTGGAACGTCGTTTCCGACCTGCCCCGGATGAGCGAATGGAGCCCGCAGACCCGCAAGACGTTCGTGCTGGGCGGCGAGATCCGCGAGGGCTCGCTCGCGTTCAACATCAACCAGCGGGGCATCCTGTTCTGGCCCACTCGCGCCAAGGTCGTCGAGTTCGAGCCGAACAAGAAGATCGCCTTCCGCATCCTCGACAACAACACCGTGTGGTCCTACACACTCGAGCCGCAGGGCGAGGGCACCCGCATCATCGAGCGCCGCGAAGCACCTCGCGGCACCTACAAGATCTCCCAGCTCCTCGTCAAGACGTTCCTCGGCGGAAACGACACCTTCGAGCAGGAACTCATCGAAGGCATGAACGAGACCCTCGAGCGCATCAAGTCCGAGGTCGAGCAGTAGCACCACCCCGAGCCTCGCGATCGTGAAGATCCCGCCACCTCCTACGTGGCGGGATCTTCACTGTTCGCGGCCCCGCCAGAATTGTCAGCCCTCGCGCGCTGCCCGCAATTGCGCGATATCAAGCTTCGTCATCCCCAGCATCGCCGTGAAGGCGCGACCGACCGCATCGGCATCATCGCCAGCGAGCAGATCCTCGAGCCCCTCCGGGACGATTTGCCAGGACAATCCGTACCGGTCCGCGAGCCACCCGCACTGCACCTCCTTGCCCCCATCGGCGAGCGCGTTCCAGTAGTAGTCCACCTCTTGCTGGTCCGCGCATGTCACGAGCAGCGAGATCGCCTCGGTGAAGGGCATGTCGGCGCCGCCATTGATGGCGGTGAATCGTTGCCCATCGAGCTCGAAATCAACCGTCAGGACGGTTCCGGCCGGCATGGGCGCGTTCTGCGGATAGAAGCTCGTCCGCAGGACCCTGGAGTTGGGGAACACAGACGTGTAGAACTCGGCAGCCTCCGCGGCCTCGGAGTTGAACCAGAGGTTCGGAACGATACGCGGAGTGATCGACGCAGCCATGATGGCCTCCCTATGCTTCGCAACAGATACAGCTATTCAGACCAGTGCGGGCAGCGGGAATCATCGCGCCCGCGACTCACTCTCCTGCCGGCGAGTAAACCGTCAGAACTTGGTGGCTGGTGCGGATGCGCAAGTGGTCGGTGTCGCTGATGGGGTCGCCGTCGAGCGCGACGGGAGTGCATGTGGCGAGGGTGATGTCGAGCTGGGGGAGCGTGAGGTGCTCGTGGATGGGGCTGGTGCGCAGGGTGCCGGTGATGACGGCGTAGAGGGCGCGGGTGTAGGAGAGGGGATAGTCGGCCCGGATCAGGCGGATGTCGAGGGTGCCGCTGTTGATGGTCGTGCGGGCCACGGGGATCCGGTCGGTGGGATGGTAGGTGCCATTGCCGATGAAGATGGTGCGAGCACGCATGGGCATGCCGTTGAGGGTGATGCAGAGGGGCTCCGCCGCGGCGAGCTCACGGATCATGCCGAGCGCGAGGGGGATCCATTTGCCAAGATGCCGCTCCCACTTCGTGCGGGCCTGCAGCGCTGCCGGGTAGGTGCCGAGGCTGGCCGTGTTGAGGAAGAGATGAGGAATGTCGTCGTCGAGCTGGGCGGTCGCGGTGTCGACGCGCTGGGATTGACCGGTGGTGACGGCGTGGGCGGTGTGCTCAGCCGTGGGCGTGGCGATGTCGAGGGCGAAGTGGTTGAGGGTGCCTCCGGGGAACACGGCAAGGGGGAGGCCGGTGTGCTGGATCGCGGCGGCGATGGTGCGGACGGTTCCGTCCCCGCCGAGTACGCCGACCGCGATGGGCTCGTGCTCGTCGACGAGGCGGCGAATGTTGTCCACCGTGCTGCTGTTGGTGCTGCCGAGCGGGATGTCGAGGATCCGGGCAGCGGGCAGCAGCTCGGTGATGCAGGCGCGCCGCGCTTGGTCGGTACTGCCTGATTCGGGGTTGGCGAGGATGAGGAGGCCCTCGCCGCCGGGCAGGGCCGGGGCGTTTCCAGGCGTAGTACGTGCAGGCCCTGCTGCCGGCTGGGGCGCCCACCATCGGCGGGTGACGAAGGCGACGCCGATGCCGATGAGGCTGCCAACGATGACGTCGGAGGGCCAGTGGACACCGTTGTGGACGCGTGAGTAGCCAACCGTGGCGGCCAGTGGCGCGACGGCGAGCCCGAGGATGGGGGACTCCAGTGCGACGCCGGTGGCGAATGCGGCGGCGATGGCGGCGTGCCCGGAGGGGAAGGACGAGGTGCGCGGTGGCGTGATGCGGCGCCGGTGCGGAGGAAGCATCGCGTGATCGGGGCGACCGCGCGGGATGGTGAGCTTGAAGGCCACGTTGGCGAGCGCGCTGCTCGCGGCGACGGAGAGGATGCCGCGGACGGCGGCGCGGCGGGGTGGTCCGGGCTGGCGGGCGAGGAGGGCGGCGATGGCGAACCAGGGCTTGCCGTTGTTGGCGATGGTGCTTGCGGCCTGCATGGCGGCGTCGAGCGCGGGGGAGTGGCTGCGGACGGATCGGGCCATGAGCTCCTGGTCGAGAGTCATCACCGGAGCGAGGATGCGGCGCATGGTTGAACGCTAGCGGTTGCGGGGCGGCGGGCGCGACGGTTCGGGTCGCAAGTTCGATCCTTGTCCCCGATGGGCCCTGGCGCGTAACCTGGGCCAGACTGTTGAACGATGGTCAACAACGGTCGATGAGCGATCGTGGAAACGAGGAAAACCCATGACAACCACTTCCAGCCTTGCTGCGCCCCTCGGCCTGCCCTGCGGCGCCACGTTGCGCAACCGCATCGCGAAGTCCGCGCTGAGCGAGCAGCTCGGCACCCGGTCCCACGCGCCCGACCATCGCCTCGTCACCCTCTACGACCGCTGGGCACGATCCGGGGCGGGGCTGCTCATCACCGGCAACGTCATGGTCGACCGCCGCGCGCTCGGCGAACCACGCAACGTCGCCGTGGACGACGACCGCCACCTGCCACAGCTGCAGGAATGGGCCACCGCCGCCAAGGCCGGAAACACCCACGCCTGGATGCAGATCAACCACCCAGGCCGCCAGGCACCCCGCAACCTCAGCAGCACGCCCGTCGCGCCCTCCGCTATCCCCGTGACCGGCATGGCTGGGGCCTTCGGTACTCCGCGCGCACTCGAGCATGACGAGATCCTCGAGCTGATCGGTCGCTACGCCCGCACCGCGGCCATCGCCATCCGCGCGGGCTTCACCGGCGTGCAGATCCATGCCGCGCACGGATACCTCATCAGCCAGTTCCTGTCGCCGCTGACCAACCAGCGCACCGATGAATGGGGCGGCGACGCGGCCCGGCGCCGCCGGTTCCTCCTCGAGATCGTCGCCGCGGTCCGCGCGGAGGTGGGCGGGAGCGTCCCCGTGAGCGTGAAGATCAACTCAGCAGACTTCCAGCGCGGCGGATTCACCGAGGACGAGTCCCTCGCCGTCGTTGCCGAGCTCGCCCGCGCCGGGGTCGACCTGCTCGAGATCTCCGGCGGCACCTACGAGGCGCCCGCGCTCATGCTCGGCAACCCCAAGGCATCCACCGTGGCGCGCGAGGCATACTTCCTCGACTTCGCTCGCAAGGTCCGCGAGGAAGTCACCATCCCCATCATGCTCACCGGCGGCTTCCGCACCGGCAGCGTCATGGCCGATGCGATCACCGGTGGCGACATCGACGTCGTGGGCCTCGGGCGCCCGATGGCCCTCGAGCCCGACCTGCCCTCGCGACTGCTCAGCGGCGCCGCAGCGGCATCGTCCACACGCCCCAGGCGCATTGGCGTTGCCAAGCTCGACGCCGCGGCCGAGCTCACGTGGCACACCACCCAGCTCTGGCGAATGGGCGACGCGAAGGAGCCGGACGCCGGCCAGCACCCCCTCGTGGGCATCGCGCGCTATGCGGGCGCCGCCGGCCTCGATACCCTGCGCCGCCCACTGCGGCGCGGCCAGTTCTAGCCCGAAGCCGCTACGCTAGGTCAGGCAAACCGCCCGAGGGGCATGGAAGCAGGGGAGGACTCGCAATGGTCGGAATGGTCGAATCGAGCAAGGACACGGTGCAGGAGCTCATCGTCTCCGCGGTCAACCACGTGGGACAGGTCGCGGTCATCGCCACCACTCTCGTCGCCGATGTGGTGCGCGAGGTCGGCACGCTGCTCACCGAGATCCTCGACATGGCGCAGCAGCTCATCGAGTCCGCTGTCAACCACGTCGGGCAGATCGCCATGCTCATCACTCGCGCGATCGCGGCGGTCGTGTTCGAGCTGGGCGCCATCATCACCGACGGCTTCGACATGGTCGATGCCACCGGCGCCGCCCTGCGGGACCGCCGTGGCAGCCGCACCCTCGTGGCGGTCTAGCACCCAGCCCGCGCGATCGCGTTGGCGCCTATCATGCGGATATTGCCTGGCTTGAACGGTGGTGGCAGTGTGGGGAGGCGCAGCGGGGACCGGCTTGGTGTGATCGTTGCGGGCGTCCTGGTGATCACAGCGATCGCCGCGTGCGTTCCTGCCCCTGACCGCCCGGCCCCGCCTGCTGAACCGCGCGTAGCGATCTCCTCCGGCTCGCTCATGCTGGACGGCACGGAATGGTGGCCAGCAGGCTTCAACGCCTACCAGCTCGCTACGGATTGGGACATCAACGATGGCTGTGGAGCCGAGGTCGATCTCGACAAGTACTTCGGTGCCTTGCCGGAGGGATCGCTGACCCGGTTCAATGCATTCCAGACCTTTGCCGTGGACAAGACGAGCGGCGAGATCAACTACGAGCCCCTTGATGCAGTGCTCCGCGCCGCGGAAAGGCACGGGCAACTGGTCATCCCAGTGCTGTCGGGGCAAGACGGTGCTTGCGATGGAGAGGTCTTCAAGCAATACCCCTGGTACGTCTCGGGATGGCGTGATGCGCCCATGCCCCTGCTGACATTCGAGCATTGGGCGCGCAGCCTGGTGTCGAGATGGTCGGATTCACCGGTTGTCGCGGCGTGGGAGCTGGTAGGCGAGCCGGAGCCTGCTGCATGCACCGATGCCTCGTGCGCGGCGGAGAGCAGGGAGTGCCCGGCGGACGCGGCCCTCGTTCTTCGGCGGTTCTTCGACGAGGCTGGAGCCATTGTCCGAGCGCTGGACCCGGGCCGCTTGATCACGGCCGGCTATCTGGGCGGGGACCAGTGCGGCACCGCGGGCGAGGATTTCATGGTTCCGAGCGCCTCGCGGCATGTCGATGTGCTGCAGTTCCATGATTACGCCATCGACGATCCCCTACAGGTCGGCGAGCATCGGGAGAGCCTCGAAGCGAGGTCCCAGCAAGCACGGCAGCTCGGCAAGCCACTGCTGGTCGCCGAGATCGGAGTCTCCGCGGGCTCGTGCCGGTCCGTCGAGGAGCGCGCGGATCTGATCGCGGCACGAATAAGGGAGTACCACCTGCTCGGTGCAGCAGGTGTGCTGGTCTGGTCTTTCGTTCCCGACCCGCGCACGAGCCAGTGCACCATGGACGTCGGCCCGGGTGACCCCTTGTGGGGGATGATCGGCCAGTTCAGCTAGATGGCATGACGCGATAGAGCCGCCACGGCGGCTGGTTGGCACCATCATTGGGAACCTCGAGCTCGAGAGTCGCGATCTGCGAGCCGTTCTCGAACATCGTCGGATAGCGCAGATTGACCGCATCGGTCGCGCCGCGTCCCTCGTTCGGCACTACGAGCAGGTAGCGCACGCTGTTCCCGGCGGGATCATCGAGGATCGTCACGAAGTCCCCATCCGAGGGGATCACGAACTGTTCCGGGTTCTCGGAGGCGGCGGTGATGGCGAACCCGTAGACCGAATCCACGATCACGGACCCCGCCGGAAGAACTTGGGAGTCAAGGAATGTGGCGATACGCCGCTCGGTCGAGAATGACCTGATGATGCTTCTCGCCTCATGCTGGATGCCGAGCCGCTCCGCGACCCCGGGCGCAACGATCGCCGTCAACGCGTAGTGCTGGGTCGCGAGGGTGCGATCGGTCAAGCTCCACAGGCTGACCGGCAGGGACGCGCACACCAGGAGCACTCCGGCATTTCCCCATGCGCGCGAGCGGGGCAGGGCAGGCGCGGGTCCGCGGAACCGGCCGCGGCGCCGTGGCCGTGGCGCTCCCGCCCTCGGATATAGGTGGATCACCAGCAGTACGACCAGCGGGATCGCGCAGATGTAGAACCGCAGGAACGGGAACGTCAGGCCCCGGGTGAACGCGATCGCCTGGAAAACCAGGACCGACGCGATGATCGCGACGGGAACGATGAGCTCACGCTCCCGGCGAGCGAGGAACATCATGAACGCGATGGGCGCGACGATCGGCAGCGCGGGCGCGAGCACCATGATCTCCGCGAGCGAGAATCCCAGCCCTTCGGTGGCGGAGATCCTAGGCACATCGGAGGCCTCGAGGATCGCGGTATTGCCGTACTGGGAAGAGAACTGCGCTAGGGCGTCGCCGGTGAGCAGCCAGCTGGCTCCCGCCCACATGGCGAACGCCACCGCGAACGGAAACCCTACGATGACGGCATCGAGCATCGCCGGAGCAGGCAGGCGGAGCGAACGGCGGGTGTAGCTCACCAGATAAACGGCGAGGATTCCCGCAGCTACCACCACGACGGCGTCATAGCGGGCAAGGTAGGCGCCAGCGAGCGCGAGCCCGGCGACCGCCAGATCATTGGCGTCATCGCTGTGATACCAGCGCACGAGGCGCCGGACCGTCCATAGAAGGAAGAACAGGAACACGGCCTCGCTCATCCCGTTCGCGCCATGAATGATGATCATCGGGTGGAGCGCGAACGCCGCTACCAGGGCGGAAGCGGGCCATCCACCGATCCCGCGGTCGTGGACGATGCCGGAGACCTGGTAGACCGTTCCGGCCATGAAGAGGGTGGACATGAGGACGCCTGATAGCCCGAACCGGGTGATCTCCGGAATCCACGGGGTCAATGCCACTGCGGGGAGCTGCGCCATCGCGGGCAGCGGAGTGAACACGAAACCGAGAGCGGCGAGGTGGGGATCGCGGCTATGCAGAACGGCCTCGGCGCTGGCGACCCGGGCGAGAGCGTCCCCCATCAGGTAGTGGTGCCGCAGTGCCAGCCATAGTCCAACCGCGAGGTAGAGCACACCGCTCGCCAGGCCCGCGATCGCGTCCCGCCTCATGTCGAGCTGCCCGCCCCTGGTAGCCCATGCGCCGTCTTCTCCCAGAAGGAGGGGTTGCGCAGCAGTTGCCAGCCGCCCTTGATGGCCGCCACGCTCATCATGATCCAGTAGAGCGGCACCGTCAGGACTGGCAGCAGAAGGTCGTGCTGGTCGTTCTCCCGGATGCTGATCAACCCCATGAACAAGGTGGCCGCGTTGCCGAGGACGAGGCACGCGATCGCGGGATAGTAGATCGGCGCGGGGAACAGCTCGCCAACCGGTGTCGGTTGCCCCAGGAACCAGGTGAGCGTCATCATCCAGAAGACGGTGTTGAGGATCGCGATCAATGGCGTGCCAGCAAGCAGCACGGTCATCCGAAGCGTCGAGACCAGCCCTAGCTGCTTGTAGAGCACGATCGGCCTGCGGGTGTGGACTAGCCAGGTCTGCAGGTAGCCCTTGTACCAGCGGGATCGCTGGCGGATCCAGTTGATGGGGTCGCTGTTGGCTTCCTCCATGGTGGTCGATTCGAGCACAGCGGTGCGGTAGCCCGCGGTCTCGATGCGCACCCCGAGATCAGCGTCCTCGGTGACGTTGAACGCGTCCCATGCGCCGATGTGCTCCAGGACTGATCGCTTCAGGTGGTTCGAGGTTCCCCCCAGGGGGATCGGGGAGCGGCTACTCATCAATCCGGGGAGGATGAAGCTGAACCACAGTCCGTACTCGGCGGTGAACCATCCCGTGAGTAGGTTCTGCTTGCCGTTGTGGAAGCTTAGCTGGGCTTGGACGCATGCGACATTGTCGCCGAGCCGACGGAACGCGGCCACGGCGCGCCGCAGCTGGAGCGGCTCCGGGTGGTCCTCGGCATCGTAGATGGTGACGATCTCGCCGGTGGCGAAGTGCAAGCCATAGTTGCAGGCCTTGGGCTTGGTGCGGGGCTCGGCCGGGGGAACCTCGACGATTGTCACTGTGCTGTCGAGGTTGGCGCGATGCGCCGCGGTGATCGTGTCCTGGTCGTCGGCCTCGAGGAGCAGGAGCACCTGGAGCTTGCTGGCTGGGTACTCGAGCCCTCCGACCGCGCTGATGAGCAGCGCCACGACCTCTGGCTCCTTGTAGGCGGGCACGAGGATCGTATATCGCGGCAAGTCGTCATCATCGAGGGCAAGCGCCTCGGCATCTGATATCCGGAGGATCGCATCTCCGCGCAGGCCCCGGGCAAAGAGCAGCACCCGGTCGGAAATCGTCACGACGTAGGCAGCGGTGAGCACGGCCATGATGACGGTGAGCGCGAGCAGCGGCCAGAGCGCGATGAACCCGGCGGTGGCGGCGGCGAGGGCAATGAGCATGTTGCGCTGCCAAGGCAGGAAGGCTCGTGATGCGGAAGCGAGCGGATCCCGCCAGGAGAGCCCGTTGATCGCTTCATCGAGGGCATGGCCTGGATCCACCTTTGGATGTTCGGCGCTAGGGGACATGTCGAGGGCCTCGCTGCTCAGTAGCCTGTGAATTGTGCCGCGACAAGCTGCCGGGCGATGGTGGTCATGAGCCGGGCATCCTTGAACTGCGGCTGGAGATCCGTCAATGCTTCGTTGCCGCGGAAGAAGATCTCCAGCAGCACGGCCAGGTTCGAGGCCATGGAAGGCTCGGGATCCGGGAAGCGCGCGCCGGGATCCCGGTTGTCGAGAGTCGTGAGCACGATCCGCTGCACCACATCACCGCGCTGCCACGCGAGGTCTAACCGGGTGGTGGTGAGGTACTGCTTCTCATCGATCACGGAGTAGAGGTGTCCGCTCACGCCCTGGCCCAGGTCTACGCGGCGCAAAGGGCTGCGTCGGGTTCCGCCGAGGTCATACAGCGTGCTGACTGGGTAGATGTCGAGCTGCACCCGGTTCGGCAGGGTGAAGGTATCGATGGCGACGCGGCGCGCTGGGATGGGAGTGCCTGGAAGCTGGGAATAGAGCAGGGTGGTGACCGCACCGGTTCCCGCCGGACCGGCTTCGAGCAGCTCGAGCTCGGAATTCCGCGGGGTCGCGCGCAGGACCTGGCGGCCCAGGGTCGCCTCGGGGCCGAAGTAGCGGCGCACCCATGTGTACTCCTCTCGCGAGTCCTCGACCCAGCCGGCCGGGACTACCTGCGTGATGCGCGGCGGGATGTCCGGACCCCTCGCGACCACGGCACGACCGGCTTCGGGAACCGGGATCATGGCGATCAGTCCTGCCGCGACCGCCAGCACCGCTACGGAGCGCCACGATGATTCGCTGCTGCCCGACATGCTTGGTGGCCTCCGCTCGCTCGCGCTGGCAGGCCGTCGCAGCCAACGGACCAGAAGCCACGTGGCGGCAGCAGCGATCACCACGGGAACGCGCTGGAACTGCACTAGCCCGAGGCCAGTGTCCAGCGCGATCAGCAGGCTCAGCGCACCGAGCCCGATCGCGCATGCCAGCGCATAGATCGCCAAGGACTCGCGCCGATGACGGCCTAGCCCTAGCGCGATCGCGGAGGCGCAGATCAAAATGCTTGCCGTTCCGTTTGCGCGCGCGTCGCCCCCGAGCAGGCTCGACAGCAGGCGATAGGACAGTGGGCCACCGGCGATGAGCACGAACCAGAGTGGCCAGTAGGTTCCGAGCTGGCGCAGCCCGAAGAGCAGCACACTCGCGGACAGGACCATGATCAGCGCGGCGAGGAGGTCGAGCTGCAGCAGCACATGCTGCTCGGCATACCGGGGTACCACGAGCAGCTTGATCAATCCAGCCACCACAAGCCCCAGGAAGCCAGCGATGGCGTTCGCCTGGCGATCACTGATGGGTAGGCGCTGGCGCGGCCGTGTCGCGATCCCGACGCCCGCGAGGAGGACCAGGATGACGAAGAGAGGGTAGTAGCCGGTATCCCCGCCACCTTGGGTCGCGAGAAACATGCCGTGCCAGGTCGGCCAGAAAGCGATCGCGGCCGCGGCAAGGATTGCCACGGACCGAACCGAGGGACGGGGAACCCTGGCCATGCGCGGAGCCTATCGGCGCGAGCGCCGGCGAAGAGCGAGGCCGAGCGCCGCCACGCCGCCGACCACGAGGGCACCAATGCCGACCAGGGCCAGAAGCCTGCCCTTTTCGTCAAGCAGGCCGCCTTCCTCTGCCTTGTCATCGTTTATCCCCACGGCGACCGCTCGTGGTTCCTCATCACCCAGTGCTGCCACGACGTTCCCGGTCAGGTCGAACCACCTGCTCTGATCGCTCTCGAGCCAAGAAAGGATCGAATCCACGCTTGCGTCCACGCCGTCCGTAGCGAGCGCGATATCACCGTCTACCATCGCGATCTGTAGTGATCCGTAGCGCTGCGAGGGATCCAGGTTGAGCAATACCTGGGAGCCGTCAGGCCCGTCCACGACGTAGGCATCGCCGCTCTTGCTCAGCGGGAGGTCCGCGCCGCTCGCGCCGATCAGGATCTTCGGCCCCTCAGAGCGCACCGCGTCGTCGATCGTGCCGATCTGCAGGTGCAGGGGCGTGGCGGAGAGCGCCTGCAGTCCGGAGACGATGCGGATGAGCCTGCGGGCATGTGCGAAGTCGAACTGCTCGAGGCCTGCGTGGGTGCTCGGCAGCAATGCCTGGGGCAGAGCCTCGAACCAGGGCTCTCGCGGATCAGCGCCGACCACGGTGAGCGTCGAATCCGGATCCATGGCAAGCGTGACCGGTTGCTCCAGCCCGCAGTCGAGGCTGGCGCCCGAGATCTCCGCGGATACGGTCAGAGGCATGAACCGGGGCAGGCGCGGACCGGTGATCTCGATGGTCCTGTCGAACGCCCCGCTTGCCTCCATCGGCCAGTGGCCGAGGACCTCGTCGCCCAAAGCCACGATTATCTGTCCGCCCTGGGCGGGGGACAGCGGGGTGTACGTGCCGATGAGGCGCAACGTGGCGTTGTCGACGGCCCAACCGATCCGGGTCTGGTCCAGCGTGAGAGGCAGGCGCACCCGGCCTACCGCGGTCGCGCGGGGCGAGCCGAGCCCAAGATCCCGGAACGTCGCGGCCTCGGGCGCGATCCGTGGGCGGGAAGCCTCCCCCTCGATCGATGCCGAGGGCGCGGCCGCTAGAGCCGCGAGACTACTGGTAAGGACCCGGACCTGGGTGGCGAGGTCCGGCCCGCTGCCCGCCATGCGCAGCGTCGGCATCCGGCCTGGCTCCGTACCGAGGTCGATCGCGCTGCCGGAGGCTTCCGCGATGACGAACCGCCGAGCAAGGAAGGCATTGTCCTGTCCCGGATCCTGACCGCGCCCCGGGAGCTGCTCGACCTCCACACGCGTTCCTTGGCCTCGATATCGGTGCACGAGAACCGTGGCAAGCTCGGTGGCGGCAGTGACCTCGACCGGCGAGGGATCGGTCGGGATCGCGATGACCGCGCGATCGAGCAGCGGCGGGAGGAATCCAGAGATCGAGGCGGGCGGGGACTCGTCACCGGAGAACTCGACCGAGATCTCCCTCAGGGAGATCGTTGGCCTGTCCCAGTAGGTGAAGCAGTCGAGCCGCTCCGGCACCGCGGTCGAGACGAGTTCCACCGTGGTGGCGCCAGCAGAGATGTCTGTTCCCGCCAGCGGGAGCCTGACGATCGGCGAATCGGCGAGGCTCGCAGCGGTCAGCTCGGTCCGGCTGACCACCGCGTCCTGGTGAACCACATCGATGATGCCACGCGAGGCATCCGGTGGCATGGTCGCTCGTGCCTCGAGGAACTCCGGCCGCAAGCCCTCGGGAACGGGGATGGTCCGCACCACGACGTCGCGGTCACCCAGGAAATCGACTTCGGCACCGAAACCAAGATCGCCCGCGGGGATCCGCGCATCTGCTCGCGCCGTTGCCGTGCCTGTAGCCAGGGCATGCCCGCCCGCCAGCGCGATCGCAAGCGCGCAAGGAGCCATGAGGCCGCGCTGCGCAGGAAGTCGTAAAGGCATGGTGGCCCCGTCGTCGAAATGGAACGCAACAGATTGATTATGTTTCCATACGGGGCAATCTGCTACGCGCGATCGCGTTGAATGGTGGGATGTACCACCTGATCCGGCGCGAGGATATGCCGACCGAGGGAATGCTCCTGCATCCGGCCTCGCTCGCCACGGAAGGATTCATCCATTGCACCGGCACGGTGGAGACCCTGGTGGCGGTGGCCAACGCCTTCTACCGGGGCTGGACAGGCGACGTGCTGGCGCTGGAGCTCGACCCCGAGCGGATCGGCCAGCCCGTGCGCTGGGAGGCCGCGGACCCCGCGCCGCCGCCAGGGGTTCCTGCCGACGTGCTGTTCCCGCACATCTACGGGCCGCTCGACCCCATGGCGGCACGACGTGTGCTGCATGCCCGTCGTGACATCGATGGCACCTACCGGGGATTCGAGCCGCGGCCCGCGCTCGCCGAGAAGCATGACCTTGCCCCGCACCCGGAGGGCGGCTGGTTCCGGCGCACCTGGACGAGCACCGGCCAGGCCCGCACCGAGCGCGGCGATCGGGATCTTGCCTCGGCGATCCTTTTCCACATCCCCGCGGGGCATGGCACGCGTGAGCACATCGTGGCGTCCGATGAGCTGTGGCTCTGGCATGGACCGGGGGCGGTCAGGCTAGCCATCGATGGGACCAGCCACCGTCTCCATCGCGACGCCAGCCCGCAGGTGCTCGTGCCCGCGGGCACGAGCCAGTCCGCCCACGCCATCGATGACACGCTCGTCACGTGCGTGGTCAGCCCCGCGTTCGACTACCGCGACCTGCGCATCATCGAGTGATCGGCTACCGGCTGCCGACTAGTCGCCGAGCGGGCCACGCCCCTCGGAGGACCGCTGCCGATCGTTGGTATCAGGCAGTGCCTCGCTCAGCACCAGGGCCGAGCGCCGCCACAGGAGGGTCCCGACGAGGAGCAGCAGCACGGCGATCACGCCCAGGGCAATGGCCACGCCCGTCATCCCGCCGGCAGCAGCTGCCAAGGCGCCCGGCACCGCGATGATGGCGAGCGCGATCAGGATGTAGGCGATGTTCTTGCCCGCGATGATCCCCTTGGGAGGATTGGCCGGGGCATTGTTGCTCGAGGACTGGTCCGTGCCGCGCTCTGTCATCGCGCTGCCTCTCCGTAGGTTACGGGTTACATGATCAATTATGCCAGCGCGCCCCGGGGCAGGCATTCACTGCTGCTCTAGCGCCAGCTCGCGTCCGGCAGTGGTCGCGGGCACGGCGTGCCCGGGAACGTGGCGAGCTCGAAGTGCCACCACTCATTGATGAACGATTGGCACAACCCATAGCGGAAGCCATTGCGCTGCAACCATGCCGCGCCGTCCCTCGGGCCGACATCCACCGCGTCACCGGTGACATGCGTGGATTCATCGGGGGGCAGCACCCACCGCCTCGCCTCGTCGGGGCTGCCGTACGTTGCCAGGCCCTGCTCCCACAGTGCTTGCTGCTGCTCCGCGGATCGGGCGCCCGAGGTCACCGAGATGACGACCCCCTCGGCCCGGGCATCGGCCACGGCCAAGGTGTAGGCCAGAGCCAGCAGCGGGTCGAGCCTGTCGGTGCCCTCGGCGGAGCCCGTAGCGAGCGGCTGGGCCACCGCCACCCCGGGAAGCAGCACCGCGGCCAGCCCCGCGCTCGCTACCACCATGCCTGTCCGCATTCGCTGCCATCGCCGCATGCGGGCCAGCCTAGCCGTAGCGATAGCATCAGGAAGCCTGATCCGCGCTGGCGAGCGCGCTGCCGACACGATGGGGGAACGATGACAACACCACACGCGCCAGGGCCGGGCCCGCACTTGCCCTGGGCCGTCGAGCACAACAGGCGCGCGCTGGTCCCCATCGCCGTCATGGTCATCATGGCGATCATCGCCGTGCTGCTCCTTGGGCTCACCATGCTGCAAGCCGGAGCCGCGGCCAGCCTTGGCTCAGCGATCCTCGCGTTCGTGCCGGTCATCCCGCTCGCCGCGCTTTTCCTCTGGGTGGACCGATGGGAGCCCGAGCCGGGCCGCATGCTGCTTGCCGCGTTCATGTGGGGCTCGAGCATGGCCGTGCTCATCGCCCTCATCTCCGGCACGGTCCTCAACATCACCTGGGCCGCCATTCTCAGTGATCTTGGTGCCTACGCATTCAGCCTTGCCGTCACCGCGCCGATTACCGAGGAGATCTGCAAGGGCCTGTTCATGGTGTGGCTGTTCACCTTCCGGCGCCGCGAGATCGACGGCATCGTCGACGGGATCGTCTATGCCGGCCTGGTCGGCGTCGGGTTCGCGTTCACCGAGAACATCTTCTACCTCTCCGGAGCGCTCAGTACCGAGGGAATCGAGGGAGGAATCCTGACCTTTGTGCTGCGCTGCGTGATCAGCCCGTTCGCGCACCCGCTGTTCACCATCATGCTGGGCATCGGACTGGGGCTGGCGGTGCAGAGCGCCCGCAGCGAGGTCAAGTACGCCGCTCCCGTCGTCGGACTGCTCGCCGCGATGCTGCTGCACGCCCTGTGGAATGGGTCCACCTTGCTGCTCGGTGGCTACGGATTCATGCTCGTCTACATCTTCATCATGCTGCCCGCGCTCGTCGCCACCATCGTGCTGGTGATCTGGCAGCGCCGCCGCCTGCAGCGCGTGGTTGCCCAGCAGCTCCCCGCGATGGTCGCGGCCAACCTCATCACGCCCGACGAGACGCCCCACCTCGCGTGCCTCGCCGGGCGCCGGGACTGGCGCGCGACAGTGCGGCAGCGCCACGGCCGCGCGGCCGCCGATGCGGTCCGCGAGTACCACGCCGTGGTCACCGAGCTCGCCATCCTCTACGACCGCATCGAGCGCGGTGCCATCGGCGCTTACCGGGCCCGCTATGAGCCCGAGCTCGTCCACGGCCTGCGCGCGGCCCGCGCCCGCGTGATCAACCAGCCCACCGCGCTGCGGACTGCCGCCGCTTCCGTGTCGCGCGGCAACCCGTACTTCCGCTAGAAGCTCGGGATCTCCGGCGTCGGCGGCAGCGTGACAACCTGCCCCGCGTAGGACAGCCCCGCGCCGAACCCCAGGAGCAGGGCTATCTGTCCGCCCTTGGCCTTGCCAGTGACGAGCATCTCCTCGATCGCCAGCGGGATCGAGGCAGCGGAGGTGTTGCCCGTGTTCTCGATGTCGTTGGCCACGGGAACGTCGTCGCGCAGCCCGAGGTTCTTCTTCATCAGGTCGTTGATACGGGAATTCGCCTGGTGCGGGATGAACACATCGATGTCGTCGGCGGACATGCCCGACTCCTCGAGGGTGCGCGATAGCGCCTTGGGCAAGGTGATCGCTGCCCAGCGGAAGACGCGCGGGCCCTCCATGTTGATCGTCATTCGTCCGACCTGCTCCACGGCCGGGTCAGTGCCCTGCAGGTTGTTGGCACGATCCATGTACTCGTCGAGCGCGTAGTTCTGCGAGATCGCCGACGAGTTCTCGCCGTCGCTGCCCCACACGGTGGGGGAGATGCCGTTCTCCTCGCTGGGCCCCACCAAGACAGCCCCGGCGCCGTCGCCGAAGATGAAGCCGGTGCTGCGATCAGTGAGGTCGAGGCCCTTGGACATGGTCTCCATGCCGATGACCACGACATACTTCGAGGTTCCCGCGCGGATCAGGTCCGCGGCGATCGCGAGGCCGTAGCCGAAGCCGCTGCATCCGGCCGTCAGGTCGAACGCGGCGATGCCGTTGAGGCCGAGCTCGTAGGCGACCTCGGGAGCACCGTGGGGCACCTGGTTGGGCCAGGTGCTGGTCGCGAGGATGAGCGCACCGATCTCGGATCGTTCCACGCCACTATTGGCGATCGCCCGCTCCGCCGCCGTGATCGACAGGAACTTGCCATCCTCGTCATCGCTCACCCAGCGGCGGTTCCGGATGCCGCTGCGGTCGTAGATCCACTCGTCCGAGGAATCAAGGACCTCGCACACCTCGTCGTTGCTCACCAACCGCCTGGGCCGGTACGCGCCGATGCCGAGCATGGCTACGTTCTGGTGTCCGGTCCTCGATGCAATGCTGACCACTTGTTCGGCTCCTTTGCCGTGATGCCACGCTCGTGGCACTAAACCTATCCGCAACAGCCTATCCACAACACTTGTCCGGGGCCTATAGCCCCCATCACTACCGTGGCAGGGAATTCCAGCGGGAGCGGGATTGCTCGCGGGCGCGCGCCGGTCCCGCCGTTTGGGCCGGCCCGGCGCGCGTGCCGTGCCTATGATGCGGTGTCGGCGGCAACACGCATCGGAGGTCGTGTGGTGAACGTGTCGGAGCGGTGGCGGCGCAAGGCAACCCCGGAGCAGCTCGCGGCCGAGGCGGCCAAGCAGGCGCTGGAGAATCCGGATATCGAGCGGAAGCAGCCGCTCATCGCGGCAACGTCGATGCTCGGGGCCGGCAGCGAGGCGATCAACCGCGCCATCACGAGCGCGCTCGGCAAGACCCGGGCAGCGGCGGAGGACGCTGCAGCGGCGGCGGTCGGCGAGACCGTCGGCAAGGTCGCCGAGGAAGTCGCCGGGATGGTCATCGATAGCCCGGTGCTGTCGCCCGCGCTGCGGGCGTCGGCGATCACCGTCGCGAGCCCGGTGGGCAGGGCGGGGACGAAGGTCGCCTGGCTCGCCTCGGCGAGCCCCATTGGCTGGGCCGTGGGCAATGTGGGGTCGCTGGCCGCGTCGTCACCCGTGACGCGGCGGCTCGAGACCGCAGCGAAGGAAACGCTGGGGGCGGCGCTGGTCAACGATACGACCAGCGCGGCGCTGAGCGTGGTGGTCGATGCTGCCCTCGATGCGACGGTCGATGTGGCGATCCCGATGCTGATCGAGCTCTCGGTCGATACCGCGGTCGATATCGTGCGCAGCACCATCCTGCAGGGCGCGGGCACTCTCTCCAGCCTCACCCCGACGGACGCTGACGATGCCGTGATGGCGCGCGCGGTGAACCTGGCGTTCAACAACCCCTTGTCGGGGACGGCGCAGAAGTTCGTGATCAAGGCGGTGCAGCTCGCGGCCCGGGGCGCGGCCGCAGGAGTAGTGGGGCCCGTCGTGCGGGCCGCGGCGGAGCAAGCGCGCGGCGAGATCATCAGGACGCTGCTCGGCGAGGTGATCGTGAACACCCCGGTCGCGTTGACCGGAGCGGCGGTGAGCGCGACGCGGGACATCGTGACCTGGGAGGGCGGCAATGCCGACGATGCGGAGCGCATACTGCACACGGCGATCACCCGCGCCGTTGTGGATGTGGTGCAGGCGAGCGCTCGCCCGGCGGCGACGCTGGCGGTTCGCAGCGTCATCACCGGGACAGTCGTGACCACAGCAATCAATGCGGCGGTGGATGCGGCGCAGGATTCGGTGCGCAATACCGCCGAGCTCGTCACGGCCTCGCCCGGTCGCTTGCGGGGCTTCCTGCGCTGGCGGCGGAAGGAAGCCGGGCAGGATGCCGACGAGGGGTAGCGCGCGCACGAGGAAGAGCCCGGACATCATTGTCCGGGCTCTTCTGCTCAGGTCAGGCTAGTGGCGGTGCTGCTCAGTAGCGGCGCGCGCTGTGGAACGGGAAGTCCCCGAGGTTGTCGACCTTCACGGGGGAGGACGAGTTGAGCGCGTGGACGACCTGCCCGTTGCCGATGTAGATCCCGGCGTGCGAGGCACCGCCGTACATGAGGACGACGTCGCCGGCCTGCAGGTTGTTGATGCTCACCGGAGCGCCGCCCGCGGCCTGGCTCTGGCTGGTGCGGGGAACCTGCTTGCCTACCTGGCCATGGGCCCACTGGACGAGCCCGGAGCAGTCGAAGGCGTTCGGGCCGGAGGCGCCATACACGTAGGGGGAGCCAACCTTGCTGAGGGCGGCGTCAGCGACGGCCTGTCCCTCGGAGACGGCGGGGGCCGCGATGTCGGTGATGTTGCCCGCGGGGGCAGCGATGTCGATGACGGGTCCGGCGGTGGCGGGGACCTCGATGGCGCCGATCCCGGGCACCGAGATCGTGTCAGCCGCTGCCTGCATCGCGGGGACGACCGCGGTGGCGGAGAGGATTCCGGCGATGAAGGCGGTGCGAGCGGAACGCTTGAGAGTGATGGAAGCCATGGGGTGTTGCTCCTTGGATTGGATTGCCGCGGCCAGGCACGGGCAACGGGTAGTGAATCTGGCACCCGTTGTCTTTGGATGGTCGGCGACTGATCCGCCCCGTGTGTTGCTCGGGGGACCGCCGCTCCGTTCGGTCACAAGAAGATTACGAAATGGCAACGGCAACGTCTAGAGCTGGCCTTTTGTCGCCGCTGCTGTGGCGTTGGGCACACTGCTTGCTCCAGCAAGCGGGTGCTAGCACGTGGGATGGGCAGTTTGCTGCTATGAACTGCAAATTCACCAACTCGGAATGCGGAGAAGTCCTGTCAACCCCCGCGGTGTCGCTCCCAGAATGGGCTGCCGCGCCATTTGTTCAGCGATGCGCGATATCATCCCAGCTCGCGCGGCATTTCGGCCGATCCGTTGGCGCAAGGGATGTGACGATGGTCTCATTTTCG
This sequence comes from Hoyosella levis, assembly GCF_026008515.1. Taxonomy (GTDB): domain Bacteria; phylum Actinomycetota; class Actinomycetes; order Mycobacteriales; family Mycobacteriaceae; genus Lolliginicoccus; species Lolliginicoccus levis. The sequence continues at coordinate 40,458 of NZ_BQYM01000014.1, forward strand.
CGGCCTGCGCGTGAACGGCAGCGAGAGGCGGCCCGCAGCGGGCCCGGCGTTACCTACCCGCGCGCCTTCAACGCCTCGGTGACCAGCGGAACCTGCAAGGGAAGCCGGGCTATCGCCCCCGCCTTCATCCACGGCGACAACCGGCTCGACCGTAGCCAGTCGACCGTCATCTGCACGTTGGCCGGGAATACCGCCACGAACAGCAGCGCGGCGAGAGTGGCCCCTGCCCGCTGCGTGCGCGGCACGGCCAGCGCCCCCGCGATGCCCAGTTCGGCCACCCCGGATGCCTGCGTGTACCAGCGTGGCTCGCCCGGAAGGAAGCGCGGCACGATCCGATCGAAGAACTGCGGTGCCACGAAATGCACCACGCCCGCGCCACCAAGGAGCGCGGCGAGGCGCAACGCCGCGGCACGGCCAGGGCGATCAGAAGCGGGCACGGCAGGCGGGGGCGCGGAACTCATGCCTGCCAGCATGCCCGATCGGCACGCGGTCCGCCCGGGAGGGGCTGGAATGGCTCCCGGCCCGGTCTAGCGAGCCACCGCGAAGTCGCTGCAGCAGCGGCGTCCCGTCACGCGGCGCCCACCAGGTCATAGGTCTCCGCCAGCGCCCGCGCTAGCTGCGCCCGGGCCCTGCTGAGCCGGGAGCGCACTGTCTGCACCGGGATGCCCAGGTGCGCGGCGAGCTCGCGGTAGGGCATCGCGGTGTACTCGCGCAGCACCAGCACCGCTCGGAAGTCATCGGAGAGCCTCGCGAGTGCGGCATTGATCGCGTCCCTGTCGGCAGTCTGCTCGGCATGATCGAACTGATCATCGGCGAGGTCCAGCGAGTGCAGGTCGACCGCGAGATCGCGGCGCGACCTCACGATCATCTTCGACGAGTTCGCGGCGATCGTGTACGCCCACGTCCCGAAAGTCGCTTCCCCCCGGAACCTGTGCAGGTTTTGCCATGCTGCTGCCAGCGCATTCTGCAGCGCATCCTCGGCATCGTGTCGATCGTTGGTGATGCGGTAGCAGATTGTCCACAGCCGGCTGCGGTACCGGGTGACGAGCTCGGCGAATGCCCGCTCGTCCCCGCGGCGCGCACGGTCGATCAGTTCTTTCTCGGACACAATCCCCCCCAGGTTGTGATAAATCCCAGGCCCCTGCCTGGTTACAGATGCACCCCCCGGTGCATGAGCTATATCGCCTTGTGACTGCTAAATGTCACACTCGTACGAAGTGTTGTGCATCACATGCCCGCGGCATGGCGTTCGTCGAAACCTGCGACCGAGTCCGGCACGAGGTGGTCGAGCGTCCGGCGGCCCGGGTCAGCGCTGGCGAGCTGGAGCATCCTCGACCATTCGGCATCGGTCAGGACGGGAATCGGAGCGGCCTCGATCCCGAGGGAACGGGCGAGTGGGTCGATGGTGGGGACCAAGGGGGGTTCCTTCCTCGTGCGGGAGTCGGGCTCGTGGCCCTCGGGCGGATGCGACTTGAATCGCGAACGATGCGCCGTTCTCTCTTATGTTGCAGCAGGCTCGCGAAAAGTTCCCACCCGCCGCTGCGCGAGGTCCACCTCCGGATCTGCGAGCGAAAGTCAACAGATGTCCGTTTCCTGGGCGTGATTTGTTGACATTCGCTCGCAGATCCCCGCGGGCGGCGTGTGGTGCGGCCTGTGGGGCGGCCTGTGGGACGCGCGGCTAGTCGGCGAGCGCCTGCTCGACAAAGCCGCGCACCTCCGGCAACGAATGCTCGAGGATGTCCCGATGGTCGGCTTCCTCGTACAGCTTGAGCTCCACGGGCGCGCCGGAGGCCTCGAGCTCCGCGGCGAACGCCACGACCACAGGAGCGGGCACATCGATATCCAGGCCGCCCTGCACGATCAGCACCGGATCGCCGTAGCCTCGCACCGGAACCTCCGCCATTGCCCGCACCGCATCGAGAAACCCAGGGATGTCCCGCCACGCGGTGGTGAACACATCTCCCGGGCGCACGCCCTCGACGTCGTACCACAACTGCCAGCCGCACACCGTCGCCGCGCTATCGATCAAAGCTCGCCCGCGAGCCGTGAGGTGATCATTCACCGGCACCTCGGGCGCGGCCTCGCGCACCGCCGTCGCCAGCATCACCGCATAGCTCATCAGCCCCTGCGGCAGTGGCACCAGGACCAGCGGATCCATCGCCAGAGCCAGATCCTCCACGTTGACTCCGGGCGCGATGCCCACGGTTCCCCGGAAGTCCAGGGCCCCGTCCGGATCGAGCACATCCGCCTGGTTGCCGGTGAAGAGCGCGGCCTGGCCACCTTGCGAATGACCCATCACCAGCCACTCCGGAGCCAGCGCGACATCGAGCTCGTGCGCCGCCCGGACCGAGTTCACCACCGACGCCGCTTCGACCGCGCCATTGAGATACGAATGCAGGCCCGGGGTGCCCAAGCCCTGGTAGTCCGTGATCACCAGCGCATATCCGGCATCCAGCCAGCCGCCGAGGTACGCCGCGCCCTCCTCGTACCACGGCAGGGCGGACGGGGTGCAATCGTCGCCAAGCCCAACAGTGCCATGGGCGAACGCGATGGTCTTCCAGCCCCCACGCGGCGGCGGACCTTGTGGCAGGAAGACCGCGGCCGTGCTCAGCGCCATCCGGCCATGCTGGTCCCGCGTCGTGTAGGCATAGCGATGCGCCTCTGCCGTACCGGGCAGCCAGAGCGAAGCATCGAGCTCCGTAGCCGCCACCAAGACACCTGGAGCGCTTGGCAGCGGGTCGGCATGCTCCCGCACATCAAGGCCCGACCAGACTGGCGCGGACTGCGCATGAGCAGGCGCCGCAGCAGGGATCACGAGAGTGGCGCACAGCAGGGCGGCAGGGACCGCGAACGCGGGCGCGAAACGACGAATCAGCACTCCGCGACGCTAGCGCTCGTCCGGGAGTGCCTGTGGCCGTACGTGTTTCATGATCATGAACGGTTGTTCGCGGCTGTATCGCGCATGCGGCGAGCACCCGGGCCTGATACCCGGCTTGCTTGCCGGGCCGCGCTCTTTGGTGGGATGCTCGTCAGCACGCGGCCCCAGCATCGCGAGGAGCAGCCATGCCCGACTATCCGATCCGCATCGTGCGGTTCCTCGTCTCGCCCGCGCACGCCTACTTCGGACGGCCCAAGGACGGCCCCGCCACCGTTCCCACCGAGTTGCCCGGCACCATCGAATGCATCGCGGGCAAGGGCATCCGCGGGGATCGCTTCTTCAACGTCCGCGCGCACACCGAGGCCGCCGTCACCTTCCTTGCCGCAGAGGCCTGGGACGCCGCCTGCGCTCGAGCGGGCACGAGCGCCGTGCCCGAGCTCGCTCGCCGCAACATCCTTGTCCGCGGCGTGGAGCTCGATCGGCTGCGCGGCGAGGACTTCACACTCACGACCGGGGCTGGCAGCGTCGTGTTCCACGGTGGGCGGCCCGCGCATCCTTGTGCCTGGATGGACACGATGATCGCGCCCGGCATGCGCAAGGCGCTCGTGGGCAGGGGCGGCATCCGCGCGGGAGTGCTTGCTAGTGGCGTGCTCGGGCTCGGCGAGGCGATCCTGTCGTGCGAGGTGCTTCTGGATGCCGCGCGGGCGGCGGATCCCGTTATGCGCGCGCAGCCACTCGGTTGAGCGCGCTGCTAATCCGGCGCGCCCACCCCGCCGCTAGTCCGGCGCGAGGAGGTGGTGCAGGAACGTGCTGGGCTGGTCGAGGAATGCACGCATGAGCCGTACGGGCTCGGACTGGTCGTAGCCAATGGGCGCAATGGAGCCGTCGTCGCTGATCTCGAGCAGGTGGGCTCCCGGCACCGCGAGCAGGATCGGCGAGTGGGTGGCGACGATGAACTGGCAACCGTGATCGAGGAGGTCGACGATACGGGCGATGAGCGCGAGGCAGCCGCGGACGGATAGCGCGGCCTCGGGCTCGTCGAGGAGGTAGAGGCCGTTCGGGCCGAAGCGATGATTGACGACATCGAGAAAGGACTCGCCATGCGAGCGCTCATGCAGCGAGTGCCCGCCATAGAACTGTGTAGCCCGCAGGTTCTCGATCTCGGTGGCGACGTTGTAGAACGATTCGGCGCGGAGGAAGAATCCGGTGCGGGGCCGGGCGGCCCATTGCATGCGGATTGCGTGGGCAAGGTCGGATTCGGAGCGGCGGGTGGCGAACCGGAATGCGGTGGTCCCGCCTTCAGCGTTGAATCCGGCGACGACGGCGATGGCTTCGAGGAGCGTGGACTTGCCGGTCCCGTTGTCGCCGGTGAGGAATGTGATGCCGGGAGGGATGCCGAGGCCCTCGGGCGGGGCAAGGTTTCCGATGACGGGCAGGTTGAACGGATAGCGATCGTCGGTGCCCGGTTCGAGCATGATGTGGCGCAGGTACTGCCCGTGCTCCGCCAAGCCGTCGGGCAACGCACCATCGTGAGCCCTGGGGTGCCCGCCATTGCCGTCAACCGAAGCGCACCGCTGGTCGGTCATGCGCGAGTGGCAACGCCTAGCGAGAGCGCGCCAAGGAACTTGGGCGTGCCCTTCTCGTAGAACTCCTCGATGCTGCTGATGGTGAATCCGGCATCCTCGATGAGCGGCACGATGGGCCTGTCGAGGTTGCAGCCCCCGAAGAGCTTCTGCTGCAGCGGGTTGAGGCGATGTTGCCAGTTCTGCACGGTGGAGTCGGGGGCGAGGCCGTGCTCGACGAAGTGGAAGGTGCCGCCGGGCTTGAGGACGCGGCGCACCTCGCGGAGCGCGGCGGCCACATCGGGAATGGTGCAGAGCGTCCAGGTGGACAGGGCGCTATCGCAGCTCGCATCGTCGAGGGGGAGCGATTGCCCGTCGAGGCCGTGGCGCTCCACGGGGACGGGCGAGTGGGCGACGCGCTTGCGGGCGATATGCCATGCGGCGTCGGCGGGCTCGATGGCCAGCACGCGGGAGACCGCCGGGGGGTAGTACGGGATGTTCAGCCCGGATCCGAAACCAATCTCCACGACGTCGCCGGTGAGCCCCGCGCAGGCTTGCTCGCGCTGCGGCCCGGTCAGCTTGGTCCCGCACGCCACGTTGATGATGCGAGGCAGGATCGTGTCACCGTAGATGCCCATGCTGCCAGGGTACTGCGGTCGTGCACCGCCGCGAGTGCGCGACGAACGACAACTTTCGTGCTCACGCCTGTCGGATCTTGCACACTCGCATCTCCCGCGACGCGAGCAGGGCCGACCGCGATGCGCGGCCGGCCCTGGTGCGACTCAGTGTCAGGCGAGCTCGTACCGGTCCAGGTTCATGACCTTGTCCCAAGCGGCAACGAAGTCGCGGACGAACTTGTCGCGCCCGTCGTCGCAGGCATACACCTCGGCGACGGCACGCAGCTCGGAGTTGGAGCCGAACACGAGGTCCGCCCGGGTACCGGTCCACTTGGTGGTGCCGGTGGCACGGTCGACGCCATGGAACGTGGTCGAGTCCTCGCTGGTGGCCTGCCACTCGATGCCCATGTCGAGCAGGTTGACGAAGAAGTCGTTGGTGAGCTTCTCCGGGGTGGTGGTCAGCGCGCCGAGCGGTGACTGCTGGTAGTTCGCGCCAAGCACGCGCAGGCCACCGACCAGGACCGTCAGCTCGGGAGCGCTGAGGGTGAGCAGGTTGGCACGGTCGAGCAGCAGGTACTCGGCGGGCAGCCGGTGGCCATCGCGCAGGTAGTTGCGGAAGCCATCAGCGGTCGGCTCGAGCGGCGCGAACGACTCCGCGTCGGTCTGCTCCTCGGTCGCATCGGTGCGGCCTGGCGCGAACGGCACCTCGATGTCATGGCCGGCATCCTTGGCTGCCTTCTCCACCGCGGCGCAACCGCCGAGGACGATCAGATCGGCCAGCGATACCTGCTTGCCGCGCTTCTGGGCGTTGTTGAAGTCCTGCTGGACGCCGCCGAGCGTGCTGAGGACCTTGGCGAGCTTCTCGGGCTCATTGACCTCCCAGCCGCGCTGCGGCTCGAGGCGGATGCGAGCACCGTTGGCGCCGCCCCGCTTGTCGCCGCCACGGAACGTCGACGCCGACGCCCAGGCCGTGGAGACCAGCTCGGCGACGCTGAGATCGGAACCGAGGATCTGCTTCTTCAGCGACGCGATGTCCTTCGCGTCGATCAGCTTGTGGGTCACCGGCGGCACCGGGTCCTGCCAGATCAGGTCCTCCTCGGGAACCTCGGGGCCGAGGTAGCGGACCTTGGGGCCCATATCGCGGTGGGTGAGCTTGAACCAGGCGCGCGCGAACGCATCCGCGAACTCGTCCGGGTTCTCGTGGAAGCGCCGCGAGATGGGCGCGTAGTCCGGGTCGAAGCGCAGCGACAGGTCGGTCGTGAGCATGACGGGCTCGCGCTTGGCCGACGGATCGTGCGGATCGGGCACCGTGTTCGCGCCCGCGCCGTCCTTCGGCTTCCACTGCCAAGCTCCGGCCGGGCTCTGGAACTTCTCCCACTCGAACCCGAACAGGATGTCAAAGAAGGTGTTGTCCCACTTGGTGGGGGTGTTGGTCCAGATGCCCTCGAGGCCACTGGTGATGGTGTCGTTGCCCTTTCCGCTGCCGAGCGCGTTGCGCCAGCCCAGGCCCATCTGCTCGATGGGGGCGCCCTCCGGCTCGGCTGCCACGAGTTCTGGATCGCCCGCGCCGTGGGTCTTGCCGAACGTATGGCCTCCGGCGATGAGCGCGACAGTCTCCTCGTCGTTCATGGCCATGCGGCCAAACGTCTCGCGGATATCGACCGCCGCGGCCAGCGGATCGGGATTGCCGTTGGGGCCCTCCGGGTTCACATAGATCAGGCCCATCTGCACGGCCGCGAGCGGATCCTCCAGATCACGCTCGCCCGAATAGCGCTTGTCATCGAGCCACTCGGACTCGGGGCCCCAGTACACATCCTCATCGGGCTCCCACTCATCCACGCGGCCACCCGCGAAGCCGAACGTATCGAGGCCCATGGTCTCGAGAGCGACGTTGCCCGTCAGGACGATCAGGTCCGCCCAGGACAGCTTGCGGCCATACTTCTGCTTCACCGGCCACAGCAGGCGCCGCGCCTTGTCGAGGTTGCCATTGTCCGGCCAGCTGTTCAGCGGCGCGAACCGCTGCTGTCCGCCACCGGCGCCGCCGCGACCATCGCTGATGCGGTAGGTGCCCGCGCTGTGCCACGCCATGCGGATCATCAACGGGCCGTAGTGCCCGAAATCAGCCGGCCACCAATCCTGCGAGTTGGTCAGCACCGAGGCGATGTCCTTCTTCACCGCGGCAAGATCCAGCGTCTTGAACTCCGCGGCGTAGTCGAAATCGCCGCCCATCGGGTTCGACACAGGAGTGTTCTTGCGGAGGATCTTCAGGTTCAGCTGGTTAGGCCACCAGTCGCGATTGCCCCCGCCCGCCGTCGGGTGCTTCGGATTGGTGCCCCCGAACGGGCATTGCCCCTCCTGGGGGTCATTGATCTCATCGAAACCGTCAGGGCGATCAGGCACGGCTTGTCCTTCCAGTGGTCAAGGGATTTGCTCGGATTGGGCTGAAGCCAAGCAGGCGGGGCACAAGCCCCAGAAGATGACCTCGGTCTCATCGATCTCGAAACCGTGGTCATCCGACGCGGTCATGCACGGGGCTGCACCAGTGGCGCAGTCGACATCAGCAATGACGCCGCAGCTCCGGCACACCAGATGATGATGGTTGTCACCAACGCGCGTCTCGTACCGCGCCACCGACCCCGTCGGCTGGATACGTCGCAGCAATCCAGACGATGTCAGGGCCCGCAGCACGTCATACACGGCCTGGTGCGACACAGCACCGTGATTCTGGCGGACCACGCTGATGATGGAGTCAGTATCCGAATGCGGGTGATCATGCACCGCTGTCAGCACCGCCAGGCGCGGCGCCGTCACGCGGAGGGCTGCCCCGCGCAACAAGCGCTCAAAATCCGGTCGCGTGCTCACACCCCAAGTGTGGACCACTTTCTGGAATCAATCAAGTGTTTGCGGGAGTGGATTGCGGTAGGGCTCGGGTTGCTCCGCGCGTACTCTCTCATCCATGGCTGATGATCATGATCGGGATGGTTCGCGCGCTCGCGCAGGCGGTTGGGCGCGGACGGTTGGTCGCTGGGTGCTTGGCTTGTTCCTGCTGTTCGCGGGCCTGTCGCATCTGACGTGGGCGAGGTCGGAGTTCCTGGCGCAGGTGCCGGGGTGGATGCCTTTGGACGCGGATCTGGTGGTCATCGCCTCGGGCGTGGTGGAGGTCGCGCTGGGGGCCGCGTTGCTGCTGGCGCGGCAGGGGCGCTGGCGGGTTTTGGTGGGCTGGGTGGTCGCGGCGTTCTTTGTGGCGATCTTCCCGGGGAACATCTCGCAGTTCGTGACGGGGACGGATGCGTTCGGCCTGGAAAGCGACCTGGCGCGGGGCGCCCGCTTGTTGTTCCAGCCAGTGCTCGTGGTGTGGGCGTTGTGGTGCACGCGAGCGTGGGCGGACCGGCCTGCGCTGCTGCGGCGGAGTCGGGACTAGAGGAGCCGGGACTGGGCCTGCCATCGGTCTCGGGGAAGGGCCGACCGGCTGTTCGGCTGCAAACGCGATAGATCCTGCTGGTTAGACCGGTCTGCTTCTATCGCGTTTGAGGGTTTCCGGTGCTTTTGCGCCGGCTGGCCCCGGTAGCGGTTGCGCCCGGATCAGGTGTATGAGTCCTGGCCTTGTTGGTTCGTGACCGTGGTGAGCAGGAATGCGCTGTCGGCAAGGGCGAGCACCGAATGGCGTTCATGCGTGAGGATCCACAATTCCCCTTCGTTGAACTCCCATTGCGCCCCTGCTTCGATGTCGACGCGAACTCGTCCCACGAGTACCTGAAGGCTCGAGGCGGGCGGGGAGTTGTGCTCGGCCAGTTCCATGCCCTTCCGGAGCGCGATCACGGTCTGCCGGAGCGGGCCGTCATTGGCGATGAGCTCGGCGCTGCGACCATGCTTGCCCGTCCGCGCTGCGGCGAGGTGGGACTCGGCGAGTTCCCTCAGATTTGCCATGACGGTCCTTGGGGTTGCCTGCTGGCTCTGGTCTGAAAATACGCGGCGCACGCAGATCGTGTCCACCCTTTGAGAGCAGCGCGGCGTGGATGGCCTCGCCCGCGCGAGCGAGCCGTGCAACTCCATGTGAACGCACGGTGAACAATGCCCCGCCGAGCGGCAGAATGTGTCCTTCGTCATTGTAGGGGACTTGACCGACTATCCTCGCGGTTCCTAACATAATGTTGGTTGAACTGGGTATTTGTCCTTGCGGGCAAAGCCCGCTACCAGCCCCAACGAACCTAGCGGCGCCCAGAACCAGGCATCGTGCTGACCCGAGCAATGACCCAACGAATTCGTGAGGCCCTTGATGCGCAACGCCGACACTAATGATGAACAAGTGTTGGCGATGACGCCCCTGCGGAGGCCGAACGCGCGAATCGTCACTGCCGCATGCCATGCCGGCGCGCACGGCATTCTTGACCTTGGGCGCGGCTCGTCCCTGGCCCGCCGCGAGCTCGCTGTGGCGGCCGCGGCGATCCCCGGCGGATTCGGCGTTCGCATCTCGGATGATTGCTCCCTTGGCGCCGATGCGCTGCCCGACGAAGCAGTGACGGTCGTTCTTGGCGTCGATGCCCTGGACCGGGCCCCCGAGTTCGAGGGCCGACGCGTTCTCGTGGAAGCGACCTCGATCGAGCAGGCGAGGGAAGCGCATCGTGCTGGCGCTGATGGAATCATCGCGCGAGGCTGCGAGGCTGGCGGTCCAGCTGGCACCACGAGCAGCTTCGTGCTGCTCCAGCAAGTGTGCTCCGACGAGACGATCGACATCCCGATCTGGCTGGCGGGCGGCATCGGCCCTGACACCGCTGCCGCCGCGGTGATGGGCGGCGCACGGGGCGTGGTGCTCGACGTCCAGCTCGCCCTGCTGCGCGAGTCCACCATCGCTGCCGAGGAGCGCGGGGTGCTCGCGGGGCTCGACGGCTCGGAGTCCGTGATCGAGGATGGGCAGCGCGTGGTGCGACGTGCCCTCCGGCGAAGCGACGGTACTGGCCTCGTCCTCCCCGTCGGCGAGGACGCCTACCTCGCGCAGGTATTCGCGTCGAGGTTCGAGACCGTTCCGGCCGCGATCCGGGCCATCCTGGACTCGATCGCCGCAGCGGTCGATGCGCCCGGCCGGGACCTAGCCCGCGAGGTGCTCGACGAGGGATCGCCGCTGGCGGACGCACTGGGCACGGCACTGCCTCTCGCCCAGGGACCGATGACGCGAGTGAGCGATCATCCCCGGTTCGCCGCAGCGGTCGCCGAGGCTGGCGCGCTGCCATTCATCGCGCTCGCCGTCAACTCGGGCGCGCGCTCCCAAGAGATCCTCACGGCCACCAAGGAGCTGGTGGGGGACCGTCCGTGGGGCGTGGGCATCCTGGGTTTTGCCGACGCGCAGCTGCGGGAGGAGCAGCTCGACGCAGTGCTCGCCACGCGCCCGAGCCACGCCATCATCGCTGGCGGGCGCCCCGCCCAGGCCTCACGCCTCGAGGCCGAGGGCATCAGCACCTTCCTGCACGTTCCCTCGCCCGGCCTGCTGCGGCAGTTCCTCGGCGGCGGAGCCCGCAAGTTCATCTTCGAGGGCGCCGAGTGCGGCGGGCACGTCGGGCCCCGCCACAGCTTCCCGCTGTGGCAGGCACAGATCGGGGAGCTCCAGCAGTTCCTCGGCGCTCATCCCGATGCCGCCACCCGCATCGAGGTCTTCTTCGCCGGCGGCATCCATGACTCCCGCTCGGCAGCGATGGTCGCAGCGCTCGCCCGCCCGCTCACCGAGGCAGGCGTGCGTATCGGCCTGCTCGCTGGCACCGCCTACCTGTTCACCGAGGAGGCCGTCGAGTCCGGCGCGATCGTCCCCGGGTTCCAGCGGCACGTCGTCGAGGCAACCCGCACCGTGCTTCTCGAGACGGCGCCGGGCCACGCCACCCGCTGCGTCGATAGCCAGTTCGCGGCCGAGTTCGCGCGCACCCGCACCGAGCTGCAGCAGCAGGGCGTGCCCGACCGGGAGCTGTGGGAGAAGCTCGAGCAGCTCAACATCGGCCGGCTCCGCGTCGCGAGCAAGGGCGTTGATCGGTCCGGCGGGCAGCTCGTCGAGGTGAGCGCGGAGCAGCAGCTCCATGACGGCATGTTCATGGCGGGGGACGTGGCCCTGCTACGTGACTCGGTCACCACCGTCTCCGCGCTGCACGATTCCCTCACCAGTGGCGCAGCGGAGTGGTACGCGAAGCGCGGCAGAGAGCTCGGCATCGACCCGGCGAGCGCGCCCGAGCCCGAGCCACTCGATATCGCGATCGTCGGCATGGCCGCGATGTTCCCGCAGGCCCCCACGCTCTCTACCTTCTGGTCCAACATCCTCGCTGGCGTGGATTCGGTCACCGAGGTGCCCGCCTCGCGATGGGATCCGGCGGTGTACTTCAACGCCGACGGCGGCGACGGCAAGACCCCCTCGAAGTGGGGTGGATTCCTGCCGCCCATCCCGTTCGATCCGTTGCGCTTCGGCATCCCGCCGCGCTCCCTCGGCAGCATCGAGCCCACCCAGTTGCTCGCCCTCGAGGTCGCGGACCAGGCGCTGCGCGACGCTGGCTATGACACCCGGCCGTTCGACCGGCAGCGCACCGCGGTGATCTTCGGCGCCGAGGCAGGCAGTGACCTCTCCAACGCGGGCGTGCTGCGCAATGTGCTGCCCTCCTACATCGGCGACCTGCCCCCCGAGCTTGACGCGCAACTGCCACGCCTCACCGAGGACTCGTTCCCCGGCGTGCTCGCCAATGTGATCAGCGGTCGCATCGCTAACCGTCTCAACCTTGGCGGCGCCAACTACACCGTGGACGCGGCCTGCGCCTCCTCGCTCGCGGCGCTCGATGCAAGCTGCAAGGAACTGGTCGCCGGCGGGGCGGACACCGTCCTGTGCGGTGGCGTCGACCTGCACAACGGCATCAACGACTACCTGATGTTCGCCTCGGTGCACGCGCTTTCCGCCACCGGCCGCTCCGCGACCTTCGACAGCTCCGCCGACGGCATCGCGCTCGGCGAGGGCGCGGGGTGCGTGGTGCTCAAGCGCCTCGCCGACGCCGAGCGCGACGGCGACCGCGTGTATGCCGTCATCAGGGGAGTGGGCAGCGCCAGCGACGGCCGGTCGCTCGGCCTGACCGCGCCCCGGCCCGAGGGGCAGCGGGCAGCGCTTGAGCGGGCGTACCGCAATGCTGGTGAATCCCCGTCCACTGTCGGCCTCGTCGAGGCGCACGGCACCGGAACCGTTGTTGGCGACCGCACCGAGCTGACAACCCTGACGAACCTCTTCACCGATTCCGGTGTCGCGGCGGGCCAGGTGGCCATCGGCTCGGTCAAGTCCCAGATCGGCCACACCAAGTGCGCCGCGGGTCTTGCCGGGCTCATCAAGGTCGCCCTGGCCATCCACACCGGCGTGAAGCCGCCCACCCTGCACGTGCGCAGCCCCAACCCGGCCTGGCAGGAGGGCAGCAGCCCCTTCGTGTTCAACGCCGAGCCACTGCCGTGGGAGAAGCACCCCTCCGAGCGCATCGCCGGAGTGAGCGCCTTCGGCTTCGGCGGCACCAACTTCCACGCCGTGCTTCGCGGCCACGCCCGCAATGTCGCGCCCGCCCATGCCTGCAATGACTGGCCCGTCGAGCTGTTCACCTTCCGCGCCGCGAGCCGGGACAAGGCCCTCGACGAAGCACGCGGCCTGCTCGCAAGGATCGATGCCTCGAGCAGCGCGGACTGGACCGTCCGGGACTGGGCATTCGCGGCAGCCCAGAAAGCCGATGCCTCGGCAGCGCGGGGCGAGCCCACCTGGATCGCGTTCGTCGCCGCCAGCACAAACGAGCTGCACCGCACCCTCACGGCCATCGCCAGCGGCGAGCCCGCCAAGGCCGTGCACGAGCGCGTGGACGACACGATCAATAGCGGCAAGGTCGCGTTCCTGTTCCCCGGCCAGGGCAGCCAGCGCCCCCGGATGGGCGCCGGCCTGATGGTCGCGTTCCCCGAGCTCCAGCATCACCTGCAACGCGGCGAGCGCTACGCCCGCGCGCTCTACCCGCCGGCCGCGTTCACCAAGGAGACCGCGGACCGCCAGCGCGCCGCCATCACCGACACCACCGTCGCGCAGCCCGCCCTCGGGATGGTGGAAATGGCGTTCCATGACGTGGTGCGCCGCGCGGGCATCACCCCCGACATGGTTGCCGGGCACAGCTACGGGGAGCTCGCGGCGCTCGCCGCGGCCGGGGTCATCGACCCGGGCACCCTGCTCGAGCTGAGCGCCGCGCGCGCCACCGCCATCGCCGAGGCAGCCGACGAGCTCGCCGACCGGGGCGCCATGGCCGCGGTATCGGCGACAGCGCAGGACGTCGCCTCGGCCCTCGCCGCGGCCGGGCTCGAGGGCGACGTGGTGATCGCCAACGACAACGCCCCGCGGCAGAATGTCATCTCCGGACCCACCCCAGCCATCGATGCCGCCGTCGCCGCGCTCAAGTCCGCGGGCCTCTCGGTCACCCGGCTCAACGTCTCCTGCGCGTTCCACAGCCCCGTCGTGGCGTCGGCGAGCGCCACCTTCGCGAAGCATCTCGCCAGCACCCGCTTCTACGCGGCCGATGTGCCGGTGTATGCCAACACCACCGCAGCCGTGCACGACGACGATGCCGATGCGGTGCGGCGCGGGCTCGCCGAGCAGATCAGCGCGCCCGTTCGGTTCCGCGAGCAGATCCAGGCCATGCATGACGACGGCGCGCGGATCTTCATCGAGGTCGGCCCCGGACGGGTGCTCACCAAGCTCACAGGCGCCATCCTCGGCGAGCAGGCCCACGTGGCCATCCCGCTCGACGATGGACAGAGCTCGGGGCTGCGCGGTCTCCTCGAGGGCTTCGCGCGGCTCGCTGCCGCCGGTGCGGACCTGCGCACCGAGTGGCTCTTCGAGGGCCGCGGCGCCGTGGCGCCCGACCCCGCGACGACAGTGAAGCGCCCCGGCTGGACCGTGGACGGCCACCTCGTGCGCACTGCTGATGGTTCCATCCCCGAGGGCGCGCTCGCCCCGGCAACCCCCGTGAGAATAGGTCCCATGACACACGCCTCGTCCGGAGCAGAAGCGCTTATCACCGAGTTCCTCCGCAACAGCCGCGAGATGGTCGCCGCGCAGCGGGACGTGCTCCTCGGCTACCTCGGGACCGAAGCTGCCCTGCCGCACAATGGCTACCGCCATGCCGCTCCCGCTTACCTAGCGCCGGAGATCGCCGCGACGGCACCCGCATCCCAGGAGCCCGCATCCCAGGCACCCGCGCCGTCGTCCGAGCTGTCCTCCGGGCCAGCCCAGCCCGAGCAGCCGGTCGCCCACACCGAGGAGACCGTGCTCGCCAAGGTGTTCGACGTGATCGGCCGCCGCACCGGCTACCCCGTGGAGATGATCGAGCCGGATCTCGACCTCGAGGCCGATCTCAGCGTCGACTCGATCAAGCGCGCCGAGATCGCCGGGGAGCTTGCTTCCGAGCTAGGCCTGACCGGTGGCGATGATAGCGAGCTGGAGGAAGTATCCCGCGCGCGCACCGCCGCGGCCATCGCCGCCCTGCTCGTTGCGAAGCTCAACGGGGAAACCGGGCCCGCCGCCGTTGCCACTCCTGCGCCGGCCAGCGCTGCCAGCCCCGCTGACCTGACCGCCCCCGATGCCTCGGCAATCGTGACGGCCCCGCAGCGCCTCATCATGCGGCACGTGCCACTCGAACCGCTCTCCGCCACACCAGAGGTGGCCGGCCAGCGCGTGCTCATCGTCGGCTCAGGCTCCCTCGCCGAGGCCCTCGCCATCCAGCTGCGTGCCCACGGCGCGACCGCGACCATCGCGCCCGCCACCTTCGCAGACATCCGCGACGCGCTCGCCACGCCCGTCGAGGGAGTCTTCTACCTCGCCAGCACCACGCGTGACTCCGCCCCCGCGCTGCCCGACGCTTTTCCCCTCCTGCGAGAGCTCATTGCCGCCTCTCCCCGGTGGCTCCTCGCCGCCGGGCCCGGCGAGGGACTTCGCGGCTTCTTCCGCACCGTCGCCCGCGAGTACCCCGAACTGCACGCCACCGTCATCGAATCCACCGAGACCGGTCCCGCGCTCCTCGCCACCGAACTGATCACCGAGACCGCCGCCGGGCCGGGCCAGCCCGTCGTCCTGCTCGACGCTGGCACCCGCTCGGGCCTCGCTCTGCAGCCCACCAGCCTGGGCACCGTCGCTACCGCAGGTGCCGGGCCCAGCGGCGATGGCACCGCCGAGGCCACCGCGCTCGGCCTCGACCAGGACTCCGTGGTGCTGCTCGTCGGTGGCGCCCGCGGCATCACCGCCCGCTTCGCCACCACGCTCGCTGCCGCGAGCCGCTGCCACATCGAGCTCGTCGGCCGTACCCCGCTCGCGGCCGAGCCCGACGATCCACGCATCCATGAAGCAACCACCGCAGCGGAACTGCGGGCCGCGCTCATTGCCACCGGCCAGCGCTCGCCCGCGGGCATCGAGACCACGATCAACCAGCTCCTCGCCGCCCGCGAGGTCCGCGGCACCCTCCAGCGCCTCCGCGACCTCGGCGCCACCGTCCACTACCGATCCACCGACATCCGCGATGCCGAGGCCGTCACCGAGCTTGTCACCAGCATCCACGCCGAGCATGGCCGCATCGACGGCATCGTCTACGCGGCCGGGGTCATCGAGGACAAGCTCATCGCCGACAAGGCCCCCGAGTCGTTCGCACGAGTGTTCACGACCAAGGTCGATGGAGCGCGGCTGCTCATCACCGCCGCCGAGGAGCTCGCCAACGGCCCGCGGTTCCTCGTGTTCTTCGGCAGCATTGCCGCCGTCCTCGGCAACCGTGGTCAATCCGACTACGCCGCCGCCAACGATGAGCTCGAGACCCTCGGCCGCAACTGGACCGTCGCGGGGAAGCGCCGTGGCCTCACCGTCCACTGGGGCCCCTGGGCGCCCACGGGGGAGAACAATGGCATGGTCACCCCTGAGCTGATGCGCACCTACGCCAAGCGGGGCGTCGCCCTCATCGACCCCGAGGAAGGCACCACCAGCCTGCTTCGCGAGCTCGCCTGGGGAGACGAGAACGAGCCATCCGTCGTCTACACCGCGTCCGAGTGGTGACCCCGGCAGTGACCCATCAGCCGGTGGCCATCGTCGGCATGGGCGCGCTGTTCCCCGGAGCGAGCAACCTCGCCGAGTACTGGAACAACCTCGTGCGCGGCGTGGATAGCGTCACCGATGTGCCCGCGGACCGGTGGGACGAATCGCTCTACGATCCGGCTGCCCGCGATCATCCCCGCGCCGATGCCTTCTACTGCCGGCGCGGCGGATTCGTCGAGGCCGACATCGACCCGGCGCGATTCGGGATCATGCCCAACAGCGTCGACGACATCGAGCCCGACCAGCTGATCGCCCTGCGCGTCGCCGCCGATGCCATCGATGACGCCGGTGGCAACGGCGCGCTGCCGCACGACAGGTCCCGCATCGGCGTGGTCCTCGGGCGCGGCGGCTACCTCACGCCTGGCCTTGTGCGCCTCGACCAGCAGGTGCGCACCGCCCACCAGCTCGTCCGCACCCTCGGCGAGATCATGCCGGACATGACGGGCGAGCAACTGCAGCAGGTCAAGGAAGCCTTCCAGGCACAGCTGCGCCCGCCCACCTCGGACGCGGCGATCGGGCTCGTGCCGAACCTCTCCGCCTCGCGCATCGCCAACCGGCTCGACCTGCGCGGTCCCGCCTACACCGTCGACGCCGCGTGCGCCTCCTCCCTCGTTGCCATCGACCAGGCCATCGCCGAGCTCGCCAGCGGCCGCTGCGACATGATGCTCGCAGGCGGGGTCCACCATTGCCACGATGTCACGCTGTGGAGCGTGTTCAACCAGCTCGGCGCCCTCTCCCCGGCACAACAGATCCGCCCCTTCGATGCCCGCGCCGACGGTGTCCTCATCGGCGAGGGCACCGGCATCATCGCGCTCAAGCGCCTCGCCGATGCCGAGCGCGACGGGGACCGCGTCTACGCCGTCATCACCGGAACCGGCGTGGCCAGCGACGGGCGCACCGCCAGCTTGTTCAACCCCGACCCCTCCGGCCAGGTCACCGCCGTGCAGCGGGCCTGGGAGGCTGCCGCGCTCGACCCCACCGCGCCCGGAGCGATCGGCCTGCTCGAGGCCCACGGCACCGGGACCGTCGCCGGCGACAGCGCCGAGCTCCGCACCCTCGCCGAGGTATTCGGCACCCACGCCGCCAGCGAGCAGCAACCCGTGATCGGCACCGTCAAGTCCATGATCGGCCACGCGATGCCCGCCGCCGGGGCAGCGGGGATCATCAAGGCTGCACTGGCCCTGCACCACCGCACATTGCTGCCCACGCTGCACTGCGAGCAGCCCCACGCCATGCTGTCAGCCTCCCGCTTCGCGCCCATCGCCGAGGCCCGGCCCTGGCAGCAGCACGCCACCGGGCAGGCACGTCGCGCTGGGGTCAACGCCTTCGGCTTCGGCGGCATCAACGCCCACATCATTCTCGAGGAAGCACCGGCCCGCGCCACGACCATCACCGTGCGCGAGCCGCGCCGCATCCTTCGCCTCGCCGCGCCCACTGCCGCTGATCTCGCCACTGCCCTCGACGTGCCCGATGCAGACTTGCTCGCCACCACCGCAATGGGTTCCGGCCCCGCCCGCATTGCCATCGACGAGCCCACCCCCAAGCGCCTCAACCTCGCGCGCAAGGCTGTCGCGCGGGGCGTCCCGTGGCGCGGCCGCTCCAGCATGTGGTTCACCCCGGCACCGCTGCTCGGACCAGGGGGCGGCAAGATCGCCATGGTGTTCCCTGGCCTCGAGGCGGAGTTCGCCCCCGACGTCACCGAGGTCGCCCGCGAGCTCGGCATGGAGCTCGGCGGTACGTCGATGAGCACCGAGCATCTCGGGGCCCACGGTGCAGCGGTGTTCCAGCTCGGCCGGGTGCTGCATCGCGCGCTCACCGAGCGCGGAGTCACCGCCGGAGCGCTCGCCGGGCATAGCGTGGGCGAATGGTCCGCCATGACCCAGGGCGGCATGTTCGACAAATCCGAGATCGACACGTTCCTCGATCGGTTCGACCCCGCCTCGATCACCGTTCCCGGTGTCGAGTTCGCCGTCATCGGCACCACCGCCGCCCGCGTGCGCGAGGCACTGCACGCCTCGCCCGAGGTGGTCCTCTCGCACGACAACGCCCCCAACCAGTCCATGGTGTGCGGCCCGGGCAAGGCCGTCACCGCGCTCGTCGAGCAGTTCCGCGCCGAGGGCATCATCAGCCAGGTCCTGCCCTTCCAGTCCGGCTTCCACACCCCGATGCTGATCCCGTTCCTCGAACCGATCATCCGGGACCTCGACGCGTTGACCATCCGCGCGTCGACCGTGCCGGTCTGGTCCGCCACCACCACCGAGCCGTTCCCTGCCGATCCCATCGAGATCCGGGCGATCTACCTGCGGCACCTCGTGGAGACCGTGCGCTTCCGCGAGCTCATCACCCGCATGCACGACGCGGGCAACAGTGTGTTCATCCAGATGGGCACCGGGCAGGTCAGCGCGCTCATCGGTGACATCCTCCACGACCGCGAGCACCTGGCCATTCCCGCGCACACCGCGAAGGCCAGTTCCGCTGATCAGCTCGACCGGGTGATGGCCGCGCTCTGGGTGGAGGGCCACCACGCCGGGACAGAAGCACCGGCCGCGCGGCAAGGCCGGCGCATGTCCATTGCCATGGGTGGCCCGCTGGTGAGCATCCCGATGGCGCAACGCGCTAGCCTCGCATCCCAACCAAGGTTGACCCCGGCCAGTGCTAGCCAGCTCGAGGGCGTGCCCGCCGCCAGCGCGTGGGGGGCGGAGTTCTCCGCGCTCGTCGCCGACACCCAGCGCGTTGCCCGCGAGCTCATGACGGCTGCCTCCGCGCCCGCAGCCGCGAGGCCCGCCACGCCCCGTGTGCGGCCAGCCGCGCGCGCCCCGCATTCACCCGCTCAGCAGCCTCCCGCGCCGCAACCGCCTGGTCCGCGACCGATCCAGCCCTCGCGCACAACCCTCGATGTGTCGCTGGAAGCGATGCCGTACCTGATCGACCACAGCTTCTTCAAGATGCCCGACGGCTGGCCCGTCGACGAGGACCGCTGGCCCGTCGTGCCCGCGACGACCCTCGTGCACCACATGATGGAGCACGCGAGCCGCAGCGCGCCCGGATGCCTGCCCGTGGCGCTGACCGATGTGCGGTTCCAGAAATGGCTGCCTGTCATCCCATCCGTCACCGTGCCGATCACCGTCGAGCCGGAGGACGCCACGACGGTCAATGTCACCCTGCAGGGCCATGCCCGCGCCCGCATCGCCGTTGGCAACCAGTACCCCGCGCAGCCCGGGATCTGGCGCGTCGACCCCAGCACCGAGCATCCTCCGACCGACGAGGCCCACGAGCTCTACACCCGCCGCTGGATGTTCCACGGGCCCCGGTTCCAGGGCGTCACCGAGCTCACCGCCATCGGCGACCGGCACGTCCGGGGCCTCCTGCGCACGCCTGCCGCCCCCGGGGCATTGCTCGACAACGCCGGGCAGCTCCTCGGCTACTGGGTGCAGACCACCATGACCGAGCGCTCCACCGTCTTCCCCGTGGGCATGGACCGCATCGAGTTCCACAGCGCCCACCCGGAGCCCGGCAGCATCGTTGAATGCACCATCCTTATCCGCGAGGTCACCCACCAGGCCGTCACCGCCGACATCCAGCTGATCACCGGCGGCACCGTGTGGGCGCAGATCACCGGCTGGCAGGATCGTCGCTTCGATTCCAACCCCGCCATCCGTGCCACGGACTGCGCGCCCGAGCACAACACCCTCGCCACGTTGCATCCCGAGGGCTGGGCCGAGGTCGCCGAGATGTGGCCGGATCTCGCCACTCGCGAGCTCGTGGTGCGCAAGATGCTCGGCGCCACCGAGCGGGACCAGTACGCGGTCGTGCCGCCGCGCCGCAAGCGGCAATGGCTGCTCGGACGCATCGCCGCCAAGGACGCCATCCGGCAACTGCTGTGGCAAACCGAGGACGCCGGGATCTTCCCGCAGGAGATCGAGATCGGCAATGCCGGCAGCGGGGCACCGTTCGCCATCGGCACCCACGGTCGCTCGCTGCCGCCGCTGGCCGTTTCGATCGCGCACTGCGCCGAGCTTGGCGTGGCCATCGCCGCGAGCGGCCCCTGCGGCATCGATGTCGAGGAAGTCCTGGAACGAGACGCCACCACGGAGAACGCGGCGCTGACTGACCGTGAGCTCGAACTGCTCGACGTGCTCGCTGGCAGCGAGGCCAACGATCGGGCGCTGTGGTTCACGCGCTTCTGGACCGCGAAGGAAGCCGTCGCCAAGAAGCTCGGCACCGGCTTGGACGGCGCTCCCAAGCAGTTCGAGGTCATCGCCGCCAACCAGGCCAGTCTCATCGTGCGCCACCAGGGCATCGAGCATCAGGTGCGCACGACGGTCACCCGCAACCCGCAACCCTTGCCGCCACGCACCTATGTGGTGGCCTGGACCGAGCATTCCGGGACCCGCCACACCGACGAGGGGACAGAAAACCCATGAGCAATAATCCAGCGACCGAAACCCTCAGCGAGGACGAGGTATTCGACGCGATCGTCGGCATGCTGGCCGACATGCTCGAGCTGTTCGACGTCGATCCCAGCGACGTCACCCGCGAGACCGAGTTCCACGATGATCTCGAGATGGAGAGCATCGACCTCGTGGCGCTGTCCGGCCTGCTGCGCGAGCGATGGGGCGATCGCGTGAACTTCGCGCAGTTCATCGCAGGCATGGAGCTCGAGCAGATCATGCACGTCACCGTCGGGCAGCTTGTGGATTTCGTCGTCGAGAGCCTCAACAGCACCGAGGCCGACGCACCAGCGGAGCAGCCAGCGGGGGAGCAGGCGTGAACAAGGTCACCGTCGGCGACATCGAAGTCCACGTGCAGCGCATGGGGCCCACCGACACGGGCGTCACCGTTGTCCTGCTGCACGGCCTGCTCTATGACAGCCTCGCGAGCTACTACTTCACCGTGGGGCCCGCGCTGGCCGAGCTGGGCGTTGACGTTGTCATGTATGACCTGCGCGGCCACGGCCGCACCACCCGCCCCGCCACCGGCTACCAGCTCGAGCACTTCGTCGACGATCTCGACGGGCTCCTCGACGCGCTGGGCATCACTTGGCCGGTGCACCTCGTCGGCAACTCCTTCGGCGGCACCATCGCCTTCGGGTTCGCCGCCGCGCACCCCGAGCGCACCGCCAGCATCCTGTTCATGGAGGCCGAGCCGCCAGTCCAGCAGTGGGCCACTCACATCAACGAGGGCCTCAACGACGCCGTGGAGCGGCTCAGTGCCGAGGGCGCGTTCGAGCACATCGCCACCCACCACGGCTCCCACCCGGCCCGGCTATCCAAGGCCGCCTACAAGATCCTCGAGACCACCAGCATCGTCGCGGACATCCCCGCCAGCCGCCTCATCAACGAGGACCTCACCGACATCACCTGTCCCGTGCTGGGCGTGTTCGGCACCCAGACCGGGCTGTCCTACCAGGTCGAGCTGCTGCGTGGGAAGCTCGCCGCGTTCGAGGCCCGCATCCTCGACGGCATGGGCCACTCCGTGCTCGTGGAGAAGCCCGCCCTCACCCGCACCCTCGTCGCTGACTGGCTGTTCGGCGGCCACCAGGCCACGCTCGGCGAGGCACACCAGATCGGCGCCTGACAGTGAGCCGCTACCTGTTCGTCGTGCCGCCGCTCGTCGGCCATATCAACCCGACCCTGGCTGTGGGCCGGGAGCTCGCGAGGCAGGGCCACGACGTCGCCTGGGCCGGGGATGCCCGCGTCATCCACGCGCTTGGCGGCACCGACCTGATGGTTTGCGACTGCGCCACCATGTCGCTGGAGGAACGTGGCGATCTCGTTGGACCGGCCGCGCTGAAGTTCCTGTGGGAGCACTTCTTCATCCCGCTCGCCCGCGCCATGGCGCTCGGCGTATCCGCTGCCATCGAGCAGTTCGCCCCCGATATCGTCATCGCGGACCAGCAAGCCCTCGCCGGTTCGCTCATCGCCGAGCGCGAGGGCATCACCTGGATCACCTCCGCCACCACCTCCACCGAGCTCACCGACCCGCTCGAGTCACTGCCCAAGGTCAAGGACTGGGTCATCGGCCTGCTCGACGAGCTCCGTGACGAGATCGGCGTGCCCGGCACCGGCAATGACCCGCGCTTCTCCCCGCACGGCATCCTCGTGTTCACCACCGCGGAGCTCTCGGGCAGTCCCGCGATCGCCGCCGAGCGATGCTGGATGGTCGGTCCCGCTCTCGCTGAGGACCTCACCAGTGCTGCGCGCGGCGATTTCCCCTGGGAGTTCCTCGACAACGATCAGCTCAACGTCCTCATCAGCATGGGCACCGTCAACGGGGCCACCGGGGCCGCCTTCCTCCGCAAGGCCGCCGCGGCGATAGGCGCTCGCCCGGATCGCTACCGAGCGGTTCTCGTCGACCCCGACGGCGTGATCGAGGACCCGCCCAGCAACATCCTCGTGCAGGAGTTCGTGCCGCAGCGCGCGCTGCTCC
Source organism: Hoyosella levis (assembly GCF_026008515.1). GTDB lineage: Bacteria > Actinomycetota > Actinomycetes > Mycobacteriales > Mycobacteriaceae > Lolliginicoccus > Lolliginicoccus levis. Next base: position 63,051 of record NZ_BQYM01000014.1, read on the forward strand.
CCGCCATGGATGCGGTGATCTGCCACGCCGGGCACAACACCGTCTGCGAATCACTGTGGAACGGCCTGCCCCTGGTCACCGCCCCGGTCCGCGATGATCAGCCCGTTGTCGCCCAGCAGGTCGTCGATGCCGGAGCCGGGCTGCGGCTGCGATTCCGCCGCGCCACCGAGCAGCACATCGCCGATGCCCTCGACACCGTGCTCGACCCCGCCAGCGGGCACCAGGCTGCTGCCGCGCGCATCGGCCAATCCTTCCGCGACGCCGGGGGAGCAGCGCGGGCCGCGGAGATCCTCGCCGGGCTCGGGTAGGGAGCTCCTCAGCGGCGCGAGTGTGCGAAATGCGACAGCTTTAGCGCTTGGAGCTGTCGTTTCTTGCACACTCGCGGGTGTGTCTTGGCGCGCTTGGCCCTACCGCAGGGCGGACTCGACGGTGGGCCATGCCGAGCGGAGCGCATCCTGCCAGTACGGCCACGAGTGCGTGCCCGTGGGGCGCAGATCCACAATAGTGGGGATGGACGCTGCCGCGAGCCGGGCCGCGAAGTCCACCGTGCACACCGATGCGGCCGCCTCGATGGGCCCGCCCACCAGGATGGTCGCTCGGGTCGTCTCGTCGAAACCTTGCTCGTGCACGCCGGGCCGCCCGCTACCCGCGTAGAGGTAGATCGCGGTGCCCCGCAGCCCGTCGGGATTCATCGACGGATCATGCGCGGACCATGCCGGATCATCGCGCGGGCCCCACATGTTCGTCGCGTTCCCTCCTTGACGGGCGATGCCCGCCCGCACCGAATCCTGGTACGGCGACTGCGCCACCATGGGGCACGCGCTGATTGCCGCGACGCCCTCGTACCGGCCGGGATGCCGGGACGCGAGAGCAAGCGCCGCCTGCCCGCCCATCGAGATCCCACCGATCGCATCGCGACCATTGCCGTGGAAAGTCCCGTCGATCAGCGGGGGCAGTTCTTCCGTCAGGAAGGTCTCCCACATGTACACGCCGAGCTCGGGATCAGGCTGCTGCCAGTCGGTGTAGTACGAGGCCTCGCCTCCTGCGGGCAGGACGATGTTGGCGTCCTTCGAGGCGGCGAAGTCAACGATGTCAGTCTTGGTGATCCAATCGCTGCGCACCTCGCTCGCCTCGTTGCCATCAAGGAGGTAGAACGTGGGCCGGGGCGACGAATGCGTCGGATGCAGGACATGCACCCGGATCGTTCGTTGCATCGAAGGGGAGCTGACCAGGATGTCGGTCCAGGTGGGCGAGACCTGCTCCACCCCTGCGATCGATGCCTGCGCTGGGGCCATTTGAGAGGGCGCCAGTTGAGAGGGGGCGAGCTGAGCGGGGATCGCATGCGCGGCTGGAGCCAGGGCCAGTGGGAGCAATAGCGCCGGAGCTAGGACGGCAGGAGCCAGCGCAGCGAGGGCGCGCACGGCGTGATGAACGAGCTTCCGCGCGCTCGTCAGGTCATCACTCACAAGAACCTCGCTCACGCGCCGGGGAAATATAGTTGTGACTTGCTCTACTTTACATGGCTCCATGTGGTCCACAACCTGCGGATATGTCGTTCGCGTACTCGCGAGCGAGGGTTCGCTGCATCATGTCTTAAAGCGCGGCAGCAGCAATCCAGCCGGCATGTGCTTGGATGGACCGGAACCGGGCGAAAGGAGCATCAATGGAACGCATCGACGGGATCGGCGCGCTGTTCTTTTACTTGTTCGGCGAGTCGTTTCGCCGCGCCGTCGTCGCCGCGTACGCCTTCGATGCCCGTGCGGCCGCCACCGCGCCCTCCACGCGCGACGAGCTGGCCGATTACGTGATGAAGCGGATCGGCGACGAACCGCTGATGCACCAGCGCCTCGCTCCCACACCGCTCAAGCTGGACAATCCCGCCTGGGTCGCCGATGAGAGCAAGGCCGGCAAGCTGCGCGTCACCGCCCGCACCGTGCAAGGCACGGGCACCTGGGCCGATACCGTCGCTACTCTCGAGGCGATTGCCGGCGAATCCGATGCGGGCGAGGTGCCGCTCGAGGTCATCCTTCTCGAAGGCGTGAACGCCGCCCCCGAGCTCCCGCACAGCGCCACAGTCATCGTGCTGCGCACTGATCACGCGGCCCTCGACGGCACTGCCCGCGCCGCGATCGAGCGAAAGCTCTTCTCCGCCGAGCCCGAGGACTGGCGCGCCCAGGCACCGGTGGAGCCCTACCGCGCGGGGCGGTCATTGCTGCCGCAGAGCATCCTCCTGAGCGCGCTCATCGGGCTTGCTCCTCGCCTGCGCACCACCGTCCAGCTGGTCCGCGAGGCAAATCGGATCGCTGTTTCCTCGCCGGCAAGCGAGGAGCCGGTGCCTCCCACGGGCCCGGCCGACCAAGCAGAGGCGCCCGAGCAGCCGCCCGTTCGCTCAGCCATCGACACCGACCCCGACGAGGCAGAGCGCGTCCACGAGTTCCTCATCGTGCCGCTCGCCACCATCTCCGCGGCCCGCAAGACCGTGGCCGGAGCAACCGTCAACGACGTCGTCGTCGCCGCGGTCACCACAGCCCTGCGCGGCTACCTCGCGGACACCAACGAGCTCCCGGACGAGCCGCTGCAATGCTTCATTCCCATCGCCGTGCCCTCCGCCTCCGGACGCACCGCGGGCAACAACATCACCCGCGGCACCATCCCCTTGTGGACCACGGTCGGCGATCCCGCCGAATGCCTCCGGCTCACCCACCGCACCACTACGGCCGTGAAGAACAGTGCCGCCACCGGTCGGCAGTTCCTCCACGAGAAGGCCGCGCTTACCCTGCTCGCCCCGCTCGCCGCGCGCCTCCACCGCAAGGACACCGAGGAGGGACGATCGGCCAACGTTGCCATCACCAACACCTTCCGCGGCAAGCAACCCCTCTACCTCGGTGACGCGCGGGCGGTCCGCACCCAGATCGTCAGCCTGCTCAACAAGGGCGCCCCGCTCACCCACCAGGTGACCAACCTCAACGACGAACTCATGGTCTCGATCTCCGCCGGAGCCAGCTCGCTGCGCGACCCGGGACGGTATCGCCAGCACCTCCATGACGCCTTCATCGAACTGGCCAACGCGCGCGATGCCGCGCTCGCTGATGACGCGGGAACCACCTCCGTCAGCTAGCAGCCGCCTACCCTGGGGCAGTGGGATCAAGTGCAGTGGGATCAAATGCAGGGGGGTCAAGTGCAGTGGAACTTTTCTGGTACGTCGCCTACGGCTCCAACCTGGTTGCCGATCGGTTCGCCGCGTACCTCAACGGCTCGAGCGCCGACAGCATCTATGGCCCTCATCGGCCAGCACCCACGACCGTTCCGCCCCGCGATACCCGTTCCCTATGGATCGACCACGCGCTCTACTTCGCTGGGCACTCGCATCGCTGGACCGGGGCCGTAGCCTTCGTTGATCCCCGCCTCGCGCGAAGGGGGCAGCGCAGCTGCGGGCGCGCCTACCTCATCCAGCTCGACCAGTTCACCCACGTTGCCGCCGAGGAGAACGGGTTGACGGACTGCGCCTGGACGCCGGACTGGACTGGCCTGCGCGTTGGCGACATGGCAGCACTCCCCGTCCACTCCCACGGCGAGCCCGAGCGCGGCAAGTACAACGCCGCCCTTCGACTCCCCGACATCGATGGAACTCCAGCCCTCACCCTCACCACTGCGCGCGACCTCCCTCTGGGGCAACCCAGCGAGGCCTACCTCCAGCTCATCGAGAACGGTGTGCAAGGCAGCGGGCTGGTCGCTGACGATGACATCGCGACCTACCTCGACGGGGCCCTGCAGCGTTCCCGGTGAGCGGCCTGCTTGGTGGCGGCGGCGGAAAATCTGCTGGCCATTGTCACCGTTCGTGGGCCGTGTCGCGGCGTGTCATGCGACATCTGCTAGCAAATTCCGTGAAACCGCTGGCCTCGCCGGGAAGGCGATCGCGCCAGCGCGACCGCTGGCCTCGCCGCGACGACCCCTCGTTCCTCCTCGTCGCGGCAAGAGCACCGGCGCGCACCTCCTGATCGGTGGTGACGACAAATATGGACGCGCCACGCGCGCACCAGGTTCCACTACGGAGTGTGATGTGGACCACTACCGGGGTTCGAAGGGTGTTAACTAGACCGAGGATGGAGACCACACCTAGCTGGCACCCGGCCTTGCCCGAACAAGGAGGACCCATGAGTACGGTGCTCATCACCGGCTGCTCGAGCGGCATTGGGGCGGCCACGGCTGCCGACCTCGCTGCCCACGGACACACTGTCTACGCGACGGCCCGGCGGCCGGAAACGCTGCGGGGGCTCGCTGATCAAGGGTGCCGCACTCTTGCTCTCGATGTCACCGACGAGGAATCCATGTCGGCCGCGGTAGCCGCGGTCGAGAGCGAAGAGGGTTCTATCGATGTCCTGGTGAACAACGCGGGCTACTCGCAATCGGGCGCGGTCGAATCGATTCCGCTGGACAGCATTCGCCAGCAATTCGAGACCAACGTGTTCGGCCTCATCCGGATGAGCCAGCTCGTGCTGCCCGGCATGCGGAAGGCTGGCCGTGGCCGCATCATCAATATCGGCTCGATGGGCGGGAAGCTGACTTTTCCTGGCGGTGGCATCTACCATTCGACGAAGTACGCCGTCGAGGCGATCTCCGATGCCATGAGGTTCGAGGTCCAAGGCTTTGGGGTGCAGGTCGTTCTGATCGAGCCTGGATTGATCAGCACGGAATTCGCAGGCACCGCGGTCGGATCGGTGAACAACCTCGACAACGGGCCGTATGGTGCGTTCAACGCGCGAGTCGGAGAAGCTACCGCGGAGGTCTACACAAGCGCTGTCGGCAAGCTCGCCGGGGGAGGGCCGGAAACCGTCGCGAAAGTCATCCGCAAAGCGATCGAGCGCAAGCGGCCCAAGGCGCGCTACACCGTCACCCCCAGCGCCACCCTCGCCATCATGCAGCGGCGCCTCACCCCGGACAAGCTCTGGGACCTGGCGATGCGCACCCAGTTCCCGATCCCGGGGAAGCAGTAGCGATGGGCCCGAGCGGTGGGCGCGAGCGGTGGGATAAACCGCTGCGATCCGGTAGAAAGTGATCACGGGCTTCCGCCAGTCGCTCGAAATCGCCAGTCGCTCGACAACCAACAGGATCTCGACAGCCAACCCGACAAGGACCCAGGCATGAACGACCCGGAATATGACCTCGTGGTGTTCGGCGCCACCAGCTTCGTCGGCACGATCATGACCCAATACCTGGCCGAGCACTTCTCCAGCCAGGCGGAACCAGCCCGATGGGCAATCGCGGGCCGGTCCAAGTCGAAGCTCGAGGAAGTCAGGCGGTCGCTCGGGGCAGCAGGCGAATCCCTTCCCATCCTCGTAGCCGATGCCACGGACGAGGACCAGCTGCACGCATTGTGCGCCCAGACGCGGGTAGTGGTGTCGACCGTCGGGCCCTACGCGCTGTATGGCGAGCCCCTGCTCAAGGCCTGCGCGGAAACCGGCACGGATTACTGCGACCTGACCGGCGAGACGCAGTGGATCAAGCGGATGATCGACAAGCACGAAGCGACAGCGCGAGAAACGGGCGCGCGCATCGTCCACTGCTGCGGCTTCGACTCGGTGCCATCCGACATGGGCGTCTACTTCCTGCAGCAAAAAGCGCTCGAGCGGTGGGGCGCGCCTGCCACCAGCGTCACGATGCGCGTCAAGAGCCTGAAGGGTGGGGCATCGGGCGGCACCGTGGCCAGCATCATCAACATCGTCGAGGAAGCCACCGCCGATCCCGCTCTGCGCAAGGCCCTGCTCAACCCCTACTACCTGTGCCCGCCGGATCACGGCTTCACCGCGCGGCAGCACTGGGTCAAGACGGCCGAGTTCGACCCAGGCTTCGAGGAATGGGCAGCTCCCTTTGTCATGGCCGCCGTCAACGAGCGCGTCGTCCACCGCTCCAACGCACTAGCCGGCAAGGCCTACGGGCACCAGTTCACCTACAACGAAGGCATGCTCACAGGGACCGGCATCCGGGGCCGGGCCGCTGCCCTGGCTCTTGTCGCGGGCCTCGGAGCATTCATGGCAAGCGCCGCCATCAAGCCCGCGCGCAGCCTGATGCAGAAGTACGTGCTGCCCAAGCCTGGCGAGGGCCCCAGCCCCGAGGCGCAAGAGGCGGGGCGCTACGACATTCGCTTCATCGGCAAGAACGACAACGGCGAGACCCTGCGGGTCAAGGTCACCGGCGAGGGCGACCCAGGCTACGGATCCAGCAGCAAGATCCTCGGCCAGGCCGTCGCTAGCCTCGCCCTCGACCACGCCAAAAACGGCACCAAGACCGGGCGGCCAGGTGGATCCTGGACACCCGCCACCATGTTCGACGAACGATTCATCGAACGCCTCACCCGTCATGCCGGCATGCGGTTCGAGGTCGTGGACTGAGTGGGGCAGGCGTGGGTGGCCGCTGGGGAGGACAGCGCGAACCGCGTGGGCCATTCGGCCTAGTCTTACGAGAACAAGGACCCTGTTCGCCGCCGATCCGCACCACCATGATGAGGTCATGGGAAGCGCTCAGGACAGCGGCCTGCAATGGCCGATCTCCGTGCGGCTAGACACGATCGCCGCCATGCTGAATTTCGAGATCCACAATCATTCGGTGTATCAAGGCATCGAGATCCAATACTTCGACGACGCCGAGCACGGCACCGGGATGCTTGTGCTGATGCGCCGCTCCGACAATGGCACGGTCGACGTGTACCACCAAGCCGGACTAAGGATCGATCGCACGGGGTATGGGATTGGTGCGGGACTCGGTGAATGGAAAATCACCAAGATCGAACCAGCCGTTCTCGAGGTCGCGGACACTGGCGTTCGCGCGCGCATCGCGCTAAGAGACATGACGGGTCGATCGATCGAGATCTCGATCGATGATTGGGGTGGCAAGCCTCAGCGCTCGGCGGAGTTCCTGGCTCCCGTCGGAGCCGCCATCGAGCAACCAACGGCATTGATGCTCGTCTGGATGCGCCGTTTCAATCTCGTCCGTCGTACCCGCATTGACCCGGTGGTGAACATAGACGGCGTGCCCGTGACGCTAGGACGGCTGCCCGGTGCCTGGCTGCACCGCCGTCACTTGATCAAGTATGCGTGTGACCTGTGGGTCGTCAACGTCAATCCGCCGGACAGCGACGGACGGCGTGAAGCGGGGCGACCCGATGCCGCGCACGCGCTCCTGCACTTCTCGCCCGAGCCCCCGGCCCCAGGAACGCTCTCGCCCGGGGACGAACGGAAAGGCAAGTGGTCCCTCTCCATCGGTGACCACGCCGGCGTCATCTCGGGCGAATGGGTCTGCACCGGTGGCGAAATCGCGACACTCACGCTCACTGTCACGCGCGGGTGGCGGCCGCGAGGACTCCCGCCGTTGATGCGTGTGGTGACCACCGTGTTGCCCGTCTTCCGGCGCTGGCCGACAACGTATCTCTGGGAAGCGCGCGCTGACCTCCGCGGCACACCGGAAGTGGCCGCGGAGTGGCGGCGGACCAAGCGTGCCGGCGAGAGCCCCTACACCCGGGTCACCAGCCAGCGCTGATTCGCAGGGTGGCGCCGGTTCGACTGCTGCTTGCGGAATTTGCTTGTCAATGTCACCTCTCGAGGCGCGTGCCGCGGCGTGTCACGCGATATTGACTAGCAAATCTCCAAGAGCCTTCCTGCGCTGTCCTCACCATCCGGGGGTTGGCGGGGCGATGGGTGGGTTTGGTCCTGGCGGGGGCCGGTGCTCGGGGTCTTGCGAGGAGTACTGGGGCCAATAGGGGCGGTCGGGGTCGCGGTCGCGGGTGTTGTACCAGGTGCTGCAGTAGTCGAAGTCGCCCGATTGGTAGAGGTCAATGGCGCGCCAGCCGTCGAATGCGTTCCAGGTGGGGGCGCGCAGTCCGGTGGGTGCCGGTGGCGGTGCGGGCGGGTCGGTGGTGTCGCGGGCGAGGGTGAGCTTCCTGGTAGTGACGCGGGTAATGGCTACGCGCGGCCAGTCGAACGTGGCGCCGGCATCAAAGGAACTCGCTGCGTAGCTGTCGTCGATACAGAACTCGGCGGTGAGCTCGTCGCCGGTCCAGCCGATCCTGTAGATGTGGTAGTCACGGGTTCCGGTCACGCGTCGCTGCTTGCCCCGGGTCTCGAGGGTGGTGGGCAGGCCGAAGCTCGTCTGGCTGTCGAGGTAGTCGTTCCAGAATTCGTCGAGGCCGGGAAAGGCTCCTTCCTCGCCGACGAATCCAGCGATGGCCAGAGCCTCTGCAGTGGCGCGGACGATGGTGGCCTCGGGGGAGAGCAGGTCGATGCCGTCGGCGGCGGTCCAGGCGAAAGTGACGTCGCCAGTCTCATCGATGGGGAAGACGTAATCGCTGGGTGCTGCGGATGGGGGCGTGGCTGGTTCGCTGGGACCGGTGGTGGTGCAGCCGGCGAGCAGGAGGGCGGGCGCCAGCGCGAAGGCGGCTATGCGTCGTCGGAACGTTGTCATGATTGGTCCCAATCTCCTCGGGCGAGGCGAGTGTAGTGCTCGTTGCTCCCGGGCTTCGCATCGGCGCGGATGGTCGCGTCCTCGGTCCCGTACTCATAGCGGTTCAGGACGTGTCCAAGCCCATGCTGGTGGAGCGCCTCGGCTAGCGAGCCGCGCAGATGTTCAAGTTGCTCAACTTCAACGGCCCATTGTTGAACCTCCCCAACGGTCGCGGGCCGTGGTTCCCCCGTCTCATCGATCAACGCCTCGGGGTACTGGTCGAGGGGCAGTCCGGAGGCGATGGCGATGGCCTGCAACTGCTGCAAGGTGACGCTGCGGTCCTCCGCTCCAAGGTCAGCGTTGCGGCTGAACGTCTCGTAATCGACCAATCCGTCGGGGGTGGTGTAGTCGCCGAACACGGCGGTGAGCAATCCCGCGACGGGCGCGCCGACCGTGGGGAGCGCGCCGACGGTGCCTGCGATAACACTGTTCGTGCCCTGGCGGGTGGCCTTGACGTGGTCGTCGACTTCGCGCGCGTAGGTCTCGCGGTGGCCTTGTTCGGCGGTGAGCGCGGATTCGAGGTATGTCGACAGTCGTCCATTGGCGGAGCCGAGGAATTGCGCTTCCGCGCCGCCGACGTTGGGCACGGAGCTCGCGTTCATCACCTGCTGGATGTCGACATTCGCGGCGAGTGCCTCTGCGGCTTTCTCGTCGGTACTGATCAGCGTCATGAAGCGAACGCTGTCGCCCGGGGTGATGTATCGGATCTCGTCGAGGCCGGACAGGCTGTGGTGCATCCCGCCGAGCGCGTTCATGTAGGGCGCGGAGGATGCGGCGAGCTGCTGGGCGAGGGCGGGGTTCTGTTGGCCGAGGGAGCCGCCGCTGGTGCTCATCAGCTCCTGGAAGTTGTTGCCTCCGCTGCCGGTGGTGGTTGTGGTGGTGATCTCGATGAGGTCGGTGAAGCCGTGTTGCCCGCGCGCGCGGATGGCGGGATCGTCGCTGAGGGCGTCGGTGCCGATCCATTCGAGCATCGCTGTGATGGGCTGCGAATCCTCCCAGTCGCGCGTCATGAGGGGAATGACAGTGGGGTCGCGGTCGTAGCCCTCGATGGCATGGCCGTCGCTGGTTGTTCCGGCGAGCAGCGCGGCGGACGCGTCGGGGTTGCGCGCAGCGACACCGAGCAGGTCCTCGAGCGCGGTGCTGTAGTGCTCGTCGCGCTCGCTGGCGAAGTAGGTGTCGAGGCCGATCCCAGTCATGCTGGGCGAGGATCGGTGATCGCGTGCTTCCCGCGCTTCGAGCTCAAGATTGGCTGCATGCCGCCCAAGCTCGATTCCGAGGCGCTCGCCCGGGGGCAGGGAAGGATCGGAGCTGGCCAGAAGCGAAGCAAAAGCCGCCATCTGGCGTGGTGGTGGGCCTTGGCCTTCGGCATTGGCATCTGGACCATCGCCGTAGCAGTCGCCGATGAGAGCGCGGATATCGGCTGGCAGATCGTCGTACCCACCTGTTGAGCCGCCGCCACTGCCGATGTTCTCGTTCGACACGATCAGTACGGCATTGGCAAGGGCTTCGATATTCGCTGCGCTCTCGGGCGTAGCTTGCGCGGCGAAGGAATCGTGAAGGCGCATGATGCCGTCGAGGCCCGCGGTGCGAACAAGCTCACCCAGATATCCGCGGGTCGATTCGGGCACGTCGAGGACCGTTCCTCCCTCGGCGAGCACGCGGATCTGCTCGGCGCTGAGCCCGGCTGTCCGCAAATCCTGGCCAATGCGCGTGAGCTCGCTGTCGGTCAGTTCCCGCTCGCTGCCGAGCAGTTGCCCAGCCTCCCGGCCCTGCTTCGCGGACAGCCCCTCTCCCTCGGGCTTATGTTCCCGCAGGACCGCCGTGATGTCGTTGATAGCGCGCGCGGTACGGGTGTCGATGCGGTCGAACTCATCGATGAAGCTCGCCAGGCGCCCCTGCAACGTGGCTGCCTCATTGACGGTGGAGGAATCCGCGGACGGAGGAACGTGGACCGTCCAGTCATCGGTGACAGTCAAGCCCTGCGCCTCCGCCCCCATGCACAGGGATCGCACATCGCTGACCAGGGGAGCGAGCGCATTCATGGCGGCGGTGCACTCCAGCGCGAAGTCCTCCAGCGCGAACGCGACCTTCTTGTTCCGACCATTCTCGCGGTGTCCACGATCCTCGGCAGCGTCACGGGCAACGCCCGTCCACTCGATCGCCTCGCTGGTGAACGTGAGCATCAAGGAGTTGCTCTCCTCGAGGATCGTGCTGGCCAGACGGCTCGCGCGGTTCTCGCCCACCGACAGCACCGCCGGCCAGGTCTGCTCCCACTGGGAACGCGTCGGTCTCATTCCGCCCCCTCGATACCCGCGATATCCGCGCCCAGAATCGCATCAGCACCATCCATATCGTTCCAGGTCAGCCGCGCGACCTGGGCCAGATCGAGAGCGCGATCCGACATGTGGGCCAGCGCCCCGGACAATGCGCTGGAGAATTCGGTCAGCGCACGAGCAGTATCGGAAGCAGGCAACGCGGCTGCCACTTCGTCCGTGACCTCGGCAGCGTGGTGGGCGCCGATCTCGCTCGCGAACGCCTCGAGAGCGCCGATCAATTCAGTGACCGCCGACGGAGTGATCCACAGACCGCCCGGCGCGCCAAGAACAGGGGGCTGGGTCATGCGCGGATTCCTCCCGGTCGTGGACTCTCCATGCATGAATAGATGCATTGGAGCGACGAACGGTTCCATCGGGGAGCGTGATGTAGCGCACAGTGGGCGGGGTGAGTGCCTGCGCGGGGGTCCCGAGCCCGCCGATCGTGAAGAACTGGCCACGTCCAGCGTGGCTACGCTGTCACGATCGGGGGTGGGCGACCGAGCCCAGGCCGCCCCGGTCCCACACCACCCAATTCAGCCACGCCACGCCCCCCGCGCCCCCCCCGCCTCGTCAGTGCCCGGTGGCCGCGGAATCGAGGGATAGTGTCATCCCGCCCCACACGGCTCGTGACCCCGAGTCGCCGATGCGGTAGGTCTGGTAGCAGACGGCTATGCCCACGACGATGGTGATTATGGCGACGGCGGTCGGGATGGCTGCGTTGAGCTTGCGCTGCTTGCCGAGCACGTGAACGCCGGTGACCAGGGCGGATACCAGGACGAGCGCGGCCGAGAAGTAGATCATTGTTTCGCCGAGTTCTTTGTGCTCGGCGATCAGTTCGGGCGGGAACACTTCGGCGAGGGATTCGCCCGCGCTGGTCGTCAGGGGGGTCAGGGCGAGTATCACCAGTGATAGCGGCAGGAGGGTGACGACGAAGCGTTCGCGGGCCGCGGGCCAGACGGCGCATGTGATCAGCAGGAGCGCTAGCGCGGGTGGCAGCACCACCATGAAGTGAACGAGGAGGGGATGTGCGGGCAGTCCGTTGAATGTCGACACGGTTCGATCCTAGTTTCCCCGGTCACGCACTATCCGGGGTTCACGCACTATCCGGGGATCGCGTGGCCACGCCAGTTTTCGTCGCGGCGAGCAGGATCTCTACGCAGTGGTCGATGATCTCCTGGCGAGTGGCTTTGAGCTGGCCGGACAGCCACGAGAGGAAGATCGCACCGAGGCTGCCCGCGAGCCCGGTCGCGATCAGTGCACGCTTGGTGCGGCCGAGCTCGTGGGGGATCTGCTGGAGGACCAGCTTGGTGAACCGGGGGACTGTGGCGATGCTGAGGCCGTTCAGTGCGGGTTCCGATAGCGGTTCGACGAGGAGCAGCCGGCCTTTGCGGGGGTCGTCGATGGTGAGCCTGACGAATTCCTCCACCGCGGCCCGGATCTGCTCGTCTTCCCGCGCGGTGCCAGGCACTGCTGCGACGAGCGCATCGTGTGCCTCTGCGGCGACCTGCTCGTAGAGCTCGACGAGCAAGGCGTCCCGATTGGGGAAGCTTTCGTAGAAGTATCGATCGGTGAGCGCTGACGCTCGGCACAACGAGCGCACTGTCACGGCCGCGCAACCGTTCTCGCCGATCAGGTCGAGGGCGGTGTCCAACAGTGCGCCGCGGCGAAAAGCACGTCGTTCATCCATCGTCGTGCCGCTCCATGTTCGCGGCGGCGTAGGCCTGGTTTCCTCTCGCGCGGTCAACGACGACTCCCTTCTCGGACGCAGCGACTCATCCTAGCGGCGTAGCGTTGCTGTGGCGCACGTCACATTTGCGATAGATTGACGACGCCCGTCCTCAATCTTACTGTGAGGACAGGCGTCATCAATTGTTCGCGCTGGACAGAGAGGCCTGCATGTACGAGTGGTCCGAGACTGACCATCTGATCATCGACTCCGTTCGCGGCTTCATGGACGCCGAGGTCCGGCCCTATCGCGACGGGCTCGAATCAGGCGAGGTATCGCCCTATCCCATCCTGCGCAAGATGATGAAGACGTTCGCGATCGACCAGATGGCGAGCGAAACGCTTCAGAAGATCATTGCGAAGGAAGAAGCCAAGGAAGCCGCCGTCGCCGCGGGCGAGGAGCCCCCGCCCAGCAAGAAGGGGATCGGTGGCCTCGGTGGCCAGGAGACGATGGCGATCATCCTCACCAAGGAACTGTGCGCCGCCTGCATGGGATTGTTCGTCACCTGGGGCGTGCACATGGGGCTCGGTGTCGCCACCATCATGAAGGAAGGCACGCTGGCCCAGAAGAAGCGGTGGCTGCCCGAGCTCGTGACCTTTGACAAGCTCGCGGCCTGGGCCATCACTGAGCCGGAATCGGGCTCCGACGCGTTCGGCGGGATGAAGTCCTACGTCAAGCGCGACGGGGACGGGTACATCCTCAATGGGCAGAAGACCTTCATCACCAACGGTCCCGAGGCTGACGTCGTCATCGTGTACGCGAAGCTCGACGAGGGTGATCAGTCGGTCGCTAAGCGGGACCGCAAGGTGCTCGGCTTTGTCCTCGACCGCGGCATGGAGGGGTTCGCCCAGGGCAAGCCCTTCAAGAAGATGGGAATCAACTCCTCCCACACCGGTGAGCTCTTCTTCGACAATGTCCGCCTGGGCCGCGACCGGCTCCTGGGCGAGACCGAAGAGCGCCGCGGCACCGGAGACGGTCGCGACAGCGCGCGCGAAGGCTTTGTCGTCGAGCGCATGGGAGTCGCAGCGATGGCCCTCGGCGTCATCGAGGAATGCCAGCGCATCTGCCTCGACTACGCGAGGTCCCGGGAGCTGTGGGGCCAGCCGATCGGCGACTTCCAGCTCATCCAGCTGAAGATCGCGAACATGGAGATCGCGCGGATCAATGTGGAGAACATGGTCTTCCGCGGCATCGAGATGGGGCGGGACGGCAAGATGCCCACCCTGGCGGAGGCATCCGCGATCAAGGCGTACTCGTCGCAAGCTGTCACCGATGTCGCGATGGAGGCCGTGCAATTGCTCGGTGGCAATGGCTACATGCGCGAGTACGCGGTCGAGCAGATGGCCCGCGATGCAAAGTCGCTCATGATCTATGCGGGGAGCAATGAAGTGCAGATCACCCACATCGCGAAAGGCTTGCTCAGGAAATGACCGGCCCCAATGAGTCCCCGCCCTTCGCGGACATGATCAATGGCACGCTCGGGCTGGTCATCCCGATCGCTCACAAGATGGGCGTCGAAGCCGTGGAGGTCCGTCGGGGATTCGCCGCTACCACCGTTCCGGCGGAAGGAAACGGCAACCATTTCGGCGTGATGTATTCGGGTGTGCTGTTCACCGTGGCGGAGATCCTCGGTGGCGCGATCGCCGTGGCAACCTTCGACAACTCGCGGTTCTACCCGCTGGTCAAGGATCTGCGGATCACCTTCAAGCACCCGGCCAAGACCGACGTCCGGGCTGAGGCACTGCTCGATGACACTGAGATCGAGCGGATCGCTGAGGAAGCAGCGGCGAACGGCAAGTCCGATTTTGAGCTCAATGCGACGATCACCGATACGGACGGCACGGTCGTGGCGACGACGACAGGGCTCTACCAGCTGCGCGCGCACAGCAAGCAGGGAATGTGACGCAGCGCAGCCCGCGAGCAATACCGCCACTCACGAAAGGCAGCCGCATGACCACGATCGACGAAAGCAGGAAAACCGTTGAGGTCACCTCGCCGGTCGACGGACGGGTCGTGGGCTCGCTGACCGCGCATTCGACGGCAGACGTCGCCAGCATTGCGTCGCGGGTGCGCGCCCACCAGCCCGAATGGGAGGCGCTTGGCACCAAAGGACGTGTCGAATGGGTGCGCAAGTACCGCGACTGGCTTTTCGACCACAACGACGAGATCAGCGAGATCCTGCGGCAGGAGACAGGCAAGTCCGAGCACGATGCCCGGCTGGAGATCCCCTTCTCGATCGACAATCTCAACTACTACGCCAACAATGCTGCCAAGTTCCTCGCGCCGGAGAAGCCCTGGCCGGCCTCGGTGCTCACAAGGACGCGACGGCTCGAAACGGTCTACAAGCCATATCAGCTAGTCGGTGTGATCAGCCCCTGGAACTTTCCGATCGCGCTGTCGATGTTCGATGCGATACCGGCCCTTCTCGCCGGCGCCGCAGTGGTGGTGAAACCATCCACGGAAACCCCGCTCGCCGTGCATCGCATGATCGAGGGCTGGGCCGGGATCGGTGCACCCGATGTGCTCGCCTGCGCGGTGGGATCCGGTGGCGTGGGAACCGCGGTCGTCGACAACGTTGACTACGTGCAATTCACTGGTTCGACCGAGACCGGCATCTCCGTGGGCAAGCGCGCGGCGGAACGGTTGATCCCGTGCGGCCTCGAGCTCGGCGGAAAGGACCCGGCCATCGTTCTGGCAGACGCGGACATCCAGATGACAGCCCAGGGCATCGCCTACTGGGGGCTGGTCAACTCGGGCCAGATGTGCACCTCGGTCGAACGGATCTATGTCGAGGATGCGATCTATCCGGAGTTCGTGGAGGCACTGACAAAGGTGGTTCGCGGCTTGCGCCAGGACGGGGAAGCTGGCTTCGACACAGACATTGGGGCAATGGTCACCGAGTCGCAGGTCGCGCTGGTGGGCGAGCACATCGCGGATGCGGTAGCGAAAGGTGCGACGGTCAATGTCGGCGGTACCAGTTCGGGCCAATTCATCGCCCCGACAGTCCTGTCGAACGTGGATCATTCGATGCGCGTGATGAACGAGGAGACATTCGGCCCGGTCCTGCCAGTCATGCGAGTTTCTGATGCTGATGAAGCGGTAGGGCTGGCCAACGACTCCGTATTTGGACTCTCGGCGAGCGTGTGGGGTGGGAACACCGAACGAGCGCGCGAGGTGGGCGCGAGGCTCGAGGCGGGCTCCGTGGTCATCAATGACGGCTCTGCCCACCTCATCTGCTTCCCGGTTCCCCAGAGCGGGTGGAAGACCTCGGGCATCGGGGGAAGGTTCGGCGGTGCCGACGGCATCCGGAAATACACCAGGACTCAAGCATTTGTCAGCCACCGGGTCGAGGTTTCAGCCCTCTCCAAGCTGCTGTGGTATCCGTACTCCGCGACAAAATCCAAGGCGATCATGCGCACGATGCGATTCCTGGGTGCAGGCGACGTGCGAAGGAAGTTGGGAAAGTGATTAACCCTGTCATCATGGGCAAATCCGCGGCGCTGCGCGCGGGAGCCGAGCTCAATTACTCGCGCTATGCGATCAAGAGCGGTGTCCTCGGCCTGATGTCCCCGATCGCGCTGGCGAACAGTGGCCTCGCTATCGCGCGGTGGGGGCTCATCGGCGGTGCGGTCGGAGTCGCGGCCGCGCGCTGGGGCGACAAGACCGCGGTTGTCGACGAGCGTGGCGAGCTCACTTTCTCGGACCTCCACAATAGGTCGAACGCGCTAGCCAACGCCTGGCTCGCTCGTGGCCTCCAGCCAGGGGAAGGCGTGGCGATCCTGGCGCGGAATCATCGCGGGTTCCTCGATGCGCTGCTCGCGGCAGCCAAGTGCGGTGCCCGCATCATCCTTCTCAACACCGACTTCGCCGGGCCGCAGATCCGGGACGTCGCCACGCGCGAGGGAACGGACCTGCTCGTCTACGACGACGAGTATGCCGAGATGCTCGACGGTGTCACGCCACCGCGGGGCGCGTTCCGCGCCTGGACCGAGGATCCGGGCCAGGATTCCATCGAGGCGCTGATGGCGTCCGCGCCCTCCTCCGCACCGCCTCGACCCGGCGTGCACGCGAGGATCATCCTGCTGACGAGCGGCACGACCGGCACGCCCAAGGGGGCACCCCGCCCTGACCCGATGTCACTCGCGCCGATCGGCGGCATCACGAGCCGGGTCCCGTTCACCACCAACGGCACCATCGAGCTATGCGCGCCGATGTTCCATACTCTCGGGTTCGCGCACGCGCTGCTCGCCATCGGCATGGGATCGACGATGGTGCTGCGCCGCCGGTTCTCCCCGCAAGCGACCCTCGAGAGCATCCAGCGCAATCGCAGCACCGGCATGATCGTGGCACCCGTGATGCTCAGCCGCATGCTCGAGCACGGGGTGTCGCGCTACGACGTGTCGTCGCTGCGCATCATCTTCGTCGCCGGCGCGCAGCTTGGTGCCGATCTCTGCAAGCGCGCGATGGATGCGTTCGGTCCCGTCCTCTACAACATGTATGGCTCGACGGAGGTCGCCTATGCGACCGTCGCGACTCCCGACGACCTTTCCGCTGAGCCTGGTTGCGTCGGCAAGCCGGTCGCCGGGAGCGTAGTCAAGGTCTACGACGATGACGACAAGCCCGCGCCGGCTGGGATGACGGGCCGGATCTTCGTGGGCAACACCGTGCAGTTCGAGGGGTACACGGGCGGGGGGACCAAGGCGTCGGTCGATGGGCTGATGGCCACCGGCGACGTCGGGCATTTCGACTCTGGCGGGCGGCTCTTCATCGATGGCCGCGACGACGACATGATCGTGTCGGGAGGGGAGAATGTGTTCCCGGGCGAGGTCGAGGAACTGCTGGCCTCGCACCCCTCGGTCGTCGAGGCCTCGGTGCTCGGGGTGCCGGACGAGAAGTACGGCGCGCGCCTCAAAGCGTTCGTCGTCACGCGCGAGACCCTCGATGAGGACACCGTGAAGCAATACGTCAAGCAGAACCTTGCCCGGTACAAGGTCCCCCGTGAGGTCGCGTTCGTCGATGAACTGCCGCGCAACCCGTCCGGGAAGGTGCTCAAGCGCGTGCTGCGCGAGATGTGAGCCCCGCAGAAGCCGCCCTCCAGACTGTTGTCCAGGTCACACTCCGAGGCCTAGTCTGGAGGGGACCATTTCGAGGTGGCTGATGCATGAGCTGGCGATCACCGAGAGCATCGTCGATGCGGTGTGCGAGCATGCCGCAGGTCGGCGGGTGCGGTCCGTCCAGGTGCAGATCGGCGCGTTGTGCGCGGTCGTCCCCGATGCCATGCAGTTCTGCTTCGAGCTCGCGACTGCCGGCACGCTCGCGGATGGCGCTTCCCTCGATCTGGACATCATCACCGCTCGTGCTCGCTGCAAGACCTGTGATCGCGAGTTCGAGCTGGTGGACATGATTCTCCTATGCGACTGCGGCAGTGCCGATGTGGATGTGCTTGCCGGTCGCGAGTTGTGCATCAAATCGATGAAGGTGGGATAGGCGATGTGCTCTACCTGCGGATGCGGCGAAACCGATGGCCCCCGGGTATCCACTCCGGGACATGACCATGACCATCACCATCACGACGGCGGCCACGCGCATGAGCACAACCATGCGCATGACCACCCGCACACGCACGACCACCCGCACACGCACGACCACGAGCATGTGGAGACGATCTCGCTCGAGCAGAAGGTGCTCGCGAAGAATGACCTGATCGCCATCGAGAACCGGCACTGGCTGCACGCTCATGGCATCGTCGCGGTGAATCTCATGAGCTCGCCGGGCGCGGGGAAGACCACTCTGCTGGAGAAGACGATCCGGGAGTTCCGCGCGGAGCGGCCAGTCGCGGTGATCGAGGGCGATCAGGAGACCCTGCTCGACGCCGATCGGATCGCCGCGACCGGGGCCCCCGTGGTGCAGGTCAACACCGGTGCGGGATGCCATCTCGACGCGTCCATGCTCCGGTCCGCGCTCGATGAGCTCCAGCCAGGCGACGGCACGTTGTTGCTGATCGAGAACGTCGGCAACCTGGTCTGCCCTGCCCTGTTCGATCTGGGCGAGCAATTGAAGGTCGTCATCATCTCCACGACGGAGGGCTCCGACAAGCCGCTGAAGTATCCGCACATCTTCGCCGCCGCGGACCTGGTGATCGTCAACAAGACGGATTTGCTGCCGTATGTCGACTTCGACATCGAGAAGTGCTCGGCGTACGCGCGGTCGGTGAACCCGGACGTCCGGATCATCGCGCTCTCCGCGTGGACGGGCGAGGGCATGGAGCAATGGCGGTCCGAGCTGAATGCGTTGTCGCTGGAAACCACGGGTTGAAAGGCCAGGATCATGAAATTCTCGACTCGCGCTGCCTCCCTAGCTGCTGGGGCCGCGCTCGCATTGACCGCGTTCGGCGGTGTTGCTGGTGCCTCGCCCTCATCCGGGGTCGAGAGCCAGGAGGTGGGTGCCTTCGAGGTGCCGTTCAGCGTGTGGGGTGGCATGGGGAACACCACGGGCTTCTCGTTCCGCATGATCGAGATCGATCCGGGCGGCTACACCGGATGGCACTGGCACGAGAACCCGGTGTACGGCTATGTGGCGAGCGGAACGCTGACGAGGATCTATAGCGACTGCGCGGAGCGGGTTGATTCGATGGGGTCGTTCATCGAGGAGGTGCCGGGCGAGGGAGCCTCGCACGTGGGGATCAATCGCGGCGACGGACCGTTGGTCCTTTATGTTCTCTACGCCTCGTCCGATGGTGGACCCACAACGGTCAGCGTTGACGATCCGGGGTGCGGCGTCGAGTAGCGGATGCTAGCTGCGGCGAGCCGACCGCGCTCCCTCGATGTGCGTCGCGTACCCGCGGACGAGCGGGGCGTAGGACTTGTAGCTGTAGGGCGCGGCCGGGTACCACAGGTATTGCTGGCCTGCTTCGCCAGCAGGCAGGTTCTGCCAGATCGGCTGGTCCTTGAGGGCTTCTAGCTTGTCGGAGGACCGGGAGTCGACGAGGATCACATCGGCGTGGTACTTCGCGAGGTTCTCCAGGCTGGCAGGCTCGAAAAAGCCCCAATTGTTGGCAAGAATCCCGATCCCGACCAGTCCAAGGCCAATAAATACTCCGAAAGCGCCATTTCGGCTGCGAACACGACCCCCCCAGCGCACCTAAACCCCTCCGCCGCGTTGAGCGGTCCCGCCGACGATCGTCGTTGATTCTGTATTCCATGGCGACGAATGTATCGCCAAGCCTTGGAGTATCACGGAGCAGCCGGGTGTTCGGGTGCGGTTCTAAGGGCCAGGTGGACAATGCCTGCCTCCCATGCTGCCATTGGGGCGCTCCCTGCTGGGCCGTGCGACTTCCGGTAATCGAGGGGCGGAGCGCGCAGCCGAGACCCACCTGGTCACTCAAGCCAACTCTGCAGGCCGTGGATGCATTGGGTCGCCCCTTCACCTCGGTAGTGGAGAATCCCGCAGGCGACCGGCACCCTCCATCGCTGTGGTCCGTGAGCACAAAAGGCTGCCCGGGAATATGCACCTTTCCCCACCGCGAGATCCATGCCCAATGCGCGAACTGCGGCTCCGTAGCCGCAAGAATCGTGGAGATCGGGCAGGGTGAGCTTCGATCTACGACTTCCTGCGCAGACGCCGCACCGAGTAAGTTGCAGCATAGGGCAGCGCTCGCTCGCAGGAGCGGAAGAGCTATGGCAGCTAGTTGGTGGGGGCACCGCCTGAAGCAGCTTCGTATCAATGCCGCCTTCGATGCCCGGGGAGCCCCCCAGGCACCACCCTTGTGCCGAACAAGCTGTTGTCATCATCATGGTAGTTTCTGCGAACCCCCGGTTTCCGTGGATTGTCGCGGCTATTCCGGGCATCGGTTGCAATAGATTCGAGATCTGCGATGTCACGTAGGATAGCGGGATCGTTTGGACGATACTTCAACGCAGCATAGTGCCGCGCTCGCTTGGCTCGACGCTCAGCTTCGCGACTCCTAGCAATCTCTGCGCTTTTTCGATCGATTTGCTGCTGCCGCACCCAGTCCACTTCGTTCGCAGTAGGGGCGCGACCGGGATTCTCGTGAGAGCTTTGTGACGTGCTGAGTCCCAGATCTGTGCCATACGTGGACTTGGTGTGCCTGCTAGAGCTGCGGTGGGACCGGGGTCGCCTTGCCATGATTGGTCTCCTCGCTATGATTTTGGCGGACGGGAAGTTAGCGATCCTAGATTGACGAAGCTGCGCGTTGCGTGATTCGTTCGTCGAGTAGTGTTCGGCTGGTTTCTAGTGCTACACGCTATGCAGCTTGTGGCTGACTGTGTGGCGTTCTCTGGAATTATTTGGAAGACGAATGCTCGCGAGCGCATTAGCGAATCAGGGCCGACGGCCGCTGCGGGGCTGCCAGAAGGAGTTCGATGAACCCCTCGACCGGATCGTCAGAATCGATGCGTTCGAGCGTGCAGGGGAGGCGCGGTGCGACGTGTCCTTGGTGCTTCCGCCCTGCGATCCTGCCACTTGGCCATTCTCCGCACAGGCGGCCAATTAGGCTAGCCAAACCTACGAACCTGCAGGTAAAGCGCCAAATCGACCTTTGACCAGACTAATCATGATCGCCTAGAATGTGATCTACGTCACGCAAGTGGGCCGAGGGTCGACTCCGGTGACGCAGGGGCCTGCGGGCCTGCGCGTGCCCTGCCCCGGAAAGTGGCAACCATGTCTGACACGGCGGCTACAGCAGAAGAAACCCCCTTGATCCATGTCCTCTGGATCAACGCAGGACTCAGTTGCGACGGCGATTCGGTGGCCCTGACCGCAGCCACCCAGCCCACCATCGAGGAGATCGCCCTCGGTGCCCTGCCAGGACTTCCCCAGATAGCTGTGCATTGGCCGCTCATCGACTTCGAATGCGGGCCCGAAGGGGGAGCTGACGACTTCCTCGAATGGTTCCGCAAAGCCGATCGCGGCGAGCTCGAGCCGTTCGTCCTCGTCGTCGAGGGCTCGATCCCCAACGAGCGGATCCACGCCAGCGATGGCTACTGGTGCGGCTTCGGCAACGACGAGGATGGCCAGCCCATCACCACCAGCGAATGGCTCGACCGCTTGACCCCCAAGGCCACCGCGGTCGTGGCAGTAGGAACCTGCGCGACCTATGGCGGCATCCACGCGATGGCGGGCAACCCCACCGGAGCGATGGGCGTTCCTGACTATCTCGGCTGGGACTGGAAGACCAAGGCCGGCATCCCGATCGTGTGCGTGCCGGGCTGCCCCATCCACCCCGACAACTTGTCCGAGACGCTCACGTACCTGCTCTACCAGGCGTCGGGGCAGGCGCCGATGATCCCGCTCGATGAGGCACTGCGCCCCACGTGGCTGTTCGGCAAGACAGTCCATGAGGGCTGCGACCGCGCCGGCTACTACGAGGAAGGCGATTTCGCGACCGAGTATGGCTCCCCGAAGTGCATCGTGAAGCTGGGCTGCTGGGGCCCGGTCGTCAAGTGCAACGTGCCCAAGCGAGGCTGGATCAACGGGGTTGGTGGATGCCCGAACGTCGGTGGCATCTGCATCGGCTGCACCATGCCGGGCTTCCCCGACATGTTCATGCCGTTCATGGATGAACCGCCCGGCGGAAAGCTGTCGAGCGCGGCGATAGGCGTGTACGGATCGGTGATCCGCAGCCTGCGCAACATGACATCCCACACCGTTGACCGGGAACCCCAGTGGCGCGTCCGAGGCGATCAACTGACCACCGGCGCCACCCGCACCTGGTAGCAGGCCGGTAGAAGCGAAGAGGCATGCGATGACGTCAACCATTCACGGGCCCGGGCCGCTGCCCACCCCGCCGCCTATCAAGGAGAACGCGGACGGCCTGGTGGAGATGAACTGGGATCCGATCACCCGGATCGTGGGCAGCCTGGGCATCTACACCACCATCGATTTCAAGCAGAAGGTCGTCAAGGAGTGCCACAGCACCTCGTCGATCTTCCGTGGCTACTCCATCTTCATGAAGGGAAAGGACCCCCGCGACGCGCACTTCATCACCTCGCGCATCTGTGGCATCTGCGGCGACAACCACGCCACCTGTTCCTGCTACGCGCAGAACATGGCCTACGGGGTGAAGCCGCCGCACATCGGCGAATGGATCATCAATCTCGGCGAGGCCGCCGAGTACATGTTCGATCACAACATCTTCCAGGAGAACCTGGTGGGTGTTGATTTCTGCGAGAAGATGGTCTCCGAGACCAACCCGGGAGTGCTCGAGCGCGCCAACAAGACCGAGGCCCCGCACGCAGGGGAGCACGGGTACCGCACCATCGGTGACATCATGCGGTCGCTCAACCCGTTCTCCGGCGAGTTCTACCGCGAGGCCCTCGCGGTCTCCCGCTCCACCCGCGAGATGTTCTGCCTGATGGAGGGCCGCCACGTCCACCCGTCCACGCTGTACCCCGGTGGCGTGGGCACCGTCGCGACGATCCAGCTGATGACCGACTACATGTCCCGGCTGATGCGCTACGTCGAGTTCATGAAGAAGGTCGTGCCCATGCACGACGACCTGTTCGACTTCTTCTACGAAGCACTGCCCGGCTACGAGAAGGTGGGCCTGCGCCGCACCCTGCTCGGCTGCTGGGGCTCCTTCCAGGATCCCGACATCTGCAACTTCGCCTACAAGGACATGGAGGCGTGGGGACGCAGGATGTTCGTCACCCCCGGCATCGTCGTGGACGGCAAGCTGGTGACGACCTCCCTGGTGGACATCAACCTGGGCATCCGCATCCTGCTCGGCTCCTCCTACTACGACGACTGGACCGACCAGGAGATGTTCGTGACCCGCGATCCGCTGGGCAACCCCGTGGATCGTCGCCACCCCTGGAACCAGCACACCAACCCGCGCCCGCAGCGCCGCGACATGGACGACAAGTACTCCTGGGTGATGTCGCCACGCTGGTTCGACGGCACCGATCACCTCGCCCTCGACACCGGCGGGGGCCCGCTGGCTCGTCTCTGGTCGACGGCGCTCGCCGGGCTCGTTGACGTGGGCTACGTCAAGTCCACCGGCCACAGCGTGCAGATCAACCTGCCGAAGACCGCGCTCAAGGGCCCGGTCAGCTTCGAGTGGAAGATCCCCAAGCATGGCTCCAACACCATCGAGCGGGACCGGGCACGCACCTATTTCCAGGCCTACGCCGCCGCGTGCGCGCTCCACTTCTGCGAGAAGGCGCTCGAGGAGATCCGGGCCGGGCGCACGAAGACGTGGGAGAAGTTCGAGGTGCCGGACGAGGGCATCGGGTGCGGCTTCACCGAGGCGGTGCGCGGCGTGCTCAGCCATCACATGGTGATCCGCGACGGCAAGATCGCCAACTACCATCCGTACCCGCCGACGCCGTGGAACGCCAACCCGCGCGACAGCTACGGCACGCCGGGCCCGTACGAGGATGCGGTGCAGGGACAGCCCATCTTCGAGGAGAACGATCTCGAGAACTTCAAGGGGATCGACGTGATGCGGACCGTCCGCAGCTTCGATCCGTGCCTGCCGTGCGGGGTGCACATGTACCTCGGTGGCGGGAAAACCCTGGAGAAGCTGCATTCGCCCACCCAGTCGCTGACGGGCGAGTGATCGCATGCCTGCCGGGAGCCCGGGAACCTGGCGCGACGCCGGTGACCGCATCGACGGGCTGCTCGACGCGATGTCGGCGAGCGGCCCCGTCGCGCGGGAGCGCGCCGAGTCCCTCGTCCGGGAGGTAGTGGGCCTGTACGGGGCCGGGCTCGAGCAGGTGCTGCGGGTCATCCGGGAGCACGATTCCGGCGTGATCCTCCGCACGATCGCTGATGATGACCTCGTGGCCAGCCTGCTGCTCGTCCACGGCCTGCATCCCGACGATGTGGAGGCGCGCGTGCGCAAGGCGCTCGATAGCGTGCGCCCCTACCTCGGTTCCCATGGCGGCGATGTCGACCTGGTCGGCGTCGAGGATGGTGTTGTCCGCCTGCGGTTCCAGGGCACCTGCAAGAGCTGCCCGTCCTCCTCGGTGACCCTCGAGCTCGCAGTGGAGGACGCGGTACGGTCAGCGGCCCCCGAGATCACCGACATACAGGTCGATACCGGGGAGCAGGCCGATCACGGCTCGAGCGGGCTCATCGCGCCGGACACTCTGTTCGCCAAGGTCCACCAGAACGGGGCCAGCAGCAACGGGGCCGGCAACGGGTCTGGCAGCGGGGACGAGCCGCACCATGCGAACTGGGCGGCGCTGCCCGATCTCGAGAGCCTTGCCGATGGCGAGGTCGCGGGATTCGCGATCGGCTACACCACGATCCTCGCCTGCCGCAGCGGGGATGAGCTCTACGCCTTCATCGACCGCTGCGGGCACTGCCTCGGTTCCATGGCCGGAGCCGTCCTGCACCGGCAGGCCGGGACCCGGACCGCCGTCCTGCGGTGCCCACGCTGCCGCGCCCACTTCGACATCGGCCGCGCAGGCGCCAGCCTCGATGACGGTAGCGCCGAGCACGCGGGCGAGCACCTGGCCCCGCTGCCCGTCCTGCGGCGCGAGGGCGTGCTGGCCGTAGCGCTGCCCGCGGGGGCCGACCAGTGAGCGGGGCCGGCGATTCGCCGCTCGACGTGCTGCGGCGAATACGGGCCTCCCAGCCCGAGATGAAGCCGGGGGAGCGCTGCGACATGTGCGCTGTCCCTATCGAGGAGGAGCACTCGCATGTCGTGGACGTGCAGGGGCGGCAACTGATGTGCGTGTGCCGCCCGTGCTACCTCCTGTTCACCGAGGCGCACGCGGGCCAGCGATTCCGATCTGTCCCGGATCGCTACCTCTCGTTCGCCGAGGACGGGCTCACGCGGCAGGAGTGGGCCGCGCTCGACATCCCCGTCGGTCTCGCGTTCTGCTTCCACAACTCCAAGCTCGGCCACACGGTCACCTTCTATCCCGGCCCCGCCGGAGCCACCGAATCCGAGCTCGACATGCGGAAATGGGAGGAGATCACCGCATCCCTCCCGCACCTGTCCACCATGCTGCCCGATGTGGAGGCACTGCTCATCCGCGTGCCCGAGGACCCCCTCGCCGCCCGGGCCCGTCCCGCCGCCCGCGCAGGGGGCACCCGGTGACCGAGCTCGCGTTCGACGTCATCGAGGTGGCCCCCGAGAAGTACGCCGCCACCCCCAACCTGCTCGCGAGCCTGCGCATCACCGAGAGCACCGGCGTGCAGGTGCACGCGATGGTGCTCAACTGCCAGATCCGCATCGAGCCCCAGCGCCGCCCCTACAGCGACGACGAGGCCGCCGGGCTGCGCGACATGTTCGGCCCTCGCGAGCAATGGTCCTCCAGCGTGCGCCCGTTCCCCTGGCTGCACACCGCCACCACCGTGCCCGGCTTCGTCGGCACCTACGATGTGGCGCTGCCGATGCAATGCACCTACGACTTCGAGGTCACCGCGTCGAAGTACCTGCACGCCCTCGATCAGGCGGCGGGGGAGCAGCATGGCGCCGTGCCCATGGTGTTCCTGTTCAGCGGCACCATCTTCACCCGCAGCGGCGACAGCATCCACGTCCAGCGCATCCCGTGGCATTGCGAGGCCAACCATGACATGCCAGTGCAGGTGTGGCATGACCTGATCGCCCAGCACTTCCCGGGCAGCGGCTGGCTGCGGCTCGAGACCAGCACCATGAATCACTTGCTGCGCTACAAGTCCGCGAAGGGCCTGACCTCGCTCGACGCAGCGGTGTCGCTCTTGATGCTGCACGAGCGCGAGGCAGGGGAGGAGCCATGAGCATGACACCCACCACCGGCGGAACCGAAAGCCTGGCCCGCGCCCGCGCCGTGGCCGACGCGATCCTCTACGAGGGCTACCTGCTGTATCCCTACCGGGCTGATTCGCGGAAGAACCAGGCACGCTGGCAGTTCGGGGTGCTCGGCCCGCCCGGCGCCGCCGAGTCCAGCACCGGCGAGGAAGCGCGCCTGTCCACCGAGCTCCTGCTGCGCGGCGGGACCCGCATCCAGGCCACGCTGCGCTTCCTGCAGCTGCAGCACCGCGCGATCGAGGAGCTGCGCGATGGCCGCTACGTGCCCGTGCCCGAGGCGTGGGTGGGGGAGCGCCGGTATGTCAGCTGGGACGAGGCCATCGCCCACGAGATCGACCTCGAATGGGATCTTTCCGGGACCACCGGACATGCCGTGGCGCCGGTGCGCGAGGTGAGCATCGAGGGCGGCGAGGACATCGAGACGCTCGGCCCCGAATGCCGGCTGCGCCGCACTCGCTGGCCCCTGCGCGCCAAGGCGATCCTGCGCCGGACCCCGATGGCCGACGGCCTCAGCACCCTCGCCCTCGAGGTCCGCAACACCAGCGCCGAGCCCACCGGTCCCGACCCCCGCACCGACGCGGTACGCCACTCGCTGCTCGGCGCCCACCTGATCGTCACCACCCCCGATGGCGAATTCGTATCCCTGCTCGAGCCCGACCCCGCCGCCGAGGACGCCGCCCGCGCCCGCACCCACCATCGCTGCTTCCCCGTGCTTGCCGGAGCACCCGGCGAGCGTCGCATCATGCTCGTCTCGCCGATCATCCTCTACGACTATCCCGAGATCGCCGGGGAGAGCACCGGCCCCATGTTCGACGCTACCGAGATCGACGAGATCCTCACCCTGCGCGTCATGGCCATGACCGATGCCGAGAAGGAGCTCGCGCGGGCCACCGACCCTCTCGCCGCCGAGATCGTCGACCGCGCCGACCACTCAACGGCAGAATCGCTCGCCGCGCTGCACGGCACCTTCCGCGACGAGATCCCCACCTACCGCGAGCCCGATCCAGCTATCCCCGGCGACAAGCCCTGGTGGGACCCGGGCGTGGATTCCAGCGTCGATCCCGACACCGCCACCACCGTCATCGCCGGCACCACCATCGGCAAGGGCAGCCTCGTGCGGGTGCATCCGCAGCGTGGCGCCGACGCGCAGGACATCTTCTTCCGCGACCAGGTGGCGCGCGTGGCGAACGTGCAGACCGATGTCGACGGCTCCACCCACGTCGGGCTGGTGCTCGTCGATGATCCGGCGGCCGACCTGCACGACTGGTTCGGCCGCTACTTCTACTTCGCGCCGAGCGAGCTCGAGCCCCTGCCCGGCGCATCCCACGAGCCACCCCCCGGGCCGAACCGTGAATCCCACGGCGGCGAGGGCGCTCGGACCTGGAAGGAGACAACGCCATGAGAATCGTCGGCATGATCACCACCGCCGTGATGTCGGCCATCGCGGCACTCGGGGTGATGGTCGGGATAA
Organism: Hoyosella levis; assembly: GCF_026008515.1. Lineage (GTDB taxonomy): Bacteria > Actinomycetota > Actinomycetes > Mycobacteriales > Mycobacteriaceae > Lolliginicoccus > Lolliginicoccus levis. The sequence goes on from NZ_BQYM01000014.1 coordinate 90,818, forward strand.
AGAGCATCCCCGACATGAAGCGGTACATGCGCATGCGGCAGATGTAGGAGGACAGGCATGGCGGCACACGTGCTCGTGGCAGGCATCGGGAACATCTTTCTCGGTGACGATGGCTTCGGCCCCGCCGTGCTGCGCCTCCTCGGGGAGGGCACCATCGCCCTGCCGGGCACGGTGCGCTGCGTCGACTACGGCATCCGCGGCATGCACCTCGCCTATGACCTCCTCGAGGACTGGGACGCGCTGATCCTCGTCGATGCCATCCCGTCCCGCGGCAGCCCCGGCACCGTGCACATCCTCGAGGTGGAGGCCCCGGACCTCGTGGCGCTGCGCTCCACCGCGGTGCCCCGGGATGCCTCGGGCATCGACGGGCACGCGATGGATCCCGCTGCCGTGTTCGCGACCCTCGACGCGCTCGGCGGCGCCCTGCCCCGCACGTTCGTCGTCGGTTGCGAGGCCGCCACCCTCGAGGAGGGCATCGGGCTCTCCCCGCCGCTCGAGGCCGCCGTGGCCACTGCCGCCCGCGCTGTCGCGGACACCATCGCCACGCATCTCGCCACCGCGAGCACGGAGGGCTGACCCATGTGCCTTGGTATCCCCGGCCGCGTCGACCACATGCTCGACGGCTACGGCGACCAGCTCGCCCTCGTCGACGTCGAGGGGCAACTGCGCAAGGTCAATATCGGCATGCTCGACGAGCAGCCCGTGCGGCCGGGCGAATGGGTCATCATCCATATGGGCTTCGCGGTCGAGCGCACCAGCCCGGAAGGAGCTGCCCAGGCGCGCGCCGGGCTCGAGATGATGGGGCGCGCCTCCCCGCGCGGTGATCCACCATGACGCGCATCCGGCAGCGGCTCCACGTCAACGGTGTCGTCCAGGGCGTCGGTTTCCGTCCCTTCGTCTACGCCACCGCATCCGAGCTAGCACTGAGCGGGGAGGTCAGCAACGATAGCGACGGCGTCATCATCGAGGTGGAGGGCACCGCCGCGGCGGTGGAGGAGTTCGCGCGGCGCGTGCGGGAGCAGCCGCCCCCGCTCGCCGTGGTCGAGCAGGTGCGCGTGGAGCCAGTCCCGCCGCGCGGTGGCACGGGGTTCCGCATCGCCAGCACCTCGCACCATGCCGGCGGGCGTACTCTCGCGTCGCCGGATGTCGCGATCTGCGCGGACTGCCTGCGCGAGCTGCAGGACCCCGCCGATCGCCGCTACCGCCACCCCTTCATCACCTGCACCAATTGCGGGCCACGCTTCACCATCATCCGGGAACTGCCCTACGACCGGTGCTCGACCACCATGTCCGGCTTCCCGATGTGCGAGGACTGCGCCACCGAGTACCGCGACCCCGCCGACCGGCGCTTCCACGCCCAGCCCATCGCCTGCCCCGGCTGCGGACCCACCCTCGAGCTCATCGACCCCGCTGGCAACCTGCGTGGCGAGGTGGCGCTCGCCCGCGCCCGCGAGCTGCTCGCCACCGGCCACATCATCGCCGTGAAAGGCATCGGCGGCTTCCACCTCGCCTGCGACGCCACCAACGACACCGCCGTCGCTGCCCTGCGCGACCGCAAGCACCGCCCGAGCAAGCCGTTCGCGGTGATGGTGCGCGACCTCGCCGCCGCCCGGCGCATCGCCCGCATCAACGACAACGAGGCCCGCGTGCTGAGCAGCCCACAGCGCCCCATCCTGCTGCTCGCGAAGAACGAGCCACTCGCCACAGGCGTGGCGCCCGGGATCCCTGATGTGGGCGTGATGATCGCCTATACCCCGCTGCACCACCTGCTGCTCGGCCTGCCCGGTGATCCACCCGGCCCCGAGGTGCTGGTGATGACTTCCGGCAATCTTGGAGGGGAACCGATCGCCTACCGCAACGACGACGCCACCGAGCGCCTGCGGGACATCGCTGATGCGATCCTGCTGCACGACCGGCCCATCCTTGTGCCGTGCGATGATTCCGTCGCGCGTGTGGTCGACGACACCGAGATGCCGTTGCGCCGCTCCCGCGGATACGCGCCCCTGCCGCTGGCCCTGCCGATCCGCGTGCGACCGACGCTCGCCGTTGGCGCGGACGTGAAGAACACCTGCGCGGTGGCCGACGGCCGGTACGCCTGGCTCAGCCAGCACATCGGCGATATGGACGACCTCGCGACACTGCGGGCGCTGACAGCTACCGAGCAGCACCTCCAGCAGCTCACTGGCGTCGAGCCCGAGCAGCTCGCCATCGACGCGCACCCCGGGTACCGCTCCGCCGCCTGGGCCCGCCGCCACGCCGGGGAACGTCCCGTGCACCTTGTCCAGCATCATCACGCGCACTTGGCGGCCGTGATGGCCGAGCATGGCCTCGACGACACCGAGTCCGTGATCGGCCTCGCCTACGACGGCACCGGATACGGCACCGACGGTGCCGTGTGGGGCGGGGAGGTACTGATCGGCGGCTACAAGGACGTGCAGCGCTTCGGACACCTCAAGGAAGTGCCACTGCCGGGCGGGGATGTGACAGTGCGCCGCCCCTACCGGATGGCGCTCGCCCACCTGCACGCCGCGGGCCTCGACTGGGACGAGGACCTCCCGCCCGTGGCGGCCTGCCCCGACGCCGAGCGGCAAGTGCTGCGCCACCAGCTCGACACGGGCCTCGGCTGCGCACCCACGACCAGCATGGGGCGGCTCTTCGATGCCGTCGCCGCCCTCGCCGGGGCACGACAAGTCGTTGACCACGAGGCCGCGGCCGCCATCGAGCTCGAGGGCTACGCGCGCCAGCACCCGGAGGCCAGCCCCTATCCGGTCGGCATGGCGGGTGGCATCGCGGACCCCGCGCCGTTGCTTGCCGCCGTCATCGCGGACCTGCGTAGCGGTACCTCCGTCGCGGCGATCGGAGCCCGGTTCCACGCCACCATCGCCGGGCTCACTGTCCGATGGGCATGCGATGCCCGCGCATCCAGCGGCCTCGGCGCCGTCGCGCTCACCGGCGGAGTGTTCCAGAATCCCTTGCTGCTCGCGCTCGCCCGCCAGGGCCTCGAAGACGCGGGATTCCGGGTCCTCACCCACCGGCGCGTGCCGCCCAATGACGGCGGTATCGCGCTCGGCCAACTGATCGTGGCAGCCATGCGATGACCCATCGGGCTGGCAGCGAGCCCGCCCGCGAAACGAGGAGGTAGACGATGTGCCTAGCAGTACCGGGGAGGATCCTCGGCCTGGAGGAACGGGACGGCACCCTGATGGCCGAGGTGGACTTCGGGGGCGTCCACAAGGACGTCTGCCTGCACTACATCCCCGACGCCACCATCGGTGACTATGTGATCGTCCACGTAGGGTTCGCCATCCAGCGCCTCGACGAGGAATCAGCCAAGAAGACCCTCGCCGAGTTCGAGCAGCTCGGTGTTCTCGACGAGGAATTCGGCGACCAGTTCGCGCTCGCCGCCAAGCAAGCCGGGCTCGACCCGCCCGGGACTGGTGCGCACCAGCCCGGCGGCACAAATGGGAAGGCAGCAGCGTCATGAAATACCTCGACGAGTTCAGCAACCCCGACCTCGCCCGCAAGCTCCTCGACCAGATCCGGGACACCACCACCCAGCGGTGGGCGATCATGGAGGTCTGCGGCGGGCAAACGCACTCCATCATCCGCCACGGCATCGACCAGCTGCTCCCCGACAGCATCGAGATGATCCACGGCCCCGGCTGCCCCGTCTGCGTCACGCCGCTCGAGATCATCGACAAGGCGCTCGAGATCGCCGCCCGCCCCGACGTCACCTTCTGCTCCTTCGGCGACATGCTGCGCGTCCCCGGCAGCGAGTCCGACCTCTTCCGCATCAAGAGCCAGGGCGGCGACATCCGTGTCGTCTACTCGCCGCTCGACGCGCTCCGCATTGCCCGCGACAATCCAGATCGGCAGGTCGTGTTCTTCGGGATCGGGTTCGAGACCACCGCCCCCGCCAACGCCATGACCGTCTACCAGGCCAAGCGCCACGGCATCCACAACTTCTCGCTCCTCGTCTCCCACGTGCTCGTGCCACCGGCGATCGCCGCGATCATGGAATCACCCACCTGCCGCGTCCAGGCCTTCCTCGCCGCCGGGCACGTGTGCTCGGTCATGGGCACCGAGGAGTACCCAGCACTGTGCGACAAGTACCAGGTACCCATCGTTGTCACCGGCTTCGAGCCCCTCGACATCCTTGAGGGCATCCGCCGCACCGTCGAGCAGCTGGAGAAGGGGGAGCACCACCTCGACAACGCTTATCAACGAGCAGTGCGGCCCGAGGGCAACCTCCCCGCCAAGCAGATGCTCGACGACGTCTTCGAGATCACTGACCGCGGCTGGCGCGGCATCGGCACCATCCCTGACAGCGGCTGGCAGCTCGCGCCCAAGTACCGCGAGTTCGACGCCGAGCACCGCTTCCACGTCCACGACATCCACACCGACGAATCCGCCATCTGCCGCTCTGGCGAGGTACTGCAAGGACTCATCAAGCCCCACGAGTGCGCCGCGTTCGGCAAGCAATGCACCCCACGCACCCCGCTCGGAGCGACCATGGTGTCGTCCGAGGGAGCCTGCGCCGCCTACTACCTCTACCGCCGCCTCGACATCCAGGAGGCCACCCATGCCTGAGCCTGCCCGCAACGGCCATGCAGCGACCCTCGACCTTGAAGGCTGGGCGTGCCCCCTGCCGCTGCGGGACTCCCCGAACATCGTCATGGGCCACGGCGGCGGCGGAGCCATGTCCGGCGAGCTCATCGAGCACCTGTTCCTGCCCGCCTTCGGTGCCGCGGCCGCGGGGGAGATGACCGACTCGGCCGTCGTCACCGTCGGCAACACCCGCGTCGCGTTCTCCACAGATTCGTTCGTCGTCAAGCCCATGATCTTCCCGGGCGGCAGCGTCGGCGACCTCGCCGTCAACGGCACCGTCAACGACATCGCCATGTCTGGAGCACAACCCCTCGTGCTGTCCACCGCATTCATCCTCGAGGAAGGTACCCCGCTCAGCATCATCCACCGCATCGCCGCCGACCTCGGCGCCGCCGCCACCACCGCCGGGACCAAGCTCGTCACCGGGGACACGAAGGTCGTCGACTCCGGCCACGGCGACGGCGTCTACATCAACACCAGCGGATTCGGCATCATCCCCGAGGGCGTCGACATCCGCCCCCAGCGCGCCCGGCCAGGCGACAAGATCATCGCCAGCGGTCACATCGGCGTCCACGGCGTCGCCATCCTCAGCTGCCGCGAAGGACTCGAGTTCGGCACCACCATCCGCAGCGACACCGCCGCCCTCAACGGCCTCGTCGCCACCATGATCGCCACCGGCGCCGACATCCACGTCCTCCGCGACCCCACCCGCGGCGGAGTCGCCGCCGCCCTCAACGAGATCTGCACCACCGCCCACCTCGGCGCCGCACTCGACGAGCGCTCCCTGCCCATCCCGCCCGAGGTTCGCGACGCCTGCGGGCTCCTCGGCCTCGACCCCCTCTACGTCGCCAACGAAGGGAAACTCATCGCGTTCGTCGCGCCCGACGACGCCGACACCGTCCTCGCCGCCATGCACGAGCACCCCCACGGCCGCGACGCCACCATCATCGGCGAGGTCGTCACCGAGCACCCCGGCATGGTCGTCGCCAAGACCGCGCTCGGCGGAACCCGCGTCGTCGACCTCCCCGCCGGAGAACAACTACCCCGCATCTGCTGACATGAGCGATGGTGGTGAAACGCGGGGTGCTCGCTTGGTTCGCGAGGGGGCGGCGGTTCATGAGGGAGCCGCGCTCTTCGCGCGCTACGCCTACCCGCCGAATGCCCTCGGGTACTGCGGGCCGTCCGACACCCGCCAGACAGTGGCGCATTTGGGGGTTGGTGGTGCCTCGGGTGGTGCGGTCTCGGGTGCGGCAGTCTCGGGGGTTGCAGAGCGGAAGGCGACCGAGCAGTGGGCGCGCAGCTTCGACGGCGCCTGGCCGTACCTGCACGCGATCGCTGAGGGAGCTGGCCGCGGTGGCCAGCTAGAGGGCCTTCTGGACGGCCTGCTCGACCCCGAGATCGTCGAGGCCTACTGGCTCGGCAATCCACTCCTCGATAACCTCGATCCCCACGCGCTGCTCCAGCAGTTGCGCCGCGACTTCGCCCAGCAATCCGGCCACATCCTCGACGGCATCCACCACGCCTGCGCCCACCACACCTTCCACGTGCTCACCGTCTACCCCTGGACACGCCTCCTCGGCCACGGCCCCGCCGCCCTCGACATCCTGCAGAAATGCCGCATCCGCTGGGGCACCGTCACGGCCGTGAACGACACCACCGCCACCGTCACCACCCAGCCGCTGACCTACAACGGCCAGCTCGCCCTCGGCGACCCCACCGAGGAAACCGCGACCTGGCGCAGCCCCGGCACCTCCCTCGCCCCACGACCTCACCCCGGCGAACAGGTGGCGCTGCACTGGGACTGGATCTGCAGTCCACTTAACGCGACCCAGCTCGACGCGCTCCAGCACTACACCGACGTCAGCCTCGGGATTGCTAATGAATGGCTGCGCGAGCGGGGGTAGGGGTTGGGTGGCGGAGAACCCTCGGTAGTCGTCTTGCTGCCGGAAGTTGCGGCGCCCGCTAATCTGTCATCCGTGGCAACCATCGAGGTGAACGATCGCACCGTGACCATCCGGCTCAGCACGCGCGAGAAGATCGCGGGCCTGCACGGAGATCTCGTCATTCCCCGTTCCCGGATCCGCAGGGCATACGCCGCCGCGAACGGGTTCGGCGAGCTGCACGGCATGCGCGCCCCCGGCACCGGCGTGCCCACGATCATCGCGATGGGTACCTGGCGCGGCAAGGGCAAGACCTACGCCAACCTCACCCGCGGCGAGGCACTCGTTCTCGACCTGCGTGATCACGAGTACAAGCGGGCCGTCATCACCACTCCGGACGCGGGCGCGATCGCCGCGCAGCTGGGGTAGGAGTTTGGGGCCCCGCGAGAGTGCGAAAAACGACAGGTTTCAGCGGGCGGTTTCAGGGAGCCATCGCAACACCTGCGATCAGTCCTGCCAGCTTGTCACAGGGCTTGCTCCAGCCCAGGGTC
>NZ_BQYM01000015.1 GCF_026008515.1 Hoyosella levis
CTGCCGAGGCCCTCGCTAGGATGTTGTCCGAGGAGCCGGATCCGCCTGGTGTTGCGACGACCGCATGAATCCACCCGGCATTTGGGGTGCAAAAGCGCACACAACCGGGCGAGGCAACCATGCCCCGCGCCAGCACCCCGCCAGCTGCACCCCGCTCCTGGCAGCCGATTTCACGATTCGCGCGCACTCTCGTACTATCGCTTTCGATAATCGTTACCATCTATGGGGGTGCTTGAGTGAAGACCAGATCGCGCATGGCCATCGCAGCGACGATCGCGACAACGCTGCTGCTCAGCGGATGCAGCGCGCAGGACCGCGAGCCGGAGACCGACACGCTGCGCATCATCGGCCCGTTCGAGGTCCACAGCATGGTGCCCGCCACGAGCAGTGCCGTCTTCAACCGCCTCCACATCATCGAGACCCTCGTCGCAAGCGACCTGGAAGGCCGGATCACCGAGGGGCTCGCCACGTCCTGGGAACCCTCGGATGACCAGCGGACGTGGACATTCGCCCTGCCCGCGGACGTCACTTTCCACGACGGCGCCCCGCTCACCGGGCAGGCCGTGGCGAACGCGCTGGACCACGCCCGCGAGCAGGCAGGCAGCCCCCTCGCCACCGCAGGCATCGCGCGCATCGAGCCGCTGGAGGACGCGGTGCGCATCGAGCTGGAAGAGCCGCTGCCCACCCTGCCCGCGATCCTCACCCACTACAGCACCGCGATCCTGTCGCCCTCGGCGTATGACGACAGTGGCAACGTCGTCGACGTCATCGGCACCGGCGCCTACGAGGCAGAGTCGATCGAGCTGCCCGCGTCCATCCACACCACGCGGTTCGCGGACTGGCGTGGTGAGCGCCCCGAGATCGAGCGCGTGGAGTTCCAGACCGTCTCCCGCGCCGAGTCGCGGGCGCTCATGGCCGCCAGCGGCCAGGCCGATGTCATCTTCCACCTCGAGCCCTCCGGACGGCAGCGGGTCGAGGCAGCGGAAGGGGTAGATCTGGTGAGCAGCCTGCAGCCCCGCACGCTGTACATGAAGGTCAACGGCGAGCACCCTGTTCTCGGCGACGTGCGTGTGCGCCAAGCCATCAGCAAGGCCATCGACCGTCGCAGCATCGCCGACGCCGTCCTGCGGGAGCCCGAGCTCGCTGCCACCCAGCTCTTCCCGCCGTCGCTTCCGCAGTGGCATAGTGACGGCCTCGACCCCCTCGAGCATGACCCCGAGGGCGCGATCGACCTCCTCGCCGAGGCCGGATGGACCGAGGATGAGTCCGGCACGATGCAGCGCGACGGCCAGCCGCTCGAGGTGACCCTCCTGACCTACCCGGACCGCCCGGAGCTGCCCGCGCTTGCCGCCGCGATCCAGGACCAGCTCCGCCAGATCGGGGTGCAGGTCAAGGTGGACGTCACCAACTCCAGCGAGATCCCCGCCGGCCACGCCGATGGCACCCTGGAGCTCGGGCTGCTGGCCCGCCACCTCGCGCTGGTTTCGGACCCCCTCGTGACCGTCGCGGACACCTTCGGACCGGACGGCGCCGACTGGGGCGCGATGAACTGGCGCAACGATGAGGTCCTCGCGGCAGTGGATGCCCTCCTCGCCGGGGCGAGCGAGGACCGTGCGGAGGAACTGCGCGCGACAATCGCACGGATCGCGCAGGAGGATCTGCCCGTGATCCCGATCGCCTGGTACCGGATGAACGCCGCCGTCTCGGATCGTATCGAGGGCTTCGTCATGGATCCGCTGGAGCACACCTGGCGCATCACTGATGCGGTGCTCGACGAATGACGCGTCAGCTACCCTCCATCCTCGCGCGCCGTGCCGCGCAGGCCGTGGCCGTCGCACTGGTGGTGTCCACGCTGTGCTTCGTGATGATCCGGCAGCTGCCCGGCGACCTCGCCTACCGCATCGCCGCGGGCCGGTACGGGTATGACCTCGTCGATAGCCGCTCCGCTGCTGCGGTCCGCGCGGAGCTCGGCCTGGATCGACCAATGCTGGCCCAGCTCGCGGACTGGCTGGCCAGCGCCGCCCGGCTCGACCTCGGGGCGTCCCTGGTGACCTCGCGCCCGGTCCTCGACGAGGTGCGCTACTACCTCGCCGGGACGCTCCAGCTCACTGTGGTCGCGGTCGGGCTAGCGATCGTCCTCGGGGCCACAGCGGGAGTGCTGGCAGCGCGCCGCCCCGGTGGCGTGATCGACCGGCTCACCGACACGTGGGTCGCGGCCGTGCGGGCCCTGCCTCCCTTCCTGCTCGGCCTGCTGCTCATCACAGTGCTGTCGGTACAGCTTGGCCTCCTGCCTGCCGTCGGCCACGGGACTGCTTCCAGCATCGTGCTACCCGCGACGACGCTGGCCGTGGGCCTGTCCGGATTGATCGCCCGGGTCACGCGCGATGCCGTCGTGGAGGTCCGCTCCAGCGAGCACGTGCAGTTCGCCCGCACCAAAGGACTTGGCGGAAGGGTTCTGCTAATCCGGCACGTCGCGCGCAACGCCTGCGTGCTGGTCGTTCCCTATGTCGGCGCCCAGGTGCTGATCCTCATCGAGGGCGTGGTCGTCGTGGAGAGCCTCTTCGGATGGCAGGGCCTTGGCCATGCGCTGGTGCACGCGGTCTTCTGGCGTGATGTGCCGATGCTGCAGGCTACCGCGCTGGCGCTCGCGCTGCTCGTCGTCACGATCAATACCGGAGTGGATCTGCTTATGGCATGGCTCGACCCACGCCCGAGGAAGGAGGCGATCGCCGCATGAGCACCATGCTCACGATCGACGATGCCCTGGCGCGAGGACGGCCGAAGCGATCGCCGGTACGGATCGCGGCCGCTGGCGGACTGCTCGCCCTCGTGGCGTTCGCGCTGCTCGGACCGCTGTCGTGGAGCGACCCGATCAGCCAGGACCTCACCCGCTACTTCGAGCCGCCCACCGTGACGGAACCCCTGGGCCGCGATGAGTTCGGGCGCAGCGTTCTAGCCCGCCTCGCCCACGCGACACGGCTATCCCTACTGCTTGCTGCGGCGAGCGTCGTGACCGCGCTCGTTCTCGGCACCCTCGCCGGGGTTCTCGCGGCCTGGCGGGGCGGATGGATCGATGCCGTGCTGCGCGGCATCTCCGAGTCATTCGTAGCCATGCCCGCGCTGCTCATCGTGCTGCTCTTCGCGGCGCTCTCCCCGAGCGGCAGCCTCATCACCCTCTACATCGGGCTGGCGCTCGCTCAGTGGGTGGAGTACTTCCGGGTGGTTCGCTCGCGGTGCGCCGTCCTGCTCGGCTCGAGCGCCGTGGAGGCCGCGGAGATGCTCGACCTCGGCACCGCGCATGTCGTGCGGAGGCACTTGTGGCCCGAGCTTCGCCCAGTGCTCACCACCCTCGCATCGCTGGGCATGGTCACCGCGATCCTCGCGATGTCTACCCTCGGCTTCATCAAGGTCGGCCTCGAGCCGCCCCGCGCCGAGCTCGGGCTGATGATCGCCGAGGCATTCCCGCACTACGCCGCTGCGCCGTGGATCGCATTGGCGCCAATCTGTGTGCTGTTCGCGCTGGCCCTGTGCCTGTTCGGCCTGCGCAGCTCGGAGGATTCCCGATGACCAGAAACTCCCTGCGCGTGCCCCACGTGGCGGTTTCCCATCACGGCACCGTGCTCGCCGAGGCCACGGACATGCGCCTCGAGCCAGGCATCGCCACCACCATCGTCGGAGAAAGCGGCTCGGGAAAGTCGATCCTCGCCCATGCCCTGATGGGCTCGCTCCCCCGATCACTGACTGTCGACGGTGCGCTCTTGCTGAATGGCAACACATTCGACCTGGGATCGCGCGCCACGCGTCGACTGTGGGGAACCCGGCTCGCGCTGCTGCCGCAGGAGCCGATGCTCTCGCTCGACCCGACGATGCGCATCATCAATCAAGTGGCGGAAGGTGCCCGCGATTTCCGGGCCTCGTCCTCGACGGCACTGGACCAAGCGAGCCTCGCCCTCGACGGTCTCGGGCTTGCCGACGCTGCCCGCTCCTATCCGCACACCTTGTCCGGGGGCATGGCGCAGCGCGTCGCCTTCGCCGCTGCCTCCATCGGTGGTGCCGACGTGCTCATCGTCGACGAGCCGACGAAGGGCCTCGACACTGCCGCCGTCGATCAGCTCGGCGAGCTGCTCGCCGCGCACCTCGCCCGCGGCGGAATGCTGCTCACCATTACCCACGACCTCCGCTTCGCCCGGCACCTCGGCGGCAAGGTGCTCGTCATGAAGGACGCATCGGTGGTCGAGCAGGGACCGGTCGAACAGGTACTGGCCGCGCCCAACGACGTGTATACGCAGCGACTGGTCGCCGCCGAGCCCGCGAGATGGCGGTACCCATGGCAGGGCGCGGGCCCCCATGCCTCTGGCCAGGAGCTCCTCCGCGCCGAGGGACTCAGCAAGTCCTACGGAACGAACCATCTGTTCGAGGACATCTCGATGCAGGTCGGGCGAGGTGATCGCATCGCGCTCACCAGCCCCAGCGGCGCGGGCAAGACCACACTCGGCAACGTTCTGCTCGGGCTCGCTTCCGCTGATCGCGGCCAGATCCACCGAGCGCCCGAAGCCCAAGGCACCGGACGGCAGAAGCTCTACCAGGATCCCGCTCTCTCGTTCCCCCGCAAGGTCCCCCTCCGGCTCGCCATGCACGATGCGTGCCGCCGGCACGGCATCGATCTTGGACGCCTCGATGACCTGCTCGAGCAAGTCGGGCTGCGGGCCGCACTGCTCGACCGGCTGGCCAGCCAAGTGTCCGGCGGCGAGCTGCAACGCCTCGCCATCGTCCGCGCCATGCTCGTCGAGCCCGCGATCATCCTCGCCGACGAGGCCACCTCCCGCCTCGACCTCATCAGCCAGGAGCGCACCATCGACTGCTTGATGCGCGGCATCGAGCGCACCGGGGCCGCGCTGCTGCTCATCACCCACGACACCGAGCTCGCCGCCGCCATCGCGCGCGCGAGCGTCCACCTCGCGGGCGGTGGGGGGAACTCGGCTCGCGAGTTAGCTGAGGCGGTGGCGGCCCGGTAGGCGGTCAGCGGTCGACGGACGCACCTCCGGAAGTGTGCGGTTCTGCACCCTCCCAGGCAGCGATCGGGGTGCAAAACCGCACACAACCGGGCGAGGCAAGCGCGACCCGTCACCGTACGATGGCGAGGTGCATCGCCGAGCCCTCCCCGCCCTCATGGTTGTTCTCGCCCCACTGGCCGCTGCGGGGTGCAGCGAACCAGTACCCGTGCCGCTCGCATGCACCGAGACCTTCGAGATGGATGGCACTATCCGATCAGCCACGGGTCGCACTACCTATGACTCTCCAGAATTCCCCTGGTACTCGGAGCAGAAGGCAGAATCCCTCCGCGATGCAGTGCTCGACGCGCTGCCGGGAGGCGTCGAGGTAGATGCGCTCGAGTTCGGCCCCTTGATGGTCGGCGCGAGCGACCCCATGTTCGATGGCATCGCTAAATCATGGTCCGGCGTCGAGTCGCCGCGCGGGCACGGCACGCTCTTCTTGGCCGTCGAGCAGTCGGACGAGCCAGTACCGCCGTGTATCAAGGACCGCACCCTGCACCGGGAGCAATTGGCCGACGGCACGATCCTTGAGCACCGCCTTAGCGAGCGCGACAAGTACATCACGTACAGCGTCATCGCCTACCAGCCTGATGGATCCCGCGTCATGGCGCTCTCGACCAACGAGCACACCGATCAGGACACGATGACCGACACGTTCGTGGACCAGCCCGCCCTCTCCCTCGATGAACTAGCCGCCATCGCCACGGCCCCAGGCGTGGATGCCCAGCCGCTCGATGGATAAGCCCGCCACCCGATCGTGAACATCTAGCCACGCGAGAGGTGGCCCGGCTTTCACGATCGGAGGATCCGTGCGGCAGCGGCCCTACCCGACGCGGTAGTGCGCGCTCTGCGAGGGGTAGTAGTCAGCGAAGTCAGGAAGCGGCGTGCCGTTCCTAGCGGCAACGAGCATGTCGAGGTAGTACTCCCAGCCGGGTCCAATGTCGGCTGCGTCGATGCCGGGCCCGAGCTGCTGGGTGAGCGTGAGGGTGGTCGCGCCGGCCGATTCGGCAAGGTCGAGGGCCACATGCCAGGAGTCGGCCTCGCCGGGACCGGCAAGGAGAGCGAGCTGGAGTCTTGTCGGTGGCGCGCAGGCCTCGATGCGCGCATCGCCCCAGGGCTGGCCTTCCTCGAACATCATCTGAATGCTAACGGTGGAACCTTGCCGGGGTGGTTGGTCAGTAGAGGTCCAGGGGCCGTACCAGCGTGCGGTGCGCTCGGGCTCGGTGATGCTTGCCCAGACGTCGTCGATCGTGGCGTGGAAGGTGCGCGCGATGGCGAGCTCGGAGCCCGTCACGGTGCCTGTGGGCTTGGGGTTCATGCTGGTTCCTTTCGACCGCTAATCCGCCATCGAGGGAAATGTGAACCTCGTCTGGCTGTAAGTTCCCTTCGCGAAGGCATGGGCCGTGATCGGCCGCACCGCGTAGACGGTCGCGTGGCCCCCATCGGCATGGTGGAAGCCTCCGTCGCGGACGGTGAACGTCCAGCTTGGGCCAAACTTGGCGACGTACGCTGCGGCGACCCCACTGAGGACTCGCTCGTCGTGCTGTGCGGTAGCGACGCCTTCGACGACGATATCGAGCCCGCTGCCGAGCGCGTTCGTGCCAGTGGTGACGGCGGCGTGGGGGTTGCTGTCGAGGTTGCGTGCCTTCTGCTCGTCCGGTCCTGTGCAGAACCAGAAGCACTCGTCGTGCCATAGCCCGATCAGCGGAGTGACGTGGGGCTGGCCGGTGGGCCGGACCGTCGAGATCCAGTAGAGCTCCGCCTGCTCGAGGACGTCGCGCGCCGTTTCCCATGTGGTAGGGGGTGCCGCGGGATCGCTGTAGCGCGGATCGAGGTGAACCGTTGGTGCTGGAGCCATGATGCCCTCCTGTGATCGCAGGGTATTACATCTATAGACCTGCGGGGGCCTGGTTTCTCATCGGATGGTGGCGAGGGGCCACGAGGCCGGTGGAACCTGGCTCGACCACCACGAACTGGCCCATGAGCCCGCGGTCCTCGTGCTCGAGGAGGTGGCAGTGAAACATGTAGGGCGTGCTCGGATCGGTGTAGTGCTCGAACCGCATCAGCAGCCGCACCACCTGGCCGGGCCGGATGTACACGGTGTCCTTGGGGCCTGATTGGAGGGGACTCCCGGGATCGCGGACCTGGAACTGCACGTCATGGACGTGGAAATTGTGCGGATCACCGGTGGCGTTGCGCACCTCCCACAGCTCCGTGGTGCCGACCGTGACTGTCTCGTCGATGCGGTTCATGTCCATCGTGCGGCCATCGATGGTGCTCGAACTGGTGATCGCGAACTCCCTGTGCACCGAGGGCTCGCCGAGGTCACGGGGCACCGCGAGGACGGTAGGAAGTTCGGGGCTCGGGGCTAGCTCGTTCGTGGCGCGGAGCTCGAGGATGTCCAGCGTGTCATCGCCGCCCGAGAAGCGATCGGTCCAGAAGTTCAGGCCCAGCTCCGGCGGCTCGCTGCGCAGCACTGCCGTGGTCCCTGCGGCGACCTCGACGATGATCTCGGCACGCTCGCCGGGCGAGAGCTGCACGTGGTCGACCCGGTGCGGCCGTGCGAGGAGCCCGCCATCGGTGCCGATCAGGTCCATGGAGGCGCTGCCAGGGAGCGCGAACCGATAGGTCCGTGCGCTGGAGGCATTGAGGAGGCGCAGCCGCACGCGCTCGGTGGTGACGTCGAGGTAGGGAGCGGGTGTGCCGTTGACCAGGATGTCACCGCCGATGATTCCTGCCTCGGCGAACATCGCTGGTGCGGCATCGAGCTGGCCATCGCGGAATCGCTTGTCCTGCACGATCACCGGGATGTCATCGATCCCATACTCCGCGGGCAGTTCCGGCCCGCCCGGCTCATCGAGGATGAATATTCCCGCGATGCCGCGGTAGACATGCTCCGCCGTGGCGCCATGCAGGTGGGGGTGGTACCACAGCGTCGCGGCGGGCTGCGCGATCGTCCATTCGGGAAACCAGGACTGCCCGGGGTCGATCACCTGGTGCGGACCGCCATCCATTGCTGCGGGAAGATGCATCCCGTGCCAGTGGAGGGTGCTGGTCTCGCCGAGCTCATTGGTGACGTTCATGCGGACCTTCTCGCCCCGCGCCGCGCGGATCGTCGGACCGAGGTAGTCGCCATTGACTCCCCAGGTGCGGGTCCGCGGCCCGTGGCCGAGGTCAGCGGTGCCTGCTTGCATCGCGAGGTCGAACACCCGGGTGCCGTTGGGGTCGAGGCGTGACTCGGCAAGCGGCGGGACTTGCAACGGGTTGGTGAACTCCACTGCGCCGGAGGTGTCCTCCACCGCGCTGCTCCACGCCATGACGAGCACCACGACGGCGAAGGCGCTGACCGCGAGCACGGCGAGAACAGCCAGGCGCGCTGCGATCGCGAGGCGGGATGGAAGCACACGGATACCCATGGCTCTCATCGTCGGCCGATCCGCTCCCCCGCACATCGGGGCTCGAGCCCCATTCCCTCCTGCGGGTTCCCCCTGACGCAGCGCAGGAATGGCGGAGCGCCCCGCACGGATACCGTCAACGTGCGGGGCGCTCCGGCCCTGGGCCCCTCGGCGCATGCTCCCGTTACCCCTAGTATGCGCCCTGTTCGGGGGGCACGCCACGAATTATCGACGGCATGTCTAAACGTGCCGGCGTCCTACAGGCCCAGCCCCTGCAACCCGGGAACGAGCCCGGCGATCGAGTTGTAGGCGGATATGAGAATGACGCCGCCGATGATCTGGAAGTCGTACAGCAAGCCTTCGGCAGATCCCATGATTTTTCTCCTCGTTCGTGGATGCGATCATCTCGACCCTTGGGGACATCGCTGCTGGCCGCAACTCGGCCGTGCCCGCCAATCACCGGTCAAAGCCATCCCTGACCTGCACCTTGCCCGCGCAAATGTGACCCAGATCACGGCGCTAGCGTGGTGGGCGCGCATCGACCCGGAAACGAGCCAGTTCCAGCTACCTCCAGCTCGTCCATCCCTGGCCCGCGGCAGGCTGCCCCGCCACGAGTACCCGAGGATCTCCCGCGGTGACCGTGCCGATGCGGCTCCAGCCCTCGGGCAGCGGGGACCGGGGATCGAAGGTGCCGGCGAACGCATGATCCTCGCCGCCGTTGAGCACCCAGTCCCAGGGGTCTCCGTGATGCGCGCCCGCTACTGCCAGCACGGCTGGGCAGGGCCGCCAGGTGGCGAGCTCGAGATCGATCGAGACCGATGATGCTCGCGCGACATGGCCGAGGTCAGCGAGGAGGCCATCCGAGATATCGATCATCGAGCGCGCCCCGGATCGCGCGGCAGCGAGCGCCGATTCGTAGGGCGGCCGGGGCACGCGATGCACCGCGATGCACTCCTCCTCGGCCGCGGAGGCTGGCGCGATCTCCCGCTCGAGCAGGTGCAAGCCCGCCGCGGATCGCCCGGTCGCTCCAGCGAGCGCGACCACATCGCCTGGTCGCGCTCCCGATCGGCGGGTGGCCTCGCGGCCCTCGAGCTGGCCGAGCGCGGTGACCGAGACCGTGATGTCGCGCCCCTGGACGAGGTCTCCGCCGCTGATGCCCGCGCCGAACCTTCCGGCCTCCGCCCAGAGACCGTCGGTGAGAGCATCGGTGAAGGCTGTCGGGGTGTCGGGCGGGCAGGCGAGCCCGATGAGGAAGGTGATCGGTACCGCGCCCATCGCGCACAGGTCGGCGGCGTTCTGCGCGATCGCCTTGCGCCCGACGTCGTGGGCGCTGGACCAGTCCGTCCGGAAATGCCGATGCTCGACGAGCATGTCGAGGCATGCCACTGTCGCGCCGCCGTCGATGCGGATGATGGCCGCGTCGTCACCGGGGCCGAGCAGCACCGATGCGGGCTGGGCGCGGCCCTGGGTAGCCCGGTCGATGACGGCGAACTCGCCGGCAGCGCGCACCGTGGCGCCGGATTCGTGGTGATGCAGATCGCTCACGCCCCTAGAGTACGGTGGCGTGGTGAGCAAGACTTCGTCGGAACGCTACTCCCCCGGCATGATCGCTACCGCGGTGTCACTGCCCGCCGCGCTGATCGTGGCGCTGATCGTGGCAGCGGTGGTCATGCAACGCTCCTCGCCCGCCGAGCCGGTCGCGATCACCACGGTGCCAGCCCCGGATGCGCAATCCAGCGAGTGCGCCAGCCTCATGGATGCCCTGCCCGAGCAGCTCGGTGATCTCAAGCGCGCTGAGCTGCTTGAACCTGCCCCCAAGGGTGCCGCGGCATGGCGCGACCCCGCGATCCTGGGCGAGCCCGTGGTGCTGCGCTGCGGGCTGGAGCGACCGCTCGAGTTCGATCGTGCTTCCGCCCTGCAAATCGTCAACGGCGTCAATTGGTTCGAGATCTCCGGCGAGAGCATGGGCTTGGAATCCTCCACCTGGTACGCCGTCGACCGCGGGATCTACGTCGCGGTGACCATCCCCAACGGTTCGGGCCCCACGCCGATCCAGGTGCTGTCCAACACGGTCAGCGACGCTGTCGCGAAGCAGCCCATCGACCCGGCCCCGATCAACTAGCTCGTCGCGTCCGGCGGCACAAGGTGGGCGGTGCCGCTCACCGGCAAAAGCACGGGAAACCGTCAAACGCGATAGAAGCCACCTCGACGTTTCCGCAGCTTCTATCGCGTTTGCGGCCGCGGTCCCCGGCTGCGGGCCCAAGCCGCGGGCCCAAACCGCGGCCTCAAGGCACCGGCTGCTAGCCGACGTGCGGCAACCAGGCATAGAGTTGATGGCATGGCAAGCCTGCGGGCAGGCCTCGGCGGTCACCCGGCCCAGGTCGCCGCGATCATGGTGCTGGGAATCGGTGCGCTCGTCGCGTCATCGGACAGGATGACTGCGTTCATCCAGTCCGCGGATAGCGAGAATTCCGCGACGCCTGCTGATCCTGTCGCCTCCGTCCCCGACCTTGCTGATCCTGTTGCCGCCGACCTGGTCGTGCCAGCCCGCACCGCTCTCGCCGTCGCGTGCTCCGACGGCACGGTCACGGCAACGGGCAATGCGACCATTCCGCGCGCGGCGCTGTCAACGGCAAAGCTGTACCTGGCCGAGCATGTCTTGTCGCGTCCCGGCACCGCCGAGGACGAGCTCGGGCTGGTAGAGCGGATGATCGCGAGATCCGATGATCGCGCCGCCGATATCCTTGATGCCCGGCACCCGGGAGCAATCAACAGCGTCGCGGAGCGGTACGACCTGCAGGACACCCTCGGGATGGACACGTGGGGCGTAAGCCTCACCAGTGCCGCTGATCTCGTTGTGTTCCTCCAGCGGGCCAGGGACACCCCTGCGGGCCGCGAGGTGCTGGCGCTCATGGCGACCACCGAGCCAGTCGCGGCGGACGGCGAGATGCAGGACTGGGGCGTCGCACAGGTCCCGGGCGTGGTGGGGGTGAAGCTCGGCTGGTCGGACTGGGGCGTGCCGACCGTGGCGTCCGTTGGCTTCAGTGACAGGTTCATCGTCGCGGGCAGCACCATTGGCTCGCGCGAGCAGCACACCGCCGATCTCGGATCCGCGCTCGAGGGCCTATGCGGGGACGTGCTCGGCTGATGCCGGCGCCTCCTGTGCATGCGCCTCCTGTGCCTGGTCGGGCGAGAGGTCCACGCGGCGGAGCAGCTGCGCGTTGAGCGCGACAACGATGGTGGAGAGCGACATCAGGACGGCGCCCACCGCTGGGGGCATGATGATGCCCACCGGCGCGAGGACGCCCGCCGCGAGCGGCACGGCGACGATGTTGTATCCGACGGCCCACACGAGGTTCTGGCGCATCTTGCGATAGGCGGCCCGCGACAAGCGCGCGACGGAGACGACGAGCCGGGGATCGTCCGCCGCGAGGACCACGCCCGCGGACTCGATGGCGACATCGGTGCCCGCGCCGATGGCAATGCCCACGTCAGCGCGTGCGAGCGCGGGGGCATCGTTGACGCCGTCGCCGACCATGGCCACCGGATGGCCACGTTCCTGCAGCTCGCGCACCCGCGATTCCTTGCGGTCCGGCAGAACCCCGGCGAACACCTCGTCGATCCCGAGCTGGTCAGCAACGCTCTCGGCGACCTGCCGGCCATCCCCGGTGATCATGACGACCTGCACGTTGTTGGCATGCAGCGCATCGATTGCGGCGCGCGACTCGGGCCGGATCGCATCCTCGAGAGCGAGCACGCCGACGACCCTCTCGCCGTCGAGCACATGCAGCACCGACGCTCCGCGGTCCTTCCATTCCGTGACGGTGTCCTCGAAGCGCGGATCGGGGTCGATGCCCAGTTCCTCGAGCAGCGCGGGCCCCGCGACGGCGATGCGTCCACCGTCGAGCTGTGCGGTGACTCCGCGCCCGGCGAGCGTCTCGTGGCCGGTGGCGCGCGGCACGTCGATGCTGCGCTCCCGCGCAGCGGCCGTGATGGCGCGCGCGACGGGATGCTCGCTCTCGGACTCGGCCGCCGCGGCGATCCGTAGCAGCTCGTCGCTGTCGGCAGGCTCGATGCCAGTGACGCGATGCTGGCCGGTGGTGAGGGTGCCGGTCTTGTCGAACAGGACCGTATCGACGGTGCGCATTCGCTCGAGGGCGAGCCGGTCCTTGACAAGCACGCCAGCCCGGGCCGCGCGCTCGGTGGAGATGGCGATCACGAGGGGTATCGCGAGGCCCAGTGCGTGCGGGCATGCGATGACGAGGACGGTGACGGTACGCACCACGGCATCGTCGACGCTGCCGACGATCATCCAAGCGCTGAAGGTAAGCACGGCCGCGGCAACGGCGAAATAGAACAGCAGCGCGGCTGCCCTATCGGCGAGCGCCTGGGCGCGGGACGAGGATTGCTGCGCGTCGGCGACGAGCCGCTGAATGCCAGCGAGCGCCGTGTCCTCACCGATGGCGGTGATGGTGACGCGCACCGAGTTGTCGGTGGCGACGGTGCCGGCCACGACGCGGTCCCCGGAGGCTCGCGGAACCGCCCGGGATTCCCCGGTGATGAGTGACTCGTCCATGTCGGCGTGGCCCGATTCGATGGTGCCATCGGCGGGGACGCGACCGCCGGCCCGGACGAGGACCTGGTCGCCGACGGCGAGGTCCGCGATGCTGACCTCGCGCGTGCCCGTGTCCTCGATGCGCTCGGCTGTATCGGGGATCATGCTGGCCAGGGCGTCGAGCGCGCCGGACGCGGAACCAAGTGCACGCATCTCCAGCCAGTGGCCGAGAAGCATGATGACGATGAGGAGCGCGAGCTCCCACCAGAAGTCGAGGTGCAGGCCGCCGATTCCGAGGGTCGTTGCCGCCGAGGCGAGGAAGGCGACAGTGATGGCCATGCCGATCAGGGTCATCATCCCGGGCTGCCGGTCACGGAGCTCCCGGATGGCCCCGGTCAGGAAGGGACTACCGCCATACACAAAGATGATCGTGCCGAGGATCGCAGGGATCGCGGTGACCAGGTCGTTGCTGGGCAGGGTGTAGCTGAGCAGATCCGCGATCATCGGGCTGAGAAGCACGACGGGGATCGCGAGCACAAGGCTGACGAAGAAGCGGTGCTTGAATATCTCGCCGTGCGCGCCGTGCCCGGCATGGCGATCGTCCTTATGATGCTCGGCCTTGTGATGCTCGGCCTTGTGCTGCTCGGCGTGCGCGTGGTGCTCGTGCATGATGGACCTCCGGTTCGGAACACTCCCACCATACCCCCAGGGGGTACCTACGTCTAGGGTGCCGACGGCATGCCCTGCCCCTCGCGGGCGTGGTGTCAGCGCAGGCCGGTGCCGCGCGCGAGCGCCGTCTCGATCAGGGTGGTGATCAGCCGCGAGTACTCGACGCCCGTCTCGGCCCACACCCGGGGGTACAGCGAGATCGACGTGAAGCCCGGCATCGTATTGATCTCGTTGATGACCGGACCGTCCTCGGTCTCGAAGAAGTCCACCCGGGCGAGCCCCTGGCAGCCGAGCGCATGGAACGCCTCGATGGCGATGCGCTGGATCTCCTTCGTCGTCGCATCATCAAGACCGGCAGGCACATCGAACTCGGTGACATCGTTGATGTACTTCGTCTCGAAGTCGTAGAACGCGCCGCCCTCGGCATCCCCGACGTGGCTATCGGGCAGCCGGATCTCGGCGATCACGCTGGCCTCCACCCGGCCATCGGCGAACTCCAGGACGCCGCACTCCACCTCGCGGCCGACGATGCCTGCCTCGACGATCACCTTGGGATCGTGGGCGCGCGCCTCCGCGATCGCTGCATCGAGCTCGTCCCAGCTGGTGATGCGGGAGATGCCGATGGAGGAGCCACCGCGTGCTGGCTTGACGAAAGCGGGCAGGCCGATGAGCTCGCGCTCCTGCTTGTCGAGCGTCGCGTTGCCGGGCCGGAGCACGACCTGGCGGCCGACGGGAAGCCCCTCGGCGGCGAGCAGCTTCTTGGTGAACTCCTTGTCCATGCCTGCCGCGCTCGCGAGCACCCCGGGACCCACGTAGGGCACTCCAGCGAGCTCGAGCAAGCCCTGCACCGTGCCGTCCTCGCCGTAGGGGCCGTGCAGGATGGGGAAGACCACGTCCACGGTGGACAGGACCGTTCCGATCGCCTCGCCATCGAGCGCGACGATCTCGCCCTTGCGCGCGGGTGACGGCGATAGCGCGAGCTCGCCACCGGCGGGATCCACCGAGGGCAGGGACTTGTTCGCGATGACTAGCTTGGCGGGATCGGTCACGCCCTGCACCCAGGTGCCCTCGCGGGTGATGCCGATCGGGACGACATCGAAGCGCTCCCGATCGATGTGTCGCAGCACGCTCCCCGCCGATACGCACGACACGGGATGCTCGGCACTGCGGCCACCAAATACAACAGCTACGCGAATCCGATCCTCAGGCACGCGCCCAACGCTACCCGGACGATCGTCGGCGCGGGGCGAGAGGCACGGCTGTTACTCGGATTTCGTGGAACGGCCCAGCAATTGCTGCACCGCATCGAGCACGGCCTGCCCCTCGTGGCACACCTGGTGCACCGCGTTGGTCAGCGGCATGTCCACCCCGTAGCTGTTCGCCAGCGCGCGCACCGAGGTGCAGGATTTCACGCCCTCCGCGACCTGCCCGTGGGCAGCGCGCTGCGCGTCCTCCACCGAGCCGCCACGGCCCAGGGCCTCGCCAAAGCTGCGGTTGCGAGACAGCGGCGAGGAGCATGTCGCCACCAGGTCGCCCACCCCGGCCAGTCCAGCGAGCGTCGAGGGGTTCGCTCCCAGCGCGACACCGAGCCGGGTGACCTCCGCGAGACCGCGGGTGATGATCGAGGCGATCGTGTTCTCCCCGAGTCCCACGCCCGATGCCATGCCGCATGCCAGCGCGATCACGTTCTTGCAGGCGCCGCCGATCTCGCAACCGATCACATCGGTATTGGTGTAAGGCCGGAAATAGCCGGTGTGGCAGGCCTTCTGCAGGGCGATCGCCCGCGCCGAGTCCGGGCACGCGATGACCGTTGCCGCGGGCTGGCCCTCGGCGACCTCGCGCGCGAGGTTCGGTCCCGACAGCACCGCCACCCGCGAGGAGTCAGCCTTGAGGACCTGCGCGATCACCTGGCTCATGCGCAGCAGCGTCTCGCTCTCCACGCCCTTGGCCAGGCTCATCAGCGTCGCGTCCGGCGGCACCAGCTCTTTCCACGATTCCAGGTTGCCGCGTAGTGTTTGCGACGGAACCGCCAACACCACGATGTCCGCGTCGGCGAGCGCCACCGCGGGGTCCGAGGTGGCGTGCAGGCGCTCCGGCAGGATGATGCCAGGAAGGTAGTCCTTGTTCTCGTTCCGTGACTCGATGCACTCGGCGAGCTCCGGGCGGCGCGCCCACATCATGACGTCCGTGCCGGCATCCGCGAGGACCTTGGCGTATGCCGTTCCCCACGATCCCGAGCCCATTACTGCAGCCTTCGTCATGAAAACCCACTTCCGTGTCTCGCGCGCGACGCCATGCTCCTGTGTCGGCATTCTGCCAGCCACCCAGGGTGGCCGTGGTCGATCGCCACGACAACACCCCCGGGCGGGCCAATGGTAGATGTGCTCGTCCCGGCCAAGGACTGGACCCGCGCCAAGTCCCGGCTCGGGCCGCGCCTCGGTCCCGCGGAGCGGTCCCGGCTCGCCGAGGCCATGCTCAACGATGTCCTCACGACGCTGGCAGGCAGCCCCGCGGTCGAGACGGTCGCAGTGATCGCGGGATCCGATGCGATCGCGCGCACCGCGGGCAGCCACGGGGCACGGATCCTCGACGAGGCCACCTGCCTCGCGGCGCACGGAGCCGCGCCCGGCCAGGCGAGCCCGGAGGCGCGGCTGAACATGCTCCTCGCGGGAGCGGCCCGGCTGGCCCGCAGGCGCGGGAACCTGATGGCCGTGGTCCATGCTGATCTTCCCGCGGCTTGCACCAGCGAGATCGAGTCCGCCCTCGACCAGTGCGCCGCCACGGGCGACCCGGTGGTCGTGGCGGACCGGCACGGTCGCGGCAGCACCATGCTCGTTCATCCGCCGGGAATGGCCGCGCGCTTCCGCTTTGGCCCGGATTCGGCGCGGCACCACGGTCTCGACGGCGCCCTTGATCTTGCTGTTGCCGCGCCTGGGCTGCGCACGGATATCGATAGCGTCGCCGACATCGAGGCGGCGCGCGCCATCGGTGTGGGCCGTTTCACGGCGGAAATCCTGGGATTCTTGCCGCTTTTCGGGCATGTCGCGAAGAAATCATCAGATGTTCAGACAGATCGGGCACCAACCAACTTGCTGTGGCGCGACAATTTGGAATGATCGGGGTGTGGATGATCGCGCGAACACCTCACCTGCCCCGGCCCCCGGCCGCAGCGCTCGCAATGGCCCCGACGGCGGTGACGAGCGGACCGAGCGAAACCCACTGCCCGATGGCCTCGCGCTGGATCCCGAGGCACCAGCCGCGCCCAACGCTCCCGTGCATGTCATCCCCTCCGCGCCACCCGCTGCGACCGCGGCCGAATCGGCTCCCGAGGGCCTGCCCACCGACCGCTACCTCAACCGCGAGCTCAGCTGGCTGGACTTCAACTCGCGAGTGCTCAGCCTCGCCGAGGACTCCTCGATCCCGCTGCTCGAGCGCGCCAAGTTCCTCGCGATCTTCGCCTCCAACCTCGACGAGTTCTACATGGTGCGCGTCGCTGGTCTCAAGCGCCGCGACGAGACGGGTCTCTCCGTGCGATCCGCGGACGGGCTGTCCCCGCGCGAGCAGCTCGGCCTGATCGCCACCCGCACCCAGGAGCTGGCCAACAAGCACGCGCGCGTGTTCATGGACCAGGTGCGGCCCTCCCTCGCCAACGAGGGCATCTTCCTCGTTGCCTGGGCCGAGCTGACCGATGAGCAGCGCAAGGCCATGACCAAGTACTTCCACGACCAGGTGTTCCCCGTGCTCACCCCGCTCGCCGTGGACCCCGCGCATCCGTTCCCGTACATCAGCGGGCTGAGCCTCAACCTCGCCGTCACCGTTCGCGATCACGCCGCCGGGCAGCACTTCGCTCGGGTCAAGGTGCCCGATAACGTCTCCCGCTTCGTCAAGGTCCCTGTGGAGGAGCCCGATACGGTGGCGTTCCTGCCGGTGGAGGAACTCATCGGCGCGCACCTCGACGTGCTGTTCCACGGCATGGAGATCGTGGAGAACCATGCGTTCCGCATCACCCGCAACGCGGACTTCGAGGTCGAGGAGGATCGCGACGAGGATCTGCTGCAGGCTCTCGAGCGCGAGCTCGCCCGCCGGCGCTTCGGATCCCCCGTGCGCCTCGAGGTCTCCGACGACATGACCGAGCGCATGCTCGAGCTGCTGCTGCGCGAGCTCGATGTCGACCCGGGCGACGTCGTCCACGTGCCCGGCCTGCTCGATCTGTCCAGCATGTGGCAGGTCTATGGCGTTGATCGGCCCGCCCTCAAGGACAAGCCCTTCGTCCCCGCGACCCACCCGGCGTTCGGAGAACGCGAGACGCCCAAAAGTGTCTTCGCCACTCTCCGGGAGGGCGACGTCTTCGTCCACCACCCCTTCGACTCCTTCTCCACGAGCGTCCAGCGGTTCGTCGAGCAAGCAGCAGCCGACCCCCAGGTCCTCGCGATCAAGCAGACCCTCTACCGCACATCCGGCGACTCCCCCATCATCAACGCCCTCATCGATGCCGCGGAGGCTGGCAAGCAGGTTGTGGCGCTGGTGGAGATCAAGGCGCGCTTCGACGAGCAGGCCAACATCAAATGGGCCCGCAAGCTAGAGCAAGCCGGCGTGCATGTCGTCTACGGCCTGGTCGGCCTCAAGACCCACTGCAAGACCTGCCTCGTGGTGCGCCGCGAGGGATCGACGATCCGCCGCTACTGCCACATCGGCACCGGAAACTACAATCCCAAGACCGCCCGCCTCTACGAGGACGTCGGCATCCTCACAGCCGCTCCCGAGGTCGGTGCCGACCTTACCGACCTGTTCAACTCGCTTACCGGCTACTCGCGGGTCGAGCAGTATCGCAACCTGCTCGTCGCGCCGTCCGGCATCCGCGGGGGAATCATCTCCCGCATCGATCGGGAGATCGAGCTCCATCGGGCAGGCAAGCACGCCGGCATCCGGCTCAAGGCCAACGCTCTCGTCGATGAGCAGGTCATCGATGCTCTCTACCGCGCGTCGCAGGCGGGCGTGCCCGTCGATATCGTGGTCCGCGGAATCTGCGCGCTCAAGCCGGGGGTCCCCGGGCTCAGCGAGAGCATCCACGTCCGCTCGATCCTCGGGCGCTTCCTCGAGCATTCCCGCATCTTCCAGTTCCGCGGGGCCGAGGAGTTCTGGATCGGCAGCGCCGACATGATGCACCGCAACCTCGACCGGCGCATCGAGGTCCTGCTGCGCGTCACCGATCCCCGCAACACCGCGCAGATCAACGACCTCTTCGAGTCCGCGCTCGACCCCACCACTCGCTGCTGGGTCCTCGGCTCCGATGGCAACTGGGTGGCTGCTCCCGCCGATGGAGAGCAGGTCCGCGACCACCAGGAAGAGATGATCCGTCGGCACCTGGCAAAAGGTTCGTGAGCATGGCATCAGGATCCAAGAAGAAAAAGAAGGATAGGTCCAGCGTCCTCGCTGCCGGTGCTGTGCTGTGGCGCCACAATGCCAATCACAACCGCGTCGAGATCGCGGTCGTCCACCGGCCCCGCTACGACGACTGGTCATTGCCGAAGGGAAAGCTCGACCCCGGGGAGACACCAGCAGTCGCCGCGGCACGCGAGATCGCCGAGGAGACCGGCTTCGCGCCCCGGCTCGGGCGCCACCTCATCCGCGTCTCCTACCCCCTCAAGGACGCCAAGCGCAAGGAAGTCGACTACTGGTCCGCCGAGGCGCTCCACGGCGAGTTCGTGCCCAATGAGGAATGCGACCAGTTGCTCTGGCTCGATATCGACAAGGCCTGCAAGAAGGTCAGCTACAACCTCGATCGGCGGGTCATCAAGACCTTCACCAAGTCCGCGATTGACGTCACTACGCTGCTGATCGTGCGCCATGCCAGCGCGGGCAGCCGCCTGGACTTCATCGGCGATGACACCCAGCGCCCGCTCGACGCCACCGGCCGTGCCCAGTCCGAGGCACTGCTACTGCATTTCCTCGCCTTCGGCGTCACCGACGTGCACTCCGCCGATAGGGTCCGCTGCACCCAGACCGTCGCTCCCATCGCGGACGAGCTCGGCGCCGAGATCGTTATCGAGCCCACCCTCACCGAAGAGGCCTACCAGGAAAACCCTGCCGCCGCCCACCAGCGCCTCCTCGAGCTAGCCAAGGCGCCGGGCACGCGCGTGCTCTGCAGCCAGGGCGGCGTCATCCCTCACCTCACCGAGTGGCTGGCGCGCCGCAGCGGCATCCCGTTGCCGCCCGCGGAGAACGAGAAAGCCAGCCTGTGGGTGCTCACCCTGCTCGACGGCTACCTCATCACCGCCGACTACCTGGCATCCCCGATGTCCGGCACAGCGCTCAGCACCACGTAGATTTTTCCGAACGGCTTCGGGCGCGGGGGTTCCGCCGCTCACCGCCGGTGGCCGACCGCGAAACAGTGGAAACTTTTCCCGCTTGGAGGGGGAAAAGCTTCCACTGCGTCGGTCCTGCGCGGTAGTGGTGCCAGCGCGGAGCTCGCGCAAGCGGTGACTGCTAGCTCGACGACTCCTCGCCCGGGGCAGTGCTTGTGCCGGAGGACCCGGAGCCCGTCCGCTTGGCCGGTGCCTTGCGCGCTGGAGCCTTCTTCGCGGGTGCCTTCTTCGCGGGCGACGAGGCCGAACCAGCTGTCTCGCTCGTCGCGCTCTTGGCTGGAGCCTTCTTGGCGGGAGCCCTTTTCGCGGGTGCCTTCTTCGCCGGGCCGAGGCCCTCGCCGGCAGCGGCCTTCGCCGGTGCCTTCTTCGCGGCGGCCTTCTTGGCAGCCGGTGGCTTGGCAGCAGGAGGCTTCGTGGTGGGACCTGATGCGGCGGGATTGTTGGCAGGCTCCTTGGCTGTCGTGCTCGGTGCCGGAGTGCTTGGTACGGACTTCTTCGCCGGTGCCTTGCGCGCGGGTGCCTTCTTGGCGGCAGCTGTCGTGGACGACGTCGACTTGGCGGGCGCCTTCTTGGCGGGCGCCTTCTTCGCGGCGGCAGCCTTTGCCGGTGCCTTCTTGGCCGCAGCGGTCTTCGCCGGCGCCTTCTTGGCCGGGGCCTTCTTCGCGGCACTACCGCTGGATGCCTCGACCGCCTTCGTCGCCGACTTGCGCGGTGCCTTGACGACCGTGGAGCGCGCGGCCTCAGGAAGCGCCGCCTTCTCGCCGGATGCTCCCGCGCCACGCTTGACCGCGGGGCCTTCCTCGGGGAGCTCTGCCTCGCCGGCCACGAGCGCCTTGAACTGGGCCCCCGGCCGGAACGAGGGAACACTGGTGGGCTCGACGCGCACCGTCTCGCCGGTGCGGGGGTTCCGCGCCACACGAGCGGCCCGCTTGCGCTGCTCGAATACGCCAAAGCCCGTGATAGTCACGGTCTTTCCGGCATGTACTGCCCGCACGATCAAGTCGACTACCGACTCGACGGCTTGCGATGCATTGCGCCGATCCGTGCCCAGTTTCTGGGTGAGGGCATCGACGAGATCCGCCTTGTTCATACCTTGCCTCCGCACAGTCTGGCCCCGGTGGCTCCGGCCCCAGTGTTCACGGTAGTTCCGTGATCAGTCCGAGTCTATGTGCCACAGTCAAACTCGCGTGCGGAGACGGCATAATTCGTCGCGGTATCCAGCAACGTCACTCCGTGCGGGCAGGCAGCGTGAGCGGCTTGAACGCCGGCCGGGTCTTCTCGAACTCCTCGATGGCCTCCTCATGGCGCAGCGTCAGCCCGATGTCGTCGAGCCCCTCGAGCAGCCGCCAGCGGGTGTAGTCATCGATGTTGAAGGTCAGCACGAGCGTTCCCGCCGTGATGGTGCGGGTCTCGAGATCGACCGTGACCTCCAGGCCCGGCTGCTCCTCGAGGGTCTTCCACAGCAGCTCGACGTCGCCCTGCTCGACCTCGGCAGCGAGGAGCCCTTGCTTGCCGGAGTTGCCACGGAAGATGTCCGCGAACCGCGACGAGATGACCACGCGGAAGCCGTAGTTCGACAGCGCCCACACCGCGTGCTCGCGGGAGGACCCAGTGCCGAAGTCGGGCCCGGCCACGAGGACGGAACCACGATCGTAGGGCGGAATGTTGAGGATGAAGGACGGGTCATTGCGCCAGGCGGCGAACAGCCCGTCCTCGAACCCGGTGCGGGTGACCCGCTTGAGGTAGACCGCCGGGATGATCTGGTCGGTATCGACGTTGGAGCGGCGCAGCGGGACGCCGATTCCCGTGTGGGTGGTGAAGGCTTCCATGGTGTGTTCCTCGCATTGCTTCGTCGGGCTGTTTCGTCGTGGAGAGGCTGCGCCAGCGCTCGATCGTGCTGGCGGCCCGCTCAGTCGAGGTCAGCGGGAGATGCCAGGGTGCCGCGCACAGCGGTCGCGGCGGCCACGAGCGGCGAGACGAGGTGGGTGCGCCCGCCCTTGCCCTGGCGTCCCTCGAAGTTGCGGTTCGAGGTCGAGGCGCAGCGCTCTCCCGGGGCCAGCTGATCGGGATTCATGCCCAGGCACATCGAGCATCCCGCTTGCCGCCACTCGGCGCCCGCTGCCTCGAAGATCCGGCCGAGGCCCTCGTCCTCTGCCTGGGCGCGGACGCGCATCGAGCCGGGCACGATGAGCATGCGCACTCCCGGCGCTACGGAGCGTCCCTCGAGCACCTCGGCGACGGCGCGCAGGTCCTCGATGCGACCGTTGGTGCAGGAGCCCACGAAAACGGCATCGACGGGGATCTCCCGCATCGGGGTGCCGGCGGTAAGGCCCATGTAGTCGAGTGCCTTGGCGGCCGAGTACCGGCTGCCCTCGTCGAGGAACGATTCCGGGTCGGGGACCGCGTCGCCGAGCGGGATGCCCTGGCCGGGGTTCGTGCCCCAGGTGACGAAAGGAGTGAGGGTGGAGGCATCGATGTAGACCTCCTGGTCGAACTCCGCGCCCTCATCGGTGCGGAGCTGGTCCCAGGCAGCGACGGCAGCGTCCCAGTCATCGCCCTGCGGCGCGTGCGGGCGGCCCTTGATGAACTCGTAGGTCGTCTCGTCGGGGGCGATCATGCCCGCGCGGGCGCCCGCCTCGATGGACATGTTGCAGATGGTCATGCGGGCTTCCATCGACAGGGCGCGGATGGCGCTGCCGCGGTACTCGAGCACATAGCCCTGCCCGCCGCCGGTGCCGATCTTCGCGATGACCGCGAGGATGATGTCCTTGCTCGTGACCCCTGGCGCGAGCTCGCCGTCGACGTTGATGGCCATCGTCTTGAACGGCCGCAGCGGAAGCGTCTGGGTAGCGAGCACGTGCTCGACCTCGGAGGTGCCGATTCCCATGGCGAGGGACCCGAACGCGCCATGCGTGGAGGTGTGGCTATCGCCGCACACCACGGTCATGCCGGGCTGGGTGAGGCCTAGCTGGGGGCCGACGACATGCACGATGCCCTGCTCGAGATCGCCCATCGGGTGCAGGCGCACGCCGAACTCCTCGCAGTTGCGGCGCAGCGTCTCGACCTGGGTCCGGGAGACCACGTCCGCGATGGGCTTGTCGATGTCAATGGTGGGGACGTTGTGGTCCTCGGTGGCGATCGTGAGATCAGGGCGCCTGACGGGGCGCCCGGCGAGGCGCAGCCCGTCGAAGGCCTGGGGGCTGGTCACCTCATGGACGAGGTGCAGGTCGATGTAGATCAGATCGGGCTCGCGCGAGGCGCCCTCGCCGCTGCCATGCACGACGACGTGGTCCTCCCAGACCTTCTCCGCCATCGTGCGGGGGCCTGGTCGCGCCGACGATGTGTGTGCCATGTCGATTCCACCTCATCCTGGTTCGGGCTCCAGGGATCGCGCGGTGGGCTGTGCGCGAACCGGAGACCCGGCCTTGCTCCTGGCGGCAGCGCGGTCGCACCGCCGCACGCTGTATCTCAGGGGTTCTTCCTGGCGAAAACCTGGCCGTTTGCCGCAACCACTAGAAATCTCACCATTCGGAACGCTAATATCGTCTTGTGAGACAGCATAGCGGCATTGGAGTTCTCGACAAAGCCATGACCGTTCTGCACGCAGTGGCAGACGAACCATGCAACCTCAGCCTACTCTGCGAGCGAACCGGCCTGCCGAGGGCCACCGCGCACCGCCTCGCCGTGGGCCTCGAGACGCATCGGTTGCTCATCCGCAACTCCCAAGGGCTATGGGCACCCGGGCCCGCCCTCGCCGAGCTCGCTGCCACCGCCAAGGACACCCTCGTCGACGCCGCCTCCTACGTGCTGCCCCGGCTGCGCGAGATCACCGGCGAGAGCGTGCAGGTATACCGCCGCGACGGGCTCGACCGCATCTGCATCTCCTCGATGGAGCCACCCACCGGCCTGCGCGACACCGTTCTCGTGGGCACCCGCCTGCCCATGACCGCCGGATCCGGCGCCAAGGTGCTCGCCGCCTGGGCCGACCTTCCCGTGCAGCGCGCGCTGCTTGCCGAGGCGAAGTACACCGACCGCACCCTCAGCGAGGTGCGCCGCCGCGGCTGGGCGCAATCCATCGCCGAGCGCGAATCAGGCGTAGCGAGCGTCGCCGCCCCCATCCGCGACAATGCCGGCGCGGTCATCGCCGCCATCTCCGTCTCCGGCCCCATCGACCGCATGGGCCGCAAGCCGGGAGCGCGCTGGGCCGCGGACCTCCTGGCCGCAGCGGATGCCATCCAGAAGCGCCTCTGACCCGGCCCTGCTGCTGGCCTGCTGCGGTGGCGCTCCCCGGGCGGCGCTCCCGCCCCGCGCGCGCCGGTCTTGCCCCCCCTGGCTGGCTCTCCCCAGGCGGCGCTCCTGCCACCCTTGGCTGGCTCCTGCCACCCCTGGGCACAGCCACCACGGATATATCGGGGGCATCTGTGGGCTAGCCGTGGCAGCGGGCTAGCAAGGGTGGCAGCTCTCCAGCCTTCGCGAGCGGCTCGACGCGAGCGAGCCCCTGCCGCTGCCGCAAAACACGCCAGAAATAGCGAAAGGGCCGGATCCTTGAAAGGATCCGGCCCTCGCGTAATCTCCGGAGAGATCTCACTGTAGCCCCGACGGGATTTGAACCCGCGCTACCGCCTTGAGAGGGCGGCGTCCTAGGCCGCTAGACGACGGGGCCAGGACTTGGAACGTGTTCGTTCCTTGGTCGCTCGCTTGGAAGCTCAGCCAGCTTAGCTGGTGATCGTCCGGCAACCAAATCGGTTGCTGTGCGAGCAAGCTGGGGTACCAGGACTCGAACCTAGAACGGCTGAACCAGAATCAGCTGTGTTGCCAATTACACCATACCCCAAAGCATTGGGGCGAAGACGAGCTTGACCGTGGAGGCCGAGCGCCTGCGCCCCAAACCGATGAACAGGTTAGCAAACCCACTACCGGTTTGACCAAATCGGCAGGTCAGGAGAGCGATTCCCGTGCCGATCGGAGCCGGGAGAGGGTGCGTTCCCGCCCAAGCAGCTCGAGGGACTCGAACAGCGGCGGGCTGATATGGGATCCGGTCGCCGCGACACGAACCGCCCCGAAGGCAACGCGCGGCTTGAGCTCGAGCCCCTCGATGAGCGCGGACTTCAGCGCCGTCTCGATCGCGCTGGTCTCCCAGCTCGGGAGGCCATCGAGCGCGGCGATCGCGGCATCGAGCACGGGTGCGCTCTCGGGCTTGAGGTTCTTCCGCGCGGCAGCGGGATCGATCGCGAAGTCCGCTTCGTCGATGTAGAGGAAGCGCAGGAGGCCCCAGGCGTCCTCGAGCACGACGATGCGGGTCTGCACGAGGTCGGCGGCAACGGCGAACTCATTGTCCGGGATGCTGGCGGAGAGCCCGAAACGCTCGGAGAGGAAGTCGCGGAGCCGTTGCGCGAACTCCTCGGGCTCGAGCAGCCGGATGTGCTCGGCGTTGATCGCGTCGGCCTTCTTCTGGTCGAAGCGCGCGGGGTTGGCGGAGACACCGGAGATGTCGAACGCGGTGACCATCTCGTTGAGCGAGAAGATGTCACGGTCGCCGGAGATGCTCCAGCCAAGCAGCGAGAGGTAGTTGAGGAGCCCCTCGGGGATGAAGCCACGCTCGCGGTGCAGGAAGATGTTCGACTGGGGATCGCGCTTGGAGAGCTTCTTGTTGCCCTCTCCCATCACATAGGGCAGGTGGCCGAACGCGGGCACGGCCTCGGCCACGCCGATGCGCTGGAGGGCTCCGTAGAGGGCGATCTGGCGCGGCGTGGAGGACAGGAGGTCCTCGCCGCGCAAGACGTGGGTGATGCGCATGGTGGCGTCGTCGACGGGGTTGACGAGCGTGTAGAGCGGGTCGCCGTTGCCTCGGGTGATGGCGAAATCAGGCACGGTCCCGGCCTTGAAGGTGATCTCTCCGCGCACGAGGTCGTTCCAGGTGATGTCGGTGGCGGGCATGCGCAGGCGGATGACGGGCTGGCGGCCCTCGGCCCGGAAGGCGTCGCGCTGCGCCTCGGTGAGGTCGCGGTCGTGGTTGTCGTAGCCGAGCTTGGGATCGCGCCCGGCGGCCTTGTGCCGCTCCTCGACCTCAGCCGGGGTGGAGAACGACTCGTAGGCCTCGTCGGCGTCGAGCAGCTGACGAACCACGTCGAGGTGGAGCTCGCGCCGCTCGGACTGCCGGTATGGCTCGAAGGGGCCACCGATCTCTGGGCCCTCGTCCCAGTCGAGGCCGAGCCAGCGCATCGCGTCGAGCAGCGCGAGGTAGGACTCCTCGCTGTCGCGCTGCGCATCGGTGTCCTCGATGCGGAAGACGAAGTCGCCTCCGTGGTGGCGGGCGAACACCCAGTTGAACAGGGCGGTTCGGATGAGCCCGACGTGCGGGGTGCCGGTGGGCGATGGGCAGAACCGGACACGGACGGGGCTGACAGGAGTATTCATGGCTCTCTTCGATAATCGGGATGGTGCGGCACGGCCTCGGGCGCCGGTCGCCGGGGCGCTAGAGCTGGGTGACTAGTGTGCGCCACTGCCTCATGCGCGGTCCTGCGCGGTGTTGGTCAGCGTGCCGATTCCCTCGACGGTGACGGAAACGCTTTGGCCCGCGCGAATCGGGCCAATCCCCTCGGGGGTCCCGGTCAGGATGACGTCGCCGGGCAGCAGGGTCATGACGCGCGATACCCACTCGACGAGCTCGGGTATCGAGTGAACGAGCAGCGAGGTGCGGCTATCCTGCATGGTCGTGCCGTCGAGCTCGGTGTGGATGCGCAGGTCGGACGGGTCGAGATCGGTGACGATCCAGGGTCCGAGCGGGCAGAACGAGTCGAATCCCTTGGCGCGGGTCCACTGCCCGTCGCGGCGCTGGAGGTCGCGGGCCGTGACGTCATTGGCCACGGTATAGCCGAGGATGACGTCCTTGGCGCGCGCAGCGGGGACGTCGCGGCAGGGGCGACCGATGACGACGGCGAGCTCGCCCTCGTAGTGGACCTCGGCGGATGCGGGCGGCAACAGGATGGGTGCCCCCGGACTGGTGATGGCGGTGGAGGGCTTCATGAAGATGACAGGTTCCTCCGGCGCCGCTCCCCCCATCTCGGCCGCATGGGCAGCGTAGTTCTTCCCGATGCAGACGACCTTGCTGGAGAGGATCGGGGCGAGCAGTCGCACATCCGGCAGGTTCCAGCTCCTGCCCGTGTAGGTGGGTTCGCCGAAGGGATGCTCGGCGATCTCACGGACAGTGGCGGTGCTCGGATCGGTCAGGGGGTCGCCGTCCACGGAGACGAAGGCGACGCCGTCGGGGGTTGCTACTCGGCCTAGACGCATGCGGTCAAGGGTAGCGGGTGCGGTGGGCTCGCGGCACCGGCGCCCGGATGCTAGCGTTCCCTTGAACGGATTTCATATATTAGGATGTGAATCCCACTTGTTAGGAGTCGCCATGAGGGTCGATGCCCGCTCCCCCGGCATGAAATGGCGTGTCCTCGCCGCCGGGACGCTCGCGCAGACCACCTCCGCGCTTCTCGTGGGCATCGGCGCGTTCCTCATCCCCCATCTGCACGCCGCCGATGGCCCCTATGGGCTAGGCCTCGGGCATGCCGGTGCCATCGCTGCCGCGCCCACCGCGGGACTCATGCTCACGCTGGTCGCATGGGGCGCGCTCGTGGACCGGCTCGGCGAGCGCGGGATCCTGATCACGGGAATGGTGCTCGGCGCCATCGCCACGGGAGCCCCGGCGCTCACGGTGGCCCTGCAAGGGGGCACCCTCAGCGCGTCCATGCACCCGACCTCCATCGCGGCCATCCTGTTCATCGCCGGCATCGCCGCAGCAAGCGCGAACGCGGCCAGCGGACGCCTCGTCGTCGGCTGGTTTCCCGCCGAGCAGCGCGGCCTCGCGATGGGCCTGCGCCAGATGGCGCAACCGCTCGGGGTCGCCATTGCCGCCGTAGTGGTTCCCGTGACCGCGGATCGGTACGGGGTGGCAGCAGTGCTCGCCATAGCGGCCGTGGCCTGCATGGGGTCGACCGCGGTGCTGGCCCGCTGGGCGCATGATCCGGCGCGCCCCCGCGCGGGCTCCTCCGAGGCCATCGAGCTGCACCGGTCCCCCTACAGCCAGGGCACAGGACTCATGCGGGTGCACGCTGCGGCCGTGCTGCTCGTGGTCCCGCAGTTCACGCTGTGGAGCCTGGCCATGGTGTGGCTGATCAGCGATCAGGGCTTCTCGCCCCTCGCCGCGGGCGTGTTTGTTGGCATCACGCAGCTCGCGGGCGCCGCGGGCCGCGTAGGCGCCGGGGTGTGGTCGGACCGTGCGGGGTCCCGCACCGGGCCGATGCGGATAGTCGCCATCGCGGCAGTAGTAGTGATGCTCATGCTCGCGGTAGCCGACATCGTGGGCGCGACCACGGTGGCGCTCGTCATCCTGGTCGCGGCGAGCGTCATCACGGTCGCTGACAATGGCCTGGCGTACACGGCCGCGGCCGAGATCGCCGGACCGTTCTGGGGCGGCCGGGTGCTGGGATTGCACAACACGGCGCAGAATGCCCTGGCCAGTGCCGTGCCACCGGTCGCGGGCCTCGTCGTCGAGCAGTGGGGCTTCCCATGGGTCTTCGCGGGCAGCGCCGTGTTCGCCCTTCTCGCCGTGCCACTCGTGCCGGGCACCATCACCACGAGGCAGTGAGGCGCCCGGCACCAGCGGCCCAGGAGAGCTAGAGAGCGGCCGCGATCCGGTCCCCGATCTCGCCCGTGGTCGCAGTGGTGGCCGCGTCCCGGCTGGCAAGATCGGCGGCGACCGCTGCCTCGATGCGCGCGGCCGCCTCATTGTCCCCGAGGTGGGCCATCAGCAACGAGACCGACAGGATCGCTGCGGTCGGGTCTGCCTTCTGCTGCCCGGCGATGTCGGGCGCGCTGCCATGCACCGGCTCGAACATGCTGGGGTTGGCGCGGCTCGCATCGATGTTGCCGCTCGCCGCGAGCCCGATCCCGCCGGTGACTGCCGCAGCGAGATCGGTGATGATGTCGCCGAACAGATTGTCGGTGACGATCACGTCGAAGCGCTTGGGGTCGGTCACGAGGTGAATGGTGGTGGCGTCGATGTGCTGGTAGGCCACCTCCACCTCGGGGTACTCGGCCGCGACGGAATCCACGGTGCGGGACCAGAGCGACCCCGCGTAGGTAAGCACGTTGGTCTTGTGCACGAGGGTGACGTGCTTGCTGCGCTGCATGGCCAGGTCGAAGCCGTAGCGGACGACACGCTCGATGCCGAAGCGGGTGTTGACACTGACCTCGGTGGCTACCTCATGGGGCGTGCCGACGCGCAGCGCGCCACCGTTGCCGATGTAGGGGCCCTCGGTCCCCTCGCGCACCACGACGACGTCGATGGGCTTGTTCCCCGCGAGCGGACCCGTGACGCCGTCGAAAAGCTTGGACGGGCGCAGGTTGACGTGATGGTCGAGCGCGAACCGGAGCTTGAGGAGCAGGCCGCGCTCGAGGATGCCCGGTGTCACGGACGGATCGCCGATCGCGCCGAGGAGGATGGCATCGTGCTCGCGGATCTCCTCGAGCACCGAGTCCGGCAGGATCTCGCCGGTCGCGTTGTAGCGCCGCGCACCAAGGTCGAACGTGGTCTTGTCGATGCCGGGCGAGACCTTGTCGAGGACCTTGAGCGCCTCGGCGATGACTTCCTGTCCGATGCCGTCGCCGGGGATGACCGCGAGCTTCATGACTTCCTTCCCATTGCCCAAGCAGGGCCGGGCCCGCCTGGACCCGGCCCTGTGGATGTGATCAGTCGAGGTTGATGACCTTGATGTTCGAGGCGGAGACGCCCGCGGCGATGGAATCCACGGTCTCCTGTGGCACCGCGCGGTCGAGACGGAGCAGGATGGTCGCGCCCGAGCCCTCGGAATCCTGCGACAGCTGCGCGGCGAGGATGCTCACGCCCGCCTCGCCGAGACGGGTGCCGATCTTGCCGAGCGCGCCAGGCTGGTCCTCGTAGTGCACGAGCAGGTTGATGCCCTCGGCGCGCATCTCGAAGTTGCGCCCGTTGATGTTGACGATCTTCTCCACGCGCGCCGGGCCGGTCAGGGTTCCGGAGACGTTGATGATCTCTCCGTCGGAGAGCACCATGCGCAGGTCCACGACACTGCGGTGGTTGGGGCTCTCGGCAGCCTTGGTCACCTCGGCGGTCACGCCGCGCTCCTCAGCGAGGGAGGGGGCATTGACGAAGGTGACCGACTCATCGATGACCGCGGAGAACAGGCCGCGGATCGCGGAGAGGCCCAGGATCTCGACATCCTCGCTGGCCAGCTCGCCGCGCACATCGACGGACAGGCTGGCGGGCAGCTCCGGGGTGAGCACCCCGGCGAGCACGCCGAGCTTGCGGACGATCTCCAGCCAGGGAGCGACCTCGTCGCCGACCGCGCCGCCCGCGACGTTGACCGCGTCGGGGACGAACTCGCCAGCGAGAGCGAGGCGGACGCTCTTGGCCACATCGGTTCCGGCACGATCCTGTGCCTCGACGGTGGAAGCACCGAGGTGCGGGGTGACAACGACCTGGGGAAGCTCGAAGAGAGGGCTGTCGGTGCACGGCTCGGAGGCGAACACGTCAATGCCGGCGCCACGTACCTGCCCGCTGGTGATCGCGTCCGCGAGCGCGGCCTCATCGATCAGGCCACCGCGAGCAGCATTGACGATGATCACGCCCTTCTTGGTGCGCGCGAGCTCGGCCGCACCGATGAGACCCTTGGTCTCCGGGGTCTTCGGCAGGTGGA
Organism: Hoyosella levis; assembly: GCF_026008515.1. Lineage (GTDB taxonomy): Bacteria > Actinomycetota > Actinomycetes > Mycobacteriales > Mycobacteriaceae > Lolliginicoccus > Lolliginicoccus levis. The sequence goes on from NZ_BQYM01000015.1 coordinate 30,769, forward strand.
TCGACATGATGTCGGCACGCTCGAGCAGCTCCTCGAGGGACACGAGCTCGATGCCGAGCTGTCCGGCGCGGGCCGCGGAGACATACGGATCGTAGGCAATCATGGTCGTCTCGAAGGCGGCAGCACGCTGGGCGAACAGCTGGCCAATGCGGCCGAGGCCCACGACGCCGACGGTCTTGCCGAAGATCTCGGTGCCGTTGAAGCTGCTGCGCTTCCACTCGTGGTCGCGCAGCGTCTTGTCCGCCGCGGGGACCTGCCGGGCGGCGGCCATCATCAGTGCCACGGCGTGCTCCGCCGCGCTGTGGATGTTCGAGGTGGGGGCGTTGACCACCATGACACCCCGCGCGGTAGCAGCGGGAACGTCGACGTTGTCGAGGCCGACGCCGGCGCGCGCGACGATCTTGAGCTTCGGCGCCGCCGCGAGGACTTCCTCGTCGACAATGGTGGCGGAACGAACGAGCAGCGCATCAGCCTCAGGGGCAGCCGCGAGCAGTTCGGCACGGTTGGGCCCATCGACCCAGCGGACCTCCACTCCATCGCCGAGCGCTTCCACTGTCGAGGGTGCGAGCTTGTCCGCGATTAGAACTACCGGACGGCCTGACTGGGTCACCTGCGAACTCTCCTCGGGTCTCTTGATGCTGTGATCGCCGATCAGCCTAGTCGGCTCCCCGGTCACATTCCACATCGTCCCACCTAGTGGAGCCATGCCGGTGGCAAACAGGCTCTTGCGCGCCACGTGGGGTTACCATCATTAATCACGACTGCATATCAATGCAGTCACGTAGTCTCAACGAAAATCCGCCGCGCGCGAGGCATGCCTTCGGCCCGGATCCACACAAGCGAAGGAGTCCCCGGTTGAGAAGATTCGTCATCGCCCTGGTCGCGCTGGCCGCCACGCTGCTCGTCGGCCTGCCCGCCGCGAGCGCGCAAACCACGAAGGCCACGCTCGGGGGCGGCTCGGGCATCGTCGTGGGCGGGGACTACCTCTGCTCGCTCACCACGATCGGTCGCGACGGACAGGGGCGCCTGGTAGGTTTCACCGCCGCGCACTGCGGCGGCCCCGGCTCCTCGGTGCACGCCGAGGCGCTCCCCTCGGCGGGCCGCGTGGGCACCGTCGTCCGGACCAACCCCCTCCTCGACTACGCCGTCATACAGTTCGATGAATCCCGCGTGACGCCCACCCGCACCGTCGGTGGGACCACGATCACCGATGTGGGGGCACCCGCCCCGTTCCCGGAGCTCGTCTGCAAGCAGGGACGCACCACCGGCCATACGTGCGGCGTCAACCTGTTCGTGGATTCTGTCTTCGCTGAGCAGTATGGCTTCGTGTGCATCACCGAGGGCGACTCCGGCGGTCCCATCACCTCGGGCACCCGCCTGATCGGGCTGGTCAGCGCCTACTTCGTCATCCCCTGCGCGGGGCCGCACGTGAGCATCAACATGGATGCGATCCTCGCCGAGAGCAACTTCACCGGCGGGGTCGGGGCGGGCTTCCGCCCGATCTAGCAATGCTCCCCCCCGGCCACTAGCCCGGGACGCGGCGATGCAACAGTGCCCCCGGATCCCTACGGATCCGGGGGCACTCGTCGGTGCAAGGGGTCAGGCAGTCTCGGTGATCGGCCGATCGACCCAGCTCATCAGGCCACGCAGCTTGGCGCCCACGACCTCGATGGGATGCTCGGCGTTCTCCGTGCGGAGGCCCTCGAGCTCCTTGTTGCCGCCCTCGACGTTGGCGACCAGGCGATTGACGAACTCGCCGGAGGTGATGTCGGCGAGGATGTCCTTCATGCGGGCCTTGGTGTCGGCGTCGATGACACGCGGGCCGGAGAGGTAGCCGCCGAACTCCGCGGTGTCGGACACCGAGTAGTTCATCCGGCCGATGCCGCCCTCGTACATGAGGTCAACGATGAGCTTGAGCTCGTGGAGGCACTCGAAGTACGCGATCTCGGGGGCATAGCCAGCCTCGATGAGGACCTCGAAGCCGGTCTGCACGAGCTTCTCGGTACCGCCGCACAGGATGGCCTGCTCACCGAACAGGTCGGTCTCGGTCTCCTCGGCGAAGGTCGTCTTGATGACGCCGGCGCGGGTGCCGCCGATGGCCTTGGCATAGGACAGGCCGAGCGCGAGGCCCTCGCCCTTGGGGTCCTGCTCCACGGCGACGAGCGCGGGAACGCCCTTGCCATCGGTGAACTGGCGGCGCACGAGGTGGCCGGGGCCCTTCGGGGCGACCATCGCGACGGTGACGTTGGCCGGGGGCTTGATCAGGCCAAACCGGATGTTGAGGCCGTGGCCGAAGAACAGCGCGTCGCCGTCCTTGAGGCTGGGCTCGATGTCATTGCTGTAGATGGAGGCCTGCGCGGTATCGGGCGCGAGGACCATGATGACGTCGGCCCAGGCCGCCGCCTCGGCGGGGCTCAGCACCGTCAGGCCCTGCTCCTCCGCCTTGGCGCGGGACTTGGAGCCCTCCTTCAGGCCGATGCGCACGTCGACGCCGGAGTCGCGGAGGCTCAGCGAGTGGGCATGCCCCTGGCTTCCGTATCCGATGACAGCGACCTTGCGGCCCTGGATGATCGAGAGGTCGGCATCATCGTCATAGAAGATCTCGACAGCCACGTGGTGGTTCCCTTCTTAGCTATGGGCATGCCCGACAATCGTCGAGCATGATGTAAGGCATTTCCTGGATGCTGGACTGGCCGCATCCAGGGTAGTCAAGGCTAGCGGGTCGCGGTGATGGATTTCGGTCCGCGCCCGAGCGCCACGATCCCGGATTGCACGATCTCGCGGATGCCATAGGGCTCGAGGAGCTTGAGGAGCGCCTCGAGCTTGTCCTGGGTCCCGGTCGCCTCGATGGTGAGGGACTCCGGCGCGACATCGACGACATTGGCCCGGAAGAGCTGGGCAACCTCGACGACCTGGCCGCGGACAGCGGCATCGGCGCGCACCTTGATCAGGACGAGCTCCCTGGCGACCGACGCGACAGGATCCTGCTCGACGATCTTCAGGACATTGATGAGCTTGTTGAGCTGCTTGGTGACCTGCTCGAGCGGCTGGTCCTCGACGACGACCACGATCGTCATCCGCGAGACTCCCTTGATCTCGGTCGGGCCGACCGCGAGGGACTCGATATTGAAGCCGCGCCGCGAGAACAACGATGCCACGCGCGCGAGAACGCCAGGCTTGTCCTCGACGAGCACGCTGAGCGTGTGACTGCTTCTCACTGATCGGCCCCTTCTTCCTCGTCCGCGCCCTGCTCGTCGTTGCTCGCGACGGCCTGGTCCTCGGTATGCATCACTTGGTGGATCGCGGCGGGGGAATCCCCGATTCCCTCATCATCGTCGAACAGGGGCCGGATGCCGCGCGCGGCCATGATCTCGTCGTTGCCCGTACCCGCGGCGACCATGGGCCACACCTGCGCGTCCGCGCCGACGATGAAGTCGATGACGACGGGGCGGTCGTTGATCTCCTGCGCCTTCTTGATCGCGGGGATCACGTCCTCCTCCTTGTCGACCCGGATGCCGACGCAGCCAAGAGCCTCGGAGAGCTTGACGAAGTCCGGGATGCGCAGCGAGTGGGTGGACAGGTCGGTGTTGGAGTAGCGCTCCCCGTAGAACAGGGTCTGCCACTGCCGGACCATGCCGAGGTTGCCGTTGTTGATGAGCGCCACCTTGATCGGCACGCCCTCGATGGCGCAGGTCGCGAGCTCCTGGTTCGTCATCTGGAAGCAACCATCACCGTCGATGGCCCACACCTCGGTATCGGGCATGCCCATCTTGGCGCCCATGGCGGCAGGCACCGAGTAGCCCATGGTGCCGAGGCCGCCGGAGTTGAGCCAGGTGCGGGGCTTCTCGTACTTGACGAACTGCGCGGCCCACATCTGGTGCTGGCCGACGCCCGCGACATAGACGGCCTCCGGCCCGGCGAGCTTGCCGAGCTGCTCGATGACGTACTCGGGCGACAGCGACCCATCGCTCTGCGGCCCATAGCTGAGCGGGAAGGTCGTGCGGATCCCATCGAGGTAGCGCCACCACGCGGTGAGGTCCGGCACGCGCCCGCTCTCGCGGTCCGCGCGGATCACCTCCGTCAGCTCGGTGATGACCTCCTTGCAGTCACCGACGATGGGCACGTCGGCATGCCGGTTCTTGCCGATCTCCGCCGGGTCGATGTCCGCGTGGATGACCTTGGCGTTCTGGGCGAAGGTGGACAGCTGTCCGGTGACGCGGTCATCGAAGCGGGCGCCGAGGGTGATGAGCAGGTCGCTGCGCTGCAGCGCCGCGACGGCCGCGACCGTGCCGTGCATGCCAGGCATGCCGAGGTTGAGGTCATGGCTGTCGGGGAACGCGCCGCGAGCCATCAGGGTGGTCACCACCGGAATGCCGGTCAGCTCAGCGAGGCCCAGCAGCTCGGCCGAGGCCTCTGCCTTGATCACGCCGCCGCCGACGTAGAGCACGGGGTGATCGGCGGAAGCGATCAGGCGGGCTGCCTCGCGGACCTGCTTGCCGTGGGGCTTGGTGACGGGGCGATAGCCCGGCAGGTGCATCTCCGGCGGCCAGATGAAGCTCATCTGCCCCTGCAGGAGGTCCTTCGGGATGTCGACGAGGACTGGTCCTGGCCGGCCGGTCGCCGCGAGGTGGAATGCCTCGGCGATGATGCGCGGGATGTCGTCGCCCTCGGTGACGAGGAAGTTGTGCTTGGTGATCGGCATGGTGATGCCGGAGATATCAGCTTCCTGGAAGCCATCGGTGCCGATGAGCGGACGCCCGACCTGCCCGGTGATCGCCACCATGGGCACCGAGTCCATGTACGCGTCAGCGAGCGGGGTGACCAGGTTGGTAGCGCCGGGGCCCGACGTTGCCATGCACACGCCGACCTTGCCCGTGGCCTGCGCGTACCCGGTGGCGGCGTGGCCCGCGCCCTGCTCGTGGCGGACCAGGACGTGCCGCACCTTGCGGGAGTCGAGCATCGGGTCGTAGACGGGCAGGATGGCGCCGCCCGGAATGCCGAACACGATATCGGCGTGGAGCTCCTCGAGGCTGCGGACCACTGCTTGCGCGCCCGTCATCTTCTCGGGGGTACCGGGCCGCGTGCTGGGCAGGCTCGCCGGGGAGGCCCCGGAACCGTGCTCGGCCTGGGCACCACCGCTGTCGCCGCTGTGACCCGCGGTGCTGCCCGCGGCGAGATGTCCTGGCTGCGGGCCTGGTGTTGGCCGTGCTGTCGGTGCACTCACTGCAAGTTCCTCTGGCTAGTTCTCGGGCTTGTACCAATCACGGGGACGTCATCGTGGCCACCGCGCCTGGGCGTTACATGAATCGTAACTGCGGGCATCAAAAAACCCCCGCTCGCAGGTCTCTGCGAAACGAGGGTGCGCGTCGTCTCTCGTGAGTGATCCGTAATCCCACTCAGGCGGCGACGCGCCCAGCGAGTACGAGTACCTCAGTTCGATTCATGCACCCGACGTTAGTGAAAACCTACGCATGGCGTCAAACGAAAACTCCGCGCGTCCCACATCGTAGGACTGTCGCGGCGAGATGGGAGTATGGAGGCGTGTCCAATGCAAAGTCACCGGAATCGCAAGCACGGATCATCCGCGTCTCACGCCTCGCGCTGCTGGGCGTCCTGTTGTTCGCCTGCTGCGTCGTACTTGTCGCCGCTGCGGCACCACGCCTGTTTGGCTGGCTGCTAGCGGCACCCATCATTCTCGCGGTCTGGATCCTGCGAGTACAGACCAGGGTATCCGAGACCGGGCTCAGAACACGAACGATGCTGCGAACACGTATCGTGGCATGGGACGAGATCAAGGGGCTTACCTTCCCCAAGCATCGTTCCGCCCGCGCCGTCCTGCGCTCCGGCGAGCACGTACCACTGCCCGCCGTGACCCTTGAGGACCTGCCCAGCATCACGCCGCTGAGCAACGGACTCATCCCGGACATCGAGGCATCATTTCGCGCTGAGCAGGAGGAAGCCCGCTCCGCCGCGACCGCCAGCCCCGAGGACAGCAGCGGATAAACCACCCCCGGACTCCAGCCAAGGAACAACCGATGCCCCCCTTGAGATCACGCACCACGACCATCGGCCGCAATGCCGCCGGAGCCCGTGCCCTGTGGCGCGCCACCGGCATGACCGATTCCGACTTCGGCAAGCCCATCGTGGCCATCGCGAACTCCTACACCCAGTTCGTCCCCGGCCACGTTCACTTGAAGAACCTCGGCGAGATCGTTGCCGAAGCCGTCCGGGAGGCGGGCGGCGTGGCCCGCGAGTTCCACACCATCGCTGTCGATGACGGCATCGCCATGGGACACAGCGGCATGCTCTACTCGCTGCCGAGCCGGGAGATCATCGCGGACTCCGTCGAGTACATGGTCAACGCCCACACCGCCGACGCGCTCGTGTGCATCTCCAACTGCGACAAGATCACCCCCGGCATGCTCAACGCCGCGATGCGCCTGAACATCCCCACCGTGTTCGTCTCCGGCGGCCCCATGGAGGCCGGCAAGGCAGTCGTGGTGGAGGGGATCACGCACGCGCCCACCGACCTCGTCACCGCCATCTCCGCGAGCGCCAACAGCGCCATCGCCGATGAGGGGCTCGACGAGGTCGAGCGCTCCGCCTGCCCCACCTGCGGCTCCTGCTCCGGCATGTTCACGGCCAACTCGATGAATTGCCTCACCGAGGCCCTGGGCCTTGCCCTGCCGGGCAATGGCTCCACCCTCGCCACGCACTCCGCGCGCCGCGCGCTGTTCGAGCGGGCGGGCACGGTGATCGTGGAGGCCGCCACCCGCTACTACCGCGATGGCGACGAGTCCGTGCTGCCGCGCAGCATCGCCACGCCCACCTCGTTCCGCAACGCGATGGCGCTCGATGTGGCGATGGGCGGATCGACCAACACCGTCCTCCACATCCTCGCTGCCGCCGAGGAGGGCGAGGTGCCCTTCGCCCTCGAGGACATCGACGCGATCAGCCGGCAGGTGCCGTGCCTGGCCAAGGTCTCCCCCAACTCCGACTACCACATGGAGGACGTGCACCGGGCGGGCGGCATCCCCGCGATCCTCGGCGAGCTGCGCCGCGGCGGTCTCATCGACGACACCATCCCCAGCGTGCATGCCCCGAGCCTCGGCGCCTGGCTCGACGATTGGGACATCCGCTCCGGCACCGCCACCGAGCAGGCCCTGGAGCTGTTCCATGCGGCTCCAGGTGGCGTCCGCACCACCGAGCCCTTCTCCACCTCCAACCGCTGGTCGTCCCTGGACACCGATGCGGCGGGCGGCTGCATCCGCGATATCGAGCACGCCTACACCAAGGATGGCGGCCTCGCCGTCCTGCGCGGCAACATCGCTCCTCGTGGCGCGGTCATCAAGACGGCAGGCATCGACGAGTCGCTCTGGCGCTTCCAGGGCCCCGCGCGCGTCGTGGAGAGCCAGGAGGAGGCCGTGTCGATCATCCTGCAGCGCGTCGTGCAGCCCGGCGAGATCATTGTCGTCCGGTACGAGGGCCCGGCTGGCGGCCCAGGCATGCAGGAGATGCTGCACCCCACGGCTTTCCTCAAGGGCGCGGGCCTCGGCGCGAAGTGCGCGCTGATCACCGACGGGCGGTTCTCCGGCGGCACCTCGGGCATCTCGGTCGGCCACATCTCCCCCGAGGCCGCGGCCGGTGGCACGATCGGGCTCATCGAGGATGGGGACCAGATCCTCATCGATGTCGCCACGCGCGCCCTTGAGCTGCTCATCGATGACGAGGAGCTCGCGGCCCGCCGCGCCAAGATGGAAGCCTCCGAGCGTCCCTGGCAGCCCAAGGACCGGCAGCGCCCGGTCACGATGGCACTGCGTGCGTACGCCGCGCTGGCCACCTCCGCCGACCGGGGCGCGGTCCGCGAGGTCAAGTAGCTGCACTCGGCGAGAACGGAGGCGGGGCGGGGAGCACTAGCTCCCCGCCCCGCCTCCGTCGTAGGTTCCTACACCTTGCCGGTGAGCACCAGCCAGGCCGCGATGCCGCCGATGATGCCGAGCACGAGCAGCACGCTCGCGCCCCACCTCGGGCGCACTGCCCACTTGGCGTTGCGCTCCAGGCTCATCCGGCCCGGGCCGGTCAGCACCAGGCCCGCCGCCGCCACACCGAGGATCGTCGCGAGCTCGAGCGCCGGTGTGCCGATGCCATCAAGCGCGGATCGGGCACCCTGGTTGGCCGCCCACACATTGATCATCGCCGCGAGCGCCACCGCCGCGCCGAATGGCGTCGCGAGCCCGAGCACGATCAGCGCGCCGCCACCGATCTGCGCGCTCAGCACGCTGATCGCGACGATGCCCGCGAAGTCGTAGCCCGCGGTGGCGAAGAGTTCCTCCACGCCATCGATGCCCAGGCCGCCGCCCTGGCCCAGCAAGTGCCGGACGCCATCGGTGATCAGCGCGCCACCGATCAGCAGGCGCAGCAGCAGGAGCCCGAGATCCAGGGTGCCCCTGCGTGGCTCCACCGCGGTCGGCGCGACAACCATGCCCCCGCGATCCTGCTCCTGGTAGCCCCCGTAGGGCATTGCCTGCGCCGCCGGCTCGTCGTACGCCACTGGCTGCGGATCGTGGTACTCCGCCGAGCGCGGCGCGAGGCCCGGCGTCGTGTCATCCATGTTCCCCGGCCGCTTGAGGATCACCGTCTGCGAGCTGCTGTAGGCCTGCTCCGGCTCGGGATCCCGGTTGATCGGGATCTGCTCGGTCGGCGCGGACTCAACAGGCCCGGGCGGAGCCTGCTGCTCGGTCGCCGGATCATCCTCCCGGCCTGATGCAGCGGCCGCGCGGGCCGGACGACCGCGGGTCACATGCTGGCTGTATGGGTTGGCAGCAGCGCCAGGCTCCGCTTCGGGCGTGCGCGACCAGGCGAAGCCAGGGGCACTCGTCGCGTCATCGCGCGAATCGCCCTCGTCGTCGATATCGCCGAGGCTCATCGCGGAAGTCTGCTCCGCCGCGGACTCCGCTCGCGGCGGACGGCCCACCGCGATCTCCTCAGTGGCATGATCGAAGGGACTCGGCGCGGTGCCCGAGCCGTCCTTGCCGGAATCGCTGGCGCTGGGGGCAGCGCCCCAGGAATCGTTGGGGGAAGACGCATCCGCGTCGTCGCGCTTGTCGCTCATGCTCCCAGAGTAGGTCGATCCGGCGCCGAATGGGCGGTAGGCGGCCGGGCGCGCCACGCGGTCGCATCGCAATTTGGGTTACGTTGGTGCACATGGCTGAATCGAGTTCGCGGCACCACCGCCCGCGGGCAACCGTGGTCGCGATGCTCATTGCCACCACCGTCCTCGCAGCAGGCTGCGCCCGGTTCGACGAACGGGCCACCACGCCATTCGAGCCCGAGCCCACGGACGGCGGGTTCGCGCACATCCGGCCCGCTGAGCCCACCGATGAGCCGCCTGACGACGAGGCCAGCGATGAGCTTGGCCCCTGCGACGATCCCGACCCCGCCGTCATCGCGACGTGCCTCGAGCCAGTCACCGGGATCGCGGTGCTGCCGTCCGGGGAGGCCGCGCTCGCCGCGGAGCGGGCGACCGGCCGGATCATGGAGGTCGCGCCCGAGCTCGACCCCGTGGAGTTCCTCCGCATCGACGTCGACGCGAGCAGCGGCGGTGGCCTGCTCGACATCGCGCTCTCCCCCGCTTTCGGCGAGGATCGCCTGCTCTACGCGCTGATCACCACGCCGACCGACAACCGCGTCGTGCGGATCGCCCCCGGCGATGTCGCCAAGCCCCTGCTCACCGGCCTGCCCCGTGGCACGTCCGGCAACGCGGGCGGGCTCGCGTTCGCGCCCGACGGCTCGCTTCTCGTCCGCACCGGCGACGGCGGCAACCCAGCAAGCGCGACCAACCCCGGCTCGCTCGGCGGAAAGGTGCTGAGACTCGACTCGCTGAACCCCAGCGCCCCCCGCCCACCCGAGATCATCGCCCCGGGCGCGCGCGGCACCGGCAGCATCTGCCCCGACCCCGGAAACGGCACCATCTACATCACCGAGCGCACTCCGGGCGGCGACCAGCTCCTCGAGGTGCTCAGCGATGGCACCCTTCGTCCGCTGTGGCAATGGCAAGGCAGCGAGGGCGCCGCCGAGTGCGCGGTCGTCGGCACCGACATCGCCGTGGTGCTCACCGACACCGAGGCTGTCGCGTTCCTGAGCCGCGACGAGGAAACCGGCCTGATCAGTGGCGATCCCGTCCGCGCTGCGGAAGGACGCTTCGGCAAGCTGCATGGCGCCGCCGTCGGCCTCGCGGGCGAGATCTGGTCCGGGACCATCAACAAGGACATCGGCGAGCCCGTCGAGACCGACGATCGCGTCGTGCTCATCCCGTCGGGCAGCGGTGGCGGCGTCGGACCCGACTAGCTTCCGGTCGCGGACCCGGGCCGCGGGGAGCCTTGGCCGGTGGGCGCCTTGGCCGCCGGGAGCCGTGGCCGCGGGGGGCCTCGACCGCGGGGAGCCTCAACCGCAAACGCGATAGAAGCTGCCGGATGCCCCGTGCTGCTTCTATCGCGTTTGACGTTTTCCCGTGCTTTTGCCGTCGCGCAGTCGCCGGGCGGCGGCCAACCTGCCGACGGGCACTAGCCGGGCGGCCTGGCCGCTAGCCCAGCGCCGAAGGCCCTACTGGCACTTCTCGAGGATGAGCTCGCGCACCCGCGCGGCATCCGCCTGGCCCTTGGTGGCCTTCATCACGGCACCGACGATCGCGCCCGCCGCCTGCATCTTGCCGCCCTTGATCTTGTCGACGATGCCCGGGTTGGCGGCTAGCGCTTCCTCGACGGCCTTGTCGAGCACCGAATCGTCGCGCACGATCTCCAGCCCATGCGCGACCATCACGGCCTCGGGCTCGCCCTCTCCGGCGAGCACGCCGTCGACGACCTCGCGGGCCAGCTTGTTGTTGAGCTTGCCATCGGCAATGAGCGCGACGACCTCGGCCACCTGCGCCGGGGTGATAGCAAGACCCTCCAGGGTGACACCGGCGGTGTTGGCCTTCTGCGTCAGGTAGGAGACCCACCAGGAGCGCGCGGCCTCGGCTGGGGCCCCCGCCTCGACGGTGGCGGTGATCAGCTCCACGGCGCCAGCGTTGACGATGTCGCGCATCACCTCATCGGAGACGCCCCAGTCCTGCTGGATGCGGGCCCGGCGCACCCACGGCAGCTCCGGCAGGGTGCCACGAAGCTGCTCGATCCAGTCCTCGGCCGGCTCGATGGGCTGCAGGTCGGGGTCCGGGAAGTACCGGTAGTCGTCGGCGGTCTCCTTCTTGCGGCCCGGGCTGGTGGTGCCATCGGATTCCTGGAAGTGGCGGGTCTCCAGGTTGATCTCGCCCCCGGCCTCGAGGACGGCTGCCTGGCGGCGCATCTCGTAGCGGACGGCGACCTCCACGCTCTTGAGCGAGTTGACGTTCTTCGTCTCGGTGCGCGTGCCGAACTCCTGCTGCCCGTGCGGGCGCAGCGACACGTTCGCATCGCACCGCAGCGAGCCCTGGTCCATGCGCACGTCCGACACATCGAGCGCGCGGAGCAGCTCCCGCAGCGCGGAGACGTAGGCGCGCGCCACTTCCGGTGCCCGCTCGCCCGCGCCCTCGATGGGCTTGCTGACGATCTCGATCAGCGGCACGCCCGCCCGGTTGTAGTCGATCAGCGAGTGCGTGGCGCCCTCGATGCGGCCGGTGGCTCCGCCCACGTGAGTGAGCTTGCCGGTGTCCTCCTCCATGTGCGCCCGCTCGATGTCCACCCGGAACACCTCGCCGTCATCGAGCACCACATCGAGGTGGCCGTCGAACGCGATCGGCTCCTCGTACTGCGAGATCTGGTAGTTCTTCGGCTGGTCGGGGTAGAAGTAGTTCTTCCGCGCGAACTGGCACCAGGAGGCGATGGAGCAGTTCAGCGCGAGGCCGATGCGGATCGCCGATTCCACGGCCTTGCGGTTGACCACCGGTAGCGCGCCGGGCAGGCCGAGGCATACCGCGCACACCTGCGTGTTCGGCGCAGCGCCAAAGGCAGTGGGGCACGGGCAGAACATCTTCGTCTCGGTGTGCAGCTCGACGTGCACCTCCATGCCGAGCACGGGGTCGAATCGCTCGATCACATCGTCATAGGCGAGAGGTTCCACCGCGCGTGCGTCCAATCCAGTGTCCATCGGGGTGCTCGAAGTCATGTCTCGTCAGTCTATTCATTGTCGGGCCCGGTCCGGCCGATCCGGCTCGGGCGAATGGTCTTGTCACAAGTGTCAACCGAAGAAGGCCGCGGCCTCGTCATATCGATCCTGGGGAACGGTCTTGAGGTGTTCGACCGCATCAGCGAGCGCCACGAGCGTGACGTCGGTACCGTCGAGCGCCACCATCTTGCCGTGCTCGCCGGCATGAGCGGCATCGGCGGCATGGATGCCGAAGCGGGTCGCGAGCACGCGATCGTAGGCAGTGGGGGTGCCACCACGCTGCACGTGGCCGAGCACGGTGGTGCGCACGTCCTTGCCGATGCGCTTCTCGATCTCGGCACCAAGCTGCTGAGCCACGCCGGTGAACCGCTTGTGGCCGAACTCGTCGACGCCGCCCTCGCGCAGCGTCATCGATTCCGGCAGCGGCGACGCTCCCTCCGCGACGACACAGATGAAGTGGCTGTCGCCGCGCTGGAACCGGCTCTTGACCATGCGGCACACCTCATCGACGTCGAACGGCTGCTCCGGGATCAGCGTGAGGTGGGCACCACCGGCCAGCCCGGCGTGCAGCGCGATCCAGCCAGCGTGGCGCCCCATCACCTCCACCAGCATGACGCGCTGATGGGACTCCGCGGTGGTGTGCAGCCGATCGATCGCCTCGGTAGCGATCGCGAGGGCGGTGTTGAAGCCGAAGGTGTAGTCGGTGCAGGCGATGTCGTTGTCGATCGTCTTGGGCACCCCCACCACCGGCACGCCCGCTTCGGACAGCCAGTGCGCGGCGGTCAGCGTGCCCTCGCCCCCGATGGGGATGAGCACGTCGATGCCGTTGTCGTCGAGGGTCTGCTTGATCGTGGCGAGCCCCTCCCGCAGCACGGTCGGGTTGACGCGCGCCGTGCCGAGGATGGTGCCGCCCCGGTCGAGGATCTGATCCACGCGATCATCGAACCGCAGGCGCTGCTTGCGATCCTCGAGCAGGCCCCTCCAGCCATCCCGGAAGCCGACCACGGTGGAGCCGTAGCGGACCTCGCTGGTCCGGACCACCGCGCGGATCACCGCGTTGAGGCCCGGGCAATCCCCGCCACCTGTCAGCACTCCGATGCGCATCGGGTCACCTCCGGTCTTGTTGGATCATGCTGCTGGCACCTCACACGGCCGCTGGATGCTCCCCGCGCGCAACCTCGTATGCCGCGCCGACCCGGTACAGCCGCTCGTCGGCGAGCGCTGGCGCCATGATCTGCAGCCCCACGGGCAGTCCATCATCGGGCGAGAGCCCCGCGGGCAGCGACATCGCGCAATGCCCCGCGAGGTTGGTCGGCAGGGTGCACAGGTCCGACAGGTACATCGCCACCGGATCATCGACCTTCTCGCCGAGCTTCCACGCCGTGAACGGGCTCGTCGGCGCCACGAGCACATCGACGCTCTCGTAGGCCTTGGCGAAGTCCTGCGAGATGAGCGTGCGAACCTTCAGCGCCTGCCCGTAGTAGGCGTCGTAGTAGCCCGCCGACAACGCGTAGGTGCCGATCATGATGCGGCGCTTGACCTCCGCGCCGAAGCCAGCGGCGCGGGTCTCCGCCATGATCTGCTCGGCGCCCTTGGTGCCATCGTTGTCGACCCGCAGGCCATAGCGCATCGCATCGAAGCGGGCGAGGTTCGACGACACCTCGCTGGGCAGGATCAGGTAGTACGCGGCGAGCGCATAGGTGAAGTGCGGGCACGAGACCTCGACGACCTCCGCGCCGAGCCCGCGAAGGGTCTCCACCGCGGCATCGAAAGTACTGAGCACGCCATCCTGGTAGGAGTCGGAATGCAATTCCTTGACCACGCCGACGCGCACGCCCTTCAAGCTGCCCGCTGCACCCTCGCGCGCGGCCCGCACCACGGGACGCACCGGAGTATCGATGGACGTCGAATCACGCGGATCATGACCGGCGATCACTTCGTGCAGCAGAGCGGTATCGAGCACCGTCCGGCCGCAGGGGCCACCTTGGTCCAGCGAGGACGCGCACGCCACGAGGCCGAAGCGCGACACCGTGCCGTAGGTGGGCTTCACGCCGACAGTGGCGGTCATGGCAGCGGGCTGGCGGATCGAGCCACCGGTATCGGTGCCGATCGCCAGGGGCGCCTCGAAAGCGGCGAGCGCGGCCGCGGATCCACCGCCCGAGCCACCAGGGATGCGGTTGTCGCCCCACGGGTTGAGCGTCGGGCCATAGGCGGAGTTCTCGGTGGAGGATCCCATCGCGAACTCGTCCATGTTGGTCTTGCCGAGGATCGGGATCCCCGCCGCGCGCAGCCGTGCCGTCACGGTCGCGTCGTAGGGCGGAACCCAGCCCTCCAGCATCCGCGAGGCGCATGTGGTGGGCATGTCCGCGGTGGCGAAGACATCCTTGAGCGCCAGGGGCACACCGGCGAGCGGCGAAGCGGGAGCCTCCCCGTTGGCCAGCGCCACATCGACATCGCGGGCCGCATCGAGAGCGGCCTCGTCGCCGACGTGGAGGAACGCGTTGTAGGTCCCATCGACCGCGCGGATCTGCTCGAGATGCGCCTCGGTGGCCTCCACCGACGAGACCTCGCGGGCATGGATGCGGGTGGCCAGATCCGCGGCGGTCAGCCGTGTCAGGTCGCTCACTGCTCCTCCCCCAGGATCTGCGGCACCGCGAAGCGGTCCCCATCGGCCTCGGGCGCGCCCGAGAGGGCCTGCTGCACCGTGAGCCCCGGCTCGATGACGTCCTCCCGCCAGACGTTCGCCGTTGCCGCCGGGTGGGCGGTAGCGGGCACGTCATCGGCGGCAACCTCGGTCACGGCCTTCACATGGCCGAGGATCGCATCGAGCTGGCCGGCGAACTCATCGAGCTCGGCATCGGACAGCGCGAGCCTGGACAACCGCGCGAGGTGGGCCACCTCGTCGCGGGAGATTGCAGGCATGTCAGGCACTGCACGGGCCCCTTTCCAGTGGGATCACGGTTCGGACCCGCCTAGCCTAGCCCGATCAGCACGGCACGCCCATGCCGGCGCGGGGCCAGGCCGGGGCCAGTCGAGGGTCAGTCGCGCCGCGCGCGCAGCCACGGCCCCAGCCGGGCAGTGATGAACGGCAGCACCGCGTACACCATCACCGGAGTGACGCATACCGTCAGGAGCAGCGTGCGCGCCACGACGCTGACATCAGCGAGCTGCGGGGCGAGCAGGATGTTCACCAGCAGGCTGAGGGGGAAGAAGCCGAGCCAGATCGTGACGGCCTGCTTCCACCGCGGCGGTGCATGCTCCGCCCTCGGCCGGGGCGCCACCGGCACGGCTCCCGGCATTCCCACGGATGCCGCGGGATCGAACCAGCCCTCGATCCCAGTCCGCTGGTCCACTGCCGCATCGCGGGAGAAGGAGCGACCATGCGCGAGCCATGCGCTGCGCAGCGATGATCGCATCCAGTCGCGCAGGAAGCGATCGGAGGCAAATCGGTACTGGACGTGGTAGCGGCGCGTCGTCGTGGACGACCGCACCCATCCGGCCCCAAGGAAGCCGGGGAACGTGCGGGCGAGCGCGATGCCCGCTTCCGTCCACTGGACGAAGTCCTCGTCGCGCCCCAGGTCGACATCACGGATGACCGAGGTGGTGACTGTCGGCACTGGAACGCCCTGCACGTGCGCGCGGCGGCCTGCGGATGGGGCCGCCGGGCTCGCGGCGAGCCTGGGATGCGTGGTCTGGATAGCCATGGATGCCAGTCTCGTCGACCAAGATTGCCGTGGTTTGGCGCTGTGTGAACGTCGTGTCACATTCGCCGATGCCGGACTTGTCAGATGTTGCGGTTAGGTTGGCGTGCGAGGATCGTGTCAGGCAGGCCAAGCCCACGGGGGCCGCCAGGCACATTGAACAGAAGGCGCGAAAGGGGACTGATGTCGTATCTGCTGCGGGTGCAACTCCCCGACCGCCCCGGCAGCCTGGGCTCCCTCGCTCTCGCGCTCGGCTCCGTCGGCGCGGACATCATCTCCCTCGATGTGGTGGAGCGCTCCACCGGCTATGCCGTCGATGATCTTGTCGTCGAGATGGCACCGGGATCCCTGCCCGACACCCTGATCACCGCGGCAGAGCAGCTCGAGGACGTGCGGGTCGACTCGATCCGCCCCTACGCCGATGTGCTCGACACTCACCGGGAGCTCGAGCTGATAGACCAGGTGGCCGTCGCCGCCTCCGATCGCATCCAGGTGCTCGTCGATGGGGCGCCCCGGGTGCTGCGCGTGGGCTGGGCCACGGTCGTGGCGCTCGGCCCGAATGGCGCGTACCGGGTAGCGGCGAGCTCGGGGGCACCCGAATCGAGAGCAGCCGAGCTGCCATGGATGCCACTGCGCAAGCCCGTCATGCTCGATTCCGAGGCGGACTGGGTTCCTCAGATCTGGAAGGACATGGCCACCTCGCTCGCGGCCGCGCCACTGGGCCAGAAGGACATCGCGCTGGTGCTCGGTCGCCCCGGCGGGCCTGACTTCCGGCCCTCGGAGGTCGCGCGGCTCGGCTACCTCGCCGGCATCATCGGCACGGTACTGCTCTAGGGGGCTGCTCCAGAGGGCTGCTCTGGTACCGCTGGCAACCTACAGCTCGAGCCGGAACACGTCGATGCTGCGGTACTGCTTGCGCTCGGGCACCTCGAGGAACCCGTGGCGCGCGTAGATTCGCCGGGCCTCGGTCATCGCGCGCATCGAGGACAGCACGGTCGCCTCGTATCCGCGCCGCCGTGCCTCAGCGATCCCGTGCCGGACCATTGCGGTGCCAGCACCACTGCCGCGCGCGTGCTCGGCCACGGCGATCATGCGGAACTCGAGCTCGCCCTCGCGCGCGATCTCCGCGAGAGCACTAGCCGCATCGGCGAGGACGATCGCGCCGACGACCGAGCCCGCGATCTCGACAACGACGATCTCGGCGGCCGCAGCGCGTCCCTCGACGTCAGCGAGCAGATCGAGATACTCGCTGCCAGCGGGGATGTACGGCGTGTAGGCGGCCACGGTGATCTCCGAGACCAGGGCGTAGTCGCCCGGATCGATCGGTCGCAGCAGGTGCGGGTGCTGCTCCCCCGGGTTCCGCTCGCCAGGGGGCTGCGCGCCCGGCCTCATGAGTCGTCGTTGATCGGCGCCACTGCGTCGGGGCCCTGCTCGAGCAGGACGGTGAACCCGTCCTCGTCGAGGATCGGCACACCCAGCGACATGGCCTTGTCATACTTCGAGCCGGGGGCGTCCCCGACGACGACGAACGCGGTCTTGCGCGATACCGAGCCCACGGCCTTGCCGCCGCGCGCGACGATCTCTTCCTTGGCCTCATCCCGCGAGTAGCGCTGCAGCGCGCCCGTGACAACGATGGACATGCCCTCGAGGTTGCGCTCGATGGAGGCGTCGCGCTCGTCAGCCATGCGCACGCCAGCGGCTGTCCACTTGTCGATGATCTCGCGGTGCCAGTCCACGTCGAACCATTCCTCCACGGCCTGCGCGATCGTGGGCCCCACCCCATCGATGGCGGCGAGCTCCTCGGTGGTGGCGGCGCGAATGGCATCGAGGGTGCCGAACTCGGTGGCGAGCGCGCGGGCCGCAGTGGGGCCCACATGCCGGATCGACAGGCTCACAAGAACTCGCCACAGCGGCTGCGACCGGGCTTTCGCCAGGCTCTCGAGCAACCGCGCGCCATTGGCGGTGAGCTCGCCCTTCTTGTTCCGGAACAGCTCGGTGCGCAGCAGGTCATCCTCGGTGAGGGTGAACAGCTCCCCCTCGTCGGTGATGACGCCATGCGCGAGCAGCTCGGTCGCGGCCTCGTAGCCGAGTCCTTCGATGTCGAGCGCGCCCCGTCCTCCGATGTAGAACACTCGTTCGCGCAGCTGGGCCGGGCACGTGCGGGAATTGGGGCAGCGGATGTCGACATCGCCCTCCTTCGACGGGGCGAGCAGCGATCCGCACTCCGGGCAATGAGTGGGCATCACGAACGCGCGCTCGCTGCCATCGCGCAGGTCCACCACCGGACCGAGGACTTCCGGAATCACCTCGCCAGCCTTGCGGATCACCACCGTGTCACCGATGAGGACGCCCTTGCGCTTGACCTCCTCAGCGTTGTGCAGGGTGGCCAAGGAGACGGTGGATCCTGCCACGAGCACGGGCTCCATGTAGGCGAACGGCGTGACACGGCCGGTGCGGCCCACGCTGACGCGAATATCACGCAGCTTGGTGGTGGCCTCCTCCGGCGGGTACTTGTAGGCGGTGGCCCAGCGTGGCGCGCGGGAGGTCGAGCCGAGCCGCCGCTGGATGCTCACCTCGTCGACCTTGACGACCAGGCCATCGACCTCGTGGTCGACGTCATACCGACGCTCTGCCCACTCCGCGACATGCGTGACCACCGCTCCGATCTCGTCGAGCCGCACGGTGTCCGCGGACACGGGCAGTCCCCAGGCGCGCAGCGCCTCGTAAGCCTCGGACTGGGAGCCCGGTGTGAACCCGTCGCGCTTGCCGATGCCATGGCACAGCATGCGCAGCCGGCGCCGCGCGGTGATCGCGGGATTCTTCTGCCGCAGCGACCCCGCGGCCGAGTTGCGCGGGTTCGCGAACGGTGGCTTGCCCTCCGCGGTGAGCGAGGCATTGAGGGCGGCGAAGTCATCGAGCCGGAAGTACACCTCGCCGCGCACCTCCAGCAGCGCGGGCGCCGGGAAATCCTTGCTCGCGGCCAGCTTCTCGGGCACATCGTCGATCGTGCGGGCGTTGAGCGTCACGTCCTCGCCGGTGCGGCCGTCCCCTCGGGTCGCGGCACGCACTAGCACGCCGTTCTCGTAGACCAGGCTCAGTGCCACCCCATCGATCTTCAGCTCGCACAGGTAGTGCACGCTGCTGCCGACTTCGCCCTCGACGCGCTGCGCCCACTCGCGCAGCTCATCCTCGTTGAAGACGTTGTCGAGGCTGAGCATTCGCTCGAGGTGGTCGACGGGCGTGAACTCGGTGGAGAAGCCGCCGCCCACAAGCTGCGTCGGGGAATCCGGGGTGCGCAGCTCGGGGTGCTTCTCCTCGAGATCCTGCAGCGCGCGGAACATCTCATCGAACTCGCCGTCGCTGACGACAGGAGCGTCCTTGACGTAGTAGCGGAACTGGTGGAAGCGCACTTCCTCTGCCAGCTCCTGCCATTGATTCCGAACGGGCGCGCTGCCCGGTGCCTGGCCATCGTCCACTTGGGCAGAGTAGCGCAGGACCCTGTCAGGAATGGTCATGCGTGGACCTAGCCCAGGCTCGCGGTCGGTCCGCGGTCGGTCTGCAACGCACGAGTGTTCGATTTGCGACAGGTTTCGAGCGCCGAGCTGTCGTTCTTCGCACACTCGCGACCGGGGCGCGGCCACACTCGCGGCTGAAGCCCGAGAGGCCGGGGCCGCGGTCGAAACCCTTAGTGCTCGCCGACCTCGGCGCACGCCGCGCGGATCGACCGCGCGTGCCGGATTCCCGCGACCATCTCGCGCGACGATCCGGCCCCAGAGCCTTCGAAGGCCAACCCGACCCGCTCGAGCAGTTGCTCCCCACCGAGCCCGGCCTCCCTGCCGAGGGCGAGGATCCGGCGCGCCACGGTTTGCGGGTGGTCATCGCCGTCCACCGCGAGGACTCCATGACGGCCAGCGTCGAACCATCGGCCCAGGCCGTCGATCAGGGCGGAATCACGCGCGCTGCCCGCGCCAGTCGCGGCCGCCCCGAGCACGACGGTGCCGAACGGACCGTCCGCTACGACATTCCACGGCACAGCATCGCCGCACCACACTGCCTGCTCCGCACCGATCCCCGCGCATGCCGCCCACAGGCCGTTCACCTCGGGCGGGGGCACGCGCCGAGGCGGCTGCAGGATGCTCAACGGTCGGCTACTGCCATCGAGTGCCTCCTGGAGCGCGGGCTCGAGCCACTCCACGACGACCTTGCACCCCAGGGAGTGCTCAAGCCGCGCCACGTGCCCGGCGACGCCCTCGGCGAGGGAGGCCGCGAGATCGCGCAGCGCGCCACGGTCCTGGAGCACGGCATGCCCGCTGGGCAGCTCGATCTCCCGCCCCAGCGTCACCGGGCCAGTGACCTGGATCTTCCAGGTGGGCGAGCCACCGCTGGTCTCCCATGCCTCGACCACCTGATCGGTGTCGCGGTGCAGCCAGTCGCGGGCACGGCGGCCAATGATGCCGTGATGCTGGGCAAGCCGATAGCCCGTGGTCGAAGCTTCCACCGGCATGTCGATCAGCAGCACCGCTGCTTGGCCCACGGAGTCCGCACCGGGGCCTCTGTCCTGCATCGTGGGCTGGAACGGCACGCCGTCGCCCGCGAGCTCGCCGAGGACCGTGGTGATCGCCTCGGCCATGTCGGTGCCCGGCCACGGCCCGGTACCGGTGACCGTGCCAGCGAGCAGGCTCATCGGCTACCCGCCGCCGCTACGTCGTCGGCCCCGTCCACTGCGTGCCGCTGCGGGCTCGTGCCGCTGATGGTGCCGCTGCCGAGCACAATGTCGCCGTGCTCGTCGGGCTGGTAGAGCACGGCGGCCTGGCCGCGCGCGACGCCGGTGAGCGGCTCCAGCAGATGCACCCGCAGTCGAGGCTCCCCGTCAGCACCCTCCACGGGCTCGGCGATGGCTGCGGCGATGCCGCCGTGCGCCCGCACCTGCACCTGGCAGCGAACGGGCGCGCTCGGGATGATGCCCGAGGTCCACACGGCACCCCTGGCCTCGATGGTCCACACGTCGAGCGACTCCGCGGCACCCACGGTGACGGTGGCGGAGCCGGGATCGATCGCTGTCACATATCGCGGCCGTCCATCCGGCGCGGGCCCGGGCAGGCCGAGGCCCTTGCGCTGCCCGATCGTGAAACCGTGCACCCCGTCGTGGTCGCCGAGCTCGGTGCCCGTCTCGGCATCAACCACCTTGCCCGGGCGCACGCCAATGCGCGCACCGAGGAAGGCCTGCGTGTTGCCGGAGGGAATGAAGCAGATGTCGTGGCTATCGGGCTTGCTCGCCACGGCGAGGTCGAGGCGCTCGGCCTCCGCGCGGATCTCCGGCTTGGGCGTATCACCGATGGGGAACATCGCGCGCGCGAGCTGCCCAGCGGTGAGCACGGCGAGCACGTAGGACTGGTCCTTGTCGTTGTCGACCGCCCGGCGCAGCGTGCCATCCTTGAGGCGCGCGTAGTGGCCGGTGACAACAGCATCGAAGCCGAGGGCGAGAGCGCGTTCCGCGAGGGCCGAGAACTTGATGCGCTCGTTGCAGCGCAAGCATGGGTTGGGCGTCTCGCCCGCCGCGTAGGACTCGACGAAATCGTCGATCACGTCCTCCTTGAACCGCTCCGCGAAGTCCCACACGTAGAACGGGATGCCGAGCACATCGGCGGCACGCCGCGCATCGCCGGCGTCCTCCCGGGTGCAGCACCCCCGCGATCCGGTTCGTAGCGTGCCGGGCGCGGTGGACAGGGCCAGGTGCACTCCCACCACGTCATGACCGTCGCGGACGGCCCGGGCCGCCGCTACCGCCGAGTCGACGCCTCCGCTCATCGCCGCGAGTACACGCATCAGTTCGTCCTTTCCCCTGCCGCCGTGCTGGCAAGCCCTGCCATCCGGGCTCGTTCCACGGCCTGCGGCAGCACCTCGAGCACGCGATCGACGTCGGCGACCGATGAGGGGTGCCCGAGCGAGAACCGCAAGGTGCCGCGCGCGATCCGCGCGTCCATGCCCATGGCTACCAGGACATGGCTGGCCCGCGCCACCCCGGCGGTGCAGGCCGAGCCGGTGGAGCATTCCACACCGTGAGCGTCCATCAGCATGAGCAGCGAATCGCCCTCGCACCCAGGAAATGTCGCATTGAGGATCGAGGGCAGCACCGCGTCGTGGCCGGTGGGGCCGGTGGGGCCGTTGATGATCGCGGTGGGATCGATACGGGTGATTCCCTCCTGCAAGCGCTCACGCAGCTTGGCGAGCCGGGCGTGCTCGGCCGATCGTTGTGCCGTCACCTCGGCGAGAGTGGCAGCCATGCCCATGATCGCAGCGACATCGGGAGTGCCGGACCGGACATCCCGCTCGTGCCCGCCGCCATGCTGCAGCGGCTGGCACGCGACATCGCGGCGCAGCAGCAGCGCACCAGCCCCGTGCGGCCCGCCGAGCTTGTGGGCGGTCAGCGTGAGCGCGGCGAGCCCGCTGGCCGCGAAATCGCAGTGCAGTGATCCCGCCGCCTGCACCGCATCGCTGTGCAGCGGAACGCCTGCCTCAGCGGCCACCGCGGCGAGCTCGGGGATCGGGTTGATCGTGCCGACCTCATTGTTGGCCCACATGATCGAGATGAGCGCGATGCTCCCGGCATCATCGCCGATTGTTTCCCGCAGGGCCTCGGGCGTGACCGTGCCCGCGCTCGTGACGGGGATCAGGGTGACCTCGGCGCCTTGCTGCTCGACGAGCCATTCCGCCGCATCTAGCACGGCGTGATGCTCGGTGCTGCCGATCAGGATGCGCCTGCGCCGCGGATCCGCCGCCCGGCGGGCCCAGTAGAGGCCCTTGATGGCGAGGTTGTCGCTCTCGGTGCCGCCTGCGGTGAAGATCACTTCGGAGGGGCGCGCGCCGAGGGCCTCGGCGATGGCCTCGCGGGATTCCTCCACCAGGCGGCGGGCCACCCGCCCCGAGCGATGCACCGACGCAGCGTTGCCCGTGACCGCGAACCCCTTGGTCATCGCGTCGATCGCCACGGGCCGCATCGGCGTGGCCGCAGCATGATCGAGATACACGGGCGCCGCGGCTGCGCGCGGGGCCGCGCCGCGGTCATCAGGACGAGCGTCGGGATGGTTCATGGCACCTGCCAGGATAGACGCCATCCGCGCCCCGCTACCAAACGCGAGAGTCCCCGATCGCCCAGGTTCAGGCCGCCCCAGCGCTCAGGCCGCCGCGCGCTCGGGGTGCTCGACCTCGATCAGGCGCAGTCCGGTATCGCGCTCCGCGCTGCGGAGGCTGCGATCGCAACGCTGCGCCAGCAGCTTCCGGTCGCCCACCGCGAGCTCTGGAGCGAGCAGCGTCAGTTCCACCACTAGGGAGCGCTGGCTGAGCACCCGCCCGATCGATGCAGCGAGGCCATCGTCGCCGACGAAGCTCGGCACCGTGGTGACCTCGCCATCTCGGGTCAGGTACCGCACGTGGATGGGATGCACCCACGCGCCCGCGTCGATCGCGGACTGGAAGAAGGCGGGACGCAGCCGGCCCCAGGAGCGGCCGCACCACGTGGTGCCCTCGGGGAAGACGGCGACGCGCTCGCCACGGCGCAGCTTCTCGGTCACGAGGTCGAGCGCCCGGGGCAGCTCGCGCAGCGATTCCCTGCGGACCGGGATCGTGCGGGCCCACCGGGCCAGCGATCCCACGATCGGCCATCCGACGAGATCAGCGCGCGCGACGAACGAGGCCGAGACAGTGGTGGAGATCACCAGCGGGTCGAGCCACGAGATGTGATTGGACACGATCAGGCCCTGCGCGCGACCTTCCTCGAGGCCGCCACGGCGATCGTGGACACGCACCGTGATGCCGAGCGCGCCGAGCAGTTGCCGGAAGAACGTGCGCTGCCACGCCCCCTTGACGCTCTCTGGCAGGCAAGGGCGCGCGCCGAGCAGCACGGGCGCCGCGGCCAGCGCGAGAGCGAGCCGGGCACAGCGGCGCGCAACCACAAGCGCAGGCACTTTCTCGCGCGCCGCGGGCAGGCAGCCGCACCCGCAGGGACTGCTCGGGTACCAGTCGTGCCGCTCGCTGGTGGTCATTGTGCCCCCGCGCCGTTGCTAGAGGCGGCTGCGGAGGAGGCGGACGCAAGCCTCGCGAGGTAGCGAGCGTTGGCGTGGCGCACTCCGAGAACGGTGACGAAGTCGGCCACTCCGAAGCTGGGATCGTGCGCGGGCTCGCCACAGATCCAGGCGCCGAGGCGCAGGTAGCCGCGCAGCAGCGGCGGGATGTCTGCTTTCGCGGGCGGGGCGATCTCTTCGAGGGTGGCGCCGTCGACGATGACCGGGTTGTAGGGGCGCGCGTTCATGTGCTCGGGAGCCCGGTGCCGGGCCAGCACGTGGTCGCGCACTGCTCGCACGTTGGCTCCCGGCATATCACCGGGCGCGGGCAGCATCGGCACGCTCACGCATCCGAGCACCCAGTCATTCCCCGTGTGGTTGAGGTACTGGAGGATGCCCGACCACATGATGCTCAGGACAGCGCCGTTGCGGTGGTCGGGGTGCACGCAGGCGCGTCCCATCTCGACGGTGCTGGGCAGGATCTCTTCGAACCCGTCGAGCGCGAACTCGGTGGCGGTGTAGAAGCCGCCGATGCGGCGCGCGGTGGCGCCGGGAAGCATCCGGTAGCAACCAATGATGCGGTGGTCCTGCTCGTCGCGAACGAGGAGGTGGTCGCAGTGCTTGTCGAACTCGTCGGCGTCACGGCCGTCCTCGCCGATGGTGTTGCTGAAGCCCGGCTCGGCGCGGAAGACATCATGGCGGAGCCGCTGGGCGGCCTCGATGTCGTCCGGCCGCGTGGACAGCAGCAGGGAGTAGCGCGGTGTGCTCGCTGTCGCCGCGGGAGCCGGGATCAGCACCGATGATGTGGTCATGCCTCGGTGTCTACCGGGGCAGTTCGGCGGGCGCGCGTCACGGGAGTGAAGGTGCCATGCCAGGCTGGTTAACTCTTTGTCCGTGTTGACCGGATCGCATGGATCAGGCCACGGCGAGGTGAACGGGCCTCGAACGCGCGATCGGCGCGGTGATCTGTATCGCATCGCCGAACGAAAGCGGCCCCCGCTGGGATCTGCATCCCTGCGGGGGCCGCTTCAGGCCATTCGTGCGCGGTGCTGGGATCAGCCCTTGCGCTTCTTGACGGCCTCGGTCAGCTGCGGAGCCACATCGAAGAGGTCGCCGATGATGCCATAGTCGGCGATCTCGAAGATCGGGGCTTCCTCATCCTTGTTGACGGCGATGATCGTCTTCGAGGTCTGCATGCCCGCGCGGTGCTGGATGGCACCGGAGATACCGAGGGCGATGTAGAGGTTCGGGGAGACGGTCTTGCCGGTCTGGCCCACCTGGAACTGGCCCGGGTAGTAGCCGGAGTCGACCGCGGCACGCGAGGCGCCCACTGCGCCGCCGAGCGAGTCGGCGAGCTCCTCGACCACGGAGAACTTGTCGGCGCTGCCGACGCCACGGCCACCGGAGACAACAACGCTTGCCTCGGCGAGCTCGGGGCGATCGCCGGCGACGGCTGGATCGCGCGAGGTGATCTTGACCGCGCTCTCATCAGGATCGCCGACCTCGACGGTTACCTGCTCGCCAGCACCGGCCTGCGGCTCCGCCTCGACGGCGCCGGGACGGACGCTGATGATCGGGACGCCGTTGGTCTTCGCATCGACGGTGAACGCGCCACCGAAGATGGAGTGGACGGCCGAGCCATCGCTGTTGACGCTAACGACGTCGGACAGCAGGCCGAGGCCGAGGCGCGCGGCGAGGCGCCCGCTGATCTCCTTGCCCTCGGTGGTGGCACCGGTGATGACCGCTGCCGGGCTGGCCTGCTCGAACAGCTCGGCAAGCACGTCCACCATCGGCGTGATGAGGTAGTTGTCGAAGGCGTCGGACTCGGCCACATAGATCTTCTCGGCGCCAGCCTCCTTGAGGCTGTCAGCGAGAGCGGCCGCGGTGCCGGGAGCACCGGTGACCACTGCGGACGGCTCGCCCAGGTTGCGGGCGGCGGTCAGCATCTCAGCGGTGAGCTTCTTGATTGCGCCCTCGGCATGCTCGACGAGCACAAGAACTTCTGCCATTTGTTGCTACTCCTGTTCGTCTGTGTGTCGTCAGAGAGGCGATCAGATGATCTTCTGCGAAACGAGGTACTCGGCGATCTTGCTGCCGCCGTCGCCCTCGTCGGTGACCTTCTCGCCCGCGGCCTTCGGCGGCTTCGGAGCGGCCGAGGTCACCTGCGAGGCAGCGTTGGAAACGCCGACCTCATCGCCCTCGACACCGAGCTCGGCCAGGGTGAGCACCTCGATCGGCTTCTTCTTCGCGGCCATGATGCCCTTGAAGGAGGGGAACCGGGGCTCGTTGATCTTCTCGTTGACACTGACGATCGCGGGCAGGCTGGCCTCGAGGCCAAACACGCCGTCGTCGGTCTCGCGCTCGCCGCGGACGGTGTCACCGTCCACCTCGAGCTTGCGCAGCTGGGTGAGCTGCGGCAGGCCGAGGTACTCAGCGATGATCGCGGGCACCGCACCGACGCGACCGTCAGTGGACTCGTTGCCAGCGATGACGAGCTCGACACCCTCGACCGTGCCGAGTGCCTTGGCGAGCACCCAGCTGGTCTGCAGGGCATCGCTGCCATGCATACCCTCGTCGTTGATGTGGATCGCCTTGTCCGCGCCCATGGACAGGGCCTTGCGGATGGCATCGGCAGCGCGGTCGGGACCGGCGCACAGCACCGTCACCTCGCCACCGTTCTTCTCCTTGATGAGCAGCGCTTCTTCGACGGCGCGCTCGTTGATCTCATCGAGCACCGGGTCGGCGGAGTCGCGGTCGAGGGTCCAGTCGGACTCCCGAAGCTTGCGCTCGGACCAGGTGTCGGGGACCTGCTTGATCAAGACGACAACATTTGTCATGGGTCTTCCTTGACCTCCTGCGAGTGGTGGCATTCTAGGCTCCGGCAGCGCGTGTGAACCCGAGGCTCGCGACGAGCCGCGGACTGGGTCCAGCGACGTCGCGCGAGTCAAGCTTGATACGCAACCGTGTCCTACACCTAGGTTACTGACGAGTAACATATGTGCAAGTACCTAGCTGAACATACTCCATAACTGCACCGAATGGCACGCTTAGCCACCACGAGCCAGCAAATTGCATGGGCAGGCCATCCCACACAGTCACCACGGGATTCGAACTACGGCCCGATCAGCCTCTAGGCTGCCCTCGTGACCGATTCCGCCAGCGCATCGACGAACAACTCCGCGCCATTGCCCCTCACCGGCGAGCGCACCGTGCCCGGCATCGCGGAGGAGAACTACTGGTTCCGCCGCCACGAGATCGTCTACGTCGCGCTGGCCCAGCGGTGCGCCAGCAAGATCGTCGTCGACGCTGGCTTCGGCGAGGGCTACGGGGCAGACATGATCGCCCGGCACGCGCGCACGGTCATCGGCCTCGACTACGACCAGCAGGCCACCGAGCACGTGGCCCGGCGCTACCCTGCCGTCAGCGCTGCCCGCGCCAATCTTGCCGCGCTGCCCCTTGCTGATGAATCCGTGGATGTCGTCATCAACCTGCAGGTCATCGAGCACCTCTGGGACCAGGTGCAGTTCATCCGCGAATGCGCCCGCGTGCTGCGGCCCGGTGGCGAGCTGCTCATCTCCACGCCCAACCGGATCACGTTCTCTCCCGGTCGCGATACCCCCCTCAATCCGTTCCACACCCGCGAGCTCAACGCTCGCGAGCTCGAGGAGCTGCTCGTCGACGGCGGGCTCGAGGTGGCCTCCATGGAAGGCGTGCACCACGGCCCCCGCCTCGCGGCCCTCGACGAGCGCCACGGCGGCTCCCTCATAGACCGGCAGCTCGAGCTCGCCATCGCCGGGATCCCCTGGCCCGACGACCTCGCCGCGGACGTGGCGGGCGTGACCGCCGAGGACTTCGACATCCGGCCAGGATCGATCGATGACAGCCTCGACCTGCTCGCCATCGCCGTCAAGCAATGAGCACGGCATCCTCTTCGGGGCCCGGCGAATCCCCGGTTCCCGGCATGTTCTCGCTGGTGCTGCATAGCCATCTGCCTTGGCTGCCCAACCACGGCCGGTGGCCCGTCGGCGAGGAATGGCTCTACCAGTCCTGGGCCGCGTCCTACATCCCGGTCCTGCGCACCCTGCGCGCGCTTGCCGCGGAGGGCCGCGACCACCTGCTGACCCTCGGCATCACCCCGGTGCTCGCCGCGCAGCTCGACGACCCCTACGCGCTCTCCGCGATGCACCACTGGCTCGCGGACTGGCAGCTGCGATCCCACGAGGCGGCCCTCACGCCGGGCAAAGGCACCGGCGCAACAGCATCGTGCCCCGCGGCACTGCGCGAGCTTGGCTGGCGCGAGCACCGCAACGCCGCCGCCGCGCTCGATGACTTCGAGCAGCACTGGCGCCATGGCGGAGCCGGGCTTGTCCGCGAGCTCGCCTCCAACGGCACCATCGAGCTGCTCGGCGGGCCGCTGACCCACACGTTCCAGCCCCTCACCCAGCCGGCGCTGCGCGAGGGCGCCCTGCGCGCGGGGCTCGCCGACGCACGGCACCGCTTCGGCACCCGGCCAACCGGGATCTGGGCCCCCGAGTGCGCCTACACCCCTGGGATGGAGCAGCTCTACGAGGCCAGCGGCATCACCCACTTCATGGTCGACGGGCCAAGCCTGCACGGCGACACCACGCTCGGCCGCCCCGTGCACGACTCCAGCGTCGTGGCATTCGGCCGCGACCTCACCGTGAGCTACCGCGTGTGGTCACCGAAATCGGGCTATCCCGGCCACCGCGACTACCGCGACTTCCACACCTACCACCACGGGACCGGGCTCAAGCCCGCGCGCGTGACCAGCAAGACGACCCCTTCCGAGCGGAAGGCGCCCTACGATCCCGAGCGGGCCGCGGCAGCCGTGCAGGAGCACGCGGCGGACTTCGTCGAGACGGTGCGCGCGCGGCTCATCGACGAGTCCGCCCGCATCGGCCGGCCCGCCCACGTCATCGCTGCGTTCGACACCGAGCTGTTCGGCCACTGGTGGCACGAGGGCCCCGACTGGCTCGCCGCGGTACTGCGCCTCATGCCCGAGCGCGGCATCACCATCGGCACCCTCGACGACGCCCTCGCCGCCGGGTACGTGGGAACGCCCGCCCGGATCGAGGATTCCTCCTGGGGCTCTGGCAAGGACTGGCGCGTGTGGGCAGGCGATCAGGTCGCCGACCTCGTCCAGCTGAACCAGGAGGTCGGCGACCTCGGGATCGAGCTTCTCGCCCAGCGAATGTCCTCCGGCAGCCCCGGGCGCGACCCCGTCACCGACCAGGTCCTGCGCGAGGTGCTGCTCTGCCTCGCCAGCGACTGGGCCTTCATGGTCAGCAAGGACTCCGCCGTCGAGTACGCCCGCGGCCGCGCCCACAAGCATGCCCACGCCGCCCGGGAGATCGCCTCGGCGGCCCTGCGCGGGGACGAGCAGCGGGCGCGCGAGCTCGCTGCCGCCTGGAACCAGGCCGATGGCCTGTTCCCTGCCCTCGATGCCCGCGGCTTCCGGCCCGCGCCGCGCAACTCCTCCACCAGCACTGAAGGTTCACGATGAAGATCCTCATCATCTCCTGGGAGTACCCGCCCGTCGTCGTCGGTGGCCTCGGTCGCCACGTCCACAACCTCGCGGTGCACCTCGCCGAGGACGGGCACGAGGTCGTCGTCCTCTCCCGGCAGCCCTCGGGCACGCACGCTGGCACCCACCCGACCACCGATACCGTCGTCGAGGGCGTCCGCGTGCTCGCGGTCGCCGAAGACCCCCCGCACCTGCTGTTCGGCGAGGACATGCTCGCCTGGACCCTCGCCATGGGCCACGCGATGATCCGCCACGGCCTTGCCCTCCTCGACACCTGGACCCCCGATGTGATCCACGCCCACGACTGGCTGGTCGCCCACCCGGCGATCGCCATCGCGGACCGCTGCGATGCGCCGCTCGTCGCGACGATCCACGCCACCGAGGCGGGACGGCACAGCGGCTGGATCTCCGGGCGCATCAACCGGCAGGTGCACTCCGTGGAATGGTGGCTCGCCAACTCCGCCGACTCGCTCATCACCTGCTCGGCATTGATGCGCGACGAGGTCGCCGCCCTGTTCGGCCCGGCCCTGTCCGGCATCCACGTCATCCACAATGGGATCGACACCACGAAGTGGAGCTACGCCGTCCGCGCGCACCGCCACGATGCTCCCGAGCTCTTCTTCGCCGGCCGGCTCGAGTACGAGAAGGGCGTGCACGATGCGATAGCCGCGCTCGCGGAGGTCCGCAAGACGCACCCCGGCGCGACGCTCTCGATCGCCGGCACCGGTACGCAGCGGCAATGGCTCGCCGAGGAGGCAACGCGGCACGGCGTGGCCCCCTGGGTGACGTTCCTCGGCTCGCTCGACCACGAACAACTGCTGGGCTGGCTCCACCGGGCGACGGCCATCCTGCTGCCGAGCCGCTACGAGCCATTCGGCATCGTCGCGCTCGAGGCCGCGGCCGCGGGCACCCCCTTGATCACCTCCACCGCAGGAGGCCTCGGGGAAGCGGTCATCGACGGGGTGACCGGTCGCACCTTCCCGCCGGGCGATGTCATCGCGCTGACCCAGGCGGTCCGCAACGCGCTCGACGAGCCGGAGCTCACCCAGAAGATGGCGCGGGCCGCCAACGAGCGCCTCACCACCGAGTTCGCCTGGTCCACCGTCACCGCCACGACCGTGTCGGTATATCGCTCGGCGCAGCACCGGCCGCGACCGCCGCTGCACCGTCCCGACGTCCCGCAGCGACCGCTTCCAGGGCGGTGACGCAACACGCTTCGCCGCGAAACCGGCATGTGCGTGCCAGCGCGTGGCTCCGCTCGGATAGGCTCAGTGGCATGGGATTTTCAGTCAAGGGCAAGACAGTGCTCGTTACGGGCGCAGCAATGGGAATGGGACGCTTGTTCGCGGAGAAGGCCGTCAAGGAGGGCGCCGCGAACGTCGTCATCTGGGACATCAACCGTCCCGAGCTGGAGAAGACCGAGGCCGCGCTGACCTCAGCGGGCGGCACGATCCTCGCCCAGGTCGTCGACGTCGCTGATCTCGACCAGATCGAGAAGGCCGCCGAAGAGGTCAAGAAGAAGGTCGGCGCGCCACACGTGCTGATCAACAACGCCGGCGTGGTGCGCGGCAAGCTCTTCTGGGAGCACGACAACATCCACGACACCAAGTTCACCATCGATATCAACGTGCTCGCCCCGATGTACATCGCGCGCGCGTTCATCAACGAGATGATCGAGCGCAACGAGGACTCGCGCCTGATCACCCTCGCCTCCGCCGCGGGCACCGTCGCGAACCCGAAGATGTCGGTCTACGCCGGGTCCAAGTGGGGCGTGCTCGGCTGGAGCGACTCGGTCCGCCTCGAGCTCGAGCAGGAGGGCCACAAGCACGTCAAGATGACCACCGTGTGCCCGAGCTACATCAACACCGGCATGTTCGAGGGCGCCAAGGGCCCGCTGCTGGCCCCGATCCTCGAGCCGCAGGAAGTCGTCGACAAGGGCTGGGCCGCGATGAAGGCCGGCACGCCGCTGATCTTCCTGCCCAAGACCGTCCTGCTGTCCAAGGGCCTCAAGGGCGTGCTGCCCACCCGTGCGTTTGACTTCCTCGCCGGACGCATCCTCGGCGTCTACCACAGCATGGAGGAGTTCAAGGGCCGCGAGGCTCCCGACGCAAGCAAGTAACTGATCGCAGAAGCGTAAAGCCTCCCCGGCTACCGCAAGCCCGTTGGGCGCGGCACCGGGGAGGCTTTTTGCTTCCTCTCCAGGATCTGCTGGTGGTTGTCTCGCGATACGCTGCGACACACCGAGGCGGGGCGTGACATTGGCTAGCAGCTGCACGTGCTGCCGCCAGGAGGCCTGCCCTCCGCCCCGGTCGAGAGGACCACGCTAGCTGGCCTCCGAGTCCACCGGCTTCTCGCCCGCCTTCTTGCGCTCGATGTCAGCAAGGGCGGCCTCGTGCGCGGCCCGCTCCGAAGCGGTGCGCTCCCAGGCATCCTTGCGGTTCTTCACGACCCTCGCCGGCGCGCCCACGGCGATGCTGAAGTCTGGGATCTTCCCCTTCACCACGGCATGAGCACCCAGCACGCAGCCGCGGCCGACGATGGTGTTGCGCAATACCGTGACCTTCGTGGCGATCCAGGTGTCGGGCCCGATGCGGAGCGGCCCCTTAATGATGCCCTGGTCCTTGATCGGCATGGTGATGTCGTCGACAACATGGTCGAAATCGCAGATGTAGCACCAGTCCGCGACGAGCACGGCATCCCCGATCTCGATATCGAGATAGGCGTTCACGACGTTCTGGCGCCCGAACACGGCCTTGTCGCCAATGCGCAGTGAACCCTCGTGGCACCGGATGGCGTTGCCGTCACCGATATGCACCCACCGGCCGATCTCCATGCGGGCCAGGCCCGGGGTGGCGTGGATCTCGACATTCTTGCCGAGAAAGACCATGCCGCGCAGGATGATATGAGGGTTCTCGATGCGGAACCGCAGCAGCCGGTAGTACCGGACCAGGTACCACGGCGTATAGGCCTTGTTGCGCAGCACCCAGCGGAGCGACGCCACCGTCAGGAATCGTGCCTGCCCGTCCTCGCGCTGCCGCGCCCGCCACCGCAACCTGTACGGCGAACCCCACATACTCGTCATGGCATGCAAGCCTACGGCGTGACGATTGGGAGCCATACCGCACGCGCCGGATCAGCCCGGTTCAAGCGTGGTCGAGGTCCAGCCGCGCATGACGCATTCCGTGCGCTTCGGCGACCGGCGCGCAGGTGATCGTGCCCGAGGTGATGTTCACGCCCGAGGCGAGGCCCTGATCGGCGCGGCATGCTTCCTGCCACCCGTGCGCCGCGATGGCCTTGATGTAGGGCAATGTCGCGTCCACGAGCGCGAACGTGGAGGTCCTGGGCACTGCTGCGGGCATGTTGGCCACCGCGTAGAAGCGCGAGCCGTGCACGCTGTAGAGCGGATCGTCGTGCGTGGTGGGGCGGGTGTCCTCGAAGCAGCCGCCCTGGTCGACGGCGATGTCGACGAGCACGCTGCCGCCACGCATGCGGGCGACGAGATCATTGCTCACGAGCCGTGGTGCCCGTGCTCCGCGTACCAGCACAGCGCCGATCACGAGGTCGGCGGAGAGGACTGCTGCCTCCACGGCTCCCGCTGTAGCGGTGACGGTGCGAATCCGGTTGCCATACCGCGCCATCAGCCCGCGCAGGGGCATCGTGCTCACATCGAGCACCGTGACGTGCGCGCCCATGCCCACGGCGACATCCACGGCCTGGCTGCCCGCTGCCCCCGCGCCGATCACCACGACATCAGCGAGCGGCACTCCCGCGATGCCGCCGAGCAGCACTCCCCTGCCACCGTTGGCCTTCTGCAGCGCCCATGCCCCTACCTGCGTCGCGAGCCGACCGGCGATCAGGCTCATCGGCGCGAGCAGCGGCAGCGCTCCATCCGGGGACTCGACCGTCTCGTACGCGATGGCGGTGCACTCACTATTCACGAGTGCCTCGGTGCACTCCCTGGTGGCAGCAAGATGCAAGTAGGTGAAAAGGACCAGGTCGGGCCTGAGGTGATCATGCTCGCTCGGCTGGGGCTCCTTCACCTTGACGACAAGCTCAGCGCCCCAGGCAGCGCTGGCGTCGCACAGGCTCGCGCCGGCAGCCTTGTAGTCGGTGTCAGGGAACGATGAGCCGGTGCCCGCCCCGGCCTCGATGCGGACCTCGTGGCCCGCTTCCATCAGCTCGCGAACCGCGTCGGGCGTGAGCGCGACGCGATGCTCGCCGCTCTTCACTTCGGCAGGAACCCCAATGATCACGGCCATCGCCTCCTTGCCCTCCCAGTCTAGTGCGCAGCACCTAGTACGCGGGAGCCAAGCAGTGGTGGCTGGCGCTTGTCCGGTGAACCGTTTGAGCCAGAGATTAGGAGTGGGATCGGGGGTGAGACGAAAGGCGGTTCGTCGGCGTGCGCGAACGCGCGACTCCGGCCTTGCCGTTAAAAAACTCAGGACGCGCAAAGCTCACTGCGCTGCAGACGGAACAGGTTCCGGGACAGTGCTCCGGAGCCGACGGAGTCGGCCGATCACGAACCAACCGAACATGATCGCGATAACGGCGAGCACGGCATTCGACAAGATGCCACTCCATTGCTCGAGTGCGGGCTTGATCGCAGGGCCGAACGAGTAGCCCAGCCCAATCCAGATGAAGTTCCATGCACCAGCCCCGATCGCGGTGTACGCAGTGAAGTTCGCGAACGGCATTCGTTCAATGCCTGCAGGAATCGAGACGAACGAGCGGACGAGGGGAACGCAGCGCCCAACGAGCACGGCGGCCACTCCCCACCGCCGAAAGAACGCCTCTGCCTTATCGAAGTCCTCGAAGTCCAGCAGTGGGATGCGGCCAACGAGGCGACGTGTCCTGGCTCGGCCTAGTGCCGCCCCTATGGCATACCAGATCCAGGCGCCGAGCAGGGCGCCGACCGTGGCCGCGATCCAGGCGACCCAAAAGTTCATCCGTCCCTCGTAGGCCATAAAGCCTGCGACCGGAAGTACGGCCTCGGACGGTATCGGTGGGAAAAACGTCTCCAGCAGAATCGCCAGACCGACACCGATCTCTCCCAGTCGCTCCATGAGGTCCAACACCCAGCCGATGAGCCCATCGTACCCGTCAGTCGAGCCTGAAATTGCGGCCAAGGCAGCAGGATGATCCATATTCGACTATTCCTCTCACATGCCGCATGGGGCCGACGCGGACTCAGGTTTTGGTAGCTCGTCCAATGATAGGGAGGGCGTCGAGCGCCAGCACGCTCGAACTTCCGCGGAAGGCGATTTCCGAGATTGTCAGCGGTCGCAACTACTCCGATGATCTGGCCCTGGGCGCACACCGCGCAGGGCCTCTACGAAGGTGACGGGGGCGCAGCGCCGGGCGAGGCCGTAGCAGTGGTGGGAGCCACCGGCTCGCACACGAACGCCTCCGAGCTATCGCCGATGCGCACGATCACGAGGCTCAGTGACCTCGTGCCCGAGGGCTTGAGGCGACGGCGTAGCGCGTCGGGATCGATCCGCACGCCACGGGCGAGGATCTCCAGCGATCCGCAGTCGAGGCGGCGCAGCAGCGCGCGCAGGGGCTTCTCCCGGAAAGGGGCGCGTTCAAGGATGCGGTGACCACGCGCCCCCGCGGGGCGATGATCGCCAGTGAGGTAGGCAATGCGCGGATCGAGCTGCCAGAGGCCTTCCCGGGCAGCGTAGTGGCGCACGAGCCCCGACCGCACGATGGCGCCATCGGGATCGATGATCCATTGCCCCTCGGGACGCTCGGGAATGTCATCGGGCTCGGCATCGGTGAGCATGTCCCGGGCGCCATCGGAGCGGAGGATGGTTGCCCGCCGGGTCGTGCCGCCATCGGTCAGCCCTCGTGACCACAGGGCCGTCTCCCGGACGCCGCCGTCGAGCGAGACCACCTCGACCTCGCCGGGCCAGCCCAGCGCGTCATAGTCGATCCCGGGCGCGCACTTCACCACGAGATCCCGGTCCGCGTAGGCAGTGAGCAGATCAGGCAGCGGGGGCACCAGCTTGCTCGGATCGTGGGTGCGGCGGCCGTCTGCCCGGCGGGCGGGATCAGCGACCACGACGGTGCCCCGGCTGCTTGGCACGAGCGCGTCCGCGCGGATGACCAGTGCGGCGGGAGCATTGTGCGCGGCCATGGACGCACGAACGGGATCGATATCGCTGCCGATGACCGACCGGCCGTGCTCGGCGAGCACCGCGAGATCGGCTCCGATGGAGCACGTCACATCGTGGATGTCGCGGCCGTGCAGCCTTTGGGCGCGATGCCTGGCGACCAGCAGGGGCGTTGCCTGCTCGAGGGCATCGGCGGTGAGCAGCCATGGCCGGTCCGCAGCGAGCTTGATCCTGGCGCGGCGCCGGAGCCGGATCGTCTCGATCAGCGCCGCGGCACGGTCACCATGCCGTTCCCTGGCCGAAGTGATATCGCGGACCAGGGTTTGCTCGGTCAGTGGCATCTGGTCGACGAGGGCAAGCTCCTCCGCCCCGCGCGGGGAACGAAGGAACTCGACGTCCTCGCGAGTAAACTCGTAGGCCACGATGCCGCGCGCGGCCTAGCCGGCCGTGTTGCCTGGCGTGGGCTTCACGCCGGTGATCATGGCGTTGT
Source organism: Hoyosella levis (assembly GCF_026008515.1). Lineage (GTDB taxonomy): Bacteria > Actinomycetota > Actinomycetes > Mycobacteriales > Mycobacteriaceae > Lolliginicoccus > Lolliginicoccus levis. The sequence goes on from NZ_BQYM01000015.1 coordinate 66,816, forward strand.
AGAAGAATCCGCGGGGCACGACGCGCCGCATCACTGTCTCATCGAGCCAGCTGAGCTTCTTCCATGCCTCGTAGGCGAACAGCCGCCACTGCATGCTGAGCTTGTCGGCGGGCACGGCAGCCTCGAACGTGCGGATGGGCCAGCCGAAGAGGGCAGCAGCGAACTCCTCGGTGCGTGCCTTGACCTGCACGGCCCCGGCGTCGCGGGCAGTCCGCTCGAGCTTGCGCGGCTCGAAGGTGTGCAGGTCCACGACGGCTTCGAGCGCCGCCGCGCGCGACGACTCATCGAGCTCGGCCTGCGGGCGACGCCATGCCTGGAGCGCCGACAGCTTGGTGACGTTGGTCGTGGCGTACCAGGTGAGCTGGCCGAGCTTGCGGGCATAGAGGTTGCCCACGGTGGTGGGCTCGCCCGCGAAGACGAAGCGGCCACCGGGCTTGAGCACGCGCAGCACCTCGCGCAGCGACTGCTCGACCTCGGGGATGTGGTGCAGCACGGCGTGGCCCACCACGAGGTCGAAGGTGTTGTCGTCGTAAGGGATCCGCTCCGCGTCCGCGACGCGCCCATCGACATCGAGGCCCAGGTTCTCCGCGTTGCGCAGCGCCACCTTCACCATGCCGGGCGAGAGGTCGGTCACCGAGCCGGTGCGGGCGACCCCGGCCTGCATGAGGTTCAGCAGGAAGAACCCGGTGCCGCAGCCAAGCTCGAGCGCCCGCTCGTAGGGCAGCGGCTGGTCCTCGCCCGCGATGGCCTCGAACCGGCCCCGCGCGTAGGAGACGCAGCGCTCGTCGTAGGAGATCGACCACTTCTCGTCGTAGGTCTCCGCCTCCCAGTCGTGATAGAGCACCTGGGCGAGCTTGGTGTCCTCGAAGGCGGCTGCCACTTCCTCCGCCGTGGCGTGCGGCCGGGGCGCGGGATCCTCGCCTCGCGCATCGGCCGGGATGGGCTCGTTCGAAGTCATCGTCATGATCTTTCCTGCTTGTCTCGTGGAGATGGTCGTCCTGGTCGCCTGGAACCGGCGCTACTTGCCGGTGAACTTTGCCTTACCGGGGCCGTTCTCGACAAACGATTCCATCCCGATGGTGCGGTCCTCGGTGGCGAACAGGGAAGCGAACAAGTGGCGCTCGATGGCCAGTCCGGTGCCGAGGTCGGCGTCGAGACCCTGATCGATCGAGGCCTTGGCCGCAGCCAGCGCGCGGCCCGCCGCGCCCACGAAGCGCCCCGCCCAGGCACGTGCCGCGTTGTACACCTCATCGGGAGCGACGACCTCATCGACCAGGCCGATCGCCAGCGCTTCCTCGGCCGCGACAAAACGACCGGTGAAGACCATGTCCTTGGCGCGGGCCGGTCCGATCAACCGTGCCAGCCGCTGCGTCCCGCCACCGCCGGGGATGACGCCGAGCAGGATCTCGGGCACGCCAAGCTTGGCGTTGTCGCCAACGATCCGCCGGTCCGCGCCCAGCGCGACCTCGAGGCCACCACCGAGCGCATAGCCGGTGATCGCGGCCACGGTGGGCTTGGGAATGGTCGCGATGGCGCCGAGCCCGGCCTGCAGGTCACCGATGGCTTCCGACATCTCCGGGAAGGACATGCCCGCCATCTCCTTGACGTCCGCGCCGGCGGCGAACACCTTCTCGCCGCCGTAGACGATGACCGCGTGCACATCAGCGCGGCGGGTCGCCTCGCGGGCGACTTCCTGCAGCTCGCCCTGCACCTGGCGGTTCAGCGCGTTCATCGGGGGGCGGGCAAGCCTGATGGTCCCGATGCCATCAGCAACTTCGAGGGAGACGTATTCAGCCATGCTGGAAGGCTACCCTGTTCTGTCCCGCTTCCCGATCAGCGCTGGGGCGATACCGAGCGACGCGCGAAGAACCGGCCATGCTCCACCGTCAGGCTGATCGGCTGGTCGAACGCCTCGGAGAGGTTCTCGGCAGTGATGGTCTGCTCGAGCGGCCCCTGAGCGACCGCGCGCCCCTCCCGCAGGAGCAACGCATGCGTGAAGCCGGGCGGGATCTCCTCGACGTGGTGGGTGATCAGCACGATGCCCGGTGCCGCATCGTCGGCCGCGAGCTCCGCGAGGCGCGCCACGAGATCCTCCCGGCCGCCTAGATCGAGGCCTGCCGCGGGCTCGTCGAGCAGGAGCAGCTCGGGATCGGTCATCAACGAGCGGGCGATCAGCACGCGCTTGCGCTCCCCCTCCGACAATGTGCCGTAGGTGCGGTCCACGAGATGGTCCGCTCCCACAGCGCCGAGCATCTCGCGGGCCCGCTCATGGTCCATCTCGTCGTAGTCCTCTTGCCAGCGACCAAGCACCGCGTAGGCGGCGGAGACAACGAGATCCCCGACCGACTCCTCGGCGGGGACCCGCTGGGCCAGCGCGGCCGAGGACAAGCCGATCCGGGGACGCAGCTCCGACACATCGGTACGGCCCAGCGTCTCGCCCAGCAAGTGCGCCTCGCCCGCCGTCGGATGCAGCTCAGCGGCCGCGATCCGCAGCAAGGACGTCTTGCCCGCGCCATTCGGGCCGAGCACCACCCACCGCTCCCCCGGAGCTACCCGCCAATCAACGGGCCCCACGAGGGTATTGCGGCCGCGGCGGAGCAGCACGCCATCGAACTCGAGCAACAGGTCAGGATTCGGTTCACCCACGGCTACCATCTTGGCCCACTCGGGCCCCGCCCACACGCCGGGCCCCCCGTGTGTCGGAAAGGGCCGCCCAAGAAAGGGCGGCCCAAGAAAGGACGGCGCAGGAATGGGCAGCGAGGCGCGGCCCCGCTCCAGCCCTACCGGGCCTGGCTGGCACACTGGATGGGTGCGGACCACCGATCGGGGCAGGCCATGACGGTTCCTCCGGGCGAGCGGCAGGCCCGGCCGCGGGACCACCTCGGGGCGGGCCCCCTCGCGCGCGCGCCGCTCGATCCCGCCGAGCGCGAGCAGTTGCTCCGTGGCCACCACCCCGACCCGCACTCCATCCTGGGCCCGCACGGCAGCACGATCCGGGTCCTGCGCCCCTACGCTCATGCCGTGGAGCTCACTAGCCCTGGGCTTCACGCAGGAAACCCTGTCCCCCTTGATGCCGAGGGCGACGGGATCTTCGCCGTCGACCTGCCCCGTGACGACCTGCCCGATGACATCCGGGCCGAGTGCCTCGACTACCTGATCACCGCCCGTTATGCCGACGGCCGGCACACCACCCCGGACGGGTACCGGCTCGCGCCGACGGTACCGGGGCCAAGCCTCGCCGCGTTCGCGGAGGGAAGCTGCGCGCGCCTGTGGGAAGCGCTCGGCGCACGGCCCGCGACCATCGATGGCGTCAGCGGCATCGCGTTCACAGTCTGGGCGCCCCACGCCGCAGGTGTCACAGTGACAGGCGATTTCGATCACTGGTCGGGCCGCACCTTCCCGATGCGTCGTCTCGAAGGTGGCGTGTGGGACGTGCTGGTGCCCTCCGCGCAGCCCGGCGAGCTCTACAAGTTCCACATCCACGGCCGCGATGGGCAGGTCCACGAAAAAGCGGACCCAATGGCCCGCGACACCGAGATACCGCCGCATACGGCCTCCCGCATCGCCACGCCACCCGTGCACGAGTGGAGCGATGACGAATGGCTCGCCGCCCGCGCCCGCACCGATTGGACGCGCGAGCCGATCAGTATCTACGAGGTGCACGCGGCCTCATGGTCGCGGGAGCTTGCCGAGGGCGCCGCCACGTTCCGGGATCTCGCGGACGTGCTCGTGCCCTACGCGCGGGCGCGGGGCTTCACCCACATCGAGTTCCTGCCCCTGGCCGGGCATCCCTACGGCGGCTCCTGGGGATACCAGGTCACCTCCTACTACGCGCCCACTCCCCGGCACGGCACCGCCGATGACCTGCGCTATCTCATCGACACCTGCCACGCCGCAGGGATCGGGGTGATCCTCGATTGGGTGCCCGCGCACTTCCCCCGCGACGAATGGGCCCTCGCCCGGTTCGACGGGACCACCCTGTTCGAGCATCCCGACCCGCAGCGCGGCGAGCACCCCGACTGGGGCACCTACATCTTCGACTGGTCCAAGCCCGAAGTGCGCAACTTCCTGATCTCGAGCGCCCTCTACTGGATCGACGAGTTCCATATCGACGGGCTGCGCGTCGATGCTGTCGCCTCGATGCTCTACCTCGACTACTCCCGGCCCCCCGGCGACTGGACGCCCAACGAGCTCGGCGGGCGCGAGAACCTCGATGCCGTGGAGTTCCTCCGCGAGCTCACGACGAGCGTGCAGCACCACGCGCCGGGCTGCCTCACCATTGCCGAGGACTCCACGTCGTGGCCCGGCGTGACCCGGTCCGTGCGGCTCGGCGGGCTCGGCTTCACCTTCAAGTGGAACATGCGCTGGATGAACGACGTCCTCCGCTATCACGCGCGCTCGCCAGAGCATCGCGGATACCACCACAACGAGGTGACGTTCTCCCTGATGGGCAGCCTCGCCGAGCATTTCGTGCTGCCCCTCGGCCACGACGAGTTCGTTCACGGCAAGGGCACGCTGTGGTCCCGCGCCACCGGAACCGCCAACGGCACCGACAGCGAGCAAGCAGCCACTGTGCGCTCGCTGCTCGCGACGATGTGGGCGCACCCCGGCAAGAAGCTGCTCTTCATGGGCCAGGAGTTCGCGCAGACCGCCGAATGGAGCGAGATGCGCGGCCTCGACTGGTTCGAGATCTCGACCAGCTCCGCGGACAGTTCCCTGCACCGCGGCATCAGGCTTCTCGTCGACGATCTCAACCACCTCTATCGCGACGTTCCCGCGCTCTGGCGGTCCGAGGGAACACCTGAATCGTTCGCCTGGATCGACGCGGCCGACTCGCGCAATAGCGTCGTCTCGTTCCTGCGCGCGAGCGGGAACAGCCTGCTGGCCTGCATCACCAACCACGGTGGCACCGATCTCGACCATTACCGCGTTGGGCTGCCGAGGCCCGGCCAGTGGGATGAGGTTCTCAACACCGCCGCCCGCGAGTACGGCGGGAGCGGCGAGGGCAATCTCGGCAGCACCGAGGCGTTCCCGACGCCCTGGCACGGGCACCAGGCATGCGCGGTTATCACTATTCCCGCCCTGACCTCGATGTGGTTCACCTGGGCCGGGCCAGGGACGGATGCCTAGCCTGCATCGCTGGGCTGCTGCGCTCGTGGCCTGCATATGCACTGTCACAGCGTGCACGGCGCCGCCAGGTGACGAACCCTCTCCCCTGCCAGTCACCTTTGGACCCAGTGGGCTCCGGCAGGACCCGCCCGCGCCCACTTTCGAGCTACCGGGGCAAACCGTCGACAGCACTGCCGATCACCTTGCCGCCCAGGCCCTCAGCGACCTCGATGCCTTCTGGTCCGAGGAGCTCGCATCGGCACCAGTCGGAATCGCGATCGAGCCCTACGACGGGACCAGTCCGAGCGACACGTTCTGCTCCGCCGACGTGGCCAGCCTTGGAGTCGCGGCCTACTGCCCAGCGACCGGGACCATCGGATGGGATCGCACGCTCCGGTTTCCCGAGATCATCAACGAGTTCGGAGCCCTCTCCGGGGTGCTCGTCCTCGCGCACGAGCATGGCCATGCCATCAGCGCCGCGCTCGGGCTCCCTGGAATGGAGGACGAACCCCTCGTCTGGGAGCAGCAAGCGGACTGCTTCGCCGGCACCTACCTCGGGAGCGTGATGCGGGACGGATCTGCCCGCTTCCAGATGAATACCACCGATGCGCTCGACGCGGTGCTGCTCACGCTCCTTTCGGTGCGCGACCCCTCGCCCGTCGGTGAAGCACGGCACGGCACCGGATTCGACCGCATCGACGCATTTGCCACCGGCGTGCACAGTGGCGCGGAGGCCTGCGCCGGGATCACTGCGCGAACGATCGAGCAGCGACAAGCCGGGATGCCGGACCAGTACGCGCACGCCCTTGATCGTGGTGAGCTGCCCGTCACCGAGGGAACCGCGAGGCTCGTGGTCACCTCCCTGGCCGAGTTCCTGGACTGGCCCGCGCCGCCCGCAGTAGTCCCGCACGCCGGGAGCGCCTGCCCCGCGCCTACGCTCCAGCCGCCCGTGTCTTATTGCGCGAGCACCAATAGTCTTGAACTAGACCTCCCTCAGCTCCAGCACGCCACTGAGGTTCTCGAGACCGCCAGGCCACAAGGTGATTTCAGCGCGTTCAGCATCATGGCGCTGCATGCGATCCTCGCCCAGGAGGGCGCTGCGGTCGACTCGCGCGCTGTCACGAGCGCCACCTGCCAGGCAGGAGCTTGGGCAGCGGCCACCGCGCGCGAGGAGGTAGGCAGGATCTACCTCTCCCCCGGCGACCTCGACGAGGCGCTCACTGCCCTGCTCGACCCCGCGCTCAATTCCCTGGTCGCCGCGGCCATTCCCATCGGGATCGCGCGCACCAACGCCTTCGGGGATGGCTTCCGGGGCGGCCTGGCGGCGTGCGGGGACCTGTAGTGGAGAAGGGGCCGACCCTGGGAATCTCGTCGCAGTGATTCCCGGTGTCGTGCAAGATCATGGGGCATGACACCTTTGCTCTGGGAACAGCACACTTGCCTGCCACTGAGCACTGATGCCGATGTGTCGGAGCTGGCCCGCTACCGCCGACCCGGCGGAACCTTCGCTTCCGTCAACGCCGGGTATGCCCCGCATAGCCGTGACGATGTGCTCAGGCTGCTGGACCACTTCCGGCGCGAGGTCACCGCTTCCGACGAGATGGATCTCGTGGCCAGCATCGAGGACGTGGCGGTAGCGCGCGGAGCCGGGAGGATCGCCGTCGCCTTCGATCTCGAGGACTCTGGACCGCTGGAGGGAGACCTCGACAATGTTCACCGGTTCGCAATCCTCGGAGTGCGCACCATGCTGCCCACCTACAACCACGCGAACGCTGCCGGTTGCGGCTGCCTCGACACCGAGGACACCGGCCTCACCGCTTGGGGACGGTCGATCGTCGCGGAGATGAACTCCGCGGGGATGGTGCCTGACGGATCGCATTGCAGCACCCGTACCGGGCTCGACATGTGCGAGGTGTCCACCAGGCCCGTCATCTACAGCCACTCCTGCATGCGCGAGGTCTGGGATCATCCGCGCAACATCACCGACGAGCAAGCCACGGCCTGCGCCGGGACGGGCGGGGTCATCGGGATCACGTGCGTCGGCATCTTCCTCGGACCCAACACACCCACGCTCGAGGCGTTGACCCGGCACATCGAGCATGCGGTCGAGCTCGTTGGCATCGAGCACGTCGGTGTCAGCAGCGACTACTCCTTCGACCACGAGGACTTCCTCGAAGAGATCGCCGCGAGCCCCGCGCTGTTCGACGAGAGCTACACCCGCTGGGGACCGATCCAGTGGATGCCGCCGGAGACGTTCCTCCAGCTCGGGCGGCACCTCGAGCAGCGCGGATGGGCCGATGGCGAGATCACCGCTGTGCTCGGTGGAAACTTCTACCGCGTCGCGGAGCAGAGCTGGCGAGCGGCTGGTTCTTCCGGGGCGTGAGTCGCAGACCGGTACCTGCCGTCTGCCTAGAACAAGGCAGCGGCGAGATCCCGGCGCGCGGCAAGCACGGTCGGATCAGCGGGATCGAACATCTCGAGCAGGGAGAGGAGTCGTTCTCTCGCTGCGGCGCGGTCTTCGCCCGAGGTATCGCGCACGACACCGATGAGCCGCTGGAACGCCTTGCCTGGTTGCTGCGAGATGATCTCCAGATCCGCCGCGGCGAGCTGCGCCTCGAGATCGGAGGGATCGGCTTCGGCCTTGCGCGGGGCCTCGGGATCGATCGAGCGCACGCGGGCGAGGAAGCGAGCATGGTTGAGCCCGGATTTTGCCTCGGCATTGCGGGGTTCCTCGCCGAGGATCTTCTCGTACTCCGCCTCCGCCTTGTCGAAGTCGCCCTGGTTGAGGGCTTCCTCGGCGGCCTCGAAGCGAGGATCGGTGGGCGGCTCCGCAGGCTCGGACTCGCCCCCGGCAGCAAGGCCGGGAAGCTTCTCCCCGACGGCTTTCTGCAGCTCGGCCAGCCAGTTGCGGATCTGGTCCTCCGATTGCGCGCCCGAGAATGCGTGCACCGGCTGCCCGCCAGCTATGGCCACCACCGTCGGAATGGACTCCACACCGAAGACCTGCGCGATCCGGGGGTTCTCCTCGACGTCGACCTTCGCGAGGATCCAGTTGCCCTTGCCCTCCCGCGCCAGCTTCTCCAGCGCCGGGGACAGTTGCTTGCAGGGCTCGCACCAGGGAGCCCAGAGATCCACGACCACGAGCACCTGGTTCGAGCGCTCGACCACTTCGGCCTCGAAGGTCGCCTCGGTGACATCAACGATCACGGGCACGCCCGATGGCGCGGAGGCTGGGGTGTCCGCGCCGGGCCGGGACCCAGCAGGACTGCTGGCCGGTGGCGAGGGACGGCGGTTAGCGCGTTCCTTGAGCGCCGAGAGGTCAACGGCACCAGCGAACGAGGCGGCAGAGGTTGGTCGTCCAGGTCGAGTCACGTACCCAGTCTGGCATGAGCGAAGCCGTGCTCACAGCCTGGAGCGTTCGCCGTTGGCTTATCTCTCCGTGCTCGCCGCCTGCTGCCGCGCAGTCACGCGCTCGCCCTGCTCCACCGCGGCAGAGAGTTCCGCGAGATGACCACGGCGCGCCGCCCACACCTCGAATACCACAGTGGCCAGGGGTGGGATGCTCGAGAGGAGCGCGAGCGCGATGACCCGCCAGTTCCATCGCAGGCTCCAGGCTGTCGCCGCTGTGACGGCGATGAACACCATGAACGCACCGCCGTGCAGCGCCCCGAAAACTTGCACCCCCAGCTCGGTGGTGTGGGTGACATGCTTGAGGAACATGCCGACCAGCAGCCCCGCCCAGGTCAGTGCTTCGATCACGGCGATGAGCCGGAACCGCTTGGCCGGGGTCGCGAGAGAGAAGAAGTCCTGGAAGTACGGGGATGCGCGCATGCCGCCCATTGTGCCGCACACCGCCACCGACTACGACATCATGTCGTAGACATCACGCGCCCCCTGCCTCTTGCCGCGGGTTCGCCGCGGGTTCGCCGCGGGTTGGGCGAGCGCGGGCCGCGGGTTCGCCGCAGGTCGGCAAAAGCACGGGAAACTGTCAAACGCGATAGAAGCTGCCCAGGGATTTCGGCAGTTTCTATCGCGTTTGCAGCCGTAGCGCCACACCGGCCGTTCGCAACCAGGAGCTCTATGCCCGAGAAGGCACCCGCACGATCAGCGCATCGCCCTGGCCGCCTCCGCCGCACAAACCCGCGGCACCCACGCCACCGCCACCGCGCTGCAGCTCGAGCGCGAGGTGCAGCACGATCCGGGCCCCGGACATGCCGAGCGGATGACCGATAGAGATCGCGCCGCCGTTGACGTTGACCTGATCGGTGCTGACGCCGAGCTCGCGCGCCGAGACGAGGCCGACCGCCGCGAATGCCTCGTTGATCTCCACGAGGTCGAGCCCGCTCGGCTCGATGCCCGCCTTCGTGCAGGCGTTCGCGATGGAGAGCGCGGGCTGCGACTGCAAAGTGGAATCCGGTCCAGCGGACATGCCGTGCGGCCCGATCTCGGCCAGCCACGATAGGCCCAGCGACTCGGCCTTGTCCTTGCTCATGACAACGACCGCGGCGGCGCCATCGGAGATCTGCGAGGCGTTGCCCGCCGTGACGGTGCCGTCCCGGCGGAAGGCAGGTCGCAGCTTGCCCAGGGACTCGGCCGTGGCGTCGGCACGCACGCCCTCGTCGCGATCGAACACCACGGGGTCGCCCTTGCGCTGCGGGATCTCCACGGGAACGACCTCGTCCTTGAACAGCCCGGCCTCCCAGGCGCGAGCGGCGCGCTGGTGGGAATCCGCCGCAAAGGAGTCCTGCTCCTCCCGCGACACCTTGTCGGAGTCGTTGCGCTCATCGGTGAGCTTGCCCATGGCCTCCTGGGTGAAGTGATCCCGGAGGCCGTCGAAAGCCATGTGGTCGACAAGCTTGGTGTCGCCGAACTTGGTGCCCTCGCGGCTGCCGAGCAGCAGGTGCGGGGCATTGCTCATCGATTCCATGCCGCCAGCGACAACGACCTCCACCTCGCCGGCCCGGATCAGCTGATCAGCCATGGCGATCGCGTTGAGCCCCGAGAGGCACACCTTGTTGATGTTGATCGAGGGCACGTTCATCGGGATGCCCGCGCCCGCGGCGGCCTGGCGCGCGGGCAACTGCCCCTGGCCGGCCTGCAGCACATGGCCGAGAATGACGTAGTCGACATCGGAGGGCGCGACACCCGCCTTCTCGAGCGCGCCCGCGATGGCGATCGAACCAAGCTGGGCGGCGCTCAGTCCCTTCAGCGAGCCGAGCAGCCTGCCGACGGGCGTGCGTGCACCTGCAACGATGACCGACGTTGTCATCCGAACCTCCGCATTCCTGACGAATCTCAACGTGTGGGGCAAGGAGAGGACGAGACCCGACGAGTCCTGGCTCCTGCGCCCCGCAAGACTACCGGCCTGCCTGGCCCACCGCGCCCGTGTGGCGTGGATCACGATGATTGGGCAATCCTGGCAGCGCGACGATAACGTCATTCCATGCTGTCCACACCTGAGATCGGCTCCTTGATCACGGCGATCGACCATGTCGGTGTCGCGGTGGCTGACATCGACCAGGCTATCGACTGGTACAGCCGCACCTTCGGCCTTGTCGTCGCGCACCGCGAGACCAACGAGGGCCAAGGGGTCGAGGAAGCGATGCTCGTCCCCGCCGCGCAGGAGACCGACCTCATCGCGGCCACCGCGATCCAGCTCCTCGCGCCCCTCGACGACAGCTCGACCATCAAGAAGTTCCTGGACCGCCACGGCCCCGGGATGCAACAGCTCGCCTACCGCGTCACCGACCTCGACGCCGTCTCCGAGCACCTGGTCGGCCTCGGTGTCCGCCTGCTCTATGACGAGCCCCGACGTGGCACCGCCGACTCGCGCATCAACTTCGTCCACCCCAAGGACGCGGGCGGCATCCTCGTCGAACTTGTTGAGCCCGCGCACGGCGCGCCACACCACCAATAACAGCTATGACGTGCACACTGTGTTCACCCGATCCAGTGACAGCGGCTTCCCCCGGGACGGAAGCGCACCGCACGATAGAGGCTGATAACGATGGCGCGCACCACTGAAGCAACCCCCCACAGCACGATGTTCAGCATTGCGATGCGTGGCTACGAGCGCACTGAGGTCCATGAGCACCTCAGTCGCATCGACGCCGAGATCCGCGTCACTGCGGCCGATCGCGACGCCATCGCCGCGCAGGCGAACGATCTCGCCTACCAGCTTGACGAGGCACGTGCTGAGATCCAGGCACTCCGCGAGGAGGTCGACCAGCTCGCGACCACGCCGACCTCCGCCGCGGATGTCAGCGACCGCATTGCCCGCATGATGCGACTAGCAGCTGACGAGGCCACCGAGACACGCGAGCAGGCCCGTGCCGAGGCTGCCGAGATCATGTCGATCGCCGAGCAGAACGCGCATGAGCTCGAGACCCGGCAGAAGCGCGAGTACGAGGAGTGGACGCAGCGACGTGCTCGCCTCGAGGCCGAGCAGAAGGAAACGCTCGCCCGGGCGCGCAGCGAGGCAGAGCGCATTGCCGAGGGCGCCGAGGCGAAGCGTCGCCAGATCGAGGCCGAGACCGCAGCGCAGCAGCGGCAGGAGCTCGAGGACTTCAACGCCACCATGTCGGAGAAGCGCACAGCAGCGCTTCGCGAGATCGAGGAGCTGCGCGATCGTGCGCGGCGCGAGGCTGATCGCACCGTCAACGAGGCGCACGCGGAGGCTGAGGACGTCATCAACGAGGCCACCGGCGATGCCAATACCCGTATCGCCCGCGCCACCGAGATCGTCGACGAGCTCGGATCCGTGCGGGATCACCTGCTCAAGCAGATCGCCAAGGTCCGGGAGCAGTTCGACGCCTTCCCCACCTCGCTCGGCAAGACCGACTCCGAGACGAGCGCGCGCACCGCGGCTGATGACGCCATTGACGACAACTCGCGCAACACCCGCCGCTACGCCACCGACAGCGAGACCACCGGCGAGATGCAGGACCCGTTCGAGTCCGACGACAACGACTCGCGATCAGGCCAGTAGTACGAGCTAGCCACTTGCGGCAGGCGCGCGATCCGCTTCGATCATGACCATTTCCTGGTCACCGAGCGGGTCGCGCGCCTGTTCCAGCATGCGCGGTGCCAATGGCGCCGGTCATCGGTGCCCCCTGGCCTGCTAGGCCACGCTACGACGTGCGCGAAACCTCGCATGATGACCTGATCGCAGCCTGGACACCGGTAGTCCTTCGTCGCGGCGCTGCCCGGCACATCACGCACCAGGAACTCGTCATCGCCCCAGCCCTTCGGGGAGCCATGCTCGGTGCGGGGGCTCGACAGTCCGCGGGAATGCAGGCCTGGCGGCCGAGCGTCGCTAGCGCCAGGGCGGCGTCCCGACTGGCGACGCTGGCTTGTGTTCCGCTGGGGCGTGTTCCGGCGCGGCATGCGTTCCAGTCTATCTGGGCTGGCGCACGCCGAAGAACGCCTCGATGTCCCGTGCGCGGCGAGATTCGACACACGGGGCTTGTTAGAAGAGGCGGTACTCGTCGCTGCCCATTCCCCGCAACTGGTCATAGTCAAGGGTCAAGCAGCGGATTCCCCGATCCGTGGCAAGCGTCCGCGCCTGCGGCTTGATCTGCTGGGCCGCGAACACACCGCGCACCGGTGCCAGCAACGGATCCCGGTTCAGCAGCTCGAGGTAGCGGGTGAGCTGCTCCACGCCGTCGATCTCGCCCCGCCGCTTCACCTCGACAGCCACGCTGATGCCCTCCGAGTCCCGGCACATCAGGTCGACCGGGCCGATCGCTGTCGGAAACTCGCGCCGGACCAAGCGGTAGCCGTCGCCGAGGGTCTCCACATGCTCAGCGAGCAGGATCTGCAGGTGCGCCTCCACCCCGTCCTTGATCAGGCCCGGGTCCTCGCCCAGCTCATGCGACGCATCGAGCTCCACCTCCTCGATGGTGATGCGCAGCTCCTCGCCCGCCTTGTTCACCACGACCCACTCGTTGCCGTTCTCGGTCAATGTGCACGGGGGGCTCATCCAGTTCAACGGCTTGTAGGCCCGGTCATCGGCGTGGATGCTCACCGACCCATCCGCCTTCACCAGCAGTAGCCGCTTGGCGAGCGGGAGATGAGCGGTCAAGCGTCCGACATAGTCCACCTGGCACTGAGCAATCACTAAACGCACCCGTCCACAATAGGTGCATCGTGGCCAGGCACCCAATGCCACGCGGGGCAGACTGCGCTAACCTCCCAAGGCCACGCCGCGGCTCCCCTACTCTGGGGCCATGAGCCCTGTCCTGCCCAGTCCCAAGTCACCGCTCGGCTCCTGGCTGCTCGGCCGGGAGAACGAGGGACGGACCGCGAGGCGCGTCCGGGTGCAGTTGCTCCTCACCCTCTTCCTAGTCAGCGCCAACATCATCGGGATCGCGATCGTGGTGGTGCTTCTCCTCTGGGTCGTGCCTGGCCCCGAGGTGCTGCAGGCCAAGTTCCGCCTGCCAAGCATGGTCGGGGTCCCCATCTACATCGTGGCCTCGCTCCTGGTCGGCCTCTTATGGGGAACCCGGAAGGCGCTCAAGGACTTGCGCTGGTCCCGAAGCGGCGAGACGCCCACCGCGCGGCAGCGACGCATCGCGCTCGCGACCCCATGGCGGCTGACCTTTATCCAGCTCGCGCTCTGGAGCACCGCGACGCTGGTCTTCACCACCTGGTACGGCTTCATCGAACCCGAGATCATCGCCAAGGTCGCGTTCACCCTTTCCTCGGCAGGATTGGTGGTCTGCGCCATCGCCTATCTATTGAGCGAGTTCGCGCTGCGGCCAATAGCGGCCGAGGTCCTTTCTTACGGCGATCGCCCCGGGCGCCGGGCAGGCGCGGTCAGCCGATCCATGGTCACCTGGATGGTTGGCACCGGTGTCCCCGTCGGTGGATTGATGGTCATCGCACTCGCCGCCACGATTCGCGAGGACGCCACAATCACATCGTTGATCGTTTCCATCCTCGCGCTCGGAGCGATCGTCCTGTTGTTCGGCAGCTTCATGGAACTGCTGAATACCTCCCGAACGATCGCTCCCGTTCGCGTGGTGCGGCATGCCATGCGCAAGATCGAGAAAGGCGATCTCGATGCCCGGGTCGTCGTGTTCGATGGATCCGAGCTTGGTGATCTTCAAGTCGGCTTCAACCGGATGGCTGAAGGACTGCGTGAGCGGGAACGAATCCGCGATCTGTTCGGTCGGCACGTCGGGCGCGCTGTCGCTGATAATGCGCTGCAACACGATATTGAGCTTGGTGGGGAGGAACGATTCATCGCGGTGTTCTTCATCGACTTGATCGGTTCGACGAAGCTTGCGACCCAGTTGCCACCGACAGAGGTGGTTACCTTGCTCAATCGGTTCTTCGCGGTGGTGGTCGAGGAGGTGGATCGCAACGGAGGATTCATCAACAAGTTCGAGGGAGATGCCGCCCTCGCGATCTTCGGAGCGCCGGTGGAAGTGGACGATTCCGCTGGAGCCGCACTGCGTGCCACGCGAACGATCATGAAGAGGCTCGAGCGTGAGGTTCCTGATTGCGAGGCAGGCATCGGTGTGGCGTGCGGAGTGGCTGTCGCTGGCAACGTGGGCGCGCACGAACGGTTCGAGTACACCGTCATCGGGGATCCGGTGAACGAGGCGGCACGACTATCGGACGTGGCGAAGACCGTCCCTGGCAGGATCGCGGCGTCCGGGGCATGCGTGGAATCTGCTGGTTCTCGAGAGGCTCGCAAGTGGCGGTCTGAGCGCGAGGTGCAGCTGCGCGGCCGCGAGGCGACGACGGTTGTTTCGGTCCCGCGCAAGGCTACGGCGGAGCCGGTGGAATCGGCCTGATCCAGCACGTGAGAGCTAGGCGTTGGTTGGTGCCTGCTCTTCGCCTCACAGCCGCGGCCTCATAGCGCGGACGACATTGATCTGGTGACCACTGTAGGCGGTGGGCGCGCCCGCCCGGGCGCGCGGGGCGGGCGGCCCCGGCCGGTCCCGGCGGCCGGCGGCCGGGGGTGGATGCGGAAAAGGGCGGGAGGGGCGGCCGCCCACTGGCGACCGCCCCTCCCGCTTCTCTTCACATGTGTTTGCCCGGCGGTGTCCTACTCTCCCGCACCCTGTCGGGTGCAGTACCATCGGCGCTGGAGGGCTTA
>NZ_BQYM01000016.1 GCF_026008515.1 Hoyosella levis
GACGGCCAGGATCCATTCACAAAAACTGGCACACTGTTGAGTTCTCAAGCAACACGCCCACCAGGCACCCCGCCACAAGGCGGGGAAGCTCCCCCAGGCACAGCCACCAAGACTAACCCCACCACCACCAGCGCGTCAAATCCCACGCCCGCGGCGGCCAGGCCAGACCAGCCGGCACCGGACCGCGCCGCCCCGTTCCCGGGGCCCCGCCGATCCCGCCGACCGTTCCCGGCAGCGAGGACAAAACCTACACCCCCCGCGCCCCCAGCACAAACCCCCAGCTCACAAAGGGAAATCCCAGCGACTAGTCCTTGACCCGCTGCACGTCGCCGCCGAGCCCCTGGATGTCGTCGATGAAGGACGGGTAGCCGCGATCGATGTGGTACACGTCGTAGACCTCAGTCTGGCCATCAGCGAGAAGCCCCGCCAGGACGAGTCCCGCACCCGCACGGATGTCCGAGGACCACACTGGCGCGCTCGACAACTGCTCGACGCCCCGGATGACCGCATGGTGCCCATCGGTCTTGGCATCGGCGCCCAGCCGGACCATCTCTTCCACGAAACGGAAACGAGCCTCGAACACGTTCTCGGTGATCATCGAGGTTCCATCGGCGACCGCGGCCAGGCCGATCGCCATCGGTTGCAGGTCTGTTGGAAAGCCTGGATACGGCAAGGTCGCGAAGTTCACTGCTCTCGGGCGCTCCCGCTGCACGACACGGAACCAGTCCTTGCCATGCGTGACTTCGCCGCCGGCTTCCCGCAGCTTGTCGAGCACGAGCTGCAGGTGGGCCGGATTGATGCCCCTCACGGTCACGTCCCCCCGTGTCATGGCAGCGGCGACGCCCCAGGTGGCCGCGACGATCCGGTCGCCGATCACCCGATGCTCTACCGGCCTCAGCGCTTCGACACCGGTCACGGTAAGCGTGCTCGATCCCGCGCCTTCGATGCGTGCGCCCATGTGATTCAGCATGATGCACAGATCCACGATCTCGGGCTCGCGCGCCGCGTTATCCAGGATCGTCCGGCCCTTGGAGAGCACTGCCGCCATGAGGATGTTCTCGGTCGCGCCAACGGAGGGGAACGCCAATCGGATGTCCGCGCCATGGAGTTCCGTGGCCTCCGCTACCACACAGCCATGCTCGATCGTGCTTGTCGCTCCGAGCAGTCGCAATCCTGCCTGGTGCATGTCCAGCGGCCGCGAACCGATCGCATCGCCCCCGGGCAGCGCAACGATGGCCTTGTGGCACCGGGCCACGAGTGGCCCGAGCACGCAGACCGAGGCGCGGAACTGCCGGACTGCTGGGAAATCCGCGTGATACTTCAGCTCAGCGGGCGTCGTGATCCGCACGGTGCTGCCGTCTCGCTCGACCTCGCACCCGAGGCCCGTGAGCACATCGCCCATCAACGGGACATCGAGGATATCGGGGCAGTTCGTCAACGTTGTCGTGCCCTCCGCGAGCAACGCCGCAGCCATCAGCTTGAGCACGCTGTTCTTGGCGCCACCAACCACGACTTCGCCCTCGAGCCGACCACCACCAGTTACGACAAATCTCTCGCTCACAGTGCATCAGCCTATCGGTAGACCGTGGGTTTCGCGGGTACGGTGCTCACATGAGCGTGCATCTGACGAGAATCTACACACGGACCGGCGACGATGGCACGACTGGCCTCGGTGATTTCTCCCGGGTGCCGAAGAACTCCGCGCGGATCGCTGCCTATGCCGACGTCGACGAGACCAACGCCGTCATCGGGGTCGCAGTCGCGACGACCGAGTCCTCCGAGCGCATTCTCGACGTGCTGCGGCAGGTACAGAATGACCTCTTCGATGTCGGTGCTGACCTCTGCACGCCCGTGCTGCCCGATCCCGAGCACCCCCCGCTGCGGATCGATGGCTCGTACATCGACCAGCTCGAAGCATGGTGCGACGAGTTCAACGACGGCCTGGAGCCACTGCATTCGTTCATCCTGCCGGGCGGCTCGCCTATGTCGGCGCAGTTGCATGTGGCGCGGACTGTGGCGCGGAGAGCGGAGCGCTCGGTGTGGCAGTTGCTGGATGAGCAGGCCGAGAGTACGTCGGTACTGCCCGCTCGCTACCTGAACCGGCTTTCGGATCTTCTGTTCATCCTGTCGCGCGCGGCGAATGGCGGCAGTGATGTGCTGTGGGCACCGGGCGGCGGATCGCGCGCTGCCCGCCCGCAGCAGGAATCCCCGCAGCAGGATTCCTAGCCACTATCGCTTGCGGGGCGTCCATCTCGTGCGGCGCCGAGCGCGACGCGGCGGCCTGGACTCGAGCCAGGACAGGAACGCCGTCAGGGTGTCGCGGTCGAACGCGAACTCGTAGTCGTCCTCCCCGACGCTGACCCTGAGCACGGTGCTCCCTGGCTCAAGGAGGTCCCGCTCCCCCTTGGTGGGTGAGCGCCGCGCGCTGACCTCGGCATCCTGCCGGTCAATCCGCAGGCTGGGACCGGGAATCATTCTGGACAGCCGATAGAAATGCAGGTCTTCATCCCGGTAGCGGATGACCCCATAGCGCCAGCCGAGCCCTTCCCGCGCGGGAAGGGCTCGGATCACGGCTCCAGCACCGGCTGCGCGCAACTGGAACAGCCGGTACGCAAAAGCCGCGACAGCGAGGATGAGTAGCAGCAGAATGAGCGCGAGCACCATTCCACCGTCCACTCGGGACCATCCTTCGCTGTCGCGGCCTTCAGACTTGCTTAGCCTAGCGTGTTTTGTTGTGCCTCGATCACATGCGGTCGATCGCGCGGAGCCGTCCGCGTGCACGTGCGGCTGCTTCAGCATCGTCGCCCGCTGATTCCAGCTGGCTCCGGGCCGCATCGGCATCGACGTCCTGGGCCCATTCAGCGGTTTCCGCGAGCACGGTGACCGAGTTCGCGGTCACCGACAAGAATCCGCCGTCGACCGCAGCGACAAATCGCTCGTCATTGGTCGTGGTGATGGCAACGATGCCGCCTTCGATGAGCTGGCCGAGGACGGGCTCGTGACCAGGCATCACACCAATCTCGCCCTCCGTGGTCTGCGCGACAACGAGCTTGGCCTTCCCAGACCAGAACCGCTGCTCGACAGCCACGAGGTCCACTGACATCTCAGACACGCGTCATCACTTCCCAGCGAGCTTCTCGGCGGCCTTCTCGACATCGTCGAGTCCGCCACAGCTGTTGAAGGCCTGCTCGGGAAGGTGGTCGTACTCGCCCTTGCACACCTTGTCGAATGCCTCGATGGTGTCGGTGAGCGGAACGACCGAGCCCTTCTCGCCGGTGAACTTCTCGGCCACGATGAAGTTCTGGCCGAGGAACTTCTGGATGCGGCGAGCACGGCCAACCGTGATCTTGTCCTCCTCGGAGAGCTCGTCCATGCCGAGGATGGCGATGATGTCCTGCAGCTCCTTGTACTTCTGGAGGATCTGCTTGACCTGGTTGGCGACCCGGAAGTGCTCGGCACCCACGACTGACGGCTCAAGGATCCGCGACGTCGAGGTCAGAGGATCCACGGCTGGGTAGATGCCCATCTGCGAGATCGGGCGGGAAAGCTCGGTCGTCGCATCAAGGTGGGCGAAGGTGGTTGCCGGCGCGGGGTCGGTGTAGTCATCGGCGGGCACGTAGATGGCCTGCATCGAGGTGATGGAGCGGCCACGCGTCGAGGTGATGCGCTCCTGCAGCTCGCCCATCTCGTCCGCGAGGGTGGGCTGGTAGCCCACGGCGGACGGCATGCGGCCGAGCAGCGTGGAGACCTCGGAGCCGGCCTGGGTGAAGCGGAAGATGTTGTCGATGAAGAGCAACACGTCCTGCTTCTGCACATCGCGGAAGTACTCCGCCATGGTCAGGGCCGACAGGGCCACGCGCATACGAGTTCCTGGCGGCTCATCCATCTGCCCGAACACCAGCGCGGTGTCCTGCAGCACGCCCATCTCCTCCATCTCGAGGTGGAGATCGGTGCCCTCACGGGTGCGCTCACCGACGCCAGCGAACACCGAGGTGCCGGAGAACTCGCGGGCAATACGGGTGATCATCTCCTGGATGAGCACGGTCTTGCCAACGCCGGCACCACCGAAGAGACCGATCTTTCCACCCTTGACGTACGGGGTGAGAAGGTCGATGACCTTGATGCCGGTCTCGAGGATCTCGGTCTTGCCCTCGAGCTCGTCGAACGCGGGTGGCTTGCGGTGGATGCCCCACTGCTCGCCATCGCGCCCGGTTCCGGGTGCGTCGAGGCAATCGCCGAGCGCGTTGAACACGTGCCCCTTGACGACATCACCGACGGGCACCGAGATGGGCTTGCCCGTGTCGCGCACCGTGGTGCCGCGGACGAGTCCGTCGGTCGGCTGCATCGAGATGGTGCGCACGAGGTTGTCACCGAGGTGCTGTGCCACCTCGAGGGTGAGCGTCTTGGCGACGGTCTTCAGGGTGATGTCACTGTTCAGCGCGTTGAACAGGCTCGGGACGGCTCCGCGGGGGAACTCGACGTCGACGACGGGGCCGATGACTCGAACTACACGGCCGTCGCTTGTGGATGCGCCGTTCTTGGTTGCTTCATTTACTGCGGCGGTCATGTGGATCAGTCACTTCCTGAACTCGAGGCCAGCGCGTTCGCGCCGCCGACGATTTCGCTGATTTCCTGGGTGATCATGGCCTGGCGGGCCTGGTTCATCTGCCGGGTGAGGGAGTTTGCCAGTTCATTGGCGTTGTCCGTGGCCGCCTTCATCGCCGTGCGGCGAGAAGCCGATTCAGACGCTGCCGCTTCGAGCAGTGCCGCGTAGATGCGGGTGCTCAGGTACTTCGGCAGAAGCGCGGCAAGCAGTGAATCGGCGTCAGGCTCGAAGCTCCATCCGGCCTTGGATGTTTCTGCCTCGGGTGAGGTGCTCAGCATGTCATCGCCAAGCTGGAGCTCCTCCTCCTCGATGTCGACCTCGATCGGCGCCATGCGGCGCACCACTGGAGTCTGGGTGAGCATCGACACGAACCGAGTGAAGACGATGTGGAGCTCGTCGACGCCTTCGACGGTTCCCTCCCCGTTCGGCGCGGCAACCTCGGAGCCCGAGCCAGCCGTGAACAGCTCGACGAGGTGCTTGCTCGCCTTGGCGGCGTCACTGTATCCGGGGGCCTGGGAGAATCCGTTCCACGCTCCGGCCACCTCACGCTCGCGGAAGGTGTAGTAGATGAGGCCCTTGTTGCCGAGCACGTAGAGGACTGGAGTCTTCCCCTGACGGCGCAGCAGTTGAATGAGCTCTTCTGCTTCCTTGAGAACGTTGGAGTTGTAGCCGCCGCACATTCCACGGTCACTGGTCACGACGAGCACTGCGGCTCGGGTGGGGTTGCTGCGCTCGGACAGCAAAGGGTGGTCCAGCGACTGGGAGGCGCTGGCCAGCTCACTGATCACCTTGGTGATCTCTGCCGCGTACGGGGTGTGCGCGGTGACGCGAGCCTGTGCCTTGACGATCCGGGAGGTCGCGATGAGCTCCTGGGCCTTGGTGATCTTCTTGGTCGAGTTGACCGATTTGATTCGTGACCGAATCTCTCTCAGGCTTCCCATCGATCAGTCACGCTCCTTCATCGATAGTGGGACAGCGGAGGTCTGCGTCATCGGCGAACCTTGCGCTTGACGGTCAGCTGCTCCTGGTCCACCTCGTCCTCCGAGAGCGGGTCAGCCTCGGCCTCGTTGACCACGCGGCTGCCGTCGGAGGCGATGAAGCCCTCCTTGAAGTTGTTCACCGCGTCCATCAACGTGGAGATGTCATCGTCGGAGAGCGCCTTGCCCCCATCGATGGATTCGTACACCGACTTCGCGTTGCGGTGCAGGTCCTCGAGCATCTCGGTGTCGAAGCGACGGACGTCGCCCACGGGGACGCTGTCGTAGACTCCCTGGCCCGCGACGAAGATCGTGATGATCTGGTCCTCGACGGGGACGGGCGAGTACTCGTCCTGCTTGAGCAGCTCGACGAGACGCTGTCCACGCTCGAGCTGCGACCGGGATGCCGCATCGAGGTCGGAGGCGAAGGCCGCGAACGACTCGAGCTCGCGGAACTGGGCAAGCTCGAGGCGCAGGGTGCCTGCGACCTTCTTCATGCCCTTGGTCTGCGCGGCGCCACCAACGCGGGACACCGAGATGCCGACGTTGATCGCCGGGCGGATGCCCTTGTTGAACAGGTCGGACTCGAGGAAGACCTGTCCGTCGGTGATGGAGATGACGTTGGTCGGGATGTAGGCCGAGACGTCGTTGGCCTTGGTCTCGATGATCGGCAGGCCGGTCATCGACCCTGCTCCGAGCTCGTCGGAGAGCTTGGCGCAGCGCTCGAGGAGGCGGGAGTGCAGGTAGAAGACGTCACCGGGGTATGCCTCGCGGCCCGGCGGGCGACGCAGCAGCAGGGAGATCGCGCGGTACGCCTCGGCCTGCTTGGTGAGGTCGTCGAACACGATGAGGACGTGCTTGCCCTCGTACATCCAGTGCTGGCCGATGGCGGAGCCGGTGTAGGGAGCGAGCCACTTGAAGCCGGCGGAATCCGAGGCAGGGGCAGCGACGATGGTGGTGTAGTCCATGGCGCCGCGCTCTTCGAGGGCGGTCTTGACGCCAGCGATGGTCGAGCCCTTCTGGCCGATCGCCACGTAGATGCAGCGCACCTGCTTGTCGGGGTCGCCGGACTCCCAGTTGGACTTCTGGTTGAGGATCGCGTCCACGCAGACCGCGGTCTTGCCGGTCTTGCGGTCACCAATGATCAGCTGGCGCTGTCCGCGGCCGATCGGGGTCATCGCGTCGACGGCCTTGATGCCGGTCTGCAGCGGCTCACCGACGGGCTGGCGCTCGAGGACCGATGCGGCCTGGAGCTCGAGCGCGCGGGTCCCGGTGGACTCGATCTCGCCGAGACCGTCGATGGGCTCGCCGAGCGGGTTGATGACACGACCGAGGTATCCATCGCCAATGGGAACAGAAAGCACGTCGCCGGTGCGCTTGACCTGCTGGCCTTCCTCGATCTTGTCGAAATCGCCCAGGATGACGGCGCCGATCTGGCGGTCATCGAGGTTCAGGGCCACACCGAGCACGCCCCCGGCAAACTCAAGGAGCTCGTTTGCCATTGCTGAGGGAAGGCCGGATACGTGGGCGATGCCGTCGCTCGCATCGATGACCTGGCCGACCTCCTCGCGGGAGGATTCCGGTGTGAAGCTCTCGGTGTAGTTCTGGATCGCGCTACGGATCTCTTCGGAGGAGATCGTCAGCTCCGCCATGTTGTTCCTGCTCTCGGTCGTCTGCGGGCTATCGCTGGGGATAGCCTCTCGTGGTCTGTGTGGATTGGCCGCGCGGTGCGCTGTGCGAGGTCGCCGAAGATCCTTCGGTGACTTACTTTAGAGCCTTGCGCAGCTGGGTTAGGCGCCCTTGCGCGCTTCCGTCGATCACTTCGTCACCGACGCTGACAACAAGCCCGCCGAGCAGTCCTGGCTCGACCTCGGTGTGAATGGCGATGGGCTTGTCATAGATTCGCGTCAACGCGCTCTCGAGCCTCTCCTGCTGGCTGTCTGTCAGCGGTGCCGCGCTGCGAACGTGCGCGACCGTGCGATCGCTTTGCTCGGCAGCGAGCTGCGAAAGGTCCGCGAACTCGTCAGCAGGAGCCTGGCGACGACGGCTGACGGCCTGCGCCGCGAGCGCCTCGGTGGTGGCGGTGACCTTGCCGTAGAGCAGACGACGCAAGAGATCACGTGTTGCTGAGGCGGGGCGCGTCCGGTCGGAGAGGGCTTGCTCCAGCTCCGGGTTGGCCGCGGTGATCCGTCCCAGGCGGAAGAGCTCATCCTCCACCGTCTGGAGCTGGTCTTGTTCAGCAGCTGCACGCAGCAAGGCGATCCGGCCGACGTGGACGAGCGAGCTGAGGAGATCGGACGTGGATGACCAATCCTGGCTCACTGCGGCCTTGAGGATGTCGAGCGCTTCGCGGGAAAGCTTGCCCGCGAAGACCTTGTCGACCAAGCTGGCGCGGCGCTCGGCCGTGGCTGAGGTATCTGTGAACTGGACCCGGAGCTCCCGGTTGGTATCAAGCAGATCAACCACGGCAAACAACTGCTCGCCTGCCTGCGCCGCTGCACCGGCGTTGCCACCGCCCTCGCCAAGGCTGGAATCCAGCGCTGACCTGGTGCGTGCTAGCGCCTCACGACTCGCTGCGTACATGCTGCTCACTTTCCTGTCGCCGTGTCGGCGTTGACCGATTCAAGTTCGTTGAGGAACTGGTCGACCGTGGCGGCGCGCTTGGCGTCGTCAGCGACGGACTGGCCGATGATCTTCTCGGCGAGATCGACAGCGGTGCGACCGAGGTCGCTTCGCAGGTCGGCGACGATGTGCTGGCGCTGGGCCTCGAGCTGCGACTGCCCGTTGGCAACGATGCGGTCGGACTCCACCTGTGCCTGCTGCTTCATCTCGTCGATGATCTGCTGCCCCTGGCCGCGGGCTTCCTCCCGGATCTTCGCGGCCTCGGAACGAGCCTCGGCCAGCTGCGCGCGGTACTGCTCGAGCGCTTCCTTGGCGTCGGCCTGCAGGGCCTCTGCCCGCTTGATGCCGCCCTCGATCTCGTCCGTCCGGCGCTCGAGGAGCTCCTGGAAGCGCGGGATGACGTACTTCCAGAAGACGAGGCCGACAACAGCGAGAGCGACGATCGACCAGACGATGTCATAGACCGCGGGGAGGAGCGGATTAGGCTCCTCCTCCTGGGCCAGAAGGACGATGTTCGCTGTAATCATGATCAGAAGATGAAGCCGGCGACGATGCCGATGAGGGCAAGGGCCTCGGTGAAGGCGATACCGAGGAACATGAGGGTCCGGAGCTGGCCGGCCATCTCAGGCTGGCGAGCGATTCCCTCGATCGCCTTGCCGACGACGATGCCCACGCCGATGCCGGGGCCGATAGCGGCGAGGCCGTAGCCGATCGCGCCGTATCCGGAGCCGGTGACCTCGGATGCTTCCTGCGCCAGGTAAGCAATGCTCATGGTTGTGTTCCCTTTCTGTTGGCCCTGCCACGATCGTGGCGGGTCAGGTCGTGTTCAGGAGCGTCCCGCCCTGCTAGCGCAGCACGGGAACCGGTGGCTCTAGTGCTCTTCAGCGTGCAGGGCGAGATCGATGTAGACAGCGGTCAGCAGAGCGAAGATGTACGCCTGCAGGAACACCACGAGGATCTCGAAGAAGGTGAAGCCGATTCCCACGATGAGCGCGGGGAGGCTGAACACCTTCATGATGCCTTCGCTGCTGAAGAGGAAGTATTGTGTCGCGCTGAAGAACAGCACGAGCATGACGTGCCCGGCGAGCATGTTGGCCATGAGTCGCACCATGAGCGTGAACGGCCGGAGCACGAAGGTGGAGATGAACTCGATAGGGATGAGCAGGAAGTGGAGGGCCCACGGCACGCCTGGGACGACGATGCTGCTCTTCACGTAGCGGAACGGGCCGTACTTCTTGATGCCGACATAGTTGAACACGATGTAGGCGAGCACAGCGAGGACGAGGGGCATTCCGATCCGCGCGTTCGACGAGATGTTCAGGAACGGGATGATTCCCGTCATGTTGAGCCCGAGAACAAGTATGAAGATCGTCGCGAGGAGCGGCAGGAATCTCTTGCCTTGTGTCTTGCCGAGGATCTCTTCGGCGATGTGGATCCGGACGAAGTCGAGGGCGACCTCGGCGAAGTTCTGGACGCCCCGGGGAACGATCTTCGGGCTGCGCATGGCAAACGCGAAGAAGACCGCGATGAGCACGGCAACAACGATGCGAATCAGCATCAGCCGGTCAAGCTCGAACGGGGTGCCCTCGAACAGGATCGCGGGCGGGAAGAAGTCTTTCAGCGACGGCGGATGGAATTCACCGGCAGCCAGGTTCATGACGCTCAGCGGTCTCTTCCGTTGTTTGGCCACGCTGTGCGCGGCGTGATCGGACAGTAACGATCTCGGAGCTGCGACTCTCGATGCCCAATTGCATCACACAGCCCGGCTCTCTGGGCGCAACTTTGCCGGTGGGCAGTGCATCGACCCGAGATCCTGCAGATCGCGGCCGACTGGTCGTGGGTTTGCACTGGCAGCCACACCGCTCCTGCTAGTCGGTGACACTATCAACTTCTTGCCAGGTTCGTGCAAGCAGGGCGCGCATTCAGCTGTTAATGACCTGGTGTAGTACTACTCATCGTCGTATTTTGTGGCTGGATTCACAGGCTCTTCCTCGGGCTGCACGTACGGGACCCGATGCTTGAGCACCCCATAGGTCTCCGCGCCCAGCACGAGCACGAGCGCACCGATCACCACGAGCGCCATCACCGGCTGGCTGTAGAAGGTGAACCGCGACAACGTCGCGAACACGATCAGAGCGAGGAGCATCTTGATCGCCCAGCCCCCGAGGACCACCGCGCCACCGGTCACCATGGGGAGCCGCTCCGAGAACAGCACGCTCACTGCGGTGAAGAGGATGAATCCCCCGCCCAGGGCTGCCCCGAGCAGCGCTCCCCACACGCCCGGCAGGCCAGCGAAGAGAAAACCCGCGACGACGCCGACGATCGCGAGGACAACGAGGCCATACGCCCCGTAGCGCACCGCGGCGCGCAAGGGCTCCGACGGTTCCACCGGAGGGTTGGTCAAGCGTGGCTCGCCCTCGACCCCAGGGTCGGTGGAGCTGCCGCTCCCCCGCTCTGGCACGGGGCTGAAGTCATCATCCATCGGAGAAGTCACAGCCACCGAGGGTAGCGGTAACCATGCCACCACGCCTAGCCAGCTACAACGACCGGGCCCGGCGCGAGAACCGTGGCACGAACGTCAGCACCACCAGCACGAGAGCGATGATCCCGGCCACTGGCACCACGAGGTGCCAGTCCAGCAGGGAGCTGCCCACCGCGGTGAACGCGAGCAGCGCGACCCAGCTGTAGATCACGAGCACTACCCGGCGATGGGTGTGACCGATCTCGAGCAGCCGGTGGTGCAGGTGCATCTTGTCGGGACTGAAGGGGCTGCGTCCCGCGCGAGTCCGCCTGATCACCGCGAGCAGGAGGTCCAGGAAAGGAACGAACAACACCGCGAGCACCAGGATGAGCGGGGCGTAGAGCCCCAGCAGATCGCGCGGGCCATAGAGATCCAGGCTGATCTTCCCCGACGCGCTCGTCGAGATGGCCGCGAGCATGACCCCGATCAGCATCGAGCCGGAATCCCCCATGAAGATGCGGGCGGGCTGGAAGTTGTGCGGCAGGAACCCGAGGCATGCCCCCGCGAGGGCGGCCGCCAGCATCGCCGGCGGATACACGCTGACGTCCCCGCCCTGGTCCAGCAGCAGGCCCACCGAGAACGCGGCCAGCGCGACCGCGGCGATCAGGCCGAGTCCCGCGGCGAGCCCATCGAGCCCATCGACGAAGTTCATCGCATTGACGATGAGCACCGTCAGGAACACGGTCAGCCCTGCCGACTGCAACTGGTCAAGCACTAGCGTCGTGCCCGGAAGATAAAGCACATACCAAGAGACACCCAGCAGGACGAGCATCCCCGCCGCGGTTATCTGGCCGACGAACTTCGTGAGCGCGTCGAGGCCCCATCGGTCATCGATCACGCCGACCACGACGATGACCGCCCCCGCGAGCAACGCGGCCTGCACATCCGAGGAGAACTCGAACCCCCGGGTCAGCGCGGGCAACTGTCCAGCGAGGTACAGCGCAGCGAGCAGTCCGAGGAACATGCCGACACCGCCGAGCCGGGGCGTCGGTGCCACGTGAACATCCCGATCGCGCGGATACGCGACCGCGCCGAATCGTATGGCGAGCACCCGGACAAGGCCCGTGGCCAGGAAGGTGATCACTGCCGCCGTGAGGCAAATGAGCATGAGCTCACGGATCGGCACGCCCGCGCCCCGCGGATCTTGCGCGAGGAGCAGGATCGTTGGGTCAGGCACGCTCACAGTCGGCAACGCTACCGTGGCCGGACTCAGGCTGGCGAACCGCCACGACGTGTCCTGCTGCCCGGATCACGTCCTCCAGGCTCGGCGCGCCTATCGGGAAACGCTGGATAGCGCGCGACAAGCCCAGCAACATCAGCAGCGATCCGGCCAGGATCCTCGCCCCGGCAGGCGCGCGCGATCAGGCCCGCGATCTCGGCCATGTCCGCAGTGCGAAAGCCCTGCGTTGTCACGGCCGCCGTCCCCACCCGTATTCCAGAAGGCGTGCGCGGCGGCATGGGATCGAACGGGACGGCACACTTGTTCAGGTAGATCCCCGCGCTCGCGCACAGTTCCTCGGCCCGCGCACCGTCCACGCCGAGAGGCTGCATGTCCGCCACCACCAGGTGCGTGTCCGTTCCCCCGCTGACGAGCCGCGCGCCGTGCCCCGCCAGCGCCTCCGCGAGAGCGCGTGCGTTCTCGATCATTCCTTGGGCGTAGTCCTTGAAGGGAGGTTGCGAGGCCTCGCGCAGCGCGACGGCCTTCGCGGCGATCGCGTGCATCGAGGGCCCGCTCTGGCTGAACGGGAAAACTGCCCGGTCAATGGCACGCGCATGCTCGCTGCGACACAGGATCATGCCGCCGCGCGGGCCCCGCAGGCTCTTGTGTGTCGTCGTTGTCACGACATCGGCGAACGGCACGGGATTAGGAACCGCACCGCCAGCGACCAGGCCCATGATGTGCGCCGCATCGACCCACAGGATTGCTTCGATCTCGTCCGCGATCTCTCGGAACGCCTGGTAGTCAATGTTGCGCGGATAGGCCGTCGCGCCGCAGACAATGATGCGGGGCGCATGGATGCGCGCGATCTCGCGGACGGCCTCGTAGTCGATCTGCTCGGTCGCCCGGTCCACCTCGTAGGGCACGGGCGTGAACCAAGCGCCCGAGAAGCTGATGCGCGCGCCGTGCGTAAGGTGGCCGCCGTGCGCGAGGCTCAGCGCCATCACGGGATCATCAGGCTTGGCAAAAGCCGCGTACACCGCGAGATTGGCGCTCGTCCCCGAGTGCGGCTGCACGTTGGCATGCTCAGCGCCAAACAGCGCCCGGGCGCGTTGCACCGCAAGGTCCTCGGCCCGATCGACTTGCTCGCAGCCGGGGTAGAACCGCTTGCCCACGAAGCCCTCGGCGTACTTCATGGACAGCGGGCTCGACAGCGCCGCCCGTACCGCAGGGCTAGCGTGGTTCTCGCTCGCGATCAGTTGCAGGCCCGCGGCCAGGCGTGCCGCTTCCCGATCAGCTATCTCGGCGATCTCGGGATCGGCAGCGGCGAGATCATCCCATTCCGGCACCCAGGACGGTGTTGTGCTCACGGGCGAGATCCTTTCATCACGGTGCATCCGAGGGGGCGAGTTCGCCCGGTTTCATGCCGAGCACCTCCGCGACCTCCTCCACGCGAACGGCCCCCGCGCGCAGGACCCTTGGCCTGGTCCCGGTGAGGTCAACGATCGTCGATGCCTCCCCGCGCGGCGAGTCTCCGCCATCGAGATACACCGAGACCGCGTCCCCGAGCTGCTCCTCGGCATCCGCGGCGTTGGTGGCAGCAGGCTGCCCGGACCGGTTCGCGCTGGAGACGCCCATCGGGCCGACCTCGCCGAGCACCTCGAGCGCCACCGGATGCAGGGGCATCCTGAGCATCACGGTCCCCCTGGTGTAGCCCAGGTCCCACGACAGCGACGGGGCATGCTCCACGACGAGGCTGAGCCCACCCGGCCAGAATGCCTCGACGAGCGAGCGCATCCTCGGCGGCACGGAGTACACCAGTCCGTCGATGGTGTTCCATGAGCCCACGAGCACGGGAACCGGCATCTCCCGCCCGCGCCCCTTCGCCTCGAGGAGCGATCCCACCGCGTGCGAGTCGAACGCATCGCAGCCGATGCCATACACCGTGTCTGTTGGCATCACCACGAGGCGCCCGGCCTTGACGGCCTGCACCGCGGCCTCGATGCCCGCCGACCGGGAATCGGCCCTGCCGCAATCAAACACCGTACGCACGATCCCTCATCTCCCGCCGCGCCATGCCCCGGACAGGCATGCCTGGTAGTTCAACTCGTTGTCCCGATCGTACGGATGGCCGAGATGAACCGTGGTCGGCCGGCGAGGTCGAGATGCTGCTCGATCTCGCGGAAGCCCTTGGTGGCCTCCACGATACCGATCGCCCCGGGACCGTTGCTGTCGTCATGCTCGATCGCCAGGCCGCCGCCGGGGCGAAGCAGGCGCTCGGCGGTGCGCACCAAGGGCCTGATGACGTCGAGCCCGTCCTCGCCCGCGAACACCGCACGGCGGGGCTCGTGCCGCGCCACCTCCGCCGCCACCTCACTGCGCTCGGGCACATACGGTGGATTCGAGATCACCAGGTCAACAATGCCGGAGAGCCCCTTGAGCAGGTCCGGTGCAGTGGCGTCGGCCTCGTGCAGCGTGATCGCCGTATCGCCGGCGGCCTGCCGGGCACCGGCATTGCGCTGCAGCCACGGCAATGCGCCTTTGTCGATCTCCACAGCATGAACCCGGGCGTCGGGGCGCGCGTGCGCTATCGCCAGTGCCAGCGCCCCGGACCCGGCGCAGAGATCCACTACCACTGGCGGATGCATGCCGCACATCTCGAGGTAGCCGAGCGCCCAGGCATACATTAGTTCCGTCTCGGGGCGCGGGATGAACACCCCCGGCCCGACGGCTAGATCGACCTCGCCCATCAGGGCGGTCCCGGTGAGGTATTGCAGCGGGACCCGTTCCGACCGCTGCGCCACGAGCTCCTGCAGCCTCGAGGCCTGATCGTCCGTGAGGAACGGGATGAACGCTATCCTCCCCCGATCCACCTCGAGCACATGCGCAACGAGGAGCTCGGCATCGACCCGGGGGCTTGGCACACCAGCACAAGCAAGCGTCGCGGCAGTGGAGGAGATAACGGAACGAACAGGTTGTCGAGTCACCTCTCTAGGTTCGCACGCGAGGAGTTGCGCAACAGAACGATGACACTCTCAATTTCTCGACGTGTCTCGGATAGCCTAGGCACGGACGCACATCTACGGGAGGTACACATGACGCTCCAGGCACCAGCACGACGCGCCGGACTAGCACTCACCGGCGCCACGATCGTTGCGGTCGCGGCGGCGCAGGGCGCCACTGCCAAGCCCTTCGACACGCCACCGACTCCCGCGCTCTGCGCCAGCGGCCTCGCCGTCCCGCAGACGTTCGTGGAGGACGCGGCCAACTCGCTGCCGCCGGGCACGATCACCTACGTGATCAACGAGCAGGGCGGCCCCGGCGCGATGGTGGCCTGGGTCAACGTGGACAGCGTCCAGACGGGGCAGGTGCGCTTCGGCACCGCTGAGCTCGAGCCCACCCCGATCGGCGACGATGCCCTGGCCCCGATCGCCGTGGTCGAGACCGGCGAGGGAACAGTCCTGTCGGCGATGCTCGGGGCATACGAGAACGCCCAGGGCGAGACATGCATCCTGCTGCCTGGTTTCACCAGCGATGACGTGCCCGGCGCCGCAGCCGAGGTCGAGCCCAGCGCTTAAACCGACGAGGAGATCGCGCTCCGTTTGCTGATCGAGCAGCCCGCCCCGATGGCTTGTCGTGCCCCGGGGCGGTTTGCTTGTCGCGACTGCCTCACCCTATTTGTTGCCGCGCCAATGCCTACCGTGCTGGAGAGCGAGGCGACAGCAAGCGGGGCGAGCCGGAATTCCAGGTCACGGGCTCATTCAGCCTGGAGCCGTGCTTGCCGGTCGGCTTCGCGCAGCGCCTCGACGACAGCATCAAGCTCACCGCTGAGCACGGTATCGAGATTGTGTGCCTTGAAACCGATGCGGTGGTCCGCGATCCGGTTCTCGGGGAAGTTGTAGGTGCGGATCCGCTCTGACCGGTCGACGGTACGTACCTGGCTCTTGCGTCCTGCCGATGCCTCGGCGACAGCTTCCTCCTCGGCGAGCGCTTGCAGCCTTGCCGCAAGGACGTGCATGGC
This sequence comes from Hoyosella levis, assembly GCF_026008515.1. Classification (GTDB taxonomy): domain Bacteria; phylum Actinomycetota; class Actinomycetes; order Mycobacteriales; family Mycobacteriaceae; genus Lolliginicoccus; species Lolliginicoccus levis. The sequence continues at coordinate 15,907 of NZ_BQYM01000016.1, forward strand.
ACGGTTCTTGTTCTGCAGCTGGGATCGCTCGTTCTGGCAGCTCACCACGATGCCAGTCGGCAGGTGGGTCAGCCGCACCGCGGAATCCGTGGTGTTGACACCCTGCCCGCCCTTGCCTGACGCGCGGAACACGTCGAGGCGCACGTCGCCCTCGTCGATCTGTACCGCTTCCGCCTCCTCGGGCTCCGGGATCACATAGACCCCGGCGGCGGAGGTGTGGATCCGGCCCTGCGACTCGGTGACCGGCACCCGCTGGACGCGATGCACTCCACCCTCGAACTTGAGCCGGGACCAGACGCCGTCTGGCGCGTCACCACGGGACTTGATGGAGAGGGTGATGTCCTTGAAACCGCCGAGGTCTGATTCGACGGAATCGAGGATCTCTGTCTTCCAGCCCTGGCGCTCGGCATACTTGAGATACATCCGCGCGAGATCTGCTGCGAACAGCGCGGATTCCTCGCCTCCCTCCCCCGACTTGACCTCGAGCACGATGTCGTCGGCATCGTGGGGGTCTCGGGGCGCGAGCATGTCGGTGAGGTCGTGCTGGAGCGCGCCGACCACTTCCTCGAGCTCGACGACCTCGCCGGCAAAGCTGGAATCATCGCGAGCGAGCTCCCGCGCGACCGCGAGATCGCCCTCGGCCGCAGCGAGCTTCCGGTATGTCGCCATGATCGGGCCGAGCTGGGCATAGCGCTTGGCCGCCTTGCGCGCGGCCGCGGCGTCGTCGTGCAGGGATGGGTCGGCCAGTTGCTGCTCGAGGCCCTCGTACTCGGCGATGACGTCGTCGACCGCCGATGGCTTGTTCACCGTGCTCATTGCCTCACCGTGGTCCGTTCCGCGGCCGCTGCTGCAGCGCGGTCGATCTGGGGAAGTGGTCCTATCAAAAGCACCACGCCCGATCCATGCATCGGCACGGAACGGGCGTGGTGGGGAGAGCTAGTTTGCTGCGGTCTTGCGCTGGCGCTTGCCGTAGCGAGCCTCGAAGCGGGCGACGCGACCACCGGTGTCGAGGATCTTCTGCTTGCCCGTGTAGAACGGGTGGCACTCGGAGCACACTTCGACCGTGATCTGCGGGCGACCTGCGGCACTGCGGGTCTCGAAGGTGTTTCCACAACCACACAGGACGGTGGTGTCGGAGTACTCGGGATGGATATCCTTCTTCATTGTTCCTCTTTCGTCTCGAGCCGCCGGGTCGGATCCACCGGGGGTGGAACCGTGAACCGGAACTCATCGGGGTCGACCAAGTATGCCAGACAGTTCCGTCAACAAGGAATCTGGCGATTCTAGTCCCGGCCTAGTCGGTGTCTCCCATGCCGGGAGCGGTCTTTGCTACCTGCATGAGGAACTCGACATTGTTCTTCGTCTTGCGCAGACGATCAACAAGCAGGTCGATGGCCTGGTGGGAGTCGAGCCCGGACAGCACTCGCCTCAGCTTGTGCAGAACAGCGAACTCGTCCGCTCCGAGGAGCAGGTCGTCGCGCCGCGTGCCGGACGGGATCACATCCACCGCCGGGAACACCCGGCGCTCAGCGATGCGCCGATCAAGCTTGAGCTCGGCGTTGCCAGTGCCCTTGAACTCCTCGAAGATGACCGTGTCGCCCTGGGAACCAGTCTCGACCATCGCGGTCGCGATGATCGTGAGCGAACCGCCCTCCTCGATGTTGCGCGCCGCGCCGAGGAACCGCTTCGGTGGATACAGCGCGGTCGAATCGACACCGCCGGAGAGGATCCGGCCAGAGGCAGGCGAGGAGTTGTTGTAGGCACGCCCGAGCCTGGTGATCGAGTCGAGCAGCACAACGACGTCCTTGCCGATCTCCACCAGGCGCTTGGCCCGCTCGATCGCCAGTTCCGCCACCGACGTGTGATCCGACGGCGGACGGTCGAAGGTCGAGGCAATGACCTCGCCCTTGACCGAGCGCTGCATGTCCGTGACTTCCTCGGGCCGCTCGTCGACCAGGACGACCATCAGGTAGCACTCGGGGTTGTTGACCGCGATCGCGTTCGCGACATCCTGCAGGATCGTCGTCTTGCCAGCCTTCGGCGGACTGACGATGAGCGCGCGCTGCCCCTTGCCGATCGGCATGATCAGATCGATGATGCGCGTGGTCAGGATATTCGGAGTTGTCTCGAGGCGCAGCCGCTGGTTCGGGTAGAGCGGCGTGAGCTTGCTGAAGTCGGGACGCTTGCGCGCCTGCTCCGGCGAGACGCCGTTGACGGTGTCAAGCCGGACGAGCGGATTGAACTTCTGCCGCTGGCTGCCCTGCTCGCCATCCTTGGGGAGGCGGACGGCACCGGTGATCGCATCGCCCCGGCGCAAGCCATTCTTGCGCACCATGTTCATCGAGACGTAGACGTCGTTCTGACCCGCGAGGTAGCCCGAGGTGCGCACGAAGGCATAGTTGTCGAGCACGTCGAGAATACCGGCGACCGGCTGCAGGACATCGTCCTCGCGGACCTCGGTATCGTTCGAGTCGGGGCCGCGATCGCTGCCACGGTTCCGGCGCCGCTCGCGGAACCTGCGGCCGCGCCGCCCGCCGCGCCCGGACTCATCATCATCCTGGTCGCGCGGGCCGTTGTCGCGGTCCCGGTTCTGGCCCTGGTTGCCGCCCCGCTGCTGGTTGCCGCCGCGCTGCTGGCCATCCTCGCGCTGCTGGTTGTCGCCGCGCTGCTGGTTGTCGCCCTGGCGCGAGCCATCCTGCTGGCCGCCCTGGCGCTGGTTCTGGTCGGATCGCTGGTTCTGGTCCGAGTCGCGGCGGTCTCCCCCGCGCTGCCGACGACGGGACCCGGAATCGCCACGCTCCCCGCCCTGGTCAGCAGGGCGTTGCTGCGGGTCACCCGAGCGCTGGGATTCCCCCGAGCGCTGCGAGTCGCTTGAACGCTGCGAGGCACCGTCCTGATCGCGGGACTGACCGGAAGGATTCTTCTCGTTCGCCTCCCGCGGAGCACCTCCGCCAGCATCCGCGCGCGGCGTTGCTTGGTCGGCGGTGGGGGCCGGAGAGGATTCCGCCGCAGGTGCCTTGGTCGCGCGCCGCGACCTTCCCCGGCCGGAATCGTTCTCGCCGCCCGCGGGAGCATCAGGTCCGCTCGGCGCTACCGCGTCCGGGCTGGCCTTGTCCTGGCCCTCGGGCTTGTCCTGCTTTCCCGGCTTGTCCTCGGGAGTCTTCGATGCTGCCGGGCCCGAGCCCGCGCGCTGGCGTTCCTCGATGGCGGCGATCAGTTCGCCCTTGCGCATGCCCGAGGTGCCCCGGATCCCTAGGCTTCCGGCAAGCGCGCGCAGTTCGGCAAGCAACATGCCGGATAGTCCTTCCTTGCGCCTGGACTGGGCTCGTTTGGTCGCGGCAGCAACGGCGGCATCGGTTTCTGGACTGGTCATGAGGTCCGTTTCTGTCACGGAGTTCCTTTCGTTCCTCCAAACGCCCGGCAGGGTCGTGGAGGTTCTTCCCGAAACCCAGCGTGTGATCTGGGATCCGAGGTGCCACACGTTCACCATGTGGAAATTCCTGCTGATTCGCGGTCACATCTCGTGCGCGCTTGGGAAGGACGTGCTGTCATCACCATCGCCATGCCTGGGCTTCCGGGCAGACCGCACAGCACTCGCGCTCAGGCGACGGGCCTCTGCCCCACATGCCACAGAGAGCGTGCAGGCGATTACCTTGCTAGCAACACACATGCGCAGGGAACCTATTCCCGAGCGGCGATGTGCGAGGTGAATCCTCTTCGAACAATAACAGATCAGTACAGGCCCCGAAACCGGACTCACCGGCGGTCACACGAGCGATGCACCCTCGGAAATGCCAAGCTCAGCCACGACCATGCCCTCGTCCCCCGCCTTGCGGGCCAGTCCCGGTGGAATCTCGTCGACGGTTAGCGCCAGGACAGCGGGGCCCGCGCCCGAGACCATCGCTGGAATCCCCGCGGCGCGCAGCTCCGCGACCCATCGGCTCGTCATCGGGATCGCTGAGGCACGCTGGTGCTGGTGCAGGCGATCCTCCGTGGCGGCCATCAACAGCTCGGGGTGCCGGGTCAGGGCGACGACGGCGAGCGCGGCCCTGCTGACGTTGAACACAGCGTCGCTGTGCGTCACATGCATGGGCAGCAGACCGCGAGTCTGCGAGGTCGAGGATCGCGTCTCCGGTACCAGAGCGAACGCGCGGATATCAGGGTGCACGTCAAGCCTCGTGGCGTAGTAGCGGCAGTTCCCGTCCCCATCAGCGGGTGCATCGGTCCAGGAGACCACCGCACCGCCCAGGACGCTCGCCGAGGCATTGTCGGGGTGGCCCTCGAACTCCGCGGAGAGCTGGACGAGCGAGTCAACGCTCAGCACCCGATCGGGCGCGATCTGCGCGATGAGGCCATTGGCCGCCGCGAGGCCGCCGACCGCCGCGGATGCCGAGGAGCCGAGGCCCCGCGAGTGCGGAATCGTGTTCGCGCAATGGATCCGCAGACCGCTCGCAGCGACCCCTGCGGCATCAAGGCCCTTCCTGACCGCGCGAACGACCAGATGGCTCCCGTCCAGGGGAACCTCGCCATGGCCGGCGCCGTCAACGGTGATCGCCAGGCCGGAGTGCGCCACGGTCACGGATATCTGGTCGTGCATGCCCAGCGCGAGGCCGAGCGAGTCGAAGCCAGGTCCCAGGTTCGCGCTCGAAGCCGGCACCCGGATTGTCGCCGTGGTGCCCTCGGGCAGTTCCACGCATGCCTGTGGCGGCGTCACGGCTCGGATCATTCGGCCAGTCCGAGCGCACGCGCAACCGCGACGGGATCGACCGGGATGGCCTTGACCTCGGGCATGCCCAGCAGTGCCGTATCAGGATCCTTCAGCCCATTCCCGGTGACGGTGCAGACGACGGTCTGGCCGGGCTCGAGCCAGCCATCCTCGCGGGCCGCGAGCAGGCCTGCCACGCTGGCTGCCGAGGCTGGCTCGACGAACACGCCTTCCCGCGATGCGATCAGCCTGTACGCCTCGAGGAGCTTCTCGTCAGTAGCGGCCCGGAACTGGCCGTTCGATTCGTCGCGCGCGGCCACCGCGGCGTTCCACGAGGCCGGGGCGCCGATCCGGATGGCGGTAGCGATGGTCTCGGGGTTCTTCACGGGGGCGCCATTAACCAGCGGCGCGGCTCCGGCTGCCTGAACGCCCAGCATCCGGGGCAGGCTGCTCGTGATCCCGTCCGCGTGGTACTCCTTGTAGCCCCGCCAGTAGGCAGTGATGTTTCCGGCATTGCCAACGGGCAGCGCGTGCACGTCCGGCGCCTTGCCCAGGACGTCGCAGATCTCGAACGCGGCGGTCTTCTGCCCCTCGATGCGGGCGGGGTTGACCGAGTTGACGAGAGCGATCTCCGGGAACTCGCTGGTGGCCTTGCGCGCGAGCTCGAGGCAGTCGTCGAAGTTGCCATCGACCTGGATGATGGTGGCGCCATAGATGACTGACTGCGCGAGCTTGCCCATGGCGATCTTGCCCGCAGGAATGAGAACCGCGCAGGTGATCCCGGCCTTGGCCGCGTAGGCAGCGGCGGACGCCGACGTGTTGCCGGTGGAGGCGCACAGCACCGCCCGCTGGCCGCGCGCGACGGCGTCGGTGACGGCCATGGTCATGCCACGGTCCTTGAAGGAGCCGGTCGGGTTGAGGCCCTCGACCTTCAGGTACACCTCGCACCCGGTGATCTCGGAGAGATGCTCGGCGGGCAGCAGCGGGGTGCCACCCTCCTGGAGGGTCACTGCCTGCCAGTCGTCCCCGACCGCGAGCCGGTCCCGGTATGCCGCGATGAGCCCGGGCCAGCCGCTATGCACGGGGCCGGTAGATGCGTCGGTGATTGCTCCGGTCATTATTCAGAAGTACCTTCCAGTCGGATCACGCTGGTCACAGCATGGACGAATTCCCGGCCCTGCAACGCTGCGACGGTCTTCGACAACGAATCATCCGAGGCGCGGTGCGTCACGACGACCAGCGAGGCTGCTTCCTCGCTTCCGGTCTGGCGCACAGTGGAGATGCTCACGCCGTGGTTGGCGAACTCCTGGGCGACCGCGGCGAGGACGCCAGTGCGGTCAGCGACCTCCATGCGCACGTAGTAGCGAGTGGGCGTGGATCCGATGGACAGGATCGGTAGCTTCGCGTAGATGGACTCGTCGGGCCCCTTGCCGCCGTGCACCTTGTTGCGCGCCGCGGAGACCAGGTCACCGAGCACGGCGGAGGCCGTCGGGCCTCCCCCGGCGCCCTGCCCGTAGAACATGAGGCGCCCTGCGGCCTCGGCCTCGACGACTACTGCATTGAACGCGCCGTTGACGGCGGCGAGCGGATGCTCCAGCGGGACCAGTGCCGGGTACACGCGGGCGGAGACTTGCTGCTTGCCCTCGTCGTCGATGACTCGCTCGCAGATAGCGAGCAGCTTGATTGTGCAGTCGAGGTCCGCGGCGGAGGCGAGATCCTCGGAGGTGATGTTGCTGATCCCCTCGCGATACACGTCGGACGCTGTCACCCGGGTGTGGAAGGCGATCGAGGCGAGGATGGCGGCCTTGGCGGCGGCGTCGTATCCCTCGACATCGGCGGTGGGGTCAGCCTCGGCGTAGCCAAGCCGCCGCGCGTCGGCGAGCATCTCGGAGTAGTCAGCCCCGGTCTCGCCCATCGCGGACAGGATGTAATTGGTGGTGCCGTTGACGATGCCCACGACGCGGTCCACCCGGTCCCCGGCGAGCGATTGCATGAGGGGCCGGACAACGGGGATCGCGCCGGCGACCGCTGCCTCGAAGTAGAGGTCGAGATCCGCAGCGTCGGCCACGGCAGCAAGCTCGCCGGTGTAGTCGGCGAGCAGGGCCTTGTTCGCGGTGACCACGGACTTGCCGGTGTTGAGGGAGTTGAGGATCAGCGTGCGAACGGGCTCGATCCCGCCAAAGACCTCGACGACGATATCGACATCGTCGCGGGCGACGAGCGCCGCGGGATCATCGGTGAGCAGCTCGATCGGAACGCCGCGGTCCGGGGTGACGTTGCGCACGGCGATGCCCTTGAGCTCCAGTCGCGCGCCCACCCGTGCCTGGAAGTCGTCGGCATGCTCGGACAGCAGGCGCACCACCTCGCTACCGACGTTGCCCAATCCGAGCACGGCGATTCCGAGAGTCCGCTCGGGCACCATGCCACTAGCCTGTTCGCTACTCATTCGACCTCCAAGCTGAGCAGATCTTCCACCGTTTCCCGTCGCAGCAGCAACCGGGACTGTCCGTCGCGCACGGCCACCACCGCAGGGCGGCCAAGCATGTTGTAGCGGCTCGCCATCGAATAACAATAGGCACCCGTCGCAGCGACCGCGAGCAGGTCCCCGGCCGCGATGTCCGCGGGCATCCAGGTGTTCCTGATGACGATGTCTCCCGTCTCGCAGTGCTTGCCGACGATGCGCGAGACCGTCGGCTCCGCATCGCTGCGCCGCGACACAACACGAACATCGTATTCGGCGTCGTACAACGACGTGCGGATGTTATCGCTCATTCCCCCGTCCACGCTGACGTACTTGCGCCGCGCGGCCGAGCCGAGCCGGACATCCTTGACGGTACCGACCTCGTAGACGGTGACGGTTCCCGGCCCCGCGATGGCCCGGCCCGGTTCCACGGTGAGGCGTGGCACGGCGATGCCGACCTGCTTCGATTCGCTCTCCACGATCGCGAGCAGCTTGGCCGCGAGCTCCCCGATGGGGGGCGGATCATCGCTGGGCAGGTAGGCGATGCCAAAGCCGCCGCCGAGATCGACCGTGCCGAGCTGCTCGGTCTTCGTGGTTCCGAACTCGGAGATGACGTCGCCCAGCAGCCCGATGACACGATGCGCGGCTAACTCGAAGCCATCGGGCTCGAAGATCTGCGAGCCGATGTGGCTGTGGAGGCCCACGAGACGGAGATTGTCGGTGGCGAAGACCCGGCGGATGGCCTCCATCGCGGATCCATCAGCGAGGGAGAAGCCGAACTTCTGGTCCTCGTGCGCGGTCGCGATGAACTCGTGGGTGTGGGCCTCGACGCCGACGGTGACGCGGATCAGCACGTCCTGCACCGCGCCGTGGCGGCCCGCGATCTCGTCGAGCCGATCGATCTCGATCATGGAATCGAGCACGACGTGGCCTACGCCGTGACGAACCGCCGCATCGAGCTCGGCCCCGGACTTGTTGTTGCCGTGCAGCGCGATCCGCTCGGCGGGGAAGCCACCGTGCAGGGCGACGGCGAGCTCGCCGCCGGAAGCGACGTCAAGCGAAAGGCCCTCCTCGGCGACCCACCGCGCGATGTGGCTCGAAAGGAAGGCCTTCGAGGCGTAATGGACACGGTCGGGTGCGCCGAACGCTTCCGCCATCTCCCGGCAGCGGGAACGGAAATCGTCCTCGTCGAGGACATAGAGCGGGGTCCCGTACTCGGCAGCGAGCTCGGTCACCGGGATCCCGGCCAGGGTGACGATCCCGCTGCTGGGATCGCGCTCCGCGTTGCGCGGCCACACCACCGGGGCGAGCGCGGCAAGCTCCTCGGGGGAGGCGGGACGCTCGCTGAGCCCTGGAGCGTGCGGGATCTCGGCATGCTTGGGGCCGGCTGGATGGGCGCTCACATTCGCTCCGGGGCGGTCACGCCCAGCAATGCCAGGCCGTTGGACAGGACTTGTCGGGCCGCGCCGCACAGGGCGAGCCTCGCGGTGTGCAGCGGGGCGGGCTCCTCATCGCCCTGCGGCAGCACGCGGCACTGATCGTAGAACCGGTGGTAGGTCCCAGCAAGGTCCTCGAGGTAGCGCGCGACCCGATGCGGCTCGCGCAGCTTCGCGGCGGCCGCCACCACGGCCGGGAACTCGCCGAGGGTGCGGATGAGGTCGCCCTCGCGGTCGTGCGTGAGCAGCGCGAGCTGGGGCTCGGTGGAAGGCACTCCGAGGTCGGCGGCGTTGCGGGCGATCGAGCAGAGACGCGCATGCGCGTACTGCACGTAGTAGACAGGGTTCTCGTTGCTCGCGCTGGCCCACAGCTCGAGGTCGATATCGAGGCTGTTGTCGAACGACGAGCGGATGAGGGCGTATCGCGCGGCATCGACACCGATTGCCTCGACAAGGTCATCGAGCGTGATGACGGTGCCCGCGCGCTTGCTCATCCGCAGGGGCTTGCCGTCGCGCACGAGGTTGACCATCTGGCCGATCAGCACCTCCACCGAAGCGGGGTCGTAGCCGAGGGCGGCCGCGGCAGCCTTCAAGCGAGCGATGTAGCCGTGGTGGTCCGCGCCGAGCATGTACACGCTCAGCCCGAAGCCACGCTCGTGCTTGTTGCGGAGGTAGGCGATGTCTCCCGCGATGTAGGCAGCGTTTCCGTCGGACTTGATGACGACGCGATCCTTGTCATCGCCATAGTCGGAGCTGCGCAGCCACCAGGCCCCATCCTGGTGGTAGAGGTTTCCGTTGGCCTTGAGCTCCTCGATCGCCGCCTCGACCGCGCCCGACTCGAACAGCGAGTTCTCGTGGAAGTAGACGTCGAAATCGGTGCCGAACTCGTGCAACGTCTGCTTGATGTGCTCGAACATCATGGCGACGCCCGCGGAGCGGAATGCCTCGTGCCGCGCGTCCTGCGGAAGATCCATCACCTCGGGCGAGCCGGTGACGATCGATCGGGCGATGTCAGTGATGTAGGCGCCGGCATAGCCATCCTCGGGGGCTGGCTCGCCCAGCGCGGCGGCTACCAGCGAGCGGGCGAAGCGATCGATCTGGGCACCGTGGTCATTGAAGTAGTACTCGCGGGTGACCTTTGCGCCCTGGGCCTCGAGCACGCGACCGAGCGAATCCCCCGCAGCGGCCCAGCGTGTACCGCCGAGGTGGATCGGTCCCGTGGGGTTCGCCGAGACGAACTCCAGATTGATGTCCAGCCCGGCCAGGGACTCCCCGCGGCCGTATGCCTCCGCGGCGGCAAGCACATGCTCGACGATCTTTCCCTGCGCGGCCGCGGCGAGACGGATATTGAGGAAGCCTGGCCCCGCGATCTCGGCGGAGTCGATGCGGGAATCATCAGCGACCGCGCTCGCGATCCAGCTCGCGAGCTCGCGCGGCGTGGTGCCGGCGCGCTTTGCCACCTGCAGCGCCACGTTGGTGGCGTAATCACCATGCTCGGGGTTCCGCGGGCGCTCGACGACAAGCCGATCGGGCACAACGGAGGTATCGAGGTCGTGGCTCGCGAGCACGGAAACCGTGGCGTCGCGGAGCAGCTGGGAAAGGTCTGCTGGGGTCACAGGCACCTATCCTATGGCCCTGCGGGATCAACTGCTAAATGCGAGCCTCGCCGCGCCGGTAGCAGCATCGCTGCCCGACGGTACGTACAGTTGAGTCCAGCGCGCGGCGCGTGCCTCAGCCACCAGCGCTGTCACACCGGCAGCTGTCACAACGGCTCCGGTTCGCGCCCGCACCCTTCTGTGCGTGCGGCGCGGGCGCGCGCACGCGGTCCTGTCACTACGGCGCGGAAAGATCCACCATCAATGGCAAGCAATGCGAACGATAGAACCGCCAAGGCCATGCGGGCCGCGAAGAAGAAATCACGCGGCGGCACCGCCCGCGGGCTCAAGTCCGGCCCGAGCATTCCCTGGATTGGCATCGGCGCCATCGCCAGCGTCCTCATCCTCATCGGCGTGATCGTGTGGAACGTCGCGCCGAGCATCCGTGATGAGCAAGCAATGGAGCGCTGGACCCCCTCCGCCGAGGATCCCGATCCCTCCACCCGGATCGATGGCGTCGAGATCGTCGACGATATGAGCAACGCGCACGTCCTTGCCGGCCAGCGGGTCGCCTACGAGCCGATGCCTCCGTTCGGCGGGCCGCACGACGAGGCCTGGGCCACCTGCACCGGTGTTGTCTACGACGAGCCCATCCGCACGGAGAATGCCGTGCATTCCCTCGAGCATGGCGCCGTCTGGGTCACCTATGACCCGGAGAGCGCGTCGGAAGCCGACATCGCCACGCTCGAGAGCCGCGTCGACGGGCAGGCATACATGTTCATGTCTCCGTTCCCCGGCCAGGAATCGCCGATCTCGCTGCAGGCCTGGGGCCATCAGCTGAAGCTTGACTCGGCCGATGACGAGCGGATCAACCAGTTCATCGGGGCGCTGCGCCTCAACCAGTTCAACAGCCCGGAACCAGGCGCGAGCTGCTCGAATGTTCCCGGCTACTTCGATCCCGAGAACCCGCCCCCGTTCGATCCGGCCCCGCCCGGGCCCGACGCGGTCGCGATGGATGGAACCGGCGCATCAGCGGAGGCGGCGGAGATGGGCGCGCCCCTGACCGGGGATGCCCCTCCCGCCCCCGGACCAGCGGATGAGGCGCCTGCTGGCGACGCCCCCGCCGCCGAGGTTCCTCCCGCTCCCGCGCCCGCGCCCGCGCCCGCTCCCGAGGGCGAGGAGAGCGGAGAATGAGCACATGGGGCCGGCGCCTCGCTCCCCTGCTGGTGATCGCCACCGCGCTCGGCATGACGATCGGCTTCCTGCTTGGAGCAGCAATCGGCGGCGATGACGACGGCCTGCCCGCGAGCATCGACCCGAATGCCTCCGATATCGGCTTCAGCCAGGACATGACCGCGCACCACCTGCAGGCCGTCGAGATGTCCGCCGCGGTGCTGACCACGACCAGCGATCCCAGCATCAGGACACTCGCCTACGACATCCTGACCGCCCAGGAGAACCAGATCGGCCAGATGCAGGGCTGGCTGCAAGCGTGGGACGAGCCGCGGTTCGCTCCCGGCGCCCGCATGGCATGGATGCCAGCCAGCCAGCATGAGGGCGGCCAGCACGGCGGCGAGCACGAGGGCGGCGACATGTCCGGCAGCACCATGGCCGAGGGCGCTCTCATGCCAGGAATGGCAACCTCCGAGGAGATGGCGCGCCTGCGCGGCCTCGAGGGCAGCGAGCAGGACGTGTACTTCCTCCAGCTGATGCTGCGGCACCACGAGGGGGGCCTGCCCATGGCACGGGCCGCGATCGACCAGGCCAGCACGCGCCTCGTGACAGGCATCGCCCAGAAGATGCTGGACGGGCAGAAGAAGGAGATCCACCTGATGACCGATCTGCTCGCCCAGCGCGGCGCGGAACCCCTTCCGTTCAACTAGTCGGCTGCGGCCGGGCGCGCGATAACGCCAGACACGCGCCTGGCCTGGCGATTCCGCATTGGTGGCGCTAATGCGCTAGGCTAGCTCCGCCCACCGCGCAAGCGTGGGCGTGGCAAGCCCTCGTAGCTCAGGGGATAGAGCACTGCCCTCCGGAGGCAGGTGTCGCAGGTTCGAATCCTGCCGAGGGCACACACAATTCCGATCAGGATTTCCCTCTCATTCCGCGTCGTTTCCCGCCACGTCGCGTGCCGCCCCATCGTTCCAGGTCCGGGCATCCTGTTCCCTGCTTGTCTCGGGCACCACGATCCAGTACACAGCGGCTAGTAGCAGCAAGGCTCCGGTGAGCAGGAACGCCACCTCGAACGAATAGTTCTCGGCGATCCAGCCCCCGAGCAGCGGCCCCACGATCGCGCCGAGATCGGCGGTCATCTGGAACGCCGCGAGGACCTTGCCGCCATTGCGGTCTGATCCGATCAGATCAGCCACCGCGGCCTGCTGGCTGGGCACCACGAAGCCCATGCCCGCGCCGGCGATCACGCAAAGCACGAGGAAGACCACGGGATTTCCGGAGAGGCCGAGCACCATGGTGGATGATCCGGTGATAGCGAGTCCCATGATGGTGGGCGGCTTGCGCCCGATGCGGTCGGAGAGCTTGCCGGAGGTCGTCAGCACGATCGCCATGCCGATGGAGAACGCAGCGAGCGCGAACCCGCCCAGCTCGGTGCCCATGGTGAACGCGACCGTCACGAACAACGGGATCAATGCCACGCGCACACCAAAGGTGGCCCAGCCGTGGGCGAGGTTGGTCAGGAGCGCCGCGCGGTAGGCCGGCTCTCGCAGCGCCTCGCCCAGGCGGTACTCCTGCCGCGGAGCGGAGCGCGTGGCGCCGGTCCCGCGAGGCTCGCTGTCCAGCCTGGTGTGGACGACGATGATGGCGATGACGAGCGCCACGGTGTAGACGATGAACGGCACGCGCAGCCCGAACCGGCCGAGCAGCCCGCCGAGCAGTGGCCCGGTGATCCCGCCGAGCAGGAATGCGGTGCTGTAGAGGCTGCTGACCTTGCCGCGCCGGTCCGGGGGCGAGAGCCGGATGATGAGCGCCATCGCGGAGATCGTGAACATGGTGGAGCCGATGCCCCCGAGACCACGGAAGATCATGAGCTGCCAGTAGCTCTGCGCGGCGGCGCTCGCTCCCGTGGAGATCGCGACTATGGCGAGCCCGCTCAAGTAGACGCGCCGCTCGCCGAGCTTCTGGACGAGCTGGCCGCTGGCGGGCGCGAAGAGCAGGCGGGCGACCGCGAAGATGCTGACGATCGCGGACGCCGCGGTGTAGCCGACGTTGAAGCTGGTCGCGTACTGGGGCAGCACCGGGGCGATGAGCCCATAGCCGACGGCAATGACAAAAGCGGCAGCCACCAGCACATGTATTTGCCTCATGGCGTGCTGGTGGCTGCCGCTTGCTCTGGTGTTGCCCACGGTTCGAGGCTACAGACCCTGGAGCGAGGTGGCGTGCTGGCTAGAGTGCCTTGAGCTCCTCGATGACGTGGCTCACGGATTTCTTGGCGTCGCCGAAGAGCATCGACGTCTGGTCCGCGAAGAACAGGGGGTTCTCGATGCCCGCGTAGCCCGAGGACATGCCTCGCTTGAGCACGATGACCGACCTGGACTGGTCGACGTTGAGGATCGGCATGCCGTGGATCGGCGAGCTCGGGTCGTTGCGCGCCGCCGGGTTGGTGACGTCGTTGGCGCCGATGACGATGGTGACATCGGTGCGGTTGAACTCACCGTTGATGTCGTCCATCTCCTTCATGGCGTCGTAGCTGACCTCGGCCTCGGCGAGCAGCACGTTCATGTGCCCCGGCATGCGGCCGGCGACGGGGTGGATGGCGAACTTGACCTCCACGCCCTTTTCCTCGAGCAGGTCGGCGAGCTCCTTGACCGCATGCTGTGCCTGGGCGACGGCGAGGCCGTAGCCGGGCACCACGATCACCTGGTTCGCGTAGGCCATCTGGATGGCCGCATCGGAGGCGGACGTGGACTTGACCGTGCCGCCCGCATCGTCGACCGCGGCGGCGCTGGTGGAGCCGCCGAACGAGCCGAAGATGATCGCGGGGATCGACCGGTTCATGGCCTTGGCCATGAGGTTGGTGAGGATGGAGCCGGACGCGCCGACGATCATGCCGGCGACGATCATCGCGGTGTTGTTCAGCGCGAGGCCAGCCGATGCCGCGGACAGCCCGGTGAGGGCGTTGAGCAGCGAGATGACGACTGGCATGTCGGCGCCGCCGATGGGCAGCACCACGAACAGGCCCATCGTCCCGGCGATGACCAGCAACGCCAGGATCCAGATGGCCGCGGTCGGGTCGTTTGCCGGGTCGGCGTTGATCCCGATGTAGATCGCGATTGCCAGCGAGGCAAGAGCAAGGATGATGTTGGCGACCTGGAAGGTCTTGACGTTCGCGACCAGCTTCTTCTCAAGGTTCTTGTTGAGCAGTTCCTGGAGCTTCGCGAAGGCCACCAGGGAGCCCCAGAACGACACCGAGCCGACGATCGCCGCGAACAGCGATCCGACGATGATGTGAACGACCGGGCCCTCGTAGTCGTGGAAGTTGGTGAATCCATCGGTGTCGAGGAACTCCGCCCAGGCGATGAGCGCGACGGTGCCACCGCCCACTCCGTTGAAGAAGGCCACGAGCTGTGGCATCTGGGTCATCTTGGTGCGGATGGCAGGCGGAACGCCTAGGGCGACACCCACGACGAGGCCGGCGACGATGATGATCCAGTTGCCCGTGTCGCGCACCGCGAGCAGGGTGGCGGCGACCGCGATGCCCATGCCCACCGCAGCGATCCAGTTGCCGCGGACGGCGGTGCGGGGGCCGGTGAGGCCCATCAGGCCATAGATGAACAGGGAGAAAGCAATGATGTAGAGAACATTGACGAGGGTGTCCATCAGGCGTCTCCTCCCTTGCCGCGGGCAGGCGACTTGGACTTGAACATGCCAAGCATGCGGTCAGTGACGACGAAGCCGCCGACAACGTTGAGCGTGCCGAACACGACCGCGATGAACAGGATCACCTGCATCGCGATGCTGGGGTCCTCCACCTTGCCGAGCACGACGAGCGCGCCAAGCACGACGATGCCGTGGATGGCGTTGGTGCCGGACATCAGCGGGGTGTGGAGGGTATTGGGCACTTTGGAGATAACGGTGAAGCCAACGAATCCGGCGAGCACGAGCAGCGCCAGGTTGGCTAGCAGTTCGGTGTACATGCGTGGTTCCTTGTCATCCTGCCGCGGGGCGCGACGCGGTCTCGGGGACGCCGGTGACGCAGGAGTCGGCGAGGATCTGGTCGGTGAAGTCCGGTGCCAGCGCGGCATCGTCGTCCAGCATGAGATCGAGCAGCGCGGTGACGTTCTTCGCGTAGAGCTCGCTGGAATGCTCGGGCATCGTCGCGGGGAGGTTCAGCGGAGAGGCGATGGTCACACCATGCTTGTTGACGGTCTGCCCCGGCTCGGTGAGCTCGCAGTTCCCGCCGGTCTCGCCAGCGAGGTCAACGATGACGCTGCCCTCCCGCATGCCTTTCACGGCCGCGGCGGTGACAAGGCGCGGGGCGGGGCGGCCGGGCACGAGGGCGGTGGTGATCACGACGTCAAAGCCCTTGATCGCGTCCTCGAGGCGTTGCTGCTGCTCCGCCCGCTCCTCCTCGGTGAGCTCGCGCGCGTAGCCACCCTCGCCCGCGGCGCTGATGCCAAGGTCGAGCCATTGCGCGCCGACGGAGCGAACCTGGTCCGCGACCTCGGGCCGCACATCGTATCCCGTCGAGCGCCCACCGAGCCGCTTCGCGGTAGCGAGCGCCTGCAGTCCCGCGACGCCGACGCCCAGGACCAGCACGGTGGCGGGCTTGACGGTTCCGGCGGCGGTGGTGAGCATCGGGAAGAACCGCGTGAGCTCGTTGGCGGCAACCAGGACTGCCTTGTAGCCGGCGACGTTCGCCTGGCTGGACAGTGCGTCCATGACCTGCGCGCGGGAGATGCGCGGGATGGCCTCCATGGCGAATGCGTGGACGCCGCGCTCGCGGAGCGCGTCGATGCAATTGTCCTGGTTGCGGGGGGCGAGGAATCCGATGAGCGTGGCGCCCTTCGGGATCTGCTTGATCTCGGCCGGGGACGGCGGAGCGACCTTGACGATCACTTCGCAGTCCCATGCGTTGCCGATGGTGGCGCCCGCCTGGGTGTACTCGTCGTCAGGGATGTGGGCACGGTCGCCCGCTCCGGCCTCGACGACGACGTTGATTCCGCGGCCAGTGAGTGACTTCACTGCCTTGGGCACGAGGGCTACGCGCCGCTCCCCCTCGCCAGTCTCCCGAACCACGCCCACGGTCGTGGACCGTTGCTGAGTGTTGTGTGCGCTATCCAATGATGTGACTCTCCGCGAGACGGCTCGCTGATCGGTGAGAATCACCGGCATCTTGCCGGTGCGCTGGAGATTTCCGTCTGCTCACAGCGCACTGATCGTACCGAGATGCGCGGTCGAGTTGGTTCTCCGCGTCGGCGTGCCTTCATCTGAATCGAATCACCGGGACAGATCATCCCTGTTACGTGGGGTTTGTGAACTCCCCCACAAGCGGGCGCGAGCGCGCCCTGATAGCGCGGGGCGCTGGTGGCGTCAGCCAGCGAGGCTTCCGCCGGTGCACCCGGAGCGCGCGGCGATCCCGGTGGCCCAGCTTCCGCGCCGCCCGGCTATAGCGCGCCGATCCGCGACGTCGTCCGCGCCCTCGAGAAGCACTGCTACGAGTTGCTCCGGATCCGCCTCGAACGAATCGCGGAGTCGACGGAGCTCGGCGGGAGCGAACAGCGCGGAGGCCTCGATGGCTTCCATCCAATGGTCGATATCGCCGCCACGAATCGCGTCGATGAGTTCCCAATCGGAGGAATTATCAGCGCGCTCGTACGCGAGGATCGCCCTGACCAGCTCGCGCGTGCCGGTTGTCATAGTGGCCATGTGTCATCTCCCTTGCTCAGTCAGCCCTGGGGCCGCCCGGGCGCCAGCTTGCTCGAGCGACTGCCCACGAGACGGTCCCGGCCCGCGGCTGATGCGCCCGTCGATCTGCGAGCAACCACGCTCCCGGATCGATTGATTTCGATCATATCCCCGCAGGACGCCAATAAACACCTCTGTTTAGTGATGTTTACAGAACGCACAGATAACGATGAAGAAAGCCGCCAGGTTCGCCATGATTGCCTTAGAGTTTCTTTAGGGATTGAGCCCGAAGGACAACTGCAACGTTGTGCCACACCCATCGCTCCTGCCCCACACGGAGCAATCCAGACACGACTACCTGCGCATCTGTAGCTTCCCGCCGATCCCCCAGCCCAGGTCCAGCCCACCGTCACGAGTGGATTCAGGTGACGCGTACTACAATTCCGCCGGTCCGCGAGGGATGCCGCGCAAGAGAACTTCAGGAAACAGGATCGTCACAATTCCAGTACAACAGAATGACAAGGCTTGGAATTTCGGGCCCGCGGCATAGGCAATGCAACACGGCAATCCATCAGAGAAATTGCGCGGACCGCACCTGTGCGCCAAGAACGCCGATCGCGTCGACCGTCCCCACCGCGCCACCGAGGGCACCCGGGACCGTGATGAGAGACAAGGACCAGTTCGCCCCTTCCGCGCCCACGACCCAGGCCAGCACCAGAGTCCCGGGGTCTGGCACCGGCACAGCCGCGGGAACCCGGCACTCCACCGGGCTTCCCTCGTCATCCCGGAGCGTGACGCGCCGCTCGTGGCCCAGCACATGCGTGCCCGCCCAATGCATCCGGTGTTCCGGCGACCGGCTCATGGCCTCGGCCACGACCGCCTCCTCGCGGGGCAGCACCGCGCCCCGGCGCTCGACGAACCGTGCCATCGCCCCGCCCTCGCATAGCGCGATCATCCGGACGCGACGGTCATCGACCAGGCGCCGGGCCATCGCCCCATCGAGCGTGCCCGCCATGATCCCATCGACCACGCCCATCAGCGCCAGGCGTGCTGGCCCATCTGATCCCAGGAATCGCAGCGCCTTTTCCAGAACGCGCTCCACCACGGACGCATGGCCAGGCTCCTCCATCGCCGGCATCATTGCCCGATCATTGCGTCGCAGCGAGCGCATCAGGGTGCGCGCCCTATCCCTCGCCCCCCGATCAATGTCCCACGCCGCTACCCAGCGCGCGCCCGGGGCCCAGCCATGGCTCACGATGCGCAACCGCTCCGCCTGGATTGCCACATCTGCCAGCGGGGCGCCGACGTCCGACAGCACCGCGACGACCCATCGCAATACCCGGGTTGCCTCGTCATCGAGCAGCGGCGCCAGCGCAATGCACGAATCCACGATCGCGCGCCGCTCCTCTACACGTGGGCTGCCTGGCGCGACATCGTGCACCCACGGCTCGATCAGTGCCTCCAGCGCATCGTGCTCGTCGACCATCCTGGCGAGCGCCGCGATGCCGACGACATCGTTGGAGCCTTCAATGAGGGAGCCGCCGAGCATGCAGGATCGCAACGCATGAACTGCCGATGCGACCTCCCGCGCGAGCCCGTGTGCCACCGAGAGCCATCGGATCTGCTCATTGGTGTCGTGGGCAGCGAAGTCAAGACCCTCCAGCCCGATCCGGTCGCCCTCGACCACGATCCCGTACCGGGCCAGGAGCTCGCCGAGAGGCAGCGTGCGGTAGGCCGCGTCGCGAGGCACATGCTTGCTGGCATGCTCCACGAGCGCGGCAAGCCCACCTGGCTGGGCCGCATGGTCCCGCGCGAACCGGCGCATGGTGGTCCGCAGTCCCGGGGGCGGCGCGACCAGGAAGCTCCGATCGACCGGAACCAGGGAAACCGTGGCTGGACCTATCCGCAGCGCGACGAGCTCGCCCGGGCAGAGCCCCGCGAAGGCTCGCTCCGGGAGGCACATGTGCTCGCCCGGCACCACGGAGGGCGGCAGGAAAGGCTCGATGTCCGGCACCGTCCGCAGGCATGCCGTCCTGATCTCCTCCGCGGAGAGCACATGGGTGGGCCACCATCGTGCGGAGATGCCGTTCATGGCCAGCCAGCCTCGTTCTCGCCGATGAAGCGCAGTACCCGCAGCATCGCATGATCGTCGCCGGGGCCTGGGGCGGCCGCGACGCACGCATCGAGCTGATCGCTCAGCGCGGCCTCGTCCATCCCGTGCCCGATGAGCACTAGCTCCGTCCGTCGCGCCGCGCCAGCCTGCCAGGAGCGCCGCTCGATCTCGATGCTGCGCCCAACGACCTGCAGCACGTAGCACTCGCCATCGCCGAACGTCCCGAAATCGATGCGGCCCTTGACCCGGTAGACGCCCGCGGGCCGCTGCTCGAGCAGCTCCATGAACGACCGGGGATGCACTGGCACGGACGACGTCCACGCGAGGCTCTGCACCTGATGAGCAGGGGCGTGGTCGTGCGCGTCGGGATGATCGCTCGATTCCTCGCGCAGCAGCGCATCGAGGGTCAGCTGCACGGGGAGCTCCCGCTGGCTGGCCCTCCCGCCCCGCGCGCCCTGCCGCTCGGTCGCGTCGATGAGCAGCTCCAGATCGATGCTGCAGCGAATCGTGGGGATCACCGGCGCGCCCCGCGACGCAGCACCGATGCTCGACATGAGATCGTCACGCGCATCGTCCGCGAGCGCATCGGCCTTGTTGAGCAGGACGAGATCGGCGACACCCGTCTGGCGGGCGAGATCCACCCGCTCGTGCTCGGCCGCATCGACCACCACGATGACCGACGAGCAATGGAAACGTTCGTCGCCGGTTGCCCGGACCACCTGCACGAGCGCCGCCGGCTCGGCCACCCCGCTTGCCTCCACCAGGATCATGTCGAGCCGAGGCGTGATGCCTGCGAGGCTTGCCAGGGATTCCTCGATGTCATCGCTATCGACCTCGCAGCATATGCACCCGTTGGTCAGGGTCATCATGTTGTCGACCTGCCCGGCGACGAGGAACGCATCGATGTTGATCGCGCCGAAGTCGTTGACCAGCACGCCCACCCGTAGATCGTCTGCCGACCTCAGCACGTGGTTGACCAGCGTCGTCTTGCCCGCGCCCAGGAACCCAGCTACCACCACGACAGGAATAGACGCTCCCACCCCCACCACTCCCCTCTCCGAACCTTCTCCCGGATACGGCATGCTACCGGTCGCCATGGCCCGGGCGCCGTGGTCAACACGGCATGGTCGACGTAACGTAGGCGGCATGACCAGCAGTCCGCTGACACGGCGCCGACCGCGAATCGTGCGGCTCCTCGTTGCCGTGATCCTGCTAGTGCTCGCCGCCGGATGCTCCGGGCCAGTAGAGGAAGGATTCTCGCAAGCACCCTTCCCGGTCGGCGATGGGGAGGTGCGCGAGGACAGCGTGGCTGGCATGCCCCTGGCTCCCCGGCAGGCTCCTGATGCAGCCAATCGACAGGTCATCCGCCACGCGACCATGTCGATCCAGGTCCCCGACCCAGCCAGGGCAGCGCAGGAGGCTGCCGAGGCGGTCGATCGCGCGGGCGGCCGCATCGACCACCGCACTGAACGACCACCTACCGGCCAGTCCGCCGGGTCTGCCAGCCTGACCATGCGCGTGCCCGCCGATAGCCTCGATCGGGTGATCGAGCAGCTGCGCGCGCTCGGTACCGTCAGCGAGCTGACCATCTCGAGCAGCGATGTCACCATCGAGGTGGTGGATCTTGATGCCCGGATCGACGCGCTCGCCACCTCCGTCGCGCGGCTGCAGGAGATCATGGCCACAGCGAGCTCCGCGGAGGACCTCATCGCGGCGGAGACCGCCCTCGCGGAGCGCCAGGCACAGCTCGATGGCCTCCGCTCGCAGCGCGAGCACCTCGCGGACCAGGTCGAGCTGTCCACGCTCGATCTCTATCTCGCTCAGCGCCCCGAGACCGATCCAGCATCCGGTTTCGCGGGCGGGCTCCGCGAGGGGTGGGAGACCTTGCTCGAAGCGATCCGCTCCGCGATCATCGGCATCGGGCTGGCGCTGCCCTGGGTGATCTTCCTGTCCATCGGGGCGGGCATCATCTATGGCGCGGTCCGTCTGCTATCCCGTCGATCTGGCTAGCCACGCGCCGGCACCGGATGCAAAACGTTATATACGGAGAGGATCCGACCCCGTGCAAGCACCTACGATGAGGATCATGAACCTTCGGCACATGCGACGCTCCGCACTGGTGGTCCCAGCGATCCTGATCCTGGGCATCGCGGGCTGTGGCAGCGACGATGCGGATTTTCCAGCTAGCGTGCCCACGCCCGGGTTGTCGCCGCAGAGCGCATCGACCGGCGCGGACCTTCCCGACGAGGAGCCCACCTCGACCGAGAACGTACCCACGAGCCCGGAGATCGAGGAGACCCCGCTGCAGCCAGCACCAAGCCCGCCGGAGAATAGCTCGGCCGGCGGATCGGGCAGCAGCTTCTCGGGCACGCTCGGACCTGCGTCCCAGCAAGCCGGCAGCGGCACCTTCCTCAGCGTCACCGGCATCCGGGTGGGCGAGCACGATGGATACACGCGCATCGTCGTCGACCTCGCGGGCCAGGGCAACCAGCCCGGCTATGACATCCGCTACGTCGATGCGGCGTACGCGGGCGGCTCCGGGGACCCCATCGCTGTCAGCGGCGACGCCATCCTCTCGTTCAACGTCACGGGCTGGGGCTACCCCTTCGATACGGGCGTCGACCCCTACTCCGGGCCCAAGACCATCGGCGGGCCCGGCAGCGGATCGGTCGCCGAGATCGAGGTCGGCACGTTCAACGAGGGCATCGCGCAGATGTTCGTGGGAGTGCGTGGCGGCCAGCGCGAGTTCACCGCCATGACCCTGACGAATCCGCCCCGCGTTGTCCTCGACATCAGCGACTAGGCCTTGCCGGCGGCGCGCGCTGGACGTGCCGCCGCGCCCCCGATGAAGCTCTTCCTCGCCTCGTACCGGCTCGGCGGCGCGGGCACCGGGCTCGCACGCCTTGTGCCCGCGCCCCGTCGTGCCACGGTGGTAGCGAATGCCGCGGACGCATGGCCCGCCGCAGCGCGCGAATGGGCCGTCCGCAGCGAGATCGACATGCTGGCCGACATAGGGATCACTGCGCGCGAGCTAGACCTGCGAGAGCATCGCGGCGATCCCGACGGCGTGCGGGAGATCCTGGCCCGGTCCGACCTGGTGTGGCTGCGCGGGGGAAACACCTTCGTGCTGCGATCACGGCTCGCGCAGAGCGGCGCGGATGGCATCATCACCGATCTGGTCCGCGAGGGAAGCCTCGTCTACGGCGGATACAGCGCCGGCGCAGCGATCGCCGCGCCATCGCTCGACGGCCTCGAATGGTGCGACGATCCTGCTGAATCGCTGCAGGAATGCGGAATCCCAGCGGCATGGTCGGGCCTGGGCCTGGTGCCATTCCGCATCGTGCCGCACTACCGATCCCCCGGCCATGAGCATCCGGAGCGCATCGACGGCCTCGTGCAGCAGTATTCCCGCGCGGGCACCAGCTTCCGCGCCCTGACCGACTCGGATGTCATCATCATCGACGACTAGGGGCCGCCCTGTGGAGCGGTCGCCTCGGCCGTCGCCCGGCCGCCCACAGGGCTGCCACGCCCTCGCTACTGGTAGGAGACGAACCAGGGCGCCGGACCGATCTGCATTGTCCGCTCCGGCGTGAAGGTGGGGAAATCCTCGTCGATGAAGTTCTTCCATCCCAGCCAGACACCGTCGGGAAGTTCGGTCTTCAATGCGTTCCAGGTGCTCATCTTCTCGCCCGGTCCGCCATGACCATCAGCGTGGATCAGCAGCGCCACTTCCTCGCGGCTGGTATCGAGGCTCTCGCGATCAGTGATCATGCGTTGCTGGAACTGGTGGAGGATGAGCAGCTTCTGGGGCAGGTCATGGCGGGCGGTGAGGTCCGCGAGCCAGTCGGTGACCTCGTTGACCTCGGCCGCATCGACCTGTCCGATCTGCTGCAGGTGGACCTGGCCCGGCTTGAGCCGCCACTCGGGATCGAGGGCGAGCCCGACGTGCGGCTCGCGCAGGAGCTCCTCGTATATTTTTGCCTGGGTAAGGAAGTCGGTGTGGCCCGGCTGCAGGTCGAGCACCACGTAGACGCCCGCCTCCTCCGCGGCCTCGATCCATGGCCGCACCATCTCGACCTCAGCGATGTTCGAGTAGTTGCCATCGGCACCCGGCGAGACGGAAGCGACCGTGACGATGAGCTCGAACGCAGGGATGACCGGCTCGGAGGAGAACGGCTCGTACTGCTCGGCAAGCTCCTTGGCGCGCGCGATCGCCTCATCGACTGGCTGCTCGCCCAGCAATCCCATTGCCGGCACCCCGGGGTGGCCGTAGAGCGCGATCATCCGCCTGCCGGGATACACCAGTTGCCCGCCGCCGGGAAGCTCTGGTACCGAGACCGCAGCGCGCACGCGCTCGTTGAGATCGGCTACCGTGCCAAACTTGCTGCCCAGCGCGACCACCGTGGCGTCCTCGTGGTCACGGATCGCCGAGACGGAATCGGCTGTCGCCCGTGGGTCGGGCACAGCGAGCGGCACCACGGTCGCGCCTGCTGCGCGAGCGGTCGCCGCGGCAGCGATGTGCTCGGCCCACTCACGGTCATCCTCGCTGGCCGGGCTCGCGACAAGGGCAAGCACGGGTGGATCGAGCTCCGCCCGGCCGAACTCTGGCAAGGTCTCTGCCTCGAGGGCAGGTCCTGGCTCGGGAAGGGGCGCACCGGGAACCGAGAGCAGCGTGGAATCCTCGCCACCGATGGTGGCGATCGCACCGAGGGCATCGGTCTTCCCGGCAACCTCGCGCTCGTCGAGGTCGCGGTCGATCATCTCCTCGATCTCGGCCCGTCCCGCGGGTGCCGGGATGATGGACACAGCACCGAGATCGGGCACGGCCCCGACCGCGAGCACGCTGCTCGCGCCGAGCCGGTCGATCTCCTCGAGCACCGCGGCCCCATCGGCCGGATCGACGGGAAGCATCGGCACGGATGTTGCTACCGCCAGCGATGCCGCGCGCACCAGCGCGGCCGCATCATCGATCGGCGCGGTCACGACGAACGGAGCCCGGGCGAAGAACTGCTGAGCGGTACCGAGAGAGATCCCGGCCTCGGTGTCCTCGACAACAATGGGCAGCGAGCGGCCTGGATCAGCCTCATCGGGCTGCGACCGGGGCTGCACGATCCCAGCAGGGGAATCGTCCTCATCGGGGTTGACCGTGCAACCAGCCGCTGCACCCAGGCCAACAGCGCTGGCGGCGACTATCGCAACGGACCGGACGAGGCCTCTTCTCACATGCACGCGCTCAAACTACCGCGCTACGCGCTGCGGGAACGTCAGGGACACACCACGGCCCCGCCCCGCGGGAAAGCGCGCGCTTTCTGCCCGTCCCCAGCTATTGCCCGATCCCCGTACTCTGGAGGAAACGTCCCGATCACTGGAGAGCGAGGCCGCATGGAGATCCCCGCAGTGGCGCTCGAGCATCTCGAGCTCGCCTGCACGTCGCGGCTGGGGTCGCCGTCGCGATGGACAGCGCCGGCGAGGTTCCGGTCGAGCCTCGCCCTGTGCGTGATCGACGCTGTGCAATGCACGGCCGGCCACTACCCCACCACGCTGGCGGTGACGGATCACTTCAGCGCCTACCGGGCCCGGCAGCAGGCCACCGGCCACTGCCGCCCGGGCCTTCCCGACGGGACGCGCGCATTGCTGCGCACCTTCGAGGAGTGCGGCGGAGCAACGGCCTGGTCAGGGAAGGTCGCGATGTACCGGACGCGCCACGCGAGCCCCGCGCAGGCAGTGAAGGCCCGCTCCATCCATCGGGCCGCTTCCGCGTTCCATGAACTGCGCATCGACGGGACCGAGGATCTCGCCGCGATGATCCCGCACCCGGCGACCCGGTCGCTCGTGGTCAACGCATGGCGGGGGGTCGCGAGCCACAGCTTTGCCGAGAGCTGGGACTATCTCCTGCTGCTGTCCGGGATTCATGCCGCCGACGAGCCCAGCGCCCTGCGCCACTGCCATCGCTTCCTCGCCGGGGCCCTCCCGCCGCAGGGAAACGAAGTGGCGATGCGGGCGCGGCACCCGGGCATGGTGCTGCCGCTCCTGGAGATCCTCGCCGAGCGACTCGATACCTCCACCGATGCGCTGGTGATTGCCATCAATCGCTGGGGCACCGGGCATCGCGCGTTCGCAGTACCCGCTGCTGATGCCGGATGGGCCGAGCACGCATCCAACTGATCGATTCCCAAAGGCAGTTCCCCAGGAGTTTGGATCACGCGCGCCCAGCCGTTGCCCGCGCGTTGCCTGGTGATGGCATGCTGCCCCGTGTGCTCATCGCTCAGCTCGCGAACTTCTACGGTCCCCGGTCCGGCGGGCTCCGCACCGCATTGCACCAATGGGGCAGCGAGTACCGGGCCGCTGGGCTCGATGTCGCGCTCGTCGTTCCCGGGGCCCACGATGCGCAGGAGCTCCTCGAGAACGGGGTACGCCGCATCACCCTCGCCTCGCTCCGGCTGCCCGGATCCGGCGGGTACCGGCTCGCGGACCCACGCCGTGTCGCCGACGTGCTGGCCGGGCTCGGTCCCAGTGCCATAGAGGTCTCGGACCGGCTCACCCTGCGAGGATTCGGACGGTGGGCTCGCGACCGCGGAATACCGAGCGTCGTGGTCTCGCACGAGCGGCTCGATCGACTCGTCGGCCAGGTCCTCCCCGCGGTGCCCGCGCAGCGCGTCGCGGATGCCGGAAACCGCGCGATGGCGCGAAGCTTCGACACAGTGGTATGCACGACAGCTTTCGCCGCGAGCGAGTTCGATCGGATCGGTGCCCGCAATGTGCGGCGCATCCCGCTCGGGGTCGATCTCGAGCGGTTCCACCCTCGCAAGCACGATCCAGGGTTGCGCGCGCAGCTTGCTCCCGGCAACGAGATCCTGCTCGTGCACAGCGGACGGCTCTCGATCGAGAAGCATGCCGAGCGCAGCATCGAGGCCTTGCGCATCCTGCTCGGCGCGGGCGTGAACGCTCGACTCGTCGTGGCAGGCGACGGTCCGCGGCGCGCCGCCCTGGAACGACGGGCGCGGGGCCTCCCCATCCAGTTCCTCGGGTTCGTCGCCGACCCGGAGCGGCTCGCCGCGCTGCTCGCGACCGCCGATGCCACGGTCGCGCCCGGGCCTCATGAGACGTTCTGCCTCTCCGCGCTGGAGTCGCTCGCCTCGGGGACCCCCGTCGTCGCCTCCGAGTCCTCGGCGCTCCGGGAGATCCTCACCGGGGGCAGCGGCATGATTGCCGCCGATGATGACGCCGCGTTCGCCACGGCGCTCGGGGCCCTGCTCGGACTGAACCGCCCGGGGCCAGATCACGCCGCGTCGCGAGCCCGGGCACGGGAGCGCGCCGAGGAGTTCACGTGGTCCCGATCAGCGAGCGCCATGCTGGACGCACTGATCCCCGTGCCGCTCGGGAGCATGCCCTAGCTGCACGGGGACCTGTGGTGGTTCCTGCTGATGATTCCTAGTCGCGGAAGCGGCGCGCTGGCCGGTCATCCCGGCCCGCGCGCTTCGGCGGCCGGTCCTGGCCGCCACCTGCGGATCCACCCTCGTCGCGACGAAGGCCGATCTTGACTCCAGCGATGCGGGTATCGCGCAGGGCGTCGAAGACGTCCCGCGGTAGGTCGGCGGGCAGTTCAACGAGGCTGAAGTCCTGCCGGATATCGATGTATCCGAAGTCGCCACGCTGGAGCCCGCCCTCGTTGGCGAGGGCGCCCACGATCGCGCCGGGCGCGATCTTGTTCTTGCGTCCCACATTGATGCGGTAGGTGGCGAAATCCCCTCCACCGCTCGAGCGACGGTCCCCGCGCGGCTTGCTGCGGGGCCGGTCATCGCGATCACGGCGATCGCCCCGGTCATCGAAGCGCTCCTCGCGGACCTTCTTCTCCACCGGATCTGCCTTGAGGAAGAAGTTGTCGCCGTCGACATTCTGCACGGCGAGCGCGGCAGCAATGTCGGCGAGGCACACATCGTGCTCGCTCTCGTAGCTCTCGATCAGGCGCCGGAACACGGCGACATCGGGCGACGAGAGATGCTCGGTGATCGATTCCTCGAACCGCGAGACGCGCTGCGCGTTCACGTCCTCGACCGTCGGGACCCGCGTCTCCTCGATCGGCTGCCCGGTGGAGCGCTCGATCGACTTGAGCAAGCGACGCTCGCGCGGCGTGACGAAGAGCAATGCCTCGCCGCTGCGGCCAGCACGGCCCGTGCGCCCGATGCGGTGCACGTAGGAGTCGTTATCGGTGGGAATGTCGAAGTTCACGACATGCGAGATCCGCTCGACGTCGAGTCCGCGCGCCACGACATCGGTCGCTACCAGGATGTCGATCTTGCCAGCCCGCAGCTCGCCGACGATTCGCTCTCGCACGTTCTGCGGGATGTCGCCGTTGAGCGAGGTCGCCGCGAATCCTCGCGACCGCAGCCGCTCGGCAAGATCATCCGTGGCCTGCTTGGTGCGGACGAAGACGAGCATCGCGTCGAACGGCTCGACCTCGAGGAAGCGCGTCAAGGCATCAAGCTTGCGCTGATGGGAAACGAGCACCCAGCGCTGGCTGATCGTGTCGGAAGTCTTCGTCGTCGACTTGATCGTGACCTCGGCGGGCTCGTTCAAGTACTTGCGGGAGATGTCGCGGATGGCGCGGGGGATGGTGGCCGAGAAGAGCGCGGACTGGCGCTCGCGCGGTGCCATCGACAGGATGCGCTCGACATCCTCCTGGAAGCCCATCTTCAGCATCTCGTCGGCCTCGTCGAGCACGACGAAGCGCAGCCGGGAGACGTCCAGGGTGCCTCGCGTCAGGTGATCGATGACCCGGCCCGGAGTGCCAACGATGATCTGCGCGCCCCGGCGCAGGCCCGCTAGCTGGACGCCGTATGCCTGGCCGCCATAGATCGGCAGCACCCGCACACCGGGCAGGTGCGTGGAGTAGCGGCCAAAGGCCTCAGCGACCTGGATCGCTAGTTCACGGGTCGGGGTCAGCACGAGAGCCTGGGGGAAGGCATCGTCTTCAACGATCCGAGACAGAATCGGGGTCGCGAATGCTGCAGTCTTGCCGGTCCCGGTCTGTGCCAGGCCGACCACATCCCGCCCCTCGATGAGGTGCGGGATCGTCGCCAACTGGATTGGCGATGGCGTTTCATATCCGACGTCACTCAATGCGCGCAGCACACGGTCGTCGATTCCCAGACCGGCGAACGTGGTATCGCCGGGTTCATTGTTACTCATTATCGCCATAGTCTACTGCCTCCCGCGCGCCCAGATGACCACGCTCCCCCAGGTCCGGAGCCGACCACTGCGGTTCACCGGCGCAATTCGCGAGCGGCGAGGAGAAATTATCTTTCCCTAGCAGGTGATACCTGCAACACTCTTACCTCGGGGTGCGATACATCACTAAGAGCGCTTCGCAGCACGCGACCGGGGAGGAACCATGAGCGCCGCACCTGTCCTAGAGCACCAATCGCGCATCGGCGAGCAAGCCCCGCGCGCGGTCTCCAGCAGCGCGGCCGGCAGCGCAGAGGGGCTCATCAGCGCATGCCTCCATCACCTTGGCGACCCAGCGTGCTGGATCGGCGCCCAGGACCACTCCGGCAGCCTGGCGCTCTGCCTCATCGAGGCTGTCCAGGCCTCCGGCAGCGACTTCGTCCCGACCGCGGGCCTTGTCGCCCGGTACCAGGCGTTCCGCAACGCCACAGCGATGCCCCCCGCCCCGCTCGCGCGCGACGGCCTCGCGGAACTGCTCGCCACCTTCGACCTGGTCGGCGGGCCCGCCATCTGGATCGGCAAGGTCGGGCACTACCGACGGCGGTATACCGGCAGCATCGATGTCCGCGCGGCGGAGATCATGCACCTCGCCCATGCGCTGCACGCATGCCGCATCGACTCCAGCACCGACCTTCTCCGGGCCTCCAGCTCGTCGCACGGACCAGAGCCCCTCGCCGCGATCTGGCTCGCCGAGCTCGGCGCCCCAGGGCAGCAGGCGCTCGCGCATTGCCTCGCCCTGGCTTCCCCAGCACCGGATTCCCTGGCACGGGCACGCGAAGCATTCCGGGCCTCCTGCGCGCCCGGGACCGACGGCCTCAGGTTCGGCGCCATGACAGGGGAGGTCGCCGCCGAGCTTGGCGTCGCGCCCGACCGCCTCGATCACGCGCTGGTCCGGTGGCACGCGCGCTCAGTCCGCAGCTAGCTGCGTCCCGCGCCGCTGCTGCCAGGAGCCCGCGCCGCCCCTGGAGCGACGATCAGCACGGCGGTACGGTGGAAGCAGCAGGAGCAATCGAGCCCAAGCCGGGCGAGGAAGTGGTCATGCGGTACCGCGATCGCGAGCATGCAGGGCACGTCCTTGCCCATGCCCTCGGTCCTCTTCTCGAGGAAGCCTCGATCGTGCTGGCCCTGCCGCGCGGTGGTGTGCCCGTAGCGGCGATCGTGGCGGAGCGCGCCAGCAGGCCACTCGATATCCTCATGGTCCGCAAGCTTGCCCTTCCCCGCCATCCCGAGCTCGCGTTCGGAGCCCTCGGCGAGGACGGGACGATCGTCCTCAACGAGGAGCTGATCGACCGGGAGGGCCTTGCCAGCAGCGATATCGATGCCGTGCGGGCGAGGGAGCTCGCCGAGCTTTCGCGACGGGCCGCGCTGTTCCGCCAACCAGCCGGTGGGGACCCGGCCGGCGGCAATGGATCCGGGATGCCCGGCATCGATGGGCAGTGCGTGATCATCGTGGATGACGGGATCGCGACGGGTGCGACGATGCTCGCGGCATGCCAGGTGGCTGTGCATCGTGGTGCACGGCGCGTGATCGCCGCCGCGCCCGTGGCCGCCTCCCAGGCCCTTCCGCTCCTCGAGCGCGCCGGGGCAGAGGTAGTGAGTCCCCTGGTAACGGATCATCTTGATGCGGTGGGCGCATGGTATGACCGGTTCGATCAGGTACCGGAGCACGAGGTGCAGCGTGTGCTGGCGCGAGGCGGTCCCTAGCGGGCAGGCCAACGCACTAGGCTTGGTAGTGCCATTTCCGCGGGGCGGTCGACACCGCGCTAGCGGGGTGGCCAGTCCGAACCCCCGACCTGGACAGGCAAGAAACCACCATGAGCGATCCGATCCCTGCGGCCTGGCCGGCACCGTTTGGCGCCGCCGAGCGCTCGCACCGGGCCGCGCTGCCGCGCACCGTGCCGCATCGCGCGGCAGCGCGATCCCCCGGTTCCGCCCCGGTGATCGGCCTCGCGCTCGGTGGCGGAGCCGCTTTCGGGGCAGCGCACGTCGGGGTCCTCGCCGCGCTCGAGGACATGGGCGTGCAGATCGATGTGGTCGTGGGCACGAGCGCGGGGGCACTGATCGGCGCGGGCTACGCGGCAGGCCTGCCGGTGTCAGTGATCGACAAGATCATCCGCAGCGCGGTCTGGCGGGACTTCGGCCGGGTCACGGTGCCCCGCAAGCTTGGCGTCCTCGATCCGGAGGTGCTCGAGCGCACCATTGCGCGCTTCGCCGAGGACCGCGACATCGAGGCGCTGCCCCGACGCTTCGCCGCCGTGGCGACGGACCTGCGCACGCTCGCCCCGTATCTGCTCGATACCGGTCCGGTGCCTACGGCGCTGTTGGCCACCATTGCTGTTCCCGGCCTGTTCCCGCCGGTACGGGCCGGGGAGGCGCTGCTGATCGACGGTGCATTCAGCTCGAACGTGCCAACCTGGGGCGCCCGGCTCCTTGGCGCGGACCGGGTGATCACGGTGCGCCTGACCCCGGAACGCACGATGCGGCCGATGGCGTTGCTGCGGCAGGCGATGGGCGGCTTCGACGACGAGGTACCAGACGTTTTGATCATGCCAGATACAACGAAGTTCTCGCGATGGAAGGCCGCAGGGGTGCCCGCGTTGATCGCTGCGGGCCGGGAGGCCACCGAGGCTGTCGCGGATGAGATCCGGGCGCTCGCGGGCATCGCGGGGCCGAGCACTACCGAGCCGACCGCCCCGGAACGGGCTGGAGCGGACTCCACGGCCGCTGGACCTCCGAGCGCTTGAGCCGGGCGGAGCTGCCGCGCGACAGTTCTGCTCGCGGCAACGCAAGCGCTGGCATACCGTGTAGGCACTGCTGGTGATGGCCTGGGATGGAAGGAGCAGCAACGGTGAGAGACCGTGCTGATCGCACTGATCGCCTGCCCGATGCGATCGAGCCGCCGGGGAAGCCGGACGGAATCACGGGGCGCATCGCCATGAAGGTCGTCGACAAGGGCGTGCACGTCCCGGGGCCTGTGGTGACCAGCTTCGTCAATTCCCTGCGCAAGCGGCATCCCGAGGAGACCCCCGCGCAGATCATCGGCAGGATAGACCGGCACTATCTGCGGACGGTGACAGGCACCGGCGCTGCCGTGGGCGCGACGGCGGCCGTTCCCGGGGTAGGCACTATCGCCGCCCTGGCCGCCGCGGGCGGGGAGACAGCGGTGTTCTTCGCGACGAGCGCCTTCTACACGCTCGCGCTCGCGGAGGTGCACGGCATGCCGATCGAGGACATCGAGCGGCGCCGCGCGCTGGTGATGAGCATCGCGCTGGGCAATACGTCCTCGGTCCTCGCGGAGAAGGCGGCGGTCCGCAAGGGCCGCTCGTGGGCGGACTCGGTGGCGAACTACATCCCGGCCCCGTCGATCGGGAAGCTCAACGCGGCGCTGGCGCGGCGGCTGCTGCTGCGCCTCGCGCAGACGCGGGGCTTCATGACGATCGGCCGCGTCGCGCCCTTCGGCATCGGTGCAGCGATCGGCGCGGCAACGAACCGGACGCTCGGCAAATCGCTGGTGGTGCACGCGCATCGCGCTTTCGGCGCGGCACCGCGCCACTGGCCTTCGCCCCCCGGCGACGTGGTGATCGATATGGAGGACGTGGACGACGAGGCGCTCAAGGAGCTACTCGCCGACGAATGACGCCTTTCCCGGCCCCTCCTCGAGGAAGCTGCGCACGGCTGAGCGCAGGTCCGTGGTCGCGAACAGCTCCCCCGAGACTCGCGGGGTGACAGCGTCGGCGTGCTCGAGGCCGCGGTCGCGCCAGGCAGCAATGATCTGCTTGGTCGCTGCATGCGCGCGGGTGGGGCCGTCGGCGAGCTGGTGCGCGAGCTCGCGGGCACGCTGTAGCGGGTCCTCGTCGATGATGTTCACCACGCCCCAGTCGGCGAGCGTCGCCGCGGGGTAGAGATCGCCGGTCATGACGAGCTCGCGGGCACGACCGGATCCGGCACGCTCCGCGATGCGCTGCGGTCCGCCCATCGAGGGGGTGAGGCCCACGACCTTCTCGACGAGGCCGAACTTCGCGCGCGGGCCCGCGACGATGAGGTCGCAGGCGAGCGCGATCTCGAACGCTGCGGTAAGGGTGAGCCCGTGGGCGCAGAACACCACGGGGCACGGCAGCGCCTCGAGCGGCGCCGAGAGCCTGGCGAAGCTACGGGTCCAGAGCTGCTCGGCCTCGTCCGGCGACAGTCCGTCGAACAGGTGCACGTCCACCCCAGCGGAGACGACCTTGCCCTCGGCATGGATGAGGACGGCTCGGGGCGGGCTGGCGGCGAGCTGCGCGATGTGTGCCGCGAGGTCGTCGAAAACCTGCTGCGAGAACAGGTTGAGGGGCGGGTTGTCGAGGAACAGCACGGCGACGGGCGCGCCGTGCGCGGTGTGCTCGATCGTCAGCCGGACTCCGGGCTGCGGGGAATGATCACTCATCGCTTGATCGTCGCACGCCTTGGGTAGAGTGGGCGGCAGCATAGCCGCACGGAGGACTCAGATGAAGCGCACGATCTATAACGAGGACCATCAGGCTTTCCGCGAGTCAGCGCGGGAGTTCGTGGCCCGCCATGTCCAGCCTCGCAGCGAGGAGCTCATCGAGAACAAGGCCATCCCGCGGGAGATGTGGCTCGAGGCGGGCAAGGCCGGTCTGCTGGGCCTCGAGGTGCCGGAGCAGTACGGCGGCGGCGAGGCGGGCGATTTCCGCTTCAACGCGGTCCTGGGCGAGGAGCTGAGCCGGCATAGCGCGGCGATGGCCTCGTGCTTCGGGATCCACTCCGATATCTGCGCGCCGTACCTGGTGGAGCTGACCACCGATGAGCAGAAGGAGCGCTGGCTGCCTCGGTTCTGCACGGGCGAGATGGTGACGGCGATCGGCATGACGGAGCCCTCGGGTGGCTCGGATCTCGCGGCGCTGAAGACCACTGCCGTGCGCGATGGCGATGACTGGATCGTCAACGGCTCGAAGACCTTCATCACCAATGGCTACAGCGCGGACCTGGTGATCGTGGCAGCGCGGACAAGCCCGGAGAAAAAGGCGCGCGGCATCACTTTGTTCGGCGTGGAGTCGGGAATGGCGGGATTCGAGCGAGGCCGCAAGCTCGACAAGGTGGGACAGGCCGAGTCCGATACCGCGGAGCTTTTCTTCGACAATGTGCGAGTGCCGTCGGCGAACGTCATCGGCGAGGTCGACAATGGCTTCATCCACATGATGCAGTTGCTGCCGCAGGAACGGCTGAGCGCGGCGGTGTGCAACACCGCGCACGCCAAGGGCATCTATGACGAGACCCTGGAGTATGTCAAGGAGCGCAAGGCGTTCGGGCAGCCAATCGGGCATTTCCAGCACAACAAGTTCCTGCTCGCGGAGATCACCACGAAGCTGGAGGTCACCCAGGCGTTCGTGGATTCCTGCGTGGACGCGCATACCCGGCGCGAGCTGACGCCGATCGATGCGGCGAAGGCGAAGTGGTGGTCGGCGGAAATCCAGAACGAGGTCCTCGATCACTGCGTGCAGTTGTACGGTGGGTACGGGTTCATGCGCGAGTATCGGGTGGCGCGGGCGTGGATGGATGCGCGCGTCACGAAGATCTGGGCCGGGACCAACGAGATCATGAAGGAACTCATCGGACGGGACATCGGGTTGTGATCATATGGAAGCAATGGACGCTACCTCTGCACACGTTGCCTCGATCCTGAAAGTGGCGTGGGCGCGATCGCTGGGCATCGGTGATCGCGATCTCGCGCCCGGGCGCGAGCATGTCGCACTGCCATCGGGCACCAAATCCTTGACGTTCCTCTCGGTGTTCGGGGAGAGCGTCTTCCTCGGCCCGGAATGGGCTGTCGAGCGGGCCCGCGGGCTCAGCGACGAGCAGCTTGGCAGCGAACGGGGCATGTTGTCGATCGCGAAGGATCGCGGGGCGCGGCGCGCACGGGCGGAGACCCTGCTGTTCACGCCGGACTACCTGCCGCCACCGCCGATGCATCCGAGCGAGGCGCCATTGATCTCGCGCGATCGGGAGATGGTGAACGAGGTCGTGCGGGCGTGCCCGCCGGATGACGTCGAGGCAGCCGAGCTCTCCGAGCATTCGGAATGGTTCACGTTGCTCGACAACGAGATGAACCCCGTCTCGTGCGCGGCATACGAGGAGTGGCAGGGCTTCGTGGCCAACATGACGTCGCTGACCATCCCTGAGGCCCGGCAGCGTGGCTATAGCAAGACGGTGTCGTTGATCGCGACGAACGTGGCGCTCGATGCTGGGCTCGTGCCGCAATGGCGCGCGCACCGGACCAACGCGAACGCATGGCATCTTGCCGAGGCGCTCGGCTACGACAAGTTCGGGACGCTGGCAACCGTCGAGCTGGGCTAGCCGAAGGGCGCGAGGCAAGGCTCGAGGGTCGACGTCGTGGCGGGTTCCCTAGTACCATTCAATTAGTTGACCGCTCAACCAGTTAGAGGTCCAGCAATGGGTACGGAACCAGCCAGCACCTCGATGCACACCGACGAACCAGCCGCGACATACGTCGTCGATGGCCAGGAGTTCAGCCGCGACATGCGCTACATCGCCACGCGCATCACCGCCGATGGAAGCAGCGGATACCCCGTCGAGCCCGGGCGCTACCGGCTCGTCGCCGCACGAGCGTGCCCCTGGGCAAACCGCGCCATCATCGTGCGCCGCCTCCTCGGCCTCGAGGACGCGCTCTCCCTCGGCCTGTGCGGCCCCACCCACGACGCCCGCAGCTGGACCTTCGATCTCGACCCCGGCGGCATCGACCCCGTGCTCGGCATCGAGCGGCTCCAGGAAGCCTATTTCGCGCGCTATCCCGACTACGACCGGGGCATCACCGTCCCCGCCATCGTCGACACCACCAGTGGCCAGGTCGTCACCAACGACTTCCCCACCATCACCCTCGACTTCTCCCGCGAATGGACGGCCCACCACCGCGAAGGGGCTCCCGACCTGCTGCCCGCCGCGCGCGCGGACGAGCTCGAGGAAGTCATGGATCTCGTCTTCCGCGACGTCAACAACGGCGTCTATCGCAGTGGCTTCGCCGGCACGCAGGAAGCCTATGACAAGGCCTATGATCGCCTGTTCGCCCGCCTCGACTGGCTCGAGGACCGCCTGGCGCGGCAGCGCTACCTCGTGGGCGACACCATCACCGAAGCCGACGTGCGGCTATTCACCACGCTCGTTCGCTTCGATCCCGTCTACCACGGGCACTTCAAGTGCAACCGCAGCAAGCTCACCGAGATGCCCGCCCTGTGGGCATACACGCGAGACCTCTTCCAGACCCCCGGCTTCGGCGACACCATCGATTTTGGCCAGATCAAGGATCACTACTACATCGTCCACTCCGACATCAATCCCACCCGGATCGTTCCGAAGGGGCCCGAGCTGGCTTCCTGGCTGTCGCCGCACCACCGCGAGCAGCTCGGCGGCCGTCCCTTCGGCGATGGCACCCCGCCGCCACCGCCACGCGCGGCCGAGCGCGTTCCGGCAATCGGCTAGGCATTCTCGGCACGCGGGGAATGTCAGCCCTCCCCGATAGCCTTGATCCAGACATGGGCACCACAACTGCACCCCCCGCGCGCGGCACCGCGCCCGGCGCTGTCCCCGGCTGGCTGCGGCGCCTGCTGCGCCAGTGCCTCGAGCATCCGCGCCTGGTCGCGGGCGCGGTCGCTGCCACCGCTATCTCCACCGCCATCGAGGTCGCGGTGCCCCTCGTGGCCAAGACCGTCATTGATCGTGCCGTCGATGGCACGGTGGCGATGCTGGGCACGTTCGTCGTGGCGCTGCTGCTGCTCGCCACTGTCCGCTTCGCCGCCCAGTTCGTCCGCCGGGTGCTCGCCGGCCGCCTGTCGCTGGAGGTCCAGCAGGACTTCCGCCGTGATCTGCTCGGCAGCATCCAGCGCTTCGACGGCAAGCGCCAGGACGAGGTCCGCACGGGCCAGCTCGTCTCCCGCTCGATCAGCGATCTCCAGCAGGTGCAGGGGCTGCTCGCGATGGCACCGCTCTCCGGCGGGGCGCTCCTGCAGCTCGTCCTCTCGATCGGCGCGATGGTCTACCTCTCCATCCCCCTCACGCTCGTGGCAGTCGCGATCCTGCCCGCGACCTGGCTGGCCATCCGCGCCTACCGGCTGCGGCTCTACGCGGCGACATGGTCGGCCCAGCAGCGCGCCGCCGACGTGGCCCAGCACGTCGAGGAGACCGTCACCGGGGTCCGTGTCGTCAAGGGCTTCGGCCAGGAACAACGCATGGTCGACGAGCTCCGCGGCATCAGTGGCCAGCTCTACGGCGAACGGATGCGGGCGGCCCGGCTCAACGCGCGCCTCTCCCCCACCGTCGCCGCGATCCCGCAGCTCGGGCTGGTCGCGGTGCTCGCGGTCGGCGGCCTGCTAGCGGCCACGGGAGCGCTCACCATCGGCACCCTCATCGCCTTCGCCGCATACCTCTCCGCGCTCGCGGGCATCGCGCGCTTGCTCGGCGGCTTCCTCGTGATGGTCCATCTCTCCCGCGCCGCCATCGAGCGCGTGCTCGACGTCATCGATACCGCGCCCCACGTCGTGGAGCCCGAGCGGCCCGTGCCGCTTCCCGACGGCCCCCTCGGCATCAGGATGGAGGGGGTGACGTTTGGCTTCGATCCCCGGCGGCCGGTGCTGCACGGCATCACCCTGGACGCCAGGCCCGGCGAGACCCTCGCGATCATCGGCGCCTCGGGCTCGGGCAAGTCCGCGCTTGCCGCCCTGCTGCCACGGTTCTACGACCCCACTAGTGGCGCCATCACGCTGATCGGCTCGGATGAGCAGGGAGCCAGGCTGACGGAGGTCGCCACGAGCGATCTCCGCGAGCGCATGGCGATCGTGTTCGATGAGCCCTTCCTGTTCTCCGACACGGTCGGTCGCAATATCGGCCTGGGCGATCCTGAAGCCTCCGACGAGGACATCATCGCCGCCGCGCGGCTCGCGAGGGCCGACGCGTTCATCCGGGAGCTACCGGAGGGCTACGGCACCACCATCGGCGAGCGCGGGCTCACCCTCTCCGGCGGGCAGCGCCAGCGCATCGCTCTCGCCCGCGCGCTCCTCGCGAAGCCCCGCATCCTCGTCCTCGATGACGCGCTCTCTGCCGTGGATGCCGTCACCGAGCGGGAGATCCTCGACCAGCTCGACACCAGGGGCAGCCAGCGGACCGTGGTGACGATCACGCACCGACGCTCCTCGCTGCGCCTCGCCGACCGCATAGCGGTGCTGGATCAGGGTCGGCTGCTCGACGTGGGCACCACCGCGGAGCTCGAGGCCCGCTGCGCCCGCTATCGCCAGCTCATGGCGCATGAGCTGGCCGACGAGCCGAGCAGCCCCTCCCGCGACCACCAGCTCTGGCCCGAACCGATCATCGGCGCGGAGACCACGCGCATCCGGCCCGAGCTCGCCTCCGCGCTCGCCACGCTGCCGCCCGCCACCGACCCGCCACCCCCGCTCCCGGCCCAGCTGGGCGAGGTGACCGCGACGGAGCCCCCGTTCCGCCTGGCGAACCAGCTCAAGCCTGTGCAGTGGCTGCTCGCCGCGGCCGCGGTCGCCCTCGCTGTCGATTCGGCAGCGACGATGCTGCTGCCGACAGTCGCCCGGCTGACCATCGACGAGGGCATCATCGCGGGCAGCACATCCACGGTGCTGGCCATCGCGCTCGCGGCATCCGTGCTCGTGGGCATCGGCTGGGCTGCCGGGCACGCGGTCGCCCGGCTCGCTGCACGGGCCGGGGAAAGCGTGCTCTATGGGCTGCGGGTACGGAGCTACGCGCACTTGCAGCGGCTCGGGCTCGACTTCTACGAGCGGGAGCGCTCCGGCCGGATCATGACCCGCATGACCACTGATATCGATGCGCTCTCCTCGTTCCTGCAGACGAGCCTGGTCACCGCGGCGGTCAGCCTGCTGACCCTCGGCGGGGTCTCGGTAGCGCTGGTGCTCACGGACGCCTCGCTCGCTGGGCTCGTGCTGCTCGTCCTTCCCGTGGTGATCGCCGCGACGGTCGTGTTCCGGCGCATCTCCTCCGCCGCGTACAGCGTCTCGCGGGAGCGCATCGCCCGGGTCAATGCGGAGTTCCAGGAGAACATCATGGGCATCCGCACCGCGCAGGCATACCAGCAGGAGGAAGCTGCCGCCGCCCGGTTCGAGCAGTCGTCGCGGGCCTACGTGGAGTCGCGCATGCGTGCGCAGCGGGCCATCGCCACCTACTTCCCCGGCATCGCCTTCCTCAGCGATATCGCGCTCGCCGTGGTCCTGCTCGTCGGGGCGCAGCGCGTTGCCGACGCCAGCCTCAGCGCGGGCGCGCTCGCCGCTTTCGTGCTGTACCTCAACCTGCTGTTCGGGCCGATCCAGCAACTGTCGCAGGTGTTCGATAGCTACCAGCAGGCTCGCGTGGGCCTCCTGCGCATCCGGGACCTGCTGGCCACCGTGCCGTCGGTGCCGATGCGATCACCCGGACAGGCGCGGCCTGTCGGGCGGGCCCTGGCGGGCGCCCTCGAGCTAGATCATGCGAGCTTCTCCTACAGCGGCAGCGATCCTCCCATCGAGGTCCTCCACGATATCGACCTCGCGATCGCCCCCGGCTCCACCGTGGCGCTGGTCGGTCCCACGGGCGCGGGCAAGTCCACGATCGTCAAGCTGCTCGCGCGGTTCCATGACCCCACCACGGGCACGGTGCGCGCCAGCGGCACCAGCATCCGCGAGTTCGATGCCACCGAGTACCGGTCGCGGATCGGGATCGTCCCCCAGGAACCACACCTGTTCGCCGGGGACATCGCCGCCAATATCGCGTTCGCGCGGCCTGGGGCATCCTCGGCGGAGATCGAGGCAGCTGCCGCGGAGGTCGGCGCGCTCGGCTTCATCTCTACCTTGCCCCGCGGCATGCGCGAGCCCGTGGGCGAGCGGGGGCGCGGGCTATCGGCCGGAGAGCGGCAGTTGCTCGCGCTCGCCCGCGCGGCCCTCGCCCGGCCCGACCTGATGCTGCTCGACGAAGCCACCGCCTCCCTCGATCCAGCGAGCGAACACCTCGTCATCACTGCGAGCAAGCAGCTAACCTCGGAGAGGACATCCGTCATCGTGGCGCACCGCCTCGAGACAGCCGCGCGAGCGGACCGGATCGTGGTGATCCACGACGGACGGATCGTCGAGTCCGGTACCCACCACGAACTCCTGCAGGGGAATGGCTACTACGCTGATCTTTGGCAATCCGCGCATTCAACCGCACGAAGCTCACCAGCAGACGACAATGCGATCGAGGAGTCGGTAACCCCGGCGTAGCACGGAAGGACTAGCGTGCGCAGCACGGCACGAACAGCGGGCCCATCGGGCAGGCGCCCCGGCAAGGTACTACCCTCCATACAGGGGGCGACGAGTTCGGCGATCACAAGGGAAACGAGGCGAGCACGGCCGTGACCAGCAGTTCACTATCACAGTTCGGCCAGAACGAGTGGTTGGTCGAGGAGATGTACCAGCGATTCCAGGACGATCCCTCCTCGGTCGACCCGGCCTGGCATGACATCCTCAAGGACTACAAGCCAGGCGACAACAACAAGGACGCACCAAGCTCCTCCAGCAGCTCGTCCCCGGCTCCCTCCAAGCCAGCCAAGCCCGCTCCCTCGAAGCCCGCCGAGCCGAAGAAGACAGAGTCGAAGAAGCCCGCCGCATCCAAGCCAGCTGCGTCGAAGCCCTCCGAGTCCGGACCGGAGACCAAGCCCCTGCGTGGCGCCGCGGCAGCCGTGGCGCGCAACATGAACTCCTCGCTGACGATGCCGACCGCCACGAGCGTGCGCGCGGTGCCGGCCAAGGCGATGATCGATAACCGCCTGGTGATCAACAATCATCTCGCCCGCACCCGCGGTGGCAAGATCTCCTTCACGCACCTGCTCGGCTACGCCATCATCCAGGCGGTCAAGAGCTACCCGAGCATGAACCGCCATTACGAGGAGACCGACGGCAAGCCGAACCTGGTCACTCCGGCGCACACGAACCTCGGCCTTGCCATCGACCTGCCCGGCAAGGATGGCAACCGCACCCTCGTCGTCGCGGCGATCAAGAAGTGCGAGACGATGAACTTCCTGCAGTTCTGGCATGCGTACGAGGATCTCGTACGGCGCGCCAGGGACGGCAAGCTCACCGCCGAGGACTTCCAGGGCGTCACGATCTCGCTGACCAACCCGGGCGGCATCGGCACCGTGCACTCGGTACCACGCCTCATGGAGGGCCAGGGCGCGATCATCGGCGCCGGCGCGATGGAGTACCCGGCGGAGTTCCAGGGCGCCAGCGAGGAGAAGATCGCCGAGGTCGGTGTCGGCAAGCTGATGACACTGACCTCCACCTACGATCACCGGATCATCCAGGGCGCCGAATCCGGCGAGTTCCTGCGGAAGATCCACCATCTGATGCTCGCCGACGAGTTCTACGACGAGATCTTCACCTCGCTCGGCATCCCGTACGAGCCGGTACGGTGGAGCCGCGACATCCCGCCCGGCGCGATCGACAAGAACACCCGCGTGCTGCAGCTGATCGGCGCCTACCGGCATCGCGGGCACCTGATGGCCGATACCGATCCGCTGCGCTACAACGTCGAGTCGCTCGAGAGCCACCCCGACCTCAACGTGCGCACCCACGGCCTCACCCTGTGGGACCTTGACCGGGACTTCACTGTCGGCGGGTTCGCCGGCAAGGAGAAGATGAAGCTCCGCGAGGTCCTCGGGGTGCTGCGCGACTCGTACTGCCGCAAGATCGGCGTCGAGTACATGCACATCCTCGAGCCCGACCAGATGCAGTGGCTGCAGGACCGCGTGGAGATCAAGCACCAGAAGCCTTCGGTCGCCGAGCAGAAATACATCCTGTCGAAGCTCAATGCCGCCGAGGCATTCGAGACATTCCTGCAGACCAAGTACGTCGGCCAGAAGCGCTTCTCCCTCGAGGGCGCCGAGTCGGTGATCCCGATGATGGACGCGGTGATCGATCAGTCCGCGGAGCACGCGCTCGACGAGGTCGTTGTCGGCATGCCGCACCGCGGTCGGCTCAACGTCCTCGCCAACATCGTCGGCAAGCCCTACTCGAAGATCTTCACCGAGTTCGAGGGCAACATGAACCCCGCGCAGGCGCACGGCTCCGGCGATGTGAAGTACCACCTCGGCGCATCAGGCACCTACATCCAGATGTTCGGCGAGAACGACATCACCGTCTCCCTCACCGCGAACCCCTCGCACCTCGAAGCGGTGAACCCCGTGGTAG
The DNA here is from genome assembly GCF_026008515.1 of Hoyosella levis. Classification (GTDB taxonomy): domain Bacteria; phylum Actinomycetota; class Actinomycetes; order Mycobacteriales; family Mycobacteriaceae; genus Lolliginicoccus; species Lolliginicoccus levis. The sequence goes on from NZ_BQYM01000016.1 coordinate 57,547, forward strand.
AGGGCATCGTGCGAGCGAAGCAGGACCTGATCAATGGGGGCGAGTCGTCGGACAATTTCTCCGTCGTGCCGCTGATGCTCCACGGCGATGCCGCTTTCGCTGGCCAGGGTGTCGTGGCGGAAACTCTCAATATCTCGATGCTGCGCGGCTACCGCACCGGCGGCACCGTGCACATCGTGGTCAACAACCAGGTCGGCTTCACCACTCGCCCGGAGTATTCCCGGTCCAGCGAGTACTGCACCGATGTGGCGAAGATGATCGGAGCACCGATCTTCCACGTCAACGGTGATGATCCCGAGGCGTGCGTGTGGGTGGCCAAGCTCGCTGTGGACTTCCGGCAGAAGTTCCACAAGGACGTGGTCATCGACCTGATCTGCTACCGGCGCCGCGGCCACAACGAGGGCGACGATCCCTCGATGACGCAGCCGCAGATGTACGACCTGATCGACAGCAAGCGCAGCGTCCGCAAGACCTACACCGAGGCACTGATCGGTCGTGGCGATATCTCGCTGAAGGAGGCGGAGGACGCGCTGCGCGACTACCAGGGACAGCTCGAGCGGGTCTTCAACGAGGTCCGTGAGCTCGAGAAGTACCCGCCGGCACCGAGCCCCTCCGTCGAGGAGGACCAGGTGCTGCGCACGAACGTGCAGACCTCGATCTCCCAGGAGGTCCTCGAGGCGTTCGGCGACCTGCACGTCAACCTGCCCGAGGGATTCCACCCGCACACTCGCGTCAAGCCCGTGTATGACCGGCGGCACGAGATGAGCCGCAAGGGCAATGTCGACTGGGCATTCGGTGAGCTCCTCGCGATGGGCACGCTGGTGCAGGAGGGTCGCACCGTGCGCCTCGCCGGCCAGGACACGCGCCGCGGCACGTTCACGCAGCGCCATGCGGTGATCATCGATCGCACCACCGAGGCGGAATACAGCCCGGTCATGGCGTTCTCCGAGCAATCGGGCGGCAAGTTCATGGTGTATGACTCGGCGCTCACCGAGTTCGCCGGCCTGGGCTTCGAGTATGGCTACTCCGTGGGCAACACCGATGCGCTCGTCCTGTGGGAGGCGCAGTTCGGTGACTTCGTCAACGGCGCGCAGACCATCCTCGATGAGTTCATCTCCTCCGGGGAGGCGAAGTGGGCGCAGCGGTCCAACGTTGTCATGCTGCTTCCCCACGGCCACGAGGGCCAGGGCCCGGACCACACATCGGGTCGCATCGAGCGGTTCCTCCAGCTGTGCGCCGAGGGCTCGATGACAGTGGCGGTCCCCTCCACTCCGGCGAACTACTTCCACCTGCTGCGACGCCACGCGAACGCAGGGGTGCATCGTCCGCTGGTGGTGTTCACTCCGAAGTCGATGCTGCGCAACAAGGCTGTCGTTAGCCCGATCAAGGACTTCACCGAGGGCAAGTTCCGCAGCGTGATCGATGACCCGACCCTGGAGGGAGCCTCCGAGGACGAGCGCAAGAAGGTCACGCGAATCCTGCTCTGCAGCGGCAAGCTCTACTACGAGCTCGCGGCGCGCAAGGAGAAGGAGGAGCGCGAGGACATCGCCGTCCTGCGCGTGGAGCAGCTCTACCCCGTGCCGCGGCATCGCTTGCGCGAGGCGATCGCGAACTACCCGAACGTCAAGGAGTTCCGCTGGGTGCAGGAGGAGCCGGCCAACCAGGGCGCGTGGCCGTTCTTCGGGCTGAACCTGCCGGAGATCCTTCCGGATGTGTTCCCGATGCTCAAGCGGGTGTCGCGACGGCCCATGTCGGCTCCGTCGTCGGGCTCGGCAAAGGTGCATGCCGTCGAGCAGCAGCAGCTGATCGACACGGCGTTCGAGATCAAGTAGCAGCCCGGCCTCGCCGATGACTGTCAAGCCCGCCCCGGTGCAGAGCGCGCCGGGGCGGGCTCTCGTTGTTCAGCCCGTCCTGTCCTCGGTGCCGGGCGCGATCGTCTCGGCGAGCGGCCGGTCGAACTCGGGGAACAGGTGCGCGATGGTGCCCTCGCGGGCGAGCATGGGCCCGAGGATGACGCCGATGAGCGCGCCGGTGAGCAGCTCGATGAGCTCGCCGCGCTCGATCTCGCGCTTGGTGAGCCAATCGATGACGGCCTCCTCCACCAGCGCGATCCAGCCGCGGATGGAGACCCGCAGCGGGATGGTGTCGTCGATGCCGAGGCTCGCGACGAGGACGAGGATGCGGTCGGCGATGCCGGAACGGGATGCCTCGACGGAAGCGACCATCTCGGGCATGCTGCTGAGCGCACCGCGCAGCATGGAGATGTAGAGATTGGGTGCTTGCTCGACGAAGGAGATGTAGCTGTCGAGGGCAGTCTCGAGCGCGCGGAGCGGGGTCTGGGAGTAGTCGGGCTCGGTGGCGTCGAGGAACTGGAGGGAGATGGCCTGCACGAGCGCTGCCTGGAACTCGCTCTTGGAGCCGAAGTAGTGGAAGAGCAGGCCCTTCGAGACGCCGGCCTGGGCAGCGATGTCCTCCACCGAGATCTCCTCGATGGGCTTCTCCTGGAGCAGGGCGAGGCCGAGCTCGATGAGCTGCGCGCGTCGCTTGCCCGGGGCGAGGCGGGTGCGCTTGGTGGTGGTCATCATCCCATGATAGCTGTTGACCCCGATTCAATAAACTATTGACTTACGCTCAGTAGTCCCGTTATCGTCTTTCCATGACATCGAAGCCCCGCCCCGCGCCTCCCGCCAAGCAGCGCGCCCGCCACGTGGACGTCGCCATCATCGGCAGCGGATTCTCCGGCCTCGGCGCCGCCATCAAGCTCAAGAAGCTCGGCACCCACTCGTTCCTCGTGCTCGAGCGTGGCGCCGATGTCGGCGGCACCTGGCGCGACAACACCTACCCCGGAGCGGCCTGCGACGTGCCCTCGCAGCTGTACTCGTTCTCCTTCGCGCGCAACCCCGAGTGGTCGCGATCCTTCTCCGCGCAGCCCGAGATCTACCAGTACCTGCGCACCGTGGCCCAGAACGCCGATGTGCTCGACCACCACCAGTTCGGCTGCGACGTGCGCGAGGCCCGCTGGGACACGGCCGCCCAGCAATGGCACCTTGACACCAGCCAGGGCAACATCACCGCCCGGTTCCTCATCTCCGGCGTCGGCGCGCTCTGCGAGCCCTCCCTGCCCGCCATCCCTGGCATCGAGGACTTCGCCGGACAGCTCTTCCACTCCGCCCGCTGGGACCACTCCGCGGACCTCACCGGCAAGCGCGTCGCCATCATCGGCACCGGCGCCTCCGCCATCCAGATCGTGCCCGCCATCGCCGGGCAGGTGGCCACCCTCGACGTCTTCCAGCGCACCGCGCCGTGGCTCCTCCCCCGCCTCGACCGCCCGTACACCGGCGTCGAGAAGCTCGCGTTCAAGAAGATCCCGGGCTTCCAGAAGGCCGTTCGCGCAGCGATCTACGCCGCCCGCGAGACACAGGTCGTTGGCCTCGCCAAGGCGCCCAAGCTGATGCTCGGGCTGCAAGCACTCGCCCAGGGCATGATCCGCGCACAGATCCGCGACCCCGAGCTGCGCCGCAAGGTCACGCCGGACTTCCGCATCGGCTGCAAGCGCATGCTCATCTCCAACGCCTACTACCCGGCGCTCGACCGCGACAATGTCGACCTCATCACCGACGGGATCCGCGAGGTCCGGCCCGGGTCGATCGTCACCGCCGACGGCACCGAGCGGGAGATCGACGCGCTCATCGTCGCGACAGGCTTCCACGTCACCGACTCCCCCATGTTCGCCGGGATCTTCGGCAAGGACGGCCGCTCCCTCGCCGAGGTCTTCGAGGAGAGCGGGATGAAGGGCTACAAGGGCACCACCGTCGCCGGCTTCCCCAACCTGTTCTTCCTCGTCGGGCCGAACACCGGGCTCGGCCACACCTCGATGGTCTACATGATCGAGTCGCAGCTCAACTACGTCGTTGATGCGCTCAAGAAGATCCGCAAGAACGACATCGCCACCTTCGAGGTGCTGCCCGAGGTCCAGGACGAGTTCAATGCTGGCCTGCAGAAGAGCCTCCAGGGCACCGTCTGGATGACGGGCGGCTGCGGCTCGTGGTACCTCGACAAGCACGGCAACAACACCACGCTGTGGCCCGGATTCACCTTCACGTTCCGGAACATGCTGAAGCGATTCGATCAGCAGGCGTACGAGATCACCGTGATGGACAGCCAGGGCCTGCACGCCACCCAGCAGAACGCCACGAGCACAGCCACGACCGGCAACACTGACGCCAGCACGCTGGCCGACACCAAGGGGACCCACGCATGAGCACCTTCTCCGGCAAGACCGCAGTAATCACCGGGGCAGGCTCCGGCATCGGCCGGGCGCTCGCCCTCCAGCTCGCCGCCGAGGGCGCCAAGCTCGCGCTCTCCGACGTCAACAGCGTCGGCCTCGAGGAGACCGCGGACAAGGCCCGGGCACTCGGCGCCGAGGTCCACACCGCGCACCTCAACGTTGCCGAGCGGGAGGCCATGCTCGACTACGCCGACGTGGTCGCCGCCCACTTCGGCACGATCAACATGGTGTTCAACAATGCGGGCATCGCCTTCACCGGCGACGTCGAGGTCAGCGAGTTCAAGGACATCGAGCGCGTCATAGACATCGACTTCTGGGGCGTGGTCAACGGCACCAAGGCCTTCCTGCCGCACCTCATCGCGTCGGGCGACGGCCACGTCGTCAACATCTCCAGCCTGTTCGGCCTCGTTGCCATCCCGTCACAGGCGGCCTACAATGCGGCCAAGTTCGCGGTGCGCGGCTTCACCGAAGCACTGCGCATGGAGATGATCACCAACAAGCACCCCGTGGCCGTGACCTGCGTGCACCCAGGTGGCATCAAGACCGCCATCGCCCGCAACGCCACCGCCGCCGAGGGCACCGACGCCACCTCGCTCGGCGAGTTCTTCGACAAGCACCTTGCCCGCACCAGCCCCGAGGACGCCGCCAAGCGGATCCTCAAGGATGTGCGGCGCAAGCGGGCCCGCAGCCTCATCGGCATCGACGCGCGCGCCCTCGATCTGTTCCAGCGCACCACTGGCGCCGGGTACGAGCGCATCTTCGCGGCCGTCGCGGGCCGCGTGATGAAGAAGGCCGGCCAGATCTCCTAGCCGCCCACGACGATGGCCCCCGATCCGAGGTACTGGATCGGGGGCCATCGCGATGTCAAGGAACGAGCAAGCCGCTACACAACTGGATGCCAGGCCCCGGGATGCCTGGCATCAGGCCGTCAGGCAACTGGATGTCAGGCAACGCCTTCCTCGCGGGCCGCGCGGGCCACGGCCTCAGCGACCGCGGGCGCGACACGGGGGTCGAGCGGGCTCGGCACGATCATGTCGGTCGAGACATCGTCGCCGAGCACGGAGAGGATCGCCTCCGCCGCGGCAAGCTTCATGCCCTCGGTGATAGCGCGCGCGCCCGCATCGAGCGCGCCCTTGAAGATGCCGGGGAACGCCAGCACGTTGTTGATCTGGTTGGGGTAGTCGCTCCGGCCGGTCGCGACGACCGCGGCATGCTTGCGCGCGAGCTCGGGATGGATCTCCGGGTCAGGGTTCGAGAGCGCGAACACGATCGAGCCCGGAGCCATCGTCGCGATCAGCTGCTCGGGCACCTTCCCCGCCGAGACCCCGAGGAACACATCGGCACCATCGAGCGCCTCGGCAACCCCACCGGTGCGGCCGTGGGGGTTCGTGCGGGCCGCGAGCTCGCGCTTGACCTCGTTGAGGTCACCGCGCCCAGGCTCGACGATGCCCTTCGAATCGAGCACCACCACATCCGGGATCCCCGCGGCGAGGAGGATGTTCGCGCAGGCCACCCCGGCCGCGCCCGCGCCCGCGATCACCACGCGCATCGGGGCGAGCTCGCGACCGAGCGCCTTGGCCGCGCCGTTGAGCGCGGCGAGCACCACGATCGCGGTGCCGTGCTGGTCATCATGGAAGACGGGGCAATCGAGGGCCTCCTTGGCGCGACGCTCGATCTCGAAGCAGCGCGGCGCGGAGATATCCTCGAGATTGACGGCACCGAACGTGGGGCGCAGCCGGACCAGGGTCTCGACGATCTCGTCGACATCCTTGGTATCGAGCACGATCGGGATCGAGTTGAGGCCGGCAAAGGACTTGAACAGGGCCGCCTTGCCCTCCATCACCGGCAGCGAGGCACGGGGGCCGATGTCCCCGAGCCCGAGCACGGCGGTGCCGTCGCTGACGACCGCGACCAGCCTGCTCGTCCAGGTGTAGCGCGAGGTGAGGGTCACATCAGCGGCGATGGCCCGGCTCACCTGAGCGACGCCCGGGGTGTAGGCGATCGAGAGGTCCCGCTGGGTATCGAGCGGAGCAGTCAGCTCCACCGATAGCTTGCCGCCCTCGTGGCTCGCGAAGATCTCGGCCTCGGTGATGGGACCGGGATCCGTTGACGCGGTGGTAGCGCTGCCGTGGGCGGCATCGGTGGACACGTTGAACACTCCTACACTGTCTCGGCCTGGCCCGGCCGGTAGCGTTGCCGCGCCGCGGGCACGAAAGATCGCGGAACGGCACTCTGGTCTGTCAGACATTACCTGCACTGCATGCGCGGAGTACGCGGTACCGCCTCATGCGGCATGGGACTCACGGCAGCGCGGGCCAGCAAAATGGTGATGAGCCGGGTCGCGCTTCACAGCCGGATATCTTGATGGAGATCGCATCAGTCGGGCTCGCGCCGCGCAGCGGACCGCGCTGGCCTCAGGGATTACCCGGGCCGCGCCACCCTAGTGCGGCGATCATGCCTCCGTCCGGGGCTGTGGCACCGGCTTCAGCCCTCACAGTTTGCCACCCCGTGCCCGTCGCGTTCAACCTGCGTGCGGCATCGAAACCTAGCTCCACCACTGCGTGAGCAGCAGGAGAGATCCAATTGTGAGCACCAGCACACTCCACGACGCCGCGACGAGACCGCGCGCGCGGTCGGCAGCGACCTGCGCGACGATGGCGATGAGCGCGCCGATCACATGCCAGGAGACGGAGGCGGCCCCGGGCCCGGCGATCGACCAGTCATCAGCGAGCACCGCCACGAGGCCCACGACAAGCGCGAGCGCGACGAGGCCGCCCGCGACGAGACCGGATGCCCAGCGGAGCAGCCGCACCGGCCAGGCAGCACGGCGCCGCGGCCATGGGTGGCCCGCATCGGGATCGCGCGCGATCGCATACCCTGGGGCAGGCTGCGGCTGGCTGGACTGCCGTGCCCAATGCAGGGAATCCCGGTCGCTGGCAGCGCGTGCCACGGGGACGACGTTGCCATCGTCGCCAGGAGCACCCCCTGTTGCTGGGTAGTACGCCACCCGTTCCCCTTTCCCTACAGGCCTGAGCCGCTACCGCTGGATGACCCCTGCGCCGGACGCGCGCGCGACGATCTCGTCGAGCTGCTCCACCTCGGTCGTCCGCGCCCCCAGGGCGATGGTCTTGTTCCCGCCATGGTAGTCAGACGAGCCGGTCGTGATCAGGCCGTGCCGGGCGGCGAGGCGCGCGAGGATCGCTGCATCCTCCTCGCTGTGGTCCGGATGCGCCACCTCGAGCCCGGCGAGCTGCCCGGACTCCGCGAGCGCGCGGATGTGGTCGAGATCGAGCACGCGCCCCCGCTTGCGCGCGAGGGCATGCGCGAGGACAGGTACTCCGCCCGCCGCGCGAACCATGGCGACGGCATCATCGAGCCAGGTATCGGCCATGCGGGTGTAGTAGGGGCCGCGCGGCGAGAGGTGATGCAGGAAGGCGTCCCCGATCGTCTCCACGACACCGAGGTCAAGCAGCGCGCGGGCGAGATGGGGCCGTCCGACGACGTTTCCCGCTCCGGCGATGATCGCGTCGGGATCAACGGGGATGCCATCGTCGCGCATGCGCTGGGCCATGAGCCGGATGCGCTCGCGCCGCGCTTGCTGGAGGCGTTGCCGCTCCGCCGCGAAGGCGGCATGGGCGGGGTCGAAGAGGTACGCGAGAAGATGGACCGCCACCGGATAGCCGTCCTCGCCATGACCAAGGCATGACATCTCCATGCCGCGCACCAGAGCGAGCCCCGCGGGCAGCGCGGCCTCGGCCTCCTGCCACCCGGAGGTGGTGTCATGGTCGGTGATCGCGACCACATCGAGCCCTGCGCGTGCCGCCGCAGCAACGAGACCAGCGGGGGTATCCGTGCCATCGGAGGCGGTGGAGTGCGTGTGCAGGTCGATGCGCATCATTTCATTGTGCCCGCCGGCGGCGCTTCCGGGCACCGTCTCACGTCATGCGCACGGCCGACCGTCCGGGGTCGGTCGTGTCGATGCCCGCCTCGGCCCATGCCTCGCGGAGCGCGCCCGCCCCCTTGATGCGCATCCAGGCCGCCTCGGTGGCCGTGATGGGCGCGGCGTCGAGGAACTCGACGGGGCTGCTGGGCTCCGGCAGTTCCACGGGAGGCAGGATGCTGGGCCCGAGCAGGACCGCAGTGAATGCCGAGCCCGGCCAGAGGGGCTCGCTGAGGTCCACGAGCGCGTCCTCGGCAAGGATGAGCCCCTCGACGGCTGGTGCCGCCGCGATGATGGCCAGGGAACGGAGCACCTCATCGGCACCGCCGCGCAGGCGCAGGACGATCTCGGCGCGCGGGCCCTGGAGCGGGTCGGCCAGCATGTCGGCGGGATCGCCCATGGGGCTCGCGCTGCACCCGCAGCTCACGTAGTGCACCATGCGGCTCGCGGAGGGCCCATAGCGCAGCACCGTGATCGGCTCCACCCCCAGGAAGGTGACGGAGGCCGCCGCGGGATCACCGAGATCGAGCGCCCGCGTGACGTGGGCGCGAACGAGCGCGGGAACGTCCGGCTGGGAGCCTGTCGAACCGGGATGTGAGAAATCGGGAAAGCTCGACATGCTGCTAGTGTGCGGCACCGCCGGAGAGCGACGCGAGCAGGTCCCGTCCCTTCTCCGCCGTGCGGGGGTCGCACAGGACGTCGTAGCGCCCCGCGACGAGCTGCATGGTCGACTGGAAATCGCGCTGGCCGCGGGAGGCGGCGTACTGCACCGACTGCATGACGACCCAGAAGAGGATGCCGAAGGTGACACCGGTGAGCAGCGCGCCCCACAACTGCTCGGTGAACAGTCCGATGAGCAGGCCGATGAAGATGCCGATCCAGGCGCCCGAGACTACAGCGCCACCAATGACGCGCGGCCAGTTCAGGCGGCCCACGACTCGCTCTACCTGCATCAGGTCAACGCCGACGATGGTGACATCGCGCACGGGGAACTGGTTGTCCGACAAGTAATCCACGGCTCGCTGGGCCTCGGCGTAGGTGGTGTAGGAACCGATCGGCCAGCCGGTGGGCGGCGTGGGGAGTCCGATCCGGGCGGCATTGCTCAGGGGGCTGCTCAAGGTGTCTCCTCGATCGTGAGGGTCCGGTGCGCCCGGGGTCTCCCGCGGGCGACGCGTCGCGCTGCTGGTGCTGCTATGCAGCCTTTAGTGTCTCAACGATTAGCGCAACCGGTTAGTGCCCGCCGCGGGAGAAATGTGATGGCCGTCCCGCCCCGGACCACTACAGTGATACATGTAGTCTCACATACCTCACGACGCGGGAAGGCTGACCATGATCCCCCCACGCCCGAAACCCACGCTCCCCTCGCCCCGGCGCATCCTCGCGCTGCCCGGACAGATCCTCGGCGCGCTCGCCCCCGGCCGTGGCAGCCGCTCCAGCCGCGTCCCCTCGCCCACCATCACCTTCAGCCGCGAGTACGCTCACTCGCTCTCCGAGCAGGCTCGCATCGATGCGACGCCGCTGGCCGTCATGGACGCCGTCACCGACCTCGCGCGATTCCCCGAGTGGTTCACCCTGCACTCCAGCTGGCGCAACCCGCCACCCACCGGCCTCGCCACCGGCACCATCCTCGCGCAGACGCTGCGCGTCCTCGGCACCCCCATCCGCATGGACTGGCACATCACCAGCATCAGCCCGCGAACGCTCGTCCTCGAGGGCAGCGGACCGCTCGGCACCCAGGCGGGGATCGGCGTGAGCGTCACCAGCGCGCCCCAGGACACCGCGACCCTCACCATCACTAGCGGATTCCACAGCGACTCCCTCAAGGGCCCCATGGGCGCGCTGGTCGCCCGCGCCCTCAACAACGCCACCAAGGACTCGCTCGTCCGGTTCCAGGCCATGCTGACCCACGGCGGGGACGCGCCCGCTCTCGCCGAGCGGCCTGCCCCCACCATCCCCGGATCGCGGCCCGAGCCCATTGACCACGTCCCCAGCGGCACGCGCGTCGATCCCTGGACCCCGGTCGTCATCGGCGTCGGCGAGATCACCCACCGTCCCGACGAATCCGGGCCCCGGTCCCCGCTCGACCTCGCCACCGCCGCTGCCCGGGCAGCGCTCGCCGACGCCGGGATCGACCACCTGCCCGACAGCCCGCGCACCCGCATCAGCGCGGTGCCCAGCACCTCCTGGGCCTACGGCTCGCACCACGCGTCCCTCATCGCGACCACGCTGGGCGCCCCGAGCGCTGACCTCGCCCAGTCAGCCCCGCTCGGCGGCGACGGCCCGCTCCGGCTCACCAACGCCGCCGCCACAGCGATCGCCCGCGGCGAGCTCGACCACGCGCTCACCGTCGGCGCCGAAGCCTTCGCCACGCTCGCCGAGCATGGCCCGCAGGACTGGGACACCGAGCACCAGACGCCCTTCGCTCCCCTGCTGCTCGGCTCGGACAAGGAAGGCAACAACGCAGCCGAGGAAGCCGTCGGCCTCCTCGCGCCAGCCCCCATGTACGCGCTCATGGATAGCGCCCTGCGCGGCAGCCTCCAGCTCGACCCCCGCGAGCACACCGCCCGCGAAGCGGCGCTCTGGTCACGCTTCTCCGACGTCGCGGGAACCAACCCCGCCGCATGGCTGCCCGAGCCACACACCGCCGAGCAGATCAGCACCCCCACCGACCGCAACCGTCCCGTCGCGACCCCCTACACCAAGCTCATGACCGCCAACCCGGCCGTCGACCAGGGCGGCGCGATCCTGCTATGCAGCGCCCACGCCGCCCAGGAGGCTGGCATCCCGCAAGAACGCTGGGTGTTCCTCCACGGCGGTGCGCACGCCACCGAGGAATGGTTCGTCTCCGAGCGCGACAACCTCGCCACGATCCCCGCGATCGGACGCATCGGTGACGCGCTCCGCGACCAGCTCGGCGCGGACCCGGCGAAAGCCGACCACATCGACCTGTACTCCTGCTTCCCCTACGCCGTGATCGCCGCCGCCCGCGAGCTCGGCCTCGACCCGGCCGACCCCGCGCGGCCGCTCACCTGCACCGGCGGCCTCACCTTCGCGGGCGGCCCGCTCAACAACTACGCCACCCACGGGCTAGCCGGAGTAGTCCGGGCCGCCCGCCGCGAGCCCGGGACCATCGGGCTGTCCACCGCGCTCGGCTGGTACGCCACCAAGCACGCCGCCTCGCTGGTATCCACCACGCCACCGGCCACGCCGTTCACCGATATCGACGCGGCCGCCCGCTGGTCGCGCCCACCCGCGCGCAACGCCACCGCCGAGCACGACGGCACCAGCATCATCGAGGCATGGACCGTCACGCACGCCTCCGACGGCACCCCCGACGCCGTCATCCTCGCTTCCCTCGCTGATGACGGCACCCGGATCCTCACCCGCTCCACCGTTCCCGCTCTCCTCGAGCGCGGGCTCGCCGAGGACCTCATCGGCATGGACCTCATCCGGGACGGAGAGCAGGTCACCATCAGCAGCGCGAGCGGAGCGGGCTTCTCGCGCTCGGCGGAGCACGTGCGCGGCACCCGCAGCGAGCCGGCTCTCTTGCGTGACTGGGACGGCCCCGTCTGCACCCTGACCCTCAACCGGCCCCGCGCGCGCAACGCCATCGACCTCAGCCTCGCTCTCGCCCTCGAGCAAGCCCTCGACGATGCCGAGGCCGATCCGCGGACGCAGGTGGTCATCCTCACCGGCTCCGCCGGGGACTTCAGCACCGGCATGGACCTGCGCGCCGCCGCCCGCGGCGAGTTTCCCGTCGCTCCCCGGCGCGGCTTGCTCGGCATCGCGGCCCTGCCCCCGGCGCTGCCCACGATCGCCGCGGTGGAAGGACACGCCCTCGCTGGCGGGTTCGAGGTAGCGCTGGCCTGCGACATGATCGTCGCCGCCCGTGATGCTCGCTTCGGACTGCCCGAGCCGTCCCGCGGGCTGGTAGCGGCCGCGGGTGGCGTGCTCCGGCTCGCCCAGCGCCTGCCGAGGGCCGCAGCGCTGGAGATCACCCTCACCGGCCGCGAGGTACCTGCCGAGCGGCTCCACCAGCTCGGCATCGTCAACCGCCTCGCCAAGCCCGGGCACGCGCTGCGCGAGGCGCATGAGCTCGCCCGGCAGATCGCCGGGAACGCTCCGCTCTCCCTCGCCCTCACACGCCGGATCGTGGACGAATCCGTTGGGTGGCCCGCCGACGAGGCCTTCGAGCGGCAATCCGATATCGCGTCGGAAGCGACGTTCTCCGACGATGCCCAAGAAGGCATGGCCGCGTTCGATGAGCGCCGCGAGCCTCGCTGGAGCGGCCGCTGATCGCTAGGCGGGGTCGCGAGCGTGGTTCCTGGCCGCCCGCCCAACCGCCCAGCCGCGAATGTGCGATAAACGACAGCTCACGGGCGGCGGATTCAGGGAGCCATCGCAACACCCCTGGCTGAAGGGGCATGCTGATGGCGAGGAAGATTCCGTGGGAGGT
>NZ_BQYM01000017.1 GCF_026008515.1 Hoyosella levis
CTGCCGAGGCCCTCGCTAGGATGTTGTCCGAGGAGCCGGATCCGCCTGGTGTTGCGACGACCGCATGAATCCACCGCAGTGAAGCTGTCGTAATTCGCACACCCGCGGCTCGGGCGTCGCACACCCACGCCACGGGCGCCGAACACCCGCGGTGCCTCGCTCGACGGGGTCACATGATGCGCAGGCGCGCCTCGAGGCCGTGGAGGAGCTCGCGGAACGCTGCTGCCTCGGCATCATGGGGCGCAGAAGGCGCGAGGCGGCTCGGATCGGGCTTGAGCACGTAGGAGACGTACCAGCCGAGCGGGGTGGTCTTGGCCAGCGCGTTCTCGACGGCGTCGTCATCGGCGAAATCGGCAGCGTCGTTGAGCAACTCGACAGCGAGGTCAAGCTGATCCGCATCGACGTGCTTGGGCCCGGAGGCGAGGTCTTCGACAAGGCCGGTGAGCAGGTACGTGTTGTCGTCGATGACAGTGATGTCGAGGGAACCGTCGGTCGCGGCGGTAGCGATCTCGGGGTAGGTGCTGACCTCGGCGAGCTCGTGGTCGTGGGGGTCAGCGAGGTAGCGGGCAAGCGCGCGGGCGGTCCGGAAAGCGAGGATCGTGCCGTCCTTGCCGAGGAAAATGGGAACGTCGTCGAGGTAGCAACGCAGGGTGTAGAACTCGTCGCTCCCGTTGATGATCTTGATGGGGTCGATGCCGACGTGCGTCCAGAAATCGTCCGCCTCGTCCTCGTCGTCCTCTTCATCCTCGTCGAGCGGATCCACGTCGTCGCTGTCCTCGGCAGCGTCGTCGGCCTCGACATCATTCTCGTCGGCCGTGAGCAGCTCGGCCTCGGCGAGCGCCACAGCGGCCTCGTCGACGTCCGGCGTTGTCATCGCCCCATCGATGGCATCGAGCACCGCGTCCCAGCCGTCGACGATGGCCTTGCCGATCTGGGTCCACGCCTTGGCGCCGCTCGAACCGGCGAATGCCGCGTGACCGAGGGAGAGCTTGCCGAGGTCGGGATGCGAGTCGAAAAACTCGATGACGACGTCGAGCTCGCACACATCACCGAGGTTGCGCGCCATGGAGAGGATGTCGTCAAGCTCCGCGACCGTCAATGCATCGGGGGTGCCCGCAGCGAGCTCGGGGACGCCCACGAGGTCGAAGACATGCTCATCCTCGGGCTCGAGCTCAGCGGCGGACAATGCCTTGACGACGTGCCAGGAGGGATGCTCGGCGAGGTCGTGATCGTCGTCGTTGCGGATGAACGCGGCGAGCTCCGCGACCCCGTCGAACACGAAGAAGTCATCGTCACGACCGAGGAAGGCCTGCCACTCGTCGTCGCCCTCGCGCCACTGCGGTGCCCACAGCGTCACGACGTCGCCGTCGGTCAGACCTAGCTCGATGGGGACGATGTCTCCTGTCATGCGCACAGCCTAACCATCGGTCGCGCCGAAAGCACGACCCAGCTCCGCGTAGCGGGCGAGCCGTGATTCAGCGGCTGCCGCCGCAGCCTGGTTGGTGGCCTCGAGGATCAGTTCCGACACCTCGCGCGGGGAACGGCGGGTCACGGCATCAGCGATCTCGAGGCCGACGAGCTTGCCCTGTGCTGATACCTCGGCGACGATCTGGCCCTCCGCGCTCGTGCCGCGCCCACGCAGGGTCGAGAGGCCGGACAGGGCATCGTCGAGCGCGTCCCGCTGGGCCACGGCGCGCTGCAGGATTTCCTCGAAATCGATCACCGGGTGATTCCGATCCTGTCGAGCATGGTGGCGGAGGGCGCTGAGGCGTCGAGCTTGGCGATGTCCGTCGCGGTGGGCAGTCCCATGGCATCGAGGGTGCGCCGGTCGATGCCGAGGGCAGCGAGCTCCTGGCGCGCCTGCAGCCCTCCGATCATCGCTGCCTGGTGGCATTGCCGCAGGATCTCCGCAGCGAGCTGGTCCCCGCCGAGGCGCAGTGCCTGGTGCGCTAGGTCGATGCGGGTGGGCAGCCCGTGGTCATCGGCGCTCATTGCCACCCCGTTCATGCGGTGGGCCTATAGACGCCGTAGAACGCTTGCCCCATGTTGTCGGTGCGGATCGGCGACACGCTCACAGGATTTCCCGCCTCGACCATCTGGCCGTTGCCCAGGGCCATCGCGACGTGGCCGTCCCAGACGACGAGGTCACCAGCCATCGCTTGGTCGACCCCGACCGGGGTGCCGACACCCTGCTCCTGGGCGAGCCGGGGGATCTCGACACCGCTTTCCCGGTAGGCCCACTGGGTGAGGCCGCTGCAGTCGAACCCGGAGCCTGGCGAGGTGCCGCCCCAGACGTACGGGACGCCTTGCTGGCTGAGCGCGTTGCGCACCGCGGCGGCAGCCTCGGGAGTGGGGGCCACGGTGGTGCTCCCGTCGGGCAGCTGGACGGTGGTGCCGCCGGTGGTGCCGTCGAGATCGCTGCTGCCACTGTCGGAGGACAGCGAGACGGAGGCACCGTCCTGGCCCATCGAGGAGCCCAGCGACGGCCCCATCGAGGAGCCCGCGGCACTCATCGCTGAGGAAGTCATCTGTCCCCCTCCGCCCCCGGGCAGAGCAGGCATGCCATTTCCGATCGCGTCGAGGTTCCCGGAGGCCTTGCTGAGCTCGGTGCTCAGCCGGATCACCACATCGATGGCGCGCGAAAGGTGATCAAGAGCTTCCTTGAGCAGGACGAGCTGCCCGAGGGGGTTGCTCAGCAGTGCCTTCGAGCTCTGCAGCACCGTCACGAACGAGGCACCGATCAGGGCGAGATCGCCCACCCCGCGCAGGACCGCCTCGAGCGCGGCGAGCCAGTTGACGCTGAGCTCCTGCCCATCGTGCGCGAGCACATCTGTCGCGGCAGTGATATCCCGCGAGGCGTTCGCGGCGGCATCCGCGGCAATGCCCTGCCAGGCTGGCTCGAGCTGCTTGACCGCGCTCATGCCCGCGTCGCCCACCTGCTGCAGCGTCGTGGCGACCCGGGTGAACTCCGCCACCGGGTCGGCGCCCGGGACGATTCCCGTGCCGAGGGTCGCAGCGAGATCATCAAGCGGCTTCTTCAACAGCATCACATCGATCATCAGGCCATTCCGCCCGTCTGGAGGATGCGGGCAGCGCTATCGGCATCGCCACGCCGATACAGCTCGGCAGCATGGTGCGCGGCGTCGGCACTATGGGCGCATGCCGCGCTCGTGGCCGTGGCATTGTGCCGGAAACGCTCCTGCGCGGAGGCGTAGGCGGCGAGGAACCCCGCCCCGATCGGCCCGAGCGCGCTCGTCGCCAGCTCTGGCTTCAAGGCCGCGACGGCATCGGCGAGCCCGGCGATCTCCTCCGACTGCAGCGCTAGCCGCCGACCGAACTCATCGATGCCAGCGGGGTCCGCGGTAATCCCGGTCATGGCGCATCACCTCTCTCTAGCTACGCCAGGCGGGCGCGCTGATCGCATATTGGTCGCTACAAGAAACATGGACGCATCGAGGGACCCGTTTGGTTCCCATTGGGCCGAAAAAGTTCAGATCTGCTTTCTGGCCGTCAGGACTAGCGCCACGAGTGGGAGCGGATAGGCTCGCTAGTCATGGAGACACGGGTCGTCGATCATCCTCTGGCCGCAGTCCGGCTCACGACGCTGCGCGATGCCCGCAGCGACCGCGCGGTGTTCCGGTCGGCGCTGCGCGAGCTCACCCAGATGCTTATCTATGAGGCCATGCGCGGAGCCCCCACCGAATTGTTCGATGTGGAGACCCCGGTGGCGACGGCGAGCGGCGCGAGGCTGGCCGCGCCACCGCTGCTCGTGCCGGTGCTGCGGGCCGGGCTGGGCATGGTCGACCAGGCCAGCATGATGGTTCCCGAGGCGCAGACCGGCTTCGTGGGCATGGCGCGCGATGAGCACACGCACGAGCCGCGCCCCTACCTCGAGGCACTGCCGGCGGATCTCGCTGGCCTGCCCGTGTTCGTGCTCGACCCGATGCTGGCGACTGGTGGCTCGCTGCTGCACACGCTGGAGCTGCTCGTCCAGCGGGGGGCCACCGATATCACTGCGGTGTGCGTGGTGTGCGCGCCGGAAGGGCTCCGAGCTCTGGAGAAGTCGGGCTACCCAGTGCGCGTGGTCACCGCCGCCGTCGATGACCGGCTCAATGATGATGCGTTCATCGTGCCCGGGCTCGGTGATGCTGGGGATCGCCAATTCGGGCCGCGCAATATCTAGCCAGCCCGGCCCGACTCACCCGAATCCTGCCCCGCCCAGCTAGAGCGCGCGGGCGAACTCGCGGCCGTGCTCCAGTATCTTCTCCGCCCGCGCGCGAGCACCTTCGAGGTCGCCGCCAACGACATCAGCGACGGCCTGCAGGTAGCACTTGAGCTTCGGTTCGGTGCCGGAGGGGCGCACGACGATGCGCAGGTGATCGGTGCGGAGCACCACCGCATCGGTGCGGCGCTGCCCGCGCGCGGCATGCAGATCCTCGACGGTGACGGGCTCGCCGCCTAGATGCTCGGGCAGCGCCTCGCGCAGTCGTTGCATGGCCGCGGTGATCTCATCAAGGTCGTCGAAGCGGCGGGACACCTGGTCAGTGACGTGCACGCCATGCTCGATCGCAAGCCGGTCAAGCTCGCCGAGCAGGCTGCGTGACCGCTGCTTGAGGCGCGCGACGAGATCGCACACCGCGACGGCGGCAGCGATGCCGTCCTTGTCGCGGACGTGGGCGGGATCCACGCACAGACCAATCGCTTCCTCGTAGGCGAACACGAGCCCCTGCCCGGCACGGACGAGCCATTTGAAGCCGGTGAGAGTCTCGGCGTAGCGGGCACCGTGGGCAGCGGCGATGCGCCCCAGCATGCTCGACGAGACGATGGTGGTGGCGACGAGCCGGTCGCCGCTGGTCGCGGCGAGGATGTCGTCGCCGAGCAGCACCCCGGCCTCGTCCCCGCGCAGCATCCGCCACCCAGAAGGGCCGGGCACGCCCACCGCGCACCGGTCGGCATCCGGGTCGAGCGCGATCGCCACATCCGCGTCGACGTCGCGGGCGAGGTCGAGGAGCAGATCAGTGGCGCCGGGCTCCTCGGGGTTGGGGAAGGCGACGGTGGGGAAGGCGGGGTCGGGAGCGAACTGTTGCTCGACCACGTGCACATCGGTGAAGCCCGCGCGGCGCAGCGCTTCCACTGCGATCTCGCCCCCCACGCCATGCAGGGGAGTCAACGCGATGCGCGCATCCCGGGAGGCGCCGCGCGGCAACGCGGCGACCGTCGCGAGGTACTGCTCGATGAGCTCGGCCCCGGCCGGCTCGACTGCGCTTCGCGGCACCGAGCGGGCTGGCCCGATCCGCGCGATGGCGGCCTCGATCTCCCGGTCGGCGGGGGAGACGAGCTGCGCGCCGCCGTCCAGATAGAGCTTGTAGCCATTGTCCGCGGGCGGGTTGTGGGAGGCCGTGATCTGCACGGCAGCGGCAGCCCCGGTGGCGCGGCAGGCATGCGCGAGCACAGGGGTGGGCAGCGCGCCGGGAAGCAGGGTCACGGCGAAGCCCGCGGCAGCGAAAACCTCGGCAGTGGCGCGGGCGAACTCCGCGGAGCCGTGGCGGGCATCACGGCCGACGATGATGCGGGAACCGCCGAGGCAGCGGTCGTGCAGCCAGGTGGCCACGCCCGCGGTGGTACGGGTGACCACGGCAACGTTCATCCCGTTGGGGCCGGCCCGCACTGGGCCGCGCAATCCGGCGGTGCCGAAAGCGAGGGGCGCGGAGAAGCGGTCCGCGAGCTCGGCCGCGGGAAGGCCCGCTAGCTCGGTGCGCGTCGCGGGGTCGGGGTCATCGTCGATCCAGCGCGCCACGGCCTCCTGCAAGACCGGCGGCGCGGTCCCGGGCGGTTGGGTCCCGGGCGGCTCGGTCCCCGGCGGTTCGATCACAGTCGCGTGACCAGCTTGTGCAGGAGGGTGCCCATGCGTTGCGCGGACGCGCGACCAGCATCGAGGACTTCCTGGTGGTCGAGCGGCTCGCCGGTGATGCCGGCGGCAAGGTTGGTCACCAGCGAGATGCCGAGCACCTCGGCACCCTCGGCACGCGCGGCGATGGTCTCGTGCACCGTCGACATGCCCACGAGGTCCGCGCCCAGGGTGCGCAGCATCCGGATCTCGGCGGGGGTCTCGAAGTGTGGCCCGGGCATTCCCGCGTAGACGCCGTCCTCGAGGCCCGGCTCGATCTCCCGGGCGATGGAGCGCAAGCGGGGGGAGTAGGCATCCACGAGGTCCACGAATTGCGAACCGACCAGCGGGGAGCGGCCGGTGAGGTTGATGTGGTCGCTGATGAGGACGGGCTGGCCTACCGCCATGCCGTCGCGCAGCCCCCCGGCCGCGTTGGTCAGGATGATGGTGCGCGCCCCGGCCGCGCAAGCCGTGCGGACCGCATGCGCCACGGTGGACAGGGGATGCCCCTCGTAGGCGTGCGCGCGGCCCAGCATCACCAGCACGTGGGTGCCCTCGACGTCGAACGAGCGGATCTCGCCGCCATGCCCCGCCGCGGTGGGCTCGGCGAACCCCGGCAGCTCGGGCATCGGGATCGTCGCGGTGGGAGCGCCCAGGACGGAGACCGCGGGCGCCCATCCCGAGCCCAGCACTACCGCGATGGGGTGCTCGGCGATGCCGGTGCGCGCCGCTATGGCGTTGGCGGCGGAGCGGGCGACGACGTGTGGGCTGTCGATGTTTCGCACGTCCACCACCCTAGCGGCGATCAACACGTGCTGTGGTGCCTACCGGGCGAGGGGAACGATCATCAGGGGGCATTGCACGCTATGGGTGAGCGCGCGGGAGGTGGAGCCGAGCATCATGGTGGCGAACCCGCCCCGGCCGCGGCTGCCGACCACGACCAGCCCGGCGGCGGCCGAGAGGTCGGTGAGGTAGCGGACGGGGCGGTCCTTGACGACGAGGCGGCGCACCTCCACGTCGGGGTACTGCTCGCCGAGGCCGGCGAGGGACTCGGCGAGGCGTGCCTCCTCCTCGCTGATCAGGTCCTCCCAGGGCAGGCCCTGGTGCAGGGAGAGGCTCTTGGGAAGGGCTGTGTCGCTCCAGGCATGGACGGCGATGAGCTCGGCGCCGCGCAGCGATGCCTCCTGGAACGCGGTCTCCACGGCGGGGCGGTTCTGCTCGGATCCGTCGACGCCCACGACCACGGGGGCGGCGGGAGTGGTGTCCCATCCGGCGGGGAGCTCCTGGACGATGACCATGGTGGAGTGCACGTGCTGGATCACGGATTGCGTGACCGAGCCGATCAGGCTGGCGCGGAACGCGGAGATGCCGCGGGACCCCATGACCAGCATGTGGGCGTTCTTCGACTCGGTGATGAGGTCCACGTGCGCGTATCCGGTGAGTACCTCGCTGTCGATGTCGGTGCAGCCGCTTTCCTTGGCGGTGCGCGTCGCGTCAGCGAGGCGGGCCTCGGCGTGCTGGGTGGCCTCGGCGATGTAGGTGGAAGGGATGGCAAAGTCGCCCCAGTACTGCGGCGGCCCGTCGAGAGCGGTCACGATGCGCAGGGGCAGCTTGCGCAGGAGGGATTCGCGCGCGGCCCAGCGGACGGCGTTGGTGGCGCTAGTGGATCCGTCGATGCCGACGATGATGGGCTGGCGAGCAGGCATGGCCGTGGTCCTTCCGTGCGGTTACCGGGGTACTTCTCCAGGATTCCGCTAGGGCGGGCCGCGCGGTAGGGCCACACGTCACTGGCAAGCAGGTGACCTATGACACTTAGTGTGGGCCCGCTCGTCAGTCCGGGAGCGGGACGGACCAGTGGATCGTGGTGCCGCGGCCGGGCACGGAGGCAGTCGTGCAGGTGCCGCCGCATTCGAGCGCGCGCGCCTCGAGGTTGGCCAGCCCGCTGCGGCGGCCGGTATCGCGGATGCCGGTACCGTCATCGCTGATGGTGAGCTCGAGATCGTCGGCCACGCTGACCTTGATGCTCACGCTCGAGGCCCCCGAGTGCCGCACCGCATTGGTCACGGCCTCACGAATAACGGCGATCGCATGATTGGCAAGGTTCTCCCCGACCACCGAGGCTGGCCCGGAGACGTTGAGGGTGTGGGTGATCTCGGAGGCGTGGGTGACCTCGGAGACGACGTCATGAATGCGATGACGCAGCGTGGTGGTGGGGGTGCCGGCGCGGGAATGCAGGTCGAAGATCGCGGTGCGGATGTCCTGGATGATCTCGTGCAGGTCGTCGACGAGGAGATTGAGGCGATCGCGAACCTCGGGGCTCTTGGTGCGGGGCAGGGTGCCCTGCAGGCTCAGCCCGGCGGCGAAGAGCCGCTGGATGACGTTGTCGTGCAGGTCCCGGGCGATGCGGTCGCGGTCGGATAGGACGGACAGCTCGCGCCGCTCCTTCTGCGCGACAGCAAGGGTGAGCGCGAGCGCGGCGTGGTCGGCGAACGACGCCATCATCGAGATGTGGCGTTCCTCGAATGACGTCTTGTCCTCGCCGCGCATCATCACCAGCACGCCACTAACGTTGCCGCCGGTGCGCAGGGGCACGACGATCGCCGGCCCGGGCCGCGCATCGGGCGTCTTGAGTGAGGGATGGGAGAAGCGGTCGCTGCTCAGAGGGTTCTGCTCGACGAATGCCCGTGCGGGCAGCGAGCCGTCGATCGGGATGGACCGTTGCAGCGCGCCAGTCGATCCGGCGCCGGAGGCAACCGCGACGATCAAGGAATCCGTGTCCTCGAGAGGGAGGTCCGGGTCGTGGGGAATGGCGAGGAACGCGTGATCGGCATGCGTCAGGTCCCGGGCAAGGTCAGCCACGAGCTGCAGCGTGTGCGAGGGGTCGGAGCCGCCGAGGAGGTCGTTGCTGATCTCGTTGAGCGCCTCGAGCCAGCGCAGCCGGTCGCGGGATTCCTCGTAGAGGCGGGCATTCTCGATAGCGATGCCCGCAGCGGACGCGAGGAGCTGCACGATGATCTCGTCATCGTGGGAGAACTGGCCACCGTTCTCCTTCTCCGTGAGGTAGAGATTGCCGAACACCCGGTCCCGGATGCGGATCGGCACTCCGAGGAAGGAACTCATCGGCGGATGATGCTCGGGGAACCCCACCGAGGCCGGATGCCCCGATAGGTCCGCGAGGCGGATCACCTGCGGATCGTCGAAGAGCAGGCCAAGGATGCCCAGGCCCTCCGGGAGGTGGCCGATGCGGGCGGCGTCGGTGTCGCTGATGCCCTCGTAGATGAAGCGGGACAGCTTGGTGCCCGGCCCGCGGATGCCGAGCGCCCCGTAGCGTGCCCCGGTCAGCCGGATGCCCACGGTCACGACCCGATGGAGGGTGTCCTCGAGCCGGAGCCCGGTGGATACCTCGAGCATCGCCTCGAGAAGGCCCTCGAGGTGGTCGCGCGCCCGGCTCAGGTTGTCGAGCTGATCGCGCAGATCGCTGATCACCCCACCCGGGGGAGGGGTGCCGCGGCGATCTCGGTTCGACGGAGAATGGTTCACGATGCGATGCTTCCGGTCCTTTGTTGGTCGGCGGCAGCCAGTGGTGGCCAGCCGCGGCGGGCTAGGGCTGCTGGGGCTTCTTCAGGCGCGTGGCGAGCACCGCTGCCTGCGTCCGGCGCTCGACACCGAGCTTCGCGAGCAAGCGCGACACATAGTTCTTGACTGTCTTCTCCGCCAGGAACATCCGCTCGGCTATCTGCCGGTTCGTGAGGCCTTCCCCGAGCAGCCCGAGCAGGACCAGTTCTTGCTCGGTGAGCGTCGGGAACGGGCTCGCATCCTGAACGCCGTCCCGCAAGCGGGACATCAGCGCCGCTGCCGCGCGATTATCGAGCAGCGACTTGCCCTCGGCGACATCGGTGATCGCCTTGGTGAGATCCATGCCCCGGATGTCCTTGATGACGTAGCCGGCCGCACCGGCGAGGATCGCATCGACCATCGCTTGCTCATCGGTGAACGACGTCAGGATCAAGCACTTCAAGCCAGGATCGGCTGACTTGAGGTCGCGGCACAGCTCGATCCCGTTGCCGTCCGGCAGCCGCACATCGAGCACCACCACATCTGGCCGGGCCGCGGGGATCCGCGCGAGGGCCTGGGCGCACGAGCCGGCCTCGCCCACCACATCGAGCTCGGGATCCGCGCTGATCAGGTCAACAAGCCCGCGCCGGACGACCTCATGGTCATCGACCAGGAACACTGTATGCATCGTGGCTCCTCACACCCGGTGTCACTCATCGTAACGTGGGACCATTGGCCGATAATGAGGGTTCCAAAGCCCCTCGGAATTCACTCATGGATGCAGTGTCATGGAGATATGGCCGCTGCGGTAACGAAAGGCACACGGATGAACCAGCCCGACCCGAAGGCGCGCACCTCCAGCGGAGGTAGTGCCCCCCGTCGCGCGCCCATCGCGGTTGTCGTCGATGGCAGCGCCGAATGCCATGCCGCGATCGCCTGGTCAGCACGGGAAGCGGCGATGCACGGCACCGGCATCCAGCTGATCCACGTCCGGGGAGCCGTGCGAAACCGCTCCGGCAAGGCGGCATTCGCCGATGCGCGTGCCGTCCTCTCGGCCATTCCTGGTGGCACGAGCGTCGAGGCCACCGAGCTCGCGGTCGGCGGGCTGCTCGGCTCGGGATTCGTGCCCGTCACCGCCCGTGCGCACATGCTGGTGATCGCTGCGGGATCCACCCAGGGCAAGCGCACCAGGGTCGGAACCCCCTATCCGGCGCTGCTCGCGGCGAAGGCACTGTGCCCGGTGGTGGTCATTCCGCGCGAGGTGACCGACGGGGAGCATGTCGTCGTGGGCGTCGACGGTACCGAGAGCAGCGAGGATGCCATCGCGGTGGCATTCGAGGAGGCCGCGGGCCGGGGGGTGGCGCTCAAGGCCGTGCACACCTGGAACGATTTCCAGCTCAGTACTGCCATCGCCCATGACACCAACCTGCCCTGGGATGCGGTGGAGACCGGCGAGAAGGTCGTGCTCTCCGAGCGGCTCGCGGGCTGGCGGTCCCGGTTCCCCGACGTGCCAGTCATCGAGATCGTGACGAAGGACAGCCCCGCGCGGCAGCTCGCGCACCAGTCGCGCGGCGCAGCGCTCCTCGTCATCGGCAGTCACGGGCGCGGGCCCATCTCGGGGCTCGTGTTCCGCTCCACCAGTGAATCACTCATGTATGCGTCCCGCTGCCCCCTCGTGGTGGTGCGGAAGGGACTGCGCAAGGAAAGGTAGGCCGCCATGTCCGCGACAGCACGTGTAGCAATCATCACCGGGGCAGCCCGGGGGATCGGCGCAGCGACAGCCGAAGCCCTGCACGCCGCAGGGATGCACGTGCTCATCGCGGACGTGCTGGACGACGAGGCGCGGCAGCTCGTCGCCCAGCTCGGCGACCGTGCCGACCAGGTCCACCTCGATGTGCGGGATGAGCAGCAGTGGCGAGACGCGGCCAGCCTCGCGGCCAGCAGGGGCCAGCTCGCCGCCCTCGTCAACAACGCGGGGATCCTGCGCTTCGGGGCCATCGAGGAGCAATCCGTCGAGGACTTCCGGCTCGTTCTTGATGTGAACCTCATCGGCGCCTGGCTGGGCATCCGTGCCTGCGCGGCGCAGTTGCGCGCGAGCAAGGGCGTCATCGTCAACATCTCGTCCACCGCGGGCCTCGCGGGCTACTCCGGCATTGGTGCGTACGTGGCCAGCAAATGGGCACTTCGCGGGCTCACCAAGACCGCCGCGCTCGAGCTCGCGGGGAGTGGCGTGCGGGCCTGCAGCATCCATCCCGGGCCCATTCGCACGCCGATGACCGCCGGGTTCGATGACACGATGGTCGCCGACCAGCCCATACCGAGGTTCGGGGAGCCCCGCGAGGTCGCCGACATGGTGGACTTCCTCATCCACCGGGCCACCTACTCCACGGGCACGGAGTTCGTCGTCGACGGCGGCGCGCTCACCGGCACCATGCTTGCCCCGCCAGAGTAGGGGCGGCGGGGTAGCGCCGTGCAGGGATTCGCCTATGAGGCTCAACTAGAAGCGGGCAATCCGGACAGGTGGCGTTGAGTTTTGTAGGCCGTTTCAGTCGCCGCCGTTTCAGCCGCCGCCGTTTCAGCCCTGCAGGATCTCGTCGAGCGGGCGGCGACCGGTCTCGGGCGGCATCGCGGTATCGAGGCGCTCGCCGATGCGCATGACGACCTGCGGGTAGCGGTACATCTCGTCCGCGCTCGCCGTGGCCTCCCGGACGAGCGCGCGGCTCTCCTCGAGCTCGGTGACATGCGTTATCGGGCAGGAGCCAAGGCGCTCGGTCGTGGCGGTGAGCAGCATCGCGGACATGGCCTCGCCGCAGCGCAACCAGTCCTCGGCGGAATCGCCGCTGGTGCTCAGCACGAACAGCGCGGCCTGGTCGTCATGCCCGTGATCGCTGGTGAGCGTGCCCGCGGGGAAGTCCCGGCCCGACGGCACGGTCGGCTTGGTGCCGCTCGAGACCAGCGCGGAGCGGGGCACGCCCTCGAACAGCCGGTAGTGGCCGCTCCACCAGGACAGCTCGCGCTGGTACTGCTCGTCGTGGAGGCGCTGGGCGATGGCCACCTCGGAGGCGCGGCGGAACGCGTCCTTGCCGGTGCTGGTGATCGCTACGGCGGAGACATTGTCGTCGTGGTACGAGCTGCGAAGCTGCTCGATGGCCTCGGTGCTGAGCGCGCCGAGGGGCCGGCGGTCGCTGCGCCGCTCGAGGATCGCCTTGGCCAGCGCACGGTTCTTCTCGTCCACGTAGCGCGCGCGGGCGACGCTGACCGTGGCGAGGTGCTGCGGATCCTCGGGGTCCGGCATGCGGTCGATGGTGGTGTCGTAGCCCGAGTCGTGCAGGCTGACGCAGAGCTGGTGCAGCATGGCGCCACAGCTGATGATCATCTGCCGACCGGTGGGATCGGCCACCTGCATCTGCCGCTCGGGATCGGCGAACAGGTCGAGGTGGTCGCCGCGCAGCGTCCACGACCACGGTTGCGTATTGTGCACGGACGGAGCCCGGGAAGCTGCCGCGACGGAGTTGCGAATGATCCGTTCCTGGATGGACTGCTCATCGGTCATGGCCCGACCTCGCTCGTTGCTCGTGGTGCCAGTGCTGGTGATGCCAGCAATCGTGTTGCCACGGTGTGCATGGCTCTCCACCATCCTCGCGCTGCGCGCGTGACTCCGATAGTGCCACTTGGTGCGGGGCGCCGGGGCCAGAAGTCCCAAAAGCGAGGTGACCGATGCGCCCGGCCGGGCCGGGCGGTTTAAGCTCAGGGAATGCCATATCTGTCACGCGAGGGTGAAGTGTTCGTCCTGTACCTCGGCAACGAGGGCGAGGACGACAATGAGAGCCGGTTCCATCCGGACTGGATGGACGCCGTGCACGCGCGGCTCGACGAGGTCGAGGCGTCGGAGGGGCCGGCCGCGCTAGTGGTGACCGCGACCGGCAAGTTCTTCAGCAACGGGCTCGATGTGGAGTGGATCTTCGGCAACCTCGACGGGCTGCCCGAATATCTTGATCGCTCGCACACCATCTTCTCCCGGCTGCTGGCCTTCCCGATGCCGACGGTCGCCGCGATCAGCGGTCACGCCTTCGGTGCCGGGGCGATGCTCGCGATGTCCACCGACTTCCAGGTGATGCGCTCCGACCGTGGCTTCTTCTGCCTGCCCGAGGTGGACCTCGGCATGCCGTTCACCGTCGGCATGAGCGCGCTGCTCAATAGCCGGCTGCCGAAGCAGGCCGCGATCGAGGCGATGACCACCGGTCGCCGCTATGGTGGCGCTGATGCGCTAGCGTCCGGGATCGTCCAGGCGGCGTTGCCCGGCGAGGAAGTGCTGCCCACCGCGATCGAGCGGGCAGCCAGCCTTATTGCGAAGCGGGGCCCGAACCTCGGCAGCATCAAGCGCAGCATCCATGGCGCGTTGCTCGGGGACCTGGCCATCACTACCCGCGAGACCGGCTTCTCGTTCGGCCAGTAGCCGCGCTGTCGCGGCACGGGAGGAAGCAGCAAGCAAGCGAGGGAGAGCAGGGATGCCCGTGTGGGGCCATATCGAGCAGTGGCTGGCGAGTCATCGGGCGCAGATCGTCCAGTGGCGCCGCCACCTGCACCGGCATCCCGAGCTAGCCCGCGCCGAGCACCGCACCACTGAGTTCCTCGAGGAGAAGCTCCGGGCGGCGGGCCTCGCTCCCGTGCGGTTCCCCGGCGGCACCGGCCTGCTGCTCGACATGGGGCCCGCGGACGCGGACGGGCGCAGGCTGACGATCCGCGCGGACATCGACGCGCTGCCGATGCAGGAGCGCACCAACGCTGAGTACGCCTCGACCATCCCCGGCGTTTCCCACATGTGCGGCCACGACGCGCACGCGACGATCCTCCTGGCGACCGCGCTGGCGCTAGCGACCGTGCCGGAGCTGCCCCGGGGCGTGCGGATGATCTTCCAGCCCGCGGAGGAGGTCATGCCCGGCGGGGCGCTCGACGTGATCGCGTCCGGCGCGATGGAAGGGGTGTCGCGGATCTTCGCGCTGCACTGCGACCCTCGTCTCGAGGTGGGGCGCATCGGCATCCGAACGGGCGCCGTCACCTCGGCCGCGGACTTCGTGGAGATCGGTTTCTCCTCGGCGGGCGGGCACACCTCGCGCCCCCACCTGACCACTGATCTGGTCTATGCCATGGGCCTGGTGATCACCAGCGTTCCCGCGCTGCTCACCCGGCGGGTCGATCCCCGGACCTCCACGGTAATGGCCTGGGGCGCCGCGCACGCCGGGGATGCCGCCAACGCGCTGCCCCGCGAAGGGGTGCTGCGGGGCACCATCCGCACCGGGGACCACGCCACCTGGGCCCTGCTGGAGCCGTTGGTGCGGGAGATCATCACCTCGGTCATCGCGCCCACCGGTGTGGAACTAGAGATCCGGTACCGGCGCGGTGTGCCCCCGGTGGTCAATGATGCTGCCTCGACGGCGATGCTGCGCCGCGCCACCGAGCGAATCGGTCCCGGTGCGGCCGCGCCCACCGAGCAATCCGGTGGGGGAGAGGATTTCTCCTGGTACCTCGAGCATGCGCCGGGCGCCATGGCGCGGCTCGGCGTGTGGTCGGGCGCGGGTCCGCAGTCCGACTTGCATCAACCGACGTTCGACATCGATGAGCGGGCCCTCGAGAATGGCGTGCGACTGCTCGCGGGCCTCGTGCTCGACACGAATGGTTAGGATAGCCTAGTCGCAATTGTTCGATTCGAATCATGAGGAGCACGGGTGATCACTCGCAAGCGCATGCTCGCAGCCATGGCCGCCATCGCGGTCGCCGCACCGATCGCGGCCTGCGGCTCCGAGGACACCACCGCGACCAACGAGGGCGGCAGCCCCGACACCGCCACGCTCGTGATGTACTCCGGGCGCGGCGAGGGCCTCGTTGGTGACCTCATCCCCACGATCGAGGATCTCGCCGACGTCTCCATCGAGGTGCGCTACGGCAGCACCTCCGAGCTCGCCGCGCAGATCCTCGAGGAGGGCGACCGCTCGCCCGCCGATGTCTTCTTCGCGCAGGATGCTGGTGCGCTCGGTGCCGTAGCGAGCGCGGGGCTGCTCGCCCCCCTCGCGCCCGAGACCCTGGGCCTCGTTCCCGACGAGTACCAGGCCGCCGACGGGAACTGGGTCGCCACTTCCGGCCGTGCCCGCGTGATCGTCCATGACACCGAGGCCGTCGACGCCGCGGACG
The DNA here is from genome assembly GCF_026008515.1 of Hoyosella levis. Lineage (GTDB taxonomy): Bacteria > Actinomycetota > Actinomycetes > Mycobacteriales > Mycobacteriaceae > Lolliginicoccus > Lolliginicoccus levis. Next base: position 15,632 of record NZ_BQYM01000017.1, read on the forward strand.
TGCCCGACACAATCGACGCCGTGGTTGATCCGCGCTGGCGCGGCAAGGTCGGGTTCGCGCCCACCAACGCATCCTGGCAGGCATTCGTCACCGCGCTGCGCGTCTCCCGCGGCGAGGACGGGGCTCGGGAATGGCTCGAGGCATTCCGCGACAACGAGCCCGTCCGCTACGACAACAACATCTCCGTCCTCAACGCCGTCGAGGAGGGCCAGGTCGAGCTTGGCCTGATCAACCACTACTACTGGTACCGGCTCGCGCGGGACAAGGGTGCCGAGAACATGCGTTCCGCGGTGAACTACCTCGCCCCCGGCGACGAGGGCGCCCTCGTGAACATTGCCGGAGCCGGCATCCTCGTCAGCTCCGAGCAGCAGGAGGCTGCCGAGCGCGTCATTCGGGCAATGCTGTCTGTCGACGCCCAGCAGTACTTCCTCGACGAGACCGCCGAGTATCCCGTGGTCGAAGCGCTCGAGGTCACCGACGAGGGACGCCCCCAGCTCGATGAGCTCCAGGGCCCCGACATCGACCTCTCCGAGCTCGAGTCCCTCGAGCAGACGCAGCAGCTCCTCACCGAGGTCGGCCTGCTCTGAGCCGGAAGCCCAGCATGAGCCAGCGCGGTCGCCCCCTGCTCGGGGCGGCCGCGCTGGCCATAGCCGCTCTCGCCACGACCCCGCTGCTCTATCTCATCGTGCGTGCCCTCGAGCGGGGGCCCATGGTCGTGCGGGAGGTCCTTGAGCGGCCACGCACCCTAGAGCTCTTCTGGCGCAGCAGCATCCTCGCCCTCACGGTGACTGTTGCCTGCATCATCCTCGGCTCCCTGCTGGCGTGGATCGTGGTGCGCACCAACCTGCGCGGGCGCCGGATGCTCGGCGTCCTGTTCACCCTTCCCCTGGCTATCCCGTCGTACGTCCTGGGATTCCTCTGGGTAGCGGAGCTGCCGCAGCTCACTGGCTTCATCGGTGCCGCCACGGTCCTGACGATCGCGAGCTACCCGTATGTATTCCTGCCCGTAGCAGCGGCCCTCGCTGCCGCCGACCCCGCGGGCGAGGAAGTGGCCCAGACCCTCGGGCGCTCCCGCGTGCGCGCGGTCCTCTCCATCACCACCCGGCAGGTCTGGCCCGCCGCCACCGCCGGGGGCCTGCTCGTCGCGCTCTACACGCTCAGTGACTTCGGTGCTGTCGCGCTCATGCGGTACGACGCCTTTACCGTCGCGATCTTCATGAGCTACCAGGGCTCCTTCGATCGCACTCCGGCTGCGATCCTTGGCCTCATCCTCGCTGCGGCGGCCATCCTCCTGACCATCGCGGAACGTCGCGCCCGCCGCGGGTTCGCCGCGCGCATCGCCACCGGAGCGCCGCGCGTGCCCCGGCCCTTCGTGCTTGGCCCGCTCGTTCTCCCGGTCTACCTGCTTTCCGGCATCGTGATCGCCGTGGGCGTCCTCCTGCCCTTCGCCGCCCTCGGGCGCTGGATGCTCCGCAGCCAGCGGGTATCCGTGACCTGGAGCGAGATCTGGTCCGCCACCGCCTCCACCATCCAGGTGGCCGGCCTCGCAGCGCTCGCCACCACGCTCGTCGCCATCCCGATCGGGCTGCTCGCCGCGCGCTCCCGCTCCCTCGCCGCCCGCACGGCCGAGTCCGTCTCCTACATCGGCTTCGCGCTGCCCGGCATCACCGTCGGTCTTGCCGTGGTCTTCCTCGGAATACGCGCGCTGCCCCAGTTCTACCAGCAGATCCCCATGCTGATCATCGCCTACATGGTGCTGTTCCTGCCGCTAGCGGTCGGCGCCATCCGCTCTGCCATCGAGGCCATCCCGGAATCACTCGAGGACGTCTCCGCCACCCTCGGCGAGCCGCGCTGGCGCACGAGCGCCCGCGTCATCCTGCCGCTCGCGCTGCCCGGCACCGCGGCCGGAGCGGCGCTGGTGTTCCTCGCTGTCGCCAAGGAGCTGCCCGCCACCCTCATGCTCCGCCCGACCACTGTTGACACCCTCGCCACGGGACTGTGGTCCCACACCGCCGACCTCGCCTACGGGGCAGCAGCGCCCTACGCCGTCGCTCTCATCCTCGTCGCCGCGCTGCCCGCGCTGCTGCTCGGCAATGTCATGGGCTGGCGCTCCACCACCCCCCGCCTGCCCCTCGCCGGCGAGTCCGACGGTCCTGAAGAGACCACATCACCTGCCGCAACGAAGGAGAGCGCCCGCGCATGAACGCACGCCCCAGCGCGCTCGGTATCAACGGCCTGGTCGCCGGCTACGGCCGCCATCAGGTTCTCGACGACATCACCCTCGCCATCCAACCCGGCGAGCTGCTTGCCGTGCTCGGCCCATCCGGATGCGGCAAGACCACCTTGCTCCGGTCCATCGCCGGGCTCCACCGCATCAGCAGGGGCAGCATCGCTATCGGCGAGCACACCGTCGCGCGCGATTCAACCGTGCACATCGCGCCCGAGCGGCGCCGCGTCGGCCTCGTCCCGCAGGAAGGCGCACTGTTCCCGCACCTCACGGTTGGCGCCAACGTCGGCTACGGTCTTCGCCGCGGCACTACCCGGGCCCAGCGCGCGGCCGCCACCGAGACCCTCCTCGACCTCGTGGGATTGCCCGGCTACGGCAAGGCCAGGCCAGCGCAGCTCTCGGGCGGCCAGCAGCAGCGCATCGCCCTAGCCCGCGCGCTCGCTCCCACCCCGGCCATCGTGTTGCTCGACGAGCCATTCAGTGCTCTCGACGCCGGGCTGCGCGCCACTTTGCGCGCGGATGTCCGGGCACTGCTGCATGAGCGCCGCATTACCTCGGTGCTCGTCACCCATGACCAGGACGAGGCCCTCGGCATGGCGGACCGCGTTGCCGTCATGCTCGGTGGCCAGGTCGCCCAGATAGGCACCCCCGAGGAGATCTACCACACGCCCGCCACGCTCGAGGTCGGCCAGTTCGTCGGCGATTCCATCACTGTTCCCGCCGATCCCGGCACGGCGCCCGACGGATGGGCCCGAACCCCCCTCGGCGCCATCCCGATCCTCAATGGCGCGACCTCGCCCGGCACCGCGCTGATCCGCCCCGAGCAGATCGACATCACACCCGCTCTCGCCGCCAGCGACTACCGCGTCTCGGATGTGCGCTTCACCGGGCCAGCCACCATCATCACCGTCACCAGCGCGGACGGCACCACTCGGGTGCGCTCGTTCACCCCGGGCGACAAGCGCCTCCGGCTCGGCGACCCGGTGGACATCCATGTCACCGCCGCGGTCCCCGTGTTCCCGGGCTAGCTGGCTCGTGCTCCGGGGACGCTGCTAGTCGAATGCCGGACCAGGCCCGACGCTCAGTCAAATGTCGGACCAGGCCCGACGTTGCGGCTCGCTCGCAATCGCAAAGCATGAACATAGACCTCGGGCGCGCCCGCTTTCTCCGCCGCATCAGCCATCACACCGATGTACCGCGCTGACGGCAAGCCACCTTCATAGGCATCGAGCACATACAGCCACGCCAGCGTCGAGCCGCCACTCTTGAGGTCGACCCGCACCCGCAGCTTGCGATGAATGCCCATCTCGGTGCCTTCCCACCGGTCAAGGCTCACCTCATCCTCGGGCGTGACGTCGTACAGCACCACGAATACCCGGGAGCCTGGCTCCTCCACGACCGTGGCGAGCGCGCCCTCCCAGCCGATATCGTCACCGCCGAAGGTCAGGCGCCACCCATCGAGCCACCCCGTGCCGGACATCGGCGAATGGGGAGCGCGAGCAAGCATCTGTTCCGGATCCATGTTCGACCCGTAAGCGGCATACAAAGGCACAGCAGAACCCCACGTCTTTCTCGTCGCACGGCGATATCACTTGCCTCCATCTTCCCCGATACAGCCACCCATGCGCACGTGATCCACGCCGACGCTATAGCGTTGGACACCGGAACGACGCTCACCCATGGCGGACGGAGGATCCCACCAATGACCCGGATAGTCATTATTGGCGGCGGACCAGCGGGCTACGAGGCCGCGCTCGTCGCAGCACAACACGGAGGCGAGGTCACCGTCGTTGATGCCGACGGGATCGGCGGGGCCTGCGTCCTCTATGACTGCGTGCCGTCCAAGACATTCATCGCCTCCACCGGTATCCGCTCCGACCTGCGCCGGGCTTCCGCGCTGGGCATCGAGTTCGACCTGAACAACGTTGGCATCTCCGTCCCGCAAGTCCATGAACGCGTCAAGAGCCTCGCCCAGGCGCAATCCGCGGACATCCGCGCGCGCCTCCAGCGGGAAGGCGTGACCCTGCTCAACGGCGTCGGCAAGCTCGTCGATTCCGCCCGGGGGCTTGCCACGCACACCGTGCAGGCCGACCTGTTCAATGGCGAGCAGTGCACCATCGACGCCGAGGTCGTCCTGATCGCCACGGGCTCCGCGCCCCGCGTGCTCCCTCGCGCGAAGCCTGACGGCAAGCGCATCCTCACCTGGCGTCATCTCTACGACCTCGAGGACCTGCCCGAGCACCTCATCGTGGTGGGATCCGGTGTCACCGGTGTCGAGTTCGTCAACGCCTACACCGAGATGGGCGTCAAGGTCACCGTCGTCACCAGCCGGGATCGCGTGCTGCCCTCGGAGGACGCCGACGCCGCCATCGTGCTCGAGGAATCCTTCGCCGAGCGTGGCGTCACCCTGATCAAGCACGCCCGCGCCGACGCCGTCGAGACCACCGCCGATGGTGTCCTCGTCACGATCGATGACGGGCGCACGGTCGAGGGCAGCCACGCCCTCATGACGGTCGGCTCGGTCCCGAACACCGGCACCCTCGGACTCGACAGCGTTGGCATCGAGACCAACGAGGGCGGCTACATCCAGGTCGATCGCGTTTCCCGCACCACTGTCCCCGGCGTGTATGCCGCCGGTGACTGCACCGGACTGCTGCCACTCGCCTCGGTCGCCGCGATGCAGGGCCGCATCGCCATGTATCACGCGCTCGGCGAGGGAGTGAACCCGATCAAGCTCAAGACGGTTGCCTCCGCCATCTTCACCCGCCCGGAGATCGCCACCGTCGGCGTCGCCCAGAGCGCCATCGACGAGGGTCACATTCCTGCACGTACCGTCATGCTGCCGCTCAACACCAACCCGCGCGCCAAGATGATGGGATTGCGCCGCGGCTTCGTGAAGATCTTCTGCCGCCCCGCCACGGGAGTGGTCATCGGCGGAGTCATCGTCGCCCCCGACGCCTCCGAGCTGATCCTGCCCATCGCCATGGCCGTGCAGAACCACCTGAGCGTCAACGACCTCGCCTCCACCTTCTCGGTGTACCCCTCGCTGTCGGGCTCCATCAACGAGGCCGCCCGGCAGCTCATGCGCCACGACGACCTCGACTAGTTTGATCGCATCCGCGAACGCGATAGAAGCCGCCGGAATCCCCAGGCGGCTTCTATCGCGTTTGACGTTTTCCCGTGCTTTTGCCGACTAGGGAGCCCAACCGCCCCAACCAGCCAGGCTCAAGCCCCGACCCCAATCCCGCTACGCCCAGCCGTAGGTGCGCTCCACGGCCTTGTTCCATTGCGCGTAGAGGTGCTCGCGCTCGTCGGCATCCATGCTCGGTTCCCAGATCTTGTCCTCGACCCAGTTGTCCCGGATCTCGTCCTCGCTGGACCAGTACCCGACGGCGAGCCCGGCCGCGTATGCCGCGCCAAGAGCGGTGGTCTCGGAGACGACGGGCCGGATCACGGGCACGCCGAGGATGTCGGCCTGGAACTGCATGAGGAGGTCATTGGCGACCATGCCGCCGTCGACCTTGAGAGCGGAGAGCTGCACGCCGGAGTCGGCGTGGGCGGCCTCGAGCACCTCGCGGGTCTGGTACGCCGTGGCCTCGAGGGCCGCGCGGGCGATGTGGTGCTTGGTGTGGAAGCGAGTGAGGCCGACGAGGGCGCCGCGGGCATCGGGCCGCCATCGGGGAGCGAAGAGCCCGGAGAACGCGGGCACGAAGTAGACGTCGCCGTTGTCGGGCACTTCGCGGGCAAGGGCCTCGATCTCGGGGGCGTCGCGGATCATGCCGAGGTTGTCGCGGAGCCATTGCACCAGCGAGCCGGTGACGGCGATGGATCCTTCGAGGGCGTAGACGGCGGGGCCGTTGCCGATCTTGTAGGCGACGGTGGTGAGCAGGCCGTGGGTGCTGGTGACAGGTTCGGTGCCGGTGTTGAGGAGCAGGAAGTTGCCGGTGCCGTAGGTGTTCTTGGCCTCGCCGGGGGAGAGGCAGGCCTGGCCGAAGGTGGCGGCCTGCTGGTCGCCGAGGATCCCGGTGATGGGGACGCCGTCGAGGCCGCGGCGGGGCCGGATGGTGCCGTAGTGCTCGGACGAGCTGCGGATCTCGGGCAGCATGGCCATGGGGATGCCGATGGCCTCGCACAGCTCGGCATCCCACTCGAGGGTGCGCAGGTCCATCAGGAGGGTGCGTGAGGCGTTGGTGACGTCGGTGACGTGGACGCCTTCCGGCTCGCCGTTGCGCGCGGGGCCGCCCGTGGCGTTCCACAGCACCCAGGTGTCCATGGTCCCGAAGCACAGCTCGCCATTCTCGGCGCGCTCGCGGGCACCGTCGACGTTGTCGAGGATCCAGCGGATCTTGGGCCCGGCGAAGTAGGTGGAGATGGGCAGCCCGGTGCGGTCGCGGAACCGGTCGGGGCCGTGCTCGGCGGCGAGCTCCTCGCAGATCGGCTCGGTGCGGGTGTCCTGCCAGACGATGGCGTTGTAGAGGGGCTCGCCGGTGGCGCGGTCCCAGACGACGGTGGTCTCGCGCTGGTTGGTGATGCCCACGGCAGCGATGGCATCCCTGGGGAGGTCAGCCTTGGCGATGGCACCGCCGACGACCTCGCGGACATTGGTCCAGATCTCGACGGGATCATGCTCGACCCATCCCGCGTGGGGGAAGATCTGCTGGTGCTCCTTCTGCACCGTGGTGACGATGCGCCCGGCATGGTCGAAGATGATGCAGCGGCTCGAGGTGGTTCCCTGGTCGATCGCGGCGATGTACTTCGACGGATCTGCGGCGGGGGTCGCGGTCATGTCTGCTCCTGCGGATGGGGCGTGCATGTCGTGCCCAAGCTACTAGGCCGAGGGAGCATGCGGCGGGCATTCCACGGTGGTTCCGCGGCTTTGGTCCACCAATGGGCATATCACGGTCGTGTGTCGCTGTTGGTGAGGCAAGTGCGGGATCGCATGGGTGCCTCTAGCCTGGGCACCGAGGCGACAATGCACTGCGGGCCCGGGCAGGGGCGCGCGGGATGATGCCGAGGGAGACATGGTGGCACACCGTTCGGACAACCACGTGCTAGGTCCGCGCCGGCGCGACGAGGCATGGAACGCGCTGACGACCGAGATGTTCGACGTGCTCGTCATTGGCGGTGGCATCGTCGGCTGCGGGGCCGCGCTGGATGCCGCGACCCGTGGCCTGCGCGTGGGTCTCGTCGAGGCGCGCGACCTGGCATCGGGCACCTCGAGCCGGTCGTCGAAGATGTTCCACGGTGGCCTGCGCTACCTGGAGCAGCTGGAGTTCGGCCTGGTGCGCGAGGCCCTGCACGAGCGGGAGCTGGCGATGAGCCGCCTCGCGCCGCACCTCGTGAAGCCACTGGAGTTCCTGTTCCCCCTCACCAAGCGCTACTGGGAGCGGCCCTACGTCTCCGCGGGCATCTTCCTGTATGACCGCATGGGCGGCGCGAAATCAGTGCCGGCGCAGAAGCAACTGACCAGGGCCGGGGCGCTGCGCATGGCGCCCGCGCTCAAGCGACGCTCCCTGATCGGCGGGATCCGGTATTTCGATACCGTCGTCGACGACGCCCGGCACACCATGACCGTCGCCCGCACCGCCGCGAACTACGGGGCGATCGTGCGTTGCTCGACACAGGTCGTCGGTTTCCTCAAGGAAGCGGACCGTGTCGCCGGAGTGCGCGTGCAGGACTGCGAGACCGGGGAGATCGGGCAGGTGCGCGCCCACGCGGTAGTCAACTGCGCCGGCGTGTGGACCGATGAGCTGCAAGAACTCTCGGGGCAGCGCGGCCGCTTCCGAGTGCGCGCGTCGAAGGGCGTGCACATCGTGGTGCCACGGGATCGCATCATCAGCGAGTCCGCGATCATCCTGCGCACCGAGAAGTCCGTGCTGTTCGTCATCCCGTGGGGCCGGCACTGGATCATCGGCACCACCGACACCGACTGGCACCTCGACCTCGCGCACCCCGCCGCGACGCGCGCCGACATCGAGTACATCCTCGCCCACGTCAACAAGGTGCTCGTGACCCCGCTGCGTCCCGAGGACATCACCGGTGTGTACGCAGGCCTGCGTCCACTGCTCGCCGGCGAGAGCGACAGCACCTCCAAGCTCTCCCGCGAGCATGCCGTCGCGGAGGTCGCGCCCGGGCTCATCGCCATAGCTGGCGGGAAGTACACCACCTACCGCGTAATGGCCGCTGACGCGATCGAGGCCGCAGTCCGGTACGTTCCCGTGCGGGTCGCGCCGTCGATCACCGAGCAAGTTCCACTGCTCGGCGCGGATGGATACCATGCGCTCGTCAACCAGGCAGACCACCTTGGCGCGCAATACGGCGTGCACCCCTACCGGGTGCGGCATCTCCTCGACCGCTACGGATCCCTCATCGGCGACGTGCTCGCCCTCGCCGAGAATGATCCGACGCTCCTCGAGCCACTCACTGATGCGCCCGACTACCTCAAGGTCGAGATCGTGTATGCCGTCGCCGCCGAGGGGGCCCTGCACCTCGAGGACATCCTGGCCCGGCGTACCCGCATCGCCATCGAGTACTCCCACCGGGGCGTCGACTGCGCCGAGGAGGTCGCCTCCCTCGTCGCGCCCGTGCTCGGCTGGAACGAGCAGGAGCGCCGCCGCGAGGTCGAGCTCTTCGACGCGCGGGTCAAGGCCGAGATCGACTCCCAGCAGCAACCCGACGACGCCTCCGCCGATGCGCTGCGTGCTGCCGCGCCCGAATCGCGCGAGTACCTCCTCGAGCCCGTCACCGACGTGGTGGACGCGCGGAGGTAGCGGGGGCTCGGGTTCGGTTGGGCTCGGCCTCGCTCCGGCGCCCCGACTGTGCGATTGTCGCGCGAGCGTGCGATAAACGACAGCTCCATCGCGATTTGCTGGCGTTTATCGCACTCTCGCCGCCGAGAACGCCAGCCGCCAGCCCGTGCGACGCCCGTCAGATGGTCGCGTCGTGCCGCTCGTCGATCTCGAGGTCGACGAGCAGCTCCGCCGCGATGCGCTCGAGGTCGGAACGGATGGAGGACACTTCGATGTCGTGTGGCAGCCGCACCTCGAGGTGTGCCTCGAAGAGCATGCCCCCGGCCATGGGTGCCTCGCGCGTGGCGGTGGTGACCTTGTCGATGCTCAGCCCGCGCGAGCTGAGGGCGGAGGAGAGCTCGTGGACGATGCCGGGATGGTCGTTTCCCAGCACGCTGATCGCGAGATGCCGCGGCTTCTCACCGGCAGCGGCGGGCCCGGCGCCCTCGTGGACCGAGACATCGAGGAGCCCGTCGAGCGCCCGTGTTGCGGTGATCAACGCGTCGACCTGCTCGGCAGGCACAGTGACCACGAGGATCCCGGCGAACTTCCCGGCTAGCTCAGCCATCTGGCTGCGTTCCCAGTTTCCGCTATGCGCGGTGATGACGGTGGCTAGCGCCGATACGAGGCCGGCGCGGTCATCGCCGATGACGGTCATGACGAGATTTCGCTGCACCCGCGAATGCTAGCAACAATCGGTGGTTGCTCGTGGTGCGCCGACGATGCTGCTAGCAGTTTCCCGTCACGGGGCGGTCGGCGATCCGGTCGTTGATGAAGGTGATGGATTCGGCGATGCCCGCGACATAGGGGAGGGCGTGGTTGACAGCGAGGCCAGGCAGGATCGGGGGCAGCGGGTTCTCGGAGAGCTGGACGGTGGCGCCGCGGGAGCACCAGTCAGCGGCGAGCTGGCGGACTTGCCCGGCGGGGATGAGGTCGTCGGCGGTGCCGAACTGCAGGAGCACGGGGGCACTGGGGTCGAGAGTGCCGAGCTTCTGGTCCGCGAGGATGCGGGCGGCGATGTCATAGCGGTCGAGGACGGTGGAAAGGGGCTCCCCGGTCCGGGTGAAGCTGCTGGTCTGCTGGAAGCCGTAGCTGAGGGCGGTCTCGGCGACGCATTGTCCGGCCACGTCGCGGAGCATGGTGGCGCCACGCTCGTTGATCTCGGATTCGAGGACGGGCTTTATCTCGGGGTAGGTCTCGGTGAAGCCGTTGATGGCGTAGCCGATGGCGCCGGTGAGGATGGTGCCGTCGATCTCCCGGAGCACGGCGGCGAGATCGGCCGGTGGCGCCCCGGCGTAGGTGCCCTTGAGGTCGAGCTCGGGCGCGTAGGTGCTGTGCAGCTCGGCTGCGGAGGCTGCAGCGGATCCGCCCTGGGAGTAGCCCCACAGCGCGATGGGGCCGTTGTTGGTGATGCGGGTGCCGGGGAGCTGCTGCGCGGCACGGGCGGCGTCAAGGACGGCATGGCCCTGGGCGAGGCGGTTGACGTAGGTGTGGTGACCGGGGGTGCCGAGTCCCTGGTAGTCGGTGACGACAACGGCGATGCCCTGGGCGAGCATGGCGGTGATGAAGGGGATCTCGTATTCGCCGCGGAGGTCGAGTGGTGGGGTGTACTGGATGAGCTGGCTGGCGAGCTTGGAGGGGGCGCATTGATCGCCCTGCCCCTGCGTCCCGGGCGCGAGGCTGACGAGTGGGCGCTGCCCGGGCCCGTTCCAGGGGACAGCAGGATCGAGGTAGGTGCCGGTCACGGTGGTGGGTTGCCCGTTGCCGTCGGTGCTGCCGTACATGATGCGGGTGCCCGCTGCGGGCAGGATGCCGTCGGGGGTGGGGATCTCGAGCAGGAGGGTGAGCGGCTCGGCCTTGACGATGTTCCCGGGGCTGGCCGTGCTGGCCGCGGCCGGAGGGTTGTAGAAGCCGGGCGATTGGGCCTGGGCGCTGGTCGCGAGGCTGGTCGCGGCGATAGTGGTGAGCGTGGCGAGCGCGATCGCGGCCCACCGCTTCGATCTGGTGATCCCCGGCATTACAGCAGTGTAGGCGATGGTGATCGTTGCCGTATCGAGACCTTTGATCTTGCTAGATCTTGCTGATGGCGAACTTCATGTAGCCGGGATACCGCAGGGGATGCAGCGGATTTCGGCGGCGCTGCAGCTCGACGGCCCGCACGTGCTGGAGCCGGGCGAGCGAATCCCGATTGCGCGACCGTCGCGGCACCAGCCCGGAGGTCTTGGTCTCCTTGCCCACCTCGTTGAGGCATTCGCGGGCGGCGTGGAGGCGGCGGCGGATGCGGCGGTCCCGGACTGTGCGCGCGAGGATCTGCAGTTCCTGCTGCACAGCGCGCAGGATCTCCGCATCGCTCGCTGTGAGCACGGGGGGATCGGGCTCGGGGGACGGGCGGGGCGTCAGCGTGTGGGAGGCATGCACGATCGCATTGCGAGCCGGGGTGAGCGCGCCCTTCGCCGTCTTGCCGAGATGACCGGGGACCGCGACCACGGAGCGCAGCGCATCGGGAACCCGCCCGTGGTGGGACGCGGGATCGTTGCCGCTTGGCTCGAGCGGTTCGGGCACGAGATCGCGGTGGTGGCCATTGCCGCCGAGGGAGAGGGGAAGCGGCAGCCTCAGGCGGACGCGCGACGTTCTCGCTACCGGGCTTTCCGGTGCGGATTCCTTGTCGCGCGCATTGCTCACAATTGCTACTCTACCGCTTCCGGTACGCGGGGCGGGGTGCACTGGACGTGCCGTCGGGTGAATCGTTCTCTTCGTGAACGGGACTTGAACGGTCACGCAGTATCCTCGCTTCGCGCATCAAAAAGCTTGTTGTACAACAGGATTCCCATTATCGCACCAAACGCGTCGGCGACCGCGTCGATGGGATCCGGGGACCGATCAATGGGCAGCGCGCCCTGCAAGACCTCCGACGCCACCGCGAACAGCAGCAGCCACCCGAGGCTCGCCATCACGGGAATGCGGGCGAATCGCGAGGCCACGGCGAGCGCTACGAACATGCCCGCATGAATCGCCTTGTCGAGGTGCGGTATCGCGCTGCTGGTCTCAGGCGCGGGGGAGAACAGCATCACGCACACCACCACGAAGGAGGCCAGCAGCGGCAGCGCGCGCACCACGATCACCCCGGCAGCAGCCCCAGCGCCTCGACCGCCGATCGCTCCTCCTCGAGCTCCGCCACCGATGCCGCGATCCGTCGCCGTGACAGCTCGCCATGCTCGAGCCCCTCGACGATCTCCCACTCGCCGCCCCGCGAGACCACGGGGAACGAGGAAACCAGGCCCTCGGGCACGCCGTACAAGCCAGGGGAGGGCAGTGCTACCGAGGTCCACGTGTCCTCGGGCGTGCCGAGCGACCAGTCGCGCACATGATCAATCGTCGCGTTCGCCGCGGACGCCGCGGAGGATGTGCCCCGCGCCTCGATGATCGCCGAACCGCGCTGCGCCACGGTGGGGATGAACTGCTCGGTCAGCCAGGCCTCATCGCGAGCGAGCTCGGCGCCGGGCTTGCCCGCTACGTCCGCATGGAAGATGTCCGGGTACTGGGTCGCGGAATGATTGCCCCAGATCGTCACGTTGCGCACCTGGCCCACCGGAACGTCGGCCCGGATGGCGAGCTGCGCGAGCGCGCGATTGTGGTCGAGCCGCGTGAGCGCGGTGAACCGCGACGCGGGAACATCGGGGGCATGCGCCCGCGCGATGGCGGCGTTGGTGTTCGCGGGATTGCCCACTACCACGATGCGCACGTCCTCTGCCGCGACGTCGTTGATCGCGCGCCCCTGCGGGCCAAAGATCGCTCCGTTGACCTCGAGCAGGTCCTTGCGCTCCATCCCCACGGCGCGCGGGCGGGCCCCCACGAGCAGGGCCACCGAAGCGCCATCGAATGCTTCCCGGGGATCATCGGTGATGTCCACGCCATCAAGGAGAGGGAATGCGGAGTCGGCGAGCTCCATGGCAACGCCCTCGGCGGCGCGCAGGGCCTGCGGGATCTCCAGCAGGCTCAGCCGGACCGGGACATCCGAGCCGAGCATGGCTCCCGACGCGATGCGGAACAGCATCGAGTACCCGATCGTTCCTGCCGCGCCCGTGACCGCGACCCGGATGGGTGAGCGAGTGGACATGAGCACCTCCCTGAGCCTCGTCTCCTGATCACGCTACCCGCGGCTCCGGGTGGATGGCCCGCGCGGCCGACAAGATCACATCTGGTCCGCCAGCTCGAGGCCAAGCCCACCGCGCGCGAAGCGCAGCACCGACGCGCGCGCGGTGGCGATGGCCTCCTCGGTCCCGGCGACCCCCCAGGACTCCAGGCGTGCCGCGCCACCCTCGCGCACGGGCGGGTCGACCGGCTCCACGATGACCTCGCCCAGCATCTCGCCCGTGGTGGGCTCGCACACTGCCCAGGTGAGCCGCTGCTCGCTGGCCCAGTCGCTCGAGCATCGGGCGACGTATTCCGCGGGCTCGGTGATGCCGTGAGCCCGTAGGGCGGCGGAATCATTGACGCGCTCGTCATGGCGCAGGGCCCGCAAGTACCACTGGCCGGCATTGATCTCGACTGGTTCCATGCCCCCCAGTCTGCCGTGTCGCTAGTCCGCCTTATCGCGGGGCTAGTCCTTGCCGGAGTCCTCACCGCAGCCTTCCTCGTCCCCGGCGTAGAGCACGATGCCCATCACTGGGATCAGGAGGAACAGCAGCCAGTCGTTCGGGAAATCGAGGATGATGAACAGCGCGAGCGCCACGAACGGCGAGAGCGCCATGATGGTGTCGCGGGGGATGCGCTGCCGCAATGGCGTGGGGTCCTGCGGCGCAGCCGGCACGGCGGGCACGGCGGTTGTGCTGCCGAGCGCGGGCAGGTCGTCGAATAGCGGCTCGAGCTCGGCGCGAGTGAGAGCCGCTGCCGCGCGCGCGGTCCGCTCATCGAACTCGGGCAGCGTGAGCCTGCCCTCGCTGAAATGCTCGGCCAGCGCATCAAGGGCAGCCTGCCGCTCGGCATGGCCGATGCGCACTTCTGGACGTCTATCCGGAGAATCCCCCATGCTGCCGATTGTATCGGCAGCATGGGGGATCCGTGGGTCGTGAAAGCTGCCGGTGCTACTTGAGCTCGAGCAGGACTGTGCCCTGGGTGACCGCGGTGCCGGGGCTGACCTCGAGCCCGGTGACGGTTCCGCTCTTGTGCGCGGTGACGGGGTTCTCCATCTTCATCGCCTCGAGGACGACCACGAGCTCGCCCTCCTGGATCTCCTGGCCCTCCTCGACCGCGACCTTCACCACGGTGCCCTGCATGGGCGCGACGACGGCATCACCGGAGGCTCCCGCGCCGCCGGCCGCGCCGCGGGTGCGCGACTTCGGCTTCTTGCGGGCGCCGCCATTGCCGTTCGCAGCGACGGAGAAATCACCGGGCAGCGAGACCTCGAGGCGCTTGCCGCCGACCTCGACGACCAGCTTCTGCCGGGGCAGGACTTCCTCCTCGGGGGCAAGGCCGCCGCCGAACGGCTCGACGTTGTTGTCCCACTCGGTCTCGATCCAGCGGGTGTGCACCTCGAACCCGTTGGCGTCGCCGATGAAGGCGGGATCCTCGATGACGGCCCGGTGGAACGGGATCACCGTGGCCATGCCATCGACGACGAACTCGGCGAGCGCGCGGCGGGACCGCTCGAGCGCCTCCTGGCGGGTAGCGCCGGTGACGATGAGCTTGGCGAGCATCGAGTCGAACTGGCCACCGATGATGCTGCCTGCCTCCACGCCCGAGTCGACGCGAACGCCGGGGCCGGAAGGAACCTCATAGGTGGTGATCGCGCCGGGGGCGGGCAGGAAGTTGCGGGCCGCGTCCTCGCCGTTGATGCGGAACTCGAACGAGTGGCCGCGCGGCTTGGGATCCTCTTTGAGGTCGAGGACCTGGCCCTCGGCGATGCGGAACTGCTCGCGCACGAGGTCGATGCCGGAGGTCTCCTCGGTGACTGGATGCTCCACCTGCAGGCGCGTGTTGACCTCGAGGAACGAGATCAGCCCATCCTGGCCGACGAGGTACTCGACGGTGCCAGCACCGTGGTAGTGGGCCTCCCGGCAGATGGCCTTGGCGGAGCTGTGGATCTCATCGCGCTGCGCGTCGGAGAGGAACGGGGCGGGTGCCTCCTCGACGAGCTTCTGGAAGCGGCGCTGCAGCGAGCAATCACGGGTGCCGACGACCACGACGTTGCCGTGCTTGTCGGCGATCACCTGTGCCTCGACGTGGCGGGGCTTGTCGAGGTAGCGCTCCACGAAGCACTCGCCACGACCGAACGCCGAGACTGCCTCGCGGGTGGCGGAGTCGAACAGCTCGGGGATCTCCTCCATCGTGCGGGCGACCTTCATGCCGCGGCCGCCGCCACCGAATGCTGCCTTGATCGCGATGGGCAGGCCATGCTCCTTGGCGAAGTCCACGACCTCGTCCGCGTTCGCGGCGGGATCGGCGGTTCCGGGCACGAGCGGGGCACCGGCGCGCATCGCGATGTGGCGCGCGGTGACCTTGTCGCCGAGGTCGCGGATGGACTGCGGGTCCGGGCCGATCCAGATCAGCCCGGCGTCGATCACCGCCTGCGCGAAGTCGCCGTTCTCGGAGAGGAACCCGTAGCCGGGGTGGATCGCGTTCGCGCCGGACTGGCGGGCGGCGTCGATCACCTTGTCGAAGACGAGGTAGGACTCCGCCGAGGTCTGCCCGCCAAGGGCGTAGGCCTCATCGGCGAGCCGCACGAACGGAGCGTTGGCATCGGGCTCGGCGTACACGGCGACGCTCGCGATGCCCGCGTCCCGGGCCCCCCGGATCACCCGCACCGCAATCTCGCCACGGTTGGCAACGAGGACCTTGGTGATGCGTGCAGTCGTCTCGCTGGGCACTGACCCTCCTGGGTTCAACAAGGTTGCTCACCGGGGGCCGGCACGGTCGTGCGACACCCCCCGGGAACAACGGATCGAGGTTGCGTCGGTGATGAGTCTATGCAGTCGGCGCCGGTATGTGTGAGCCGGCTGCCGATCTGGGGAGAACTCGTTACCCCTGACTCTCGCAGAACAGGGGACGCAACGGAGTGACCGACGCGACAGAATATCCACCGGAATCCTGTGCGCGCCGGTCCTGGACCTGCTGCCTCAGCCCTCGCGGACGCGGCGCTTCACCCGCGTGAGCATGGCGGACATGCCGCGCAGCCGCAGCGGGCTGACGATCGACTCGAGACCGAGCTGCAGGTAGAAATCATCGGGCACGCCGAGGATCTCGTCGGCGCTGAGCCCGTCGAGCCCCTGATGGAGGATGGAGGCGAACCCGCGCGTGGTGGGTGCTTCCTGCGGCGCGCTGAAGTGCAGCACGACCGCGGCCCTGTCGGTGGCATCGACGGAAAGGAACAGCGGCGACTGGCATTCGGGCACTGGTTCCATCGCCGCCTCCTCGAGCTCGGGCGGCAGCGGGGGCAGCTCGCGGCTGAACTCGAGCAGCAGCTGCACGCGCTCCTCGCCCTCCATGGCCTGGAAGTCGTCGATGATCTCCTGCAACGATCCGGGCACCGTGCTGCCTGTCATGATGCAGCGGGAGCCGGACCGGGCTGCTCGCCCTTGGCGATCGGGACACGCACCGTGTTGCCCCACTCGGTCCACGAGCCGTCATAGTTGCGCACGCGGGTGAATCCGAGCAGGTAGGTGAGGACGAACCAGGTGTGGCTCGAGCGCTCGCCGATGCGGCAGTAGACGATCGTGTCATCGGTGGGAGCCATGCCGCCGTAGACCTCCTCGAGCTGGGCGCGCGACTTGAAGCGGCTGTCGCTCGCCGCGGCCTTCGCCCACGGGATGCTCACGGCGGTGGGGATGTGCCCGCCGCGCAGGGCGCCCTCCTCGGGGTAATCGGGCATGTGGGTGCGCTCGCCGGTGTACTCCTGCGGGGATCGCACATCCACCAGCGGGCCGCCGCCGAGGTGCTCGAGCACCTGGTCCTGGTAGGCGCGGATCACGGTGTCATCCCGCTCCACCACCGGGTAGTCGGTCGGGGGGAGCCGGGGCACGTCGAAGCTCGTATCGCGCTCCTCGGAGATCCACGCGTCGCGCCCGCCATCGAGGAGGCGCACATCGGGATGCCCGAACAGCGTGAAGACCCACATCGCGTAGGCGGCCCACCAGTTGGACTTGTCGCCGTAGACGACGATGGTGTCGTCGCGGCTGATGCCCTTGCGGCTCATCAGGGCGGCGAACTGCTCGCCATCGATGTAGTCGCGCTGCACGGGATCATTGAGGTCGAGGTGCCAGTCGATCTTGATGGCGCCGGGAACGTGACCGATGTCGTAGACCAGGACGTCCTCGTCGGACTCCACGACCTTCAGCCCGGGCCTGCCCAGGTTCGAGGACAGCCACTCGGTGGAAACCAGGCGCTCGGGGTGGGCGTACTCGGCAAACGCTGGGTTGTTCTCAGGAGGTACAGGCACGGTGTCAGCTCCTTTTGAATGCCCGTGGAAATGTTGTCACCTCAACGGTAGCGGTTTCCACGCGCGGCGACGATCACCTCATCCGTATCTCCGCCCGCCCACAGGTGAGGCGCATCACACTTTCGACGGTCGCGCTAGCGCCCGAGCAACTGGTCCATCTGCATCAGGATCTCCAGCGCCGTGTACAACGAGCCGTAGCCAACATCGCCGGTGACGACGAGACGTCCATCACGGACGGCGGCTAGCGTGCCGAACACCTCATCGTCGGCGAGGGACGCCGCATCCAGGCCAGGTTCATTGGAGACCACCAGGAGACGATCCGCGCCCGCGAGCACCTCACCGGCCTCGCGCCCGAGCTGCTCGTCCGCGGACCGCGTGAAGCGCAGCACTGGCACCTCGAGATCAGCAAGCACCATGGACGGCACTCCGGGCGGATGGCTGAGATCGCCGACGCGGCCAGGGGTGCGAAGGTCCAGCACCGCGACCGTCTCCGTCATCGCCGCTGTCCCGTGCCGCTCCCGGACTCGCTGCAGCCTTTCGTCGTACCGTTCCAGCGCGTCGCGCGCGGCCTGCTCAGCGCCCAGCCAGCCCGCGACCGCGCGCAGGTTCTCCGGCCATGGGGCCTCGGGATCGATCGGCAGCACCGGCGCTACCTCGGCCAGCCCGGGCGCGAGCCAGTAGGGGTCCTCGATGTTCGTCGCGAGAATGAGGTCGGGGCCAAGCTCCCGGACCTCCTCCACATCCACCGGTGATTCCAGCGATTCCGCCCCACCACCGAGCGGCACCCATGGCGGTACCGCCCGCGACGTGTAGCCCACCACGGGGAGACCGAGCGCGAGCGCGATCTCGAGGTCCTGCCGCGTGTCGATCGCCAGGACACGCTGGGGCTCGGCCGGGATCTCTACCTCCCCCAGGGGAGTGGAGACTGTCCGGGTGGGCGCGCGCTCCTCCCCGGCATCGCCGTTCCCCGAGCATCCCGCGAGCAAGACCGCGGTGGCGGAGAGGGCGAGGAAATCACGGCGCGTGGGCATGCAGATCGTCAACCGTCCGTTCGTTTGGCTGGGACGGCACCATCATGCCAGTCACGCTCATCCTCGGCCGTCACCTGCTCATGCGGGGCGTGCGCTGTGAGCACGTGCCTAGCGCCACAGCGTGGAGACGGTGACCCCGACCTTGCCGAGCAGTTCCCGCACCAGCGGGAGGCCGATCCCGATGACCGAGGAAGGGTCGCCCTCGATGCGGTCGATGAACCAGCCGCCGAGCCCGTCGAGAGTGAACGCCCCCGCCACCTCCAGGGGCTCCCCGGTAGCCAGGTACGCCTCGAGGTCCGGCTCGGACGGCGCGCCGAAGTGCACGCGCGTGGTGGAGCAGCCGGTGGCCTCATCGACGATAGCGCCGTCGCGGACCCGGACCACGCAATGACCGGTCAGCAGGTCGCCGGTGCTCCCCATCATCGTTTTCCAGCGGTCCCGTGCCACGTCCCGCGAAAGTGGCTTGCCCTGCAGCTCCCCGCCGATGCGCAGCATGGAGTCGCAGCCGATCACCACGCAATCAAGCACATCCTCGGCACCCGCCCAGCACACCCCATCGAGGTCGGGGACGATATCGTTCGCCACCGAATGCGCCTTGGCCTGCGCGAGCCGGATCACCGTCTCCTCGGGGCCCGCTCCCGGCCCGAGGCTTTCGATGATCGCTTCCTCGTCCACCCCGGAGACCTGGACGAGCGGCTCGACGCCGGCGGCCCGCAGCACCGCGAGCCTCGCCGGCGACGCCGACGCGAGCACGAGGCGGGTCGTCACCGCCACGCGCGCCCGTTGACATATGCGCGCGGCGGCAGGGGCGGGTTGTGCCGCAGGTTGTCCACGGGGTCGCCCCACAGCTCGCGGGGACGCGGATCCTGGACCCCGGCCCCGGCGCTCGCGGCAGCGGCACCGGCAAGGACCGCCACCACGGCGGCGAGCTCATCGGCGGTCGGCTGGCCCCGCTCCACCCGGAGGAATACAGGAGCGCTCTCTTCTGGGGCGCTCGCTTCTGGGGCGCTCGCTTCTCCAGTACTCACAGCGGAATGTTCCCATGCTTCTTCGCCGGCACATTGACCACCTTGCGCTCGAGCAGGCGCAGCGCGGTGGAGACATGCCAGCGGGTGTGCGACGGCGGGATCACCGCATCGAGGTAGCCACGCTCGGCCGCCATGTAGGGGTTGACGAGCGTGTCCTCGTACTCCTGCTGGAGCTGCAAGCGCAGCGCGTCGACGTCCTCGCCGTTCTTCGCGGCCTCGAGCAGCTTGCGGCGGTAGACGAACCCGACAGCGCCGGACGCGCCCATCACCGCGATCTGGGCGGTGGGCCAGGCGATGTTGACGTCGGCACCCATGTGCTTGGAGCCCATCACGTCGTAGGCGCCGCCGTAGGCCTTCCGGGTGATGACAGTGATCTTGCCAACGGTGGCCTCGCCGTAGGCATAGAGCAGCTTGGCGCCGCGCCGAATGATGCCGTTGAACTCCTGGTCGGTGCCGGGCAGGAAGCCGGGCACGTCAACAAGGGTGAGGATCGGCACGTTGAACGCGTCGCAGGTGCGCACGAACCGGGCTGCCTTCTCCGACGCGGCGATGTCGAGCGTGCCCGCGAACTGGGTGGGCTGGTTGGCGACGATGCCGACGCTGCGGCCCTCCACGCGCGCGAACCCGCACAGGATGTTCATCGCCCGCTGGGCCTGCACCTCGAGGAACTCGCTGTCATCGACAATGCGGGCAATCACATCGTGCATGTCGTACGGCTGGTTGGGGGAGTCGGGGATGATCGTGTCAAGCTCGAGGTCCTCGGCGGTCAGGGAGTCCTCGGCACTGCCGGAGATGGGGGAATCGGCTGGGAAGCGGGGCGCCTCGCCGCGATTGTTGCTCGGCAGGAAGCTCAGGAGCTCCCGGACATAGTCGAGAGCGTCGGTCTCGTCGTTGGCGACATAGTGCGCCACGCCGGACTTCACCATGTGCGTGTGGGCGCCACCAAGCTCCTCCATGGTGACTTCCTCGCCGGTGACCGTCTTGATGACGTCCGGGCCGGTGACGAACATCTGGGACTTCTGGTCCACCATGATCACGAAGTCCGTCAGCGCGGGCGAGTAGACGTGCCCGCCCGCCGCGGCACCCATGATCAGCGAGATCTGCGGGATCACGCCGGAGGCCAGCACGTTGCGGTGGAATATCTCGCCGTAGAGGCCGAGGGAGACGACGCCTTCCTGGATGCGCGCGCCCGCGCCCTCGTTGATGCCGATCAAGGGCCGGCCGGTCTTGATGGCGAGGTCCATCACCTTGACGATCTTCTCGCCGTACACCTCGCCGAGGCTGCCACCGAACACCGCGGCATCCTGGCTGAACACGCACACCTCGCGGCCGTCGATCGTGCCGTAGCCGGTGACCACTCCATCGCCGAGCGGCCGGTTGTCGGCCAGCCCGAAATTGGTGGACCGGTGCCGGGCGAGCGCGTCGAGCTCGACGAACGAGCCGTCATCGAGCAGCAGCTTGATCCGCTCCCGCGCGGTGAACTTGCCCTTGTCGTGGACCTTCTGCACCGCGGCCTCGCCCACCGGGTGCTTGGCCTCCTCGAGGCGGCGCTGCAGATCGGCGAGCTTTCCCGCTGTGGTGTGGATATCCGCCTTCGCCGCATCAGTGCCGGGGGACGCGTCGGGCGAGGTTCGCTCTGGCTCGGTCACACTGGTCATGGCGGCGAGTGTATCGAGAAACCTTGGTCCCTCGCGGACAGTGGTCTCCAAAACCTGGGACGTATACCTAAGCGATACCGCCAAAAACCTGCCCCAGCGCCTGCCAACTGCACCAGGAAGGCCCAACGGAGCGGTGCCCGCGCGTAGCGTCAGCACCATGACCGAGAACCAGCCTCCCGAACCTGCTCGCGCCGGATCCGAGGGGGCGCGCCCACCCCTGAATGCTGCCGAGCTCGCGCCCCGGCTCGCCGAGGCGGGCTGGAACAGCGTGAAGGTTGTCGGCTCGACCGGCTCGACCAACGCGGACCTGCTGGCCAGTGCCTCCACGGCCACGGACCGCACCGTGCTCCTCGCCGAGCAGCAGACCGCCGGCCGCGGCCGCCACTCGCGCACCTGGGAGACCACCCCCGGCACTTCCCTCATCGCCTCGGTGCTGCTGCGCGCCGCGGGCGTGCCGCCTGCGCGGCTTGGCTGGCTCCCGCTCCTCACCGGCGTGGCCCTCGCCTCTGCGATCCGGGACGAGACCGGCGTGCAGGCCACCCTCAAGTGGCCCAACGACGTGCATGTCGACGGCAGGAAAGTGGCGGGCATCCTCGCCGAGGTGGCGCCCATGCCTGGTCCTGCGACAGTGGTCGTCGGATTCGGCATCAACGCCTCGACCGAGCGCGGCGAGCTTCCAGTGACCGATGCCACATCGCTGTACCTGGAGTCCGGCAGCGTTCCTGACCGATCCAGCCTTGCCGTTGCCGTGCTGTCCCGGCTCACCCGTGCGGTGGACGTGTGGATCGCGAGCGGCGGGGCACCCGGTCCCTTGCGGGACCAGTACGTTGCCCTCTCGTCGACCCTCGGGGCCGAGGTGTCCGTGGCGCTGCCGGGCAGAACCGTCACCGGGATGGCCGAGCGCATCGACGAGGCTGGCTGCCTGGTCATCGCAGTGCCCGGGGAAGGGGAGCGCGTCGTCTCGGCGGGTGACGTCACGCACCTGCGCAAGGCACAATAACGCTCATGGAGTTTCCGGGTGCAGCGCAGGGCGAGCGCGTGCTGCTGCGCCGCCATCCGCATTGGAAGATGATGCTGGGCCCCGCCATCCTGATGATCGTGCTGACCGGGATCGCGGGGCTGATAGTGGGGTTCCTCGAGGCCCAGGCCCCCGTCGAGGTGCGGGGAATCGCGATCCTCCTCGTCCTCGCGATCTGGGCGCTGATCGTCGCGCGGAAGTTCGTCAAGCCCTTCATCGGGTGGTGGCGCACCGCGCTGATCGTCACCTCGCACCGCATCGCGGTCCGCGAGGGACTGCTGCGCACCCGCGGGTTCGACATCCCGCTGCAGCGGGTCGCCGGGATCCGGTACCGCCGCGGCATGCTTGACCGCCTCGTCGGCACCGGCACGCTGCTGATCGCGCCGATCGGCGAGCCGCCATTCGAGTTCGCCCACGTGCCCGAGGCGCGGCTCACCCATGCGGTGATCTACCACCAGGTGTTCGGCAATCAGCCCATTGCGCGGCCCCGGCGGTTCCTCGATGCGTTCCGCGCGCGCTGACCGGCGGCCGGAATGTGATTCCCGCCACGAGCTTTGGCAAGGGTGGCGCTGCACATGGTCATCGAGGATGCGAGCCATCTCCGGGCATTCTTACTAGGCTAGTGCCGTGAGGACCGTTCTGCTCGCCGAAGATGATGACGCCATCGCTGCCCCGCTCGCGCGGGCGCTGGAGCGAGAGGGCTATGAGGTGCGCATCGCGCCCACCGGTGATGAGGCATACGCGCTCATCGTCGAGGACCCGCCGGACCTGCTGCTCCTCGACCTGGGCCTGCCTGGCATGGACGGGCTCGAGGTGTGCCGCAAGATGCGCTCGCAGGGCATCGACCTGCCCGTGCTCATGCTGACCGCCCGCACCGATGAGGTCGACTTCGTGGTGGGCCTCGACGCTGGCGCCGATGACTACGTGGGCAAGCCGTTCCGCCTCGCGGAGCTCCTTGCCCGCGTGCGCGCGCTCATGCGCCGCCGTGGCAGCAGCGCTGACGATGCGGTCATCGAGATCGGTGACATCATCCTGGACAAGCCCGCTCGCCGCGTCACCCGCGACGGGAGGGAACTGACGCTCGCGAACAAGGAGTACGAGCTGCTGAAGTTCCTCATGGAGCATGCCGGGGAGGTCGTCGAGCGCGAGGAGATCCAGCGCGAGGTATGGGGCGATGTGGACCTGCGCGGCTCCAAGACCCTGGACATGCACATGTCCTGGTTGCGCCGCAAGATCGGCGACGAGGGCAAGGAGCTAGGGCGCCGCATCGCCACTGTCCGGGGCGTAGGATTCCGCTTCAATGCGGACCAGTAGCGCGCCAGGCCCCGGTGATCCAGGCCTCCGGGATCCAGGCCTCGGGGATCCACGGTGAAGCGGCGGATCCTGCTCTCCACCGTCGCGGTCGTGGTGCTCGTCGTGCTCATGCTCGGACTTCCGCTGCTTCTCGCATCCTGGCGCCTCGTCGAGGACTTCACCCGCGCTGACCTCAAGCGCAGGCTCGATCAGATGGCTGTCGAGGTGCGGGACCAGCAAGGCCAGGAAGGACTCGTGCCCGGACGGCTCGACACCGAGCAGCTGCGCCTCGTGGTCCCGCCCGGAGGACGGCTCGAGGTGATCTATCCGACGCCTCTCGATAGTGCCTCCCGCGCCTCCGTCGGGGCCGCCTACGTGGAGAACGCGATCATCGAGTCGCTGTCGCTCGGTGTATCGGGATCGCTGCGGCTCGAGGTTCCGCCAGAGGAGATGCGTGCCGCGCAGTGGAGATCGGCGGCCGTCGTGACGGCCCTCGTGGCAGCGTCCGTGCTCGCTGGCTCTGTCGTCGCCCTCGTCACGGCGCGGCGCCTCTCCGACCCACTGCGCGATGTGGCGGCCCGCGCGGCGCGCCTCGGAGCCGGTGATTTCCGCCCCGACCCGAAGCGCTACGGCATCCCCGAGCTCGACCGTGTCTCCGATGTGCTCGATGCCGCGAGCGTCGAGATCTCCGAGCGGCTGCAGCGCGAGCGCAGCCTCGTCGGGGACGTTTCCCACCAGTTGCGCAGCCGCCTGACCGCGGTGCGCCTGCGCCTCGACGAGCTCTCCTTCCATAGCGACCCTGATGTCGTGGAGGAGTCCACCGCAGCGCTGTCCCAGGTGGACCGGCTCACCCAGGCCGTCAACGACCTCGTGCGCGCCTCCCGCGACCAGAACCGGTCGGATGTCACGGCGATCGACGTCATGCAGGAACTGCGTGTCGCCATCAAGGACTGGGAGAAGCAATTCGGCGAGGCGGGACGGCAGATCAAGCTGTTCGGCCACAACGGCACTCTCGCCCACGCCACCGCCCCCCGGCTCCGTGAGGCGGTCGCCGTTCTCGTGGATAACGCGCTCGCCCACGGAGATGGCACCTGCACCCTCTCCGTGCGCCACGTGAGCAGCGATGACCGTCGCACCATGGTGTGCGTCGAGGTCGCCGATCAGGGCCCCGGCGTGCCCGACGATATCGCGCCGCGGATCTTCGAGCGGGGCTTCTCTGGCCGCGGCTCGTCCGGGGTGGGGCTCGCGCTCGCTCGCGCGCTCGTCGAGGCCGATGGCGGGCGCATGGAGCTCCAGGCTCGCAGCCCCGCGCGGTTCGCGATCTTCGTGCCCGCGCGCGACCCGCACCTGCCGCTCGGTTCCGGAGGGTCCAGCACCATTCGCTTGGCGCCGCCGGAGCCGCGCTAGGCGAGCGAGGCGGCTGGGGACCGGTCGGCGCCTTCGCCGGAGTCCGCTGGCCACCTTCGCCGGGGCAAAAGCACGAGAAACCGCTAAACGCGATAGAAGCTGACCTGGGATTTGCGCGGTTTCTCTCGCGTTTACGGGCGCGGCGACGACAGCGGTGCGAATGCGGTAGCAGCGCGACGGCAGGGCGGGCGCTACGGCAGCCGCGATCCCGGCTCAGCTGTGCCCGAGCTGCTCCTCGTACAGGTCCACGGGGGTGGGCAGCACAATCGTGGATCCCGCGGCAGCGCCCCGCACGTCCTCGTCGGGGAAGACCCATTTGCGCATCGCCCAGAACCGGAACGCCATCTGCAGGAGGTTGCCGATCAGGTAGGCGCTGATGAAGTCGGCGATGTTCTCCACCGTGAGCGACACGTTCGGCTGGCGGAACCCGAGCATGTACGACGAGATCCACAGTGGGATGAACGCCAGGACCACGCCACCGGCGCTGACCAGGAAGAACAGCATTGCCTCGTGGTGCCGCTCGCGGCCGCCCCGGTTCTTGAACGACCATTCCCGGTTGAGGACGTACGACAGGATCACGGCCATGACGCCGGCGATGATCTTCGCGGTGACCGGGTTGCTGTCGAGGATCGTCAGCTTGAGGGTGTAGAAGATCGCGAGATCGAAGATGAACGTGGTCCCGCCGACGATGGCGAACTTGATGAACTCACGATGCTTCAGCGCGATCGCCCGGTAGGGCTGCGGTATGCGCGAGATGACGCTGTCGGCCAGGGACACAAAACCGGAGTCTACTGAACGCGCGCAAGGCTGTACGGCCATCGGGGGTGTTCGGCGTGGGGCGGGACGCGTTTTCCATCCCGGCGCATCGTCTGCCACCATAGATGCTTGTGGAATCAGACCAGTTCACGCCTGCTGCCAGGACGGCGCCCCGCTATCACCGCGATGCCTCTGGTGTGCCGACTGTCACCATGATCGGTGGCGGCCAGCTCGCCCGCATGACGCACCAGGCCGCGATCGCGCTCGGGCAGTCGGTACGCGTGCTCGCCGCCAGCCAGGGGGAGTCCGCCGCCCAGGTCGCTCACGATGTGGTCCTCGGGCGCCACGACGATCTCGTCGCGCTGCGCGAGGCGGCGCAGGGCAGTGACGCGCTGACCTTCGATCACGAGCATGTGCCGCCGCAGCATCTCGAGACCCTGATCAGCGAGGGCGTGAACGTGCAGCCCCCGCCAGGGGCACTGATCCACGCCCAGGACAAGCTCGTGATGCGCGAGCGCCTCGCCGCAATGGGCGCGCCCGTGCCTCCGTTCGTGCCGGTCCGGGAGATCGACGAAGCGCTGGCGTTCGGCACCGAGCATGGCTACCCCTTCGTCCTGAAGGCCACCCGCGGTGGCTATGACGGCAAGGGCGTGTGGATGATCGACACCCCCGAGCAGGCCGAGGCGCGCGTCGGCGAGCAGCTCGAGGCAGGCGTTCTCCTGCTCGCCGAGGAGAAGGTCGCGATGCGCCGCGAGCTCTCCGCGATGGTGGCGCGCTCCCCGTTCGGGCAGGGCGCCACGTGGCCGGTTGTGGAGACCATCCAGCGCGACGGGGTGTGCGCGGTCGTCACCGCCCCCGCGCCCGGGCTCGATGAGCACACCGCGGCCGAGGCGCAGGCACTCGCGCTGCGCATCGCCACCGAGCTCGGGGTGACGGGCTGCCTCGCGGTGGAGCTGTTCGAGACGACCGATGGCGGCATCCTCGTCAACGAGCTGGCCATGCGCCCGCACAACTCCGGGCACTGGACGATGGACGGGGCAGTGACCTCGCAGTTCGAGCAGCACCTGCGCGCCGTCCTCGACTATCCCCTCGGCAGCACCGCGCCCACGGCACCGGTGACGGTGATGGCGAACGTGCTGGGCGCGGCCGAGCCGCCCGCGATGAGCATGGACGAGCGCGTGCATCACTTGTGCGCGCGCATGCCGGAGGCCCGGATCCACCTCTACGGCAAGGGCGAGCGCCCCGGCCGGAAGCTCGGGCACGTGAACATCGTCGGCCCGCCCGGCGGCAGCAGCAACGACCCCGACTACGTCCGCGCCGTGCGGGAGCGCGCGGAGCTCGCCGCGCAATGGCTCATCCACGCCACCTGGGCCGATGGCTGGGACTCGCACTCGGGCAGCTAGCCTGCTCTACGCTCCACCACGACAGCAATCATGCTCCCGCGCCACGGTGCGCATCCCACGGAACGAGGAGGCAGGATGACCACCGCTACCGGGCCCCAGGTCGGATTGATCATGGGCAGCGACTCGGACTGGCCCGTCATGCAGGCCGCGGCCGAGGCGCTCGCCGAGTTCGAGGTCCCTTTCGAGGTCGGCGTGATCTCCGCGCACCGGACCCCGCAGCGCATGCTCGACTACGCCACCGGCGCCGTGGCGGCAGGAATCAAGGTGATCATCGCGGGCGCCGGGGGAGCGGCCCACCTGCCCGGCATGGTTGCCTCGGCCACGCCACTGCCCGTGATCGGCGTGCCGGTGCCGCTCAAGCATCTCGACGGCATGGATTCCCTGTTGTCGATCGTGCAGATGCCCGCTGGTGTGCCCGTGGCGACAGTGTCCATCGGCGGCGCGCGCAACGCGGGATTGCTCGCGGTACGGATACTCGCCGCCCAGGATGCCGCGCTGCGCGAGCGCATGGAGGCATTCCAGCAGCAGCTGCACCAGATGGTGCTCGACAAGGACGAGAAGCTGCGCCGCTCCCTGCTCGGCGGCTAGCCTGGCAACCGGGCGGCGAGCGATGCTGCCTTCGTGCTCCGCGCGCCCCGCCGGTATTGTCAGCACTAGGGAACTCTCCTGCACAACGACGGGAGCACGGTCCCTGCGTACGCAAACCCGTACCCGATAATCGCACTATCGCACGCGAAGGAGCTCCACGAATGGCCGGCAACCCCGATTTTGATCTCTTCCAGCTCGCTGACGAGCACAACGAGCTGCGGGCCGCCATCCGGGGCCTGTGCGAGAAGGAGATCGCGCCCTACGCCGCCGATGTCGACGAGAACGAGCGCTTTCCCCAGGAGGCCCTCGATGCGCTTGTCGCTTCCGGCTTCAACGCGATCCACGTGCCCGAGGAGTATGACGGCCAGGGCGCTGACTCCGTCGCCACCTGCATCGTCATCGAGGAGGTCGCCCGCGTGTGCGGGTCCTCGTCGCTGATCCCCGCGGTCAACAAGCTCGGCACCATGGGCCTGATCCTCAGCGGCTCCGACGAGCTCAAGGCTCAGGTCCTGCCCGCCATCGCGTCGGGCGAGGCGATGGCGTCCTACGCGCTTTCCGAGCGGGAGGCCGGTTCCGACGCGGCAGCCATGCGTACCCGGGCGAAGGCCGATGGCGAGGACTGGATCCTCAACGGCTCCAAGTGCTGGATCACTAATGGCGGCAAGTCCTCCTGGTACACCGTCATGGCCGTCACCGATGCGGAGAAGGGCGCGAAGGGCATCTCGGCGTTCATGGTCCACAAGGATGATGAGGGCTTTGTCGTCGGGCCCAAGGAGAAGAAGCTCGGCATCAAGGGCAGCCCCACCGCCGAGCTGTACTTCGAGGATTGCCGCATCCCCGGTGATCGCATCATCGGGGAGCCCGGAACCGGATTCACGACCGCCCTGCAGACTCTCGATCACACCCGCCCCACCATTGGCGCGCAGGCCGTGGGCATCGCCCAGGGCGCCCTTGATGCGGCGATCGAGTACACCAAGGACCGCAAGCAGTTCAAGACCGCCATCGCGGACTTCCAGGGCGTGCAGTTCATGCTCGCGGACATGGCGATGAAGCTCGAGGCAGCCCGGCTGATGGTCTACCACGCCGCTGCGCGCGCCGAGCGCGGCGAGAAGAACCTCGGGTTCATCTCCTCCGCCTCGAAGTGCTTCGCCTCCGATGTCGCCATGGAGGTCACCACCGATGCCGTGCAGCTGTTCGGCGGCGCCGGGTACACCCGCGACTTCCCGGTCGAGCGGATGATGCGCGACGCGAAGATCACCCAGATCTACGAGGGCACCAACCAGATCCAGCGGGTCGTCATGGCCCGGACGATGCTGCGCTGACCGGATTGCGCTGACCGTCTCCACGACCATGGCACCGGCACCAGTCTCGCCGCGCGATCCGCGGCGGGCTGGTGCCGGTCTCGTCGAGCGGTGGTTCCGGTTCACGCGAGCGCACTGGCTTGGCATCGACATCGCCATCGCGGCGGTCGTCACGCTTGTCGCGCTCGCGTCGCAGCGCGGACTGTTCACCGGGCCGCACGAGGTGCTGCTCGCCGTGCTGATGACGGTGCCCCTGGCATGGCGGCGCCTGCGACCGGCCTGGTCCGGCTTCACCATCGCCGCGGCCGCGTACCTGCACCTGCTGGTGTTCCAGGACACGACCAGCGCTGGGCTCGGCGTGCTCTTTGCTGTGTATGGGCTCGCTGCCTATGCCGGCCCCTGGGCGAGCCGGATCGCCTGGCCACTGGCTGCCCTTGGCGTGGGCGTGTCGACGTACCTCAGCGCGGCCGAGTTCGACCGCGACCTGCGCTCGGCCGCGATCAACATCCTCTCCATCGTCGCCCTGACCACCGTGATCTACCTTTTCGGCCTGATCCGGCGATTCCGGATCAACGAGGTTTCCGGGCTCACCGAGCGGGCGCGGCTCCTCGAGCTCGAGCGGGAGCAGGAGACCAAGCTCGCCGCCATCACCGAGCGCACTCGTATCGCCCGCGAGATGCATGACATCGTGGCGCACTCGCTGACTGTTGTCATTGCCCAGGCCGACGGTGGCCGCTATGCGGCGCGGGCCAGCCCGGAGGCGGCGGCGCGGGCGCTCGAACAGATCTCCGCCACGGGCCGGCAGGCGCTGACGGACATGCGGGCCCTGCTCTCGGTGCTGCGCGATGGCGCTCCGCGCGATACCGGCAGCACCCCGGTGATCGGGGACATTCCCGCCCTGATCAACGACATGCGCCGCAGCGGCCTCGATATCGAGCTCACCGTCGACGGCGAGGCCCGCGACCTGCCCGCCGGGACCTCGCTCACCGCCTACCGCATCGTGCAGGAATCCCTCACCAACGTGCTCAAGCATGCCGGGCCTCGCGCCAGGGTGGGCGTGGACCTCGAGTGGACGGAAAAGGCCTTGCGGCTGCGCATCTCCGACGATGGGAACGGCATCGCGGGAATCCTCCCGAGGCCAGAGACCGCGGGGCAAGGCGTGCGGGGAATGCAGGAACGCGCGCGCCTCTACGGCGGCGAGGTCACCGCGGGGCCGACCGCAGCGGGCGGGTACGAGGTGGCGGCCCGGTTGCCGCTCACCACCCCGCGCTAGCGCCCGGCGACGATCCCCGCCAGAGTTGCAAGGCCCGCGCAACCTGCCAGCACGACGATCGTGATCCGGGCGCGCTCGACCAGGATCGCGACGAACTCGCGGAGGAACGCGCTCGGCAGGAAGTACGCGGCCGTGGGCGATCCCACCACCTCGGCGTCGAGCCCCACTGCCCGGGATGTCAGGGCAGCGCGCAGGGCGTGATAGTTGCTCGTCACCACTACTACTGGGCCGGGGATCGCGTATGTGGCGAGCAGTCGCGAGGAGTACAGCAGGTTCTCCTCCGTATCCCGGGCCTGGTCCTCGACCAGGATGCACCCGTCCGGTATGCCCGCCGCCAGCAAGTACTCCGCCATCGCCGAGCCTTCCGGACGAGGCTCATCGGGTCCCTGCCCACCACTGGGGACGAGAACTGGGCGCGCACTCGCCTCCGATGATCGCCACAGCGTGATCGCCCGATCGAGCCGATGCCGCAGCAGCGGGGGAACGCTGCCATCAAGCAATCCCGCGCCGAGCACCACGATTGCGCCCGGTGCTGGCACGCGCACCACCAGGCCGTAGAACACCGCGTAGGCAGCCACCACGAGGAACAGCACTGTCAGGTAGGTGCCCGCAAGGAACAGGAACACCGCTAGGCCAGCAAGGGGCGGTTGGCCCGTCCGCAGCAACAGCAATGCCACCAGTGGCACCGCCAGCAGCGCGATGCCCACGAGGAACGACAGCAGGTTGCCGAGGTTGCGCCCCTCCCGCTGCATCATGACCACGCCGTTGACGAGCAGGAAACCCACCAGCGCGATCGCGAGCAAGGGCAGCAGCAGGAACGCGGCGAACCACACGATCCGCACCCCGGGTATCGCCGTCGCCACCAGCTCCACCACCGCGATGGTCCCGAACCACACCGTGCCCAGGAGCAGGAAGCCGTTGCGCAGCCGCCGCTTCTCCGAGCTCCAGCTGTGCCACAGGGCAAGACCAAGCACCAGGGCGATCACGAGGCTGAGCACGCCCCATTACATCACTGCGGCGGCCACCACGCCTGTCACCAGCCAGGCCGCATAGGGTGGATCCATGGTGGAGCAGCCGATCAAGGTAGCACTCGTCGACGACCAGCAGCTCGTCCGTGCTGGGTTCCGCATGGTGATCGATTCCCAGCCCGATATGCAGGTCGTGATCGAGGCCGCCGACGGCCAGCAGGGAGTGCGCGAGATCGCCCGCACCGGCTGCGACATCGTGCTGATGGACGTGCAGATGCCCACGATGAACGGCATCGACGCGACCCGCGCCATCACCAGCGGCAGCGCGGGCGCGCCGCGCGTGGTGGTGCTGACGACCTTCGACAACGATGAATACGTCCTCGGCGCGATCAGTGCCGGAGCGAGCGGATTCCTGCTCAAGGACGCCGACCCCGAGCAGCTCCTCGACGCCATCCGCACCGTCCACCGTGGCGACGCTGTCATCGCGCCCCGCGCCACCCGCAGCCTCCTCCGCCAGCTCGGCCCCCTGATCGCCACCGGGGCCACCCGCGAGGAGAACACCGCCCGCGCGCTCCCCAGCGAGCTGACCCCCCGCGAGGCGGAGGTGCTCGCCGCCATGGCGCGCGGGCTCACTAATGGCGAGATCGCCGAGCAGTTCTTCGTCTCCGAGGCGACAGTAAAGACCCACGTCGGGCGCATCCTCGCCAAGACACAATCCCGCGATCGGGTGCAGGCTGTCATCCTCGCCTACCAGACAGGGCTGGTCCATCCCGACGATGTGCTGCGCGACGCCTAGCGCGCACGTGCGTTCGGCGCGGTTGGGCCACGAGCGCGTGGCACGGCAGAATGGACACGCACACCATCCGGCCCCGCCTGCCCGCGCGGGGGAGAAGCCCCAGGAAAACTCGCCGTGTCGATACCCAAGATCGTGCTGTTCTACGTGTTCGCCCCATTGCCCGACCCCGAGGCGATCCGCTTGTGGCAGCTATCCCTGTGCCAGTCCAATGGCCTGACAGGGCGCATCATCATCTCCGGGCACGGCATCAACGTGACGGTGGGCGGCGAGCTCGCGGCGGTCAAGCGATACGTCCGGGCCACGCGCGAGTACACGCCGTTCAAGAAGGCCGACATCAAGTGGTCCGATGGAAAAGGCGAAGATTTTCCCCGGCTGAGCGTGCGGGTCCGCCCGGAGATCGTCACGTTCGGCGCGCCCGAGGAGATCAAGGTCGATGCGGATGGCGTGATCGGCGGGGGAGCGCGACTGGGCCCGGAGGAATTGCACCAGCTCGTCGCCGATCGGGGCGACGTGGTGTTCTTCGATGGTCGCAACGAGCTAGAGGCACGCCTGGGCCGGTTCCGTGGGGCTGTGGTGCCAGATACCTCGACGACCCGCGATTTCCTCGCCGAGATCGAATCGGGCAAGCTCGATCATCTCAAGGACAAGCCCGTGGTGACGTACTGCACGGGCGGCGTGCGCTGCGAGGTGCTGACCGTCCTCATGCGCAACCGCGGCTTCTCTGAGGTCTACCAGCTCGACGGCGGCATCGTGCGCTACGGGGAGAAGTACCGCGACGAGGGCCTGTGGGAGGGCGCGCTCTACGTCTTCGATGGCCGCATGACCACCACGTTCTCCGACGCGGCGCAGGTCATCAGCACGTGCGAGCTGTGTGGCGCTCCGACGACCCGGCTGGAGAACTATCCCGATCCGCACGGCCGCGATCTGACGCTGGTGTGCGAGGCGTGCAGCCCGCGCGCGCAGGTGCTGGAGCGAGCAGCGTCCGATGGCGGCTAGGCCACCCCTGCCCGCGCGGGACGGCCTTGGCCCGGCGCGGGTACGCATCGAGCATGGCGCCACCGCGGTCACGATGCTCGAGTATCTGGTCGAGCGATTCCCGGGCAGCGAGGGCTTCTGGCAGGCCGAGATGAGCCGCGGGCACGTCGTTGACCAGCACAGCCGCGCAGTGACAGACACCAGCCCGTACCGGCCCGGCCGCATCCTGTACTACTACCGCCAGCCCGTGCCCGAGCGCGCGGTGCCGTTCGAGCTGCGAGTGCTGCACCAGGACGAGGCGATCGTGGTGGTGGACAAGCCGCATTTCCTGGCGACCATCCCGAGGGGGCAGCATGTCACCGAGACGGTGCTGGTGCGTGCCCGGCGGCAGCTGGGGATCGATGATCTAGTGCCCGCGCATCGCCTCGATCGCATGACCGCGGGAGTGCTGGTGCTCGTCGCTGATCCGCGCTGGCGCAAGGCCTACCAGGAGCTCTTCGCGCAGCGGCAGGTGCGGAAGGTCTATGAAGCGATCGCTCCGCATGCGCCGGAGCTGAGCCTGCCACGCGCTGAGGAGAACCTGCCGCGCACGGTACGCAGTCGCATCGTCAAGCAATCCGGGGTGATGGTCGCCGAAGAGGTTCCAGGCGAGCCGAACAGCGAAACGCTCGTCGACCTTCTCGAGGTGCACGGTGAGCTCGCCCGCTACCGGCTACGACCAGTGACCGGCAAGACCCACCAGTTGCGCCTGCATATGGCATCGCTCGGTGTTCCGATCCTCGGTGATACCTACTACCCGGTGTATCGGCCCTCGCGCGGGGACGATGACTTCACCGATCCACTGCGCCTGCTCGCGCGGTCGCTGGAGCTCACCGACCCCATCACCGGCGCGGAGCGTCGTTTCGACAGCAGGCTCGCGCTCCGGTTCTAGAGTGGACAGCGTGGGCGATACGTTCTGGGGGCGGGTCCGGGCGGCGGCGCGGGGACGTGCCTCGGTGATGCTGGTGACAGTGCTCGCGCTCGGTTGGGCCCGTGCGTGGGGCGGGCGGCCGCGGTTCGTGCCGGGGCATTGGTTCTTCATCGCCCCGGGCATGCGGGGTGGCTTCGCGCGCGGCGGCACCACCGTCGGTGGCGTGTTCCTGACGGACCGGGAGCCTTCCCATCGCGTGATCCGGCACGAGGCGATCCACGCGGACCAGTGGGCGCGGTCCGGCCTGCTGTTCCCGCTGCGGTACTGGCGGGAGGAACTGCGGCACCCGATGGCGCGCAACCGCTTCGAGATCGAGGCCGGTCTCGAGGATGGCGGCTACCGGGCGCCCCGGAGTTAACTGGCCTCGCTGGCTAAATGCCCGTCGGCAAAAGCACGAGAAGCTGTCAAACGCGATAGAAACCGACCTGGGTTTTCTGCGGCTTCTATCGCGTTTGCGGTACTAGCGGCGGCGGCACCGGCGGAACTAGCGGCGCCAGCCGCTAGCCGATCCGGTGCGTGGCCTTCTCGCTCGCGGCGATGCGCCCGAGGGCGGCGGCATCGGCGTTGGCGACCTGCACGAGCGATGCGCCCACGGCAAGGACGGCCACGAATCCGACGATGATGGACTCCGCGTCGGTCCATGACAGCGTGGAGACGATGCGGGAGCTGCTATCCCAGCCTTGTTCTTGCGCGAAGGACCTCGCCCGGGCAAGCACGCTGGTCACTACGATTCCGTCGAGGGCCGGTGCATCGGTGCCGGGCGTGGCCTGGAACTGATCCCCGTGCCCGGGCACGGTGGTGGCGAAGTCGGTGACGCCGATGGGCAGATCGAGCAGGCCGCGGCCGAATGGATCGAGCGAGAGCGCCGCGATCTCCTCGGCGTCGTCTGCGCCGGGCAGGGTCTGCGCCGTGGTGAAGGCCAGCCTGGCATCGTGAGCCTGCCCCGCGAGCACCTCGCACCCGGCCCACCAGGAACCGAGCAGCACGGTCGCGGTCTGCCAGTGCGCGGGCAGCAGCACTGCCACGCGATCGCCCGCCGCGAGCCCGAACTCGTCGCGCACCATGTTGCCGGTCTTGGCCGCCCAGTTGGCGGCCGTCGTCCCGGAGAGCTCGATGCGCTCGCCACTGGCCTGGTCGTAGTAGGTGACCAGGGGGCGGGCGGCCTGGGATCGGAGGATCGGGTCGAGCAGGGTCTCGGTCAGGTTCACGGTTCTCCCATCGATCGAGGGATCAGTCCACGCAGGGCGGTCCGGCGTGCTCGGCGCTGACCGGGGGTGGCACGTCGCCCTCGGCGAGCACCACGGCCTCGCCGGCCTCACCATCCTCGGGGGGTGGTGGTGGACCGGCGGCGCCGGGGCCATTGTAGTGGGTGGTGAGCACTACCTGGATCTGGTCCTTGCGAAGGTCGAGGTCCTGCTCGAGCGGAAGGCCGCCAAGATGATCGGCGATGGCCCGCGCGGTCTCGCTGCTGGTATCGGCGGTGATGACCTTGCTATGCATGGTGGGCTTGCCCAGCCAGTTGCCGACCTCGCCCTCGACGAACCCGACGCGGTTGAGTTCCTCCGCAACCCGATTGGCGAGCCCCTCGAGGAGGCTGGCGTTGGCGACATTGACGGTGATCTCGGAGGGGTCGAACCCGAACTCGGGGACCGGTTTCTCCTCGGGCTCGGCAGCCTCGGCGAGGACATCAGCGAATCGCGATTGGACAGATTCGGGATCGACCTCGACGACGCTTTGCGAGCCGTCGTTGCTCCAGGCGTTGGTGGTGACCACGGGAATGGTCTCGAACTGCACGTTCCCCGCGGCGAGGTCCTGGAACTGCTTGGCGAACGCGAGGACGTCCCAGTCCTCGTCGATGACGACGGAACGCTGGATGGCGCTGCTCAGCTCGCTGAGCTTGGACGGGCTGGTGAGCACATCAGTGCTCAGGACGCGCCGGGAGAGCGACGCCATGAAGACTTGCTGGCGATTGATCCGGCCGATGTCCATGCCGGGCAGGCCCTCGCGCTGCCGGACGAAGCTCAGGGCATCGGCGCCATCAAGGACCTGCTGCCCGGCGGGAAAATCCGCACCTGAGAGCGGGTCGTTGACCGCATTGTTCAAGCACACCTCGACGCCGCCGATCGCATCGGTGAGCAGCAGGAAGCCGAGCAATCCGATCTCGGCGTAGTGATCCACCGATACACCGGTCAGCTCGGCCACGGTCTTGATGAGCGCATCGCGGCCCGCGGCAGTGGCGATCGGCTCGGCCTTGGCGCGTTCCATGCCCTCATCCTCGACGAGCCGCACGAGCTCCTGGAAGCGGGTGGAGCCAAAGACGCTGTTGATCTTCACCTTGCGATCCTGCGGCCAGTCATCACCGGGAACCTCGTCGGGAACCATCACGTAGGAGTCGCGGGGAATGGAGAACGCGGCAGCAGATTGGCCATTGTCGGGCACCCGTATCAGCACGATGGTGTCGGTATTGGTCGAATCCGCCTCGCCCGCGCGGAGCTTGTCCCGCTCCTCCTCGGTGAGTGGATTGCCATGCGCATCGGTGCGGCTATCCGTTCCCACGAGCAGGATATCGGTGGCTCCGTCGGCATCCTGGCCGAGGTCGAGGCCCGCGGCGGTGGCCAGGCGCGAGGCGAATGCATCGTACTGCTGCCAGGCGAGGCCGGTGGAGAGCAGAACGATGATGGAGGCGGCCGCGACAAGTGCCTTGGCCCGCCGCTCGAAGCGAGAGCGGGGCGCGCGCCCGCTGTCCTGACGGCCACGTGCCGGGCGAGCAACGCGCGGCGGTGGCGTCCGGCGGTCCCGGCCGACGGGCGGCGGGGTGCTGCCGCTGCGGGAACGTGCCTGATCCGGCCGGGGAGCCCGCGATCCTGGGCGGCGTCCCGTCCGGCGGGGGCGTCCTGGCTCCTCCCACTCGGGCACGGTGCTTGTCCTTCCTCGGTGCGGCGGGCGATCTTTCATAACGACTTAGGACTCTCAGGCTAACGAGGAGTCATCAACTATCGTTGGCGGCGCTCCGGAGCACGAGGTGACGTGCAACACTGGATTCATCGAGTGGGGCCGTTGCGTGCCGGACGGGCACGACCAGACATAGGGACAGGTGCTGAGCGTGCGGATCATCGTGATCGGAGCATCGGGACAACTCGGCAAGCAGGTGGTGCGCCTCACGGCGGGGGCCGCCCACGATGTGCTGGGGTGGTCATCCCGCGACGTCGATATCACGGACGAGAATGCTGTGGCCGCTGCCATCGAGGCAGCGCGCCCATCGGTAGTGATCAACTGCGCGGCCTACACGGCCGTCGATGCCGCGGAATCAGATTATCGCGCCGCCGCAGCGGTCAACATCTCCGGCGCGGGCAACGTCGCCGCCGCGTGCACCCGCTCCCGGGCTCATCTGATCCACGTCTCCACCGACTATGTATTCCCGGGCGACGGCCGCGAGCCCTACGAGCCCGGATCGCGCGTGGGTCCGCGCACCGTGTACGGCCAGACGAAGTACGCGGGGGAGCTCGCGGTGCACGCCGTCCTCCCCTCGGCGCACATCGTGCGCACCGCGTGGGTATTCACGGGCGCCGGCAGTGACTTCGTGGCCACGATGCTGCGTCTCGAGCGCGAGCGCGACACCCTGCGCGTGGTCGACGACCAGTGGGGCTCACCGACCTATGCGGTGGACCTCGCGGCGGGATTGGTCGAGCTAGCGACCAGCAGGCGGGCTGGCCCGCTCTCCACCGTGCGAGCCGCGCCCGGGGGGACGATCCTGCACGCCACGAATTCCGGGATCACCACCTGGTGGGGGCTCGCGCGCGAGGTCTTTGCCGCGGCAGGCGCCGACCCGGAGCGGGTGCAGCCATGCTCGACCGCCGAGTTCCCGCGTCCCGCGCCGCGCCCGGCGTACTCCGTGCTCGGGGGCGAGTCCTGGCGCGCTGCCGGGCTGCGGCCCCTGCGGCCCTGGCGCGAGGCCGTCCGGGAGGCCGTGGGGATCGCCATAGCGGATCATCACCGGATGATCGTTTCCGAGAACCTGTGATCGGGCTGTCCGCCGGGGCGTCGTAGTGGCATCGCGCGCGCACCGGACCGCGTTGGCTACGCTGGCCGATGTGCAGAAGCGACTTCCCGTGGTGACGGTGACCTACTCTCCCGGCGAGCATCTGGCTGGGTTCGTGACGTCCCTGCCGGAGGCGACCCGGCTCCCCGTCGATGTGATCCTTGCCGACAACGGTTCGATCGATGGCGCTCCGGAGGCCGCGGAGCGTGATCATCCGAACGTCCGGTTGCTGCGCACAGGCGGCAACGTCGGCTATGGGGGAGCGATCAACCGGGCCGTGGCCGAGGTGGATCCCGAAGCCGAGTTCGTGATCGTCGCGAACCCTGATGTGCGGTGGGCGCCGGGGTCGATCGATGCCCTCCTCGAGGCCGCGCTCCGATGGCCGCGCGCTGGAGCGCTCGGTCCGCTCATCCGGGATCCCGATGGCACCGTGTACCCCTCCGCCCGGCATGTCCCCACGCTGTGGGGCGGCGCGGCGCACGCGATCCTCGGCGGGATCTGGCCGTCGAACCCCTGGACGCGGGCGTACCGGCAGGAGGACAAGGACATCAGCGAGCGCGCCGTCGGCTGGCTCTCCGGCTCGTGCCTGCTGCTGCGGCGGGCCGCGTTCGATTCCGTCAATGGCTTCGACTCCCGCTACTTCATGTACATGGAGGACGTGGATCTCGGTGACCGCCTCGCGCGGGCGGGTTGGCTCAATGTGTTCGTGCCGACCGCCGAAGTGACGCATGCTAAAGGGCATGCGGCAGGCAGGCATCCCGAGCTGATGCTGCCGGCGCATCACCAGAGCGCGTACAGGTTCCAGGCGGACCGGCATCCAGAGTGGTGGCAGGCTCCGTTGCGCGTTGCGCTGCGTGGTGGCCTCGGCGCGCGGTCACGGATCGCGGTGGCAGTGGCAGGGCGCAAGCAACGTGGGCAGAAAGGAAACTAAGAGGTCATGGCAGGCAGAGTTTTTCGCTTCACGCAGGGACCGAGCGCGCAGGCCACGCCGAGCGCGGTGGACCGCAGCCTCGCCGAGAACACCGATGCGGTGGTGCTCGTCGGAGGCAAGGGAACCCGGTTGCGCCCGCTGACGCTGTCCGCGCCCAAGCCGATGCTGCCGACCGCGGGCCTGCCGTTCCTCCAGCACCTGCTGTCGCGGATCAAGGCAGCGGGCATCACCCATGTGGTGCTGGGCACGTCCTTCAAGGCCGAGGTGTTCGAGCAGCATTTCGGCGACGGCTCCGAGATGGGCCTCGAGATCGACTACGTGATGGAGGAGGAACCGCTCGGCACTGGTGGTGGCATCCGTAACGTGTACCCCAAGCTCCGGGGCGACACGGTGCTGGTGTTCAACGGTGATGTGCTGGGCGGCACCGACCCGCTCGCGGTGCTCGGCACGCATCACGAGAAGGGCGCGGATGTGACAATGCACCTGGTGCGGGTGAGCGATCCGCGCGCGTTCGGCTGCGTCCCCACCGACAGTGATGGCCGCGTGCTGGAGTTCCTGGAGAAGACGCAGGATCCACCGACCGACCAGATCAACGCGGGCTGCTACGTGTTCAAGCGCTCGGTGATCGAGCAGATCCCCGCCGGGCGCAACGTGTCCGTGGAGCGGGAGGTCTTCCCGAAGCTGCTCGCCGATGACTCTCGCGTCTACGCCCATGTGGACTCGGCCTACTGGCGCGACATGGGCACCCCGGAGGACTTCGTGCGGGGCTCCGCTGACCTCGTTCGTGGCATTGCGCCGTCGCCCGCGCTGGAAGGGCAGAGCGGCGAATCGCTCGTCCACGAGGGGGCGGGAATCGCCCCTGGCGCGCTGCTGATCGGCGGCACCGTCGTGGGACGCGGCGCGGAGGTCAGTGGCGGTGCGCGCCTGGACGGCGCTGTCATCTTCGATGGCGCGAAGGTCGACGCCGGCGCGGTCGTGGAGCGCTCGATCATCGGCTACGGTGCACACATTGGCCCGCGGGCGCTGATCCGCGACGCGGTGATCGGCGATGGCGCACAGGTCGGTGCCCGCTGCGAGCTGGTCGGTGGTGCTCGCGTGTGGCCGGGAGTCATCATCCCCGACGGTGGCCTGCGCTTCTCCACCGACGTCTAGCAAGCCCGCCGAATCGGTCGTCGCCGCAGCGTGCGGTGGACTACGGTTGGCGTGGACGTCCGTTCCTGGGGCGGCCGCTGGGTAACCATGTACGAGGAGTGATCACTGTGGGAGATCGGCATGCTCAGCCGGGGCGGCATCATGTCGTCATCATCGGGTCGGGCTTCGGCGGCATGTTCGCCGCCCAGAAGCTGAAGAACGCTGATGTGGACATCACGTTGATCGCCCGCACCACCCATCACCTGTTCCAGCCCTTGCTCTACCAGGTGGCCACCGGGATCCTCTCGGTCGGCGAGATCGCGGTGCCAAACAGGGTGATCCTGCGCAAGCAGAAGAATGCCCAGGTGCTGCTCGGCGAGGTCATCGACATCGATGTGCGCAACCAGACGGTGACCTCCGAGTACTCCGACCAGCAGCGCGTCACCTCATATGACAGCCTGATCGTCGCGGCGGGCGCCGAGCAGTCCTACTTCGGCAACGATCATTTCTCCGAGTTCGCCCCCGGCATGAAGACCATCGACCATGCGCTCGAGCTGCGCGGCAAGATCATCGCCGCCTTCGAGGAGGCGGAGCTGTCGACGGATCCCGCCGAAGTGGAGCGGCTCCTGACTTTCGTCGTTGTTGGCGCGGGACCCACTGGCGTCGAGATGGCCGGGCAGATCGCCGAGCTCGCCCGCGATACGCTCGCCGGTGCCTACCGCAACATCGATACCTCGATGGCCCGGGTGATCCTGCTCGACGCCGCGTCCCAGGTGCTGCCGCCCATGGGCAAGCGGCTGGGCGCCAACGCGCAGCGCCAGCTCGAGAAGATCGGCGTCGAGGTGATGCTCGATACCTTCGTCACCGATATCGATGAACGTGGCCTCGTGGTCAAGCAAGGCGACAGCGATCCGGTGCGCCTCCCCGCGAACTGCAAGATCTGGGCGGCAGGCGTCTCCGCGAGCCCGCTGGGCAAGGTCCTCGCCGAGCAGACCGGCACCGAGCTGGACCGCGCGGGACGCGTCCAGGTCAATCCTGATCTGACGATCCGCGATCACTCCAACATCTTTGTCGTTGGCGACATGATGGCGCTCGAGGGAATCCCCGGCATCGCGCCCGCCGCGATCCAGAGCGGCCAGTACGTCGGCAAGCTGCTCCGCGCCGAGTCCGAGGCCGCGAGCAACGGCGAGCAGCCTGCCGAGCGCAAGCCCTTCAAGTACCTCGACAAGGGCAGCATCGCGGTGGTCTCGAAGTACAACGCCGTCGGCAAGGTGTTGTTCGGCAAGGTCGCGGTCTCCGGCGTGATCGGCTGGTTCATGTGGCTCGCGGTGCACCTCTTCTACCTCGTGGGCTTCAAGAACCGCTACGCCACCCTCTTCTATTGGCTCGTCACCTTCATGTCGAGCTCTCGCGAGCAGCTCAACGTCACCGAGCAGTGGATGCACGGTCGCAACGCGATCGAGCAGTTCGAGGAAGGGCGCAAGCAGCTCGGCGACAAGACCGGCTGAGCAGTTGGCCTAGCCATGGCGCCTCAGCGACAAACGCGATAGAAGCTGCCCGGAATCCCAGGTGGCTTCTATCGCGTTTAGCGGTTTCTCGTGCTTTTGGCGTGGTGGACCCGCGTTGGACCCATTCTCA
The DNA here is from genome assembly GCF_026008515.1 of Hoyosella levis. Taxonomy (GTDB): domain Bacteria; phylum Actinomycetota; class Actinomycetes; order Mycobacteriales; family Mycobacteriaceae; genus Lolliginicoccus; species Lolliginicoccus levis. The sequence continues at coordinate 57,285 of NZ_BQYM01000017.1, forward strand.
CCATCGCGCGAGCGTCACGGCGTGGGTTCGGGACCCGCGCGGCGCTCCGCTGCCCTAGCCTCCTCGGCATCGATTCGGCGGAACACCAGGTGCTGCTGGAAGCAGGTCCAGATGTTGTTGGTCACCCAGTAGATCAATACCGCTACCGGCAAGAACGGGCCACCCACTACCGCGCCGAACGGGAACACCCACAGCGCGAGCCGGTTCACGATCACCGTCTGTGGGTTGTCGGCCAGCTCCGGGGACTGGCGCTGCAGCATGAACCGGGCGTTGAGATGGGTCGCGATGCCCGCCACGATCATCAGCGGCACCGCGACAGCCGCGATCGCCGCCACTGACGGCACGCCACCGAACTCGGCGAACGCCTCCAGCGATGCCTGCGGCTGGGTGATCCACCCCGAGATCGGGGCACCGAGCAATCGCGCGGACAGGAACGACTGAACATCCTCGGCACTGAACACATAGTTCGAGGTCACGGCGTTGAGCTCGGGGGACAGGCCCAGCTGGCCCAGGCCGGTGCCTGTCCGGTTGAACGACCGCAGCACGTGGAACAGGCCGATGAACACGGGGATCTGCACGAGGATCGGCAGGCAACCAAGCAGCGGATTGAACCCATGCTCGCGCTGCAGCTCCTGCATCTCGAGGGCGAGCTTCTGCCGATCCTTCCCATGCTTGTGCTGCAACGCCCGGATCTGCGGCTGCAGCTTCTGCATGGTGCGGGTCGTGCGCACCTGATTGACCGTGGGCCGGTACAGCAGGACGCGCACGGTGAAAACGAGGAACACGACGGAGAGGGTCCAGGCAGCGCCGCTGTCCGCGCCAAGGAACGAGCCGAACACCGTGTGCCAGAACCACAGCACCGCCGAGACCGGGTAATAGACAAAATCGAGCATGGGGAGCGCCTTTCGCGGGGCGCGCGAAGCAAGGCCGGTGCCCATTGCTGCACGCGGAAGGATTTGGGTGATCACGGCGTGGCGGAGCAGCCCGGGGAATCGATCCCAGGTCGGCATCACGCCAGGTGGACGACCATCCCCGGCGCGCGCGGCCGGGGCCTTCCTGGTGCATCGGGCTGGCTCTGGAGCATGTAGGAGCCCCGGCGGCTCGCCTGTGCGAGGGTGTACGCCCGAACGATGCTCGCGAGCCCGCGAACGACCGGTCGTGGCTGGCGCAGCGCGAGCGCCGAGACTGCCACCACCGCCAGTGCCACGCCCAGGGTGGTTCCCGACGGCGGCGCGGTGAGCATCGAGGCAAGCAGCAGCGAGAGCACCGGCAGCACGAGCAGATTGCTCATGCGCCGCGCGCGTCCCCTCGATGGCATGCGCCGATAATACGTGAACGCCCGGAAACCGGCTGTCGGTGCGGTCACACCATGTGCAAAGCTGTGCGCATGAGCGATCGTTCCCCTAGCGCCCCCGCTGGCTTCCACGGCATCACCGGAAACATCGGGATCAAGGATGACGCCCCGGATTTCTTCACGGTGATCTCGGAGGTACCCGCGACCGTCTCGGCGGTGTTCACCAAGTCACGCTTCGCTGGCCCGAGCGTGGTCATCAGCCGCGAGACCGCACGCCGCGGCACCGGTCGCGGCATCGTGGTGACAGCCCGCAACGCGAACGTGGCCACGGGCGATCAGGGGCTCGCCAATGCGCGCGAGATCCGCGCCGCGGTCGCCGGGCTCGCCACCGCCGAGCCCGAGGACATCCTCATTGCCTCCACCGGGGTCATTGGCCGTCAGTTGCCGATGGGTCGCGTGCGTGCGTTCCTCGAGGGACTCCACCCGCCGTTCCCGCCCGCGGACTTCGCTGCGTGCGCCGCGGCCATGATGACCACGGACACCCATCCCAAGCATGTGGTGGCACGCTGCGGCGAGGCGACGATCGTGGGCATCGCCAAGGGCGTGGGCATGATCGAGCCGAACATGGCGACGATGCTGGCGTACTTCTTCACCGATGCCCGCATCGCGCAGGCAGATCTTGATGCGCTGTTCCGGCGCGTGGTGGATCGCACGTTCAACGCGTTGAGCATCGACACGGATACCTCCACCAGTGACACCGCGGCGGTCCTCGCCAATGGGCTCGCGGGCGATGTCGACCTGGCGGAGTTCGAGGAGACGCTGCACGACTTGGCGCTACAGCTGGTGAGGATGATCGCGGCCGATGGCGAGGGTGCCACCAAGACGATCGTGGTGCGGGTGACGGATGCGCGCGATGAGCGGCAGGCCAAGCGGGTCGCCAAGGCGATCGTCAACTCGCCGCTGGTGAAGACCGCCGTGCATGGCGCGGACCCGAACTGGGGCCGGGTGGCCATGGCGATCGGCAAGTGCGACGACGAGACCGATATCGATCCTGGGCTCGTGCGCATCGACTTCGGGGACGTAACGACCTATCCGATCCCCAAGGAGGATGTGCTCGACGCCGCGGCGGAGCATATGCGCGGCGAGGAAGTGACGATCACGGCCTCCCTGGCAACAGGCAGTGCCGCGTTCACCGTGTATGGCTGCGACCTCACCGATGGCTATATCCGCATCAACGCCGACTACACCACCTGAGCCCGCGCGGGGTGGTCAGCGGGCGCGAGCGAGCCGCACCATCTCGTTGATGGTGTGGTGCTCGGCCTTCGCCGGCAGGTCGTCGATGGGCCACCATTGCAGATCGGTGGATTCATCGCTCCGCGTGATCCGGGCGCCCTGCGGTGCCCGGATGAGGAACCGCACATCGAGGTGGCGCGTGGGCTGCCCGAGCGAGCAGGTGATCGGATGGGTATGCAGCGAGAGCACGGCGGGATCGAGCTCGAGATCGCCGATGCCAGATTCTTCGCGTGCCTCGCGCAGCGCCGCGTCCTCGATGGTGCGATCGTGCTCCTCGCAGTGCCCGCCGAGCTGGATCCACCGACCCACTCGCGGGTGCAGGGTGAGCAGGACTTCGGCCCCGTCGTGGGAGAGAATCAGGCTCGAGGCGGTGATGTGCCCCGCGACGCAGCCGCGCAGGCAGCCGTCGGGAGCGGCGGCGAGGAACGCGAGCATGGCGTGGCGCATCGAGTCCTGCTCGGGGGTGGGCGCAGCGAAGGCCTCGAGGGCGTGGCGGGCGGATTCATGCAGGGTATCCATCACCACTCCTGGAGCAGGCCATCGGTGTCACGGGGGTCGCGGGCGGCGAGCTCCTCGGTGGGGTAGCCGATCCCGATAGCGCCCATCGGGGTCCAGGTGTCGTCGAGACCGAGCTGGTCCCGGACGACTTCCGGGGCGAAGATCGTCGAGCCGATCCAGCATGACCCGATCCCGCGCGCGGCGAGCGCGGTGAGCAGGGCCTGCACCGCGGCGCCCACCGCAACGGTGAACATGGTGCGCTCGGCCTGCTGGCGCGCCGTGTCGGCATAGTCGTGGGCGCCCTCGGGGACGAGGAACGGGATGATCAACTCTGGCGCCTCGTAGAGCAGCTGCCCGCGGGCGAGGCGGGCGGCGATGCGTTCTTCACTGAGCCCGTCGCGCTCGAGGTCCGCGCGCCAGGCGTCCCGCATCGCGTCGAGCATCACGATGCGGCGCTGGTCGTCGCGGATCCAGCCGAAGCGCACCGGACGGGTGTGATGCGGGGCCGGTGCGGTGAGTGCCTCGCCGACCGCAGCACGGACCTGGTCCTCGGGGACGGCATCGCGGGTGAACGAGCGCACGGTGCGACGCCGCAGCACGGCCTCGCGCCAGCCCTGGCCGAGCGCCTCCTGGGTGCCGAGGCGGAAGAGGTCCTCGTTCGCGGGGCGCACGAGGTCCCGCGCGGTGGATCCATCGTCGATCGTGCTGAAGCCGCGGATCACCGCGATGGGGGTGCCGTGGAGCTTGCCCTTGACGAGGTCGGCCGCGGCAGCGAGCTCGTCGGCGACGGCGATGTTGGTGACCTGCAGGTCGTTGCCATGCCGATCAGTGGTGCCGGTGTAATCGTGCAGCACCGAGAGGCCCGCGGCGCCGATCGCCGCGTCGGTCTGGCCGTTGCGCCAGGCGCGTCCCATGGTGTCGGTGATCAGGATGGCGACATCGACGCCGAGCCTCGCCCGGATGCCGTCGCGGAGCCGGGCCGCGCTGGCATCGGGATCAATGGGCAGCAGCGCGATGGCTGAGGTGTCGACGTTGGAGCCATCGACCCCTGACGCGGCCTGCACGATGCCGAGATGGTTCTCGGTGATGAGGGTGCGGCCATGCCGGGCGAGGATGCGGGTGGACTCGCTGAGGACGAGCTCGCGGCGCAGGGCATCCCGCGCGTCAGGGTCGGCGGGGGCGCGCACGATCCGGCCCTCGGCCTTCGAGAGGATCTTGCTGGTGATGGCGAGGATATCGCCGTCGCGCAGCCAGGGCAGGTGGCCTGCCACGAGGTCGACCAGATCGTCCCCGGGAGCAATCTCTGGGATGTCCCGCACGGCGCGGATGCGCACCTCGTTCTCCGCGCCATGGTCGGCCATGCTCACCTGGCTACTCCGGCGAGCTCGATGGCTTGCTCGATCATCGAGGCGGTGGCACTGGCGTCGTGCATGATGATGTCGGTCTCGCGGACGGCGACGCCGGGGATGGACACGGGATCGCCGGTGTGGGAGAGCCAGCCGTCGAGGATGCCGGTGGCAGTCCGGGCCCCGTAGTACTCGGCGACGCCCTGCGAGGACACTTCGGCGCCAACGATGCGCAGGCAGCGATCGGCCATGCCGCGCAGTGGCGCCCCGTCGATGATGGGGGAGATGCCGACGATCGGCGCCTCGGTGGTGCGCAGTGCCCCACGGATGCCGGGGATGGCGAGGATGGGAGCGATGCTCACGACGGGATTGGAGGGGGCGATGAGGACGATGTCAGCGCTTGCGATCGCGTCAAGGACGCCGGGCGCGGGCCGCGCCTCGTCGGCGCCGACCTGGACGAAGGAGTGCGTCTCGATGTCGGAGCGATGCTTGACCCACCACTCCTGGAAGTGGATGGCCTTCTTGTCGCCACTACCAGGGTCGGTCACCACGGCGAAGGTCTCGGAGCGGTCGTCGCTAGCGGGCAGCAAGCGCACACCGGGGTTCCAGCGCGCGCACAGCGCGGCGGTGATGTCGGAGAGCCGGTAGCCCGCTCGCATCATCTGGCTGCGGATCAGGTGGGTAGCAGTGTCGCGATCGCCGAGCCCGAACCAGTCGGGCTGGGCGCCGTAGGCGGCCAGTTCCTCGCGCAGGCTCCAGGTCTCATTGGCCCGTCCCCACCCCTTGTGGTTGTCGATGCCACCACCAAGGGTGTACATGCAGCTGTCGAGGTCGGGGCACAGGCGCAGGTCGTGCATCCAGGTGTCGTCACCCACGTTGACGATCGCCGTGGGGGCCTCCGAGCCGGATTCTGGTACTGTTGTACTAGTTCTTGGGATGTCGCTTCTGCCAAGCTCTTTCGGCGCTGGAGCGGCCAGGGCGGGATCGTGCGGCGTTGACCGGGCGCCTGGGGGAGTGCCCGGCTCGCGCGGTGCTCCAGGGCTCCCGGGCCCGCTCGCGGACTCCTCGCTGGTGAACTCCCTGGCGCCGAGCAGGAATCGGGCGCCTCCGACGCCTCCGGTGAGAACAGTGACCTTCACAGCGTCACAGCCTACGTGCTGCTGCGCCGAGGGACGAAGCCGTGTGGAGCGGGGAGCGCTCGAGCGTGTATGAATTCATACTCGTTTCGGAAACGGGGCTGTGTCGCTTGACGCACCGGTGTGGAAGGATGGTAGGGGATTTCGCAGTTTTGCTTGCAATAGGCAGCAAGAAAGTGTCTAATCACACATGTGTCATTCACTTCATGACACTCGCCCACTCGGGACGGGCCACGAGCGAGGCGAATACGGATGCATGCTGTTGCCCCCTTCGGGGCGGTGGCAGATGCGGCCCGGCAAGCTTCATTGCCAGCAGTGCGCGACAAGAGGTTGGGGATACATACTATGCCGCACTTTCCAGGAGTCCAGGGCGCTGAGCGCCCGGCCACATTCCGCGTGGTTTCCGACGACATGGCTGCAATGCGATCGACCGATGTGTCGATGCCGCGCGAGGATCGGAACGATGGCGCGAGCGGGCCGAAGCTCAGCCTAGTGGATGCTGGTTTCGACCATCTTTTCACCGCTGTCCAGGAGGAATGGCAGGATCGCGCGCTGTGCGCGCAGACCGATCCGGAGGCGTTCTTCCCGGAGAAGGGTGGCTCCACGCGTGAGGCCAAGCGCATCTGCCTGGGGTGCGAGGTTCGCGATGAATGCCTGGAGTATGCCTTGGCCAACGACGAGCGCTTCGGGATCTGGGGCGGCCTCTCGGAGCGGGAGCGTCGGCGGCTGAAGCGCGGAATCGTCTCGTAAAGGCCCGGCGGCCCAACGGTCGCCGAGCAAGGCTGCGGGGATGCATGCAGAGGGTGCGTGCATCCCCGCAGGCTAATGCTTAGAAGTTCCTGAGAGATTCTCTGATCGAATTATGGGCGTACGCGACATATTGTATGCATACCGCGTACGCCCATTCTGTTTGGGCATGGCAATAGGGCCATTCGGGCCCGAGTTACTATTTTCTAGAGCTTCTCTTAGAGAACTCTTTGAATTATCGAGCGCGACCGAGGCGCGCCCCTAGTCGAGGTCTCCATTGCCATCCGGGGCCACCATGTCCGGCGGCAGGCCGAGATACGTCGCTACTTGCTCCACCAATACCTCATGGATAAGGCGAACCAGCTCCTCCGGAGCCTCGCCCCGCAGCTCGAGTGCTCGCCGGAAAAGTACGATCCGGGCGCGCGTGGGCTGCCCGGCCGAATCGAGCCCCGCCGGGATCAGTCGTGAGAGGGGCACTGGCCCGTCAGCAACGATCTCGGGCGGCCAGGCCACCGTATCCGGGTTCCGCGCGCGCACCCGCGGCACGTCGTCGACCGCGATATCGAGCTTCGCGAGGCGCTTGCGCCAGCGAGCCTCGATCGGCTCGAACGCATCGAGCACGATCGCATCGAAGCGCTCCGCTCGCGTCTTGCGGGCGGGGAGCCGCGGTGGAACGAGAGACCCGCGCAGTCCGCGCCCGCGCTTCTCGACGCCTCGCGTGGTGCAGCGCCGCGCACGGGACTGCCCCGATGCAGCTACCTGGGCCCCGGCGCGCGTAATCTGTTCGCCCCCCGTGTCCCCACGCTCATGATCTGGCATGGATGCACTGTACCGGTGGTGGCCCAAAGCCTGGCGGGATCCGGCCGCGAAGCCCGAAAAAACCGCTCGCGGCGGCGAGTCGCGCCGGTGAACACGGGGCTAGCGGCTAGTGTCCGCTGTGTGAGTATGCTTCGTCGTTGTTGCAAGCCGGGTTGCAGGAACCCTGCCGTCGCGACGCTGACATATATCTATGCGGAGTCTCAGGTCGTGCTCGCGGACCTGTCGGCCCTGGACAGCCCGCACTCCTGGGACCTGTGCGAGCAGCATGCGATCAGGCTGGCTCCGCCGATGGGCTGGGACCTGGTGCGTGAATGGGTTCCCGAGTCCGAGCGCGAGCCGGCCTCCACCCCTGCGGATGCGACGGCCGGGCTCCACGAAGCCACGGCTGATGACATGGATGCGCCGGGCTTCGAGGCTCACCTGGATCAGTCACGGTTCGGCAGTGCCCATCTTGAGAAGGCCAATCTCGAGAACGCCCAGCTGGATCAGGCCCAGCACAACGCGTCGCAGGTCGATGATGACCCATGGATCGATCTCCCCGGGGCATCGGAGCATCCAGTCGCTTCAGCCATGGCTCGGACGGCCACGACAGCGGACGATGACCAGTTCGATGCATCCCCGCGAAGCAACAATGATGCGTCCAGCAGCAGCGGGCCCGCCCGGCGCGCGCACCTGCGCATAGTCACGCCCGCGGACACCGAATAGCAGGTGTGCCGGGGCCCCGGGAAGCGCGCTCCCTGGCGCTGCCGGATCGGCGCTTCCCCCCGCATCCTGCGCGAAACCTGACTAGGCTCGGACCGGAAAGCGCAGTGACGCAAGCATGACGGGAGTGCCGGAGATGAGTCGACCAGCCGAAGCCGTGAACGCGGTGATCAAGGCCTACGACGTGCGAGGTGTGGTCGGTGAGCAGATCGATGCCACCTTCGTGCGCGATGTGGGCGCGGCATTCGCGAGGCTCATGCGCACCGAGGGCGCGGCCCGCATCGTTGTTGGTCATGACATGCGCGCTTCCTCGCCCGAGCTGGTCGAGGCATTCTCTGCTGGAGTCACTGACCACGGGCTCGACGTCGTCAACATCGGCCTTGCCTCGACCGATCAGCTCTACTACGCCTCGGGCACCCTCGAATGCCCGGGCGCGATGTTCACCGCCAGCCACAATCCCGCCAAGTACAACGGGATCAAGCTCTGCCGCTCCGGCGCGAAGCCGGTGGGCCAGGAGACCGGGCTCGGCACCATCGCGGAAGAAGTGATCCACGGCGTTCCGGTCTATGACGGGGCGCCCGGCTCGGCCGCCACCGATGACCTCCTCCCGGACTATGCGGCATACCTGCGCAAGCTCGTGGCGCTCGAGAGCATGCGCCCGCTCGTCGTTGCTGTTGATGCCGGCAACGGCATGGGCGGGCATACCGTTCCCGCCGTTCTTGGGCCGCTGCCACTCACCGTCGAGCCACTGTTCTTCGAGCTCGATGGCACCTTCCCCAATCACGAGGCCAACCCGCTGGATCCGGCCAATCTGGTGGACCTGCAGCGCCACGTGCGCGAGACCGGCGCGGATATCGGGCTGGCTTTCGACGGGGACGCCGACCGATGCTTCGTCGTCGATGAGAAGGGTGACCCCGTGTCTCCCTCCGCGGTCACGGCACTGGTCGCCGAGCGGGAGCTCGCGAAGCACCCGGGCGCATCGATCATCTACAACCTCATCACCTCCCGCGCTGTCCCGGAGATCGTGGAGGAGCACGGCGGATCCCCGGTGCGCACCCGAGTCGGGCACTCGTTCATCAAGCAGACCATGGCGCAGACCGGTGCGGTATTTGGCGGCGAGCACTCCGCGCACTACTACTTCCGCGACTTCTGGGGCGCTGACTCGGGGATGCTCGCGGCACTGCATGTCCTTGCCGCGCTCGCTGAGCAGGACAAGCCCCTCTCGGAGCTGATGGCGCAGTACAACCGGTATGCGGCGTCGGGCGAGATCAACTCCACCGTCGATGACGCCACCGCGCGCATGAACGATGTGGAGGAGGCGTTCGCCGAGCGGGCTAAGGAGATCGACAAGCTTGATGGCATGACCGTCGACCTCGGCGACGGGGCATGGTTCAACCTGCGTGCCTCGAACACCGAGCCGCTGCTCCGGCTCAACGTCGAGGCAGCCGATGCTGGAACCGTCACGAGCATCACCGATGAGGTGCTGGCGATAATCCGGCGGTGACATGCTGGGGGCGCTGCAGGATAATGAGAAGTGCACCTGGAAGGAGGTGGCCGCGGTGAACACGCTCGCGCCTGGCTTTGACCTCGACGACGGGGCCACGCTCGCCTCTGCCGACCGATCGGGCCTGCTCCGTCATGCAGCACTCTCGGGAGCGCAGACCAGGGCGGTCGATACCGCCGTCGCCGAGGGCGCCCTTGCTCGCCTGCCCGGGTCCAGGCCGCGCGCGCTGGTGATCGTCGCGCGCCGTGCCGTCCCGATCGCGGCGAGCCACTTGGTCCTTGATGCTGTCGCGGCGGAACTCTCGTTCCCCGCTATTGTCGTGGATCACGCGCCAACCTGGATCGGACCACTCGACGTGATCATCGTCATGGGCGATGATCCTGGGGATCCCGCTATGGTCGCGGCCGTCGACCGGGCAGTCCGGCGCGGCTGCGGCGTGGTTGTCGCGACTCCTAGCGAGGGCCCCATGCGCGCCGCGGGGGCGCCCCACGCCATCGCGATGCCACCACGCGTGCCCGTCCCCGAGATGTTCGCGACCTGCGGCTACGCGAGCACTGTGCTCGCCGTGCTGCGGCACATCGGGCCGGGGGAGGCCGTCGCGTCGATCGCGCTGCACGCTATTGCCGATGTCCTCGATGACGAGGCGCTCCGCGGCCACCCCGAGCGCGAGGTACTTGGCAATCCCGCGAAATCCCTGGCGAGCAAGCTGCTGGACCACCGCGTGGTATTCGCGGGGGATGCCCCGGGCGACCAGGTGCTCGCGCGGCATGCGGCTTCGGCGATGCTCCGTGTCGGCGGGATGGTGGCGGCCTCGGCAAGCCTGCCGGAGGTCGTGGAGGTGCTCGATCAGCTGGCCGCTCGACCCGCCGCCGCGACCGAGATCGATCCGATCTTCCACGATCCCGAGATCGATGGCCCGATCGGCGCCGAACCAGTAAAGATCATGATCGTCTCGCGCGGCATGCCAGGCCCCGGGACAAGGAGCCGCGCCGCGCTGCTCGGCAGCGCCGCGGACTACCTCTTCGCCAACCCCGAGGATCCTGCCGAACCCTTGGTTTCCGGCAGCGATGCCCCGGCCCGGAGCCTCGGACAGTTGCTCACCGACACCCTCCAGCTGTGCGTGCGGATGGACATGGCGGCGGCATACGCACGGCTAGCGAGGTCCCACTGATGCAACTGCTTGATTGCCCGGTCCGCAACTACGCCTGGGGCTCGCGCACCGCGCTGGCTGGGCTTCGCGGGGAATCGGGCCCGTCGCCGCACCCCGAGGCCGAGCTGTGGATGGGCGCCCACCCCGCCGACCCGTCAAGGCTGCTGGAGTCGGGCGCGACATTGCTCGACGAGATCGCGGAGGATCCCGTCGCGGCGCTCGGGCAGGAGGTCTGCGAGCGGTTCGACAAGCAGCTCCCTTTCCTCATGAAGGTCCTGGCAGCCGAGGAGCCGCTGTCCCTGCAGGCGCACCCCTCCCGGGAACAGGCCCAGGAAGGGTTCGAGCGGGAGAACCAGCGGGGCATCTCGCTGGATGCCAGGTCGCGGAACTACAAGGATGACAACCACAAGCCGGAGCTGATCGTTGCGCTCACGCAGTTCTCGGCGATGGCGGGCTTCCGGGATCCGGCAGCGACCGTCGCGTTCCTCGAGGAGCTCGGCTCGCAGCGTTTCGTGCCCTACCGGGACCTGCTGGCGGAGCAACCCGACGGCTCGGGGCTGCGCGCGTTGTTCACCACCTGGATCACTCTTCCCTCGAGCGATGTCAGCGAGCTGGTGGACGATCTCGCGGAGGCATGCGTCGGGCTGCTCGGCCGTTCCCCGCGCGGGCGCTTCTCCGAGGTCGCCCGGAACCTCCTGCAACTCGTGGAGCTTTACCCGGGAGACGCGGGCGTGCTCGCGTCGACCCTGCTCAACCACATCACGCTGCAGCCGGGGGAGGGGATCTTCCTCGGCGCGGGCAACCTGCATGCCTACCTGCACGGCGTGGGGGTGGAGCTGATGGCCAACTCCGACAACGTCCTGCGCGGTGGACTCACCCCGAAGCATGTGGACGTGCCCGAGCTGCTGCGGGTGGTCGATTTCGAACCGTTTCCGCTAGCGCCCGTCGCCGTGCGCAATGCCGAGCCGGGCGGCACCGTCGAGCAGGTGTATCAGGCCCCGATCGACGAGTTCGCCCTCTCGCGCATCGAGCTTGATGCCACGGGCCTGCGGCACAGCGTCTCGCATGGCCTATCCCGCGGCGGGCCGCAGATCATCGCGTGCACGCGCGGCGAGGTCATTGCCCGCAGCGGCGATACCGATATCCGGGTGCACGCTGGCGGGGCATTGTGGATTCCAGCCTCGGACCCAGAGGTGATCCTGCATGCCGGCACGGCTCGCGATGAGGTATTCCGGGCCGTGGTGCCGCAGTAGTTGCTCGCCTCGGGCCGGCTGCTCGCCTCGACTGCGGGCGCCCCAATTCGGTTGTGTGCGGTTTTGCACCCGTTCGGGGCCCTGGGTTCAAGGGGTGGTCGCAACACCTTCTAGCAGAAGAGGTGTTGCGCATGGATGCACGTCGCGGCCGTCCACG
>NZ_BQYM01000018.1 GCF_026008515.1 Hoyosella levis
GTGGACGGCCGCGACGTGCATCCATGCGCAACACCTCTTCTGCTAGAAGGTGTTGCGACCACCCCTTGAACCCAGGTGCGAAACCCTGTCGCTTTTCGCACACTCGCGAAGGTTTCGCACACTCTCGAGGAGAGCGGGCCACCGCACTCGCCGCGCGAGACATCGATCCCCGGGCGCTCGCGGGCGCGCCTAGCCGACCAGCACCGCGTATCCCGGCTTGATCACGTCATCGATCAATGCCAGGCGCTTGTCGAACCGGTAGAACGCTGACTTCATCGCATTGATCGTGAAACGCTCCAGGTCGCTCCAGCCATAGCCGAAAGCCTCGACGAGGTTCAGCATCTCCTCGCTCATCGAGGTATGGCTGATCAACCGATTGTCCGTGTTCACCGTCACCCGGAACCGCAAGCGCGCCAGGGTATCGAACGGATGCTCCGCGATGCTCGACGCTGCTCCGGTCTGCACGTTCGAGCTCGGGCACAGCTCCAGCGGAATCCGCTTGTCCCGCACATAGTTCGCCAGCAGCCCCAGCTCCACCGAACCATCCGCGCCGACCGCTATGTCATCCATGATGCGCACGCCGTGGCCCAGCCGATCGCACCCGCAATACGCCACCGCCTCATGAATGGACGGCAAGCCGAATGCCTCCCCCGCGTGGATGGTGAAATGCGCGTTCTCCCGCTGCAGGAACTCGAACGCGTCCAGATGCCGCGACGGCGGAAACCCCACCTCGGCGCCCGCAATATCGAACCCGCAGGCGCCGCGCCCACGGAACCGCACCATCAGCTCCGCGATCTCGCGCGATCGCGCCGCATGCCGCATCGCCGTCACCAGGCACCGCACCATGATCACGCGGCCCCCCTCCTCCTGGACCGCGCGCATCCCCTCCTCGAAGCCGGCAATCGTCTGCTCCATCACCTCATCCAGCGACAAGCCACCATCGAGATGCTGCTCCGGCGCGAATCGAACCTCCGCATACACCACCCCATCCGCTGCCAGGTCCTCCACGCATTCCCGCGCGACCCGCCGCAACGCGTCGGCCGTCTGCATCACCGCCACCGTATGCGCGAACGTCTCCAGGTAGAGCTCCAGCGAGCCGCTATCCGCCGCGTCCCGGAACCATGCGCCGAGCTCCGCCTCGTCACGCGACGGCAACCCCCCGTAGCCGGCCTCGTCAGCCAGTTCGATTACTGTGCGAGGCCGCAGCCCTCCGTCGAGATGATCATGCAGCAGCACCTTCGGGGCCAAGCGGATCGAAGCCAGATCAAGCGGTGCAGCAGTCATGTCATCGACGGTAGCGGAACGCTCCATCGCTAGCAGGGCATCGATAACCGGGGCTCGTGGGATTCCCGTTGCGGCGGAGTTTCCGCGGCTGCCGGGTTCCCTTGGCGGAGTTTCCGCGAGGAATCCCGGTGCCCCACAGCATTTGCTAGCTAATGTCACCTTTCCCGTTTCGTGTCGCGGCGTGTCGCGTGACATTGGTCAGCAGATTTCGCGCGGGGCCAGGCAGCCCCCGGCCAGCTCACTGCGGCAGCGTTGCACGGCAGGGCGCTGGAGAGGGCCAGTCCCCCGGCCCCGGCGCGACCGGCCCCGTCCCAGGAACATGCTTCCACCACTGCATCGGCACGTTGCGAACCGGATTCCGCGCCAGCAGGCCGGCCATCCGCGCGCCGAGTGACTGCAGGTCCGTGGTGTGCGGGTATCCAAACCGCAGGAGGTCCAGGCCACACTCGTGCCGGAGGATCCACTCGCGCTCGGCCTGGCGCATGACAATGCTGTGCGCATCGGGGCGATCGTTGTACTTCACGGCACCATCCGCCTCGATGGCCACCCAGTGATGTGGCCACAAGCCATCGACGCGAAACTTCGGATAGCCGGGGCCGACCCACGCGTTCGGCACCAAGGCAGGCAGCCCGGCCTGGATGCTGGCGAACCTACCGAGGCTCTCGAGGGGCGACTCCGCGGCCGGCGATGCATGCGCGGCGATCCACCGGGCGCGCGCCGCCCCTTTCCACCCCGCTACGTGATTGGCCGGCTCTGTGAGATCCGCGCCACGCCGCACCGCCGCTTCGGCCACCATCAATGCCGTCGGCAACGGGGCTTGAAGGGCCACAGTGGTTGCCGCCATCCCCATGCTCACGACTCGTGCTTCCGCACGCACGCCGAGATAGTGGTCCGTCAACGTCGCCCGGCGCACCCGCGCCACGCTCGTGGACCATCCACCGGCACCGCCGCACGACGGTCCTATTGCCTCCAGATACGGAGGCGGGGAGCCGCGCGACGGCAATCCCCACATGGACGCAGCCGACCATCCCGAGAGATGAAGCTGGCGTGGCGCATTGCGCGCGAACGCGGCCACGCACAGGGCGAACATCTCCCACGGCGGAAGTTGCTCCCCCAGTGCAGCATCGGCATACATCGTGGGCATGGGCCGAAGCAGCGTGCCTGATCCGACGAGCCGTCCAAGACGTTGCCTGCTGATACCGGATTCACGGGCCTCGGTTGTGTGGATGACGCCGCCGCGGCGGTGCAGGAGGTAGCGGATGTCCTCAGGAATGGCTGGCACGGGCATATCGTGCCGGTTCGCCGCGGTCCCGACGGGTTCCTAGCCGTGACCTGTGGATAGCTTGATTTCTATCCACAAGCAAGCGGGCACGGGCAGTTCATGCGCCAGGGCTGCCGAGCGCGCTAGACGTTGGCTCACCGAGCGCCACCAAAAGATCTGCTAGCCGATGTCACGTTTCCGCTGCCGTGTCGCGGCGTGTCGCGAGACATTAGCTAGCAGATTTCGCGCGCCCCACCCCAGCCTGCGACCCCCCAGCCTGCGACCCCCCAGCCCGCGACCACCCAGCCTGCGACCACCCACCTAGGCGATGCGCTCGTGCACGAGCACCCGCCGTGGCGCGGATTCCCCGATGCTCCACGCGCCATCAAGCGCGGCAAGGGCGGCCGGGAATCGCTCGGGGGTATCGGTGTGCAGCGTGATGAGGGGTTGTCCGGCGGTGATGGTGTCGCCGACCTGTACGTGCCATTGGACACCAGCGGCGGCTTGCACGGGGTCGCCGAGCTTCTGCCGTCCGGCGCCAAGCCGCCAGGCCGCGATGCCTACCCCCATGGCGTCGAGGTGGGTGAGGATCCCGCTCTCGGGGGCGGTGATGGTCTCGGTCGCGCGGGCGGTGGGCAGCTCGGCATCGGGGTCGCCGCCCTGGGCCCGGATCATCTTCTTCCAGGTGTCCATGGCGCGGCCATCGGCGAGCGCGTCGGCGGGGTCGGTTCCGGTGATGCCTGCGGCGTCGAGCATCTCGCGGGCGAGGGCGAGAGTGAGCTCGATGATGTCGGCCGGTCCCCCGCCCTCCAGGACCTCGACGGATTCGCGCACTTCGAGGGCATTTCCGGCCGTCAGGCCGAGGGGCGTGCTCATGTCGGTGAGCAGCGCGGAGGTGCGGACTCCGGAATCGTTGCCGAGGTCGACCATGGTGCGAGCGAGCTCCCGGGCATCGTCGAGGTTCTTCATGAACGCTCCGGCGCCGGCCTTGACGTCGAGGACGAGCGCGCTGGTCCCCTCGGCGATCTTCTTGCTCATGATGGAGCTGGCGATGAGCGCGATGGATTCGACGGTGCCGGTGACGTCGCGCAGCGCGTAGAGCTTCTTGTCGGCGGGGGCGAGGCCGCTTCCGGCGGCGCAGACCACGGCGCCGACATCGTTGAGCTGGGCCAGCATCTCGTCGTTGGACAAAGTTGCGCGCCAGCCGGCGATGGATTCGAGCTTGTCGAGGGTGCCGCCGGTGTGGCCGAGGCCGCGGCCGGAGAGCTGGGGCACGGCGGCGCCGCACGCGGCGACCAGCGGCGCGAGGGGCAGGGTGATCTTGTCGCCAACGCCACCGGTGGAGTGCTTGTCGACGGTGGGCGTGCCAAGGTGCTTGAAGTCCATGCGCTCGCCGGAGTTGATCATGGCGTGGGTCCAGCGGGCGATCTCGGTGCGGTCCATGCCGCGCAGGAGGATGGCCATCGCGAGCGCGGACATCTGCTCGTCGTGGACGTCGCCGCGCGTGTAGGCGTCGATGATCCAGTCGATCTGCCCGCCGCTGAGGGCGTGGCCATCGCGCTTGGCCCGGATGATGGTGACGGCGTCGTGGTGAGTGCTCATGGCTGGCAGGTCCTTACTCTCGACAGGTCCGGAGGCGTGGCGGGCGGCTAGGGCTGGGGCTGCTGCGAATCTGGGGCTGCTCCGGCGATTCTGGGGCTGCTGCGCCCGCCCAAGGGCCGGGGTGCGCGCTATTGCTGCCCGGCGGCGTAGTCCTCGGGACCGAAGGCGCGCGGGAGCAGCTCGCTGAGCGGGATGGGGCCGTCGGGGGCGCCAATGAGCATCGTGGGGCCGCCATGCTCATGGAGGAGCTGGCGGCAGCGTCCGCAGGGCATGAGGTACTCGCCCCGGCTGTCGACGCAGGCGAGGGCGGCGAGGCGTCCGCCGCCGGTGGTGTGGAGCTGGGAAACGACGCTGCACTCGGCGCAGAGGGTCAGTCCGAATGAGATGTTTTCCACATTGCAACCCGTGATGATCCTGCCGTCGGTTGTGCTAGCTGCAGCTCCGACGGGGAATCGCGAGTAGGGGGCGTAGGCGTTGCGCATGGTTTCGATTGCTGCGCTACGCAGGGTTTTCCATTCGGCTACCATGGTCATCACCGTGGTTTCGTGTCGGGTTTTCTGTTGGTGGGACAGGGTGGGCCACGGCCATGCAACTGAATATGGCAAGGCAACCCTAAATAATACCCGCAGGTCAAAACCTTATATCCGGCTGCAACCCACGGAACTGGAAGGACTACAGTTCTCTGTGTCAGCTTAGGTTCACGCCGGACCTCTGTCGCGAAGCGCCCTGCTGACACCGACAACACAGGGACGCGCCTGACGGGACCTGCGGCGCCCACCGATGACACTGGAGGCAGAGCTCTCAATGACCAGCACACAAGACGCCACTGGGCAGGTGGTGCGCACACGATCGATATACCGGGGCGATCCCGGCATGTGGTCCTGGGTCCTGCATCGGATCACAGGCGTCACGCTCTTCTTCTTCTTGTTCGTGCACGTCCTCGATACCGCCCTCGTCCGGGTCAGCCCCGAGATGTATGACGCGGTCATCGAGACGTACAAGAACCCCATCGTCGGCACGCTCGAGCTCGGATTGCTCGGCGCCGTCGTCTATCACGCGTTCAATGGCCTCCGCGTGATCCTTATCGACTTCTGGTCCAAGGGGCCGAAGTACCAGCGGATCATGTTCTGGATCGTGCTCGCCATCTCCGTCGCGATCATGATCCCCGCCTCTGGCCGCATCTTCTACTTGCTGTTCGGGAGCTTGTGATGACTTCTTCGGAGACCCCCGCCGCCAAGACCGTGGCCACGTCCTACGATCGCCCCGCCGCGTTGTCGCTGCCCCGCACCCCGCGGCGCAGCAACACCAACAACTTCGAGATGTGGGCATGGCTGTTCATGCGCATCTCCGGGCTGCTGCTGATCTTCCTGGTCATCGGCCATATCTCGATCATGCTGCTGCTCGACGACGGAGTGCACCGCATCAACTTCGCGTTCGTCGCTGGCCGCTGGGCGAGCCCGTTCTGGCAGTTCTGGGACTTGTCGATGCTGTGGCTCGCGCAGCTGCACGGCGGCAATGGCCTGCGCACCGTCATCAATGACTACGCGCGCAAGGACTCGACCCGCTTCTGGCTGCAGACGCTGCTAGCAATCTCGATCGTGCTCATCACCGTGCTGGGCACGTACGTAATCTTCACGTTCGACCCGAACATCACAGGCTGAGCGAGGCACACATGCAAGAACACCGTTACGACGTGATCATCGTCGGCGCTGGCGGAGCCGGAATGCGCGCCGCCATCGAGGCTGGTCCGCGCGCCCGCACCGCCGTGCTGACAAAGCTCTACCCCACCCGTTCGCATACCGGCGCGGCCCAGGGCGGCATGTGCGCCGCTCTGGCGAACGTCGAGGAGGACAACTGGGAGTGGCACACCTTCGACACCGTCAAGGGTGGCGAC
The DNA here is from genome assembly GCF_026008515.1 of Hoyosella levis. Taxonomy (GTDB): domain Bacteria; phylum Actinomycetota; class Actinomycetes; order Mycobacteriales; family Mycobacteriaceae; genus Lolliginicoccus; species Lolliginicoccus levis. Next base: position 6,042 of record NZ_BQYM01000018.1, read on the forward strand.
TACCTCGTTGACCAGGACGCTGCGGAGATCATGGCCAAGGAGGCCATCGACGCGGTCCTCGACCTCGAGAAGATGGGCCTTCCGTTCAACCGCACGCCCGAGGGCAAGATCGACCAGCGGCGCTTCGGCGGCCACACCCGCGACCATGGCAAGGCGCCGGTCCGGCGTGCCTGCTACGCCGCGGACCGCACCGGCCACATGATCCTGCAGACCCTCTACCAGAACTGCGTCAAGCATGGCGTCGAGTTCTTCAACGAGTTCTATGTGCTCGATCTGTGCCTGAGCGAGACCGCCGAGGGCACCGTCGCCACCGGCGTGGTGGCCTACGAGCTCTCCACCGGCGAGATCCACGTCTTCCACGCGAAGTCGATCGTGTTCGCCACGGGCGGCTCGGGCCGCATGTACAAGACCACCTCGAATGCCCACACCCTCACCGGTGACGGCATGGCGATCGTGCTCCGCAAGGGCCTGCCGCTCGAGGACATGGAGTTCCACCAGTTCCATCCGACAGGCCTCGCGGGGCTTGGCATCCTCATCTCCGAGGCGGTGCGCGGCGAGGGCGGCATCCTTCGCAACGCGGACGGCGAGCGCTTCATGGAGCGCTACGCGCCGACCATCAAGGACCTCGCCCCGCGCGACATCGTGGCCCGGTCCATGGTCCTCGAGGTCCTCGAGGGGCGCGGCGCAGGCCCGAACAAGGACTACGTCTACATCGACGTGACCCACCTCGGCGCGGATGTGCTCGAGGAGAAGCTGCCGGACATCACCGAGTTCTCCCGCACCTACCTCGGTGTGGACCCGGTGACGGAGCTCGTCCCCGTGTTCCCGACCTGCCACTACGTGATGGGCGGCATCCCCACACTCGTCACCGGCGAGGTTCTCAAGGACAACGACACCGTCGTCAAGGGCCTCTACGCGGCCGGCGAGTGCGCATGCGTCTCGGTGCATGGCGCCAACCGCCTCGGCACCAACTCGCTGCTCGACATCAACGTGTTCGGCCGTCGCGCCGGCATCGCTGCTGCCGACTACGCCACCCAGTCGGAGCTCGTGCCACTGCCCGAGTCCCCCGAGGGCATGGTGCAGGAGTGGATGAAGCTCATGCTGTCCGATCGCGGCAATGAGCGCGTCGCCGATATCCGCATCGAGCTGCAGGCGACCATGGACCGCAACGCCTCGGTCTTCCGCACCGAGGAGACCCTCAAGCAGGCGCTCGAGGATGTCCGCGTGCTCAAGGAGCGCTACAGCCGGGTCCAGGTGCAGGACAAGGGCAAGCGGTACAACAGTGATCTCCTCGAGGCCGTCGAGCTCGGGTTCCTGCTCGAGCTGGCCGAGGTCACCGTGGCCGGGGCGCTGAACCGGAAGGAGTCCCGCGGCGGGCACGCCCGCGAGGACTACCCCGACCGGGACGACACCAACTTCATGCGCCACACCATGGCCTACAAGCAGGTGCCGAAGGACAGCCGCGCGCCGCTGATCTCCGACATCACGCTGGACTACAAGCCAGTGACCTTCACCCGCTACGAGCCGATGGAGCGTAAGTACTGATGACTGCCACCGTTTCCGCCGAGACAGGCCAGCGTCCACTTCCGCCGGTGCCCGAGGGCGCGACGATGGTCACGCTCAAGATCCGGCGCTTCAATCCGGAGGACCCGGACGCGCAGGGCTTCGAGGAGTTCGAGGTCCCAGCCCTGCCCTCCGACCGGCTGCTGAACCTGCTGCACTACGTCAAGTGGTACATCGATGGCTCGCTGACGTTCCGGCGCTCCTGCGCGCACGGCGTGTGCGGCTCCGATGCCATGCGCATCAACGGGGTCAACCGGCTCGCCTGCAAGATCCTCATGAAGGACATGCTGTCGAAGGACGGCAAGCCGATCACCGTGACGGTCGAGCCGATCCGCGGACTTCCCGTCGAGAAGGACCTCATTGTCGACATGGAGCCGTTCTTCGACGCGTTCCGTGCCGTCAAGCCGTTCCTCATCGCCAACGGCCAGGAGCCCACGCGCGAGCGCATCCAGTCCCAGGAGGACCGGGCTCGCTTCGACGACACCACCAAGTGCATCCTGTGCGCCTGCTGCACCACCTCGTGCCCCGTGTTCTGGCACGACGGCTCGTACTTCGGGCCCGCGGCGATCGTCAACGCGCACCGGTTCATCTTCGACAGCCGCGATGAGGGTGCTGCCGAGCGGCTCGAGATCCTCAACGACATGGACGGCGTGTGGCGCTGCCGCACCACCTTCAACTGCACCGAGTCCTGCCCTCGCGGCATCCAGGTGACGAAGGCGATCCAAGAGGTCAAGCGGGCACTCTTGTTCGCGCGCTGACCAGCGAATGCATTAAGAGGGGCACCCCGCGCCAGGGGTGCCCCTCTTTGCTTGCTCGGGACACCCTGCGCCACCAGCGCATGGACCGCCGCGACCACCGGGGCGCGGTAGGCTGGTAACTGGGCAGCCGCCTCGCTCGAACCAAGGGAGACCCCGATGTCTGATCACGTCCTCCACCATCACGAGCCGCCGAACGATGACCTTGCCATGCGCGCCACCAACATCGTGGCCTCGCACAGCGAGAGCGCGAAGGAATGCCGCGAGTTCCTCGACATGCTCGGTCTCGACACCACCCCTCCCCCGGCTCCCGCGAGCTGAGGCCTGCGCTCTCGAGTTCCAGCATCCAGCAGCGCTATCGCTAGCACGTGCTAGCGAAGGATCACCGCACCGTCGATGCGAGCACCTCGACCAGCGCTTCGGGCATCTCGCCCTCCAGGAAGTGACCGCCACCCGGCACACTGATGTCCCGGGCCCCAAGAGCCTTGGCGAGCTGCACGGATAGCTCCGGCGGAACAATCTCGTCATCGTCGGAGTGAATAACCGCGGCATGACGGATGCGCGCACCCAGCGGTGCCGCATCCATGCCCGCTCCGATGAATCCATCGAGCTCGGGCACCCCGGGAAGCTTCTCCACGAAGCCCGCGACCAGCACGAGCCCACCAAGGCCCTGCGCGCCACCGCGACCCCACTGGCTAGCGAGGAAGCGCAGCAGCGCAAGGCATCCCAGGCTGTGCCCGATCAGCACGGTGGCCTCGTCGACGGGGCCGATGGCTTGCGCTATTGCCGCATCCCATTCGCCGCGATCCGGCTCGTTCGGCCGGGGAAGCTCCACCCGATGCACGTCGTGGCCTCGAGCTGCCAGCTCGTCCTCGAGCCAGGGAAACCAATGCTTGCCCGTATGGGCGCTATAGCCGTGCACGATGATCGCGCGCAACGCGGTCTCCTTGCTGCACTGGAGGCCTGGTGGCCTAGGGGCGTACCTGGCCGATGCTCAGGGGGCGCCGGAGCTCGGGGAGGATCCTCTCCGCGAGCAAGGGTGCCAGGGAAATACTGCCATGGTCGCCGTAGAGATCGAGCCAGTGGATCTCCTCGATCTCGCCGCTCGGCGCGACAGCCTGGCTGGCGCCTGGCGCAGCGAGGTCAGTGACGTAGACGGTGGCGTCGACCCGGCGGTCCTGCTCGTTGGCCGCGGGGGCGGTCCATCTGCCGAGGAACCTCAGCGAGGCAGGGCCCAGGTGCACGGCGACCTCCTCGCGGCACTCGCGGATCGCTGCGGCGTGGATGGACTCCCCCGGCTCGGGCTTGCCCCCGGGCAGCATGAAGCGCTGTGTCCCCGCTTTGCGGACGAGCAGGATGCGCTTCCCCTCGTGGAGGATGCACACCGCTGCCACGGTGATCGGTCGATTCACGTATCGGGTTCCTGTCGTGGTGTGTGCACTCGAGGAGTCGCGTCGAGGTCAGGACGCCCTCGGCCAGGCTACCGCCTGCCAGTCACTAGGGGCTTCACGACGACGGGAAGTGCGATCAACGCAACACGCTGTGGTCACAGTCGGCTAACCAGTGGAAGCCAAGGCATGCATGATGCCCCCGCATGATCCAAGATCGTGATGACACTATTCAAGCTGTCCTCATTCCCTATCGTGCTAGGAGCCCCATGCGTCCCCGGACTGCGAACCGGATCACCCGAGTCGCGTTGCTTGTCGCGGTCCTGAACCTCGGACTCGCCGGCACTGTCGCCTACGCCCTCGATACCAAGGCAGTCACTTCGAGCACGACCAGTGTCATCGATGTGGCGCCCGCGGGCTCCCAGGGCACCGACGGCACCGCCGGCACGTGCGCGGTCGTGCCGTTCGGACGGTAGGCCCCGAGCGGTAGGCCCCTAGCAGTAGGCCACGAGCAGGAGGCCACGAGCAGCAGTGGAAACTTTTCCCGCCCCGAGGAGGAAAAGTTTCCACTACCAGTGCCGCACGACGATGCAGCCGTTCGCCCTCGCTGCGCCGCTCAGTGCGCGGCGACGGGCGTGCCCTGCTGCGCGGGGAGCGGACCTGGCCGGAACAGGGTGACGGCGACGATGGCTCCCACGGCGAAGATCCCGGCGCCCCACGCGAAGGCTGCGGTGTAGCTCTCCATGGCGGCCTGGAGCGGGCCGCCGGTGCCGCCTCCCGCGAGGTAGTCCGAGGCCGCGGTCGCGGCAATGGTGCTCAGCAGCGCGGTACCGATCGAGCCGCCCACTTGCTGCATGGTGTTCATGGTGGCGGACGCGATGCCGGCATCAGCGGGCGCGACCCCGGAGACGGCGCTCTGGATGGATGAGGCGAAGATCGCGCCCATGCCGAGTCCCATGATCACCAGCGACGGGAGGATGTGGGCGAGATAGCTGCTCCCGGTCTCGATCTGGGTGAGCCAGGCGAGGCCGAGCGCGCCGAGCACCATGCCGGTGGTGACGAGGGGCCGCGGACCGTGCTTGGGCAGCAGGACGGCGTTGATGACGATCGAGGAGATCATGATCATCATGACCATGGGCAGGAACGCGAACCCGGTGCGGATGGGCGAGTAGCCCATGGTCACCTGCAGGTAGTACGTGAGGAACAGGAACACGGCGAACATGCCGCTGCCGGCAAGGAACATCGATAGGAACGCGGCGCCGCGGGTGCGGTCGAGGATGATCTTCAGCGGTAGCAGGGGATGCTCGACCCGGCTCTGGAGGTAGACGAACGCCGCGAGAAGGACGACACCGGCGACGATCCACGCCAGGGTGGACGTGGCGGTCCAGCCGTTGTGCTCGGCGCTGGAGAACCCAAACACGATGGCGAACAGCGCGACCGAGCCGACGACGGTGCCGGGGATGTCCAGTCGGGGCCGGGTGGTCGAGCGCTGGGGGTCGAGCAGGATGGCTGCGCCAATGAGGGCTACGCCGGCGAAGAACACGTTGACAAGCAGCGTCCAGCGCCAGTCCGCCCATTCGGTGAGGACGCCACCGAGCAGGAGCCCGACACCCGCTCCGGATCCCGCGATGGCACCAAAGATGCCAAATGCCTTGGCGCGTTCCTTGGGGTCGGTGAAGGTGGTGGTGAGCAGGGCGAGGGCGGTGGGGGCAAGCAGCGCTCCGAAGATGCCCTGTCCGGCGCGGGCGGCGACAAGGATCTCGAAGCTCGGAGCGAGCCCGCCGACAGCGGATGCCGCGGCGAAGCCCACGAGGCCGGTGAGGAAGGTAATGCGGCGCCCGAAGAGGTCGGAGAGGCGTCCACCGAGCAGGAGCAGGCTGCCGAAGGTGAGGGCGTAGGCGATGATCACCCATTGCCGGTCGGAGTCGGTGAACCCGAGGTCCGCCTGGGCGGCAGGGAGGGCGATGTTCACGATGGTGGCGTCGAGCACCACCATGAGCTGGGCGATGCCGAGGACGGCGAGGACGAGCCAGCGGCGGTCGCGCTGGGTGCCGGCGCCGGGGCTGGCGAGGGGCGTGGTGGTGGTCATGGGGGTCGGCTCTGCTTCCGTGCTGGCGGGCTTGTACTGGTGCGGCTTTGCAGTATCTTTACTAAGTGGAGTTTCCATCTCCGCTTCTCACAACTTATGATCGTAAGCGGAGATTCCCCCTCCGAATAGATCCGTGAGGTGAATCACAATGACCGACGCCACCCCTGCCCCCACGACGAGCCCCCCGTTGCGCGCCGACGCCGAGCGCAACCGGCAACGCATCATCGAGACCGCCCGCGAGCTCTACGCCACCCAGGGGCTCGCTATCACCCTCGACGAGGTGGCTCGCGCCGCCGGTGTCGGCGTCGGCACCATCTACCGGCGATTCGCCAACAAGCACGAGCTCATCGAGGCACTGTTCGAGCTCAGCCTCACCAATCTCGCCGAGGCCGCCGAGCACGCGCTGGGAAACCCCGACCCCTGGGACGGCTACAGGCAGCTCGCCGAGCACGCCTGCCAGCGCCTCGCCGTCGACCGCGGCCTATCCGAAGTGGTCATCGGTCGCGAGAACGACCGCGAGCGCATCTCCCATGCCGCCGAACGCATGCGCACCTCGTTCGCGGCGGTGTTCGACCGCGCGCACGACGCTGGCGCGCTCAGGCCGGACGCCACGCTCTCCGACCTCTTCGCCACCATCCATATGGTGGCCAACTTCGCGAGCTTCTCGGGCCCCGTCGCGCCCGACGCGTGGCGCCGCTACCTGGCGTTGTTCCTCGACAGCCTGCGCGGCGACCGCGAGCACCTGCCACTGCCTGCCGACAGCCTCACCCCCGAGCAGGTCAGCCGCGCCAAGCAACTCCTGCAGCAGCGGCACGCGCCACCCGCATGACCCCCGCTGGTGCCAGCAGCAGGGCAACCGCTACCAGGGCCAGGTGTGCACGGGATCGCCCGCGCGCATCAGCTCCGCGTACTCGGCGAGCATGCGGGGCAACGCCTCCTGCCGCGTCATCCCCGATTTCTCGAGCCGTGCCACCATCCCGCGCTGCCACCCCGCGCCGTTGCGTCGCTGCAAGCACCGCTCCTCGATGATCGACAGGTACCGGTCGCGCACCCCAGCCGCCACGCCATAGTCGGACAGGCCCTGGTCCGCTAGCGGCAACAACCAGCGCAGCGCCAGCTCATCGGGCCCCACCTCGCCGCACGACGGCCAGTACAGGCGCGCATCCATGCCATGACGGGCGGCCCTCTCCAGGTTGGTCGCTGCCGCATCGAACGACATCTGCGTCCACGCGGGACGGTCGGCATGGGCGAGCGCATGAACCACGCCGTAGTAGAAGGCGGCATTCGCCATCGTGTCGATCACCGTTGGCCCGCCCGGCAGCACGCGGTTCTCCACCCGGATCTGCGGCGTCCCCTCGACGACGGCGTAGACCGGGCGATTCCACCGGTAGATCGTGCCGTTGTGCATCGACAGCTCCGCGAGCGACGGCGTCTCCCCCGCATCGAGCCGGGCAAGCGGCTCCTCCTCGGTGGCCTCCGGCAGCAGCGCCGGGAAGTAGCGAGCGTTCTCATCGAAGAGATCGAAGATCGACGTGATCCACCGCTCCCCGAACCACACCCGCGGTCGCACGCCCTGGTTCTTCAGCTCCAGCGAGCGCGTATCGATGGCTTGCTCGAAGACGGGGATCCGGCTCTCGTGCCACAACGCCGTCTGCGCGAGGAATGGCGAGTTCGCGCCCAGCGCCACCTGCACCCCCGCCACGCACTGCGCGGCATTCCAGTGCGCCGCGAACATATCCGGATCCACCGCGAGGTGCAGCTGCACCGAGGTGCAGGCCGCCTCGGGCAGCACCGAGGTGCAATCTATGCGCAACCGCTCGGCATCACCATCGAGGCCCGTGCCGCTGATATCGATCTCGATATCCTCGCCCCGTGCCGCGAAGATCTGATCATTGAGCAGCGCATAGCGCGGGTTGTCGGTGATCCATGCGGCATCGAAATGCTCGGTGCGCAGCGTCGGCAGCATCCCCGTGAGCACCACGCGAGCGCCATTGCGCGACGCGACGTCGTCCGCGTGCTCCAGCGACCGGCGCAGTCCTAGCTCCACCTCGCGGATCGACTCCCCCGCCAGCGGCGCGGGCGCCACGTTCAGCTCGATATTGAACCGGCCCAGCTCGGTCTGGTAGTCATTGTCCGCGATCGCGGCGAGCACCTCATCGTTCGCCTTCGCCGGCTCCATCGCGTCATCGACAAGATTGAGCTCCACCTCCATGCCCAGCAGCGGCACGGCGCGGTGGCTATCGAACGCGCCATCGTGGAGCATCCGCTCGAGCGCCTCGGTGCATTCATGCACCTTGCGGCGGAACAAGCGCCGATCCTCGTGGGTGAACCGGATCGCCGTGACTTCCGCGCCCATCGCCGCCGCCTTTCCTCGATGACCGGTGGTACCGACGATAGTGGCCAGGCGCTCTCCGCACGGCCATACCGGTCAGGCGTTCCCGCTCGCGCTGAAGTTCACGGCGAGCGCCGGTAACCTCAGCCGTGTGAACACTGGAGACAAAGCCCCCGACTTCGCCCTTCCCGACCAGTTCGGGACCGTCCGCTCCCTCGACGAGCTCCTCGCCGACGGGCCGATCGTGCTCTTCTTCTACCCTGCCGCGAACACCCCCGTCTGCACGGCGCAGGCGTGCCATTTCCGCGACCTCTCGGCTGACTTCGCTGCCGCTGGAGCAGCTCGCGTCGGCATCAGTACCGACGACATGCAGACCCAGGCGGGCTTCGCCACTGCGCAGGAGATCGACTACCCGCTGCTCTCGGATTCCGACGGCACGATTGCCGCCCGGTTCGGCGTCAAGCGCGGCCTCCTTGGTCGGCTCGCGCCCGTCAAGCGCAAGACTTTCGTCATCGACACCGACCGCACGATCCTCGGTGTCATCTCCAGCGAGTTCAAGGCGAACGCTCACGCCGACGAAGCCCTCGAGATCCTCGCCAACCGCTCCTGAACCACGCGGATGGGACGCCACCAGCACCACATGATGGCGCCCCATCCGCGGTGGTCGCGCGGGCATCGGCGCTCGGCCGGTCCCGTGGCGCTCCCCTCCCCCCCCCCGGATCTGCTAGCTGATGTCACGTTCTCGCAGCCGTGTCGCGGCGTGTCGCGTGACATTGACCAGCAGATTCGGGCTGGCGCAGCACCCAGGCCCAGACCTGGCGCCAGACCCAGACCGGCCGATCACCGGCCGTACAGCGCCGCGATATCGGCGGCGTGCTCCTTGGCGACGATGGCCCGCTTGAGCTTCATCGACGGCGTGAGCTGCCCGTCCTCGACGGTCCAGTCGTGGGCCACGATCCGGTGGGCGCGCACGGATTCGGCCTTGGAGACGGCCTTGTTGCCCTCGGCGATGGCGCCGTCGATCTCGGCGCGCAGCTCGGTGTCCTCGAGCAGGCCAGCGACGGTGGGGGTCTTGCCCCGGGCCAGCGCCCACGGCTCGAGGGCCTCGGCGTCGAGGGTGATGAGCGCGCCAACGAAGGGCTCGTTTTCGCCGACGACCATGACCTGGCTGATCAGCGGGTGGGCGCGGATCCGGTCCTCGATGACGGCGGGCGCGACGTTCTTGCCGCCCGCGGTGACGATGATCTCCTTCTTCCGCCCGGTGATGGAGAGGTAGCCGTCCTCGTCGAGGGTGCCGATGTCGCCGGTGTGGAACCAGCCGTCCGTGTCGAGCGCCTCGGCGGTGGCGGCGTCATTGTTCCAGTAGCCCCCGAACACCATGGGTCCCCGCGCGAGGACCTCGCCGTCGTCGGCGATGCGAATGGTGGTGCCGGGCACGGGCTGTCCGACGGTTCCCATGCGCGGTGCCGCGGGCGGATTGACCGTGATGGCGGCCGTGGTCTCGGTGAGCCCGTAGCCCTCGAGGACGGTCAGCCCGATGCCGCGGTAGAAGTGCCCGAGCCGGGCACCGAGGGGCGATCCGCCGGAAATGGCGTGGGTGGCCAGCCCGCCGAGGGTGGCGCGGAGCTTGCGGTAGACGAGCACGTCATAGAGCTTGTGCCGGGCGCGCAGCGACCAGGCGATGCGGCCGGACTGGCTGTCGTCGAGGGCCTCGCTGTAGGCAATAGCGGTGGCGGTGGCCCGGGCGAAGATAGTGCCCTTGCCCGCAGCGTCGGCCTTGCGTGCCGCCCCGTTGTAGACCTTCTCGAAGACGCGGGGGACGGCGAGGATGAAGGTGGGCTGGAACTCAGCGAGGTCGTCGAGGAGAGTCTTGATGTCGGGCGAGTGGCCGAGCACCACTCCGGCGTGCACGCAGCCGAGCTGGATGACGCGGGCGAAGACATGCGCGAGCGGCAGGAAGAGCAGGGTGGCGCTGCCGGGGCGGTCGAACACGTCGGCGAGCTGCGTGGTGACGTTGGTGACCTCGCCGAGGAAGTGGCCGTGGGTGAGCGCGCAGCCCTTGGGCCTACCGGTGGTGCCAGAGGTGTAGATGAGGGTCGCGGTGGTGGTGGAGCGGAGCCCTTCGCGACGGTGCGCGACGGTGTCGTCACCGAGTCCGGTGCCGAGGTCGCGGAGCACCGGGAGCGGACGGGCGGGATCGGTGGCTGGGCCCTCGATCTGCCAGATGTCGCACTCGTTGCCATCGAGGACCGTGGCGACAGTGAGGGCGAGCGCGGGCGACTCCGCGATGCAGGCGACGGCCCCGGAATCGGAGAGGATCCAATGGATCTGCTCGGCGGAGGACGTCTCGTAGATCGGCACCGTGATCGCGCCCGCGCTCCAGATCGCGAAGTCGCACAGGGTCCACTCGTAGCGAGTGCGGGAAAGCAGCGCCACGCGATCTCCAGGCAGGATGCCGCTGGCGATGAGCCCCTTGGCGAGATCGTCGACCTCGCGCAGGAATCCTGCCGCGGTCACGTCGATCCAGTCGCCCTCGGCCTGTCGCTGGAAGGCGATGCGAGTGGGGTCGGTGATGGCGTTGCGCACGATCATGTCGGCGAGGCTGTCGCCAGGCTCGACGTGCTGCGCTGGGGGGACGGTCATCTCGAGCATGGGGAGGCTCCTAGGTGGTGGTGATGAGGGATCGGATGGCGGCGCGGCGCTCCGCGCTGGTGGGATTGCGGTCGAAGCGCAGCGAGCGGATCGCTTCCACCTCGCGGAGGAAGCGGGGCAGGGCTTCCTCCGCCCCGGCGCTGATGCTGACGTGGGTGGAGGCGGGCAGCGCGGCGCGGGCCTGGGTGTCGAGCTCGAGCAGGGCCGGTGTCCAGGGCGTGCCCGGCGGGAGGAGGATCGCGACGGGGGCGGCGATGCGCGACAGGTCGATGCAGCGGTCGCCGAGGTGCGTGTGGCCTGGGTGCTGCTCCGCGGGAAGGGCCGCATCTTCGGGAGTGTCGGCGAGCAGGGTGATCGAGGCGATCGGCAGGTGGGGGAACTCCGCCGCGCACAGCAGCGCCCGCAGGCCAGCGATGTTGCGGCCGACGAGGTGCACGGGCGCCCCACTCGCCTCGCGGCTGGCCGCGAGGATGGCGTGCGGCAGCAGCTCGTGGACCCAGCGGCGGGTGCTGGGCCCGCGCAACGGCCAGGGCAGCCGACGGGACTGGACGCGGGAGACGGTGTGGCCTGGCACGGCGAGCGGGGCCTCGTTCGCCGTGGTGGCGAGGTGCAGGACGGGAGCGGCGGGCTGGTTGGTCATGCGGGGCCGCAGCGAGCGGATGGGGCGCGGGGCGAGGATAGTCATGGTGTTCTCCTGGCGGGGTTGATCAGCGACGGCCGACGAAGTCGTCCATGGTCTTGTGGATGCCGAGCACACGGCCGGCGAGGAAGTCCCGGAGCGGGGTGGGCATGATGCCCTTGACGACCTCGCTGAGCACGACGGTGCGCGGCAGGATAACGAATGCCGAACCCGCCTTGGCGTGCTTCCAGGCCTGGTCAACGACATGCTGCGGCTCGAGGATCGGCAGTAGCGGAGCAGGCCGCGCGCCCTCGAACATGCCGGTGCTGATGTAGTACGGGCACACCGTGGTGACCTTGACGTGCCGGTGGCCTGCCTGCTCGAGCTCGAGTCGCACCGAGTCCGACCAGCCGACGGCGGCCCATTTGGATCCGCAGTAGGCGGCCATGCGGGGGTTCGCGGTGAGCCCGGCCGCGGAGGCCACATTGATGACGCGGCATTCCTCGGTGGTCGCGACCATGCCCGGCAGGAACTCGCGGGTGATCAACATGGGTGCCACCGCGTTGATGGCCATGGTGAGGGTGGTGTCGCCGGCGCTGGGGGTTTCCCAGAAGTAGGAGTTGCCGCGCACGATGCCGGCATTGTTGATGAGGATGTGCACGGTGCCGATCTCGTCGCGCACCTTCCGCGCGGCTCCCGCGATGGCGTCCGCATCGGAGACATCGACGATCTGCGCCTGGACGGTGGCGCCGAGCTCGCGCAGTTCCCGGGCGGTCTTCGCGAGCGCGTGCTCGTTGATGTCCCAGAGGATGAGCGTGGCGGCTCCCTCGGCGAGGGCGCGGTGGGCGTGGAGGGCTCCCATGCCCATGGCCGCGCCGGTGATCAGTACGGTCTTGCCATTGATGTTCTTCATGAAGCTCGTGTCCTTCGTGTTGTGGTGGGTGTTCACCAGTGGATGCCGGGCAGCAGCCGCATCATGGCGGTGGCAGTGCCCGAGAGCGGCTGGGTGCGGGCGAGGCGCGAGGCGCGGGCAAGCAGGAGGGTGCGGCGCGACAGGCCGGGGCTCTTGGTGTTGTTGTCCTGGGCCTTGGTCCCCTGGGTCTGCTCCCCCTGGGTCTGCTCCCCTTGGGCGGCGAGGGAATCGGGGAATGCCTTGTATGCCTGGTGCAGGATGCGGTCGGTGATCTTGGGCGCGAGGGCGTGCATGAGCTCACCGAAGGTGCCGACGGGGGTGCCGATCTCGACGGGGCGCTTGACGAGCGCACGGACCACGAGGTTGGCGGCCTCCTCGGGGCTCAGGGTCGGGAACGCGTCATACATGGTGGTGGGCGCGATCATCGGGGTGCGCACGAGCGGCATGTGGATGGTGGTGAAGGTGACGCCACTGCCGAGGGTCTCGGTCGCCACCACGTCGCTGAACGCGTCGAGCGCGGCCTTGGAGGCTACGTAGGCGGAGAAGCGGGGAGCGCTGGTCTGCACGCCGATGGAGGAGATGTTGACGACGTGGCCGAACCCGTTGGCCTTCATGTGCGGCAGCAGGCCGAGGATGAGGCGGATCGCGGCGAAGTAGTTGAGCGACATGGTGCGCTCGAAGTCGTGGAACCGGTCGTGGGAGAGGGCGATCGAGCGGCGGATGGAGCGGCCGGCGTTGTTGACGAGCATGTCGATGGTGCCGTGATCGTGGACGAGCTGATCGATGAGGCGATCCACGGCGTCGCCATCGGTGATGTCGCAGGGGTAGGCGAAGGCGGTGCCGCCATCAGCCTCGATGCTCTCCTTCACCTCGAGCAGCTTGTCGAGGCTGCGGGCGACGAGGAGGACGGTGCCACCGTTGGCGGCGATCTGGTGCGCGGCTGCGGCTCCGATTCCCGAGGAGGCGCCGGTGATGACAATGCGGCGATCGAGCAGCGGCTTGATGGTGCTGGGGCGGCGCGAGCGCAGGGTGGTGCTCATCGCGGCGGCGGCCTGGCGGGGAGCGCGCGCTACCGGGGCGAAGGCGTCGCGGGCAGGGGCGGTGAAGTTCTGCACGAGCAGGTCGGCGGGCTGGGTGAAGGCGAGGAAGGTGGCGGGGGCGAGGGTGGCCATGGGATTGCTCCTTGGTCGGGGGTCTGGCTTCGGGATTCTTGGCTTGGGCTTGGGTGCTGCGTGACGGCGGTGTCGTGGCCCCGAGCGGTGGTACTACTCCGTACCAGCTGTGCTCCAGTATGGTACGGCACAGTACCGCTTGACAAGTGGTGTTTGTCACACCCCATCGCCGCAGGTGGCGCGGCTCGCGTGGCAGCGCCGCCCGGCCGCCACGCCACGAGTACGATCACCTACCGCAGGAACCGAGCCACGAGGAGCGCCATGAGCACCACCCCGCCCATCGAGGGCGCCGCCAGCCCAGCGCGCGCACGCATGCTCGACGCGCTGGCCGACGCCGTGGCCGACAAAGGATTCAGCGCCACCACGATCACCGATGTCGTTGGCCGCGCGCATGTCTCGCGCCGCACCTTCTACGAGCACTTCGCCGACAAGGAGGACTGCCTCCTCGCCTGCCACCATGCGTTCAGCACCGGTCTCGCCCAGCAGCTGTCCGAGGCCTCGCAACGCGGAACCACCTCGACAGAGCGCATCACCGGCACCGTGGCAGCATTGCTCGCCGCCCTGCAGCAACACCCATCGGAGGCGCGCGTCTACTTCGTCGAGATGGCCGCCGCCGGGGACCGTCCCCGGCAGGCCCGGCGCGAGACCCAGCACATGCTGGCCACCCTCCTCGAGGAGCTCGCGCTGCGCGGCAGCCAGCGCAACCCCGCCATGTCCGCCATAACGCATGAGATGGCCCTCGCCCTGGTCGGCGCCATCAGCGAGCTGATTCTCGATGCGGCCGAGCGTGGCGCTCTCGACCAGCTAGCGAGCCTCGCCCCCACTGTCGAAACGCTGCTGCGCGCGGTGCTGCTCCGCCGCCAGGACTAGGCGGTCCCCGGCCTCGAGAGCCGGGCAGCGCTCATGCACTGAATAGCAGAAGGGCCCGACCGTGGTGCTGGTCGGGCCCTTCGCGTGGTGTGGGTGGATCAGGCGTCGTCGCCCTCGGCGGTCGCGCTTGCCTCGGCATCGACATCTGCCTCGGCGTCGGCGTCGGCGTCAGCGTCAGCAGCGGCTTCCGCAGCGGCCTGGGCTGCCTCGATGATGGTCGCTACCTGCTCGGGCGAGAGGTTGCCCCCAGCGGCCTCGACCTCGGCTGCAGCGGTGGCGGCGGTCTCGTCCTCAGGGGTAGTTGCTTCCTCGGTGGCTTCCGCAGCAGCGGGCTCCTCAGCGGGCGCTTCCTCGGCGGGTGCCTCTGCCTCGGCAGCAGGCTCCTCGACGGGGTTGGTGACCTCAGGCTCCTCGGCGGGTGCCTCTTCGGCCGGTGCCTCTTCCTCGGGAGCGGGGAGCGGGAGGACCTCGACGGAGGTGAGGTCGAGGGTCCGCTCGCCCTGCACGCCCGAGATGCGGATCTCGGTGAACTCGCGGTCCTCTTCCTCATCGGCCTGCGTCGCGTCGTCGAGCACGATCACGACGGGACTCGAGAATACGGTTCCCTCCGCGCACGTCGGCTGGCAGTTGTTGATCTGCTCGACGCCGGTACCGACAGCGACGTTGTCGTTCCACACGAGCCAGGTGATGAAGTTGACTGCGTTGTTCGCGTCGGCCGGGGTGATGATGATCGACTCGGGCTCCACCTGGCTGTTGCCCTGCGGATCGACGATCACCGAGGGAACGACCTCGGGCGAGTTCGCGATGACGGCGGCCTGTGCTGCGCCTGCCGTGCCGAGTGCCAGCGCGGCGGTGCCTGCTGTGATTCCGGCGGCGAATCGACGAGCGTTCATTGGGTTCTCCCTTCGGCCCACCCGAGCCGGGTGGGGGTGTTGCTGGGCTGTTCTGCTTTGTCGTTCCGGCTAGGCTGACCCGCCGTGTGAAACCAGTGTTGCACTGTTACGTGTGTTAACTACTGTGATCTCAGGCACGACCCTGAGCTGCAAAAACCTGATCAACCCTCTACCTGCACTTTAGATTGAGGCATAGCGCCGGGATGTGCGCCATGACACCACGCATCAAGCCCGAAACGTGATCAACCCGCGACGAAACCGACACTCCAGGAGGGGCATTCACGCGATTCGTCCCGGGCCCGCCTTCGCCTCGCCAGTGGAAACTTTTCCCCCGTGCAGCGGGAAAAGTTTCCACTCACAGCGCGCCCAGCCCAGCCGCGCCGCCCAGCCCAGCCGCGCATGATCGAATGTGTCCATGCCCGCACCGCTCCCCCTGTACGAGACCATCGCCGCCCGCCGTGACGTTCGCGCGGAGTTCACGGGCGCCACCATCGACGATGCTGTGCTTTGCCGCATCCTCGAGGCTGGCCATCGCGCGCCGAGCGTGGGCAATACGCAGCCGTGGGATTTTGTGGTCATCCAGGACCGGGCGCGCCTCGATGCGTTCGCGGAGCATGTGGCGGCGAGGCGAAACGCGTTTGCTGCCGGGCTGGATCCGGAGCGGCGGTCGGTATTCGACCGGATCAAGGTCGAGGGCATCCGGGAGAGCGGCACGGGAATCGTCGTCACCTACGACCCGGATCGTGGTGGCACGCATGTCCTGGGCCGGCACACGGTCGAGGACACGGGCTTGTTCTCAGCGGTGCTGGCGATCCAGAATATCTGGCTCGCCGCGACCGCGGAGGGCCTGGGCCTGGGCTGGGTGTCGTTCTACGAGGAGGAATTCCTCGCACGCTTCGTCGGGGCCACTCCCCCGCTGCGGCCCATCGCATGGCTCTGCGTGGGGCCAGTCACGCACCTGCATGAGATTCCCGACCTCGAGCGGCACGGGTGGCGCTCGCGGCGGCCACTGTCGAGCGCGATCCATCGGGATCGACTGGGGCACAACGGGGACGGGCCTGCGGGCAACGCCTAGACGACGGTGAAGTTGGCCATCATGGCCATGTCCTCGTGCTCGAGGTTGTGGCAGTGCATGACATAGCGCCCGCGGTAGCCGTCGAACCGGGTGATGACCTCGAGGGTCTCGAGCGGGCCGAGGTCCACGGTGTCCTTCCAGCCGACATCCCCGGGCCGCGTAGGACCACCGTTGCGGCTGAGCACCTGGAACGCGACGAGATGCATGTGCACGGGATGGGCGGCAACGCCGGTGAAGCGCCATATCTCGACGTCGCCGAAGCGGGGAGTGGCCCAGTCGCGCTCGGTATCGAAGGTGAGGCCGTTGATGGTCCACCGGTGCGGGAGGAATCCGGCCGGGCGAGCGGCACCGCCGTGGTGGTGGCCAGCCCCGAGCTCAAGAGCGAGGAAGAAGTCACGAGTGCGGACGGCGTCCTCCCGTCGCAGCGCGGGCACGGTGCTGAGCCGGTCGGGAATGTGTGTCTCGTCCTTGATGCGGCGCACCACGTGGAACTGCATCACCGCGTCGGTGCTGCCGAAGCCGAAGGTGTTGCGGATGGTGACGCGGCTACCGACCGGGTAGGCGCTGAAGTCGAGAACGGTGTCGATGCGCTCCCCGGGGGCGATGGTGATGACGCGGCGGCGGAGCGGGCGCTCGAGAAGGCCGCCGTCGCTGCCGATCTGGGTGAGCTCGCCACCGGGGTCGACCTCGAGACGGTAGGCGCGGGCATTGGAGGCGTTGATCCAGCGGAGCCGGTAGCGGCCAGCGGAGACCTCATGCACGGGCCACGGCGCGCCGTTGACGAGGATCGTGTCGCCGAGCACCCCGGCGAGATAGAGGGGGTGCACGCCGGGATAGGCCTGGTCGGGGGCGAGAGCGGGATAGGCGAACTGCGCATCGGCATCGAATGACCGATCCGCGAGGATGAGCTCGAGGTCGCGGTCGGCCTCGGGCAGCGGATGCGCGCGCTCCTCCTCGTCGCTGATGATGCAGGCACCGGCGAGCCCGGCGTAGACGTTGGGGCCGGTGAAGTCCATGGCGTGATCGTGGTACCAGAGCGTGGCGGCGCGCTGTTCCATGGGATAGGCGTAGTCACGCTCGCCGACGGTGGTGTGGCCGGGCATCGCGATGCCGGACTCGATGGCCTTGGGGGTGCGGCCGGACGCGGGAAGCAGCAGGTCGGTGGGGTAGCCGTCCTGCTCGGGAGGCATCCGTCCGCCATGCAGATGCATGACGGTGCCGATGTCGAGCTCATTGCGCACGCGCACCGCTACTGGCTGCCCGCGGTGAGCGCGGATCGTGGGCCCGGGGAAGGTGCCGTCATAGCCGGTGATGCGGGTGCGAGTGCCGGGGATGATCTCCTGCTCGGCGATGCGCTGCACGAACGAGACGCTGCCGCCGGTGCGCTGCGCGGGGCGCGGCAGGGGCACGACGAAGCGGGGCGGGAGCGGCCGGTCGCTGCGCACGAGCGCGGGCAGGAGGTTCGCCGCCTCCGAGGCTCCGCGGCTCGTGAGCACGCTGAGGCTGGCCGCGGCTCCGACGACGAGTGCTCCGCCGCCGAGCCTCAGGAGTTGACGCCTGTTCAACGCTGGGTTTCCTGTTCTGCCGCGCGATGCCGAATGCTCCCAAGGATTGCACACCGGCCCGCTCACTACCGGCCAAGGCACTACCGTCGCATGGCGCGCGCGTGCTTCTCGTTGCGGGTTCTCCTGCGTCCGCGGACTCGCATCGGGAAGAATGGTGGCGGTGAGAACACTCCTATCCTCGCCCCGCCCGGTGATCGCCGGCCTTGCTGCCACCTTGCTGCTGGCCTCGTGCTCGTCCGGCTCGCCAAGCCCGGAGGCCGACACGACGTACAACGAGGTCTGCGCAGAGGTGAGCACCTATCTGACGCAGATCGAGGAGATGCACCAGGAGCTCGATCTGGGCGAGGTCGATCGCCGCGCCGAGGCGGAGGAGTTCGTGAGGTTCGCGCAGGAGGACTTCGCCGATCTGCTCGATGCGGCACGCGAGGCCGGTGGCGAGGACCTGGCGACGGATGGCCCCGAGATCGAGACGTGGGAATCGCTGTCGGAGGAGGAGCGCGAGGCGTTCAAGCGTGCTGCCATCGACGCCGCCGAGGGGCGCTGCTAGCAAGTCCGAGGCCGCGCCGCGGCACCTGCTCGCCCGGAGAGGAAGCCAGCTATGTCGCAGGACAGCACCATCAACGATGTGACGAGCGCCCACGAGGCGGAGGTCATCGTGCTGGGCATGGGGCCCGGTGGCGAGGCGGTCGCGGGAGCCCTTGCCAAGGCCGGGCTCGATGTCGTGGGCATCGATGAGCGCCTGGTGGGCGGCGAGTGCCCGTACTACGGGTGCATACCGAGCAAGATGCTGGTCCGCGCCGCCAATGCGCTGGCCGAGGCCCGGCGGGTCAATGATCTCGCTGGCTCGAGCAGCGTCGAGCCGGATCTCGGCCCGGTGGCGCTGCGGATCCGCGAGGAGGCGACCGACTACTGGGATGACCGGGTCGCGGTGGAGCGGTTCGAGGGCGAGGGCGGGCGGTTCATCCGCGGCACGGGCACGCTCGTGGGGAAGAGTGCCGTGCAGGTAGGCGAGGTGGTGCTGACGGCGCGGAAGGGCGTGGTCATCGCGACGGGCACGGCCCCGGCGGTGCCACCGATCCCAGGGCTCGCGGACACGCCGTACTGGACGAATCGCGACATCCTCACGGTGGAGGAACCGCCCCGCTCGCTCGCGATCCTGGGCGGGGGCGCTATCGGCGTGGAGCTCGCGCAGGCGTTCGCGCGCTTCGGCTCGGAGGTGACCGTGATCGAGGCCGCGGATCGCATCCTTGCCGCGGACGAGCCGGAGGCCAGCCGTATCGTCACCGCGGCCCTCGACCGCGATGGCGTGATAATCCATGCCGGTGCTCCTGCCCAGGAGGTGACCCACGATGGCTCGGTCTTCACGATCTCGCTCCCCGATCGGATTGTCACGGCGGAGCGCTTGCTGGTCGCGGTGGGCCGCACGACAAGGCTCGAGGAGCTCGGGGTGGCGAGCATCGGTGTCGATCCGGGAGCACGATTCCTGCCTACGGATGGAACGCTGCGCGTGACGGATGGGGTGTGGGCGCTCGGCGATGTCACCGGCAAGGGCGCGTTCACCCACATGTCGATGTACCAGGCGGGGATCGTGGTGCAGGACATCCTGGGGCAGGATCCGCGGCCGGCGGAGTACCACGCTGTTCCCCGGGTGACGTTCACCGATCCCGAGTCGGCAGCGGTGGGGCTGACCGAGCAGCAGGCCCGGGACCAGGGCCTTCGCATCCGGACCGGGGTGGCGCGGGTGCCGTCGACAGCGCGGGGCTGGATCCACAAGTCTGGCAACGAGGGCGTGATCAAGCTGGTCGAGGACGCCGACGCGGGCGTCCTGGTTGGCGCGACGTCAGTCGGCCCGCATGGCGGAGAGGTGCTGGGCGCTCTCGCGGTGGCGGTTCATGCCCGGGTGCCCGTGCCAATACTTCGCGGGATGATCTGGGCGTACCCGACGTTCCATCGGGGCATCGAGGATGCGCTGCGGAATCTGCGCGACGCGTAATGACAACCCCCGCGCCCGCGAGGTAGGTTAGGGTTACCTACTACATCGAGGGGGCTGCGTGGCACGCGGAGAAGGTTTCCACCTGGGCGAGGTCATCGAGGCACGGCGGGTCACGCCCAGCATGGTGCGCGTGACGCTGGGCGGGCCCGGCCTGGCCGGATTCGCCTCGAGCGGCAAGCCCGATGAGCGGCTCGGCGTCTACTTCCCCAACCCCGGCAAGCGCGAGCCCCAGCGCCCCTCCATCACCGACGGCTCCTGGGAGTTCGCCGATCCCGAGGATGTTCCCGAGGCCCGCAGCTACACGGTTCGCAGCGCGCGGCCAGACCGCGGCGAGATCGACATCGATTTTGTCGTCCACCAGGGCGGGGTCGCCTCGGCATGGGCGATGCAAGCACGACCTGGCGATATCGTCGGCCTCTCCGATGCCGATGGATGGTTCGCTCCCCTGCCCGCCACGAGCCGCTACCTGCTCGTTGCCGATGCCACTGGCCTGCCCGCCGCGGCGCGCATCATCGAGGAAGCACCGCCGGGAACCCTCGTCGACGCCATCCTCGAGGTTCCCGCTGCCGAGGACGAGCACTATCTCGCGATGCCGGCCGGCTGCAGCGCGACCTGGCTCGTCGGCAGCGGGCTCGGCCATGCGCCCTCGCGCCTCGCCGAAGCGGTGCGCGAGCTCGGCCCCCTCACCGACGGCACCCACGTGTGGGTAGCCGCGGAAGCAGCCACGACGCGGGCGATCCGCAAGGACCTGCGGCGCGAGCGCGGCCTGCCCAACGCGCGCATGACCGTGATCGGGTACTGGAGGCAGGACAAGGAGGACTTCCTGCGCCGCTACGAGGCCCGGCAGGAGGATCTCCTCCGCACGTACAGCTCGCTGGTCGAATCAGGCGTGCAGGGCCAGGACCTCATCGAGGCGTGGGATACCGAGCTCGAGCGCGCCGGATTCTGAGTCCCGGCGGCGGGATCCCGGACTAGCTGCTCACACGACGAGCGGCTCGCCGAGGATGGCCTCCGGGTCGCGGGTGATCTCGCGGACGCCCCGCAGCAGCGGCACGATCAGGATCGCGGCGGTCACCGCGTACGCGGCCAGGTAGGACCAGCCGATCGAGACGATGCCGATGTCACCGATCAGCAGGATCACGCCGGTCATCACGATGATCGTGTTGACGGTCTGGGTCGCGACCGCGAGAACGAGCTTGCGACGGATGCGCGCGATGGCCGTGTAGAAGACCTCGAGGGCGAACAAGGGGGTGAACGCGGCGATCAGGAACAGCAGCGGCGCGCCGTCGGCGCGGTACTGCTCCCCGAGGAACCCGAGCACGGGCGGCGCGATCACCACGAGGAAGAAGGCACCGCCGGCGACCAGCACGGCCAGGATGAGCACGATCTTGCGGGTCAGGCTCGGGATGCCCTCGGGGTGCCGGGCCGCTTCCGCGACGTAGGGGCTGACCACCATGTGCAGCACGGTGAACAACGCTGCCGCGATCGACCAGGAGATAGCGAAGTAGGCGTTGGCCTCCGTGCCGAGCTGCGCCACCACGATCAGCGGCAGCACGAGGGGCGTGATCGCGGTCAGCGCGGTGATCCCGTAGGACGTGGCGAAGAAGGACCACAGCTCGCGCCGGGGCGGCAGCGCAGGGGGCGCGGCGAACCGGGATCGGCGGCCGATGCTGCGCAGCAGGGCCCACATGAGCACGGCGGTCGCGACAGCGGCCGGGATCGCCCAGGAGAGCGTGATCGTGGTGGCCTCGGCGAGCACGAAGGCGCCGGCGCACAGCAGCGCGAGCTTGATGACGGCGTGGAAGATGTTCTTCGCCGCGGCCCATCGGGCAACGCCGAGACCGGATGCCGTCTGGTCCTGCAGCGCGTAGACGGCGAGCACCACGACGAACACGGGGTAGGCCACCATCGCGGAGGTGGTGGCGAACAATTGCTCGCGCGGCCCGACGAGGATCATCACGATGCTGGCGAGCAGCGCGAACGCCGCCACGAGGAGGAAGCCACGGATCAGTAGCGGCCGGGCCGAGGTGCCCGCGCTCGACAGGAACCGCTCATACATCGAGCCGAGGCTGAGATTGGAGAGCGTGGCGAGCATCAGGCCCGCGGAGATGAGCGCTGCTGCGGCACCGACCTCCGATGCGGGATACAGGCGGGCCGCGAGCGCCCAGTAGGCGAGCCCGAGGACTGCTGTGATTCCGCCGGAAGCGATATTGGACAAGGCATTGATCTGGAGATTTCGATTTGCCTTGCCGATGCGCTGGTCCGCGGAGAGCACGCTTGCTGCCACGAGAATTCCCCCATTTTTCTCATCGCCAGTTGCGGGCCCGAGCACCCCCATCCGATCGATTCGATCCCTATCGGGGAATTCTACGTGCCGGCGCGCGTGGCGCCCGAGTGAGAATCCGCACGGGACGCGGAACGCGTGAGGCGGACCACCCTGGAACCCGCCCAGGCGCGGCCCGCCCCACGCAGCCCATCGCGGTGGGCGATCAGGGGTTGTAGGAGTACACCGATACCCAGTCGACGAGCAGGTTCCCGGAGGAGTTCCCGGTGCCGATGGTCTCGGTCTGGAGCTGCCAGCGCATCGGTCCGGAAGGCACCCACTCGGTGCTGTCGAGCACTACCTGGTCATCGAGGATGTAGCGAATGCGACCGGGGGTCCATTCCATGGTGAAGGTGTGCCATTCGGTGAATGTCTTTCCCGTTTGAATGGCGGATTCCTGGCAACCGTCAGCGCATGCCCCGGCGCCGGACCAGTGGTGGAATCCGCCGATCTCGCCAGCCGCATTGCCCTCGGGGAAGTCGAACTCGCCGTCCTCGGGCCATTTCTCCGACTGCGGCCAGAGCAGCCAGGCGATGTGGTAGTCGGACATGCTGGGGCTATCGACCTTGAAGCGGGCGGTATAGCGGCCGTAGGTCTGGTACTGCTGGTTGCCGTCGATCAGTGGCGAGGGGTTGGCCCCGGCGAGCTGGCCGTCAACAGTGTGCAGGTGGAAGTTGAGCACGCCGTCCTGCACGCTGAGCACCTCATCGGGCCGGTAGGGGCGCTTGTGATAGGTGTCGAGGTAGCACTTCGGGTACGTGCGCCATTTCTGCCCCTCGGCCCCGGTGTAGACGATCTTGTCGGGCTCGCACTCGTTCGCCCACGTGCCCACCGCCGCGTCCTTGGTGAAGTCATCCAGGAAGATCTGTCGCCAGCCGGGCAGGTCGCCGCGCGGCACGGGCACGCCGGAGGGAGAGCTCACGGGTGGTTCCTCCGGTTCGTCAGGCTCGCTGGGCTCGCCGGGGTCAAGGGAGCCCACGGGGATTATCGTCCATTCCTGGGCATTGGTGCCATTGCAGGTGTACTGGACGATGGGGTTTCCGTTGGTGTCGCGCGCGCCGGAGTTGTCGACGCACAGCTTGCTGGCGCGATTGCGGATGGTGCCGTCACCGGCGACATCCCACTTGAGATAGCGGGCGTTGGTGCAATCGTGCAGCACCAGGGCGGCGTTGGCCCACTTCGACCCGTCCTTGGGCCCGACGCAGAATCCTTGGATCCGGGCAGTGCCATCGGTGTAGGTGGCGATCTCCTGCGCGTTGGTCTGGTTGCAGTCGTAGAGCTGGATCGGGTTGCCGATTACCGCTTTGGCCTGGGCATTGTCGATGCAGCGTCCATTGTGGTTCTGGACGTAGGAGAGGGCGTCCTGGGTCTGTGCGCTCGATGGCGCGGCAGCGAGGGTAGCGCTGCTGGCCATGACGAGCGCGGCGAGGAGGATAGGGGCGCGGCGGGCGCGCGATGGGTGGAGCCGATCGGGGTTGTCCATGCGTGTCCCTGTCACTGGAAGGCCGAGGATGCACCGCAGAGTGCTTCATGACACATCAGTCACTCTGGGTGCATTGCGTCACTCGCGTGACTCTAGGACAGGGTCGCGGTGCTATTTCCCCGATCCGCGATCATTTAGGAAACTAAATGTTGGATTCCTAGTGACAAAATCAGCAGTGGCCAAAGATTGCGCATTGGTCAATCACAGGTTTATTGGCTGGAATATCCGTCGCGGCGTGGATCAGTCCTCCTCGATCGCGAAAGGACCGATCTCCCGGAACTCTGCCCCCGCGTCGCCCAGCGGCTCGCGTGGCGGCACCTCCTCCCACACCGGCTCATGCACCGTCACCCAGTCCACATCGACATTCACAGCGCCCGGCATGTCCTCGGCGGGACCACACGCGGGCATCCCCCACGAATCCCGCTTCTCGCACGCGCCCGCCTGCGCCTGGATCGCCAGCCACATCGGCTTGGCCGGAACATGATCAGCAACATCAAGCTCGGCCCACGGCTCGCCGTCGAGCAAGTAGCGGATACGACCGGGCAACCACTCGACCCCCACCGTGTGCCATTCGTCGAACACGCCCTCGGTGTCGGCCTGCGCGAAGAACCGCTCCTCCCCGTCGCGCCAATGCACGAACGACGACATGGTGCGTCGGTCGCCGTCGATGCTCTCCGCGATGTCGATCTCGGGCGGCCATTGCTCGTCCTGCGGCCACAGCAGGACGTGATAGCTGACGTCCTGCCCCCGGTCGACCCGCAGCCGCACCTCCCAGCGCCCATACTCCCGCGCCACCACATCATTGGACGCGCCGCCCGTGATGACCTGGTCCTGGAAGCGCGCGATGCCCAGGCGCAGCACCCCTCCCCCGACCGAGACGCGATCGGGCTCCCACCAGCTCAGGGGATCACCGCCCGGCTGACCGGAGTACGCCGCCCAGTCCTCGCCGAGCTCGCACCGCTCGAAGTCGTCGACGAACACCGGCCGCCACCCCGGCAGGTCGCCCCCGGGCGCAGGCTCCACGCCGTCGATACGCACCGCATCGCTGCCGCACTGAACCGGTCCCGCTGCCCCCGCCGGCTCCCCGGCCGGCACCGTGCACGAGGTGATGGCGAGCCCGACCGCACCCGCCAAAGCGACGATCCACATGCCCTGCCGGGAGCCAGGCCGGCGGGTTCCGGCCGGCGCGCTCACAACGCGACGTCGATGAAGCGCAGCGCGGTCACCACTGCTGCGGCGACGGTTACCACCAGAGCGCCAGCGACCACGATCCGCAGATCGCGCGAGCCGCCGCTGATCGCGCCTGCCTCGGCCACATCACGCTCCCGCAGGAGCGTCGCCACCAGGCAAAGGACCCCCGCGGCGCCAAAGAGCAGCACGCTCGCCACAGTCAGCATCATTCCTCCAGTTCCAGCACCGGCGCATCGGCACGGCGCAGCACGACCACGGATTCTCCCTGATACTCCGCCCGGTATCGCTCGGTCGCGAGCACCAGGTCTAGCTGCGCGCGGCTCTCCCCGAGGGAGATCCCGAACTGCAGCTCGGATTGATGGCGGTTGCTCATCGTGATGAACACATACTCCGGCGCCTGGCGCAGCGTGCACAGCGCCAGCCTGGCGAGGCAATCCTGCGAGTCGATCGTGGTGAGCTGGTAGCCGTCGATCGCGCGCGTGGTCATCAGCGCCGGCGCGGGCCCCCAGGTGAAGACCTCCGCGCCAGCGGGCACGCGCTCGGCGAAGCGATCGCTCATCGCGATCTGCTCAGCAGTGGAACGCTCGAATGCCGCGTTGAGCCCACGGTTCGCGGTCAGCAGGAGCGATGACGCGAACAGGGCCACCACTACGATCCCGGTGACCGCGAGGCGCCCGTTGCTCCCGGCCATCGCCGGTCGACGGGCGAGCTCGGATCCGAGGCGGCCCAGCGCGATCGCGGCCAGCGCGGCCATGACCGGGGAAGCCAGCAGGAACACCCGGATCACCGCTTCGCCCCCATAGCTCTGCACCACCACCAGGAAGAACGGCGCCACGACGAGCAGGCCCGAGATCAACCAGGCCCGGCCCCGGCGATGCAGCAGCCAGCCCGCGAGCGCGAGCAGGCCCAGCCCGCCCGAGGACAGCAGCCGCAAGTACTGCATGGCCATGTAGCCGGGCTGGGCGCCGAGGCGATCGGCCACGCCTGATTCGACCGCGCCACCGACGCCGCCGATATCGTCGAGCAGCATGCGCAGGTGCCCGGCCCAGAAGTCGACGGCCCCGAAGCTGAACCACGCCGCGAACATCAGCCCTGCAGCGAGCCATAGCATCCGGAAGCGGGTAGAGCCGGTCGCGGCGAACAGGAACAGCGCGATGATCAGCACTATCGGGGTGATCTGGTGCGAGACCACCATCGCCGCGATGATCACCAGCAGCACGCCCTCGAGCGCAAGCATCTGCCCCACTGGCATTCCCGCGGGCCGGCCGGTGACGCGGCGCGGCATCGCGAGCACGGCCCGCCACCACGGTGCCGGCAAGCCTGGTCCGGGCGCGGCGACAAGCAGCCACAACAGCACCGCGAGGATCGTCGCGTACAGGAACAGCGCCACCGCCTGCGGCGCGTAGTAGTCCTGCTGGTACCAGTTGAACACCACATAGACCAGCACCGCGAGCCACGCCAGGCGGGCCGAGCCCGTGATGGTGCGGGCGATCGAATGCACCGGCAGCAGCATCAGCCCGGTGAGCACCAGCGGGGCGAGCAGCAGCAACGGCTCGAGGTCATCCACCCCGGCGACCGCCAGCAGATGCGCGGATCCAGCGAAGAAGCCCGCCCAGCTGAACCGGGCATCCACCGGCGGCGGGAGCTGCTGGTAGTCGAGAAGGGTGGCGACGAGCCCGCGGTGGACGTATCCCGTGGGGACCGAGCTGACCCCGTCGGCGACACTGACGAGGTTGTTGACCACGAGCACCAGCACGAGCGCCCCGAGCGCGAGGAGCAGGTGATCGAGCTCGGGACGCAGCAGCGTGGTGCCCAGCACCAGCGCGATGAGCGCGAGCGCCACCAGGTAGGGCCAGCCGATCTCAGTGATGATGCCAAGCTGCCCGGCGCCGTCGACGTCGAGGATGCTGGCCTGGTAGAGGAACAGCAGCACCGCGGCGCCAAGCAGCAGCAGCGCGGCGGCGCGACGACCATCCAGCCAGTTCGGTGGCCATGCCCCGGCGGCCCCGCGCTGGCGCAGCAGGGCCATTGCCGACAACACGCCCAGCAGGGACAGCACCAGCTGCACGATCGCGGGCTGCCACCATCCCGTGACGATCTGGGCCTGGCCAGCGAGCAGCGTCACCGCCATGGAAAGCGCGACACCGAGCGTCGCGGTGAGCACCATGCTGGGCAGGCGCAGCGCCAGGGCCGCGGGCATCGCGACGGTCAGGGCGGCAGCGAGCACGAGGAGCAACCGGGCCAGTCCCGGTAGTGGCGCGGCCTGTCCGGCGAGCTCCGCCGCCGCGACAACGATGGCACCGGCGTTGGCGAGCAGGACGGCAAGCAGCAGCCGCGCCTCGCCGCGGGCCGTGGTGGGCTCCCTCGGGGTCAGGGTTGCCACGGTCATGTGATGCCTTCCTGACGAGCGGCGGAGGGCGTTGCCGTGCTTGCCCCGCCAGGATCGCGGGCAGCGAGGCAGCGCTGCCCGCGCGGCACCGCGAGGGCGCTGCGCAGGTACAACGCGGGGCCGGCGAGGAGCCCGGCGAGCTCGATCAGGGTGAGCGGGAGCGGCGGCGCGACGGATTTCGCGGATTCGCCGGCGCCGGGGCGAAGTGCCATGGCCAGCCCCCGGCCGGCGCCCGCTCCGATGGCGCGGGCAGGCTTGCCGCCAGCAAGGACAAGCTTGGCGAGGATAGCGCCCTGCCCGGTCCCATACCCGTAGGTCTGGCCGCGCAGGTCACTGGCGGTGGCGCGATGCTCGTGCCCCACCACTGCGGCGGGCTCGTAGTAGAGGGTGCCGCCGCGGAGCACATAGCGGCGCAGCAGGTCGAGGTCCTCGCCGCCACGGGTGGGCGTGCCGGGCCCCAGCGCGTGATCGAACCCGCCGATGGCTCGGACGACCCCGCTGCGGAAGGCCATGTTGTTGCCACTGCCGAGCTGCCCTGCGGTGCTGATGCGGAACAGGTCGCCATTCCATTCGGCTCCGGCGATCGGCGGCTCGGGCGGATCGATGGACCAGGCCCGCGGCTGCTCGCCCTTGTCGAACACCTGCGCGTCCTCGAACCACTGCTGCGCGCCAGTGCTGATCTCGATTCCCGTGACGCGGCCGGTGACGCAGCCGATACCGGGGTGGAGCGCGAACGCGTCGCGCAGCGTGGCGAGCCAGCCGGGCGCGGGCATCGCGTCGTCGTCGGTGAAGGCGATGATCCCGCCCGTCGCGCGGGCGATGCCCGTGTTGCGTGCCGCTGAGGCGCCGCGTCGCGGCTCCGGGATGAGCGAGAGCCGGGGGTCGGTGATGCCGTCGAGCGCTTTCCTGGCGCGTCCCGTGCTCGGGGCGTTGTCCACGACGATGACCTCGAGCGCGGTATTCTCCTGCGCCAGCGCGGCGGTCACGGCGCGTCGCAGTGACGCACGGCCGACGGTGGGGATGACCACGGTGATCAGCGTGGCCTCGTTGATGGGATCGCCGTGGAGTGGCGCGAGCTGGTCACTATCCCGCTGCCGGGCCGGGCGGCGGGCCATGAGGCTCGCGAGGCGGCCACGCAGCATGCCCCACGCTGTGACGAGGAGCCCCACGATGATCGTCGCCGCGCGGCGTGCCCCGGCGGGATCCCCGCGCAGTGCCTCGCCGAGCGATCGGATCACCCCGGCGGGCAGCGTGCGCGTGGCGTAGGCCCGCTCGCTGGACAACCCGGACTCGCTACCGACAGCCGCGGTGAGAATGGCCTTCGAGCGGCCCTCGTGGTAGCAGCGGCTCAGGAAGTAGCGGAACTGCTGCCGGTCCTGCGGAACGGCGTGATCCACCGCGAAGCCGATGCCCCGGACGAGCTCCGCCGCGGGATCATCAGCAGCGATGCGGATGCCCATGAGCGTCTCCTCGCACCCCACGGGCAGCGTGCCGACCCGGCCGAGCTCATTGGAGAAGCCGCCGATGCGCAGGAGCGACTCCCTGTCGACCGCCATGCACGCGCCGATGGGGTTGCGGATCGTGGCGCCGTCGGGGGCGATGCCGGTGTAGTCGCACCCGACGACCCATCCGAACTCCTCCGGGAACCATGCCGGTGCCCGGCCGCCCTCCCAGCGTGGATGCACCGCGCCACCGACCACGATGGCGGCTCGCTCGATGAGGATCGCGCGGAGCGCATCGAGCGCCTCATCACGGAGGATCGCATCGTCATCGAGGTAGACCAGCACGTCCTTGGTGGCGGCGCGAGCGCCGGTGTTGCGGGCACCAGAGAGCCCTGGCTGCTCGCTGTTCGCGACCACGCGGGCCAGCGGGAACGCTCGGGCGACACGGTCGAAGAGGGCCTGGTTGTGATCCACGACCACGATGACCTCGTCATGGGCCGGGATGGCCTGCGCGGAAGCAGCATCGATCGCAAGAGCGAGCAGGTCCCACCGCTTCTCGGTGTAGCAGCAGATCACCATTGCCAGGGACGCCGCGGGACTGGATGGCGGAAGTGTCACGATGCTTCTCCGTTCACGTGATCAATGGTGCCGGTGCGAGCGAGACGGTGGATCAGCTCGGCGAACGCCGCTCCCCGCGCCTCGATCGAGTAGCGCTCCCGGGCCTGCGCGAGAGCATTGACGACGAGGGAGTCGCGCAGGCGAGGCTGTCCGTGGATGAGCTGGAGAGCGCGGGCGAGCGCGGGCGGGTCGCGGGGCGGGCACGCAAGACCGGTCGAGCCGGTGGCGATGAAGTCACGCAAGCCTCCGGCATCGCTCGCCACCACGGGGATACCGCTGGCCTGCGCCTCGAGGGCGATCAGTCCGAACGGCTCCGCGTGGGAGGGACACGCAAGAACGTCGAGCTGGCGGAGGATTCCGGGCACGTCCTCGGTAGGCCCGAGGATGCGGCACCGGTCGCCGAGCAGGTCGGCCGCGCGACGCCGCAGCTGCGCGTGATAGCCGCCGCCGTCCTTGCTGGACCAGCCGATTAGCACGAGGCTCGCGTCGATGCCGGAGTCTATGAGGATGCGGGTGGCCTCGATGAGCTCGAGAAGCCCCTTCTCTGGGTCGAAGCGTCCGATCGCGCCGATCAGGAAGCTCTCTGGCCGCGCGGAGAGCAGGGCTCGCAGGGCATGGTCGGGTGGTCCCGGCGCGAACCGGCGCGTGTCGACGCCCTGGGGAATCAGGGTCGTGCGCTTCCTGGCCTCGAGGCCGAGCTGGTCCTGCACAGCAGTGCTGACCGCGATCGCACCGGTGGCGGCGCGGGTGGCGGCGTCGAGCGCCCGGCGTCCGATTCCCTCCGGAACGATGTCGTGCAATTCCAGGACAACGGGCCGCCGTGCGATTCTTCCCGCTACAGCAGAATCGATATGCGTCATCAGCCAGTTGGAATGAACAATGTCGTACGGGCGAAGCATTCGGGCAAATCCGGCAGTGGATCCGGCGCTCCTCGACCCCTGCTGGAGCAATTTCACGAGACCCAGGTAGCGTCCGGTCTCCGCGCAGCGAAAGCCATGGCGGGGCGGCAGGTCCAGCGGCACCAGCGTGCCACCGCGCTCCTTCCAGCGCCTTGCCGGCTCCCCGGCGGCGGGAGCAGCCAGGGCAATGTCGATTCCGTGCCCCTCGAGCACTGGGGCCAGCGAGAACAGGCTGCGGTCCGTGCCCCCCATGCTGCTCGACAAGGTCACCGACAACATCGACGTTCGACCCATGCTCCCCCCTCAGCATCGCGCATCCCGTATCCGCGAAATGCAATAGTCCCCTAGATGAATAAATACGATCCACGGAGCTAGCGCAACCGCAGGAGTGCCCAGCGAGTCAATTGTCACACGGCGCGACCGCCGTCTATGCGAGAGCTATAGTTCCTGGTAAGCCAGCCGTCATTGAATGGCCGCATGATCAGCCATTCAATGACGCCTGTCACACATCACGAAGAATGTGAACCACACTATTCCTGCGCCCATGGGCCGCCGAGTTCCCGGGCACGGCCAGCGCACCGAACCCAGGAGGCTCCATGTCGCATCACGAGCCCACGACCGCGGTCGTCCCCGTCACCGCGCTCGATATCGCGCGCGCGGGCACAACGACGCACGGCACCTTCGGACCGCTCGACATCACCGCCGACCAGCTCCAGCGCCGCATGGAGAAGCTCGCCACCGCCGCGCCCGCGACGCGCCTGCAAGCCCGGCCGCGCCTCGACAGCACCCGCTGGGAGCACGACCCCACGCTGCTGCGCGAAGCCGTGCTCGCCGCGCCCGCGGGCACGGCATGGACCCCGGCCGGCCTCACCGCGCACCGGGAGCACGAGCGCTCCGCCGCGCCGCCGATCGCTACCGTCCTGCATGACCAGCACATGCTCGTCGAGTTCGACCACGGGCTCGGCGACCAGAACTTCCTCGTCAACCTCTCGTCAGCGCTGACCTCGCCAGCAGGCGCTCCGCTGCCCGAATGGTTCTCCACCGCCAGCGTCCGTGCACCCCTGGCCCGAGCCATCGCGCGCACCTTCGGCACCTCTCCCCAGCGTTCGCTGGAGTTCCTCGCGCGCCGCCGCGACCAGAACAGCATCCCCGCCGAGGCGCCCGCGACGCCGTCCAGGACCGGCGAGGGATCTCCCGTGCCGTGGGCCCCCTCCTACGCGGTGGCCTACTCCCGCGGCACCAAGCAGGCCTGGGACGAGGTCGAGGCATGGCGCCGCAGCTTCGCCTCGCCCCCATCGATGGCGGCCATCAACATGGCCGTGCTCACGCTTGCCCTCCAGGAGGCAGGCATCGAGGTCTCCCCCACCTATCACATGCTGTTCGACGCGCGTCGCTACCTGCGCCCCACCGACCATGTGACGCAGAACTTCGCGTCGGGAGTGGACCTGCGGATCCCCGGTACCCTCACGCCACAGCGCCTGCACCGAGCGATCATGTCCGCTGTCACTACCGGCGCGCCACTGACCTCGCTCGCCGCGACGAAGCTCATGGTTGCCCGGCGGCTCCGCCGTGGCGAGCCCATCCCGCATCCGCTCGACCACACCGACCGGCCCGCGCGGCCCATCGCCCGCCTCGCCTTCACTGATGGCGGCCGGCCACCCCAGATCGCTGCGATGCCCTGGGCCGCCGGACCCGACGAGCGCCACTGCATCGTTGCCTGCACCCCGGGCGGCCCCGACTGGATCACGCTCGCGACATCACGCGTCGACAAGCGCTTCCACTTCACCGCCTCCTACTACGACAACGTGTTCCCGCGCGAGCGGGTCGAGGCCGCTGTCATCGCTGCGACCACCGAGCCCGTCGCCTTGCTCGACCGGCACGCCGCCATCACCCAGGAGGAAGCGTGACCATCGCCCCCTCGCCACGGGCCATCCCGCCCATGCTGTGCGCGATCGCGATCATCCAGATGCTCGCCGTCGAAGCCCTGGTCATCGCCACCCGCACCGATGGCTACAACCGGGTAGATCGCTATGTCAGCGAGCTCGGTGGCCCCTGGTTCCCGCTGTCCTGGGCAACGCTGATGGATGTGTCGATCCTGGTCGCGTCCCTAGCGCTCATCGCGCTCGCCGCATGGGGAACCGCCGCGCGCCTCATCCCCGGTGCCTACGCCGGAATCATGGTGTCCGGCGCGGCAGGTGGCTTCCTGATCGCGCTGTTCCCGCTCAGCGGCGGCTCGCCCCTGCACGGCATCGGCGCCAATGCGTTGTTCTCCCTGCTGCCGGTCGCGCTCGTGCTGAGCGCCACGGCGGCAACATACTCGGTCCCGCGCCCCTGGCTCCGTGCCGTGGTCGGCATCCTCGGCGTTGTCGGCTTCCTCGGGTTCACACTGCATGCCTCGATGATCCCGATCGCCGGGGGGCTCGGCCTCACGCAGCGCCTCGCCGTGTATCCGTCGCTGCTCGGCGCGGTTGCCCTGTGCGCACTGCTCGCCGGGTCGCGCCCGCGCGGTGGCCTGCCTCGCGG
Source organism: Hoyosella levis (assembly GCF_026008515.1). Lineage (GTDB taxonomy): Bacteria > Actinomycetota > Actinomycetes > Mycobacteriales > Mycobacteriaceae > Lolliginicoccus > Lolliginicoccus levis. The sequence goes on from NZ_BQYM01000018.1 coordinate 38,789, forward strand.
AGGCGCGAGCGTGCCGCCTCGCGGTGGCGCGAGTGTGCGATAAACGACAGCTCCAGCGCGGCGGTTTCAGGGAGCCATCGCAACACCTGCGATCAGTCCTGCCAGCTTGTCACAGGGCTTGCTCCAGCCCAGGGT
>NZ_BQYM01000019.1 GCF_026008515.1 Hoyosella levis
TTCGGCACAGGGCACATCCTTCCAGCAGTGCCTTGCGGCACCACAGATCAGATGTCACCTATCCGTGCAGCAGTCCCCACGAATGTGTCCCAATCTGTGGTCAAGACTGTGAAGCTTCGCAGGTCGGCAGGATCCCGCTTCCTGCGACATCTTGCCGTCGAGATGACTAAGTGAGACATCACCATTCTCCCGTTGGTCGAGGAAATTGGTGCAAGGGTGCTGCAGTGCGGTTGGCGCGTGAGATGTAGGCGGTGGGCGCCGTCGTACTGATGGTGCAGGTGGTGCCTGCACCTGCATGGGGGGACTGGATGAAGCTCGCGGACCTCGCCTCGCGAGCACCTTCCCCGGGAGAGGTGGTCGCGTTGTCACGCTCGCTGGCACTGACAGGGGCCGCCCGGGCCTAGACGATGTAGACGGCCATCAGGTCCGCGAGCTCGTGGCGGAGTCGACGATTCCGAGCTCCTCGAGGGACAACCAACGAGGCCTCGTGGGCACGAGGGTCATCGTGGACATCAGGGGACAAGTGCTTGCCATACGCGGCATGACACGAATGGCAAGCACTTGGGCCAAGAGTGCCAAGAGGGCCAACAGGGCCAACAGGGGCAACAGGGCCAAGAGTCTTGATGGCTTCGATGGGACGAGTGGCTGGGCGGGGCCAGCAGGGACAGGCTCCTAGACTCGCTAGGCAAGCATTGTGACGCTGTAGCGCTTTTACGTTGTGGCACTGTAGTGCTGTAGTGCTGTAGTCCGGTATGGCATCAGAATCGGCATATGTGCTGGTGGAGAAGGCGCATGCGTCAAGGGACCGGACATATCGATCGGCGATGTCCTGTGTCTCCCTGGGAGACACAAGGGCTCGCTGTCCAGAAATCTTGAGCTATTGGCCTGCGAAGGCTGACGGTGCGGGCGCGCCTCGAGGTCTACGCGGCGGGTGCGGGAAGTCGGACGGCGTCGATGACGTCGGCGGCGTGGATGGCGGGCACGCAGGCCTGGACGTAGCGGTGTCCGCTGGTGTCGGGGTAGATGGTCTGCTCCCAAGTGTCCAGGAGCTGCCTGAGCAGGGGCGTGGGTAGCTCCCACCACGGGAGGTGGCTGTGGCCGGCATCGGCGAGTGTCTGCTGCCAGTGGGTGATGTAGGCGTCGGCTGCGTTGTCGTCGGCGAGGTCATCGGGCAGCGTGCGCGTCCCGTTGAGGACGTCCATGTAGAGAGCCTCGTCGGAGAGCAGGACGCGATCGTGCTGGGCGGCGTGGGTGATGAGGATGCCGGTGGCGTCGTCGAGGATGTCGATCAGTGCGGTGCGGGGGATGCGGGCCCAGGCCCACATCGGGTACTCGCCGCAGTATCCGGGAAGGCGCCGGGCCAGCTGCCACCGCACCCAGTCGTAGCCGGCAGCGACCTGCAGGTCGCCGGAGTGGGGGCGGCCGGTGACGGCGCCGGTGGCTGCGAGGGTCGCGAATGCCTCGAGGCTCATGACGGTGCGCAGGAGGGTCCTTCCGTCACTGTGGCGCCACCGCAGTCTCCCGTGACCGACGGCTCCGCCGAGGCTGGTGGCAGTGCGGGGCTCGAGCGGGACGTGCGAGGCGGGCTCGGGGGCTGCTGTGGCGGGGGCGTTGAGTCGGGCCCAGGAGTCGGGGTCGATGCGGGCGATCCACGCAGAGGTCGACGTCGACTGCATGCGGCAAGAGTGGCACGGCACCCCGACAGCGACTGGTGGCGATACCGTCACGGTGACGCTCTCGGCTCCGCGACGCAGACCGCCACAGCACATACTGCGAGTGCGAACCGGCGGGCCCAGTTCGGCAGGGCGTGCCTGCGCCTGCTGCAGGGGACTGGACGGGACCGGTGCCGCACAGCACCCAGACGCTCGGGTCGTGTCTCCCCGGGAGACACACCGCGGGCTGTCCGCGAGAATGTGCTGGTGGCGCGCGGTCCAGGCAGTCGGTGTGGTCAGGCGGCCAGCGAGAGCACAGCGGGACCGTAGGCCTCGGCTGGGGGGAGGGCGGCGCGGGCTTCGGCGACGAGCTCGCTCCAGTAGCGGGGATCGCGGTGTCGGAACTGCTCCTGCATCACCATGGCTGCCGACCAGGTCGTCGCCTCGACGGGGGCGCCGCGGGAGAACTCTCCGTAGGTCAGAGCGACATCCCGGGGATCCGTGTCGGCGACGACCACGGCATTGGGGTACATCCCCCAGTCCTCGAGAGCATCGCTGGGGGCGGCCAGGTGGTCGCGGAGCCGGTCTGTCAGCCACCACACGAAAGTCGCGCTGTGCAGGGCGTATAGGCGCTGCTTCGCCTCGTGCGCGCCGCGCACGCCGAGCGTCCTGGCTGCCTCAGCGAGGCGCCTGCGGCCGGTATAGGCGCGGCGGCCGACGCGATCTACAAGACCGGCTTCACGGAGCACGGCCATTTTCTCGCCTACCGTGGTGCCGCTCAAGCCGGTAGCAACCCGAATCTGCTTCACGCTGCGGGCCCCGTCGCGGACCGCAGACCACACCGCCCACGCAGATGTCCCAACCCTCGGGGCTTGCCACACGTCTTCACGAGCAGTGCCGAGTTTCCGCCCCAACGCCTTCACTACGCTTTCCAGATTTGGGCCACTACCTGAATCCCCGCCCCCCGCTCTTACGGTCCACCATGCAGCCCACGGCCCCGCCGCGCCTCTCACCCGGATGATCCAGCCGTCCGCCACCAGGGCCCTAAGGCGCCGATTGACGGTGGATCTATCGAGTCCGGACACCAGAGCCCAGGTCCTCTCCGAGAGGTGCACCACAGCGGTCGCGGCCTGCGCGATGCGCCAGCAGAGTGCGTCCAGCACCAGCCTGTCGACTACTCCGGTACAGCCCTTCCACCGAGACGGCTGCGCGTCGGCCTCCTGCTGGGCTGCGGCGACGTGCGCCGCAGCCGCCCGCCAGGCGTCGCTGCCGGCGTCACAGCTGCGTGCGGGGAGGGCGGCAGCGGCCGCTACCGCCCTCCCCCACTGTCGCGCGAGGAACTGCTCCTGGTCCGCTCGCGGGGCTCGGTGTCCGTCCTGACGCGCGGTGCGCAGATACTCCAGACCTGGCCATCGTGCGTCGAACGCCGCGTGCTTCACGTCCTCCTGCGCGTGGCGCGCGTGTGCGCAGGCCAGGAGGAGCGACCAGGCGATCGCTGAGGCATCGTCGGCGATGCCCACGGGACGGCGGGCGAGGGCGCGGAACTGCGGTGGCAGCGGTCGTCGGGGTCCGCGCAGTCGCGGAGCCCCATCTGGAGTGGTACCGATCGGCTGCAGCCACGTCGCAGTCTCGCCCGCAGTCGCTGGCGCTGCGGTGCTCATGGCGGGGAGTCCACTGAGTGCGCGTACTACGTGATCGAAATCAACGGGGAGCACCTCGTCGCTGCTGAGCGGTTCGGAGTGTCCGCCGGCGCGGTGCGGGGACCCCGGGGCGCGCAGACAGCCGGTTCTGGAATTGACTAGCGGTGCAGAATCGAACGACTTGAATACGCTCTGCAGCTGCTCCGCGAGATTCTTGACGGCGGAGGCCGGCGTCGGAGTGGCCAGCCGCACCCATACGTGGATGCCGTCCCCTGGCCCTGAGCTGCACGCCAAGTGCGGGATGCCGGCGATTTCGAGGAGTGCCCGCAGGGTGGCTGCGTCGACCCTGGGCTGCTGCCCGCCGCTGTGGTCGTCGAAGTCAAACCCGAGTAGGTGGTACTTGCCTCGGAGGTCGGTCAGGTAGAGGGCGTGGGGCTGCTGTGGCCGTGTATTGCCGGCGGGGACCTCGACGTAGCGGTGATCTCCGTCCCGGTCGACACGGATGTGGGCGCGTGGACTCCACGTGTCTCGGAGGGTCTCCCAGGTGAGAGAAGACCTGGGTGGCGTGTCTCCTGGTAGATCGGGGAGGGGACTGGATGTATAGTCGTGCATGCACGACATGAGGACCTCTGCTTTGGTCGGCAGATCGGATCCGATTGACGTTAGGAAGACTCCCGGCTGGTAACCGGGATTGGCACTGAGTCGCTTCCAGAATTCTTGTGTGAAGTTCCCGCCCTACGGGGCGGGTTCTTCTGTTTCTGCAGGTTGGTGGCCCACAGTTGGAAAGCTGCTGCATTGTGCCGTTCCTCTACGTCTAACCGGATCAACCACTGCGTGGCTGGTGATCGCGGTGTGCCTCGGCGACCCCGGATGAGCCGTTGGTCGTCGACCCTGGTGGGGTGAGCGCCGGGCGACGTGCTTAGGCGGCTACATCATGGTCCCCTTTCGTGGGTGGGAGGCCTGCGGCGCGACGGTGCTGAGCGGCCAGCCGCCGCTGGTGGACGACCTCGGCTAGGAGGGAGTCCGTGTCGCGAAGGGCCATCGCCGCTGCTGCCTCGAAAAGGTCGGTCCGGGTGAAGCCATCGGTGACGAGAGCTTCCAGCTCCGTGGCGATGTCGATTCGGGTTTTGATCGAGTAGGCCTTGTAGTGGCCCTTTGTGCGGCGGCCGACCTTGCCCTTGACGGCGGCTCCTCGAGAGCCGGCATCGGACTGGGCATCCATCGCAACCCCCTTTTTCGTGTAGCTGGCGCGGTTGACGCTACGCAGGTGGGGGCGACATTCTCCGCATTTGCCATTTCGCATTTCTATAGCCGCTGGTCGGCGCCTTCGCTCGGCGTGTCGCCGTGTCGCGCGAGGCGTCCTCAGTGCGGGGTGTGCGGTATCGACGTTGAGCTTCATGGCACGAACGGTAGCACCCTCCCGTGCCGGTGCGTTGCCCCTCTGAGCTGCGGAAATAGTGCGAAACCCTTTCGGGTAACCCTTACGGGTAACCCTTACCGAAAGGGTTTCGGTAACCCTTTCGCGTAAGGGTTTCGGTAGCGCTAACGCGCAGGTCTGGCGCGTTTAGGGCGATGCCATGACGCTGTGGTGTGATAGCGCTATGATGCTATAGTGTTGTCATGGCCACTTTGACCATCGCCCACACGAAGGGCGGCGTCGGTAAGAGCACGACGTCAATTTTTCTCGCGTGCGCAGCGCACGCCCGCGGCATTCCGGTCCGCGTTGTGGATCTCGACCGGCAGGGGACGACGACGGCATGGGCGGAAGCTGCCGCGGTCGCCGACCCGCTACCTTTCCCTGCGTCCACGTCACTGCCTGAGGACGATTCGGGCGTGTTGACGATCGTGGACACGCCACCAGGGGAGGCGAAGGCGATCCAGGCTGCGATCGACGCGGCCGACCTCGTAGTCATCCCCTCACGGGCCACGCCGGCTGATCTCGCCCGCGTGTATCCGACGGTCGCGGCGACAGCGCATCGGCCGGCGGTGGTGGTGCTGACGTCGGTGCGACTCGGTACTCGGCTCCTGGAGCAGGCTCGAGAGCTCCTCGAGGCCGACGGGGTGATCCTCGCGGCTACCGCTATCCCGCAGCGCGAAGCGATCGCTGCCGCGTTCGGGACCGTGCCGACCCGCTACCACGGCTACGGCGACCTCCTGGACGAACTGCTCGACACCGGACTCCTGGAAGGAAACTAGTTATGGCCACACGACCGAGCCTCAAAGACCAACTAAGCGCGCAACGAAGCGCGGGCGCTTCAGGCGCCTCAATCGCCGACACGTTCCGCAAGGATGAGGCCGAGCCGACGCGTCGGACGTCGATGTACCTGCCAGAAAGTCTGGCTAAGCGACTCAAGCTCCAGGCCGTTGACGAGGGGGTCCGCGCCAACGAAATCGTGGTCAAGGCGCTGGAGCAGTACCTCGACGGCGCCGGCGCACAGAGCACTACAGCACTATAGCGTCTAAGTGTTGTAGCACTTTAGTTCTGTAGCATTTTAGCGTCGTAGCGTTGTATTAATGCAGAGGCTTGCTCCACCGGTACAGCGCCAGCAGTCCGAAGCTTCTCTCCGTTGACTACGTGCCACCACCGTTGCCAGGGTAAAAGTGCAGTAGACAAGGGCGCCTGGCCAGGGCGGGCGAGGCGGCATGATGGCGGCCATGTACGTCATCGGGGCCGGCCCGACCGAGCTGCACGCACACATCGACCTCCACTATCGGGCGCGCGACGTCGATCACCGCGCAGCGCTCGCAGTGATCTCGACCGCCAACCACGCTGGCCACTGGTCCGTGGTGGCCGAGATCCAGCCCAGCACCACGGGGGAGGGGCGATGACGCCTGAGGAGGCTCGATCCCTCGGACGCGCCATCCGCGTCGTCCGGCTCGAGCGCGGACTCAGCCAGCTTAAACTCGCGGTCGCTGCCGGCTTCAGCGCCGGCCAGGTCGGCATTGGGGAACGGGGGAGCGTTCCCGGCGCACGCGGCCGAGCCGAATACGCCCCGAAACCGCTCAGCAGCGACGAGGTGCTCCCCGTTGATTTCGATCACGTAGTACGCGCACTCAGTGGACTCCCCCCCCGACTGATTCCTGCTCCCAATGTGGCTTGCAGCGCTCGGTGAGGCGTGGCAGCTGGCTGATGGGCGATTGCGATCTGTGGCGGAGTCCTCTGGGGTGTATCAAAGATCTTGGACAACCTCTTGAGGCGAGAGGATCGAGATCATGGCAGCGAGTTCGAGGCGGAAGTTCAGTCCGCAGTTCAAGACCGAGGCGGTGCAGCTGGTCCTGCAGAGTGACCGCTCGATTGCCGAGGTGGCCGGGGAGTTGGCGATCAACCCGGGCACCCTGGGCAACTGGGTTCAGAAGCACCGGCAGGCCAATCCGGAGCCGGACACGTCGATGAGTCCGGCCGACCACGGCAGGCTGGCCGAGCTCGAGGAGCAGAACCGCAAGCTGAAGATGGAAAATGAGTTCCTAAAAAAGCCGCGGCCTTCTTCGCCCGGGAGCAGGACTGAACGAGAAGTCAGCCCTGATCGAGGCGGAGAAGGCGAACTTTCCGATCGACTGGATGTGCGCCCAGCTCGGCGTGGCCCGCTCGTCGTTCTACGCGTGGCGCGCCCGCGCCGGGCAGGTTACAGCCACCCAGGCGCGCCGCGAAGCGCTGAAGATGGAGGTCGAGCGCGTTTTCCATAAGCAGCGCGGCACTGCCGGGTGCCGGCGCATCGCTGCCATTCTCAATGACGAGGGGCACCCGGTCTCGGTGGGGCTCGTGGCCGACCTGATGCGCGAGCTCGGCCTGGCGGCGATCCAGCGCAAGGCCTACAAACGCACCACCGTCCCGGACGAGAAAGCCCAAGTCTTCGCCGACAAGCTGGGCCGCGACTTCGCCCCGAGCAGTCACCGCCCCGGCACCGCACTGGTCGGCGACATCACCTACCTACGCACCGGCCAGGGGTGGCTGTACCTGGCCACCGTGATCGACCTGGCCACGCGCAAGGTGATCGGGTGGCAGACCGCTGAGCACATGCGCGCCAGCCTGGTCGTCGACGCCCTGGAAATGGCCCGTACGCAGGGCCAAGCCGCCGAAGGGGCAATATTTCACTCCGACCACGGGTCTCAGTACACCTCCGACGAATTCGTCACCTACTGCACCCAGCACGGGTTCGTGCAGTCGATGGGCCGCACCGGGGTGTGCTGGGACAACGCCGCGGCGGAGACGTTCTTCGCCACCCTGAAAAACGAGATGTACCACCAGCAGGTGTTCCATACCCGCGCCCGAGCACGGTTCGCCGTCGCCGAGTACATCGAGGTGTTCTACAACCGTCAAAGACCGCACTCCAGCCTGGGCTACCGCACCCCGGCCCAGGCATGGGCCGACGCCCACAATCCCGCCGCCGAGGACCTAACCGAGGCGGCCTGACACACCCGAAATCACCGAGGACCTGTCCACAATCCTTGACACAGCCCACCCGGGCCTACATCGCGAAGAAGCGAGCCGAGGGAAAATCCACCAAAGAGGCCATGCGATGCCTCAAACGAGCAATCTGCCGCGAGGTCTACCGCCTGCTGACCAACCCGCCGGAAGTCCCGCTGATCGACGACCTTCGCCCCCTACGCCAATCCCGCGGAATCACTCTCACCGCCGCAGCCAAACACTTCGCTGTCTGGCCCGCAGTCATCTCCACTCTCGAACGAGGAACCCGCCGAAACGACGACCTCGCCACCATCTACCGGGAATGGCTCAAAGCCGCTTGACAACCTATAGCACTCCCATGCCAATGGAGGTTGCGGGCGGGGCCTAGGGGTTCGAAGCGGACGGCTGCTCCGCGCATGTAGAGTTCGCCCGTTCGGCGCGGCGCGTCAATTCAGCGAGGACGCGTCGTGGGGCTGTCGGCCGTAGTTGTTGCGTCCACTCCAGCCTCAGGCGTTTCTGCGACCTCTGCCTCGGATGGGATCAAAGCGCGGGGCTGGGCCGGGTCGACCGCTCCAGCAGTTGCGGCCGGCACCGGCAATTCAGGCGCTCCTGGGTTGAGCGGTGGAGCGGGGTTCGCAACACCGCTTTGAATCTCGGAGCGCACTCCCTCTATCGACGACTGATTTACGGGTTCCCAGGTCGCGAGGGTGTGCCAATTGAGCCGTGGATAATATCGGGTTGCCATTAGGAAGGTCTCTTGAGGGGCTAGTTCTCCGGAGCCGTCCTCGAAGTTCTCTGCCGGCCCTCCTTTGGCAACACGCACAGTACCGCGTAGCTCGTTGAGGAGATTCTCCTCAACCTCAACCAAGTACACGGTCTCGGTAAACCCTCCGGCGTCAGTTTCCCCGAGTTCTTCCACCACGCGACCTATGAAGATGTTCTGGGACACGCTGGCGAGCACGGACGGGTCATCCAGGTCCGGACCATCTGCACTATGTCCGCCTGTGAAGGATTGACTCCCGAGGTCTTCCAGGCCCTCTGGACCATCCTTGTGACTGTCCAATGAGCAAGCGGACGAGGCGAAAATTAGAGCCGCAAAAAGCCCTGCAACAAGTGCCTGATGTGTTCTATTCATTTCATCTCCAAACCCAATTCAATGCAGCAATGTCGCGAGGCTGGAAACGACCGCCGAGCTGTCGGACGCACCGACCGTGGCATTTCTCGGACGGTACGACGAGCCGCGCTACCGCATTGACCCCGCGGTCGACGGTTACCCCGACGTGTACTACCGGCCGCTTGACAACCTATAGGAGCATCACGACTGCCGGTCAGAATCCGCGTCTCTATGGGGTACGCCCGTGCGGGACGGGCTGGCGTCGACGGTTCTGGCTGTTTCACAGGGTCGGGTTGCGCCTTTTGACCCCAGGTTCCCCTGGGGTCAAGGGTTCAGCGAGCGGTTCTGTCGTTGCCAGCGGGTGGCCCGGAGACTGTTGCGTCTTCGGATGGGGAGGGTGCCAGTCGGTGGGCCGGCCCGGAGGGACTTCGCTTGCGGCGGAGCCTGGTGCGGTAGAAAAGCAGAACCCCGGCCGTGTGATCGGCCCTCTGAGGAGGACTACAGGGACGGTTCCGGGGTGTTCGGCACTGATATTACATGGCGGAGGTGGGCGTGACCAGCACGAGCAGTTGGGCGTTCTATGAACGCCACTTTGCCCGGGCGCGGTTGCAGCACTACCTCACGCGTACCGGGGGCGACCAGGTTGCGGCGATGGAGCTATATCGGTGGAACGCCGCGATTTCCGGTGCCTTCTGGCAGTCCCTGGCCTACTTTGAAGTGGCTTTTCGCAACGCTCTGGATGCACGTATGAGCGAGCGTCACGTGGTGCTTGGCCGTTCGGGCCACTGGGTGTTTGACGATGCTCGCGAGTTGGGACGCGATGCCAACGGCCCGGCTAAGCACCGTCAGCCGTACAAGGATATTGCCGAGAGCATTGGTCGAGTGAAGAGGAACCGCAAGCCGCTCAGCGCTGCCCAGATCATCTCAGAGCTGCCTTTCGGGTTCTGGCACCAGATGGTCTCCCGGCGCCAGATGTTCCTCTGGCCGGATATTGCTGGCGCGTTTGCCTACGCGCCCAATCGAGACCAGGCGACCATCCAAGACCCGGTGAAGCGGTTGCGCGAGTTCCGGAACCGGATCGGCCACCAACATCGGGTGTGGTCGGAGGACATCCAGGCTCGTTACGACGATCTGCTGAGCGTGGCTGGCTACATTGACCCTGATCTGGAGAAGTTCATCAACGAGCGGAGCCCGGTGCCTGGCCTGCTCACGTGGCAGATCTGATTCGCAGTATCGGGTGCAGGCTTGTGGATGCGGGTCACTGCTTGGGGCTGGCGGGGGAGATGTAGCGATACACCGAGGTGCGGTGCACTCCAAAGAATCGGCCGAGTTCGGCGGCGGTGTAGCCGCCGGTGGCGTGCATCTGCCGAAGGCGCTCGGCGTCGGCGGGGGAGAGCTTGGGCTGCCGGCCTCGATACTTGCCTTCGGCTTTGGCTCGGGCGACACCTTCGCGGGTGCGTTCGCGGTTCATGGCGACCTCAAACTCGGCGGCCATACCCAGAACCTGGAATAGCATCGCGCCGACGGGATCGCCCGGGTCATAGGTTGACCGCCCGACAGTCAGGGATGCGCCGACACCCTGTATCTGGTCTGCAATGTCGAGCAGGTCTCGAAGCGATCGTCCGAGACGGTCGAGTTTGGTCACGACGAGCTCGTCACCATCGCGCAGTTCGGCTAGGGCGCGATCCAGTGCCGGACGCTTACGCCGTCGGCCACTAACCCCGCGGTCGAGGTGGATCCGCCGAGGATCAGCGCCGAGCTCGATCAGTGCTTGTCGTTGTGTCTCGACGTTCTGTTCCTCAGTCGAAACGCGCCCGTACCCGATCTTCATGCCGCCAGTGTTGCATACGACCGTGACTTGTCCACCTTTATTGCGCTACATGTCTACGCCACAGCGGCATGAGTCGCCGTTAGTGTTCGACCTGTGCGAGCCTCCGATTGGGCGTTCGCTCAGAAAGTGTCGCGTTAGACGATCGTCATACGCGACGTGCGACTTGCCGTCCCGATGGGAGCTAACGGGGGACAGGCCGGGGCCTGGGATCGGGGCCGCGTATCGCCAGCCTGTGACCGGCCGCTCCGAGCAGCACGAGCCTGAACCGAGCATTCGCTGAGTCTCGACCGTGACCTCTCGCAACGAAGGCGACCCCGAAGGAAGGTCTTGACCCTGTGGGGGCGAAATTGTACGATCCTTATAAGTTAACGCAAATCACACCAGGTCAGGGGCGTGGGTCGAATCTCGTATGGCGTACAGCGCCCGCTATGAAGTCCCAGAAGCGTTGACTAGGCCATTGCTCGGACTGTTGGTGGCTCGCGGGAGTGAAGACGCATGCCGCGGTCATCGTTTACGGCCATCATTTCTTGACCAGTCCGCTCCGCTGTACGCCGTCAGTTCTTTGGGGCAACAGGAAGGGCAGACAATGAGTGGTTCGACACTGCCGTGGGTACTCGCGTTTGACTCATCGTGCGGAGTTTGTCGACAGATGTCTCGAGAGATTGAGCGCACGGTCGGCTCTCAAATCGAGGTGCTTCCCCTGACAGACCCGTCCGTCCAACAGTGGCGCGCTCAAGTGTATGGCGAGGAGGCCCCCTGGGCGCCCACCCTGATTCATGTGACTGGGCGGACTGTACGGGCATGGACGGGACGAGGGATGGCAGTTCCCATGCTGCGCGCCATTGGTCTGCGTTCGACGGTCCGAGTGCTGCGCGCGCTCGGCGAAACCGCCGCCGCGAACACGGACCGTCCAACCGATCAGAGGGACGGGAAACTCAGCCGCCAGCAGTTCTTTCGTGGCGCAGCGATGGCGGGGGCAACTGCAGGGGGACTAGGGCGTGTCTCCCATAGCTGAGCGGTGACCCGCGAGACGGTGGCTGGATGGGTCAGACGAAGTCACGGTTTCGCCAGTTCACCGATGAGCAGTGGGAGCGGATCGAGCCCCTGTTGCCCACGAACGAGGGGCGGCAGGGGCATCCGTTTCGGGATAACCGCACGGTGGTCGAGGGCATCATCTACCGCTATCGAGCAGGGATTCCGTGGCGGGACCTGCCGCGGGAGGAGTTCGGCCCGTGGCAGACGGTGTGGAAGCGCCACGCCCGTTACGCCGAGGACGGCACGTGGGACCGGATCCTGCAGGTGATCCTGGCCGAGGCCGACGAGGCCGGCCTGATCGACTGGAACCTCTCGGTGGACGCCACCATCTGTCGTGCCCACCAGCACGGCACAAATACGACCCGCCCGGAGCAGGACACAGGGGGCACGATCGAATCACAAGAATCTGCCCATCAGCGAGTGTGAACCTGCAGGTCACGGCATTGGTCGGTCTCGTGGCGGGTTGACGACCAAAATCCACAGTGCCGTTGACGGACGTGGACGACCCCTGGCGAACATCGTCACCGGCGGGCAGCGCAACGACGGGGCTATGCTGGCCGAGGTCCTCGCCGACATCCACGTTCCCCGCCAGGGCCCTGGCCGGCCCCGCACTCGCCCGAATGCGGTCATCGCGGACAAGGCCTACTCCAGCCGCAAACTGCGTCAGCAGCTACGGAACCGTTCGATCACCGCAGTCATCCCCGAAAAGAGCGACACGATCGCTGCCCGCGCCAGACGTGGCGGCCGCGGAGGAAGACCCCCGAACTTCGACACGGACCTGTACAAGGGCCGAAACGTCGTCGAGCGCTCGTTCGCACTGGCCAAGCAATGGCGAGCCCTGGCCACCCGCTACGACAAACTCGCGATCACCTACCGAGCCGCGGTCACCCTCTGCGCAATCCTGAGCTGGCTACGCCATATGGGAGACACGCCCTAGGCACGACACCGTGAGCATCCACCATTCGGCTCGGGTCCACCGGGATGACTCGGTGATGGTCTGTTGCGGTGAGTGCATCGCCGGCCCTTGCTGTGAGATGATCGGTCTTGGTCTGAGACAAGTAGTATCACAGTGTTCGGTTGGTTGGACAGGTTAGCTTGGACGAGAAGTGACCGTCGGCCGAAGGGGAGAGCGTGAACGACTGGAGTGCTGACCGGCCCGCTACGGACGACGATCAGCTCGATCCGCGACTGCTGCGCTCACGAAAACGATTGCTCGACGCTGCCACGCATCTCCTGAGCACTGGTGGTGTAGAGGCGGTTACCGTCGAGGCGGTCACTCGAATGTCAAAGGTGGCGCGGGCCACGCTCTATCGGCATTTCGGCGGGACCGCCCAGTTGCTTGCGGCGACCTTCGAGCGGCTGTTGCCTCGCGTCGAGGTCTCTGCCGACAGTGGGTCGGTACGAGACCAACTCATCGCGCTTCTCACGGCCCAAGCCGACCTGATTGACCAGGCGCCGCTGAACATTACGACTCTGGCTTGGCTGTCAATCGGATCAGTCGGCGGCGATCCTGCCGATTCGGCCGCGATCACCTCACTGCGTAGTCGAGTCATCGAGGAGTACCGGCAGCCCTTTGACCGCATCCTCACACAGCCTGACGTTCGAGCACAGCTCGGCAACGTCGACACCACCTTCGCGATCGTTCAACTCCTGGGTCCCGTCGTGTTCGCTCGCCTTACTGGGCTCTGCACCGTCGACCACGACGGATGCGTGCAACTCGTTGATGATTTTCTTGCTGCCCGCAAGCAGGGAGGCGAACCCATCCCGGCCGAGTCCATCCACGACCTGAACCGCCCTGGCGCCGGCGGATCTCGCTAAATCGGGGCTTCTTCTTGTCGGATGGGTGTGACCGCTCGATCGCCGAGGTCGCCGGGGAGGTGGCGAGGCAACCCTAGAGCCCGGTCGTTTCGGTGCGAGCGGCGGCGAGCCATCCGCTGCAGTCTGAGTGCGGCCGGAACTTCTACCGTCCAGTTTTGACTTCCCGATTAGTCAGGCTGCTGCAAGCGATCGCGAAGCTGACTCCAGAGCTTCAGCCAGTTGAAGCTCGAGCGTGGGCAGGAGGCTAACCGCCGAAGCCACACGTTCCAGCCGAGTACGCACATCGACCTCGTGCTCGATCCCGGCTCGGCCGGCCTCCGTCCATGTCTGTGCACAGTGTCTGGCGGCTACGGCGAGATCTTCGGTCGCGAGGTCACCGGTCAAACGTGCCACGTCCGCGCAGCCGTCAGCGAGCAGCTTTCGGAACAGGCCGCCACCGGTGCCGGCCTTCTCGATGAAAGCGCTCAAGCTGAATAAGAGGATCTCGAGTTCGTCAGCCGGTAGATGGGACCAAGTCCGGACATCAGCGGCGAGCTGGGCGACCGCTGCTAAGCCTTCGGAACCGCTCACCGCGGTCGTGAGATCAACGACTCCTGGCGGAGTTGGGTGGCGCATGTTCGCTGCCGATTGACGGAAAGCCGCTGCGGCAACCTGCGCAAGGTCTGGTAACTCATGCGGCCAGGCGATGCGGTACGTGGTGTGACGTGTCGGTTGTGGGAATGACATCGACGACCGTGCTCGAGCGAGAGCGTCGAACGGAACCTTTTGGACCTCGGCACGGTCGTTGTCAACAACGAAGGCGATCCTCTCCGCCTCGTCGTAACCAATTACCACGATATCGTGGCGACTCATTTGGAGCCGAACCCGCAGGTAGGGCAACTCCGCGATGTCGCCCCATATCAGGGCTGGCCTTCCGGCATCGACCTCCTGGCTAATCCACGACCATCCTTCTCGGGGATCGTCGGTCGTGAGCACTTGGACCTGTGCGCCCAGTAGATGGGGGAGATTTACTTCGAAATCGGAGTCTCTCCCTACCAGATAAAGCGGCGGGAAGAGGTCGCTCGAGCGCAAGTAGGACAGGCCAAGTGACCCCCCGAGGGTGAAGACGAGACCTTCATCGGGCGGTTCTTCCCAGCCGAGGCCTTGCCAGTGCAGGAGGTCTCGCATCGCGGCTGAGCCGCAGTGCCCCCCGACCCGATGTGGATAGTTCTCGATGAGCGTCTGGCGAGTCATCAGAGTTCCTTTCTGAACGGCGGGCGGGCACGAACCGGGCTCTCTTGCTGCGCCAGTGGGATGTCAGCGCCGTTCGTCGAGGCTCCGCCGCTGACCGTGCGAGTCTCGCTCGGGACTGGCTTACCCATTGCGCAAGGAATCGGGAGAACCCGTATGGGCGAAATCGGTCCGGACGAAAGGACGCTGCTGTGTGATGACCTGTTTGCTGAGCATGAAATCACGGGGACGATTGATGCAGTCTGCAGCAAGGAGTTCGCCATCACGGAGGTAGAAGCAGCTGAAGTCGCGGTCCCGGGTGGGGTCACCGCTGAGGACGACTTCGTCGTAACCGGTGTTGAGACCGGCGATCTGCAGCTTGAGATCGTATTGATCTGACCAGAACCAGGGCAGCGACACTGCGCTCTTGGACTTCCCGCAAAGGGTAGCCGCGGCGAGTTTCGCCTGATCGGTTGCTCCGGGTACGCACTCCAGCCGGACTCGGCGACCGTATCGAGAGATGTACTTGCTGGCACAGTCTCCGGCGGCAACGATGGCTGGGTCACTGGTTCGGGCGTGCTCGTCGATCACCACACCATCGTTCAGGGTCAAGCCCGCCGCCTCGGCGAGTTCTGTTCTCGGTTCAACACCGATACCCACGATGACCAGATCAGTCGGAATCGACTCGCCAGTAGATAGTGTGACCTCCCGGACGCAATCGTCTCCGACTAATGCTGCGACTTTGGCGCCCGTTCGGATATCGATGCCCTCCTCTCGGTGGATCCGCTCGAAGAACGTTGATACGTCGGGAGCAGTGACCCGCTCGAGGACGCGAGTGGTCGCCTCGAGCACGGTGACTTCCAGGCCCAGTGCCCGTAGTGAGGCGGCCGTCTCAAGTCCGATGTAGCCGCCCCCGACGATCACCACCCGCCGCCCGGGGGCGGCGGACGTGCGGATCAACTCGACGTCTGCGGCGGTACGAAGGTAATGGACCCCGGCGAGATCGGCCCCAGGAACGCGGAGCTGACGAGGGCGGGCTCCCGTGCACAGCGCGAGCTTGTCGTATGTCAGTGTGTCGCCGGTGCTCATAACGATGTGCCCAGCCGAGCGGTCGATCGCCTCCACGTGCGCGTTGAGAAGCTGGATTCGCTGCTTGGAGTAGAAGTCCGAACTGCGGATGGTGATCTCGTCGAGGGTGGTTTTCCCGGCGAGATACGCCTTCGACAGTGGCGGGCGCTGGTAGGGCACCGTGGGCTCCTCGCCGATGAGGACGATCTCACCGCTCCACCCGTCCTGCCGTAGGCTCGCCGCGAGTTGGGCTCCGGCATGGCTGGCACCGATGATGAGGGCTCGCTGCGATGTCATGTGCCGGATTTCGGGGTGAGGCGCACCATCATCTTGCTGATACCCCGCACGAAGTTGGACTGCACGTACTCGGGTTCGCCGACGACCTCGATGTTCTCGAAGCGGGGGAGCAGCTCTTCCCAGAGGATCCGCAGCTGCATTTCGGCCAGTCGGTTGCCCATGCACCGGTGTACGCCGAACCCGAAGGAGATGTGGTTGCGGACGTTGGCCCGGTCGATGATGAAGTCATCGGGCCGCTCGAACACACGCTCGTCGCGGTTGCCTGAGGCGTACCACATCACGACCTTGTCACCCTTACGGATGAACTGACCGTTCAAGATAGTGTCAGTCTTGGCGATTCGGCGCATGTAGGCCAGCGGCGTTTGCCACCGGATTATCTCGGAGACCATGTTGGGGATCAGGTCAGGGTTGGACTTGAGCTTTTCGAACTGGTCTGGGAACCGGTTCAGCGCCAGAACGCCACCACTCATCGAGTTCCGGGTCGTGTCGTTCCCTCCGACGATCAACAGCACAAAGTTGCCCATGAATTCCATCGGGCGGTCGATCAGATCCTTGGTGTTCTCGTTGCTCTGCAGCATGGTGACCAGGTCGAAACCGGGTTCCTCCCCCTCTGCTAACCGAGCCTTCTTGTCGTACCACAGAGAACTCAGACCGCTCGCCATCTCGCGCATTCCGTCGAACGTCTCGTCGAGGTCCGCAGGACCACCGTTCGCTTCCTCGAACGAAGTTGCAATATCTGACCAGTACACGAGTTTGTGACGTTCCTCGTATGGGAAGTCCAAGAGCGTCGCGAGCATTCGAGCTGTCAGTTCGATCGAGACAGCCTGGACCCAATCGAACGGCTGATTCACCGGCAAGTCGTCTAGTACCTCGCGAACCCGAGACCGAATGAGCGTCTCCATCTCGCGCAGGTTCTTCGGCGCCACCACCCCCTGCACAGCTGCTCGCTGCACGTCGTGGCGCGGTGGGTCCATCGCGATGAACATCTCAATATCGAGAAAACGAGGCGGGGCCCCGATCACTATCATCGGCTCGGCGGAGAAGACCTCATGGTTCTTATCGACCGCGATGATGTCTTCATGTCGGGTCACTGACCAGAACGGCCCGAACGCACTGTTGGGCTGAAAGTGGACCGGAGCCTCGTTTCGCAGGCGCTCATAGTAGGACTGCCAGCGGCCTTGGCGATAGAGAAAGGGATTACTGAGGTCGATGTCGGCGAGCTCGACATCCTCGACGGGAGGAATGGGACTCTCTACGAAGAGCTTCTTCCCATTCGTCCTTGTCACCCAGCGCCGAGTCCTGTCGTACAGATGGGCGCCCCGGATCTGAAGATCCATCGGGATGGCCGACCGGATTCTGTCCCCGACTTCTACATGATTGCTTGACACGACTCTTGATCCCTTCGTCGTTACATCTGGAACTCTGGCACCTGGACGACCAGGCCGTCCCAATCCGCGGACGCGGTCATCTGGCACGACAGTCGAGAGGTCGGCAGCCTTTCCGGGTTCATTGCGAGCATTTCCTCTTCACTTGCTCCCGAGAGGCCGACCTGTTCGGACCACTGCGGATCAACGATGACATGACACGTGCCGCACGCGGCTTCGCCTCCGCAGTCAGCGTCAATCCCGGGCACCGCGTT
This sequence comes from Hoyosella levis, assembly GCF_026008515.1. Taxonomy (GTDB): domain Bacteria; phylum Actinomycetota; class Actinomycetes; order Mycobacteriales; family Mycobacteriaceae; genus Lolliginicoccus; species Lolliginicoccus levis. The sequence continues at coordinate 17,709 of NZ_BQYM01000019.1, forward strand.
GTTGACGGCGATCCGCATGAGTGACTGCCCCTCCTCTAAGGGCACCACGTGCTTCTCTCCCTCATGTGAGACGAAGGTTACGACTGTCATCGCTGGCTCCTGCATGGTTGTTCGGGTAATAGCTGCTCACAGCATTGCTAACAACGACGACTGCGGCTAGGTTGATTGAGGGCAGAAGCTTGTTAATTTGGCTCAGAAGGCGGGGGCGATGAATCTTGATCGCGAGGGCGTGCCACCGCTCGTGTTCGCGCAGTTACTTGAGAGCCCAGTTCTGGAGCAAGACGCCGTTGCACGGTTTCGCGAGATCATGGATCGTGAGCGAAGCGACGTCGAGTCACTTCTCGCCATCAACGCCCAAGTTCCCCTGCGGTGGATCAGGGAAGCCTTGCCCGACCTCGACGTTGACCAAGCAACGACCCTCGGTTTGGCGTTCGCCCAGCATGCTCATCTGACGTCCTTCGGACCATTAAGCGTCCCACTAGTAAGCGCAGGTTCCGCAGGCGAGATATTGGAATTGCTTGTCTACCTGCCGCTAATAACCCCAGCCCTGAGTGCGCAGTTCTACGCAGGTGGACACGGAGTGTCTGTCGCGCTCAATGGGCAGACGGGCGATCGAGTCCTAGACTCCCTAGTGGTCACCTACTGTGGTGCGGTCCTGCTGAGGCTGCTGAATATACTCGTTGGCGATGCACCAGACATCACACTCTCACTGGGTTGGCCCGCTCCGGAAGGTCTGCCCGTGGATCAGGATCGGTTAGCTGGTCGCCTGGTATTTGACGCTTCACTGTCCATTCTGCATTTTCCCGTTGACGCGGTCAATCACGTCTGCCGGTTCTCTGACCCCGTGGCGTATCGACTCGCTATCAGTGACTTGCAGCGAAGGCTCGACGAGCGGAGTAAAATCGCCTCGTATTCGGACAAGGTGAGACGTCTGATAGAGAAGCGTCCCGCAGATTGTGGAAGTCAGTGGATTGCAGACGAACTCTCCATCTCTACGAGCACACTTAAGCGGCGCCTCTCTGAGGAAGGGATGACCTATCGCGGACTGCGCCAGTCGGTCATTCGTGAGTACGCGATTCTTCGTTTACTGGACGGATCTGTGTCCGCGAGCGAGATCGCCACGGACCTCGGATATAGCGACCTCGCCAGCTTTTCACACGCTTTCAAGCACTGGACCGGCCACCCGCCGACGGGGTTCCGTCGTAGGTAGCGCTGCCACTTGGTTGACTCGTACAGGGCAACTGGCAATGCACGGTGCCTTCAGCTTCGCCCTTTCTTTGGGCGTGGCGTTCAATAGCTTCAGGCTCCGCCGACACCCTCGACGTATTCGGGCCTGGTGCTCGCGGCGGTGAGTTTGGCCTAAGTCCTCGAGTTTCTCTGTGACTGCAAAAAGTGTTCAACCTCGACCACGATGAACAGGGCAGTGGCAGTAATAACAGTGCGGCCCTCTGCATCCTCCATCGTGGACTTGAGGTCCAATTTCCGGCCATCGCGAGACCGAACTGCAGCGCGCAGGATGTAGGGGGTGTCGAGTAGTGCTGGCGCAAGATAGTCGAGCTCGAGACGGCGCGTCACGGCGAGCTCGCCGACCGAATACAGCAAGAAGCCGAATAGGTCGTCAATCACGGTCGCTACCGCGCCGCCGTGTGCAATGCCCGGTGCCCCGACGTGGCGCTGGTCGAACTGGTGGTGTGCGACGACGCCGTCTCCGTCACGCCGTACCGAGAGGAAGTGACCATTCGGGTTCTCTGGTCCACAGCCAAGGCAGTTGGGGTGGTGGGGAGGAAGCTCGGAGGAACCGGATTCCATGCGCGTGAACGAGGCCACCCAGTTGTCGATATCGGTACCTATCGGCTCGCCGGCCTTGTCGCGAAATGTGTCCATGTCCAGACCTTCCTGTCGATGAAGTTGTACTGGGTGCGATACCTCGGCTTGTGGCGACGGAGATATCGCCGACACCCGCACGTCCGACCCGTGACCCAACCTTTGACCGGGACGTCCAAGGGGCCCTGAGGCCCGATGCGGGTGGCCTGAGCAACTGGCTGTCGACGGCACGATAGTCAGGTCGACAAGGCCGACTGAGCCGGGACACCTTGTACTGTACGAACATACAGTAAGCGGTACCGACGTATAGTCTAGTTTGGGGTCCGTAGGCTCGACCGCAACTGAAGGGGAACCGCGTGAATCGTTCCGCACCAGGCGCCGCGGGCCAGGATCTCACTGCCAAGGCGCGCATCCGCAACGCCGCACTGGATCTCTACGCCGCCAACGGCGAGGACGGCACTTCGTTGCGAACCGTGGCAACCGCGGCCGGAGTGACGGTGGGTCTCGTGGTCCATCACTACGGCACGAAGGACGGCCTTCGCGAGGCGGTCGAGCGACTGGTCGTAGAGCATTTCGCTACCGCACTTGCCTCGGCGCCCGTGGACATCCCAGGCGCCGACATCGCCCGGATCCGCAACGACGCGGTTGCCGACATGCTGGTCAGGCGTCCCGAGGTGGTGAACTACCTGCGCCGCGCGTTGCTAGATCCCGGCGGTCAGCGAGGTGAGTTACTCGAGCGACTCACCGAGCTGACACACCGGGAAGTGGCGGCTATGCGGGAATCTGGCGCGGCGTCTAGGGTCCGCGCCGATGCTGTTCAGGTGGTCGACGTCATCGTCACTCAGCTGGGCCGTTTGTTCCTCCAGCCGCTCGTGGACTCGATGTGGTCCCATCTCGGGACATACACCCACACCGAAGGCCACGACAAGCCGGAACTGAGTGTTCGCGTCACCGAGACATTGGCACCGCAAGGAACGCCGCAATGACCTTGGTCATGGAAAGTCGCTGGTTTCGAGGCCGGACGATGCCGCGAGCCGCCGAGAATCGTTGCCGCGTGACGGCCACAGTGGACTCCACTTTTAGGGGCAAGAAAACGAGATCCTGTGGCACGCCGTTGACTATCTGTCGCAGGCGAACCCGCCAGACGACGATATACCCGTGTGGGGCAAGAAGGTCGGCTGGGCGCTGATGATCGCGGGCCTGGCGTGGCTGATCGCGGTGCTGGTGGCGTGGCGATTCCGGCAGCTACGAACGTGGTGGCTCGGGGCCCCTCCGGCCCTTTTCGTGGCTGGTGTGGCCGTGGTGCTGGCGATTGGAGCAGCGGTCCCAAAAGGGTTCGATTCCTCTCGCTCAGAGATGGAGAATGCTGTTGCGCAGGCTCGCTCCCATCCGCCGGGTTGGTCGGAGCACTACGGCTTCGACACCCCACGGCAAGTAGGGCACGTGGAGGTCTGGAAGCTCAGCCACCGAGAGGACGGGGTGGTCGTGGTCAGCGATGCCGACTTCGTCTTCGGATTTCACATGCGCGGGTGGGCACATTCCCTATAGGGGCCTCCCACGTTCGAACCTGGAGTAAAAGATCTGCAGGTAGAGCACCTCGGAGGGCCGTGGTACTCCTACAGCTACGTGCTGTAGCCGCCGTCCGGAGCGGGCCGAACGAAATTCGTGCCGGTTCGCGGACGAGAGGAGTGGCGACCTTCCAGACGTGACTCAGCCTGGTCGGGTTGACATAAAACCTGGTTATCGGTGAAACGAGTGCTATAAGGGGACTGCTGCACGATCAGGTGACAGGTTCGGTCACGCAGCCTGAGTGGCTGGTGTGGTCATGATGGTCTCGTA
>NZ_BQYM01000020.1 GCF_026008515.1 Hoyosella levis
TGGGCTGGAGCAAGCCCTGTGACAAGCTGGCAGGACTGATCGCAGGTGTTGCGATGGCTCCCTGAAACCGCCTGCTCAGGGCTGTCGTTTTTCGCACACTCGCGGCCAGGCCGGGGACTCGCGGCAGGGAACAGAGAACGGCCAGCACCAGCTACGAATCCTGCTCCGGGTAGCGCCGCACCGGCGGCAGGATGTTCTCCTTGTTCGTCACCACCCGGGTCCACTGGTATGCCAGCACCAGGGTGAGCGCGAAAGCTACATACAGCGCTATGGCGGGTGTGCGGGCATGGGGATGGGCCGTGGATTCGGCCCACAGGGCGAACATGCCGAACAGCACGCCGAGCCCCTGGGAGAACATCGTCGCCCACGCCATCGCCCAGCGTCGCGTGGCCAGGGCGAGGAGGGAACCCCCGATGCCACCGGCGATCGCCAGCACGATGAACACGCGCAGGAAGATGCTGCCGAGCTCATCGTCGCCGATGCTGCTCGAGAGGATCGTCCAGGCTCGTGATGAACCGGTCAGCGGCATCAGCATGGCCACCACCAGGGCCGTCACCGCCAGCAGGATTCGCCCCGCGCGCCCGCCGGTGCCGAACTCGCGCTGCACCCGGTGCTCGATGTCGGCAAGATCCCGGCGGAACGCCTCGATGTCGTCCGGCCCGGCGCCCTCCGGCCCCAGGTCATCGGGCACGGGGCATCGTCCCTCGTTCGATCCGCTCCACACCTTGATCGTGCCCCACGCGCTCGACCGCGGCAACGAACACCTCCCCGCTCGTCGGTGCGCGCGGGTATAGATGGTGGGGTGACTAGCGAAGTGAACTCCGGGATCGACCTCGCCCACCGCGATGCGTCCACCCGCCCCCAGGATGACCTGTTCGAGCACGTCAATGGCAAGTGGCTCGCCGAGCATGAGATCCCCGCTGATCGAGCGCTCGACGGCGCTTTCCGGGCCTTGTTCGACGAGGCCGAGGAGAACGTCCGCGCGATCATCGAGGAAGCGGCCGAGGCCGGGTCGGGCGCGGGCACTGATGCACAACGCATCGGCGACCTCTACACCAGCTTCATGGACACCGCCCGGATCGAGCAGGCCGGCCTGGCCCCGCTGCAGGAGGAGCTGTCGCTGGTGCAGTCGGCCACCACGGTCGACGAGCTCGCCGGCATCATGGGGCGGCTGCAGCGCGACGGCACGGGCGGCGCCATCGGCTACTACATCAATACCGACGCCAAGCGCAGCGATCGCTACCTGCCGTACCTCACCCAGTCCGGGATCGGGCTGCCAGATGAGTCCTATTATCGCGACGAGCAGTACGCGGAGCTGCGGGCCAAGTACCGCGAGCACATCGCGCGCATGATCGAGCTGACTGGTACCGGCATCGATGCCGATCTGGTGCTAGACATGGAGACGAAGCTCGCTGCCGGGCACTGGGACGTCGTCAAGCGGCGTGACGCGGAGCTGTCCTACAACCTGCTGAGCCTCGACGAGCTGCGCGCCACCGCGCCGGCCTTCCCCTGGACGGACTGGATCACCGGCATCGGCGGCACACCCGAGCAGTTCGCGGAGACCGTGGTCCGCCAGCCAGATTTCCTCGCCACGCTGTCCTCGCTCTGGCAGTCCGAGCCACTCGATGCCTGGAAGGCGTGGATGTGCTGGCGCGTCATCAACACCCGCGCGCCCTACCTGACCGACGAGATCGTTCACGCCAACTTCGACTTCCACGGCACCGTCATGAGCGGCGCCGAGGTCATCCGCGAGCGCTGGAAGCGCGCCGTCTCGCTCGTCGAGCACCTGCTGGGCGAGGCCGTGGGCAAGCTCTATGTCGATCGGCACTTCCCGCCCCGCTCCAAGGACCGCATGGAGGAACTGGTAGCGAACCTCATCGAGGCCTACCGGCAATCCATCTCGACCCTGCCGTGGATGAGCCCCGGCACGCGCGACAAGGCGCTGGAGAAGCTGGGCAAGTTCACGCCAAAGATCGGTTACCCCGACGCCTGGCGCGACTACTCCGACGTCCACATCGATCCGGCCGACCTCTACGGGAACGTGCGCCGCGGCTCGGCCGCCGAGAATGATCGCGAGCTCGCCAAGCTCGGTGGCCCCGTGGACCGGGGCGAATGGTTCATGACCCCGCAGACCGTCAACGCCTACTACAACCCAGGCATGAACGAGATCGTCTTCCCCGCCGCGATCCTGCAGCCCCCGTTCTTCGACGCCGACGCTGATGACGCTGCCAACTACGGCGGCATCGGGGCCGTCATCGGGCACGAGATCGGCCATGGATTCGACGATCAGGGATCCAAGTACGACGGCGACGGCAACCTCGTCAACTGGTGGACCGAGCAGGATCGCGCGGAGTTCAGCGAGCGCGCCGCCATGCTCATCGATCAGTACAACCGGTTCGAGCCCAAGGCATTGCCCGGGAAGAACGTCAATGGCGAGTTCACCATCGGCGAGAACATCGGCGACCTCGGCGGCCTCGGCATCGCGCTCAAGGCCTACGAGATCTCTCTCGCGGGCGAGGAGGCCCCCGTGATCGACGGGCTCACCGGGCTGCAACGCGTCTTCCTGGGCTGGGCGCAGGTGTGGCGCGCCAAGGTCCGCAATGAGGAGGCCGAGCGGCGCCTGGCCACTGATCCGCATTCCCCGCCCGAGTTCCGGTGCAATGGCGTGGTGCGCAACCTTGATGAGTTCTACGACGCGTTCGACGTGCAGGATGGCGACGAGCTGTTCCTGCCCGAGGAGCAGCGCGTCAAGATCTGGGCGTAGGACGGGCGGCGCGGTGGCCAGGCCCTGAGCGGGGCCTGGCCACCGGCTGCCATCGGCCGCCATCGGTTGCCGTCGGTTGGCTCAGGCCTCGCGGCGCGCGGTGCCACGAAGCCGCGGCGGAAGCTCGAACAGCCAGTTCAGGCGCAGCGCGAGCAGGATCTTATGCGCGTAGAGAGCCAGCACCACGGTGCCGGCCGCGACCGCGAGCGGCGCGATCGCCTGCACGACGAGGAGCTCGTTGATGATCGAGAGCTTGATCAGGACATAGCCGAGCAGCGCGATGAACATGTCCAGCATCAGGTAGACGGGCAGCGTGGTGCGGCCGACCTTGTTGAGGACCTCGCCGACGGGCGTGCCGACGACGGCGGCCGAGACAAGCACGCCCGCGGCAAGCCCGAACGTGGTGAGGATGATCGTGAGCCCCTGCGCGCCGGACCCCGCATCAGCGAGCATCGAGTACATCGCGGCGTAGGCGGCGAGGGCAGCGGCGATCCACGGCAAGGCGGTGCGGCGGCTGACGGTGATGATGAGGCTGCGCGCGTGGAGGCCGAGCAGGAAGTAGATGAAGTACTCGGCCAGGTTGTTCCAGGACCAGCTCACCACCGGCTGGTACTGGGAGTAGACGTTCAGCGCGACCGCTGCACCGAGCTGCAGCCACAGTGGCAGGCGGTTGATGGCCTTGGCGACAACGGCGAACACGGCGAGCGCATAGATGAACCAGAGGGCGCTATCAGGCAGGTACAGGCCACCGATGACGTTGGTCCAGCTGGCATAGCCCTCGTGGCGCACATCGCTGGGAAGCACGTTGTGCACGCCGAGGAAGATCACCAGCCACAGGGTGTAGAGGTACATCAGGTGGGCAATGCGGCTGCGCAGCATCCGCGGCCAGGCCATGGCGATCATGCCTTGCGCGAACAGCCCGGAGGCGACGAAGAACAGTGGCATGCGGACGGGCTGCAGGTAGCTGTTGATCGTGTACCAGAAATCGGGCGCGAGATCCTTGGAGATGAGCATGTTCGCCGCGTGCAGGATGACCACGAGGATGATGCTCGTGCCCTTGGCGATATCGACCCACTCGATGCGTTGCCGCGCGGGCCGCTTGGTCGTGGCCACGCCGACTGGCTCCGTGGCCGGGCTGGCCGCTGGAGGTGGCGCTAGCTGCGCGACCTGCTCGAGGTCGTGCGCATCCGACGCGGTCGGGTCATGTGGCATTGCACGCATCGTGGCTTGCTCCCCGGTACTGGTGATTGAGGAAGATGATCGACCACTGCGAACTTGCTGAGAATCAACTGAAAAATGCGGCAGGGTCTTCCTAAGTAGAGTACGGGTCATCCGTCACTATGGGAACCACCGTCTAGCAGGAAAAACTCTGCGATCCTCGCGGACTATGCTCCGTCGATACCGAGTTGTTTCTCGAGCGCGATCAGGGAGTCATCAAGGAACGTCAGGAGCCGCTGCAGGTGCGGCACTGCCTTGCGGCACCCCACGATCCCGATATCCAGCGTGTCGGCGTTGCTCGTGAGCGTGATGTTGAGAGCCAGCCCGTCCATAGCGATCGACAGGGGATAGATGCCATCGAGGCGCGCTCCATCCCAGTAGACGGGCTCGCGGGGACCAGGCACGTTGGAGATGACGATGTTGAACGCGGGCCGCGAGTGGGAGACGAATCCGGGGACGGGCGCGAGCGCGAGCGGCGACACCATGAACGCCCCCACTGCCATGGCCTGCATGGGGCTGAGGCCAGTGAGAGCACGCTTGGCCTGCTGCATGGAATTCGTGACGCATTCGAGGCGGTCGAGGGGGTCCTCGAGGTGTGTCCCGAGGCTCGCGAGCACCGCGGTGACCGCGTTTCCGCCGCTCCCGTCCTCCACCATCGAGTGCAGCGAGACCGGGACCATCGCGATCAGCGGATCCTCGGGCAGCGCATCCTGGCTGAGCAGGTAGTCCCGCAGCGCGCCGCCGCACATGACGAGGATGACATCGTTCATGGTGCAGTCAGCGGCCTTGCGGATGGCCTTGATCCGGTCCATCGACCAGGATTGCGCCGCGAACCGCCGGGCGCCGCCGATGGGCACATTGAGCATGGTGCGGGGGGCGCGCAGGGGCAGGACCATGTCTCGCTCCCGCAGGGCCTGCCAGCCGATGCGAGCGGCTGCCGGCACTCCTCCTGCCACGTCGCCCATCAGGCCGGCCCCGGACCTCGCGAGGCCGACGGGGTTGAGCCGCGACCGCTTTCCCTCGATGGCCCGGCGTGGCCGCTCGGCGAACGGGGCGGGGCAATCAGTGAAGGAGGGGTCGTCCGACAGCACGGATTGCAGGGTCCGCAGCGCGGTGACCCCGTCGATCAGGGCGTGATGGACCTTGGTATAGACGGCGAAGCGGCCATCGTCGAGCCCCTCGACGACGTGCATCTCCCAGAGGGGACGGTGCCGGTCGAGCAGCGAGCTATGCCACCGCGAAGTCATGGAGAACAGCTCACGGATGCGTCCCGGCTGCGGGAGCGCGGAGAGCTGCACGTGGTAGTCGAGGTCGATGTCCTCATCGGTGGCCCACAGCAGGTTGCGCGGGGTATTGAACGGCGTGCCGGGGCGGCGCCGGAACTTCACGCCGACGTCGGGGCAGTCAATGAGCTTCTGGTACTGCTGGCGCACGAACTCCGGGCCCGCCCCCTCGGGAGGGGAGAAGAGCTCGAGGCCCCCCACATGCATCGGATGCTCCCGGCTCTCGATCGCGAGGAACATCAGATCCTGCGGCGCCATCAAACCCATCAGCTTCCTCCCGTTCGCTGACCTTCCCCGTGGTGAACCTCACAGTACGCTGAAGCCCCGGGAAACCCTCCGGAAACAACTTCGTAACAAAGTGACGGAAATCACCGATACCAGTTATAGAGTACTGCCACGAAGGCCCTGCACAGCCCAAGCGGGAAGGCGACACGATGCCACATGACACGCATCACATCCGAACGCTGCACGCCGTAGGCAGTAGCGCCCCCGGTGGAGCCCATGGCGCGACAGCCCTCGCCCTTGGCCAGCCCGCCCCGATCACCCGCGAGAACTACTTCGGCGCGAGCCTCCAGTCCCAGGTCCTCGCCAACACGCTGCGGTACACCGTAAAGCCCCTGCTGCGGGTGTGGGCGAAGTGGCCCCACCTGCCCTGGCCAACCGGTGCCGTGGAGCTCGCCGGATCGGTGCTCCCCGAGGTTCCCGGCACCCGCTACCGTCCCGTCCAGCTCCCCCACTGCAAGGCAGAGTGGGTCCGCGGGCAGGAGACACATCCACACCGGGTCATGCTCTACCTGCACGGCGGCGCGTTCCTCACCTGCGGCCTGCGCACCCACCGGCGGCTCGTCTCCCTGATCTCCGCCTCCGCGCGCACCCCCGTCCTCAGCGTTGATTACCGCATGCTGCCGCGCTATACGATCAATGACTCCGTCGCCGACGGCATGCATGCCTACCGCTGGCTGCTGCGGCGCGGCTACCGGCCCGAGCAGATCGTCATCGGGGGCGACTCCGCCGGGGGCTACCTGGCCTTCATGGTCGCCCTTGCCCTGCGGGCCCAGGGAATACCGGTGCCCGCGGGGATCGTGGGCCTCGCGCCACTGACCAACCTCAACCCGGCTTCCAAGATGGCGCACTCCAATTCCAAGACCTGCGCCCTCTTCTCCGCCGACGTCATCAACGTATTCACCGAGTACGCGAACCGCGTCGAGCAGCGCCTGCTCATCGAGGGCGCGCCCGGGCCGCGCGTGTGCCCGATCGACAGCGACCTCAGCGGACTGCCCCCCACGCTCCTGCAGGTCAGCTCCACCGAGCTGCTGTTCCCCGATTCCGAGATGATGGCCGAGCGGCTCGCCCACCACGGCGTACCGTGCCAGCTACAGGTGTGGGACCGCCAGGTGCATGTCTTCCAGGCGGCGGCGGGCCTCGTCCCCGAAGCAGCCCGCGCGATCAACGAGATCGGGCGCTTCGTGCAGGATGTCGTTCCTGTTCGGGACGGTCGGCCCGCCCGCGCCCTCGCCTGAGCCGGCCTGCGCGCATCACCCGACCAGCGTGCATCACTCGACCAGCGTGCATTGCCGCAAACGCGAGAGAAGCTGCGGAAAACCCCTGTTCGCTTCTCTCGCGTTTGGCGTTTTCCCGTGCTTTTACCCGCCGGAGCGCTGCTCGGAAGCCCGGCGAGACGCCGCGGGGGCCGAGGCGCGCGACAGCTAGCTAGTCAGCCTTGAGCGACTCGAGCGCTGACTCGGCCTCGGCAAGCTCCTTCCGGAGCTCCGCCACGCGCTGCTCCGCGGCCTTGCGCGCAGCGTTCAGCGCGGCCTGGGCAGCACGGAGAGCGCCGGGGTGATCAAGCTGCTGGATCGCGCGCAGCACCGCATCGGGCGTGATGCTCGATCGCTTCAGGGACAGCCCGCCCGGACGGTCGACCGCGATCCACCAGGCGCCCTCCTCGTCCGCGCGCAAGGTGATGGCGCACTCCGCCGACTTGCCACGGGACTTGCTGCTCGCGCCGCTACCAGCGCCACCGCCCGAGCCGCCACCGCTCGCCGGGCGAGTTATCGCGGAGCTGCTGGCCGTGGGCTTCCTGGCCGGGCCAGGGGCAGGCGACCCCGCTGGTGGTCCCGCCGATGTGCCTGCAGGCGTCGCAGTCCTCGCTGGCACGGGCACGGGCTTCGGCGTGGCAGGAGCAGGGCCCGCGCGGCCCGGTCCGGCTTCACCCGGCGCTTTCGGCGCGGCTTTCTTCCGGGGCGCGCGCTTGGCAGGCGACGGCGCAGCGCGGGTGCGCCGCAGCTCGTGCGCCTCGAACGGGATCTCGTCATTGACACCGGTAGGCTTGACGATGAGGCTAGTGCCATCGATAGCGATGATTCGGGCGGAGGCGCCCTCTTCGAGTCCCAGCCCGGCGATCGGTTCGCGGAGGTAGACCGTCGCCCGCTTCCCGGCCTCCTTGAGCGCGCTGAGTTCGTGCAGGTCATCTTCGGTCAGGTGGTTTTGTCCGGTTCGAGTGCTTGCCATGCCCCTATTCTCCGGAAATTTCCGTGTCGCAGCGGCAGGGACCCGGGTTTGTCACAATGTCACGCTAGCTTCTAGTGGGCATTACGCGTCAGGGGCGCCAGCGAGGAGGGGAATCATGCACGCGGTGGAACGGTCCAGACCATCGAGGGAGTTCGCGCCCCGCTGGTGGGTTCACGTTGCGCTGCTGGTGGGTGCGATAGCCACGGTGTGGTTCCACATCCGCATGATCCCGATCAGCACCGAGCACTGGGGGCTGTTCAGCAACATGCTCGATGTCCACGTCTACGCCGGGGGCGGCCTCGCGGTGCTCGAGGACCGTGCTGTCTACGAGGGCCCGGTGTACTGGCGCATGGCGTTCACCTACCCACCGTTCGCTGCGGTCCTCTTCACTGCCATCGCGACCCTGGGCGCCACTGCGCTCGAGGTCACCTGGACCGTGCTCTCGGCGCTGGCCCTCTACGCAACGATCGTGCTGTCGTGGAAGGCCCTGGGCTACCGGCTGAACGCAACTCTGCTCGCCGCGGCAGTACCCATGATGATCATCGCGACGCTTCTCGAGCCAGTACGCACGACCATCTGGTACGGACAGATCAATCTCATCCTGCTCCTCCTGGTCGTGTGGGACCTCTCGCGCGCCCAGAACAGCAAGCTGCGCGGCATCGGCATGGGCCTCGCGGCCGGCATCAAGCTGACGCCCGGGTTCTTCCTCGTGTACCTCGCGATCACCCGCCAGTGGCGGGCCCTGGTCACAGCAGCGAGCACCATCGCCGGCACGATCATCGTCGCTGGCCTGATCATTCCCCGGGACTCGCTGCGCTTCTGGCGCGGAACCCTGTTCGAGTCCGAGCGGATCGGAGCGGTGAACGCGCCCTCCAACCAGTCGATCACCGGTGCGCTCGCGCAACTGATGCACACGCCCGAGCCGCCACTGTGGGCTGTCGCCTCGCTGACCGCCCTCGCCCTCGCCCTGGGGCTGGCCGCGATGTGGCTGGCGCACCGCGCGGGGGAGGAACTTCTCGCCGGCACCATCGCGGGCCTCACCGCGGCCACGATCTCCCCCTTCTCCTGGGGACACCATTGGGTGTGGTTCGTGCCGCTGATCATTGTGCTCAGCCACTACGCCGCCATCTCGCGGCATCGGCTCATCGCCTGGCTCCTGCCCGTGGCCGCGGCCATCCCAGCGGCGAGCTGGGTGCAGACCTTCGTCGACCCGCTGCAGCCAGGCGGCACGTTCTACGCCATCGGCACGTTCATGCTGCTGCCGCGCGACCCTGAGCTGGTGATCCTCCTTCGCTCGGTGTTCCCTCTCGTCTTTGTCGTTGTCACTGTCTGCACCATTCTGGCCCTGGCAGGGCGCAGCCGGCCCGCCACCGGCCCGCCTGATCGAACGGATACGCGACAAGACAAGGTGGACGCGTGACGGCTCTCGGGGATCGCCTGGCCACGCTGCTCGATCCTGTGGACCAATTCCTCGCCACGAGGTACCCGGCAGCGCTCAGGCCGGGGCAGCCTCCGCACACGGTGTACGTCGCGGCGTCGGATGCCTCGCCGGGCTCGGTCGCCGCCTGGAGCGGCCTCGCGCTCGAGCTGCTCGATCGGCATCGCGGCCACGTCACAGCGCTTGCCGGGGATGATGTCCTCGCCGCCGTGGCCGAGCGCCTCCGTCGCGATCCCATCGCGGATCTCCGCTACGACTTCGAAGACGGGTACGGCTGGCGCCCCGACGCCACCGAGGATGCCCATGCGCGCCTAGTGGGCAGGCTGCTCGCCAGCACCTCTGACCGGCCGCGCGGCGTGGGCATCCGCACCAAAGGCCTCGCCGCCCACGAGCGAGCTCGAATGCTGCGCACCCTCGAGCTCGTGCTCGATGCGGCCGGGGGCGTGCCTGCGGGGTTCGTGCTCACGGTTCCCAAGCTGAGGCACCCGGACCAGGTCCCGGCGATCCTCGCGATCTGCGAGCACTTCGAGGAAGCACATGGCCTCGCGGAGGGGGCATTGCGCTTCGAGCTGCAGATCGAATCCCCCCAGGCGATCATCGCGGCGGACGGAACGATCCCGGTGGCGCGCGCCATCCACCTAGCGGGACCGCGCCTCACAGGGCTGCACTACGGCACCTTCGACTACAGCGCGGCCTGCGGCATCGCCCCGCAGCACCAGGCACTCGATCACCCGGTCGCGGACCATGCCAAGGACGTGATGCTGGCCGCGGCTGCCCAGACCGGGGCGTGGGTGTGCGATGGCTCGACCAATATCGTCCCGGCGGGCGGGGATACCCAGCAGGCCAGTGCCCTGGAGCTGCACTTCACGCTGGTATCGCGGTCCCTCGCCCGCGGCTACTACCAGGGCTGGGACATGCATCCTGGGCATCTCGTGACCCGCTGGGCAGCCACCTACCGGTTCTACCGCGAATCCCTGCGCATCGCGGGACCCCGGCTCGACACCTACCTGCAGCGCGGTTCCAGCGACGTGATCGACGAGCCAGCTAGCGCGCAGGCACTCGCCACGATCGTGCTGCGCGGCCTCGAGTCGGGGGCCTTCAACGAGGCGGACGTGGAGGCGCTCTCGCCGCAGTGCACCCGCGCCACGCTCGAAGGGCTGGCCACGCGCGTTCTGCCCGGCACCGATTGAGCCCCGGGCCTGATTTCACGCCAGCGAAACGTGGCCGCAGTAGGTTGGGTTAGTGACCATCCCCCCACCGTTCACCCGCTTCCCTGATCTCGCGGCGCGGCTGCTCGGTGGTGCCGTGGTGTGGGCCACCGATGAGTCCTTCGCCGAGAAGGAGAACCTCATCCGCCCGGGCGCGCCCCAGCATTTCCCGGCGACGTTCGGCCACAAGGGTCAGGTCTACGACGGGTGGGAGACCCGCCGCCGCCGCTCCCCCGGTACAGATCACGCGATCGTGCGCCTCGGCGCGCCCGGCATCGTGCACGGCGTGCTCGTCGATACCGCTTGGTTCACCGGCAATTTCCCCCCGGAGATCTCGGTCGAGGGAGCCCGCATCGACGGCTATCCGGATGCCAACGACCTCGGAACCGCGGCCGAATGGTTCCCGCTCGTGCCGCGCAGTGCCGTGGCAGGCAACACCATCAACCCTTTTGAGGTGGACGAGCCCCGGACCGTCACGCATGTGCGGCTCACCATGCACCCCGACGGTGGGGTCGCGCGGCTGCGGGTCCACGGCATCGCCCGCTCCGATCCCGCGCTGCGTCCCACTGGAGCGATGGATCTCGCCGCGATCGAGAATGGCGGGCACGTCACGGACTGCTCCAACCTGTTCTACAGCTCGCCGAACAACCTGCTCATGCCCGGCTTCGCGCACGTCATGGGCGATGGATGGGAGACTGCTCGGCGACGCTTCGGCGCGGACGATTGGGAAACGCACAATGACTGGGTGGAGATCAGCTTCGGCACACGCGGGCGAGTGAGCATGCTGGAGCTCGATACCACCTGCTTCCTGCACAACGCTCCGGGTTCGGCCCGGGTCAGGGGCCGGTCCGGCGACGGCCAATGGCTGGAGTTGCTGCCTCGCACTGCGCTGCAGCCAGACACCCGGCATCGATTCCCGGTAGCGGTCGAATCGGCGGTGACCAAGGTGCGGCTCGACATCTTCCCCGACGGCGGCATGAGCCGATTGCGGGCCTGGGGATCACCCGAGGCAGGAGGTGCGCAGTGAGCTATCCGCGCGATCTCGTCGGCTATGGCCGCACTCCTCCGGACCCGCGGTGGCCCGGCAATGCGCGGGTGGCGGTGCAGTTCGTCCTCAACTACGAGGAGGGCGGCGAGAACTGCGTCCTCGATGGGGACGCAGCGTCCGAGACCTTCCTGTCGGACATCGTGCCCGCGGCAGCGTTCCCGGACCGGCACATGAGCATGGAATCGCTCTATGAGTATGGTTCCCGCGCGGGGGTGTGGCGGGTGCTGCGGATCTTCGAGCGCCGCGGCCTGCCCTTGACGGTGTTCGCCGTCGCGCGGGCCCTGCAGCGCAACCCGGAGGCCGCGGCCGCGTTCGGCGAGCTCGGCCACGAGATCGCGTGCCACGGCCTGCGCTGGATCAGCTACCAGCAGGTCGATGAGGCAACGGAGCGGGCCCACATGGCCGAGGCCGTGCAGGCACTGCGGGATCTCACCGGCAGGGCACCGCTCGGCTGGTACACCGGCCGGGACTCCCCCCGCACGCGCCGGCTCGTGGTCGAGCATGGCGGATTCATCTACGACGCCGACTCCTACGCCGATGATCTGCCCTACTGGGTTCCCGTCGAGGCGGCAGGCACGGTGCACCAGCATTTGGTGGTGCCCTACACGCTGGAGACCAACGACATGCGGTTCTCCTCCCCCGCGGGCTTCGCGAACGGTGACGAGTTCTTCCACCACCTGCGCGATGCGTTCGATGTGCTGTACCGGGAGGGGCTCGAGGGGCGCCCGTCGATGATGTCAGTGGGCTTGCATGGACGCATCGTTGGCCGACCATCGCGGGCCGCGGCGCTCGAGCGTTTCCTCGACCACATCCAGTCCTACGAGCATGTGTGGATCCCACGTCGCATCGACATTGCCGAGCACTGGCGGCACGTGCATCCAGCACCGTGATCGCGGCTGAGCGTGCTCGAGTCCAGCGCTTCGGCTGTCGCGACGCTCCCCCGAGCGGCGTGATCTCGCGCTAGGAGGGAACCCGGTCCAAGGCCGAGGCGATCCCGAGCCAGGTGTGGCGGTTGCCCGCCCAGCAGAAGCCGACCTTCGGGGCGCGGTTGCTGATCCAGATCCCCGGCACGCGACGATCCTCGCGGCGCGACCCCGCCGTCTGGAAGCAGTGGTTCTTGCGCAGGGCCTTCGGGAATTGAAGCAAGTAGGCGATTCCCTCGCTGATTGTCAGCGGACTGCGCTCCTCGGGCGCGAACCGGGCCAGGGCT
Source organism: Hoyosella levis (assembly GCF_026008515.1). GTDB lineage: Bacteria > Actinomycetota > Actinomycetes > Mycobacteriales > Mycobacteriaceae > Lolliginicoccus > Lolliginicoccus levis. The sequence continues at coordinate 12,681 of NZ_BQYM01000020.1, forward strand.
TCGTCGGGCGTAAGGTTGCGGGTCTCGTCGCCGCGGTCGAGATCGACGACGGCGTAGACGTCAGTGGCGGGCTGTTCAATGGTGGGGATCGGCGCGAACTCATCGATGTCGGCGGTATCGGCCGAGATGAAGCCGCTCTGCTTGCCGAGGGCCAGGAGCGGCGCAGTGGTGCTCGGCGGGTGGATCCGGGGGTGGGGCACAAGCACGAACGAGACCGCCAGCGGATCGGTGGGGTCAGGTGCCGCGCTGGTGGCGAGCGCAGGATGCCCAAGGAGCCGGTCGAGCAGTGACGCGGGAACATCGGCGCCGAGCAGCCCAAGGCGCTGGAGATTGCTGATCTGGCGCTGGTACTCGCTAGCGAGCTCGTCCGCGGTGAGGGGTGTTGCAATAGGTTCGTCGGGGCTCAAGGTTCATTTCTCCTCACGTTGCGTGCTTGCCTGCGGAGGCCCAACGAACAACTGTGCCGGGGAAGTTCCCGATCGCGTGGGGAGCCTGATTCCCACCAGGCTCCCCACGCAAGGGGCCACGGCTACCGGCTCACGGCCTTCTTGTACCGGTAGGTCGCGAATGGCACAAAGATGATGAGGATGATGGCGGTCCAGGCCAGGCTGGCGAGCACAGGGTTCTGCAGTGGCCAAGCCTCGGGCGCTGGCAGGGCCGGGTGAGTATTGCCGAACAACTCTCTGGTGGCCTGCGTGACGGCTGACACGGGGTTCCATTCAGCCATCACCCGCAGCACGCTCGGGAGGCTGTCACTGGGCACGAAGGTGTTCGCGATGAAGGTGATGGGGAAGATCACCATGAACGTGGCGTTGTTGAAGACCTCGGGAGTGCGGATCCACAACCCGATCACGGCCATGACCCAGGACAGCGCGTAGGCGAACAGCAGCAAAAGCAGGAAGCCAAGCAGCGCGTCAAGGACAGATGTGCGAATGCGCCAGCCCACGAGCAGCCCCGTGATCGACATCACGAACAGGCTGATGACATTGATCGCCACATCACTGGTCGTACGGCCGATCAGCACCGCGGAGGGAGCCATCGGCAAGGAGCGGAACCGGTCGATGATGCCTTTTTGCATGTCCTCGGCCATGCCGAGCCCGGTCCAGGTCGAGCCGAAGATGACAGTCTGGGTGAAGATGCCCGCGATCAGGAACTCGCGATACGCGATCCCCGGAAGGTCGATGACCGAGCCGAAGATGAAAGCGAAGACCAGCACGAACATGATCGGAGACAGCGCGGTGAAGACGATCAGGTCCGGGACCCGCTTGATCTTGATGAGGTTGCGCTTGGCGATGGTGATGCCGTCGGAGACGGCAAGGGTGAGTGAATTCACTTCGATTCCCCTTGGTCATTGTTTGCGACGACTTCGGCCTCATGGCCGGTCAAAGAAAGAAAGACATCATCGAGGGTGGGGCGCCGGAGGCCGACATCGCGGAGGGTGACGTGATGCTCGGTGAGCAGCCCGACCACCTCGATCAGCGCGGCTGCTCCCCCACTGACCGCGACGCTGATCGTCCTGGTCGCTCGGTTCGCGCGAACCTGGCCTGGCGCGTAGTTGTCGAGAACCTGGTGGGCAGTTGCCCATTCGGTCTCGTCGGAGACGATCAGTTCGACCCGTTCGCCGCCGATCTCGTCCTTGAGCTGGTCGGCCGTGCCTTGTGCGATGACGGTGCCGTGGTCAATGACCGCGATCTTATCGGCGAGCCTGTCTGCTTCCTCGAGGTATTGGGTGGTGAGCAGCAGCGTTGTGCCACCAGCAACAAGCTCACTGATGACATCCCAGAGGCCTAGCCTGGCGCGAGGATCCAGCCCAGTGGTGGGTTCGTCGAGGAACAGCACCGGCGGATTCGCAACGAGAGCACCGGCGAGATCGAGGCGGCGACGCATGCCCCCCGAGTAGCCCTTGACAGGCCGGTTCCCGGCTTCAGTGAGGTCGAACTGTTCGAGGAGCTCGCTTGCTCGGGCTTTCGCCCGCTTGGCGCCCAGGTGGTAGAGGCGGCCAACCATCTCGAGGTTCTCGAAGCCCGTCAGGTACTCATCAACCGCCGCGTACTGGCCGGACGCCCCGATGTGTGATTTCAGTTCTGCTGCGTCCTTGACGACATCGAGGCCGTGCACTGTGGCGCGTCCTTCATCCGGGCGCAGGAGCGTGGTCAGTACACGGACCGCGGTCGTCTTCCCAGCTCCGTTAGGGCCGAGCAGGCCCATAACGGTGCCTTCAGGCACTTCCAGGCTTAGTCCGTTGAGTGCACGAAGGCTGCCGTATGTCTTGACCAGCCCCTCCGCGACAATCGCGTTGCTCACTGTGTTGCCTTCCCCGCGGGTGATGTATGAGCATCACTTTGCCAGCGGGGTGCGACAGTTTCGAGCCATTTTCTTGCAGCCTGTCCGGTATAGGGCAAGCTGTGTCTGAATCGACATGGAAGGTTCACCATATGGCCGGTGCGCTGCGGCTGGTGGGTGGATACGGAAAAGGGCGGGAGGGGCGGCCGCCCACTGGCGACCGCCCCTCCCGCTTCTCTTCACATGTGTTTGCCCGGCGGT
>NZ_BQYM01000021.1 GCF_026008515.1 Hoyosella levis
GGACGGCCGCGACGTGCATCCATGCGCAACACCTCTTCTGCTAGAAGGTGTTGCGACCACCCCTTGAACCCAGGGCCGCGAACCTGTCGCTTTTCGCACTCTCGCCGGGCCAACACGGGTCGCCGCGCCAGCGCCAGCTCACCAGCGGGCCCGGTGATCCTCCACGACGCCACGGCCCTGCACGTGGTGGAGCCCGCCATCGGGCGATCGGAACGTGCCTTCGAACCAACCAAAGGGCTGGACGAACTTACTGGCGATCACGCCAGCCTCAAGATGCTCGCGCCGCTGCCCCTCGGGGTTGAACACCAGATCAAGCTCGCCCCCGGCAGTACGCAACCGCCAGGGATCGAGCGGCGCCGAGCGATCGAGCTCGAAGGTGGCCTGGGGCAGTGGCACGATCTCGCCCCGCCACCATGCGGCGTTCTCGAGACCATTCATGAAATGCGCGACGAGGTTGATCGCGATGGGCGAGCCAGATCCGGTGGTGCCGTCGAGGCTTGCCCAGTTCCACAGCGTCTCGCGGGGCGGGTACCCGAGGGTGAAGTCGAGCGAGGCACGCCCGTCGAGCGGGATCACCGAGCCGCCCGTGCGCGCGCTTCCCGATGCGGGAAGCCCGGCGATCTTGTAGGTGTGGTGGAACGGTCGCCCGGGCGCGGAGCTGATCGCGGAGAGACCGACATGCCCGGCCGGGCCTCCGATGGCGGCCGACAGCTCGAGGTCCCGCCCGCGGTGATGGACCTGCCATGCGCCGCCCTCGTGGTGGATGCGCCAGGTATTGCGCCCTCGTGCCAGTCGCCATTCGGTGCGCCAGTCCGGTGCGAACGAGCTCGCGAAACCAGCGGGAACGAGGATCTTGTCCTCGGTGAGACGACCGGTGGTGCGGTCATGCACGTAGCAGAAGGCGGTCGCGGTATGGCCTGCGTCCACGATCGCGATACCAGCAGAGGCATGCTCGGCGAAGATGCCCACGTACATCCACGCCTTGCGCTGAGCTCGACGGCGCAGGGAGAACCCCTCGTCCCACTCGCCCGTGGAGATATCAGGGATGGCGCCCAGGTAGCGCCCGTCGAGCGCACCGGCGCGCTCCCCCGGCCGGGGCAACCTGGCAGGCGCGGGCGGAAGATGCATGGTCAGGCCAGCAGATCCTTGTACTCGGGGTTCTTCCCGATGTATCCGTCCACGAACGGGCAGGACGGGACGATCGAGAACCCGGCGGCGCGGCTATCGTCGAGCGCGTATCGCACGACCTTCCCCGCGACCCCCTTCCCACGATGGTCGGGGTCGGTGACCGTGCGGTTGAAGTCCCGGATGGAGCCGGTCTCGACGTAGTCGGCGTAGCCGGCCTCCGCGCCATCGATGATCAGTGAGTAGCGGCGGGCAGCTGCATCGTGCTTCATCGTTTCGGTCATGCTCTCCCCAACAAGCGCGCCACGCGGCTTTGTTCCCGGCGCTACCGCTGGCAGCGGGGGCACCAGTACAGCTTCCTGCCCCGCAGATCCTCCTGCTCGATCGGGGTGCCGCAGATGCGGCAGGGCTCCCCCGTGCGCCGGTAGACGTAGGTGCGTGGCCGACCGGGCTCGTAGGGCGCCGCGCCGTGGTCGTGCTCGGGCTCCACGGTGATCATGCGTCCCTCCCGCACACCGATCGGCATGAGCGTGACCAGGTCTTTCCAGAGCGCGTCCCAAAGATGGCGGCCGAGGTCGCGTCCTGCCAGGCGGGGCGCGATGCGCTGCCGGAACAACACTTCCGCCCGGTAGACGTTGCCCACTCCGGCGAGCACGGCCTGGTCCATCAGCAAGGCCCCGATGGGCGCGCGCGAGCGGGAGACGCGCTCCCACGCGAGGCCCGGGTCGGCATCGTGGCGCAAGGGGTCGGGGCCGAGCCGGTCGAGCAGTGCCGCGAGCTCGAGCGGCCCGATCAGCGCGCAGCGCGTCGGGCCCCGGAGATCAATGACATTGGTCCCGGTCGCGATCCGCATGCGGACCTGCCCCACCGGCGGCCCGGCTGGCGCGGGCCCCGTCGTGAACGCTCCGTAGAGGCCGAGGTGGATGTGCACGAGCGTCCCGCCCTCGTAGCGGTGCAGCAGGTGCTTGCCCCACGCCTCGGCCGCCTGGAATGCCTGGCCATCGATGATCCTGGCTCCGTCGGCGAAGCGCCCCTGGGGGCTGCTGGCCCGTACCTGCTCGCCGCCAAGCAACTGGGTGTGCTCCGCAGCGAGCCGGTGCAGGGTGTGCCCCTCAGGCAACGACTACTTCTTCGACCACTGGTCCCGCTTCGACGCGCAATATCACGCGCCAGGGACGGCAGGGGCCTCGCCGGACTTCTCGTACTCAGCGAGGATGTCGATGCGCCGCTGGTGGCGGTCCTCGTTCGACCACTCCGTGCCCAGGAACGACTCGACGATCGCGAACGCCTCCTCGGTGCTGTGCATGCGGCCGCCGAGGCCGATGAGCTGCGCGTTGTTGTGCTGGCGCGCAAGCTGGGCGGTCTCGACGCTCCAGGCGAGCGCGCAGCGCGCACCAGGCACCTTGTTGGCAGCGATCTGCTCGCCGTTGCCCGAGCCACCGAGGACGATACCGAGGCTGCCGGGGTCGGCGACGACCTTGCGGGCCGTGTCGATGCAGAACGCGGGATAGTCGTCGAGGGCGTCGTACTCGAAGGCACCGCAGTCGGTGACGTCGTGCCCGAGAGTTGTCAGATGGTCCTTGATGAGGTTCTTCAGCTCGAAGCCGGCATGGTCGGCACCTAGGTAAACGCGCATGGCATCGATTCTGCCAGCCCCGGCTCGGAAGCGAGGCATCGACCCGGAACGGCGGTGCTCGTTCGGGAGCTCGCCCGGCGGCGCGTGGTAGCGCACGCTCTGCGCCTCGCGGTGGCAAACACTATGCGGCTCGCGGCGGCAAACGTGGCGGTGCTCGCGGCGGCAAACGCACCAGACAACGTCAAACGCGATAGAAATCGCATGCCTTTCACAGCGGTTTCTATCGCGTTTGCGGCTCCGGCAGCGGGCTCCGGCAGCGGCGCCGGCAGCGGGCTCAGCCAAGGGCCCCGAGGTGCTGCTCGGACTCGATGAGCCCCTCGTCGCTGGGCCTGGCTCCCGCCCCGAACACGCGATCCTGCTGCCGCGCCCGGAGGTCCTGGTGGGCATCGGCGGGCAGCTCGTAGCCATACTTGGCCTGCGCCTCGCGCGGGGTCATCGTGATCGGATCGATCGCGGGAATGCCGAGCACCGCGGGCATGGCGATCTCGAGGGCGGCGGGAGCGATCAGCTTCATCAGCAGCATGGTGAGGTTGATCGAACGATGCATGGCCGCGTGGATCACCTTGTTGGGCGGGGTGATGAGCAGATCGATGAGCGGGCCCTGCTGGATGTCGAGCATCTTGCGCATGTACGGCGGGTAGGTGGCGATGATGCCGCGGCGCATCGCAAAAAGCATGGGCTTGAGCGCCTGGCGCTGCCATGCGGGCATATCGGGCGGGAGCGCCACATCGAGGCCGAGGATGAAGTCCACCATGTCCTGCGCCGCCTCGGACGCGGCGAGCCGGGGCCGCCAGTCCTCGAAGTAGGCGATGACATCCTCGCGCGTTCGCGGCACGGTCGCGGGATCGATCGTCTGGAGCTCGGCGGCGCGCGCGCATTCATCCCAGAACTGCGCCTCCTCGTCCGGAGAGAGCCGTCCGGGACCGAACTTCTCGTAGCAGTAGAGGATCGAGTGCCAGGCCGTCATGTGAATCCACAGCTGCGAGCTGGGCTTGTTGGCATCGTAGCTGCCGCCGGTGACGGGGTCGTTGCCGATGGCTTTCGAGTGGACCTTGACAAGCACGTCAGCCGCCTTGGCGGTGGGCTCGGTGGCGCCGAAGGCCACCATGGCGAAGTAGCGCATTGTTCGCCCGTAGCGGCTGTGGGGGCGGTACCTGACCCCACCCGCCTGCACGACCGCGGCCGCCAGGTTGGGGTCGAGGTGCTCGATGGTCACGGCGCGGGCGAAGCCGAGCACGTAGGAGGTGGGATGGCTCCACACCTTCCAGGTGACCGAGCCTGGCCCGAAGAAGCCGTTGTCAGCATGTGGCGCGAATTCCTCGCGGAGCGCAGCCCTGGTCTTGATCCCGAGCATCAGTGGACTCTCCTTAGATTACTACAGCACTGTAGATTGAGGAGACTTTACACTACTGCGCTAGCGTCAAGGAGTGACATCTGGAACCGATCCGGCCCCGCGCAAGCGTCGCCGCTACGCCCCGCGAATGCCCGTCGAGCAACGACGCGAGCAACTTCTCGATGCCGCGCTCCGTGTCGTGGTCCGCGACGGATACGACAACGTCTCCATCGAGGCGATCGCGAAGGAAGCCGGGGTTACCCGCCCGGTGGTCTACAGCGCCTACGACGGCCTCGAGCCACTGCTCCACGCTCTGCTCGACCGCACCCAGCGGCGGGCGCTGGCCGCCGCCCTGAAGCTGATCCCCACCGAGCCCCGGACTGGCGACGTGGACGAATGGTTCCTCGACGGCGTCGCGGGGCTCATTGACCTGGTGCGGGAGCAACCAGAGATCTGGAAGCCAGTCCTCGGCATCACCACCAACACGCCTGCGATGGTCCGCGACCGGATCGAGTCAACGCGTGAGCTGATCCGCGGCTATATCGCCGATGCCCTGCGCCTCGGCATCGAGCAGCGTGGCGGGCCGTGGCTCGACGTCGAAGTGCTCTCGCACCTTGTGCTCGTGACCTCGGAGCACTTCGGCAGGCTCATGCTCGAGGACCCGCCCCGCTACACCCGGGATCGCCTGGTCGATACCCTTCGTGGCCTGCTCGACGCGACACGGCCGCCCGCGTAGGAACCAGCAGCGCAAGAACTAGCAACGCAGAAGCCGACCGCCCGCTCCAGGTTGCTGCTAGTCGAACACCGGATCCTCGGCGCGCGTGCGCTTGAGCTCGAAGAAGTGCGGGTAAGACGCGAGCGCGACGGCACCATCCCAGATCTTGCCCGCCGTTTCCCCGCGCGGGATGCGGGAGAGCACGGGCCCGAAGAACGCGGTCCCATTGATGTGGATCGTTGGGGTGCCCACGTCATCACCAACCTTGTCCATGCCTGCATGGTGGCTCGCCCGCAGTGCCTCGTCATGCGCGTCGCTCTCGGCAGCCTCGGCGAGGCTCGCGGGCAGGCCGGTCTCGGCGAGCGCCTCGCGCACCACCTCCGTGAGGTCGCTCATGCCCTTGTTGTGGATGCGCTCCCCCATCGCGGTGTAGAGCGGGGCGAGCACCTCGGGGCCGTGCTGCTGCTCGGCAGCGACGAGCACCCGCACCGGCCCGAGCGTGCTGTCGAGCATGGCGCGATATCCGTCGGGAATGTCCTTGCCCTCATTGAGCACGTACAGGCTCATCACTTGGAACCGGACCTCGATATCGCGAACATCCTGGACCTCGAGGATCCAGCGGGAGGTGATCCAGCACCATGGGCAAGCGGGATCGAAATAGAAGTCAACGCGGTCAAGGGCATTGGGCATGAGGAATCCTCTCGGTCGATGACGGCGCGGCCAGTGCGCCCTGCCTCCATCAACGCACGCGCTTGCGGAACTCTTCCTTGATGTATTCCTGGAAGATCCTGGAGAAGCCCGCGTTTCCCGTGTTATTGGGATGCATGCTCAGCGAGGTCGAGGTGGTCACGTTGCCCTCGTACCACTTGAGCGGCTTGGGCTGGCAGGCATCGTGGCCCACGCTGCGCGAGGCCAGGTCGACGTAGGTTATGCCCGCGTGGTCGGCGGCGGCCTCGATGATGGCGTTCATCCGGTCCTGGTAGTCGGCGATGAACCGGGCATCGGCATCGCTGGCGGGCACCGACGGCCAGCAGCCCCGGTTGCCCACCGTGCCGCCGTGGCTCGCGAGAAAGATCAATGCCTTCGGCGCGCGCTCCTGGAGCGTGCCGAGCAGCCGATCGAGGCGGGGCCGCAGCGGTCGCAGTGACTCCATCGCGGCGATGCGGGTCTCGGGATCGTTGCGGCACTCACGGTCCCCGCCCTCGTCCTTGGTGAAGCACCGGCGAGCGATGTCATACCACCGCACATCGTTTCCGCCGATGCTGATCGTGATCAGCGTTGTCTCTGGGTTGACCGCGTCGAGCTGCAGCGGTTTCGCCCCGCTGCGGGTCTCCTGCGGGGTATCGAGGATGTCCTCGACGGTCGCTCCGCTGCACGCGGCGAACGTGAAGAATTCCGGCCGCAACCACTCGGCGAGCAACCGGGGATAGGACTCCGCCGTGCGGCCGCAGCTGTCATTGAGGAACCGCAGGGTCGAGGGACCGGCCGCGCGGGAATCTCCGAGTGCCACGTAGTGCTCGCTCGTGCGGGGGGCGCTCGCGCCCGGCACAGCGACCAGCGCCAGCCCCAGGACCAGGACCAGGCCGATCGCGGAGATCACGCGGCGGATCGCGCGCGGGGGCCGTGCTGGCGGCATCGGGGTGGGTCTCCTCGGTTCTCGCGGCAAGGTCGACGCGACCATCTCGACGGTCCAACGTACACACCAAGGCCGCCGGGCGCATGGGCCATGCGACCTGCCCCGGGCGATCCTGGAGAGCCAAAAGAAAATCCGGCCCGGTCACGCTTGATTGTCGTGACCAGGCCGGGTCTTCCCGCGCCCCCACAAATACAGCTGCGGGCCCGCCAAGTGGGCTGGGCGGCTAGCGCCAGACCATCACCCGACGCATCGCCGATGTTGACTGCACATAGAGTTGCAGGCACCCCTCGCGGTGGCGATCGCATCGCTGCATGGACATATCATCGCACGTCGGATGCATCCGCGGGCTAGGCCTCAAGAATCTGTGAGTGGATTCACCGTACGCCGCACACCAGGATTTTCCTGTGAGCGGAAATCACTGCCACGCTTGGTGTCCACGGTGACGCGGGGCGCCGGACGGCGCATGATGGGGGTGCTGGATCGGCATGCCCCGTGCCGGCCATGCCTGATGATCATCCGAACACCACGGCAGAAAGGCACCCCTCGTGGCAGCTCCAAACCTGACCCGGGACCAGGCGCGGGAACGCGCTGGCATCCTCTCGGTCGAAAGCTACACCGTGCAGATCGACGTCACCGATGGCCAGGGCCAGCCGGGCGCGGATACGTTCCGCTCGCGCACGGTCGTTCGCTTCGCCGCCACGCCGGGAGCCTCGACCTTCATCGACCTGATCGCGACGACGCTCCGCGAGGCCACGCTCAACGGCGCGGAGGTCGATACGTCCGGCTATTCCCATGAGGAGGGGCTGCGGCTCGAGGGGCTGGCCGCCTCGAACGAGCTCGTCATCGACGCCGATCTTGCCTACTCGCACACCGGCGCGGGCCTGCACCGCTTCGTCGACCCCGCCGACGGCGAGGTCTATCTCTACTCGCAGTTCCAGACCGCCGATGCCAAGCGCATGTTCGCCTGCTTCGACCAGCCCGACCTCAAGGCCGTGTTCGATTTCTCCGTGACCGCCCCCGAGCACTGGGAGGTCATCACCAACGGTGCCGAGACCAGCCGGGATGGGCTCGTGCGCGCCTTCGCGACCACCCCACGGATGAGCACCTACCTCGCGGCCCTCGTGGCGGGCCCCTATGCGAAGTGGACCGACACCTACACCGACGACCACGGCGAGATCCCCCTGGGCATCTACTGCCGCGCCTCGCTGGCCGAGCACATGGATGCGGACCGGTTGTTCACCGAGACCAAGCAGGGCTTCGGGTTCTACCACCGCAACTTCGAGATCCCGTATGCCTTCGGCAAGTACGATCAGCTCTTCGTTCCCGAGTTCAACGCGGGCGCGATGGAGAACGCGGGCGCGGTCACCTACCTGGAGGACTACGTCTTCCGCAGCCGCGTCACCCACGACCTGTACGAGCGGCGCGCGGAGACAGTGCTGCACGAGATGGCGCACATGTGGTTCGGCGATCTCGTCACCATGCTCTGGTGGGATGACCTGTGGCTCAACGAATCGTTCGCGACGTTCGCATCCGTGCTGTGCCAGGCCGAGGCCACCGAGTACACCAACGCCTGGACCTCCTTCGCGAACGTGGAGAAGGCGTGGGCCTACCGGCAGGACCAGCTGCCCTCCACCCACCCCATCGCCGCGGACATGCCTGACCTCGAGGCGGTGGAGGTCAACTTCGATGGCATCACCTACGCCAAGGGCGCCAGCGTGCTCAAGCAGCTCGTCGCGTACGTGGGGCTCGAGGACTTCCTCGCGGGCCTGCGCGCCTACTTCCGCGAGCACGCCTACGGCAACGCGACCTTCGATGACCTGCTGCGCGCCCTCGAGGCGTCCTCGGGCCGCGACCTCTCGGACTGGGGCGACCAGTGGCTGCGCACTACCGGGCTGAACACCTTGGCGCCCGAGTTCACCGTGGACGAGGACGGCAACTACGCATCGTTCACCGTGGTGCAGGGCGGCGCGGAGCCCGGCGCGGGCGAGCGGCGCACCCATCGGATCGCGGTCGGCGTGTACAGCGATGATGAATCCGGACGCCTCGTGCGACAGCGTCGCATCGAGCTCGACATCGCTGGCGAGCGCACCGAGGTGCCTGATCTCGTCGGCACTCCGCGCGGCGCGCTCGTGCTCGTCAATGATGACGACCTCACCTACTGCTCGCTGCGCCTCGACGAGGACTCCCTGCGCACCGCCGTCGACCGCATCGGCGACATCGCCGAATCGCTCCCCCGCACCCTCGTCTGGTCGGCGGCGTGGGAGATGACACGCAATGCGCAGATGCGGGCCCGGGACTTCGCGGCACTCGTGCAGCGCGGGATCGGCACCGAGAGCGAGGTCGGCGTGGTGCAGCGCCTGCTGCTCCAGGCCACCACCGCGATCGGCTCCTACGCGGACCCGGCCTGGGCCAACGAGACCGGCTGGCCCGGCTTCGCTGACCTGCTGCTCGAGCAGGCCCGCGCCGCCGAGGCAGGCTCCGATCACCAGCTCGCGTTCGTCAACGCCTTGTGCGCCGCCCGCCTCGAGGACCGCCACGCCGACGTGCTCGGGACCGTGCTCGCCGACAGCCCCGATGCCGCCGAGCTCCCTGGCCTCGCTGTCGATACGGATCTGCGCTGGCGCCTCATCCAGGCCCTCGCCGCGGCCGGACGCATCGACGGTGACTCTGCCGAGACTCCACGCATCGATGAGGAAGCGGCGCGCGACAACACCGCTACCGGGGCCCGGCAGGCCGCGAAGGCCGCTGTCATGCGTCCGCGCGCCGACGCGAAGAGCCAGGCGTGGGAGAGCGTCATGAATGACAGCGCCCTCTCGCACACGCTCGCGCGATCGATGATCGCCGGCTTCGCCCGGCCGGGACAGGCCACGTTGCTCGAAGGCTACGCGGATCGGTATTTCGAGGCGATCCCCAGCATCTGGCGGGATCGCGAGAGCGAGGTCGCGCAGACCATCGTGACTGGCCTCTACCCGACCTGGGACATCAGCGAGGCCGGTTTGCAGCGCGCCGATGAATTCCTTGCCGAGGATCGCTCCCCCGCGCTGCGCCGCCTCGTCAGCGAGGGCAGGTCCGGGATCGAGCGGTCCCTGCGGGCCCAGGCGTTCGACTCCTCCACCGGGCAATAGTCCACGCATGAAACAGGGCCGCCCCCCGCAATGCGGGGGGCGGCCCACGTGGGTGTCCAGCTTCAAGCTGGATCGAGCATCACGGAAGGATCAGAAACGCACGGGGGTCGTCGCGGCAGACATGACCTTGACAGCTGCCACGAGTCCGTCGAGGAGGTCGCCCTCCCGCAGCAACGGCAGCGCAGCGGTGATGCCGAGCTGGCAGATGCGGTCCGTCACGCGGTGAGCCACTGCGGAACCGGACACGATCTCGATCTTCCGCTCGCCCGGTGCGACGGCGATCAACGTGGAATGCGCGGCATCGTCGAGGCTGTCGAGCAGCTCGAACGCCGTATCGTTCGACTCGGCCCCGAGCTCGCCGAGATAGATGGTGAACTTGATGCCCGTGTCACGGGTCGCGCGGATCAGCGCCTCGTCGAGACGGATGCGGTGGTCCCTCTCGAACGGAATCTTGTCCACTGGCTCGTCGAGGAAGCGGACGGCCGAGACGCGGCCGCTGACTGTTTGCACCGAACCCATGGGCAGGTCCTCGAGGGGTAGCGCGGAAGGGACGACGATCTCACCATGTTGCACTTGCGGATCCTCCAATCGGCTGCGCATCGGACGTGTCGCCATGGCCACCGTGGCTGTGTCCATGCTCATCGACGGCGCTCCACCACACCGGGCCATATGGCCACGGATCGCCCAGCCGGTACGGCTCGGGACGGAGCTGGGGCTTCTTCAACATCGTGGCAAGCCCGATAACGGCAATCACCGCCGCCGGAATGACCACGAACACGAGGACTGTCTCCATGATGCTCACACCTAAAAGGTAATCGAAGGACTACCGGCCGCGCGCGCCGGGTCGGCAAAATACCCGAGCAACGCCGAGCGAGCCACCGCTGGCCTACTAGGCCGAGGCCAGCGCCGGCACATAGTCCGACCACACCGGGTCATGCGTACGGATCTTCGACACCAGGTGCCAATGGCGTCCGGCGGGAGCGCGCAGCGGCGCCGCCAAGGTCCAGCCGATCTCGCTGAGCAGCTTATCGGCCTTGCGATGGTTGCATCGCGTGCAGCACGCCACGCAGTTCTCCCACGTATGGGTGCCGCCCCGGCTGCGCGGGATCACGTGGTCGATCGTGTCCGCGCGGCCCCCGCAGTAGCCGCACCTGTTCCGGTCGCGCTGCATGAGCGTCGCCCGCGTCAGCGGCACGCGCGCGATGTACGGCACCCGCACATAGGTGGTGAGACGGATCACCGACGGAACGGGGATGGTCCCGCTCGCGGCATGGATGAGGATCCCTGACGCATCGGGATGCAGGATCTCCGCGCGGCCACGGAGGACGAGGATGATGGCGCGGCGCGCCGCCACGGTGGTCAACGGCTCGAAGCTGGCATTGAGGAGCAGGACTCGTCGATTGATCCAGCTCGGACGTGGCGTGGACGACGAGGTCGAGCGTGCCCGCGGTGATTCGTCGGCATGGTCACCGCCAGGCATGCGTTGTCGGTGGTGGGCTTCCATCGCGTGACGTCTGGACATCCGGCCTCCCATGAGCGCTGCTTACCAGTGAACCGAAAAAGTCGGTCTCGCGCACGGCGAATAGCACAAGCAGCCAGGTAATAGCCGGTGAACAGCGGCTCGCGCGCTCCCCTGGCGCATCGCGGGTGGGAAGCGCGCCACCTGATCCGTACGATGGGCGCCGTGCTCGCGAACGTCACGGAAGCTTTCGAATGGACCGACACCAACCGCGAATGGCTGATCCAGAAACCCCTGGAGCTGCTCGCGTACATCGTGGTGGCGCTGCTGCTGCGGTGGGCGGCGCACCGCTTCATCGACCGCGTCACCACCCGCAAGCGCAGGACCCCACTGGGCAACGGGCGCCGCAACGCTGACGCCGCACGGCGCGACGAGCGCCGCGACCAGCGGCGCAAGACCCTCGCCTCGGTGTTCAAGTCAACCGTGTCGCTGCTCCTGCTCACCTGGGTAGCGCTGACAGTGCTCAGCATCATCGGCCTCAACGTTGCCCCGTTCATCGCCTCCGCGGGCATCGTCGGCATTGCCATCGGCTGGGGCGCCCAGAGCCTCGTCCGTGATTTCCTGTCCGGCATCTTCATGCTGCTCGAGGACCAGTACGGGGTCGGGGATGTCGTCGATCTCGGCGATGCCATCGGAACCGTCGAGACCGTCGGGCTGCGTGTCACCACCGTCCGGGGCATCGACGGCACCCTCTGGTACGTGCGCAATGGCGAGGTGCTGCGCGTCGGCAACTTCAGCCAGGGCTACGCCGTAGCGGTCATCGACGTAGCGCTCGCCCGCCCGGTCAATGTCACCGAGGCAGCACGCATTGTCGAGGAGACCGCGGCCGCCGCCGTTCTCGACGATCCCATCCGCGACCACATGCTCGAGGCCCCCGCGATGCTCGGCGTGGACCAGACCACCGCCTATACCGTGACGCTGCGCCTTACCGCGCGCGTCCGGGCCGGCAGCCAATGGGCGGTGCAGCGGCACATCAACAGCAAGGTGCTGACCGCGCTCGAGGCAGCCGACATCACCATCCACGCGGAGAAGGCCCACCAGTGATCGCGCGAGCACGCCCCCGCAAGGCATGATGGAGGGCAATGGCCATGAACGAAACCCCTTACCGGACCTTCTACGAGGAAGTCGGCGGCGCGGAGACATTCCGCAAGCTCGTCGGACGCTTCTACGAGGAGGTCGCACGCGACGAGATCCTGCGCCCCATGTACCCGGAGGAGGACCTGGGCCCCGCCGAGCGCAGGTTCCGCATGTTCCTGGAGCAGTACTGGGGCGGGCCGCGCGACTATTCCGACGAGCGCGGGCATCCCCGGCTGCGGATGCGGCACATGCCCTTTGTGATCGGGCCCGTGCAGCGCGACGCCTGGCTGCGCTGCATGCACATCGCGATCGCTTCCATCGATTCCGAGACGCTCGACGAGCTCCACCGCCGCGAGCTCACCCAGTACATGGAGATGGCCGCGCACTCGATGGTGAACAGCGCGTTCTAGCTAGCTGATAGCGCTGCCGGCAGCTGGCGTTCCCGGCGTGGCAGCGCGGTCTTGCTCGGCGGAATCGCTCCCCTCGCGCGACGCGGCTGGCACGATGGAATGATGACGGCCAACGCGCGCTCGTGGTGGCAGGACGCGGTGATCTACCAGATCTACCCGCGATCATTCGCCGACAGCGATGACGACGGCGTCGGCGATCTCGGTGGCGTGCGATCCCGGATCGGCTACCTCAAGGCCCTGGGAATCGACGCGGTGTGGCTCTGCCCGGTGATGCGTTCCCCGATGATCGATCACGGCTACGACGTATCCGACCCCCGCGACATCGATCCCCTGTTCGGCGACCTCGCCGACATGGACGCCCTGCTCGAGGAAGCCCATGCGCACGGCCTGCGCGTACTGATGGACCTCGTGCCGAACCACACGAGCAGCCAGCACCCCTGGTTCCAGGAAGCTTTGCGCTCCGGCCCGGGCAGCGTAGCGCGGGCGCGGTACCTGTTCCGGCGCGGCAAGGGCGCCGACGGGGCTGAACCGCCAAACAACTGGGCGAGCATCTTCGGTGGACCGGCATGGACACGGATCACCGATCCCGATGGAAGCCTCGGCGAGTGGTACCTGCACCTGTTCGCTCCGGAGCAGCCCGACCTCGACTGGACCAACCCCGAAGTCCTCGATGACCTCGCGACGACCATGCGGTTCTGGCTGGATCGCGGCGTGGATGGCTTTCGCATCGATGTGGCGCATGGCATGGCCAAGCCCGAGGGGCTCCCCGACGGCGATCCGGCGACGATGCGACCGCTCTACAACGGCGATGGCGATGCGCGCTTCGATCACGACAGCGTCCACGAGCTCCACCGCCGCCTGCGCGCAGTGGTCGACGAGTACAAGGACCGGGTGCTCATCGGCGAGATCTGGGTGCGCGATCCCCGACGGTTCGCGCGCTACGTCTCCGACGGCGAGCTGCACCTCGGGTTCAACTTCCAGCTGCTCGAGGCCAAGTACGAGCCCGACGAGTTCCGCACGGCGATCGACAGGTCCCTCGACGCGGTCCAGGGAACCCCGGCACCGCCAACCTGGACGCTCTCCAACCATGATGTGCCGCGCGAGGTCACCCGCTACAGTCCCGATGATATCGACCGCGGCACCATGCGCGCGGCCGCCACCATGCTGCTCGAGCTCACGCTGCCGGGCGTGGTGTTCCTGTACAACGGCGCGGAGCTCGGACTGCCCAATGTCGATGACCTGCCCGAGGACGTCCTCCAGGACCCCGTATGGGAACGGTCCGGGCATAGCGACCGCGGACGCGATGGAGCCCGGATCCCCATGCCCTGGTGGGGCACCGAGCCGCCGTACGGATTCAGCGGATCCAGCACGACCTGGCTGCCGATGCCCGCGGACTGGACGGGCCTATCGGTCAAGGCGCAGAGCGCGGACCCCGGCTCGTTCCTCACCCGGGCCCGGCACGCGATTCGCATGCGCCACGAGCTGCTGCGCGATGAAAGCCCCCACATCGAGTGGGTCCCGGGGCCCGGCGCCACGGTGGTGCTGCGACGGGGCCGTGTGCTGTGCATGATGAACATGGGCATGGAGCCGGTCGCGGCACCGGAAGGCCGGCTCGTGGCGGCGAGCGGACCCCTCGAGGACGGCACCGTGCCACCGGACACGACGGTGTGGGTCGTGCCCTAGCCGCGGGTGTGCGGCCGCGGGTGGGCGGTCCGGCTTTCGCGGGCGGGTGCTCCGGTCGCTGCTGTGCGGGTTTCTAAGCCGCCAATGTGCGAATTGCGACAGGTGCCGTGCGGCGGATTCAGGGAGCCATCGCAACACCCCTGGCTGAAGGGGCATGCTGATGGCGAGGAAGATTCCGTGGG
>NZ_BQYM01000022.1 GCF_026008515.1 Hoyosella levis
GATCGTCGATGAGCTGCCGCCGCAGGCGCAGCGGGCGATCCGCAAGGAGCTCGAGGAGCACGAGGCGTCGGAGCATGGGGCGTCGGAGCGTGAGGCGGCGGAGCGTGCGGGGAGCAACCAATGACGCGCGCCACCAGCGCCCCGGAAAGTCGAATTGAGGATCAGTCTTGACGGTTCAAGTTGTCTCTAACAAGAAGGGACTGATCGCGGACGCGGTCAACGAGATCGGCGGTCTCGTGACATTTGCCGCGCAGACCTTTCTCACGGGCCTGGCCGCGATCCTGCGCGGCAGGTTCCCGCTCGCGGAGTTCGTCGGCCAGACCGTGTTTCTCGTGCGTGTCTGCTTCTGGCCATCGCTGCTGCTGATGCTGCCGATCGGTGTGGTCATCGCCGTGATGATGGGTGGCCTCGCTGGTCGCATTGGTGCTGCCCAGTACTCGGGAGCGGTGGTGTCCTTCGTCATCATCGGGCAGGCAGCCGCTCTGGTGACCGCGTTGATCGTGGCGGGCGTCGGTGGCGCTGCCATCGTGTCGGACCTCGGTGCTCGCACCATTCGCGAGGAGATCGACGCGATGCAGGTCATGAGCATGGACGTCGTCGAGCGCGTCGTCGTGCCGCGCGTGTTCGCCCTCGTGTTCGTGGCCCTGTCGATGTGCGCGATCGTGTCGTTCTCCGGGATCTTGTTCACCTATGCCTACCAAGTGGTCGGCGTTGGTGAATCCCAGGGAGGATTCCTGCTCACGCTGCAGGCCTACGGCCGTACCACTGACTTCGTCATGGCGCTGTTCAAGTCGTTCTGCTTCGGCGTGGCCTGCTCGATCATCGCCGCGTACAAGGGAACGCAGACCAGGGGCGGCTCCTCGGGCGTGGCCAACTCGGTGAACGAGGCCGTGGTGATGATGTTCATCGCTGTGTTCGTGGTCAACGTGGTCCTCACCCAGATGTACATCGTGGTCGTCCCAGCGGTTGGAGAGTACATATGACGACGACAGACGCAGGAGTGCGGCTGAAGCAGCTGTCCAAGGGGACGGTTGGCCGGTTGAAGAACTCGCTCGAGGCCATCGATGGCCACGTCATGTTCGGCGTGAAGATGTTCGCCGGCATCCCACTGGTGCTCACCAGGTACCGCAAGCACGTTGTCACCGAGATCGGCAACATCAGTTTCGGCAAGGCCTCGCTGCTCTCGGGCGGTGGCACCATCGGCGTGGTGGCGGGCATGGCCATTGTTGCGGCCGTGATGGTCTCGATCGAGATCCACCGCGCGCTCGGCCTGCTCGGCTTCACCGCGCTGTCTGGCCTCGCCGGCTCGATCGCCAACACGCAGGCGCTCGCCCCGCTGATCGCATCGCTCGCTATCGCGGCCAAGGTCGGAACGGGCTTCACCGCCCAGCTCGGCTCGATGCGGGTCTCCGAGGAGATCGACGCGCTCGACGTGCTCGGCGTGCCCTCCATCCCGTTCCTCGCCTCGGTGCGCATGGTGGCGATGCTGGTCATCATCGCGCCCGTGTACATGGTTGGACTGCTCGGCGCCTACCTCGCGTCGCGGCTGGTCATCGTGAACATGCTGGGGGAGTCATCGGGAACGTATGACTACTACTTCCGGCAATCCATCACCCCGGAGTTCTTCGCGTACTCGGTGCTGATGACGGTGATCTTCTCGATCATCATCGCCGTGATCTGCTGCTCCTACGGCTACAACGCCGGTGGCGGCCCCGAAGGCGTGGGGCGCGCGGCTGGAACAGCGGTCCGCACCACGATCCTGACGATCGCGCTCGCCGCCATGGTGCTGATCTTCGGCCTCTACGGCCTGACACCAACGATTCCGGGAATGGGGCTTGAATAGATGAAGTCGATTCGTGGATTGATCATTGGCGTCCTCATCCTTGTCGTTTCAGGATTGATGATCGCTCGCGGTGCCGGGGCGCTTGACCGATCGCCCAAGATCTACGTCGAGGTACCCGCCGTGGTGGTGGGCGCCGATGGAACCAACAACGAGCCGGGCCTCCTGCTCGGCTCCAACAACGCGGTGCGCTTCGAGGGCGTCATCGTCGGCCGCATGTCCAAGCTCGAGACCGGCCTGACCAACGACCAGGGCGAGACCTACTCCCTCGTGGAGATGCAGATCGACGAGGATGTCCTGCGCAACATGCCCGACGACACCCTCGTTCGCGTCGTCCCGCGCACCATCTTCGGCGACAACGAGCTACATCTCGTGGCGCCGTACCAGCAAGCCGCCGATGGACGCTCGACGTCGACCCTCGAGCCGGGCGAGACCATCGCCCTCGATACCGGCGAAGAGGCACAGCAGCTCTACAACGTCTACGAGAAGGTCATGCGGGCGGTGTACGAGCTCAATATCGACAAGTCCATCCAGGGCTTGCGCGAGCTGCCCCAGGAGCCGGGGTGGTTGTCGATGAGCCGGGCGAGCACATCGGCAACCTCATCGTCCAGGGTGGCGATCTGCTCGAGTCCTTCCAGCCCATGATCGACGGAAATGTCATCCCGGACCTGCGCCGCGTCGCGGAGAACGTCGACGGGGCCCTGCCCGACGTCGTCGACACCCTTGACCAGTCAGCAGTGCTCGCCGATATCCTCACCAGCCGCGAAGAGGGCCTGCGAGACGTATTCGTCTCCGGTGCCGCGTTCTCCGGCGATGTCGAATCCCTGTTCGCCGTGATCAAGGACGACACGATCGTTGTCATCGACGGCCTCGTGAAGACTGGCAATGCCGTCAACCAGGGCCAGGGCATCGACGGCGTGCTCAATAGCCTCGGCGAGCTCGGCGGAGGCCTTGGCCCCGCGATCCAGGCCGGCAAGCTCAAGGTCACCTTTGTGGCAACTTTCGAGGAACCAATGCCCTATACCCCAGCAGATTGTCCCCAGTACCCCGGGTTGTCATCGCCCACTTGCGGGCCAGCAACACCGCGGACCACGAACCGGTCCGCGCTCTCGGACCTCATGCCGTTCGTTCCCGTCTCGGGCAACGTCCAGCAGCTTGATCCGCTCGCCGCGATCGAGCAGGAGCTCATGCGGGCCGTTCCGGGATTCACCCCGGCTTCCGCGACGACCGGTGCGCCTAGCGCCCCGACCGCGCTGATGCTCGGGCCCCTCGTCCGTGGAGCGGTGGTGGAAGTCCAGTGAAGCTCAGCAGAGGAGCCCTGATCGGGCTTGCCCTATTCCTGGTGCTCGTGCTGTTCACCTCGTTCAGCGTGTGGCAGACGCTCAGCCCGCCCGTTGATGGCAGCGAGGACCGCTACGAGGCCGAGTTCACCGACATCACCAGCCTCAAGCCCGGCGACGACGTCACCCTCGCCGGCGTGCGCGTCGGCAAGGTCCGTGGCGTGAGCTGGGAGCAGCAGGACGACGGTCGCGTCAACGCGGTCGTGGAGTTCGGCATCGAGGACCACATCGAGCTCACCGAGGCCGCCACTGCCCAGGTGAAGTTCGCCGACATGCTCGGCGTGCGGTACATGGGCATCGTGGATCCCGGCGGCGCGCCGGACCTCGAGCCAGGCGGACGCTTCCTCACCGAGGGCAAGCCGCCCACCGATGTGACGGAGCTGTTCAACGGCTTCCGGCCGGTCTTCCGGATCATCGACCCGCCACGGCTCAATGAGCTCGCGGCCTCGATCATCGAGGCGCTCGACGGCAACACCGACGTGTTCGAGGCCATGCTGCGCGGCATGCTTGATGTCGCCAATGTGACCCTCGCCCGACAAGCCGAGATCGAGGTGCTCGCCGAAACGCTGCCGGATGCCCTCAAGATGATCAACGACCGCAACGATGACGTGGCGGCCGCGATCGAGGGCGTCGCGAACCTGACCGACAAGATGGCGAGCCGCAACCAGGACGTCATCGCGGTGCTCGACCAGGGCGGATCCACGATGGACAAGCTCGCCACCCTTCTTGACACGACCATGCCGGACCTGCAACGCAGCATCTCGGCAGGAACCGCGGTCAGCCAGGAGTGGAGCGCGAACAATGCCGAGTACGTGCAGTTGCTCGCCAGCCTGGAACGCGCCGCGAAGGCCGTGAACCACTATGGCGAGTACGGCTCCTGGATCAACATCTACATGTGTAACCTCACAGTCCGCGCTGGCGGCGCCGCAGTCGATCCGTTCGCCGCGGTCGGCGGAACCCAATCGGAGGTGTGCCAATGATCCGGTGGATCAAGAACCTCAACCAGCAACTCGTCGGCTCCGGCATCTCGAAGATCTACGTGACCCGCCCCGGGCTCATCGGCGCGGTCGCGCTGGCCGCCCTCATCGCGGTGCTGTTGATCGCTGCGTTCTTCCCGACGGCGATCTACAACCTGCGCACCAAGGGCTACTCGATCGCTCTGGAGAGCTCCGGTGGAGTCTCGGCCGGCGACCCCGTCTATGTCGCGGGCTATCCCGCGGGCCGCGTCGAGGCCGTGGAGATCGAGGGCGACGAGGTGGTCGCTGATTTCCGTGTCGACCGGTCGATCGAACTTGGATCGGCCACGGAGGGCGAGATCAAGCTGCGCACCATCCTCGGTGCCTACTACCTCGACGTGCGGCCCAAGGGCGACGGCGAGCTCGCCGATGGGCGGATCCCGCTCGAGCGGTCCGGAGTGCCGTTCAGCTTCGACGAGATCGCGCGTAGCGCCTACAACGCCACCCGGACGGACGACCCTGACCGGGAAACGATCGATTACCAGCAGCTTTCTGATCTCGCCGATCTCGCCTACGAGTCCATCCCGGACCGGCAGCTCGCCGAGGAGGCGCTCAACGCGCTCGGAGACGCGGCGGCCGTCATCAACGACAATGGCGAGCAGATCGACGAGATCCTCGAGCAGGGCCGTGACCTCGCGGTCCTCGTCGACGGGCAGCAGGATTCGATCGAGGTCCTCTTCGACCAGGGCGCCGTGATCTTCGGAACCCTGGGCGCGCGGGCACAGCTGCTCAGTGGACTCATCACCGACCTCGAGACCGTTGCGGACCGTGTCACCGGCCTGCTCACTGACGAGCCAGGGGAGATCGACACCCTGCTGACCAGTGTGCAGCAGGTCACCACCATGCTCGCGTCGGAGGCCGATGCACTCGACCGCAGCATGCAGGAGCTCGCCCCGGCATTCCGGACGCTCACCGATGCCACCGGCAACGGGCCCTGGCTGGACGTCACGTTCCCGGCCGGCCCGCTCCCGGACAACTTGCTCTGCCTGATTGGCGCGATGGAAGGATGCCGATAAATGAGCGCAGATCCAAGCGTGCAGACCAAAGGCGGGAAGGCCGGCAAGCTGCTGGCTCTCCTGCTGGTCGCGGTCCTCGTCATCGCGCTGGTGTGGTTCATGTTCATTCGTGACAACCGCAAGACGATCTTCGGCGAGTTCGAAGTCGCTACCGGCCTCTACATCGACAACGAGGTGCGCCTCCTAGGCGTGGAGATCGGCAAGGTCTCCGAGATCACCCCCTCGGCGAAGGGCGTGCTCGTCGAGATGAAGGTCGAGGACGATGTTGCCATCCCGGCCAACGTCAGTGCCCTCATCACCAACCGCACACTGGTCGCCGATCGCTATGTCGAGCTGGTCCTTCCCCCGCGGGAGGAGCGCTACGGGGATCTCTCGGAGGGGTCTACGATCCCGATGGAGAACACCGACGTTCCCATCGACTACGACATGCTGCTGACCTCGGCCAAGGACCTCGCGGACTCGCTCGCGGGCGAGGAGGAGCTCGGCAACATCCGCGAGACGGTCGAGAAGATGGGCAATGCCTTCGAGGGGCTCGGACCGGATGCGAACCGGGCCATCGCCGAGTTCGCAGGTGCCACCCGCACCCTCGCGGGCAGCTCCGAGGAGATCGACGAGCTGCTCGAGGTATTCGGCCGCATCGCACGGATGCTCTCCGACCGCGAGGCCGAGATCCGTCAGTTCACCACATCGCTCACCGTGCTCGCGGCCGAGGCAGGCCGCCAGGACGTTGATCTCGGGAACATGATCTCCCAGATCAGGACCATGTTCGATGAGGCAGACAGGCTGGTCACCGAGCGCGGTGGTGACTTCACCCAGATGGTGCAATCGACTGATGTGCTCGCCAATGTGCTCGCGAGCCGCCAGGTCGAGCTCGCGGAGCTTATCGATATCGCTCCGACGCTAGGCCAGAACGCATCGAACGTCATCACGCCCGACGGGAAGGCGCGCATTCGCCTCAACATCTCGTCGGACCTGCGGCAGTTGCCGGGGCTTGCCCGGCTCTGCGGCCAGGCGCCCGCGTCGTTCTGCACCGGTGCCGGATTCACCAACCCGATCTCCTTTCCAGTCAGCTACTCCGATCCGCTGAACATCGGACAGCTCTTGAAC
This sequence comes from Hoyosella levis, assembly GCF_026008515.1. GTDB lineage: Bacteria > Actinomycetota > Actinomycetes > Mycobacteriales > Mycobacteriaceae > Lolliginicoccus > Lolliginicoccus levis. The sequence continues at coordinate 6,320 of NZ_BQYM01000022.1, forward strand.
AACGGCGCAGGGGGAGGACGATGATCAAACCGGCCCGAAAGCTCGCGATAGCAGGATTGCTCATCATGCCCACCACGATGGCAGTGGCAGGCTGCTCGGTCGGCATGCAGAACATCGACTTCGACGCCGTCCAGGGCAAGGAGGTCTACCCGCTCGAGGTAGAGCTCGAGACCGCCGATCTGCTCATGGTCGGTAGCGAGGTCCGGCTCGGCCAGCAGATGCTCGGCAGGGTGACCGACCTGAGCACCGATGTGGCCTCCGACGGGCGGCGGATCGCAGTGGCGAGCATCAGCCTCCCCACTGATGTCGAGCTCCCGCGCAACGCCACTATTACCGTGGAGCTTCCCAACACGCTGGGCAACCCGTACCTGCGGGTGCGCATGCCCGAGGATGAAGCCCCCATGGCTCCCTACCAGCCCGAGGATCGTATTCCCGAGAGCCAGACCTTCCGTGGCCCTGACCTCGAGAACGCGCTGGCAAGCCTCGCCCTCGTGCTGAGCGAGGGGGGAGTGGGAAGCCTGGAGGTCATCGCGAACGAGATGGAGCTCGCCATCGGTGGGCGCGGCGACGACATCCGCCGCACCGTGTCGGCGCTACGCGATACAGCGCAGATCCTCGAGTCCCGGTCGGAGGATATCGACCGGATCCTGGTGGCCGCGTCGAACTCTTCCGCGCGCATCGCGGATGAGCAGGAAACCTTCGACAACAGCCTCGATGCCGCGTTGCCGGTGTTCGACCAGCTGATCGACCAGTGGGACGAGATCGCTGATCTCCTCGCGCGCCTCGCCTCGATGTCTGGCGAGATCGATCAGGTCATGACAGCTTCGGAGGATGATCTCCTCGCGCTGCCAGCAGAGCTCGCGGAGCTGCTCGAGGCGCTCGAGCGGACCGACATCCGCTCGGTGATCGTCCCGCTCGCGGATCTGCTCGGCAAGCTCGACGATGCGCGCTCCGGCGACTACCTGCGCATTGATGGAGATGCGGATGTTCCGGAGCTGCTCAACAATCTCGTGGTCGGTGGAGAGCCGATCCAGACTGGAGGCGGACGATGAGACGCAGCACGAAGGTCCAGCTCGCGCTGTTCATCGCGATGGCGCTGTTCATCATCCCGTTCGGTACCCGGTACGCGCTCGGCTCGCAGTTCCTGAGCCTCGGCACCATCGGGCTCGGCGATCGCCCCACCAAGGCCACTGCCTACTTCGACGATGGCCGGGGCCTCGGCCCTGGAACCGTGGTCACTTATCAGGGCGTGGTGATCGGCAAGATCAAGGAGATCGCGCCGGTCGCTCCCGAGGAGGTGCGTCGGATCCAGACCGAGGAAGGCGAGGTCGTCCTGCCCGTGCGCGTGGACTTCCAGCTCGACCCGGGCGTCGAGATCCCCAGGAACGTCACCCCTGTCTCGACGATCCTCAACGTTGCCGGACTGGTCAACCTCGAGCTGAGGCCCCAGGAGGACAGCGAGACGGGGGCGATACTGAGCAACGGCGACGAGCTGCTCGTGGATCCGAGCCTGCAGCGCGTCAGCTTCCGGGAGGTTCTCGTATCGGTCAACGAGGTCGTGGACACCCTCGATGTGGAGTCGCTCGACGCGCTGCTGACCATGCTCGGCGATACTTTTGCCGGGCGTGGAGAGGACATCGGCGACATCATTGACAACGTCGGCGAGCTCGCTGATGTATTCGACAAGCACGGCGAGACGGTGGACTGGCTGGGCACCGAGGGCCCCGCGACCATGGCGCTGATCGCGGACGCGTCGGACTCGATGCCCTCGTCCTTCGCCACGTTCAACACCTGGAGCCGCCAGCTCATCGAGGCGCGCCCCGATCTCGAGGGGCTCATCGATACGGGGCCGGGCTCGATGCGTCGGGTGGCTGACCTCATCGCGAGCAACGAGGCGGGCCTCGACAGCATGATGGATGGCTGGGGCGACGTCGTGCCGGTTCTCGGTGACCGCCAGTCCGCTCTGCAGGCATTCGTTAGCGACTTCCCGGCTGGTGTGCGCGAAGTAGCGGGCATCGCGCCCGGCGGAGTGGCAGGGTTCGACGTGGTCGTGACGCAGGGACCCGTGTGCTACTACGAGACCACGCGCCGTACCGTGGCCGACAACACCGTTCGCGAGCCCAACAGGTCCGTGTACTGCCCGCCTGGCCCCGACCGTGGCCAGCGTGGTGCCGCTACGGCACCCCGCCCGAATGGTCTCGGCCTGGTGGGCTACACCACGCCAGGGCTCGAGACCGGGCCCCCGATCGCGTCGGACCCATTGATCCTCGGACCGGCGAGCCGGACCGCGCTCGATGGATTGCGCGACGCTGGCGTGCTGCCGCGCTAGCTAGTTGCCATGGAGGCGTTGTCGCGCCTCCCCGATGAAGGAGCTCCAGAAATTAATCAGTCCGACCACGACGCTCGGTCAACGACCAAGGACAGCAAAGGCCAGCGGCGGGGAGGTGCAGCAGGCTACCTGCTTGCTGCGCTCTTCGCTGTGATCGCAGCGGTGCTGGGCTTCCTCTACTGGGATGCCACGAGCAACGGCGAGGACGCGCTGCGCGAGGAAGCAGTAGCCGCGGCCACCGAGTACGGGGTACTGATCGGCACCTACGATCACGCTGACCTCAAGGCCAATGTGGAATCGGTGCGCGCAATCTCGACCGACAGCTACGCGGAGGAGTACGAGATGATCTCTGCTGAGCTCGAGGCCGCGGTCGCGGCGTTCGAGGCCAAGTCGGTTGGCACCGTCACCCATGCCGCGGTCGAGAGCATCAGCGAGGACTCGGCCACCGTACTTGTCTTCCTCGACCAGGATGTCAACACCAACCAGCTCGAGGAGGAGGGTGTCACGGTGAGCCGACTGGTCATGACGCTGGCCCGGGAGGATACCCGCTGGCTCCTCGACGGTGCCGAGCCCGCATAGCAATACACGCCTGAATAATCCCGAATGCCTGGTTGCTGATGGTGCAGCCAGGCGTTCGGAACGATGGTCGATCCGCATCACTGGTGCGGACGCGTACGTATTCGTTCACCTGCTGTTTGTCAAGGTGACGAGTCGAGAACTTTGTCCCCAATTTGGGGGTTGTTGCGATGCGCTTCATCACTATCCAGTAACGTGCTGAGTCACGTGCATCGCATGTAGTGCGTTAGAGTGACGCCACCCACACTGTTCGGTGTTGTGGCCTAGCTGGGAGGTTCCGTGGGAGTCGAGGTCGCGGTCGAGGGTCTGACTAAGTCATTCGGATCGACGAATATCTGGTCC
>NZ_BQYM01000023.1 GCF_026008515.1 Hoyosella levis
TACGAGACCATCATGACCACACCAGCCACTCAGGCTGCGTGACCGAACCTGTCACCTGATCGTGCAGCAGTCCCCTTCTTGCCAGGCAGGGGATAGGTTTTCGTTCTGGGGCAGGATGTGCTCGATCGTGTAGTCCTCGATGGAGACGTGCTCCTTGCGCTTGTGGTTCTCCAGATGGCGCAACAGGTATGAGCGGCGCTTGAAGTGGTACAGGTCGGTAGCGCGGAGGGCTTCGTAGAACTCGTCGTCCGACGGGAAAGCCCGGTAGCTGCGCATGCTTAGGAAATGCGCACGGACGCTATCGACGTACCTATCCTTGCGCAGGGCCTTTGAGAAACCGGAGAAGGTCTTGTTCATCGAATTGGTGGCCATCTTGCACACTGCCCGGCGGAACACATACGAGGTCACTGTGAGGACGATGTCGGTCAGTTCCTCGACCGACAGAGTGCCTAGCTCGTAGTCCGTGTAGGCCTCGAGCAGGAACGGGTAGACAACGTCGGCCTTGATCTCCCGGAGATCCTGGAATGCTGCCGCGAGCTTCTTGTCCGGTTCCTGGCCGAGCGCGATGGCGCAGTAGCGACGAGCGTAATCGCGGAGCTGGATAACCAGCGGCTCCACTGTCTGGCCATCGCTGTGGGTCTTGCCTGCGTACCCCTTGAAAGCTTCATAGATGTCTGCCAATCGCGGGATGTCGCCGGTGACGGCAGTGAGGTAGTGGCGCACGAAGTCGTCGAACTGCGCCTCGTACGCGGCCTGGCCGAAATCCAGCTCCATCGGACGCCAGTACTGGTTGTAGAGCCGTTCCTGCACGGCAGGCTCTAGGCCCATCAGTACGTAGTTGCGGATCAAGTCTGCCTGGGAGAGCTTGCGGCCGGTCGAGTTCATCGACTCGAAGATCAGCTGGGGATTGTCGTGAGTGCGGTCGAGGCGAATATCGACGACCACGAGCTTGGCCAGCCCGCGGCAGACAGCTGCGAGGTCAGTGCTGGGCTTTGCGAGATACGAGGCGAACTGCTCGAAGTTCGACCGGACCCGCTCGGACAGGTTGTGCGGCATCGGCGCATTCGCGACGATCGCCTTGAGCGTGTCGCGGTCGGTCTGGGAGAGGACGAGCTTGAAGAAGCGGTCGCCTTCCTCGTCGTCATTGACCAGGTAGCGGTTGCGCAGCTTCCGGGGGGAGAAGCCATCGACAGGTTCCCGGTCCGCTTCCGACCGCGAGGATAGTGCCTCAGCGAGTGCCGCGATCAGCAACATCGCGGTGGTGAGGCGCTGTTGACCGTCGATGACGAGGTTTGGTTCCTGCGAGACGAGGTTCGACAGTCCCTTCTCCACATGCACGATGGAGCCGAGGAAGTGCGCGTTGAGGCTATTGTCGGTGCCCGCCTGCACCACATCGGCCCACAACTGCGCGCACTCAGCCTCGGTCCACGAGTAGGTGCGCTGGTAAATGGGGATGACGAACTGGCTGCTTTTCGCCAGCAGATCCAGGAGTCGTGCTTCCGAAGCCTTCACAGGGTCCAATCCTATCTACAGCGACGTTTAACGGTCGTAGCGCAATCGGGTAGCAGCGTACAGAGCGACCCCGACAAGTAAAGCTGCGATTGGTTTGGTGCCGAGGCCAGAACTATCAAAGGAAGCCGGGGGACATGTACATGTCCACGTGTTCCTGGCGTCACCACCGCTTCCCAGCGAGTCGCTGACGGTACGATCCGAAACTGATCCGGCTGGCCATCAATGAGTTCCTAACACTGGTCATCAGCCTGAGCCTGGTACCGCTTCACACAGCCCGAGACGACATCCTCGACTGGTCCCTATGGCGACGTAGACAACAGCAACGACCTCGCCAATGTCACTACAACCGCAGATCGCAACATCAATAAATCCGATCTACTGCTGTAGTGCTAGGCCGGATCTTCCTGCGCATCGCTTCCTTCGATGGTCTGCGGAGTTGTGACGTGCAACCCCTACTCCAGCTCCCCATTCTCCACCCCAGCCCCCGCTTCGAGCTCGCGCGGGCCGAGTCCCTTCTCGGCCATGAAGGAGATGAGCCGCGTGACGATGGTTTGTTTGACTCGCATTTCGGAGAGGTGGGGCGCTTTGGGGTCGCTGAATGCTGCGAATCGGTTGATGCGGGCGGAGAGCTCGGTCTCGGCGTGGGTGAGCTGCCACCACAGGGTTTCGTCGTGCGGGAGGCCGAGGAGTTTCCGTGCGTATTCGGTGGCGACGAGTCTCAGGAGCGATTGCGGGTCGATGGTTGGTCCGCCAGCGCTGCGGTGGGTGATCGCGGCGGTGGTGAGGATCGCGCCAGCTCCGCTGAGGCCGCCGAGCATGGCTAGCCCGCCGACCATTCCGCCGGGTCCGAATGCTGCGAGTCCGCCGGTGAGCGCCGCGGCGCCGTATGCGGCGGGAGCTGCGGCGGCGAGGCCGACTGGGCCGGCCGCGATGATCGCGACCCCTGCTGCTGCGGTCATCATCCGTCCCCACGGTGGGCCAGACTTCTTGTCGACATGGCGCTGGACCTCCGCGATGGCGTCACCGACTCTGGTGCCGATGTCGCGGCGGAATCCCATCTCGACGGCAATCTCGGGCAGTGCGTCTCGCGGGGCTTTGCCGGTGTCGATCTCGAATGGATCCACGACATTGGTGAATGCGAGCACGATGAGCTCGGCTACGGCTTCGTGCATCTCCCATCGATGGGGGAGCGACGGCAGGGTTCCGTGCGCAAGTTCCGCGAGCTCAGCGGGAATGGGTTGCCCTGTGCTGGCTGCTGTTTGCTCGATCTGGTCGATGATGTTGTCCCGGACGATGTCGAGCGCGGCTTCAAACCTCTCAAGGATCGCTTTGTCCTTGATGTGGTGGCGCACTGCTCGCCCGTAGTGGAGCACCAGGAGGACTGATATGTCGTTATCGCTGAGCCGGGCGGTCAAGTCTCCGCTGGCCAGGACGATGTCTTTCGTGGGGTAGAGCGCGTCCGCAACGAGTTCGGCCACAGCGGGCTGGCTCAGGTATGCGAAGGCTCCATGGGATCCGCCGTTGTCGATGACGAAGTCCTGCGCCCCGGGGAACGAAGATGCGAGGCCGCGGCCCCCGGTGACGACGTCGCGGGTATCCAGGAAGTTCGACCAGTCATCCACCTTCCCGTACGGGAACTTCTTGAGCAGTCGTTCGCTGCCCTCGTGCAGGGCCGGAGAATGCGCGGGGCTGCCGATGGTGATGAAGCGTCGTACGTGCAGCTTCTCGGGGAGGTGATCGAGCAGGTCGATCCCGATGACACTGCCGAGGCTGTGCGCGATGAGGATGACATCACCGTACGAGGGGAGGTGATCGAGGATGCGATTCATGACCGCACCGCGCAGGGCATCACTGCGGACATAGCGGCGCACCTGGTCCAGGTCCATCACCGAGAGTTTGTCGATGGAGAAGCTCTGCGCCGGATAGAGAACCGCATCCGGAAGCTTCTGGAACCCGAAGGATTCGACGGTACGGTTCCGGTTGAACGAACGGTCGATGCGGGCCTGCCGACGCTCGAAATCGCGGCGCCGGAGATGCTCGTCCTTGGGCTTGTACGTAACGGGCGGCATCTTCCTGGCAGCTTCGTCATCCGTTAGCAGGTCGGTGTAGTGGGGCCGGATCACACTGTTCTCGGGCACGGGGTCATGCCGGAGCTGGACGAGCGCATGATTGAGGCCTTCGAGCCAGCCTCCACTCGGATCGCCATCACCGATGCCGTGCAGAAAAACGACCTTCATCGCTCGACTCCTGACCTGCTGTGCGCGGACGGTCTCACCCTAGTACGTGGACGATAGTGCGCGAGCGCCGATCACACCCCCACCACCCAACCCCCGTGTTTGAAACCCGCGACGGCGGGAAGCCTCCTGGTGACCGACTACTAGGAGGTGCTTGCTAATGGCGACCTATCGGATTCTCGATCCAGCGGGCGATGTTTCGGACACGGGGGATTTCGCTAGCGCGGAAGACGCGGTGACGTGGTTTCGCAATCATGAGCCGCGCAAGGGTGAGCTCGGTTGGAGGGCCGAGGTGAAGGATGATGAGGGGGAGTGGCACTACTTCGAGGATAGCGAGGAGTACGACGCCTGAGTCGCCCCCGAACCCAGCCCTGCTGAGCCACACTTGAAGCCATGAAGCCTTTTCCGAACGATTGGTCGCGCGCGCTGGCGATCGTTGCTCATCCGGATGATGTTGAGTATGGCGCTGCCGCTGCGATAGCCCGGTGGGTTCGGGAGGGCAAGTCGGTTTCCTATGTGATGATCACGAGTGGCGAGCAAGGCATCGAGGGGATGGATCCTGAGGTGTGTGGCCCGCTGCGCGAGAAGGAGCAGTTGGCCAGCGCGGCGCGAGTGGGGGTGTCGGATGTGCGATTCCTGCGGTATCCGGACTTCGTCCTGGAGGATTCGCCCGAGCTTCGTGCTGATCTGGTCGCGGTGATGCGTGAGTACCAGGCGGAGTTGATCGTCACGTTGAACTTCCGCGATCGTTGGCCGGGCGGGGATTTCGCGAACTCGTCGGATCATGTCAATGCTGGTTCGGCGATTGTCGCTGCTGCGCAGGAGGCGGGCGGTGTGCGCTGGGTGGCAGCGTGCACATCACCCGTTTCGACGCATGGTGTGGATGTCAGTGATTTTGTGCATGAAGCGGTCGCGTCGCTGCAGGAGCATCAGGAGTATTTGCGGGGGCTAGGTCCGGACGATAGGTCGTTGGAGATGATGCAGGAGATCCTCATGCACGGCGGCGTGCAGCTGGGCACCGAGGCTGCGGTGGTGTTCGAGCTGATCCCCATCGAAGGCCGTGCAGGAGATGGGCCGCAACCCGGCAACTAGCGCGAGAAACCGAAACCATGCGTTCCGAGGATGCCCCCACAGCTAGTTTCTCCGCGGCAACATGGCTGAGCCGAGCGCGATCAACGCCGCCAATCCCCAGGCAATCGCTGCGGCGGCTGCGGCCCAAGCGACGTCGGGCACCCAGAGGTTCAGTTCCCGCCATCCGAGTCCGAATGCTTGGGGGAGGAGTATCAGTCCTCCCGCGATCACGGCCGCGCATGCCGCTCCCAGGAGACGCCGACCGCTCCGACCGTGGGTCGAGCGGATGAAGCCGCGTCCAGCGAGCACGGCTATCGCTGCGCCGATGATCGCGACGAGGACGATCAACCACGGCGCAGCCAGCAGCAGCATGTTCGGCTTGCCCTCGTGAATCGGCGTCCCTGTCGCTTGGCGAACAGTGTTCCAGCCCGTGGACACCAGCTCGGGCGCGAGCGCCTCTGCATACAGGTCGGCGAGCACCACTACGGCGAGGTCCTGTTGCGGCACGAGCAGGAGGTGCGCGAACGAGCCTGGGGTCGCTCCGGTGTGCTCGATGACCTCGGGCCCGTCACCGTCGAGTTCGCCCACGCGCCATCCCATCGCGTAGCGCTGCCCCGTCGAGGTCAGGGGGCCGGGCTCCGTCAGCTCCTCCGCAGCCTCGGCGCTCAGCGGTGAACCGGGGCCAGGGTCGAGCAGCCACTGCGCGAAGCGATGGAGGTCCGCGGCGGTGCTCACCACGTAGCCATACGGGGCGCCGCTCGTGACGTAGTCCTGCTAGTAGTCGCTGATCTGGCCAAGAACGAGCCGATGGCCAGCACTCACGCCGAGCTTCTCCGCCGTCGCCCGCGTCGCTGCGCTGCGCGTCATCCCCAGGGGAGCAAGCACCTCCCGCTCGAGGTAGGAGCCGAAGGGGGTTCCGGTCACGGTCTCGACGAGATGGCCGAGCACCATGTAATTCGCGTCGCTGTACTGGTAGGTCGTTCCAGGCTCTGGTCCGAGATCATCGTGGACGAGGGACCGGACCAACTGCCCAAGCGCCCCGGAATCGTCGTCGACGATGTCGGCGCGCTCCAATCCAGCACGACGCGACAAGCCGCTGGTGTGCCACAGCAATTGGCGCACGGAGACCGTCGACAACGCTTCGGGCACCTGATCCCCGAGCGGTGCATCGATCTCCAGGTTGCCCGCCTCCACTTGCTGCATGACCGCGATGGCGGTGAAGGCCTTGGACAGGGAGCCGACGAGGAATGGTGTGTCCGCATCGACCGGTCGCCCGTCGATGTGCCCATGTGCCTCGACGCGTGGCGGGTCCTCGCCCGCGCTGACCAGGACGATCGCGGCCGGTGCGGAGGCTGGCGCGGCTAGGTTGTCCTCCGCCGCCTGAGGGGTCGCCAGTGATGTGGCGGGCGTCATCAGCGCCACGACGAGGGCCACGGGCAGCAAGCGAAGTGCTGGTCGACGCATGGCGGCAACGATACACGGAATAACCATATGCCGATACGGGTATCGCGCGGCACCCCCGAGCGGCACCACCCCGATCCGCACGGCGCAGGTCTCTTCGTCCTATCCTTCGGGGATGCCCCGCACCGCCGACCACGCCGCGCGCCACCGCCAGATCTACAACGCGGTGCGCGCGATCGCCGACGACGAGGGGCTCGCGGCGGTCACGATCTCGCGCACAGCAGAGACCGCGAGCATCTCCGTCGGCCTCGTGCAGCACTACTTTCCCCGCAAGGAAAGTCTCTTGATCGCGACCCACCGCACCCTGATCGGCGATATCGAGGAGCGCGTAGCCGAACTGGTCGATCAGCTGGAGAACCAGAGAATGCGGATCGAGCACATCATGCAGCGCGCCATGCAGGAGCTGCTTCCCTTGGACGAGCACCGTCGCGCCGAGGCCTCGTGCATGCTCGCGTTCGCCGGACTGGCCCTGCGCCAGCCGGAATTCGCAGCGGAGTCCAGGCGCTGGCAAGCACGCCTCCGGGAGCTGATCGCCCAAGCCGTCCGCAACGCTAGGGAGTGCGGGGAGGTCGACGCCTCCGAGGACGAGCACGCAGTGGCGTGGCGGGTGAGCCAGCTCGTGCGCGGACTTTCGTGGACCCTGTTCGAAGACCCACGGCCCGAGACGAGGGCCAGCGGGGAGGAATCCTTGTCGACCCTGATCAGCACCATTTTCAGCGGCCCCTGTAACCGCGCTGCGGACGCTTCCTTCAGCTAGAAGTACGCGTGGGTGATGAGCTCGATCCCATGGCCGGCAGGGTCGCGGAAGTAGACTCCTCGCCCGCCGTGCTCGTGGTTGATCTCGCCGATGCGGGTGAAGAAGGGGTCGGCGGCGTACTCGATCCCGCGGTCGTTGAGCTTGCGGAGGGCCCGGTCGAAATGGTCGTCGTCGACGAGAAACGCGTAGTGCTGCATCTGGATCTCGACGGGTGGCTCGGCGAACTGAAGCAAGACGCCGTCACTGATCTGGAGGTTGGTGAAGATGCCCCAGCACGGCGCGTCGTCCGCTTCGAGCAAATCCTTGTGGAACGCAGCGGATTCGTGGCGATCTTTGGCAGCGATGATGGTGTGGTTGAACTGTGCAGGCATTTGGTTTTCTCCTTCGTTGTGGTTCTGCCTTGCGGAGCTGAACTGGGTCGACGAAGGAGTTGCGGGGGCGCGCGAGCATGCGAATAGCTCCGCGGTTGCGGGCAGGTTTTCTCAAGCAGGATGCTGCAGTGGTGGGTCGGGCGTGCGTTGCCCGCTGTCCGGCTCACTGCATGATCGGGTCGCCCATCCGTGCATGGCTGCGAACCGTCCTTGTCAGCGGAGGCGCCTGTGGGCCATTGCGGCTAGGCCCTTAGTCGACGTGCTTTTCCTCGCGTGCGGTCACCTCATCGGTCGGGATGATGAGGAATTCGCGGTCCTCGGCAGTGAGGATCTTGAGGAAGCCGGGGGAAGTTTCCATGACATAGCCGTCTTCGGTGCGGTCAGCCAGAGTGATGTGCTCAAGGGGAACCCAGGGCGTCCGCACCAGTGCGGCGAGCACGAGCACGAGAAGCCCGGTGATGAGCCAGGCGCGGCGCAGGAGGAGCGTTCCGGCTTGGTGCAGGCGTCCGTGGCGGCGCCATCGGTGCAGGCCAACGAGGGTGAGTGTGACGGCGGTGGTGATCGCGAGCAGCCACCATTGCTGGTAGGTGACCAGCAGCGATGCGTAAGCGGTGGTGACTACCGCGATCAGTACGAGCGCGCTTCCTCGGTGCGTGGCACTGCCTGGCCAGAGCAGCCGGAGCAGAGGCAGCGGGGCGATGAGGGCAAGTGCGATGCCGGTGAAGAGTGGTTCGCCCATGAGCGTTCCGACGAGGATGCCGAAGCCTTCGTTGAGGTCAACGGTGTGGATAACGGCGAACGCGACGTTCCAGTTGTAGTCGCAGACGGCCAGTAGTCGCAGCAGCAGGAACAGGAACAGTGCCCCAGTGCCGGTGATCAGCGCGCCCGGGGCGGATTCCCGCGAGGTCTCGATGCTGGACATGGCCAGGATCGTAGTTCACCGCGCATGGGTGCGAGGAGTTGTTCGCTCTGCCCTGCCGTGGTCGATCAGCCGGAGCGGATCAGCCGTGGTCGATCAACCGTGGTGGGTCAGCCGGGGCAGATACATCCACGGTGCAGCGTGTGCTCGCGGGTGGCGCGGCAGTAGCGCGAGGCGATCGCATCGTGAGTGGCGCTGGAGTGGCCGCACATATCGCACGTGTCGGGGCGTGATTCGCCAGCTATTTCCGTGTCCGTGGCAGTGGCTTTGGTGGGAGCGAGTGTCTGGCTCATGAGAAGCTTCCTGACTGCCTGAGTCGGTAACCGATCAGGCGTATCACGCGCCTCCCGCAGGGGCAGGTGCCCGCTGCTTGAAATGGGTGCGCCCCTCAACCCTACGCTGTGGGAGGCTGAGGCAGTGGCCGCTCGGGGGTGTGCAGCTCCGGCGGCGGCGGGAATCTGCGAGCGAGAGTCAACAGATGTCCGATTTTTGGGCGGGATTTGTTGACTCTCGCTCGCAGATATTTCTTGGGGGGCGTTGGACGAGCGCCGCCAGCCCATCGCCAGGACTTCACGCGCCCCTGCGGCGGTGGACCATGTCTTCGATAGTCGGTTGGGCGTTCCCCCCGAGATATGGACACCAATACCTATGCGGCGGAAGTCATCATAGTCGATCTCTGCTCGAACTCGATAGGACAACTCGAT
>NZ_BQYM01000024.1:0-1816 GCF_026008515.1 Hoyosella levis
GGGCGGGGGAGAAGCCTCATCTTGGAACAGGCTTCCCGCTTAGATGCTTTCAGCGGTTATCCCTTCCGGACGTAGCCAACCAGCCATGCCACTGGCGTGACAACTGGCAAACCAGAGGTCCGTCCGTCCCGGTCCTCTCGTACTAGGGACAGGCTTCCTCAAGCTTCTAGACGCGCGCGGCGGATAGAGACCGAACTGTCTCACGACGTTCTAAACCCAGCTCGCGTGCCGCTTTAATGGGCGAACAGCCCAACCCTTGGGACCTACTCCAGCCCCAGGATGCGACGAGCCGACATCGAGGTGCCAAACCATCCCGTCGATATGGACTCTTGGGGAAGATCAGCCTGTTATCCCCGGGGTACCTTTTATCCGTTGAGCGACACCCCTTCCACTCGGGGGTGCCGGATCACTAGTCCCGACTTTCGTCCCTGCTCGACCTGTCGGTCCCACAGTCAAGCTCCCTTGTGCACTTGCACTCGACACCTGATTGCCAACCAGGCTGAGGGAACCTTTGGGCGCCTCCGTTACCATTTGGGAGGCAACCGCCCCAGTTAAACTACCCACCAGGCACTGTCCCTGGACCAGATGATGGCCCGAGGTTAGAAGCCCGATCCGGCCAGAGTGGTATTTCAACAACGACTCCACGACCACTAGCGTGGCCGCTTCACAGTCTCCCACCTATCCTACACAAGCCGAACCAGACACCAATACCAAGCTGCAGTAAAGGTCCCGGGGTCTTTTCGTCCTGCCGCGCGTAACGAGCATCTTTACTCGTAGTGCAATTTCGCCGAGCCTGTGGTTGAGACAGCGGAGAAGTCGTTACGCCATTCGTGCAGGTCGGAACTTACCCGACAAGGAATTTCGCTACCTTAGGATGGTTATAGTTACCACCGCCGTTTACTGGGGCTTCAATTCCCGGCTTCGCCGATAAATCGGCTGACCGGTCCTCTTAACCTTCCAGCACCGGGCAGGCGTCAGTCCGTATACATCGTCTTGCGACTTCGCACGGACCTGTGTTTTTAGTAAACAGTCGCTTCTCCCTGGTCTCTGCGACCACCCCCAGCTCCCGCCGCGCGGGCGCTCACCGGGGATGGCCCCCCTTCTCCCGAAGTTACGGGGGCATTTTGCCGAGTTCCTTAACCACAGTTCGCTCGATCGCCTTGGTATTCTCTACCTGACCACCTGTGTCGGTTTGGGGTACGGGCCATGCGGGAACTCGCTAGAGGCTTTTCTCGGCAGCATAGGATCACAGGCTTCGCCACATTGGCTCCGCGTCGCCTCTCAGGCCTCGTGACGGGCGGATTTGCCTGCCCGTCGCCCTACCGGCTTGCACCAGCACTACCATCGGCTGGCCCTGCTACCTTCCTGCGTCACCCCATCGCTTGGCTACTACCGGATCAGGTCCCGCGCATCCACCGGCCCGGACACCGAAGCATCCAGGCCGCCTTCAGGGCGGTTAGTCTCACCGATTCACCATGGACGCGCCCGCACGGGTACGGGAATATCAACCCGTTGTCCATCGACTACGCCTGTCGGCCTCGCCTTAGGTCCCGACTCACCCTGGGCGGATTAGCCTGCCCCAGGAACCCTTGGTCATCCGGCGGCAGAGTTTCTCACTCTGCTTTCGCTACTCATGCCTGCATTCTCGCTCGCGCGCCCTCCACGCCTCGATCACTCGGGCGCTTCCCCGGACGCACGACGCTCCCCTACCCATCCGCGCCACTGCACCGCCCCCGGAGGGGGCAGCGGATGTTGGCGCGCGGATGCCGCGGCTTCGGCGGTGTGCTTGAGCCCCGCTACATTGTCGGCGCAGGAC
>NZ_BQYM01000024.1:1911-5156 GCF_026008515.1 Hoyosella levis
GAGAGGGGGCAGCGGATGTTGGCGCGCGGATGCCGCGGCTTCGGCGGTGTGCTTGAGCCCCGCTACATTGTCGGCGCAGGACCACTAGACCAGTGAGCTATTACGCACTCTTTCAAGGGTGGCTGCTTCTAAGCCAACCTCCTGGCTGTCTGAGCGATCCCACATCCTTTCCCACTGAGCACACGCTTGGGGGCCTTAGCCGGCGGTCTGGGCTGTTTCCCTCTCGACCAACGAACCTTATCGCCCGTAGTCTCACTGCCGCGCTCTGGCACCATGGCATTCGGAGTTTGGCTGACGTCAGTAACCCGGTGGGGCCCATCGGCCATCCAGTAGCTCTACCTCCACGGTGGAACACGCGACGCTGCACCTAAATGCATTTCGGGGAGAACCAGCTATCACGGGGTTTGATTGGCCTTTCACCCCTACCCACAGCTCATCCCCTCAGTTTTCAACCTAAGTGGGTGCGGGCCTCCACGACGTCTTACCGTCGCTTCACCCTGGCCATGGGTAGATCACCCCGCTTCGGGCCTAGGACATGCCACTGCGTCGCCCTGTTCAGACTCGCTTTCGCTACGGCTACCCCACGACGGGTTAACCTCGCGACATGCCGCTAACTCGCAGGCTCATTCTTCAAAAGGCACGCCATCACCCCACGCCACCACAAGGACGGCGAGGGCTCTGACGGATTGTAGGCGCATGGTTTCAGGTACTATTTCACTCCCCTCCCGGGGTACTTTTCACCATTCCCTCACGGTACTAATCCACTATCGGTCATCAGGGAGTATTCAGGCTTACCGGGTGGTCCCGGCGGATTCACAGCGGATTCCACGAGCCCGCTGCTACTCGGGAGCACGCAAACGACCCTCACCTGTGCTTTCGCGTACGGGGCTCTCACCCTCTCCGGCGCGCCGTCCCAGGCGCCTTCCGCTAGCACAGGATCCACTTTGGCCGGCCATCGCGGCGGCGATGGCACTGCATGTCCCACGACCCCGCATGCGCAACCCCCGCCGGGTATCACGCGCACACGGTTTAGCCACCATCCGCTTTCGCTCGCCACTACTCACGGAATCACTGTTGTTTTCTCTTCCTGCGGGTACTGAGATGTTTCACTTCCCCGCGTTCCCTCCACGCCGCCTATGCGTTCAGCGGCGGGCAGCACCACATCACTGGTACTGGGTTTCCCCATTCGGACACCCTCGGATCACAGCTCGGCTGGCAGCTCCCCGAGGCCTATCGCGGCCTCCCGCGTCCTTCATCGGCTCCTGATGCCCAGGCATCCACCATGCGCCCTTGAATGCTTGCACGCGCGCTCGCGCGCGGCCAGCACGGTCCAACGATGCGCGCGCCCCACAGGGCGCGCGCCACTTGCGTCTCTCGAACTCTCTCGACAAAAACATCGCACAAAAGAACAAAGATGTTTCGCTACACCACTATCCAGCTCTCAAGCAGCACGCCCGCCACCGATCCCGCCACCTTCCGGCAGCAGCACCCAACGACGGGCCACTAAGAGGAACGCGCGCAACAAAGCGTGCGGCCTCAGAACCCCAACAGCATGCCAGCCCCCGCCGGAGCGGGACGAACAGAAACGATGACCGCGGCGGGTGTTCCACCCGCATGCCCGCCCGCGGCACGAACGGCCACGACGACGAGCACATGGCACCCCACGCCCACCGGATGGGCGGGATGCGCATGCTCCCTAGAAAGGAGGTGATCCAGCCGCACCTTCCGGTACGGCTACCTTGTTACGACTTCGTCCCAATCGCCGATCCCACCTTCGACCACTCCCTCCCCACGAGGGGGTTGGGCCATGGGCTTCGGGTGTTACCGACTTTCATGACGTGACGGGCGGTGTGTACAAGGCCCGGGAACGTATTCACCGCAGCGTTGCTGATCTGCGATTACTAGCGACTCCGGCTTCACGGGGCCGAGTTGCAGACCCCGATCCGAACTGAGACCGGCTTTAAGGGATTCGCTCCGCCTCGCGGCCTCGCAACCCTCTGTACCGGCCATTGTAGCATGTGTGAAGCCCTGGGCATAAGGGGCATGATGACTTGACGTCGTCCCCACCTTCCTCCGAGTTGACCCCGGCAGTCTCTCACGAGTCCCCACCATGACGTGCTGGCAACATGAGACAAGGGTTGCGCTCGTTGCGGGACTTAACCCAACATCTCACGACACGAGCTGACGACAGCCATGCACCACCTGTGCACGGGCCACAAGGGAACGCCCATCTCTGGGCGCGTCCCGTGCATGTCAAACCCAGGTAAGGTTCTTCGCGTTGCATCGAATTAATCCACATGCTCCGCCGCTTGTGCGGGCCCCCGTCAATTCCTTTGAGTTTTAGCCTTGCGGCCGTACTCCCCAGGCGGGGTACTTAATGCGTTAGCTGCGGCACGGACCCCGTGGAATGGGGCCCACACCTAGTACCCACCGTTTACGGCGTGGACTACCAGGGTATCTAATCCTGTTCGCTCCCCACGCTTTCGCTCCTCAGCGTCAGTTACTGCCCAGAGACCCGCCTTCGCCACCGGTGTTCCTCCTGATATCTGCGCATTTCACCGCTACACCAGGAATTCCAGTCTCCCCTGCAGTACTCGAGCCTGCCCGTATCGCCTGCACGCCCGGGGTTGAGCCCCAGGTTTTCACAGGCAACGCGACAAGCCACCTACGAGCTCTTTACGCCCAGTAATTCCGGACAACGCTCGCACCCTACGTATTACCGCGGCTGCTGGCACGTAGTTGGCCGGTGCTTCTTCTGCGCCTACCGTCACTTCCGCTTCGTCGGCGCTGAAAGGAGTTTACAACCCGAAGGCCGTCATCCCCCACGCGGCGTCGCTGCATCAGGCTTGCGCCCATTGTGCAATATTCCCCACTGCTGCCTCCCGTAGGAGTCTGGGCCGTGTCTCAGTCCCAGTGTGGCCGGTCGCCCTCTCAGGCCGGCTACCCGTCACCGCCTTGGTAGGCCATTACCCCACCAACAAGCTGATAGGCCGCGGGCCCACCCCATGCCGCTACATAGCGCTTTCCACCCGCCCCCATGCGGGGGCGGGTCGCATCCGGTATTAGACCCGGTTTCCCAGGCTTATCCCGGAGCACGGGACAGATTACCCACGTGTTACTCACCCGTTCGCCACTCGTGTACCCCGAAGGGCCTTACCGTTCGACTTGCATGTGTTAAGCACGCCGCCAGCGTTCGTCCTGAGCCAGGATCAAACTCTCCGTCAAGAACCATCAACCCACCCCCC
>NZ_BQYM01000025.1 GCF_026008515.1 Hoyosella levis
CTGTTCATCATCTTCTACGACCAGACCCTCGCCACCGTCACCGAGGCCTCCCGCCTCCGCACCGCCATCGGACCCTCGCTGACGTGGTATGAGGAGATGACGCGGTACGTCGACCTCTTTGGTCCAGCGACTGATGGGGCGCTGGGGCGGCGCTTCGCGGTGCTGGTGCTGTTCTTCGCCCTCGGCGTGGCCGGGGCGATGCTGATGCGCCGTGGTGGCATTCCGGGGGTGCCGACGGGACCTGCCTCGCGGATGCTGGGGCTGACCATCGCCTCGTTCCTGTTCCTGACGTTGACGCCAACGAAGTGGACGCACCACTTCGGCGCGTTCGCCGGCATCGCTGCTGCCGTCGCGGCGCTCGCGGCGGTTGCGATGGGGCCGGCGCTGATCCGCTCCGCGCGCGATCGCCTGGTGCTGGTGTCCGTGCTGCTGCTGATCACGGCCTTCGCGATGACGGGCACCAACCGCTGGTGGCATGTGTCGAACTATGGGGTCCCGTTCGGGGACCGTCCACCGCTGTTCCTCGGCCGCGGCGTGGCGAACTGGCTGCTGCTGCTGGCGATGATGGTGTTCGCCGCGGCCGCGCTCTACCACTACCTCGGCCTGCGCGGTCGCCCCGTCCTGGCACCGGGCTGGCTGCGATGGCTGACCGCGGCCCCGATCCTGGTGATCGCCGCGATCGTCGTGGTCGCCCAAGTAGCGTCGCTCGCGCTGGGCGCCGCGCGGCAGTACCCGGCGTACTCGGTGGGCCGGTCCAACATCGATGCGATCCTCGGTTCGCCGTGCGGGCTGGCCAATGACGTGCTGGTGGAGCAGGATCCGAACGAGGGACTGCTCGCTCCGGTCGATGGTGGCGATCCCGCTGCAGCCCTGGGTGGCGGTGGTAGCGAGGGGTTCACGCCCAATGGCATCGCTCCGGATCTCGCTCCCGAGCAGGCCTCGGGCGAGGACGCTCCGTCCACCTTGGTGGCCGCGGGCGAGGCGGACGCCGGGGGCCAGCAGCAGACGCTCAACCCCACGGGGTTCGACGGCGAGCAGCGCCAGGACGAGGGCATCAATGGCAGCACCGCGCCGCTGCCGTTCGGTCTCGATCCGTCCCGCGTTCCCGTGCTCGGTAGCTACCGCAGCGGCGAGCAACGATCCGCCGAGCTCACCAGCGACTGGTACGCGCTGCCCGAGCAATCCGATGACCGTCCCCTAGTCGCGATCACCGCGGCGGGCCGCATCGCGGGCACCGATGCCTTCGACCGGCCGATCCGCGGTCAGGAGCTGCGCGTGGAGTTCGGGGTCCCCCGTGACGAGGGCTTCGCGGTGGTGCACGCCGCCACTCCGCTCGATACCGGGCCGTTCCCGTCCTGGCGGAACCTGCGTGTTCCCCTCGATGCGGTGCCAGCTGACGCGACAGCGGTGCGGATCGTCGCGCGCGATACGGATCTCGATCCGTCGCAATGGCTCGTGGTAACGCCACCGCGCGTTCCCGTCGTCGATACATTGCAGCAAGTGGTGGGCAGCGACACGCCAACGATGATCGACTGGTCGATTGGTCTCGCGTTCCCCTGCCAGCAGCCTTTCGTGCATCGCAACGGCGTGATCGAAATGCCGGAGTACCGGATCGCCGGTGACTTCGAGCTGAAGCTTGGCACGGACATCGCGCAGGGCAGCGCTGGCGGCGGGCCCGTGGGCATCACGTCGATGCTCGCGGAGGAACAGCAGGTCGCCACGTACTTGCGCGATGACTGGGGCCGCGACTGGGGATCGCTGCAGCGGCTCGTGCCGTACTCGGACGAAGCAGTGCCGGCCCGCACCGAGCATGGGACGGTACGCCGATCAGGACTGTGGAATCCTGGGCCGATCCGGTAGCCCAGTGTTACGCACCAGAGGGAAACTGAGTTTGTTCTCACTTCTGTTCCTGTGAATCACGGTTTACTGGCAAGGTTGCCACGCGGTTGCGAATACCATCAGGGATCGTGGCAGTCGGATTGTTGTCTTCGGGGATGGATGGTTCGGTGACTGAGAAGCGTGTGCGTATGGCTCGTCTGGTAGCGGTGATCACCGGCCTCGCCGGCTTCATCCTCGCCATCGCCACCCCGCTGATGCCCGTCGCCCAGACCACCTCCACCCTGACCAC
>NZ_BQYM01000026.1 GCF_026008515.1 Hoyosella levis
GGGCATTCCCCCCGGAGTGTGGACATCCTGAACACTGGGCCATGAAGGGCCCAGAAGGAGTGATGTCACGATGGTGATGAAGGCGTATTCGGCGGAGTTCAAGGCCGATGCCGTCGCGCTGTACTTGTCCGACCCGAGCCACACCTTCGAGGGCATCGGCAAGGACCTGGGCGTCAGCCGCGAAACCCTGCGCAACTGGGTGCGTGCGGAACGTAAACGCACCGGCACTGCGTCCGCAGCGGACCGGCCCCGGAAGCCGGCACCGGCGGGCGGGGTATCGTCCGAGTCCGTGTTGGAAGAGGAAAACAGGCAGCTCAAAGCGCAGATCCGCAAGCTGGAGACCGAGCGGGAAATTCTGCGGAGGGCCGCGAAATATTTCGCGGGCGAGACCAACTGGTGAGCCGCTTCCAGTTCGTCGACGACCACCGCAACACCGCGCCGGTGAAGTGGCTGTGCCAGATCCTCGAGGTGTCCCGATCCGGTTTCTACCGGTGGCTCGCCGCCGCGCCTGCCCGGGCCGAACGTGCCCGTGCCGACGAGGAGCTCGCGACGCGGATCCGTGGGATTCACGACGAGTTCGACGGCACCTACGGTGCCCCGCGCATCACGGCTGAGTTGCGCGACGCCGGGATCGAGGTGAACCACAAGCGGGTCGAACGGGTGATGCGTGCGAACGGGATCGTCGGGGTGCACCTGCGCAAGACCGTGCGCACCACAGTCCCCGAACCTTCCGCGAGCCCGGTGCCGGACCTGATCCGGCGGGACTTCACCGCGAGCGCACCGAACACCAAGTATGTCGGCGACATCACTTACCTCCCCGTCGGGGACGGTGACTTCCTCTATCTGGCAACAGTATTGGACCTGAACTCCAAACGGTTGGCGGGGTGGTCGATCGCACCGCATATGCGCACCGAGCTGGTCACCGACGCCCTGCGGGCAGCGGCCGCCGCCCGCGGTGCCGCCGGTCTCGACGGCGCGATCTTCCACTCCGACAACGGTGCCCAATACGTCTCGCAGAACTTCGCGGATGTCTGCCGCGAGCTGGGCGTGACCCGGTCGCGAGGTGCGGTCGGAACGTCGGCGGACAACGCTGCCGCCGAATCATGGAACGCGACGTTGAAGCGGGAGACACTCCAGGGCCGGAAAAGGTGGAACAGCGCAGGTGAGGCCCGCACCGCCGTCTTCCGTTGGATCACGCGTTACAACACGCGAAGGAGGCATTCCGCTCTCGGTCAGATCTGTCCTATCGAGTTCGAGCAGAGATCGACTATGATGACTTCCGCCGCATAGGTATTGGTGTCCATATCTCGGGGGGAACGCCC
>NZ_BQYM01000027.1 GCF_026008515.1 Hoyosella levis
GGCGGATTCAGGGAGCCATCGCAACACCCCTGGCTGAAGGGGCATGCTGATGGCGAGGAAGATTCCGTGGGAGGTCCGGGCGGCGGCGTATAGCAGGCTGGTCCGTGGCAGGTCCGCGATAGAGATCGGCGACACTCTAGGGGTGTCGAGGATGACGGTGAACCGGTGGGCGGAGCAAGCGGGCATGCAGGTGCGGCGGGGAGCCGCCGGCGGGGTGAGGCCCATCCCCGTGGACGCCGGGCCACCACCGTCGCCAGGCAGGGCCTACCGGCGTCTCACGCTGGCGGACCGCTCGTTCATCGAGGCCGCGCGGTCGCTGCCGGAGCCACTGCCGCTGCGCGCGATCGCCCGCCGGCTCGGGGTGTCGCCGTCGACGGTCTCCCGGGAGATCAGGGCGCGCGGGGTCATCCACTGGGGCGAGCACCGCTACGACGCCGGGCTGGCCCACTACCGGGCGCTGGCCGCCCGGCCCCGCCCGCGGCCGGGCAAGCTCGATGACCCCGCCGTGCGCGGGCCGGTGGTGGCGCTGCTGAACCAGAGGTTCTCCCCCGAGCAGGTCGCCGCGGAGCTGCGGGCGCTGTTCCCCGGCCGGAAGGAGGCGCACGTGTCGCACGAGACGGTCTACCAGGCCCTCTACGTCCAGGGCCGGGGCGCGCTGCGCCACGAGCTGGCCGTGGCCAAGGCCCTGCGCACGGGCCGGGCCGGGCGCATCCCGCGCTCGCGGCTGCCCGCGCGCGCCTCGAGGCCCTGGCTGGAGGGGGCGAGGCTGTCGGACCGGCCCGCCGAGGCCGCCGACCGGGCCGTGCCGGGCCACTGGGAGGGAGACCTGGTCGTGGGGCCGGGCAACTCCGGGATCGTCACCCTCGTGGAGCGCTCCACCCGGTACGCGCTGCTCGGGAGGCTGCCGGGCGCCCGCGACAGCGCCACGGTCGTAGACGTCCTCGGGCGCATGATCGAGGGCCTGCCCGCCGGGCTGGCCCGCACGATCACCTGGGACCAGGGCACCGAGATGGCCGCGCACGCGCGGTTCACCGTCGCCACCGGCTGCCGGGTGTTCTTCTGCGACCCGCACTCGCCGTGGCAGCGTGGCAGCAACGAGAACACCAATGGGCTGGTCCGCGACTTCTATCCGAAGGGCACGGACTTCAACGAGGTCACCGATGCCGGCCTGGCCGAGACCCAGCGCTTGCTCAACATCCGTCCCCGCAAGACCCTGGGCTGGAGCAAGCCCTGTGACAAGCTGGCAGGACTGATCGCAGGTGTTGCGATGGCTCCCTGAAACCGCC
>NZ_BQYM01000028.1 GCF_026008515.1 Hoyosella levis
GGTGGATTCATGCGGTCGTCGCAACACCAGGCGGATCCGGCTCCTCGGACAACATCCTAGCGAGGGCCTCGGCAGGGGTGGCCCAGCGCAGCCGCTTGCGGGGCCGGTCATTGAGCTCGGCGGCCACCATGTCGAGGTAGCCCGGCCCCCACCGCGACAGGTCCGAGCCCTTGGCGAAGTACTGGCGCAGCAGCCCGTTGGTGTTCTCGTTGCTGCCCCGCTGCCACGGCGAGTGCGGATCGCAGAAGTAGATGTCGAGCCCCGTGGCCCCAGCGATGCGGGCATGGTCGGACATCTCGCTGCCCTGGTCCCAGGCCAGCGACCGCCGCAGCTGCCCGGGCAGCCCTCCCATCTTCGCGATCATCGCGTCCGCCACGGTGCCCGCGGCGTGGTCGCCGGGCAGGTGCAGCAGCAGCACGAACCCGGTGGCCCGCTCCACCAGCGTGCCGATCGCCGAGCCCGACGCGACCGACCCGAGGATCAGATCGCCCTCCCAGTCGCCCGGCACGGCCCGGTCCTCGACCTCGGCGGGCCGCTCAGCGATATTGACCATGCCCGGGATCCGGCCGCGCCTCTGCCCGGCCCCGCGGCCGGGCCTGCGAACCGCCCGGCCGGTGCGCAGGCTGCGGGCGAGCTCGCGCTTGAGCGCGCCACGGCCCTGCACGTAGATGGCCTTATAGATCGTCTCGTGCGACACCCACATCTCCGGATCGTCGGGGAAGTCCTCGCGCAGCCGCCCGGCGATCTGCTCCGGGCTGTGCTTGCGCCTGAGCCGATTCTGCACCTCGCGGCGCAGCGGCAGGCAGGTCGCGAGCCTGGCCGGCTTGGGCCTGCGGGCCCTGCCGTCGGCATCGGCCTGCGCGGTCGAGGCCCGGTAGGGGATCCGGTGCCGGTCATCGGGCGAGCGCCGGTGGGTGACCCGGCGCAGCTCCCGGCTGATGGTGCTCGGGGCCCGGCCGAGCCGCCGGGCGATCTCGCGGACCCCGTGGTCGCGGGCGGCGAGCAGCGCGATCTCCTCGCGCTCGGCGAAGCCCAGCGACCGCGCCCGCTGGCCTGTCGTGGCTGGTGGCATCACTCCGCCACGGTCCCAGAACCATGCTCGCCCCTTCACCCGTGACACGCCAGCGGCAGCGGCGGACTCCTCGATGCCCAGGCCCTCGCGGATGCTGGCCCAGAAGCGATTCTCGTGCTCGGCGGGCACCCGTGGACGGCCGCGACGTGCATCCATGCGCAACACCTCTTCTGCTAGAAGGTGTTGCGACCACCCCTTGAACCCAGG
>NZ_BQYM01000029.1 GCF_026008515.1 Hoyosella levis
AAGGGGACTGCTGCACGATCAGGTGACAGGTTCGGTCACGCAGCCTGAGTGGCTGGTGTGGTCATGATGGTCTCGTATTCGACAGGGGTCAATCTGCCGAGCCTGGCTTGGCGTCGGCGGCGGTGGTAGGTCCGTTCGATCCAGGTGATGATCGCGATCCGGAGCTCGTTCCGGATCGCCCAGGGCTGGCGGTCGAGGACGTTCTTCTGCAGCAGTGAGAAGAACGATTCCATGGCGGCGTTGTCGCCGCAGGCGCCGGCTCGGCCCATCGATCCGACCATCGCGTGCCGGCCGAGAGCGTGGACGAATTTCCTGGACCGGAATTGCGATCCGCGGTCGCTGTGGACGATGCAGCCGGCGACCTGATCTCCGGCCGCGGCCCGGCGGGCGACGGCGGAGTCGAGGGCGTCGACCGCGAGTCGGGCTTTCATTCTCGAGTCGATGGAGTAGCCGACGATCCGGTTCGAGTGCACGTCCTTGATCGCGCACAGGTAGAGCTTGCCCTCACCGGTGTGATGCTCGGTGATATCTGTGAGCCACAATCGATTCCGCTTATCGGCGGTGAAGTTGCGGGCGACGAGGTCGTCGTGGACCGGCGGCCCGGAACGGACGTGTTTGGTGCCGCGTTTCTTGCCGAACGAGCTCCACCACTTGTTGGCTGAGCAGATCCGCCACCCGGTGCGCTGCGCCATCGTCTGGCCGGCGTCGGCGGCCTCGTCGACGAGGAACCGGTACCCGAATTCGGGGTCGTCGCGGTGGGCGTCGAACAGGGCGTTGGCCCGGTAGGCCTCGTCGAGTTCGGCAGCGGTCACCGGTGTGGCGAGCCACCGGTAGTAGGGCTGACGCGCGATTTTGAGGACCCGGCACGTCACCGCGACGGGGATGCCGTCAACGGCCAACTCACGGACGAGCGGGTACATCATTTTCCCGGCAGGTTCGCCTGCGACAGATATGCCGCGGCGCGACGCAGGACCTCGTTCTCCTGTTCGAGCAGCCGGATCCGTTTCCGGGCTTCGCGCAGCTCGGCGTTCTCACTGGCGGTGGTTCCGGGCTTGACGCCGTCCT
>NZ_BQYM01000030.1 GCF_026008515.1 Hoyosella levis
GAGGGTCCGATGGCGGTGCGGAGGCGGGAGGCCTCGGTGACGGTGGCGAGGGTCTGGTCGTAGAAGATGATGAACAGCACGGCCATGCCGGCGGCGAGGATGGGGGCGGTGACGGGGAGCCAGCCGTGCTCGCGGGCGCGCTTGATGAGGATGGCGAGCAGGGGCCTCGAGCCGGCGAGGAGGGCGGCGACGGCCATGAGGCCGGTGGGGCCGGCGGCGAGGGAGAACGCGGCGATGATCACGGCGGTGGCGGCGGGCATGAGGCGGTGGGTGGCGATGGCGCGCTCGACGCTGATCCAGGTGAGCAGGGCGCCGACGGCGATGATGGGCTCGGGGCGCAGGCCGTTGTTGTAGGGCAGCCAGAAGGCGAGGAAGACGGCGGCGGCGGTCCAGGCGACGGCGGGGGTGGTGCGGGCGCGGCGGCCGAGGCGGGGGATGACCTCGCGGGAGATGATCCACCAGCACAGCAGGGAGGCGATGAGGGTGGTGATGCGGACGAAGGGGCTGGCGGTGGAGATCTGGGCGAGCAGGGCGGTGATGTCGTAGAACCAGCCGAAGGGGGCCTCGGAGACGCCGAACCAGCGGTAGTAGTTGGCCATGTAGCCGGCCTCGTTGGCGACGCGGGCCATGGTGAGGATGTAGCCGTCGTCGGCGGTGTTGGCGCCGATGAGGTACCAGGTGGCGAGGATGGTGGCGACGATGGCGTCGAGGGGGCGGATTCTCCACCAGCTGGCGGGGAGGAAGCGGCGGTGGCGGCGCCCGTCGGTGGTGTCGAGCTGGTGGAGGGCGGCGAGGGCGAGGAGGGTGGCGAGGATGCCGAGGGCGATGGTGGCGAGCTTGATCGCGGTGGGGTGGGTGGAGAAGCGGGAGTCGATGTCGATGGTGAGGTTCAGGCCGGTGGGGGTGGTGGCGAGGTCGCTGAAGACACCGACCACCTGCGGCATGAAC
>NZ_BQYM01000031.1 GCF_026008515.1 Hoyosella levis
TTGAGCACCAGCGACCGCGCGAGGCCCGCGCGCTTGCGCATCCCGCCCGAGATCTCGCCCGGCAGCTTGTTCTCCGCCCCCATCAGGCCCACGAGCTCCATGTTGTCCATCACGATCTTGCGGATCTCGGACTCGGACTTCTTGGTGTGCTCGCGCAGCGGGAACGCCACGTTGTCATACAGGTCCATCGACCCGAACAGCGCGCCATCCTGGAACAGCACCCCGAACAGCTTGCGGATCTCGTAGAGCTCGCGCTGCGTGCACTGCAGGATGTCGGTGCCATCGATCACGATCGTTCCCCGCTCCGGGCGGAGCAGGCCGATCAGCGACTTCAGGAACACCGACTTGCCCGTGCCCGACGGGCCGAGCAACGCCGACACCTCCCC
>NZ_BQYM01000032.1 GCF_026008515.1 Hoyosella levis
ACCATCCCGCCCGGCGCGCCCGACGCCACCCGCTTCGGCATGCAGGTCCGCGCCACCCCCACCGACGCCCAGGTCGTCATCCGCAATGGCGTGATCACCTCGGTGCCGCTCGACCGGCTCACCGCCTGCGACACGCTCGACATCACGATCACCAAGGACTCCGTCACCACCGAGTTCACCGGTGTCACCGACGACGGGACGGCGGCAGGCACCACCCGCGAGGGCATGTTCATGCCGCAGGTGGTCGGTGTCTTCAGCGACCTCGCCACCACCCCCACCGGCCTGAACCTCACCATCGACATCG
>NZ_BQYM01000033.1 GCF_026008515.1 Hoyosella levis
CATGTGTTAAGCACGCCGCCAGCGTTCGTCCTGAGCCAGGATCAAACTCTCCGTCAAGAACCATCAACCCACCCCCCAGCGGCACCACGAGGGCACCACCACAGGGGGCGAATCAGCACTATCCGAAGACCAAACAACTGGCCTTGCAAATTTTTCTTGCTCAATCGGCGCCCCAGCACCCCAGCGGCCACCCCGACGAGGAGGGGCCCACAAGGGACAAGGACGCCACGCGCGGCAGGCACCACCCCGCAAAGGGGTGGCAG
>NZ_BQYM01000034.1 GCF_026008515.1 Hoyosella levis
TGTGTTAAGCACGCCGCCAGCGTTCGTCCTGAGCCAGGATCAAACTCTCCGTCAAGAACCATCAACCCACCCCCCGCTAGCACCACGAGGGCACCACGGCAGGGGGCGAATCAGCACTATCCGAAGACCAAACAACTGGCCTTACATCTATTCAAACAATCGGCGCCCCAGCACCCCAGCGGCCACCCCGACGAGGAGGGGCCCACAAGGGACAAGGACGCCACGCGCGGCAG
>NZ_BQYM01000035.1 GCF_026008515.1 Hoyosella levis
CGTTTCACGCTCCAGAGAGCGCGACATTTTTTCAACAAAAGGGCTGCGCCAAGACTTCGGACGCGGCCCTTCTGTTTCAGAGCTTTTTGCTCTCTTGCGTGTTGCAGCTTGTCGTTGGCAACTCCCCTTGGCTTATAACGCAGGTATACCCAACTCGGCCATGGTCTCGTAATACAACTCATCAGCCAAGCTGCTATTTCGCGCCCGGGGCGAGCGAAGAGCCGTTTTATGG